>OZ252261.1:2590000-3797500 GCA_965249955.1 Bacteroidia bacterium
TTAAAACTTATTTGTGGCTAGGAGTATAATAAGAGTGCCCTTTACTTAAAAAAGTAAAGGGCACTCTATATTAAAGTTTTCTAGATTAGAATATTACCTCAACAGAGTAACTGTACCGCTAAAGGTATATGGTTTGCCTGAGAAGCTGGTAACATTTACCACGTATGTGTATACATCTTGTTGAGCGGGTTCACCTTTAAATTTACCGTCCCAACCTTGTTCAATATTGTTTGAATAATGTACTTTTTCACCCCAACGGCTAAAGATAAACATCTCAAAAGACTCAAAACCTTCAGCAGTTACATGGAAGTAATTGTTCTTTTCAGGGCCGTAAGGATCAGGAGTAAACGCATTAGGGATAAATACGGTAATATCAGGACCTATTAATAAGGTATCTGTATGTACTGAACGACATCCCTTATCGGTTACCGCAGTTAAGGTAACAATATACAAACCTGTATCGGTAGGGTATTCGTAAGTAGGGCTAAAGTCTTTGCTTGTTTTACCGCTTATATCTCCATATTCCCAAGTGTAGTCTAAATTTTTAACTACCCCAGGCAAATCAATACGGGTTAAATTGGTAAACACTACATCTGTTGCAGCAACTGTAGTTACCTCACGAGACATTTTAAAGTCAGCATCAGGTGTTGGGTGAACGGTTACTTGTACAGGAAGCGCATTCTTAAAGCACGATGTTTTATTATTGGTTACTTTAAGGGTTACCGTATACAGACCTTGTTGGTTGTACTCGTGGCTTTCTTTGCCTTTAGTTCCTGTATTAGAACTGCTGGCTGCATCACCAAAGTTCCACAAGTAATCAGCATCTGCTGCTTGATCGGTCAAAGCAGTAAAGTCTACCACATGAGGTTCACAACCTTCTAATGGATTGCCAATAATATCGGCAGTAGGAATAGGATGAATTTCTACATTAAACGATCGTGTTGCAGGTGCACACACATCATCAGCAATAGTATTGGTGGTAAATACCGTTATATCAAAACCTTGTGTAGCATTGTCCTGTGCTCCGGGAGTATATACCGGTGTATTAGCTACAGTGTTATCAAATGTACCGTCACCAGTGGTAGACCATTGTACTCCTGTAGCAGCAGTATACGTTGCCGACAGGTTGAACGGTTCTCCTTCGCAAGCTGCAGGAGGAACAACTACCGTTAGTGAGGGTGTTTGTTGTATCTCAAACGAGCTGGCTGCATCTACTTTACAACCGTTTAGGGTAACACTATAGTTTACAGGGAATGTTCCAAAACCTGTTGCGGTTACATCTACCTGACCCCCTGCACTTACTGTAGCAGCAGTACTGCTCCATACACCACCTGATGGTGAGCCGTATGCACTGATAGAGTTAAAGCCTGCATCTTCACATACTTTAGGAATAGCTGCTATTTGTGTATTAGGTATGGGTTTTATGGTAAATTGGAATGAATCATTCACAGGACAGTTGTTGCCCGGTATATCGTAGGTATAGTATACGTATGAAGTGCCTCCTGTATAGGCAGGGAACAAAGCAGGGTTGATTTCAGTGCCAACTAATCCCATACCGCCTATTTTTTGTGACCAAGTACCTCCTGTTGGGTTAGCACCTGATACTAAGTTTAAATCAACAGGAACACCGTTTTGACACAATGGAGGTAATGCTCCTGCATCTACTACGGGTATTTGTCTTACTGTAATATTTGCCGTATCGTAATTGGTACAACCGGTTGAAGAGTTGCTTACTTTAGATATGGCTTGGTAAGTATTGTTTTGTGGCAATTGGTTTACATCTAAAGTATACCCTGCAAAACCTTGTTTTTGTATGGCCGCTTGTACCTGTGGGTTATCAGAAGTCCAAGTAATGGTTCCCAATAAACCGGGGGTAACCGTAATGTGTTTGCCTAAATCTATTTTACCATCGTATCCGCAATAGCTACCGTCACTGGCATTTGCAGCAGGTAAGGGATTAACGGGTACTGTGGTAATGTCAGAGTTTTTACATCCTTTATTGTCTATAACTGTATAACGTACTCTATGACCGGTAGGGGATGGAGCTGGGGGCGGGTTAGCACCTGCACTATCAGGATAGAAGAAGTTACCGCTTACAATATTGGGTTTATCTACACCTGTCCATGTTCCTGTGTTAAGGGTCGGCCATGCTAATCCTTCTATTGATAATCCAAATCTTGGGTCGTTAACACAACGGGCAGAAATAGAAGAGAAGGAAATAGTGGGCAATTCGTTTTTACGCACCTGAACGGTATCGGTATTGGTACACGTAATACCCATATAAGTTCGGGTGGCTTTTACATGTACCTCTCTATCGCCTGTAACCACAAAGCTATGGGTGTTAAAGGTAGATACAGGGGAAGCTAGGTTGGGAACGATATACCACTGGTAGCTGTCGGCTCCTGTAGCAGTCATGTTAACGGTGTCTTTATCACAAATACTTTGGTTAGGGCCTGCATCAACGGGTACAGTATTAACAAACAAGTTCATACTGTCGTAGTTGCTGCAACCTAAACTATCGGTAAGTTGTAAAACATACAAACCGCTGTCTTTTATATCGATATAGCGAGAGGTGTCGTTGGTACTCCATAAGAAGGTATAAGGAATACTATCGTTACCACCGTCCAGTGAGTGCAACTGGTCGTAGCAGATACGAACATCAGGGCCAATATTTATAGGGGGTAAGGGGCTCCATTTTACTTTTACGGTATCGCTGTTATCACAGCCTTCTCCATCTTTTACCGAAACCCAAAAACTTGAGTCCACTCCGGGGTTTACTACTGTTTTTTGGGTAGTGTCTCCTGTGCTCCAAGTATAGTGGTAGGCTGGTTTACCATAGGTGGTAATGGCATCAAAGGTCATGGGATTACCGTCACAAATAAGGGTATCTGTGGGCAAGTCTACCTGCACAAAGGGGTCAATGTCTATGGTGTCAACAAAAGCGTTCACACAAGGTGTTGATGTTTTTAAGGTAAGGAACAAACGGTTTTTACCGGGTTGGAAACGAAGGGTGTCTTGTTTTTTACCGCTAAAAGCTATGTTTCTACCAATACTGTCTTTTACCAACCACTCGTGGGTTAAACCCGGATAGTTGTTTTTAAGGGGGGTATAGTCAATAGCTACTTTACCGCAAATTAATTTGTTGGCTATAATAGTAGCTTCAGGACTCTCTCGAACCGTTATACTAAACGAACGGATAGCCTGACCTGCTAGAGGACAAGCGTCATCTTTTGCAGTAATAGTAAAAGAGTAGGGCACATTACTAACATCGTTTTTAGTTGGAGTCCAACAAACACTACCCGATGCTTTTTTTACTGAACCATTATTGTGGGTAAAGGTGGCTTTGGGTATACCCCTGTTCCAACTAATACGCACGGTGTCTTTAGCATCATCGTCACTTGATTCAATATCAATACATACTTGTTGACCCGAACAGGCAATGGCACTTTGCCCCTTTATTTTTGGGACTTTATTATTGGGACAGTTTACCACAATTACCTGCATATCCCGTCGCGTTATGCCCACTTTGGTCATTACGCCATTTATTTTACGCCACTCTGTTACTTCCAATACAAGAACTGTTACTTGGTTTACAACTGTTGGACGGAAACTAAGGTCACCAGTAGTTTCATCAAATTGGAAGCCTGCAGGAAAACCTAATGAAGCATTTGGAAAACCAAGAAAAGAGATAGGTTTTTGAGCACTCCATGAACCTGAATAATTTATTTTTACACCAGGGTTACTTAAAGGATCAACCAGTTTATACGAAAGAGAGTCGCCAACATCAATAGTATCCAACGCTCCGTTGTTAAACGCAAAATCTTGACCTAC
Source organism: Bacteroidia bacterium (assembly GCA_965249955.1). Lineage (GTDB taxonomy): Bacteria > Bacteroidota > Bacteroidia > UBA8524 > UBA8524 > SB11. The sequence continues at coordinate 2,593,832 of OZ252261.1, forward strand.
GCAAACTAGGGCAGCTGGTTTAGATGTAAATACAGGTGAGCTGTTGCATGGGTTAATACATTTATCAAGTACCGCTTCGGTATAAAAATTTTCATTTGCTGCACCTGTAGTGATATTGCTATTACGGCAACATTGAGTCCAGCTAAGAGTTACTTCGCAACAGTTTAAAGCACTCAAATCAATAATACCACTAAAAATATGTTCTTCTATACCGTACTGAAAACTGCCGCTGCAACGACTTTGAGTAGGGCAGCGAGAATCAATACCTGTGATATCTTTTACACTTGTTTTGGGTAAGCTAAATGATGTTGAACCCGAATTACATTTAACATTTAAAGGTGAGTTGCTTAGGCTAACACCATTACAATCACGATATACTGTAACGGTTACTTCGTATTTACCATTACCCAAGCACTTGTAGGTAATATCACTACCCATTACGTGCGTAGCCTTAGCTTGGTTAAATACTATGGTGCTAACGAAAATAAAAACAAAAAGTAAAAGTTTCTTCATATTCTATCGTTGATTAATTGCCAACTTATATATTAGATGGGCTATCATTAATAAAACGTTGCTTATGTATTAAGTTTTTTGCGCTTTATTAAACTGCAATATATGAATAAACAGAGGAATTGGCAAACCAAACCTATGTGCTTGTATACTAAATGTATAGAATTATTATACCAAGTTTATTTTGTTGAATTTTATAAAGTTGCACCATTCACAATCATCATTTCCACAACCTTTGTTAAAGTTGTGATTCTTTATGTTTGTATAAGCGTACTTTACTTGTTCTTTAACTGATTCAATATCAGTGGGATGAATGGGTAGTTTGTGTGTAATATACTGCTTTGTTTTTTTATCAGGTTCTACAAAATCAAACTCGGCTGCAACCATTTCCCAATCTCGGTTGCCGTCATAGTCCATTAATAGTTTATAAAACAAGGCTTGTCGCCAATAATCACCTCCATAAACTTCTTCAAAGCTATGGGTTGTAATATCAGTATTGGGTACGGGTGGGTTTAGTTTTTTCTTAGCATTTTCAGGCTTGCCTGTTTTATAATCTACTACTGTAGCTGTTTTGCCGTCAAATTCGATTTTATCCATTTTACCGTTTAGCGGCATTCCATCTACTAAAATATTTCTAAATACACGTTCAACGGTTACAATTTTGCTCCACTGCTGTATATAGTTGTCGTAATAATCGGGCAATATTTCGAGGCCATATTGAAGACGACGCTTGTATTGCTCAGGTATAAAATGTTGTTGCTGCAACATCATATAATACCTAAAATCATCAAGCATAGCTTGTTTTGAAGGAAAGCGTTTGCTACCATCAGCAAGCATTTTTCTGAACAATGATTCAAGTGTATTGTGAACTGCTGAACCAAAGGCCATATACTCGTTTTGGGGGGCGGGTACACGGATTATATTGTTGAAATAAAAGGCAACAGGGCATTTGAGGTAGTTGGAAAGATGAGTTACACTTAACGAGTAATTTTTTAGTAAGTCGTCCAAATACTGTTTATCTACCAGTTGTATTTCAGGCTCTTGCGCAGGTTGTAAAATACTTTCTATAAAACCGCTAAGTTCTTCGTCTTTTAGGGTGATGTTTTCCCTTTCAATTTCGGGCAAATGCTCTATCTCAGCTACAAAGCGTGATCGTTCGAGCTCTTTCTCAGCAGGATTTTTTTCAGCGTAGCTAATGAATAAGTGTTTTTTAGCACGAGTAAGAGCTACAAAAAACAAGCGACGGGCTTCTTCGGTTTCAGTATCTTTATCTTTTCCTGCTGTGTTTGATACTATGGTGTCGGGTAAGCTGTATGTGTAACTCCTTCCTGCTTTGTCCCATACCGTGCTGTTGCAACCCAAAAGGAATACATAATCAAACTCTAAACCTTTTGATGAATGCGCGGTAATTAGATTTACTCCATCCGTTCGGCCTGATGTGCGTGTAAATGCAAGTTGTATGCTGTTATCATACATCAAATCAAGGGTATGTATCAACTCGCCTACGTGCATTGTGGGTTTTCGGTTAAACTCTTCTTCAACAAAATCAAAAAACGCCTTTAGCATTTCAAGTTGAACAAACTTATCGGGGCTTTTCATCACCGTAGCTAGTATACCTGCATTGTTTATTATCTTTTCAAGCAATTGAGGAAGTGTAAGGTTATCAGCCTGTGTTAGCCAATAATCTATATCATCACCCAAACGTTTCATGCCCGCATTTCCAAAATGTTGGTCGAAAAGGGTAGGGGCTTTCTTTTGCCCTTGTGTTGGATCTAACAATTGTTCGCGAAACGATGTACTACGTTCTTTATAGTTTTGTTTTGATACTGCCAGACTAAGTTTTGCAGCTTCAATGGGTGGGATACCAAAAAAATCGAAGTGCATTATCTCGAACAACAAATACTCGCCACTGTGCGGAGTTTCTAATTCGTGTGTAATGTAGCGCAGTATAGTAATTAGCTTATAAATCAGTGGTTCATTAAGCAGGTTAATTCTCTTTTTTATGTAATACGGTACTTGCTTCACCTCAAGGTATTTTACCAATTCATCACACTGGCGGTGGTTTCGGTATATAATGGCAACCTCTTTCAAATCTTGCCCTTGTTGTTGCAGTTGTTCTAATTGGTGGGCTATATCCACAATTTCGTGGTAGGTATTGGCATAGCTGCGTATTACAGGTTTTGTGTCAAGGTTTTTTAGTTGGTTGTTTGATGATATGAGTTCTTTTTTTAGATAATCAAACCCTGTGTGGTTTATAAGCCTTTCACTATTATTTTCGATAAGCGTGTGGGCAGCACTTAGCACAGCGGGTACCGAACGATAATTCTCAGTAAGCACAACTACTTTTAGGCTATCGGCATACTTTAGGGCAAAATCTTCAATATTTTTTACGTTAGCCCCCTGAAAGCGGTAGATGGATTGATCGTCATCTCCAACAGCAAATACATTGGGGCTATCCCAAAAATCGGTAAGTAAACTAAGCAATTCATTTTGTGAGCCGCTGGTATCCTGAAACTCATCTACCAAAAAATATAAAAACCGTTCTTGGTAGCTATACAATAAATCGCTGTGTTGTTTAAAAGCCTGCAACACCCACAAAATCATATCGGCAAAATCGTACCGTTGGCGTTTTTTAAGCAGCTCTTGGTAATTTTCAAACTCGTTAGCAGCGGCTGCTAACTGACCCATTCGGGTTTTTTCTATTTCAATTTTATCCGTCTTTAAGTCGCCAACTTTTATACCCCTTTTGCTATTGGCGCGTTTGTAAATAAACTCGTCCCTAAAAGGTAAATCTTCAATGTATGTATTTATTTTTTCTTGGATGAAATCAGCCGACCAATCTTCTTGTTTCATCAACTGAAACAGCCTGTCTAGTCGTGATGTTTCGTAATACACATCGCCCGTCCAGCGTTTTAAAGGATGTTGCGCACCAAAACTATCCACCAACTCTTGCAATACCTCAATTTTTTCAAGATCTGAAACAGGTTGCAAACCTCTATAACCAAAATAATCAGGGTTTTCTTGTATCACCTCGTTGCAAAAACTATGGAAGGTTTCAATCTTCACACGGTACGCATCGGGGCCAATAAAACTAATCAAACGGTTACGCATAGCCAGTGCACCGGCCTCTGTGTATGTAAGGCACAACACGTTTTCAGGTCGGCTATCGGTATTTAGCAAAATATAGCCTATGCGTGCTGCTAATACTTGCGTTTTGCCTGTGCCTGGGCCTGCTATTACCAAAACAGGGCCTTCAGTAGTTTCTACCGCTTGTCGTTGTGCTTGGTTTAGCTTTTGTAACTCGTTTAAAAAGTGGCTTTGGTAGGGGGTGTTTGGTTGTGCTTGCATAGCCTTACGAATGTAGTTTTTTTGGGTTGAAAATGCAGAAAATGCAACTGTTTTGATAGCCAATTAAAAGTATTGCTATACCAAAGAAAATCTACCGTCTTTTTGGTATAGCAATAGTAAGTATGAAGTTGTTCCCCTCCTTGTGTTGGGTTAGTGTGCTGTATTAAGGAGGGGTTAGGGGAGGTTAAATTAAGTTTATTTAGCCAAATGTTGCCAGCCTTGTGCTTTTAGGGCAAACTTATTGTTGTTTTTAGTGATAAGATGTATACCCTCATTTTGTGGTGTACAATGACCTATAATACTAACATTGGGTGCATTTTTAACCTTCTCAAAATCTTCTTGTTTTACGGTAAACATCAATTCGTAATCTTCTCCACCGTTCAGTGCGGCAGTGGTTACGTCTATATTTAATTCCTCAGCCATTTGAATGGTTTGGTGGTCGATAGGTAATTTTTCTTCGTACACATTCATACCTATGGCAGAGTTTTGACACAAGTGAAATACCTCTGAAGCAACTCCGTCAGATACATCAATCATACTGGTGGGTTGTACCCCATTTTGTGCTAACCATTCAATTACTTCTTTGCGGGCTTCGGGCTTCAATTGCCTCCCGACAATATAATCCCACCCTTCAATGTCGGGTTGCATATTAGGATTAGCTATATATACTTGCTTTTCACGCTCAAGCAATTGCAAACCCATATAGGCCGAGCCTACATCGCCGCTAATACACAGTAAATCGTTATCGTTTGCACCACTGCGGTAGGCAATAGTATCAGCATTGGCTTCACCAATGGCAGTTACAGAAATTATTAATCCCTGCCTTGATGACGAGGTATCGCCACCAACTACATCAATACCGTATTTTTCACAGGCTAAATAAACACCTTTGTATAGTTCTTCTACGGCTTCAAGCGAAAATCGGTTAGAGATACCAATAGAAACTGTAATTTGTTTTGGTGTACCATTCATAGCATAAATATCCGATAGATTTGCTGTTACAGCTTTATACCCCAAATGTTTTAAGGGGATATAAGAAAGGTCAAAATGTACACCTTCCAATAACATATCGGTACTTACCAGCATTTTATGGCCGCCGCAATCAATCACAGCAGCGTCATCGCCCACACCTTTAACGGTAGAACTGTTTTTCAATTCAATATTTTTTGTAAGATGGTCAATTAGACCAAACTCGCCCAAATCAGCTATCTCAGTGCGTCCTGCGTTTTCAAACATTTCCATTGGTGCAAAGGTAAGTTAGATTTATTTTACCCGCTAAAAATCATAATTTGCAGGCAATGTCAATTTTAGCCGATTTTGTAGCGTTGTTCTATCCACAGGTATGTGCAGCCTGCAATGGCGAGTTACTTAAAGGGGAGGAGTTTATTTGTGTAGATTGTCAGCTTACATTGCCTTATACAGGTTTTGAAAATCAGCATCCCAACCCAGCCGAACAAATGTTTTGGGGCAGAGTAGCAGTGGAAACTGCCACCTCTTTTCTTTATTTCCGCAAGGGAAATAAAACCCGCCAAATGATGCACCGCATAAAATACAAAGGAGAGAAGGAATTGGCACAATACCTTGGCCGACAGATGGGGCAAAACCTGCTTAATAATCCACACTTTGAGGGTATTGATAGTATAATACCCATACCCTTGCACAAGGCAAAACAACGCAAGCGGGGCTATAACCAAAGTGAGTGGTTTGCCAAAGGACTTGCGGACAAATTGGGTATTGAAGTAGTTACCGATGTGTTGCTAAAAACAACGGCTACCAAAAGCCAAACTACTAAAAACAGGTGGCAACGATGGCTAAATATGGGGCAGCAATTCACAGTAAAAAATCAAGAAAAGATTAAGGGCAAACATATTTTGTTGGTTGATGATATTATTACCACAGGAGCTACTTTAGAAGCCTGTGCTTTAGCATTGAAATCAGCAACAACTTGCCAAATAAGCATAGCCACTTTAGCTATAACAGAGTAAAGCAAACTTTAAGCCTGCTACAACATTGTTTGCCGTATTATCGTTTGTATGGGTAGTTTTTTTAATATGTATATGATTACCAGACTACTAAAATTATACGTTTTGCTGCTGTTGCTTGTAGTTTCTTTCGGCTCTTGTAAAAAAGAAGATAAGCCAAGCCCGGAGCCACAGCCAACTAATAGTTTTACCCAAAAAGTTTTAATAGAAAAATTTACCACCACCAGTTGTGGCAATTGCGGAAAAGCTGATTTGGATATTGAGTGGTACAAAAACCACTACCAACAAAAGCTTATTTCGGTTCATTATCATTTGCCAACGGGGCAGTTTGGGGGTGATAAAATGGCCACACAACACGGAACCCAAATAGCAAGTGCCTTTGATGTTAGGGCAACACCTTATGCAGCAATCAACAGAAGCCATATACCAAACGATAGCAACACCATTGTTTACCCAGGTGGAAATTGGGGTACGCCCATAGATAATCAAATTAAAATGTTTGCCCAATGCGGCATTGCCATTGATGCAAGTAAAATTAGCGGTGATGAAATGCAAGTTGAAGCGACAGTATCGTTTAGTAAAACTCAAAACGAACCCATGTATATTACGGTTTTGTTGCTTGAAGATAGTGTAACCGGAGATACTGGGTATTGGCAAGCCAATTATTACAACCAAGATCCTAGCGTGCCCGAACTTTATGGGCGTGGCCACCCTATAAAAAACTATGTACACAATGATGTATACAGGCAAGCCATAAGCCCGTTTTGGGGGCAGCTTATCCCGTCAGAGTTTACGGCTATAAATACCACCCATATAGTAAACTTTACAACCAATATTGCTGCCTATAACCAGAAACATTTAAAGGTAGTAGCTTTTGTGCACGGGCAGGGGACAGTTTTTACCAAGCACAAGCACAAAATTTTGAACGCTCAAATAGTGAGGGCAGGACAGAAGCAACCGCTTGACTAATGTATTAGCATCATTTTGGGGTTTATTTTAGCATAAAAAGTATAATTAGTTGGATAAAGCATAATTTTGACCTGTTTTGAATAAATGGATAAAAAATAGCGGTTTGCTGCTAGTGCTTCTTTTTTTTGGAGTAGGCATATTTGCTCCCTCGTGCAAGCGTGAGCAGTTTGATACCAACCCTTCGGCAAAACTTAACTTTTCGGCCGATACTGTTTTGTTTGACACTGTGTTTACCACCTTGGGCGGAGGGCCTTTCCCTCGTTCGGTAAACCAAAGGCTTATAGTATACAACCGAAATAAAAACACCATTAAAACCAACATAAGGTTAGCAGGCGGTGCTGCTTCGGCTTATCGTATTAATATAGACGGTGAACGAAGCACGCAGGTTACTGATTATGAAATAATGGGAGAGGACAGCATTTATGTTTTTGTTGAGGTAAGTATAGACCCAAACAATACCAACAATCCTCTTATTGTTAAAGATTCTATTACGTTTGAAACCAACGGCAACTTTCAGGATATTAAATTAGTGGCTTGGGGACAAGATGCTTATTACTTTAACGAAGTAACATCTACCAACGATACGGCTTGGATGGACAATACCAAACCCTATGTAATACACAATTACTTTTTAGTGCCGCAGGGTCGTAAATTAACCATTGGGGCAGGGGTAAAAGTATATGGCGATGTAAACTCTTATCTGGCCGTTGATGGTACATTAGATGTGCAAGGAACTGCAAACAACCGTGTACAGTTTCAAGGTGCACGTTTAGGGCAAGATTATAAAGATATACCCGGTCAGTGGGGTGGTTTGTGGTTTTTTACCACAAGCCGCAATAATACCATTCGCTATGCCGATATTGTTAATGCAACTGTGGGTATTCGTAGTGATTCGTTATCTAATAACGCCAATCCAAAAGTTACTATTGAAAACACACTAATAAAAAACATGAGTGCCGTTGGCGTGCTTGCCTATACATCGCGTGTAAGTATGGTAAATTGTTGTGTGGCAAATTGCGGTAAATATACTTTTGCAGGCGATTTGGGCGGGAACTACGAAATGATACATTGCACGTTTGCTAATTACAGTGGAACATTTTCACGTCGAGAGCCATCATTTGGGCTTAGTAATGCTGACTTAGTTGACGAGAATGACAATATAATAGCCATTAACCCGCTTAGCTTTAATATTGTTAATAGTATTATTTACGGCAGCTTGCGCGAAGAGATTGTTGTGGTAAATGATGGCAAAGGAATTATAAATGCTAATTTTCAGAATAATATACTTCGTACTGAGTTGTTGGGTTTGCCTCAAAGTAATATTATTAACAGCACCCCAAAGTTTAAAAACATTAATAATCTTGATTTTAGCTTAGATACCCTATCGCCTGCAAAAGATAAAGCCCCTCTTTTAAGTCCTTTGGTTGATAAAGACCTTGAAGGAAAAAACCGTGATGCCCAACCCGATATTGGAGCATACGAGCGCGAAGAATAGTTTTTTTGCTTTTATTTGCCTAATGAAAAAATATTTTGCCCTTTGTGCCCTAGTAATGGCTGTAGCTATTATTGGCTGTAAAAATAATGATAAGGCTTCTGGTGTTGCCGGAAAATGGAAAGTTACCGATGCTAATATTGAGATGAAAGACTTTCCGCAAGAGATGATGGGCGAAGTAAAAAAAGCCGTGCTTACTACAGTATATAATTTTAATGCCGATAGTACTTTGGTGATAGAAAGTAACGGAAGAACTATGGAGCCCGGCAAATGGAAGTTTAATGCTGAAAAGAATATTATTAGCCTTGATTCTGATGGAGACGGCACTACCGAGAATGACTTGCAAATAATGAGCAAAGAAGGAAGTAAAATGGTAGTGAAAAATGATAAAGGCGAAGATGGAAAAATTGAACTTACCCTTGAAAAGGTAGTTGAAGAAAAAGAATAACAACCTTCTTTTTAGTCTGAAATTATATATAAACGAAAAAAAGCAGCCATTGGCTGCTTTTTTCGTTTATACGTAAATGTATTTTTAGTCTTTTAGTATAGCACGAGAGATTACTATACGGTTTACCTCGCTGGTACCTTCATATATTTGAGTGATTTTTGCATCACGCATCATACGTTCTACATGGTATTCGCGTACATAGCCGTAACCACCGTGTACTTGTACGGCCTCAGTAGTAGTTTTCATAGCTACTTCGCTGGCAAATACTTTAGCCATACTGCTAGCCAAACCGTAATCTTGTTTTTGATCTTTCAACCAAGCTGCTTTTAGGCATAGTAAGCGGGCAGCCTCAATTTCAGTAGCCATATCAGCTAGTTTAAATTGTATAGCTTGGTGTTTCGATATTTCTTTACCAAATGCTTTACGCTCTTTGCTGTATTGTAACGAACGCTCGTAAGCGCCACTAGCAATACCCAACGCTTGCGAAGCTATACCAATACGGCCGCCTGCAAGGGTTTTCATAGCAAATTTAAAACCAAAACCATCTTCGCCAATGCGGTTAGCTTTAGGTACTTTAACATCTTGGAACATGATAGAGTGTGTATCGCTACCGCGTATACCCATTTTATCTTCTTTGCGTCCTACTTGTACACCTTCCCAATCTTTTTCAACTATAAAAGCGTTAATACCTTTATGGCCTTTTTCAGGATGAGTTTGTGCTATTACAAGGTATACCGAGCCTGAATTACCGTTGGTAATCCAGTTTTTAGTTCCGTTTAATAAGTAGTAGTCGCCTTTATCTTCGGCAGTTGTACGCTGTGATGTAGCATCACTTCCTGCTTCGGGTTCGCTAAGGCAAAAAGCACCGTGTATTCCACCTTTTGCCAAAGGCACTAGGTATTTTTGTTTTTGTTCTTCGTTGGCAAAAGTTTCTAAACCCCAACAAACTAAAGAGTTGTTTACAGACATAACTACTGATGCTGATGCATCAACCTTAGATATTTCTTCCATAGCCAATACGTAGGATATGGTATCCATACCGCCTCCGCCATACTCAGGACTAACCATCATACCTAAAAAGCCCAACTCGCCCATTTTTCTAATTTGTTCTGTTGGAAATTTTTGGTGTTCATCACGTTCTATCACGCCAGGCAATAATTCTGCTTCAGCAAAATCTTTTGCGGCTTGTTGTATCATCAAATGTTCTTCACTAAGCTCAAAATTCATGGTATTTGATTTATAAGGTGTGCAAATATAAGCTAAACCCATAAACATTTAAAATGGGGGTAAAGTTTTGTTTTTCAGCTATAAAAGTCTTAAAAACACTAATAATCAAGCGAATAAACTAACGTTTGGTAGCATAGGTATTTTTTTAATTTTATTTGGTTTATAATATAAACTACTTTATGTTTGTGTTTGATTTAACCTTAAACTATGAAAACAATTAATTTTATAGCACTTGGTATTGGCTTTTTATGGGTGATTACTATGAGTGCTAAACCTATGCTAAGCAATGCTGAAAATTATAAAGTAGGCACAGCAGTAAAAGTGTGCAATGATGAGGCTGGGAAGAGATATAATACACCTACTACCGGCATAACTATAAAAATGTTTATATGCCTAGGGGTGTAGTTATGTAACAATACATTAAAACAATTAAACCGTATAACGATGGAAGAACAAATGGACGAAAAACAAAGCTTGCACATCATAACGCAAATGATAAGCAAAGCAAAAAATAATTTAGGCAATAACAGCTTTTACTTTTTGCTGTGGGGCTGGGCTGTTTTTTTAACAGCAATAGCACATTATATATTGCTGGTGGGACAATGGAAATGGCATTTTTTGCCTTGGCCAATTGGTATGACTGTTACTGCGCTAATTTCTATTGTATACAGCTACCGAGAAGGTAAAAACAAAAAGGCTAAAAGCTATTTGGATAAGTTTTTAGAAACCTTGTGGATTTGTACAACAGTATGCATTGTTTTAGTGTTAGCTATTATTACTAAGATAGCCGACTTTAGAGCATCGTATGCTGCATTGATGATACTGTATGGATTGGGCACAGTAATTACAGGCAGTATAATACAGTTTCGCCCTTTGGTAATAGGGGGTGTTATAATATGGTGTTGCGCAGCATCGCTTATATGGCTTAATTTTCCCGATGCTTTATTAGCTTTGGCAGTTTCGGTATTAGCAGGCTATATTATCCCTGGTTATTTGCTTCGTGCAAAGCGTGAAAGAAAGGTACAAACTGCGTAATTAAATACAAATAGCATTAATGCTTTTTAAAGAATTAGACCCTATACTTCATTCTCCCCTGCGTTTAGCCGTAATATCATTACTTATTGGGCTAAAGGAGGCCGAATTTACCTATATACGCGAAGCTACAGAGTCTACCGCGGGCAATCTTAGTGTGCAAATAACAAAACTAAAAGATGCAGGGTATATTGAAGTAGAGAAGAAGTTTAAAAACAACTACCCGCTTACTATTTGCAGGATAACTCAAAATGGGGTTCAGGCTTTTGAGGCATACGTAAATGCTTTAAAAGGCTACATACAACCCGATATTAAAAAAGATAAAGATTAACCTTGTGTAAGCATAGCAGCCAATTGTTCGCCAGTATGGCTGCCCAGTGCTATGCCCATGCCGTTACAGCCAAAGCCAACCACAATAGCATCGGTAATGGGTTGTACAATAGGCTGCTTATTGGGGCTAAATCCCATTATACCTTGCCAGTTTTGTTCAATTTCAAATTCAGTATCAGGCAATATCACCTCTTTTAGTAGGCTTTTAAGTCGGTTTAGTATTATCGGGTTTTCATCAAACACAGCTGTTTCTTCGTGTTTAAAATCAATATTACGCCCGCCGCCAAATAGCACACGGTTGTTATAGTTTCTAAAATAAAAATAACCTTCATCAAAATGGAAAGTGCCTTTAAACTTTAGGTTTTCAATTGGTGATGTAACTAATACCTGTCCACGGCCGGGTTTTATGCCCAGTTCAGGCAAAAATTCGCCCATTAAAGCATTGGTGCACAAAGCCATTTTAGTGCAGTTAAACTCAATATTTTTATTTAGTTGGTGGTGGTGCACAAAAACACTTACCCCATTTTCGGTTTCATCAAACTCAATAACCTCAGCCCCATAAATAATTTTTACGCCCAATTGGGTAGCATAGCGGGCAAGGCTATCCATCATTAAGCCAGTATCTATTTGTCCCTCAAGCGGTGTGTATATTAGGTGGCGGGTATTGGCAAAACCAAATTGGTTTATTTCGTCATCTTTTATATAAAAAACCTGTGTACCAAAGTGGGGTAAAAGCTGTTGGTTTAATTGCTCTATTTGTGTAGCATCAAAAGTATCATCATCATTAAAAATAAGTTCATACCCACCGTTTTGTTCATAGCCAATTTTATGATCGCCAAGTCGGTGGCGAAGCTTTTCTAATCCGTTTTTGCGCTGCAAAGCCAAACGGGCTACTGTTTCTGCATCCGTTAGCTTCATATCCGAAAGCATTTCGCAAGCTTTGGCAAAACAGGCAAAGCCTGCATTTTTGGTACTAGCCCCCGTAGGAAAAATACCTCTTTCAAGCACCAGTATATTTTTGTCAGGCTGTTTCTCTTTTATAGAACAGGCTGTAGAAAGACCAGTAATACCTGCTCCAACAATTATTATATCGTACTGCGTAAAAGAATTGTGTTCCCAAAAACTAATCATAATACAATGTTACACTAAAACTGAAAAATCTTAAAGTTTTCAATCATCGTCTTATCAAAAAGTAGGTTTATCGAGTTTTTTATTGTCAACTAACACTGTTTATCGTAGTTTACACTAAATATTTTTTTGGCAATGCTAAAAATAGAGAATGTAACAAAACAGTATGCTGAGAAGCTAGCCCTTGATGGCGTAAGTTTTGAAGTGCCTGATAAAAGCATCTTTGGGCTTTTAGGCCCCAACGGTGCCGGAAAAACATCGTTAATACGTATTATTACTCGTATTACAGGGGCAGATAATGGTCAGATATTGCTTGACGGAGAACTGCTTAGCAACAAGCACGTAGCGCAAATAGGTTACTTACCCGAAGAGCGTGGACTTTACAAAAAAATGCCTATTGGCGAACAGGCTTTATACTTTGCCCAATTAAAAGGAATGAGCCGTAAAGCAGCTAAAGATGCCATTGATTATTGGTTTGATAAGTTTGATATTAACAGTTGGCGCACTAAAAAGGTAGAAGATTTATCAAAAGGAATGCAGCAAAAGGTACAGTTTGTTATCACTGTATTGCACAACCCAAAACTGATAATTTTGGATGAACCTTTTACGGGTTTCGACCCTGTAAATGCCGAGCTGATTCGCAACGAGATTATAGATTTACGCCAAAAGGGAGCTACCATAATACTATCTACCCACCGTATGGAATCGGTAGAACAAATGTGTGATAATATTGCGCTGATAAACAACTCGAAAAAGGTGCTAGATGGTAAGCTAAAAGAGATAAAACAAAGCTATAAGTTAAATATTTTCGAAGCAATTACCGATAGCTTTGATACCGGTAGGGTACATGGTTTCACTGTTCAAAAAACACAAACTATTGATGATGGGCTGCAAAAAACAGTTTTTGGGGTGATGGATGAAAATGCACAGCCCAATGCACTTTTGCAACAATTGTTGCCGCTAACCAAAGTACACTCGTTTAATGAGGTATTGCCTACTATAAACGATATTTTTATTTCGATAGTAAACCCTAAACAGGAGGCCGCAGTATGATGAGACAAATATGGTTAGTAACCCGCCGCGAATACTTGAGCAGGGTGAAAAAGAAATCGTTTATAATAATGACTCTTTTAGGGCCTTTGCTTATAGCCCTTTTTTATGGTCTTATTTTTTGGATTACTTTTAATGAAAACAGCAAAGAAAAAGAACGTTTTATACAAGTAATAGACGAGAGTGGAGTTGTACAAGGGAAACTAAAAAACACGGGCTATATAATCTATACCTATACGGATATGGAGGTAGACGTGGCACGCAAAATGCTCGATTCATCAAGCTATTATGGTGTACTTCATTTTCCGCCCTCGTTTACGTTAGATAGGCCGGTGGGCATTCAATTATTTACCCGTGAGCAAAGTAGTATTGCCACCCAAGAGCGGATAGAGAGTAGTATAGCCAAGGAGTTGAAAGACCAGCGTATGGCGAAGGAAGGGCTTAGCAAAGAAAAAATCGAGAGTCTTGATGTTGATGTAAGCCTTAATGTATTGGTAAACAACGGCAGTGAGGTTGAAAAATCAGAAACGGCTATAGTTACCATAATAGGTTTTGCCCTCACCTTTCTTATGTACATGTTTGTATTTATGTATGGAGTGCAAGTGATGCGTGGAGTGATGGAAGAAAAAACCAACCGCATAGTTGAGGTGGTAATATCAACCGTTCGACCATTTCAACTGATGTTGGGTAAAATATTTGGTATAGCAATGGTGGGGCTTACACAGTTTTTAATTTGGGTATTGCTTGGCGGCGGTTTAGTTTTTGGGGTAATGTTTGTAATGGGGTCAACCATGGATATGGGTGATGTGCAAAGTGTACAATCGGCTAACCCCGATGCTCAAGAAATGGCCGAAAAGTTTGCAGAAATAGGCGGCGGAATATCACTGGGAGCGATATTTAAGTATGTAGGTTTTTTCCTTTTCTATTTCATCTTTGGTTACTTAATGTATAGCGCACTATTTGCCGCAGTGGGCTCGGCGGTAGATGCTGAAACTGATACACAGCAATTTATGCTGCCCATTACTTTGCCTTTGATATTTTCATTTGCGGTATCAATATCAGCAATTACCAACGATCCGCATAGTAGTATAGTCTATTGGATGTCTATAATACCGCTTACATCACCTGTTACTATGATGGCGCGATTGCCTTTTATTGAAGGGCACGAGTGGGATTTAGTATTATCTATGGTGTTGTTGCTAGGTGGTTTTTTGGGTGCAACTTGGCTGGCAGGACGCATATACCGCGTTGGTATACTTATGTATGGCAAAAAAGTATCGTACAAAGAGCTGTTTAAATGGATTAGGTATAAGGGGTAATAATTTTTTCCCACATAATTATTATAGGTTTAATGTAGGTTTTTGTGATTTTTCACAAAATACTTAAAGTATATTTGTATCTATTTTAACTAATTTGCATTATACTTAGTAGTAATAAACTATGATGATGATACTACGCCATATACTACCCACCGCCGCATTACTGCTTTGTATTGTGCAAACAGCTATTGCACAAGAAGTAATTAAAGAGCCTGAAATGGAACTAAAAGGCCATATACAGGAGGTTGAAGCATTAACATACTCTCCTGACGGGAAAGTTTTAGTTTCGGGTGGATGGGATAATACCCTTAAAATTTGGAATGCCGAAACCGGCGAATTGGTTAATAGTTTTAAAGCACACGATGGTTCGATACGCTGCATGGCTTTTAGCCGTGATAGCAAAATGCTTATTACAGGCTCGCGCGATAACTCAATAAAAATTTGGGATACTACTTGGAGTGTTAAATACAGCTTATTTGGGCACGTTAATACCATAAACTGCGTACTGATTGACCCTAGTTTGCGTTATGCCTATTCAGGCGGGGCTGATGCTTCATTAAAAGTTTGGGATTTGAAAAAGAAAGGCGAATCGCGCACATTAAAAAAATTCGCCCGACCAATAAACTCCATTGCAGTTAGTATTAGAGGTACAGATATATATGTGGCTACAGAAGGGCCAGAGATATACAATATTAATGTTACCGGAAAAGATAAGAAAAACTTTGTAGGCCATACCGATGAAGTGAATGCCCTTGCATACGCGCTAAACAATAAATATCTTATTTCTGGCTCATCAGATAAAACGGCTATAATTTGGAATATACAAAACGGTAAAATTGAGCAAACCCTTAAAGGGCATACTTGGAAAGTAACCCATGTGGCTTTTTCTATCGACTCTAAATTTGCTATTACAGGTTCTACTGATGGAACTGTGAAAATGTGGGAGGTAGAAACCGGTAAACTGGTAGCCTCTTTTGAAGCCGAAGTAAACTCTATAAGTGCATTAGCTTTATCTCCTGATATTACCCATATAGCCAGTGCTGCAATGGTAAATAGTTTTTTGCCTGAGGATAAAAAGTATTTGGTGTATGTGTGGGAAACGGGCGAAGAACCTGAAAGGGTAAAACAAGCGCGCTTGAGGCAATACAAACAAGATTCAATTCGCTACCTTAAAGATTCAGCAAAAATAGCACAAGACTCGGCTAGGCGTACTTTAGATTCTCTTAAGCAAGCCGAAAAGCAAAAGCAAATTGAATTGAGGCAAAAACAATTGGAAGAAAAGAAGAAACGCGAAGAGGAGAAAAAGAAGAAAACCGGTGATAGTGGGCAGGCTATAGAAGTGCGCGAGGTGTGGCTATAATTTTATATAAACCAAGTCTATAAAGTTGTTTTTTTGTGCATTAAGCACTTTAAGAACTAGGCGTGTATCGGTAAGCTCTACAACTTCATATTCTCTACCTTCAAGTTGTTCGGCAACTAATATTACCAAAAGTTTCTCGTTTTCATCATAGCTATATACCTCCGTAGGTTTGCCGTTGCTACTATTGCTAAATATATTCGATTCAGCCGAGAAGATTAGGGTATCTTTTAAAAACTCTTTAATTGCTTTTTCGTGTTTGGGTAATAAAGCCTTATTCTCTACCACCCATTTGCCGTGCAATAAGCTTTCAGAAGCAATAGACGCATCGCCTTTGCTTTGGGCTTGTAAAGCAAGCAACGAAAAAAAGAAGATACCTATACTTAGTGCAAACTTTTTCATAACTGTTTCTTTATAAAAGACTTTCTACCTGTAAAGATAACAGTTTATTTAATAATGAATAATGCTGCCCAAAGTATTATTGGGCAACAGTTCCGTGTTTTTCAAGACGCTCCCTCAAATCCAAACGGTGTTTACGGGCAGTGTCTTTAGCAATATCATATCCTGCATCAGCATGGCGTATCACACCCATCGCAGGGTCGTTGTGCAGTACGCGGTGTAGGCGGCGTTCAGCATCTTCTGTACCGTCGGCTAGTATTACCATACCTGCGTGTATGCTATACCCCATACCCACACCACCACCGTGGTGTATACTTACCCAACTGGCACCACCGGCAGTATTTATTAAAGAGTTTAGTATAGGCCAATCGGCTATAGCGTCACTACCATCCATCATAGCTTCTGTTTCGCGGTTGGGCGATGCTACCGAACCTGTATCCAAATGGTCGCGACCAATAACTATTGGGGCTTTTACTTTACCTTCTTTTACAAGATTATTAAAAGCAATACCTGCCTTTTCGCGTTCGCCTTGTCCTAGCCAGCAAATACGCGCAGGTAAACCTTGAAACTCTATTTTTTCTTGAGCCATTTTTATCCAACGGTGCAGGCTTTTATTTTCAGGGAAAAGATCAAGAATTACTTGGTCGGTTACATATATATCATTAGGGTCGCCCGATAAAGCTGCCCAACGGAAAGGGCCTCTACCTTCGCAAAACTGAGGACGTATAAATGCAGGCACAAAACCAGGGAAATCAAAAGCGTTTGTTACTCCTTTTTCCAAAGCACGTCCGCGTAGGTTATTACCATAATCAAACGTTATACTGCCTTTTTTCTGAAACTCAAGCATCAACTCCACATGTTTAGCCATACTTTCATAGCTCAACTCAATATATTTATCGGGGTTGTCTTTGCGTAATCTGTCGGCAGCCTCAGTATCCATAGTATGTGGGTAGTAGCCAATCAAAGGGTCATGCGCGCTAGTTTGGTCGGTAAGACTATCAGGCACTATGCCTCTATCCATCAGTCGTTGCAATAAGTTTACAGCATTTGCCACCACAGCTATCGATACTGCTTTGCCTTCTTCTTTGGCACGCAAGGCCATATCAATACCTTCATCAATATTGCGGGTCATTACATCGCAGTAGCGGGTTTGCAAACGTTTGCGTATACGCCATTCTTCAACCTCAGCGGCTAAACAAACACCTTCATTCATGGTAATAGCAAGCGGTTGTGCGCCGCCCATCCCGCCAAGTCCTGCCGTAACGTTTAATGTTCCTTTTAGCGTACCACCATAGTGTTGGCGGGCAAGCTCGGCGTAAGTTTCATACGTGCCCTGCACAATTCCTTGCGAGCCTATATATATCCAGCTTCCTGCTGTCATTTGGCCATACATTATCAGGCCTTTTTTATCCAATTCTCTAAAATGCTCCCAAGTAGCCCATTTGGGCACCAACATACTGTTTGATATCAGCACACGAGGGGCATCTTTATGGGTAGGCAATATGCCAACGGGTTTGCCGCTTTGTATCAGCAAGGTTTCATCTTCTTCCAAATCACGCAGTGCCTTCACTATCAAATCAAGGCTTTCCCAATTACGGGCAGCCTTGCCAAGTCCTCCGTATACTATAAGGTCTTCGGGGCGTTCGGCCACTTCACTGTCAAGGTTGTTCATCAACATACGCAAAGCGGCTTCTTGTACCCAGCCTTTGCAGGTTAGTTTGTTTCCTGTTGGTGTTTTTATATCGTTTATGCTAATCATATTAATCGTGCTTTGGCTTTGTAAACAAAAGAGCTGCAAAAATAGTTCAAATATTACTAAGCCGTCAAATTGTATTAGCTGTATTATATTTGTTGAGCTATGCTACAACATGCCGAAAAAGTGAATCAAACCTTGCGCAGCCACAAACTGCGCATAACCGAAACCCGCCAAAAAGTATTGGTGGCTTTTATTAACGGACACAAAGCACTAAAGCAAACGGACTTGGAGAACACGTTGGGCAATAGTTTTGACCGTGTAACTATTTACCGTACGTTAAACTCGTTTTTAGAAAACGGCATAATACACAAAATACCCGATGATGGGGGAGTGGCGCAATATGCGCTATGTGAAAACTGCACTGAACACGCCCACCACGATGAACACATACATTTTAAATGTACTGTTTGCCATAAGCTGGAATGCCTTGATCATTATACCGTACCCAAGTTTGAAGTGCCGCAAGGCTATACTGTGCAAACTGCCGATTTGTTGGTAACGGGTGTGTGTGGGGAGTGTGCTGCTACATAGTTTTATAACATTGGCACTATAATGTTTTTTTGTTCCTTTTAAAATTAATTGCTTTTTTTCATCTCATTACAACCTGCCGACTTAAAATCTCGTTTCAACTAATAAGAACGGAAAAACTCCCCTGCTATGATAAGCGAAGCCGAACTAATAAAAGGATGCATAAACAACGACAGGTTGTATCAAAAACACCTGTACGATAAGTATGCCCGAAAAATGCTTTCGGTGTGCATGGGCTATGCAAGGGACGACTACGAGGCTGAAAATATTTTACAAGAGGGTTTTATTAAGATTTTTGAGAACCTTAAAAATTATAAACCCGTTGGCAGTTTTGAAGGTTGGATACGCCGTATTATAGTAAATACCGCTACCGACTATTACCGCAAAATGAAGCGGATGAAATTTATAGAGGTTGATATTAACGAAGCCGAATACAAGGTATCTAGCATTGATATTGACAAGTTTGCTACCGAAGATATAGTAAAAGCAATACAAAAACTTCCAGAAGGAGGCAGGCTGGTATTTACCCTTTTTGCCATTGAAGGCTTTAGCCATGCTGAAATAGCTGAACAAATGGGAATATCTGTAGGGACTTCAAAATCGCAGTATGCAAGGGCAAGAACCTTACTTCAAACGATGTTGAAGAACAGTGAACGTAATTTTTTTTTGAAACATAATATGCTGTAATACAGCAGCGAATAAGCAAAAAAAGCAATGAAAATTGTGAATATAAACGAGTATAACGAAAACGACGGATTGAAACGAAAGTTGAGGGAGCGCATGGATGCGTACGAGCCTGAACTTTCGGGTAGTGTTTGGGATCGTATACAGCACGAGATGGACGAGCGTGATGCCAACCGTAAAAAGAGATTTTTGTGGTGGCTATCGTCAGTAGCTATGGTGGTGCTTGCGGGCAGCATACTTGGCTTTTTGGTGTTTGGAGGTGAACCTCAAAACAATCAAACAGTACAGCAGACTACCGAACAAACCCAAGTTAAAGGTGGTGTAAATAACACGCCCAATAATGGCACTGTAAGCGGTAGTGAAACTATAATTACTGAAACAGCACCGATAAATAAAGAGGCTTATACTGGGGCAAGTAATAACAATCCTGTTTCCTCAACTAGTAGCATCCCTACAAAGGGCACACAAAAGCCTACAAATAATTTAGGTGGTGGTAACACTACTACCTCTAATAGTGGCGGTGGAACTTCGCAACACAATGGTGGTAATGCAACCCCTACTGCTCCAGCTACAAATAATGGCAGTAATGGCACAGATGCTCAAAAACCTACGACAACTGAACCCAAGAAAGATGCTTTGCCCCCTGTTGAGCAAGGCGAACAACCAAGTGTAATAGGAGAAAACCTTACTAGTGATGCTGGTGATAGTGTAGAAAAAAATGAAGATACAGGAGAGGAAAATAAAAGTGTTGAACCAATATTAACTCCTACACCTACAAGCAATGAAATGAAACAACGCTGGTTTATAGGTTTATCATTTGGCTATAACCAAACCTTCCGTACTGTTACAGATATACAAAATACCCTATTGGTTTATCCTCAAGCTAACGACCGTAATAAATTTGAGCAAAAAAGTTATAGTCCCACTTACGGTTTTGAGTTTGGATTTTATCCTGTAAAAAACTTCTTTATTAAATCAGGTGTAAGCATGTACCAAACCAGTGAGCAAGTAAGGTATGATATACGTAAGAAAGAAAAACTTCAACAACCTTCGGCTTATTACGGAAATCCTACAGACAGCATAGCTATTGGTGGCACTACACAGCATAAAAACACTTATAACTACATACAAATACCTTTAGAAATTGGGTATAGCCGCCAAGTATATAGAGGGTTGGGCATTATGGTATCAGGCGGGGTAGCGTACAATATGCTAAAAAACTACAGTTATTATACTTACGAGCCATACTATGGTAATGCCTTTGTTCCGCCAACAGCTGCAGAAGCTAAACTTTATGAAAATATGTATAAAAGCTACTATATGCTGAGTGGCTCAGTAGGTTTACAGTACAGTATTGGTAAATATTGGATGGCTACATTAGGAGTAAATTACCGCAGAGCTATTACCAACGCAGCAGATGAAAAATTTGAAGTAGAAATTAAACCCTATTCGGTTGGGGTAAATACGGGATTAGCATTTAAGTTTTAAACAAAAAGTAAAAATAAATCATTGGTTTAGGTGTAAGCCCTGTGCCCAGTAGGGCACAGGGCTTTTTGTTGAGCAAATAAAATCGACGAAAATATTTTTTATTTAGACTATCAATGTTTAACTTTGATATGTCGTCTATATTATTGATTGATAAATAAATGAAAAAAGTTTTACTATATCTATTAGCTTGTTTTGCAGTAGTGCAGGCATTTGCTCAAAATGGCGATGACAGCGCTTTTGTAGCTAACGAGTTATATGTAAAACTTAAGTCTGCTGAGCCTCTAGGCAGGGTAGAATACATACCCAGACCAGACAATCCCGATCCGATAAAAAGGGTATGGAGTGTTATTCAATCATACAATGGGTTAAGTATGATTAGTCCTTTTAAAGGAAATACAAACAGTACTAAAAATTTGTATAAGGTGAAAGTAAAACAAGGTACTGATATTAACGCCTTGGTTGAAGAACTTTCAGTTCACCCTAATGTTGAGTTTGCACAACGCATTCCCATTTATCGTATTCAATTTAAACCCGCAGAACTGGATGAATCAAAGCAATGGTATTTTAAAACCATCAATATGGAGGCTTCGTGGTCTAACCCTCGTGTTAGTAATGAGAAAGTAGTAGCTATTATTGATAATGGAGTACGCTACACACACGAAGATTTATTTTCAAGAATAGCGTGGAACATTAATCCTTTAAATCCTGATAAATCAGAAATACCAAACGATGGTATTGACAATGACGGGAATGGTTATATAGATGATTATTATGGTTGGGATGCAGCAGATAATGATGCAGACCCCGCTCCTATACCTAGGCCAATAGGTATGCCAATAGGCTTTTTCCCAAAATTTGGTTGGCATGGTACACACGTTGCCGGTATTGTAGCCGCATCGGCTGATAATAAATTAGGAATAGCATCTGTAGGCATAAACAATCGTATTGTTTGTATAAAAGCGGTAAGTAGTAAACCTGATGCACGCGGTGTAGTAAATGATTTAGACCTTACCAATGTAGCCGAAGCCCTTAATTATGCCATAATTCGTAAGGTAGATATTATTAACTGTTCTTTCACCACTCCTAAATACGATGCCGTTGTAGAAGGTTTAATTGATGATGCTAGGAAATTGGGAATAATAGTAGTAGCTGCGGCAGGTAATTCTCACGAAGATAGATTATACTATCCTGCAGCCTACGAAGGTGTAATAGCAGTAGGAGCCACCGACCAAGAAGACCACATAGCTACGTACTCTAATTTTGGCAGTTATATAGATGTAATGGCACCTGGTGTTGATATATACAGTACTGTTGCAAGTGGTGATAGTGAATATGGGTATATGAGCGGAACATCTATGGCTGCTCCCATAGTGTCTAGCCTTATAGGCTTAATATTGTCTTATGAGCCTGATAGGGTAGAGCAAATAGAAACCATAATTAAAGGTGGTTGTGATAATATTGATTGGAGAAACCCTTTGTATACCGGAAAAATGGGGGCAGGAAGAGTAAATGTTGACAAGTGTTTTGAGTACATGGAAAATTCCACTTCTGTAAGTAAGGTGCATTATAACGATATAAGTGTATACCCCAATCCCGCCTCAAATCAAGTATTTATTCCATTTGAGAGTTTGTCATTTAATGGCGAAACAGCAAAAGTTTGTATACTTAACAATATTGGTGCTGAAGTATCAGTTCAAGAAATTAGCAACCAACAACAAGCCGTTTCTGTTGCAGGTTTACCCCAAGGTATTTATCAAATCACTATCACATTAGCTCAAGGGAAAAACTATCGTTCGCGCCTATTGGTAACCCGTTAAGCGTTTATCCTTTCGCACAAGTACTTTCATCGTTTTCTTATTTATCACAATTAGTTTGTATATATTTTTATGCACCCTTAAATTTAACGCATGAAAAAATTACTACTAAGCGCACTCTGTATTGCTGCGTTCTTGTTTTCACAAGCACAAACCACATTTACTAATAAAGAAGGCAGCAACTATAAGTTTGTTAGCATAAAAGATATTGAAGCTACTGGAGTGGGTAATCAAAACCGCTCGAGCACGTGTTGGAGTTATTCTTCGCTTTCTTTTTTCGAGAGTGAGTTGATACGTATGGGCAAAGGCGAGATTAAACTAGCGCCTATGTATGTTGTGCGCAAAGCCTACGAGGATAAAGTGAAAAAATACGTGCGTATGCACGGCGAAATAAACCTAGGGCCTGGTGGCGCATTTCACGATGCTAAGTATGTATGGCAAAACTACGGTATTATACCTGCCAGTGCCGATAGTAGCGCCATAATTACCGGTGATGAAAACCCGGTACACAGCGAATTAGATGCTATGGTAAAAGCAATGGCTGAAATTATTGTAGGTGCAAAAAACAACAACAAGCTAAGTCAAGTATGGCAAAATGCTATAAATGGAGTGTTGGATGCTTATTTGGGCAAAGAGCCTAAAGAATTTATGTATAATGGAAAAAAATATACCCCAAAATCGTTTGCACAATTTTTAGGTTTAAATATGGATGACTATATAGCTATAACCTCATACAGTCATCATCCTTTTTACAGTCAGTTTGCGCTAGAAGTTCCTGATAATTGGTTGTGGGGTACTTGCTACAACCTGCCTATTAATGAGTTTGACCAGGTGATAGAAAATGCTGTAACTAATGGCTACGGAATATCATGGGCGGCTGATGTGAGCGAAAAAGGCTTTAACTGGAAAAGTGGTTTAGCCATAGTTCCGGCTGATGAAGAATGGGAAAGCTTAGCTACTGCCGATAGAGAGAAAGCTTTTACAGAACCAGTTAAGCAAAAAGAAATTTCACAAGCAAATCGTCAAGAAGCGTTTGATAACTACACCACGCAAGACGATCACGGGATGCACATAACCGGTATAATGAAAGACCAACAAGGTACTGTATACTACAAAGTTAAAAACTCGTGGGGTAGCTATGATGGCAATAACTGTGGAGGATATATTTATGCTTCGCGTCAATATGTTTTGTACAAAACCACAAATATTTTAGTACACAAAGATGCTTTGCCAAAAGATATAGCTAAAAAGCTGGCAATTAAGAAGTAAGCAGGCATGCTCAAAGAAAATAGCTATTAAATGCAACTTTGTTGCATTTAATAGCTATTTTTGTTTCTGTTACAAAATGAAAAATTTATCAGAAACACTAAATGTATGGAAACAAATAACAGCTTTGATGTAATTATTATCGGGGGTAGTTTCGCAGGTCTTTCGGCTGCAATGGCATTGGGTAGATCGCTAAGGAAAGTATTAATAATAGATAGTAGTAAACCTTGTAATATACAAACACCACACGCACACAATTTTATTACACACGATGGTGAAACACCGGCAAGTATAGCGGCAAGCGCGCTTAATCAGGTATTAAAATACCCTACTGTTAGTCTTAAAAAAGGTTTAGCAGTAAAAGCAGATAAAACAGAAAATGGTTTTGAAATTGGTACAGAAACAAATGAGCTATTTTATTCTAAAAAGTTAATTTTTGCCACAGGTATGAAAGATATAATGCCTGATATAAAAGGATTTGGCCAATGCTGGGGTATCTCGGTACTACATTGCCCATATTGCCATGGCTATGAGGTTAGAAATGAAGAGACAGGAATTTTTGCTAATGGTGAAATTGCTTTTGAATTTGCTAAAATGATAAGCCACTGGACGAATAAACTTACCATTTATACAAATGGTAAAGCGCTAATTACTGATGAACAGGTGCAGAAATTGCAATCTAAAGGTATAGCAATTGTTGAAGATGAGATAGCTGAATTAGAACATGAAGGGGGCTATGTAAATAAAATGATATTTGTGAATGGAAAGCACACCGATATTAAGGTATTGTATGCTAAACTAGAAATGATACAGCATTGTGATTTACCTAAAACACTGGGCTGTAAATTTACTGAAATGGGATTTTTAGAAGTTGATGGGTTTCAGCAAACAACCGTGCAAGGTGTATATGCCGCAGGGGATAACACAACCATGTTTAGAGCTTTGCCCATAGCCATAGCTTCGGGTACAAAAGCTGGTGCCACCCTTAATAAAGAAATGATTTATGAAGAATTTTAGCAGGTTAATCCTATAAATAGAGTTTTAATTCTCCCATTTATATTTAAGACTCAAACAAAAGAGGTTATTATACAGCCCTAAGATAACCCTTGAAAAACCATTATCAGTAAAAACAGTTCGGTTATCTCCTTTAGCAATAGAGGCGATAGTGTAATGGTAACGTAATTGTACGAGTATATTTTTATTAATGGGGTAGGCCAATCCAATCAAAGTACCGGTTTCAAAAGGCTTTAAAAAATTTTTATAGTCTCTTTTGCCCGTAAAATCTTCAATTTTGGCACTTAGTAAGTATCCACCTGTTACACCGGCCTGAAATGAAAATTTTTTATAGGTGTAGGCAGCAAACAAGGGTACTTCAAAATAATTTAAGCGAAAACGGTCGAACGTGCGGGTGGAAGCAATATTTTCTTCATTTATACTTCTTGATGCTCCTTTTTGTGTATAAAGAAACTCTAATCCACCACTCCATTTGTCGTTGAAGGGATATTTTACCCAAAAACCACCGTGAAGGCCTAGTTTATTATATCCCGATAACAAATCACCATCTAGCTGAGTAAAATTAAGCCCTCCAGCAAGTCCACCTTCAAAACGTTGGGCAAAGCTGCCCATACCTATTAATAGTAAAAATATAGCGAGGGTTAATTTTTTCATTTTTGCATAAAGGCTATACTATCTTGTATTAGTTGGTGCATATAGGTGTCAGTAGTAACAAAGGGTACTGATTTACGGTATTTTTCGCGGAGTTTTTCAATAGTTGTACTCGATTTTAACGGGCTTCTAAAATCAATAGCTTGCATGGCCGTAAACAACTCAATAGCCAATATACGTTCAAGGTTTTGCACTACTCGGTGAGCTTTAGTGGCTGCATTTGCGCCCATACTTACATGGTCTTCTTGCCCATTAGATGATGTAATGCTATCTACCGATGCAGGCGAGCACAACTGCTTGTTTTGACTAACTATACTGGCTGCAGTGTATTGGGGAATCATAAAACCTGAGTTTAACCCTGGTTCGGCTACCAAAAACGGAGGTAAACCGCGTTGCCCGCTAATAAGTAAATACGTTCTACGTTCTGATATGTTGCCCAATTCAGCCATAGCAATTGCCAAATAATCTAAAGGCATGGCAATGGGTTGTCCGTGGAAATTACCTCCCGATATGATATCATCGTCATCAGGAAAAATAAGAGGGTTATCTGTTACCGAGTTAATCTCAGTATGTATGGTTTGTTTAATGTATTCTAAAGCATCTTTACTAGCACCGTGTACTTGTGGTACACAACGGAAAGAGTAGGGGTCTTGTACCGCTTTGTTGGGTTGTTTTACTATTTCACTATCCAACAATAGCTCTGTTAAATACGTCGATGTGTGCATATGTCCGTTGTGAGGACGTACACGAGCTATGCGTTTATCAAATGCCCTTATATTTCCGTTAAAGGCTTCAAAAGATATAGCCGCAATGGTATCAGCCCATAGGGTAAGTGTTTGGGCTTGCAATACACAATAACAGCCGTAGGCACTCATAAACTGTGTGCCGTTAATTAATGCCAAACCTTCTTTGGCCTGTAAGTCAATATTAGGTTTACCAACAATTTTGTTGGCCTCGCTTCCGTGTAGTTTTTTTCCGTTATGGTATATTTCACCTTCGCCCAAAAGAGGTAAGCAAAGGTGAGCAAGTGGAGCTAAATCGCCCGATGCACCCAAACTGCCTTGTTGGTATACAACAGGGATAATACCGTTATTAAAATAATCAATAAGGCGTTGTACTGTTTCAAGTTGCACACCTGAGTGTCCGTAGCTAAGCGACTGTGCTTTTAGTAATAACATTATACGGACGATAGCTTGAGGAACTTCATCACCAGTGCCACAGGCGTGTGATAGCAATAAGTTGCGCTGTAAAATATTTAATGATGCGGCGTCGATTTGTTTATCGTAAAGTGAACCAAAACCTGTACTAATACCATAAATAGGTTCGGCAGTGGCTTTTAGTTTGGCTTCTAAAAAATCACGACTTTTTTGGATGCGTTTAATTGCATTTTCCGATAGTTCTATTTTAGCATCCTTTTGTTGAAGGGTATATATATTCTCAAGGGTAAGTATACGGTCTATTTTATGGTCGCTCACTGTATTGTATATGTTTAGTAGTTGTTAGTTTTAGTGCTATGTTTAGTTGTTTAACAATGCAATAATAGCTTCAATTGTTAAGTTTTGTTGCTCTCCTGTTGTCAGGTTTTTAATTGACAATAACCCGCTTTGCATTTCACTTTCGCCAATAATTACCGCATAAGGTATTTGATTGGCGTTGGCAAAATCAAGTTGTTTTTTCAGTTTTGCTGCACTAGGGTATATTTCGGTATTTATTCCCGCCTGCCTTGCTTTTGCAGCTAATGGCATAGCAAATATAATAGCTTCATCATTCATACCACAAAACAGCAATTGGGTAAATGCTTCTTGTTGAGTAGTGAACAAATTTAGTTTTTCCATCGCATCGTATATCCTATCTGCACCAAAAGATATACCCACGCCCGATACTCCTTTTAGGCCAAAAATACCCGTAAGGTCGTCGTAGCGGCCACCACCGCCAATGCTACCCATTGCTACATCGTTGGCCGTAACTTCAAATATGGCACCTGTGTAGTAGTTTAGTCCACGGGCAAGCGTAAGGTCAATTTTAAGTTTAGTAAAATCAAAATTTACAGCTTGTAGGTAGCTAAAAATACTTTCCAATTCTTCTATTCCTTTTTTGCCTTCTTCATCACCCAAAATAGTTTTCAAGTAGTTTAGTGTAGCTGCATTATCACCCGTAAAACGTATTATTTCGGCAGCATTATCAGCTTGCTCTTGGGTAAAACCATTGCCAATCAGCTCGGTTTTTACGCCATCAATACCAATTTTATCCAGCTTATCAATAGCAACAGTAAAGGCTATTATTTTATCGCCAATGCCCAGTGCTCGGGCTATACCCATTAGCACTTTGCGGTTGTTTATTTTTATAGTGACGTTAATACCCAAAAGCTCAAAAGCCTCAGCATATATCATTACCAAATCAGCCTCGTTAAGTAGCGAGTTTGAGCCTATTATATCAGCATCGCACTGGTAAAATTCGCGGTAACGTCCCATTTGTGGCCTATCAGCACGCCAAACGGGTTGTATTTGGTAGCGACGAAAGGGAAAGGTAATATCGTTTTGGTGCATCACTACATAGCGGGCAAAAGGCACGGTAAGGTCATACCTCAATCCCTTTTCACTAATTTGCGAAACAAGTTTATTACTGTTGCGTGCTTCCCAGTCTGCGGGGTTTACCCCTTTAGCATTGGCATAATCACCCGAGTTTAGCACTTTAAACAACAAGGTATCGCCCTCATCGCCATACTTGCCGGTTAGTGTGCTCAGGTTTTCCATACTGGGGGTTTCAATAGGCATAAAGCCATATTTTTTAAATACACCCTCAATAGTATTAAATATATACTTACGTCTTACTACTACTAGTGGCGAAAAATCGCGCGTTCCTTTGGGTACTGATGGTTTTTGCATAAAATCACCGCAAAAGTAAGTAAATTTGATGTTGAACGTTTTTAAACAATCTATCGTCTATAATTAAATAACCCACAAGTTAAAAGCATGAAAAAAATTGTACTAAGCCTTTTTACGCTGATGTTAATATTCTCAGCATGTAAAAAAGACAACAACTCAGCTACACCAGGTAATACAGGTAATACCCCTGATGATAGTACCAATGTACCAAAAGAAATTGTAGTGCCTCAAAAAAATATAGCCCTTATTAATAAGGTAACTGGTTCGCTTTGTCCGCCTTGTGGTAGTTGGGGTTGGACTACTTTTGATGAGTTAATGAACCGAAACGGTAAAAACGCTATTTACATGGGTACATACAGCGATAATTTTGTTGCCAAACTGTTTATTACTCAGGCTGCTGAAGACATGGAAAATGCTTGGGGAGTAACTGGTTTTCCAACATTTGCAGCAAACGGTGTTGCACAGTTAGACCGTGCCGGTGGAGGAATAAATGTACAAGGTGAGATAAACAAAGTAAATGCAGTGGTTGATGCTCACACATCAGGCGAAGTTTATGTTAACAGTGGTTTTCGTACCGAGATAAAAGATGATGTTATGACCATTGAAACCAAAACAAAGTTTTTTAAAGAGGTTGGAGGTGATATTTACTTGGCAGTATACCTAATGGAAGATAAGGTAATAGGCTACCAAAGTGGTCATGCTGATGGAGCAAATACCTCACATCACCATGTACTTAGAGGCGCTGCACAGCTTGAGGGCAGTGCAAAGGCTGAAAGCTGGGGCTATAAAATTGGCATAGGGTCAACCGCTGAAGGAACAACACTTGATAATAAGTTTACTATAAATGTAAAAGATTATAACAAAGACAACCTTGAAGTAGCTGTTGTAGTATGGCGTAAAGTTGGTGTTCGTTACCAATTTTTAAATGCCTACGGAACAGGAAACTAATATTGGTTTACACCGCGAGCGACTAAAATACTTTTAGCCCTACCTATAACAATAGGTAGGGTTTTTTTATGCTCAATAAGTTTCTTTAGTAATTTAAGAAGTCTAATAAACCAAAGGTTTAAAGTTGGTAAGACTAGCAGCAACAATTCTTTAATGGCTTTTAAGAAAGCAAATCCTATCTAAAACCGAGGCTATAAGTATCTGCTAGTTTTGCTTACTTGTTTTGCTCATTACAGCCGTCAAACACACACTCATACAGCTATTTAAAATCGATTTCTGGTATTAAGTAGACTTGTGTTTAAAAAGTAAATAGTTAAAGTAAAACTTTAAGGTGTCGCAAGTAGATAGTTTTTTATGAATTTGTTAATACATAAAATTCTACCTAAAAAGTAATTAACACTACTGTTTAAGGTAATAACTGAACAAAATAAGGTGCTAAGCATGAAAATGAAATCCACATTGATTTTTAGGTGTGGATAAAGTGGTATTAGTTAAAGTACTAATAAAATCAATGGGTTTGCTTGTTTGTGTGTTGATAGTGCGTCGCATTTTGTAGTCGGTAAACATTGGTTTGCAGGGTGTTTTCTCTGTGTTTTTCTAGCACTATTTTTAGACGGTTTTTTTGCAAAAAAAATGCGTATTTATTCTAATTGTAGCACTAAGTTTTTAGCTATAAAACTATACAGGGCATTGGCTATATTTGCCCGCCGTTTAACTTTTAAAATATTGTTTTGAATAGGTTTGTGAAATTTTTGCCGTTTGTTGGCTTGCTGCTACTGTATATAGCAGCTCTATTTATTGATGTAATGGATGTTGACTCATCGCAGTATGCAGCAATGGCAATGGAAATGGTGGAGAAGGGTAATTTTCTTGAAATTACCGACCAAGGGCGAAACTATCTTGATAAACCACCTCTTTTGTTTTGGCTTTCAGCATTTTCTTATAACCTTTTTGGTATATCAAATGTTGCTTTTAAGCTGCCTTCAATGCTGTTTGCCTTGTTGGGTATATTATCAGTATACCGTTTCTCAAAATTATATTATAGCGAAAAGGTGGCCTATTGGGCAGCTTTAATGTTAGGCAGTACCCAAGCCTATTTTTTAATGGTGAACGATGTGCGCACCGACTTAATGTTGACCGGTGCAGTAGCTTTTGCTGTGTGGCAACTGGCAGCATATATTGAACACAAAAAGGTTGTAAACTTTATATTAGGCTTTGTTGGTATTGGGTTGGCTATGCTTGCCAAAGGGCCTATTGGTATAGTATTACCCGTTGCCGCTTTTGGAATACACATACTACTACTACGCGACTGGAAAACAATTTTTAAATGGCAATGGATTGTTGGCTTACTAATAGTAGCTGTGGTACTATTGCCCATGTGTATTGGGCTGTATATGCAATACGATAGTAACCCAAATGTGAAGGTAAATGGCGAAGTTGGGGTTTCGGGTCTGAAGTTCTATTTCTGGACACAAAGTTTTGGGCGAATAACTGGCGAAAATGTTTGGAGCAATAACCCTGGTGCATTTTTCTTAACAGAATCAACTCTTTGGGCATTTTTACCGTGGACTATATTGTTGTTTTCGGCATGGATATCAGGGTGGTTTAAAATTATAAAATCAAAATTTAGAATAGAAAAAGGGCAAGAGGCTATAACACTGGGCGCGTTTACGTTTGCTTTGTTTGCCCTTAGCAAATCGAGCTATCAATTGCCCCATTATATTTTTGTTGCCTATCCTTTTGCAGCTGTTTTTACAGCGCGTTGGGCTATTTGTGTTTTAGAAGAAGGATATCCGTGGGCAAAGAATCTTATAAAGGGCGTACAGGTATTTATTACTGTTGTAATATGGGGTGCAACTTTGGCAGTATTGTTTTTTGTATTTTCTCCCAAAAACATTGTATTGCCTGTGGTAGTGGGTGTGGGTATTATAGCTATGTTAAGCTATTTGGTGAAAAATATTGGTAAAACTACCGCAGTGTTGCAAGCCGCTTTTGTAAGTATTTGTTTGTTTAACTTGGTTATGAATACTCATTTTTATCCTCAATTATTAGAGTATCAAGCGTTTGATGTTGGGGGAAGATTTATGGCCAAAAAAGCTAAAGAAGAAAACATAACTCGAGATAGATTTATTGTATTCCCTTTTGGCTCGGCACATTCGCTTGATTTTTATACGGGGTGGCTAGTACGTAGTATTTGGAGTGAAGAATATTTTAGCCACTTTAAAAATGGAGATGAAATATGGGTATATACCAATAAAAAGGGGAGAGAAAGACTTGAGGGTTTGCCCTATCAAATTACTGAAGAATTGTATATGCCTTATTATAAACCCGCAGAATTGCGTATAGAGTTTATAAACCCTGCCACCCGCGATAGCACCTTACGTCATCATTATATATTAAAGCTAAAGGTGCAAAATCAGGATAGTATTGATTTTAGCAAGTTTATACCTCAGTTAGAATACGAATAGAGTGGTTATTTCCAATGCGGTAAATCCACCGTTGCACTAAAGTATATCATGCGGCCTATGCGAGGGCCACCGTATACCTGTATTACCTTGTTGTTTAATAAATTGCTTGCTCCAAGTTTAAATGTGGTGTAAATACGGGCAACAGTATAGTTTATTTGCGCATCAACCATATCATAGGTTGGCACAAAACCGGTAAACTGAGGCGAACCTTCAAATGTAAAACCCTGTACCCAACGGTAGTTTATACTATACCCCCAATTGCGAATGCGCACTTTGCCAATTTTACTAGCTATTTCACGTCCATTAACACCTATATTAAACTTGTTGGCGGGTGTATTAAATGCAGGGATAATAGGGTCGATGCTTCCTCCGCGTTCCAAAATATTCCAACTATAATTACCCATAAAGTTTAACCAGTTTTTGTAGTAGTAGTTAATACCTATTGAGAAACCTGTAGTAGTAACAATATCTTTAGAGTTAGTGGTAACTCTGTATACATCCGATTTGGTAGGCAGGTTACTGGTACTGTCAATTTCTACATCCATACCTATTTTGTAACCTAAAAAATCTTTGTACCTACTGTAATAGTAACTGGCATCAATAAATATTTTTTTGTTTACTGTGGTGCGGTAGCCAATTTCGGCGGTGCGAACCCTTTCGGGTCTTACTGCTTCAACATCAAAATACTGCAAATTGTTGCGGTTTTGGCTATTTAGGTAAGTAACAAACGACTCAACAGTAACAAGGTTTTTATAGCCTTCAAGGTTACCAATCAGTGTAGCTCGGCCAACATTAAGTAAAAAATATTGGTCGGTAAGGGTTGGGTTGCGGATGGCTGAAGCAAACGAAAAACGGAAAATGTTTTGCTTTTCACTATATACTAATGAGAAGGCAGGGGAGAACAAATGGTTAAAATTTTGGTTTTTATCCATTCTAAGTGTAGCGTTAAGCTTTAGTTTTTCATCAATAAACTTCTTTTCTATACCGGTATAAACCCCATACTCAAAATTACTAATACGGCGTCCACCTGTATCTAAAAATAGTGTGCCTTGCGAATAGGGTCGGTATAATCGCGAGCTAGCTCCTACGGTAATATCTGCAAATTTTGGAGTGAAAATATACTCACCTTGTGCGTGATAAAGTGCTGATTTATCAAAGAAACGCGAACCTCCTTCAGTTACCTTTCTACTTACAGTAGCTGCAAAAGCTGAGTCAAACTCTTTTGTACCCGGTGCATAGCGGGGAGATTTTATGTAGTTTTTATTGTTTGCAAAATCGCTAGTTTCTTGATGCCATTTTACAAACGAGTCGTAATAGTTGTTTTGTACAAAATCGTACCTGCGTTGTGCTAATGTGGTATCGCCCGACTGAAAGGGGGGGAAACCGGGCAAAGCGCGCACTTTTTTGTCAACATTCTGATTCCAGTAATTGGCATAATCTAAACTCCACTTTACGTCTTCTTTTGCATTATCCTGCATAATCAAAGCAGTGCGAAAGGCATCGTATGAGTTTCCTGCATCCTCATGAGTGGCATATACTCTGAAGAAGAATTTTTTATCTTTTTTTATCTCTAATTTATTTTGAAAGAAAAGGATATCTCGCAAACTAAAACGGTTATCGCCTTGGTACACAGTTGTCCCTGTTCCAAAATTTGAAGTTAAAATAAGTTCAATATCTTTTTTTAGTTTATAATGTCCGGCTACCCCTAGTTTAGCATTGCGGGTATTATAATCAACAATATCAATCTCTTTGTAGCCGTCGCGGTAGTAAGTTCCCAAACCGGGCACAGATAATTGCCCCGACCTGTCATTCCTTTGTTGATACTCATCACCATATACATTTACAGCATCCCAACCACCGGGGTTTCCAAATTTAGAACGTGATTGTGGCGTAGGCTCATAGTTTTCTGCCTCCCAATCGTTGGCACGCAAGGCAAACAAGTTAACTTTATAGGCAAACTTATCTTCACCTTTTTTATTTTTAAATACTTGCGCAAAGCGAACCGCCATTTCACCCAAAGCACGTTCGCCTGCTTTTACTTGTGCTGATAAGCCTTGGTAATCAAAAGGGCTTTTGGTGGTCATGTTTATTACGCCATTAAAAGCATTTGGCCCATAATAGGCACCACTTGCACCCACAATAAGGTCAACCTTTAATACATCCAACTCAGATGCACCCAAAAAATTTCCCAATGAAAAGTTAAGACCGGGGGCTTGGTTATCTACTCCATCAATAAGTTGAAGCGAGCGCACAGGCGAGGTACTGTTAAACCCGCGAGTATTAATAATTTTAAAACCAATACTAGCTGAGGTTAAGTCGACACCTTTCAAGTGTGAAAGTCCCTCATAAAAGTTAGCCGCAGGAGTTTCTTTAATCGAAATTTGGTCAAGGCTCTCAACTGTTAATGGGGCTTGTTTTTGTTTTTCACTCACCCTTATATCCGTAACCTCAACTACACCAACATCAAGCACAGCAGGTTCAAGCCGAATAGTTACTGTTTTTTCAGTATTGCTTATTTTTACTTCTTGTGATACATAACCGGTGTAGCTAACCAACAATGTTAGGGGTAATTTTTGGCTAAAGGCTAGGCTAAAATTACCATCAATATCAGTAACAGCACCAATTGTAGTGTTTTTTATTGTTACTGAAGCTCCAACAAGATCTTCATTAGTTTCCACATCGCGCACTTTGCCCTTTATGGTTTGCTGGGCAGTTAGTTGTATAGAAAACAGGAATAGTATAAATAGAGTAAAGGTATACCTCATACGCCTTATTAAAGTAATTGGTTTGGTAAATATATAGTAAACAAGCCAATTACACCGAAAGGCTGTGAGGGCATTTTGTTTATTTATTCTGATTAGTTAAAATAAAAATAATGCAAAAAGCTGATTAACAGTAAATTATTTAAATAGCCTATACCACGCTACAACATCGGTTTGTGGAATACTTCCGTCAAAACCCAGTTGACGCATTAATAATAATACTTGCCCCCTGTGTGAAGCACTATGGTGGGTAAGCTGAAATAAAATTTGGTACTGGGGCTGATTAAAAGCAATACCTTTTAGGTTAGTGTAGCTTAGTTGTTGGCTTAGGTAATCGTCGGTTTTGTCTGCAAGTAAATCAATATAGTTTTGGTAGCTTTTAAGTATGGCGGCAATTTTCTCGTTATGTGTTCCCGCAAAGCTTTTTGAAGGCAAAGGTGCATTGGCATCTCCTGTTAGGCGGTTGTACCATACTTGCTGTGCATCCCAAAGATGTGTAAAAACAGCATTGATAGAGTTAAAACTACCTTTTGTTTCAGCATAAAAAATATCTTGCGGTATAAGGTTTAGCAGAGTTTCGGTAGCCCAATAGTTTGCAGTGTGCAGGTCTTTTATATAGTCTATTGTATTCATCTGTTTAAAGGTTTTTTTAATGTTGTAAAATTAAACTAATAGGTGTTAGTTTGATATAACAACAACATTATTTTTTTGTTTTGGTACCCTATAACAAGCAAACTGTTATAACAAAACTAGAAGTCGACTGCTAAAAAGTGTTTTTAGTTTTTTTCGACGAACGTTATACCTAGCTACAATAAAGCAGCGTTTTGTGTTTTGTAACTGTCAAACTAAATAGCATTTAGTCGAAAAATGAGATAGTTATGTTAATTTCTCAACTATTTTATTGAACTTTACTTATCATTTATGAAAAAGCTTGTTGTATTTATTTTTTCACTATCACTATTCTTGAGTGCTAATGCTCAAGATACATCCTTTAATAGCTCTGACTATCCGCATCAATTAGGTCTTAACAGTACAGAGTTTATTAAGCAGTTTCTAATACTAAACAATAACAACCTACCTAATAATACGCCTTATTTACTCACTTACAAGCATATTGATGATGGTAGTGGCTTGCGTATGGGGTTGGGAGGAACTATGACCAATAGTAGTAGAAACCCTAACAATGGAACGCCTTCAATTTCTACGCAGGGGATGACCATAAATGTTAGGATTGGTTTTGAGAGTCAACACAAGCTTAGTAAACGCTGGTTGTACTATGTGGGTTTTGATGCTTTTTACGATTATAGTTTATCTCGTACAAAAACATCTTCAACAAGTGGTTTTCCGCCACAAACAACTGAAATAACAACGGGAACAGAAGGTTTTGGTGTGGGTGCAGGCCCTGTTTTGGGTATTGAGTTTAAGCTAGGAAAGCGCATAAGTTTAAATGCTGAAAGTACTGCTTATTACAGGTACTCAGAACTTAGAGGGTCGCAAAACAACCCGCAGTTTCCACAATTTAATACTAACGATTTTACAGCAAGAAACTCATTGGGTATTACTATACCTACCAACTTGTTTTTTGTGATACATTTTTAATATAAACCTATACAGTTATGAAAGGTAAAATACTAATTAACTCTGCCATTGTAGTTGTTGCATTGCTGATGGCGAGTTGCAAAAAAGATGCTCCGGGCGGGCAAGCTGAATACAAACAGCCGCAGTTGCCTGCTACCTCATACGATTATGCGGCTTTATCAAAACAATTGCCTGCTAACCTTATTAATGTAACCAATGATAAGGCTACATTGGGAAGGGTGTTGTTTTATGATAAAACACTATCTGTAAACAACTTTATTTCTTGTGGAAGTTGCCACGTGCAGCAAATGGGTTTTGCCGATGGCCGACGTTTTAGCGAAGGCTTTGAGTTGCTAACCACACCAAGAAATTCGCCTGCTATTATAAATGCGGGTGCTATGCGTAAATATTTTTGGGATGCTAGAGCAACAAAAGGTTTAAAAGATATGGTGCTAATGCCCGTACAAAACCACCTAGAAATGGGCATACAAAACCTTAAATATGTAGAAGCTAAATTGACGGATGTACCCTATTATGCTCCGTTGTTTAAAAAGGCTTTTGGAACTGCGGAAGTTACCGAAGACCGTGTACGAGATGCATTGGCTAATTTTTTAGCCAGTGTGGTAACTGCTAATAATAAGTTTGACCAATGGTCAAGTTCAGGACAGACATCACAATTTACAGCCTTAGAAAAACAAGGGCTTGAGTTATTTAATAGTTTGCATTGTATTAATTGTCATAATCTAAATATTTCTTCTACGTCATGGAATAGCGAGCGACTTGCCAATATTGGTTTAGAAATGAACTATAAGGATAAAGGAGCATTTGATATTACAGGTGTAGGTGAAGGAATTTTTAAAGCACCATCACTACGCAATGTTGGGTTAACCGCTCCGTATATGCACGATGGACGTTTTAACACTTTAGAGGAAGTGGTAGAGCACTACAATAGTGGTATTGTGAAACATCCTAATTTGGATTGGAGCTTAACCAACCAAAACTTAGCCAATTTTAATAGTTGGTTACCTGTTGAGCAACAACGTCCAATTATAGGAGGTATGAACGACCCTGCCAGACTTAGTCTTACAGCGAATGAAAAAACAGCATTGGTAGCTTTCTTAAAAAGCCTTACTGATTATAGCATGATAAGTAACCCTGCTTATTCAGACCCTTTTAACTATTAACTTTAAGCCAGTAATAGTTGTTTTAATTCAGCCACCCCTTGGGTGGCTGTTTTGTTTATTACAGTTAGGTTTTCAAGGCCTTTTACGGCTTCGCCCATTGGGTCTATAAGGTATTTGGGTATGTGTGCTGGGGCATAATGCAGTAAACCTGCTGCGGGGTATACTTGCAACGATGTACCAATAATAGCCAAAATATCAGCTTGCTCTGTTATCATAGCTGCCATATCCATCATGGGTACTTCTTCGCCAAACCAAACAATATGCGGGCGCAGTTGGTGGCCATCTTCAGCCATATCACCCCATTTTACTTCCCAGCCTTCTAAATCAAATACTCTAAAAGGATTTTTTACACTGCGTACCTTTTTCAATTCGCCATGCAGGTGTACAATGCGGGTAGAGCCTGCGCGTTCGTGCAAATCGTCAACATTTTGGGTAATTATGTGTACATCAAAAGCATTTTCTAATTCAGCCAAACCAATATGACCTGCATTTGGCACTACATCATACAACTGCTTGCGACGTTGGTTATAAAACTCAAGCACCAATTGCGGATTGCGTTCCCAGCCGTCAATACTGGCCACATCCATCACATCATGGTTTTCCCAAAGTCCATTGCTGTCTCTAAAGGTTTTTATACCACTTTCGGCACTCATGCCTGCACCTGTTAGTACAATAAGTTTCTTTTTCATTACTTGCCTATTTTTCGCATTTCTTCCATCAACTCAATTTGTATTTGCTGTATCTCAAGCAATTTTTGCCATTGGTTGTTTATCAGGTGATCCATTTTTTCGTGCAGAATTTTTATTTCTATTTCTGCCTTCATATTTATTTTATAATCGTTTTCAGCACGCATACGGTCGCGTTCTTCAGCACGGTTTTGGCTCATCATTATTACAGGAGCTTGCATTGCCGCTAAACACGATAGTATTAAGTTTAGTAGAATAAAAGGATAAGGATCCCACGCATTTTGAGATAGAAGAATAATATTAATAATAATCCATACCACTATAAACCCACCAAAAATGCCTATAAACTTCCAACTACCTCCAAAGCTGGCTATGGTATCGGCCAGTTTATCCCACTTGGTAAGCTGACGGTCGTAATCATCGTATAGTTTTTGGGCATATAGTTCCTCTTTTTTAAGATTGTCTAATATTTCAGTTTCAAACTGATTGAGCGATGAACTTTCTCCTTTAATC
Source organism: Bacteroidia bacterium (assembly GCA_965249955.1). GTDB lineage: Bacteria > Bacteroidota > Bacteroidia > UBA8524 > UBA8524 > SB11. Next base: position 2,632,648 of record OZ252261.1, read on the forward strand.
AAACTGGCTATATATTTTGAACGGTAGAGATTTAAGTCTGTTGTGCATATAAAATCATCGTGTCCAAAATCTGGAAAATCAGTGCGGATAAGCTGCAATAAGCTATCGCGGATAGAGAAACAGGCATGCAAATGCGATGGCGTATATTGCTTTTTACAAACAATACAAGTGCCGTGTTCAGTTTTAGCCATTACTATAGGATTGTAGGGCTAAATATAGCCAATAATTACATTCTTTCAGGGGCTTTTATGCCTAGTAATGCCAAGCCTTTATTAAGCACTTGCCCGGTGGTTTGGGTAAGTACTACCCTAAATGCTTTTAGGTTTTCATCAGTCTCTTTATTTACAGGTGATTCACGGTAAACACGGTTATACATTTTAGCCAGCTCGTAGGTATAATTGGCTATAATGGCGGGGTTATACTCACGCCCAGCATCTTCCACCGCTTTGGGAAATTTAGTAAGCCAAACTATCACATCACGCTCGTGAGGCAATACAGTATGTGGTGCAGCATTGCCTGCTACAAAGCCACTCTCGTTTACATTTTTTAATAATGAGTTGATACGGGCGTGCGTATATTGTATAAAAGGCCCAGTATTACCTGCAAAATCAATGCTTTCTTTGGGATTAAATACTAAGCGTTTCATAGGGTCTACACGTAATAAAAAGTATTTAAGTGCGCCTAGTCCTAAAGTTTCAAACAACTCTTTTTGTTCAGCTTCGTTAAAACCTTCAATTTTGCCCAATTCAAGCGTAAGCTCGCGGGCAGTGTTGTGCATCTCGTCCATTAGGTCGTCGGCATCCACCACTGTTCCCTCGCGCGATTTCATTTTTCCTTCGGGCAAATCAACCATACCATAGCTTAGGTGATACAACCCATCGGCATAGCTTTTCTCCATTTTTTTAAGAATAGAGAACAATACCTTAAAGTGGTATTCTTGCTCGTTGCCTACTACGTATACCGATTTATCGCAGCCGTACTCTTCAAATTTCTTGTCGGCGGTGCCCAAATCCTGTGTCATATATACCGATGTGCCATCACGACGCAGCAGTAGTTTTTTATCCAAGTTTTCATCCGTAAGGTCTATCCAAACACTGCTATCCTCTTCACGGTAGAAAACATTTTTATCCAAACCTTCTTGCACTATTTCTTTGCCCAAAAGGTAGGTTTGGCTTTCGTAGTAAAACTTATCAAAGCTAACGCCCAAGCGTTTGTAGGTGGCATCAAAACCGGCATACACCCACCCATTCATGGTTTGCCAAAGGGTTTTTACTTCCTCGTCTCCCGCTTCCCATTTTAGCAACATTTCTTGTGCTTCTTTTAGCAATGGGGTGTTTTTTGCAGCTTCTTCTTCTGTTTTGCCTTCGGCAATCAGTTCTTTTATTTGTGTTTTATTGTGTTTATCAAACTCCACATAGTATTTACCTACCAAATGGTCGCCTTTTAGTCCGCTGCTTTCAGGGGTTTCGCCGTTGCCAAATTTTTGCCATGCCAACATACTTTTGCAAATGTGTATACCGCGGTCATTTATAAGGTTGGCTTTCACCACCTTGTAACTGTTAAACTCTAATATTTGGCTAATGCTAAAGCCTAGCAGGTTATTGCGCACATGGCCAAGGTGCAGTGGTTTGTTGGTATTGGGTGATGAATATTCTACCATTACCTTATGGCCTTGCCCTGTGGCAGTTTTACCAAACTCTTTATTTGGGGCAATGTGATTGTAAAAGGTATTTACCCAATAGTTATTGGCCACAACAAGGTTTAAAAAACCTTTTATCACATTAAAATCGGCAACATCATCACAATTTTCTTTTAAGTAGTTACCTAAATCATTAGCCGTTTGCTCAGGATTTTTTTTGCTGGCTCGCAAGTAGGGGAAAACAACAAGAGTGTAGTCTCCTTCAAAATCTTGTTTAGTAGTTTCCAGCTTTATAGTGTCTACCTCAACGGCTGTGCCGTAAAGGGTTTCAATTGCTTTTGAAATGTGTTGTTGTAAAATCGCCTCAATATTCATGGTGGTGCAAAGATATTTAGCACAAAGCCATAATGGGGATTTTTTTTGAGGGGATTTCAATCTAGCAAAATAGAAATACTGTTCTATTCCGATAGGTCTGAGTGGTGTCAGGTTCCAACCTGAGATAATTTTTACAAAGCGCAGCGGGGCTTAAAGCCCCGCTGCGCGCTGGTAATATCAAAAAAAAACGGTGGGTTTTAAACCCATCGAAAATTAAAGTTGTTTATGTGTTTTGGGGTGCTGGAGGTACAGGTGTCGTTGGTGGAGTTGGTGTTGTTGGGGGTACAGGAGCAGTTGCATTAGTTGCAGGTGGTACAGCAGTTTGTGGTGCAGGTGTACTTTGTATTGCGGCTGTATTTTTAATTCCGTTTTCATTCATTTTAATGGCAACATACGCACCCGAGCTGATGCCTAACAACAGCAATTGTTGGCTATCGTAAGTAGGCAGTATGTATTTCATATTAAAAAAGTCGATAAAAAATGTAACCCCAAAAATCACATTAAATACAAAGGCCTGAAAACGGTGTATGCTTATACCTGTTTCATCAGAAAGTAAATCGGTTAAAAAACCTTGCGAAGTTTCGTTTTGGTGCCTGGCGGTTCCATTCGCCACCGCTTGATTTACTTGTGTATTATCCACCACACGGGCAAAAGTGGTAGTGCCCAACCCAATACCCAATAGTGCAAGGGTTGTGCTATTAATGGCGGGCAAGTTTTCGTAATGGGCAAAAGCTAATATATAGCACGAGGCTATTATCAGTGTCCACCACATCAGTTGGGTGCGAGAAAAACTGTACGGCTTGGTGCTGCCTGTACTTAAGTCTTTTAAAATGTCGGTTTTTAGCGATAAGTAAATGGCGGCCGCCCAAAGCAGTACCACCAAAACAATGGCAAAAATAATAGGGTTCATAGGTGTTTTAGTTAGTTATCCGAATATATGTTTTTTAAACGATTTTTGCAGCTTTCTTAGTTTGTTTTGGTGCTACTATTTTGCATTATAGCCTTATCTTTGCCCCTCTTTTTACAAATATTATGGATAGACGAGTTAGAGTACGTTTTGCCCCCAGCCCCACAGGGCCTTTGCACATTGGCGGGGTAAGAACTGCATTGTACAATTACCTTTTTGCCAAAAAACACGGAGGTGATTTTATACTTAGAATTGAAGATACCGACCAAAATCGTTTTGTACCCGGTGCCGAAGAATATATTACAGAAGCTCTTGAATGGGTTGGCTTAAAGTTTGACGAAGCTCCACATGTAGGAGGTGAATACGGGCCATACCGCCAAAGCGACAGAAAAGAAATATACCGTCAATACGCTGAGCAATTGCTTGAAAGTGGCAATGCCTACTATGCTTTTGATACCGGCGAAGACCTTGAAGACGTGCGCAAAAAGGCGGAGCAAGCTAAAATGAGTTGGAAATACGACCCTATTACAAGGCAAAGTATGAAAAACTCGTTAACGCTAAGCCAAGATGAGGTGCAAAAACGTTTGGATAATAACGAACCTTATGTGGTGCGCATAAAACTACCCCGCAAAGATGAAGTGCGTTTTCACGATGAGATACGCGGCTGGGTAGTAGTAAATACAGCGCAAATGGACGACAAAGTGTTGTTTAAAAGCGATGGTATGCCTACCTACCACTTAGCCAATATTGTTGATGATTATTTAATGAAGATTACCCATGTGATACGTGGCGAAGAGTGGTTGCCCAGTGCGCCTCTGCACGTATTGCTATACCGCTATTTGGGTTGGGAAGATATAATGCCAAAATTTGCTCACCTTCCTTTATTGTTAAAACCCGAAGGCAATGGAAAACTAAGCAAACGCGATGGCGACCGTTTAGGTTTCCCTGTATTTCCTTTAGAATGGAAAGACCCAAAAACAGGTGAAGTATCAAGCGGCTACCGCGAGACAGGCTATTTTAAAGAAGCGGTGGTAAATATGCTTGCTTTATTGGGCTGGCACCCTAGCGACAACCGTGAGTTGTTTACTATGGACGAATTGGTAGAAGCCTTTACTATTGAAAAGGTAAGTAAATCAGGTGCTAAGTTTGATGTGGAGAAAGCCAAATGGTTCAACCACCACTACCTTATGACCAAGCCCAACGAGGAATTGGCCGAAGCATTATTACCTACTCTAGCTGCTAATGGTGTGGCTATGACGGCTGACCGTGTAGCCATAGTTTGCGGTATGATGAAAGAGAAAGTGCAGTTTATTCCTGAGTTGTTTACAGCAGGTCGTTATTTCTTTTTCGACCCTGAAACTTATGATGAAACTGTGGTGAACAAAAAGTGGAAAGACTTTACCACAACCATATTAACCGACCTTAAAAATGCTTTGAATAACCTTAGCGACTTTACAGCCGAAGAGATTGAAAAAACCTTTCACCATGTGGTAGAAACCCAACACGGCAAAAAACCGGGTGAAATGATGCAAACCTTCCGCCTAAGTATATCAGGTGTTGGTGGTGGCCCTCCAATTTTTGATATGGCTGCCTTTTTGGGCAAAGAAACCTTAGTAAAACGTATGGAAAAATGTTTTGATATGGTGAAACCTGCTGTTTCTTAAGTTTAAGAAATACACTGTTATGGGTAGTGCCGCATCAATTGTTGGAGTTATCTCAATATCGCTTGAAGATAAAAGCAAGGTAAAAGAAATTCTTGCTACGGATGATTTTGAGAAAGAGTTTATTGCTTCATTAGCTGTATTACCCATAATTGTTGAAGGATATGGATTTGACACCATACCTTTTGCAATGGAAAAGAAAGCCAATCAACAAGATATTGAAGAGTGGTTTTTAACTTATGAAGCTATATTGAAGAAACTTCCTTTTGCTTTCTCAGAAGTCTATGTAAGCATAGATGTAGGAAAACCATTAAGGTACTATTATATACGAGTTTCGGTTGATGAAATCTGTAAAGGGATTGCTGAAGTGGACTTTAGGTCTATTTCAGCCAATCAAATAATTAAATAACTTTATTTGGTTACAGTCTTTGCAACCATAATCGTTATTTCTGCGTTTGAAATTGCAACCGACTATTAAAAAATGCCAATGAAAAATTATTTCTTCCTTCTATTTAGCGTAGTATCTCTATGTGCATTTTCTCAAAAAAAATCTATTGAAAATGAATACGATAAGCTGTTTAGCTTAGATGTTTTTGAAAACAACGGAAAAGTACATGCTAGTTTAAAAATTAATGAAATAGACCCTTCGCACCCTTTGGCAGGTTTAGTAAATGATAATAAACTGTATGTAGATTATATCCTTACAAACTACACGTCTATCAGTAAAGAAAAAATAAATGAATTGGCCGCTATGGAAGATAGTACCGAGAGAAGCCAAGAGTTTTTAAAACTATTAAAAAGCGATGAGGTATTTAATAAATACTTCTTAAGTATGGTGAAATATTACTTTGGTGCTGAAAGTAATGTATATTCTTATCAAACACCCACATTCAATAAAAAAGATGCTGTATCGTTGGATAGTTTAGTGTCTATTGCTTCACACTTCTTTTATCTAACCCGAATAACTCCAAGAGGTTGCCATTGGTTTGTATGTGTGGGTAAAAATGGGTACAGAAATACTAAAAAAACAGATAGCTCACCCTTAGTAGAAGCCTTCTGTTTTAACTCGGTTATGGCGAATATATTTGACGAGAAATACCAGTACAAACAAGACTATGACAGTAGCAAAAATGCCATAACACCTGAAAAGTTTGAAGGCACTCAAGAAGAAAAAATAGAAGAAATGCGTATTACTATGTATAAAGATATGCAAAACTCTAAAAGCCTAAAGGAGATGCTGAAAGAGGAGTACATGGAGAAGAAAGAAATGTTAGGTTTTATTTTAGAGGAGAGCTAAGATTATTCTAAGCTAATCTTGAACGAATATTTTTAGCAGCTTTTTCGGCAGTTTCCTCCAACCGTTTTTGGCGAGTTGCAGGGGTTTTGGCACTAAAAATCCATGTTAAAATCATTTTTTTGGCCGATTTAGGGAACGCATCAAAATTTTGTGCCGCTTGTGGGTAGCGATTAAACGCTTCCCGCAAATCATCGGGTACTATCAGGTTTTCTACATCATCAAGTGCCGCCCATGTACCGGTTTGTTTGGCAAGTTCAACCATTCGTAGTCCTGCATCGGTCATCCGTCCTTCGGCTATCAATTTCTCAATTTTTTCTTTGTTTATTCTACTCCAAAAACTTTTGGGTTTACGTGGGGTATAAAGTTGGTAACGGCTTTCGGCATCACGCTTATATACAGTACTGTCTATCCAACCAAAGCAAAGAGCTTCGTCAACCGCTTCCGACCATGTAATGCTTAACACATCACTACTTTTGTTGTATAAAATAAGCCATATTCTTTTCTCCTTAATGTGGTTGTTTTGCAGCCATTCTCGCCACTCTTTACTGTTTTTTGCCGGTACAGCCAATAAACCCTTAAAAGTCTCCATAGTTGTGCAATAAACAGAAAATGGATAACTAATACGCTGATGCTTTCAATAATTTAATCAGTCACAAAGCGCCCTTCTGTTTCAAGCAAAACAAACTCAATTTTATTATTACATAAAAATCACATACGTTATATTTCAAAACAAATTATATTCGCATCCTGATTTTTTAATGCGCTTTTGCGCATTAAGTACACACATAAAAAATGAAAAAAAACAAGCTTTCCTTTATGTTTAGCAAGCCTGCTCCGTATAGTGCTTTGCTATCCTTGTTTTCTATTCCTCTAGGAGTAGTTTTTGTTCAAACTCGTATTGCTTTCATTTCCCGACGCTGATAGCGTAGTACCCTCTACCTTATCCTGTTTCGCACAGGACTTTTTCATCTCAATTTTTTCAGATTTAAAAAAATTAACCGTCTTGGCTGTGCCTTGCATTTTTTTGCACGCAGTTGAGGCTATACATAATACATGCACAAAAAAGATTTTGTGGTGTGTGTGGCTGAAGAACGTCATGCACACTTTGCACAACAAATATGCGATGAGATGGCTTCATCAGCCAAAGCACGGGGTACAGGAATAGCCAAGCGCACGCCCGATTATATACAAATGAAAATGACCGAAGGCAAAGCCATTATTGCCTTTAGCAAAAAAGGTGAGTGGGCTGGCTTTTGCTATATAGAAACGTGGGGACACGGCAAGTTTGTTGCCAACTCGGGGCTTATTGTATCGCCAAATTTTCGCAAAAGTGGTTTAGCGCGAGAGATTAAAGAAAAGGTTTTTGACCTTTCGCGCAAAAAATACCCCACGGCAAAAATATTTGGTCTTACCACTGGTTTAGCGGTAATGAAGATAAACTCAGAGTTGGGGTATGTACCCGTTACCTATTCAGAACTAACTGATGATGAGGCTTTTTGGAAAGGCTGTCAAAGCTGCATCAATTATGAAATATTGATGAGCAAAGAACGCACCAACTGCATTTGCACCGCCATGTTATACGATGCCGAAGAAAAAAAGCGTGGCAAACGCAGGAAATGGGAATTCAGAAAACAATCAAAAATATACGAACGCCTTTTGCGCCTAAAACAATGGAGTTTTTTGAGGCAATTGAGGGAAGAAAGTAAAAAACTTAAATTATTCTAACATGAAAAAAGCAGTTTTGGCCTTTAGTGGCGGACTTGATACCACGTATTGCGCCGTTTATCTTGACAAAATATTGGGGTGTGAGGTGCACGCCGTAACCGTTAACACAGGTGGTTTTAGTGTTGATGAAGTGGCTACCATTGAGCAACATGCCCACAAATTGGGTGTAACCACTTATACCTGCCTTGATGAACGCGACAACTTTTACAACAAGGTGATACGTTTTTTGGTATATGGCAATATACTAAAAAACAATACCTACCCACTGTCGGTTAGTGCCGAGCGTATAGTGCAGGCCATTGCCATTGCCCAGTATGCTAAAAAAATAAATGCTGATTGTATTGTACACGGTAGCACCGGTGCGGGTAACGACCAAGTGCGGTTTGATATGGTGTTTAATATCCTTGCCCCCAATATTAAGATTATTACACCTATACGAGATAACAAATTATCACGAGAAGAAGAACTAGTTTTTTTGAAACGGTATGGCATAACCATAAATTTTGAAAAGGCTATGTACAGTATAAACAAAGGGCTTTGGGGTACATCAGTAGGAGGGAAGGAAACCCTTACCTCGCATTTACCCTTGCCCGATAGTGCTTACCCAACCCCACTTAGCAAAACAGAGCCAACCGATATTACTCTTAGTTTTGAAAAAGGAGAGTTAAAAAGCATAAACGGTGAGGATTTCAAAAGTCCTGTTGATGCCATTCTTAAACTTGAAGAACTGGCAGGCGGCTATGCCATTGGTAGAGATATACACGTAGGTGATACCATTATAGGTATAAAAGGCCGCGTAGGGTTTGAGGCTGCCGCACCACTAATTATTATTAAAGCACACCACGCGCTTGAGAAACATGCGCTAACCAAATGGCAACTGTATTGGAAAGACCAGTTGGCTGCATGGTATGGCAATTGGATGCACGAAGGCCAATACCTCGACCCAACTATGCGAGATATGGAGGTGTTTATGCAAAACACCCAACAAACCGTTAGTGGTGAGGTTTTTGTAACCCTACACCCACATAGGTTTATTATAAACGGCATACAATCATCTCACGATTTGATGGGTGCAAAATTTGGCAGCTATGGCGAGATGAATAACGCATGGACAGGCGAAGACGTAAAAGGGTTTGCCAAAATTTTTGGAAATCAGGTAGCCATTTACCAACAAGTAAACCCAACAGAAAACGATTATGGAAAACAAAATTAAAGCAGGTATAGCAGGTGCTGCAGGTTATACAGGTGGTGAATTGCTACGTTTATTACTGCTGCATCCCAATGTACAAATACAATTTGCACATAGTAAAAGCAATGCAGGCAAGCCCATACATTATGTGCATGCCGATTTGCTGGGCGAAACCAATTTGTTGTTTGCCAGCCAAATAAGCAATGATATTGATGTTTTGTTTTTGTGCTTAGGGCATGGTGATGCAAAAAAGTTTTTAGCCGAAAACAGCATCCCTGCTACTATTAGAATAATAGATTTAAGTCAGGATTTTAGGCTAAAAGAAAATGCAGGCACTACATGGGCATACGGTCTTACTGAGTTGAACCGCCAAAAAATAAGCAGTGGCAACTACCATATAGCCAACCCAGGTTGTTTTGCTACTTGTATACAATTGGCTTTACTGCCTTTAGCTCAAGCAGGCTTGCTACAAACCGATGTGCATATAAATGCCACTACAGGTTCTACAGGGGCAGGACAATCGCCAAGTGCTACGAGCCATTTTAGTTGGCGCGCCAATAACCTTTCGGTATACAAAGCTTTTGAGCACCAGCACTTAAACGAAATTGGCGAAAGCCTTTTGCAGTTGCAGCCTTTGCTAAATGCACCGCTAAATTTTATCCCACAACGCGGAAATTTTGCTCGTGGCATACACGCATCCGTATATACCCAATGCACACTACCTATAGAAGAAGCCATTGCTATATACGATGGTTATTATAGTACACACCCGTTTGTACACATTAGCTTAAAGCCTATTGATTTAAAACAGGTGGTGAATACAAACAAATGCCTGTTGCATATAGAAAAACATGGCAATATGCTAATGATAACCAGTGTAATAGATAACCTGCTAAAAGGCGCATCAGGGCAGGCAGTGCAAAATATGAACCTTGTTTTTGGTTTAAACGAAACCGCAGGATTGAAGCTTAAACCCGTAGCATTTTAATTTTAAAGAGTAAAAACATGAATTTATTTGACGTTTACCCCTTGTTTAATATTGAACCCGTAAAGGCGGAGGGATCTTATATTTGGGATGCCAAAGGCACAAAATACCTCGATTTGTATGGCGGGCATGCTGTAATTTCCATTGGGCACAAGCATCCACACTATGTGTTGCAGCTTACAGAACAGTTAAACAATATTGCCTTTTACTCCAATGCCGTAAAAATGCCATTGCAAACTCAATTGGCAGAAAAGCTTGGCAAACTTTCGGGGTACGAGGATTATAATTTTTTCCTTTGTAACTCAGGAGCCGAAGCCAACGAGAATGCACTTAAACTGGCATCATTTCACAATGGACGAAAAAAAATTATAGCTTTTAGCAAATCGTTTCACGGGCGAACCTCGCTTGCAGTTGCTGCTACTGATGATGAATCTATAGCATCGCCCGTTAATCAAACAGAAAATATTACTTTTTTACCTTTTAACAATATTGAAGCAGCCAGTCAACACATTACCGATGAGGTTTGTGCGGTAATAATAGAAGGCATACAAGGTGTAGGGGGCGTACAAATACCCACTACTAAGTTTTTGCAACACCTTTCGGCTCTTTGCGAAAAAACTGGTGCGATACTTATTTTAGACGAAGTACAATCGGGCTATGGGCGTTCGGGCAAGTTTTTTGCTCACCAGCATGCAGGCATCAAACCTCATATTATCACAGTAGCAAAAGGCATGGGTAATGGTTTCCCTATTGGCGGAGTGTTTATCAACCGTATGTTTAAAGCTAAATATGGTTTGTTGGGCACTACATTTGGAGGTAACTACCTTGCTTGTTCCGCTGCCATAGCTGTTTTGGATGTGATTGAACGTGAAGAGTTGCTGCAAAATGCAGCTGAAATGGGAGCATACATTACTAATGCCCTTAAAAAACACAGTAGTATAAAAGAAATACGTGGTTTGGGTTTAATGATAGGTATAGAAATGTTCTCGCCTTGTGCACCGGTGCGTAGCGATTTGTTATTTAAGCACCACATTTTCACAGGATCATCGTCAGATAAAAATACCCTACGCATATTGCCTGCACTTAGCCTCACCCAAAGCGATGCCGATATTTTCATAGATGCCTTTAATCAAGTATTACCCAATACCCTTCCGCAGTCATGAAACAGTTTATAAGTGTAAACGATGTGGTTGATATAGAGGCATTGTTGCAAGAAGCTCTCTCTCTAAAAAAGCAACCATACAGTTTTGCTCATTTGGGCAAAAATAAAACACTAGGGCTTATTTTTATGAACCCCAGTTTACGCACCCGTCTGAGCACACAAAAAGCGGCAACAAACTTGGGTATGCAGGTAATGGCGATGAATATTGATAAAGACGGCTGGACGCTTGAGCTGCAAGAAGGTACTGTGATGAATGGCACTACCGTAGAGCATATAAAAGATGCCGCCGCTGTTATGGGCTTGTATTGTGATATTATTGGTATACGCAGCTTTCCATCCTTAAAAAATAAGGAAGACGATTATAACGAGGTGTTACTACACAAATTTATACAATACTGTGGCGTACCCGTTGTTAGCCTTGAGTCGGCCACCTTGCACCCTTTGCAAAGCTTTGCCGATTTAATCACCATAAAAGAAAATTGGCGCCAAACCCACAAACCCAAAGTAGTGCTTACATGGGCGCCACATATAAAACCCTTGCCACAGGCCGTTGCCAACTCGTTTGCACAATGGATGGGCAGGGCAGAGGTAGATTTTGTAATTACTCATCCCGAAGGCTTTGAGTTGGACAAGCAGTTTACTGCAAGCGCTACCATCACCCACAACCAAAATGAAGCATTGGCAGGGGCTGATTTTGTGTACGTAAAAAATTGGTCGGCATATACCGATTATGGTAAAACCCTTAGTCAGGCTGATAGTTGGATGCTTACTCCACAGCAAATGGAGCAAACCCATACCGCAAAAATAATGCACTGTTTGCCTGTGCGAAGAAACCTAGAACTTAGCGATGCGTTGATAGATGGGCAAAATTCACTGGTTTTGCAGCAAGCCAATAACCGCTTGTTTGCCGCTCAAGCTGTGCTTAAACAAATGCTTACTCTGTAAATTATAAACCTATGAATAACGAAAAACTATACATAGTAAAAATTGGCGGTAACGTTGTTGATGATGCCGAAAAGCTACAAAAGTTTCTAGCCGATTTTGCATCGATAAAAGACAAAAAAATATTGGTACACGGAGGTGGCAAAATTGCTACCCAATTGGCTGAAAAGCTAGGTATTGAGGTAAATATGGTAAACGGCCGCCGCATTACCGATGCAAAAACACTTGATGTAACCCTGATGGTGTATGCAGGGCTAGCCAATAAAAATATTGTAGCCAAGTTGCAGGCATTGCACTGCAATGCAATTGGATTAAGCGGTGCCGATGCCTCAATTATTACAGCACACAAGCGTGCAAATGCCGAAATTGATTATGGCTTTGTGGGCGATATAGACCAAGTAAATACCACCATATTGCAAAACCTAATTAATAGTGGGTTTACTCCAGTAATGGCACCCATAACCCACAATGGTAAGGGCCAATTACTAAACACCAATGCAGATACTATTGCCGCAAAACTTGCCACCTCTTTTGCAAATACGTATCAAGTGCAACTGGTGTATTGCTTTGAAAAATACGGTGTATTGCGCAATGTGGAAGATAGAACCTCTGTGATACCGCGTATTGATGAAAAATACCGTGTAGAACTGGAAGCGAAGGGTATAATTGCAAAAGGTATGTTACCCAAAATAAACAACGCTTTTGAGGCCATAAATAATGGTGTAAACACAGTGGTAATTGGCCATTCAAAAAGCGTACTTGATTTAATAAACCCCGATACTAATGCAGGAACAACAATTAGTAAATAATATAGAAAAGCTATATACAGAAGCGGTTGAATTGTTGCAACAACTCATTTCCACTCCATCTTTCAGCAAAGAAGAAGACAAAACCGCCGCCTTGTTAGTTGATTTTATGGAAGTGAGGGGCATTACCACAAACCGCAAAGGCAATAATGTGTGGGCGGTAAACAAACATTACAATGCTGCCAAGCCAAGCATACTACTCAACTCTCATCACGATACTGTAAAACCCAATGCCAATTATACCCTTAATCCCTTTAGCCCAATAATAGCTGATGGAAAACTGTATGGTTTGGGTAGTAATGATGCAGGTGCTTCGTTGGTATCGTTATTAGCCACCTTTATTCATTTTTATGCTAATGAAGATTTAAAATACAATTTGGTTTACGTGGCATCGGCCGAAGAAGAAAACTCAGGGCTAAACGGTATTGAGTTGGCATTGCCCGAAATTGGTGCCATAGAGTTTGCCATTGTAGGCGAACCTACCCAAATGCACATGGCCATTGCCGAAAAGGGTTTGATGGTGCTGGATTGTACTGTAAAAGGGAAAGCAGGGCACGCCGCTCGCGAAGAAGGAGAAAACGCCCTATACAAAGCACTTGCCGATATTGAGTGGTTTAAAACATACCAATTTCCCAAAGTATCGCCTACGTTGGGCAAAATCAAAATGTCGGTAACGGTAATACAAGCAGGCAGTTTGCACAATATGGTGCCCGAAACCTGCACATTTACAGTTGATGTACGTTGTACTGATGCCTACACGCTTGAAGAACTGTTTGAAACCATTAAGGCTAACGTTAACTGTGCGGTAGCTCCTCGCTCGTTGCGTATGCGCCCATCATCAATTGATATTAACCACGCCGTTGTACAAAGTGGCATTTCACTGGGCAGAGAAAGCTACGGCTCACCCACCACTTCCGATCAAGCATTAATGCCTTTTCCTTCACTGAAAATGGGAGTGGGCGATTCGGCACGCTCTCACACGGCCGATGAATTTGTATACCTGCACGAAATAAAAGAGGGTATTAACCTATATATACAACTATTAACTCCGCTACTGGTATGAAACTTTGGCAAAAAGATAAACAACAAACCGCCGATTGGATAGAAGAATTTACGGTAGGTCGTGATCGAGAATTTGATTTGCAACTGGCTGAATATGATGTTATGGGATCAATAGCCCATACAACTATGTTGCAAAGTATTGGCTTGCTTACGGCTGAAGAGTTTATGAATATACACGCAGCACTAAACGCCATACTTGCGGAAATACACGCAGGTAATTTTAAAATAGATGATGGGGCAGAAGATATACACTCACAAATAGAATTAATGCTTACCCAGCGCATTGGCGAAGACGGTAAAAAAATACATAGCGGGCGTAGCCGAAACGACCAAGTATTGCTTGATTTAAAACTATACCTGCGTGCCGAGCTAAAGCATATAGCCCAAGAAACAAATGCTCTTTTTGGTGATTTAATAAGTTTGAGCAATACCCACCAAAACAAACTATTGCCGGGCTATACCCATTTGCAATTGGCCATGCCATCATCATTTGGATTGTGGTTTGGTGCCTATGCCGAAAGTTTAGTGGATGATATGGAAATGGTACAGGCTGCTTACAATATTTGCAATAAAAACCCATTAGGCTCGGGGGCGGGTTATGGCTCTTCTTTCCCGCTTGATAGAGCACTTACTACAAAGTTATTGGATTTTGATAGCATGAATTATAATGTGGTATATGCGCAAATGACAAGGGGGAAAACAGAAAAAGCTGTGGCAACTGCTTTGGCATCAATAGCAGCAACGCTTTCAAAATTTGCCTACGATGTGTGCCTGTATATGAACCAAAACTTTGGTTTTATTAGCTTTCCTGATGAGCTAACTACCGGATCAAGCATTATGCCGCACAAAAAAAATCCAGATGTTTTTGAATTGATACGTGCCAAATGTAACCGCATACAAGCCTTGCCTAACGAGATTACATTGCTTATAAACAACCTGCCATCGGGCTATCACCGCGATATGCAAATAACCAAAGAGGCACTTTTTCCCGCTATTACAGAATTATTGAACTGTATAAGCACTTGCCGCCTTATGCTGCAACATATTATTGTAAAAGATGAGATATTGGAGAAAGAAAAATATGCCCAGTTGTTTAGTGTAGAACGGGTAAACCATTTGGTATTGCAGGGTACACCCTTTAGGGATGCGTATAAACAAGTTGCCAAAGAGATTGAGGAAGACTGCTTCAACGCTCCTGATCAACTAAATCATACTCACGCTGGCAGTATGGGTAATTTATGCAATGGTGAAATAGAAAAGGCAATGCAAAAATTTGAGGGTTTGTATAAGGACTAATATCAAATATTAATGCACTTTACTTCTTCAAAATTTTAAATTGTACGCGACGGTTGTTTTGTCGGCCTTGAGGTGTGTTGTTGGTATCAATAGGTTGTTGGGCGGCATAGCCGGCATAGCTTAGTCGGTTTTCACCAATGCCAAACTCTTGTAGGTAGTTTACTACAGCTTGTGCACGTTGTAGCGAAAGTTCGGTATTGCGTTCTTCTGTACCCGTATTATCTGTGTGGCCTGATATTTCAATCTCCATAGTTGGGTATTGGTATAGCACTTCAACTAATGAATCTAATGCCACAAACGATTTGGGCAATAGCTCGGCCTTATCTACATCAAAAAATATATTCCTAATAATAAAAGTCTTTCCTACTTCATAGGTGGTGTCGTTTTTAACTTGTGTAACAGGTTGTTGAGGGTCGTTTTTAAGGCTATCAGGTACAGTATAGGTATTGCAAAGGCAATCGCTATCATTAGCTACTTCCCAAACATAAACATCATCAATAAAATAGTAGGCTTCATCTTTTCGGTGATAAGCTACTATTGTTTTATTGGCTGCTCCCATAGCCTTAAATCCACCTATAACAAGGTATTGCTCACCCCCATTTGCGCGGTAAAGACCTGTAAGCTGCATCCACTCTTTAGTTTCCATTAACATTTGGTGGGGTTTATTAATAATATCAGGAATGGGTAAATAATTGCTATTGTAGTGAAACTTTAAAAGCTGTCTATTAAACTTAAAGCCTATTGCATCAGTTGCTAAGCCCGATTTATAATTGAGTTTAAAAAACACCTTACAGCAATATTTTTTCCCTGCTTTTAAAGGCGTCTTTAAATGATTTTCAAGGTATTCTAAATACTCTGTAGTACTGTAAATTCTTATTCCACAATAGTTTTCACCTGTTCGAGCTGATTTCGTGTTCCTAAAATAATCAGGCGTGCCTGCGGCTATATGCCATCCTTGTACAGCAGTATCTGCCATATTATTTATTTGATAATCACCACTTGTATTAAAGTATTTTGAACGTTCAAAGCTATTATTTACCACAAGGTTTATAGCTGTATCAATCATAAAACCACTAGTATCTATTAGTCTAATAACTGTTCCGGGTTCTTCTACAGCAATTAATACCTTATCAAAATAAATGTATACACCGTTACCGTTGTTTGTTACAAGTTCTCCAAAGCTGTTTCCTTTTAAATAATTGGTTACCAGTAGGGTGTCAGTGGCAATAGACTCAATTTTAAAGCTGTCTGATGTAAAATTATATGTGCCTATGTTAAAATATTCTTGGCTATCTAACTTGCCATTGGTGTAGTACTCCTTTTTCAGTAGCTCACCATTTGTGCTATAGTATTCCCAAACACCTATTGGTTTATTGCTTTTGCGCCGTACTTTATAGTTCTCAATTAGAGCTATTTCACCATTTTGGTAGTAATTGTTCCAAACACCTGTTTTAAGTTTTATAACGTTGTACCCATAAGTAATCTTTTTTTTGTAGTATTTATACTTGCCTTCGCTTTGCATCTGCCCATCAGGGTAGTATTTGGTTGTCCGCTGTGCAAAACTTTCTACGTTGAGAAAAATAGATAGAAGGACTAAAAAGACTTTCATGCTTGATGGGTAAACGTAAGTAGCAGAGAAAAATTTTATTAGGTATTACATAGTTTTTACAAGGGTATTACAAAGTCATCACTACTTTTTCAAAATTTTAAATTGTACGCGACGGTTGTTTTGTCGGCCTTGAGGTGTGTTGTTAGTATCAATAGGTTGTTGGGCGGCATAGCCGGCATAGCTTAGTCGGTTTTCACCAATGCCAAACTCTTTCAAGTAGTTTACTACGGCTTGAGCGCGTTGTAGCGAAAGTTCGGTATTGCGTTCTTCCGTACCCGTATTATCTGTGTGGCCTGATATTTCAATTTCCATAGTAGAATATTGGTACAGCAACTCTACTAATGAATCTAATGCCACAAACGATTTGGGCAATAGCTCGGCCTTATCTACATCAAAAAATATATTCTTAATTATGAAAGTCTTTCCTACCTCGTAGGTGGTATCTTTTTCAATTTGTGTGATAGGCTGTTGAGGCTCATTTTTAAGGCTATCGGGCACGGTGTAGGTGTTACAGGGGCAGTCGCTTTCTTTATCAACAGCCCATACAAACACATCATCTATAACGTAGTAGGCTTCTTGTTTTTTGGTTTCGTTTAGTTGTTTGGCATTTTGTGCGCCAAGTGCTTTAAAGCCACCAATAGTAAAATAACGTTCACCACCTTTGGCTTTGTAAGCACCTGTTAACTGCATCCATCGGTTTTTTTCACTAAGTATTTGGCCGGGTTTATTAATAATATCCGGCACAGGCAGTTTGCTGGCGCGGTAATAAAACTTTAGCAGTGTAGTATCAAACCTAAAACCAATGGCATCAGTAGCCAAACCAGATGCGGGGTTGAGCCTGAAAAATACTTTGCAGCAATAGGTAGTGCCTGCTGTTAGCGGTTCTTTTAACTGGTTTTCCAAATATTCTAAATATTCAGCATGGCTGTATATGCGTATTCCACAAAACCTTTCGCCTGTGCGTGCAGCACTTTTCATGCTCATATAATAATCAGGTGTACCTGTTGCATTAAACCAATGGTGCATAAAGGTATCGGCTACATTATGAAGTTCATTAGTGTTTCTGTCGTTCTTTTTAGAATATTCAAAACTGTGATTGCCTATAAGATTTTGGCCTGTATCTTTTAGTTTAAAACCATCATCGGCTAATGCAGGAGTTGCGTAGGTCAAGCTATTGTCATGGTTTTGAGGAGGGTATACATACACCCCGTCGCCTTTTTTTATAAGTATTTCGGCAAAGGGTTCTCCTTTTATATAGTTGGTAAGCAGCAACGTATCAGGTGTAAGTTGCCTCACCACAAAACTATCGGTTGTGTAGGTATATGCCCCTACGGTATAGTATTCTTCATTTTGAAGACTGCCAAACTTGTAATACTCGCGTTTTAGCAAATCGCCATTTGGGCTATAATACTCCCATTGTCCTTTAGGTACTGCTTTAGTTTTTTTGGCTTTATAGCGTGCTGTATGTGCAGGTTGTCCATTGGCATAAAAATATGCCCACTCTCCATCTTTTACATTTGAAATATCGTAGCCATAGGTAGTTTTTATTCTAAACTTTTTATACTTGCCTTGCCATTGCAACTGTCCATTGGGGTAATGTTGTTCATTTTTTTGTGCAAAACCAGTAAATGCAATAAAAATGAACAGAAGGGGTAAAAATACTTTCATGCTTTATAGGTAAACGTGCACATTTGTAAAAAATTTTGTTGGGCAATAATAACAGTAAATATGATGTGATTGTAGTTGGTGGTGGAGCGGCAGGTTTTTTTGCTGCCCTTTCGGCCAAGTTGCACCATCCTGCAAAGCGAGTAGCCATTGTAGAAAAAACAAATAAGCTACTGGCAAAAGTTAGAGTATCAGGTGGGGGTAGGTGCAATGCTACGCACCATTGCTTTGAACTTAAAAAGCTGTGTAGCAATTATCCACGTGGTGAAAAAGAGCTGCGCCAAGTATTTGCTCAGTTTGCTGTAAAAGATACTATTGAATGGTTTGAAGCACGAGGCGTGAGACTGAAAACAGAGGAAGACGGGAGGATGTTTCCTGTAACCGACGACTCGCAAACTATTATTGATTGTTTGATGGCAGAAACCAGAAAGCTAAAAGTAGAAATACTAATGCAAACTCAGATTGAAACCATCATCCCTAACGAAAATGGTTTTGCTCTTACCACTAATTACCAAGAACTTTTTACGGAAAAAATAATAATAGCCACAGGAGGCAGCCCAAAACTTAGCGGTTTGCAATGGTTGGCCAATATGGGGCATGGTGTGATTACACCTGTGCCTTCATTGTTTACGTTTAATATGCCCAAAAACCCTATAACACAGCTTATGGGGCTAAGTGTTCCACAGGCTAAGGTACGTATTTTGGGTACAAAACTAAGCTATACAGGTCCTTTGCTTATAACCCATTGGGGTATGAGTGGCCCTGCTGTGCTTAAACTTTCAGCATGGGGGGCACGTTGGCTGGCGGAGGCAGGATATAACTGTACCATAGCAGTTAACTGGCACGAAGCAAAAAACGAAGATGCTGTACGTCAGTATTTAACTGATTTTAAAAATATCCATGCCCAAAAACTAATTGCCAATGCCCGCCCCTACGATATCCCTAAACGGTTGTGGGCATTTTTTCTTGAGCGATTAAACATTTTGCCTGCTATGCTGTGGCGAGATATTAAGAAACAAGACTTTAACCGATTGGTAAATACTTTTTTTAATGATGAATACACAGTACAGGGCAAAACTACTTTTAAGGAGGAGTTTGTTACTGCGGGAGGTGTTGACTTAAATGATGTTGATATGAAAACCATGCAAAGCCTCGTAGTGCCTAATATGTATTTTGCAGGCGAAGTGTTAGATATTGATGGTATCACAGGCGGTTTCAACTTTCAAGCAGCTTGGAGTACAGGCTGGTTGGCGGGTAAATTGTTTTAAATTTTTAGTATTACACGTTGATTTTCATAATTGCACGCTTATAAAATAAGGCTACACGTATATACAGTGCAATACATAATCATGCTTGATGAGCTTCTAATTTCGAAGTACATCAATTAATACAAATAGCATGAAAAAAATTACATTATTATTCGCATTGCTACTATCTATGCAAGCATTAGTAGCACAAGACTGGATGTGGGAAAAAAAATTCGAGTCCACAGGTTCACTAAACATTCTCGATATTGCTGCGGGATACGCTTTTGCAAATGGTGATTATGTATATGTTGTAGGGTCTTATACGGGTACTATTACATTAGGCTCAAACTCTATTTCCTCTGCCAGTGGTTCTCAAGATGCCTTTATTGCTCAACTTGATATGAGCGGCAACATCAACTGGATTACTGATTTTGGTAGTTGGGGAGATGACGAGGCTGCTGGAATTTCTTGTGATTTAGCAGGTAATGTTTATGTTACTGGTTATTACACTTTAAAAACAGATTCGCCGCCAGTGTATCATGCCCAATTCCCTAATTCTATACTTACGCCAACGTATGCTACCACTCCAACGCCTATTAAGGTAAACTCAGGTGTTTATACTTCGGGAGCAAGAATACCTTATATAGTAAAATTCAGTAGAACAGGGCTAGTGCAATGGGCAAATATTATTGAAGCTGAATATGGTGGAGGAACAGCTACTGCGTTAGCCCCATCAAATGATGGTAGCGGAGGATCTATGGGAATCGCAGGAGATTTGTATGTAACGGGTTATTTTTATGAAGACCTCTCGTATCCTGGTAGTGGAAGTAATCCTAATATTCATACACCCGGCATATCAGCAACAGTAACTGCAAAAACCTTTGTAGCCCATTATGCAACAAATACAGGAAATATTATATGGGCAAATTATGTAGATAATAATATGGCTGCGGGGAGCGAAAGTTATGGGATGGAACTAGCCGTTGAAGATGATAACGTTTCACTTGACGGTGATGTTTATCTTGTAGGCTATTATAAAGGCGAGTTTGATATGGATTATACTCAATCTATGACTACAATGAGTTTATCTACCAGCACAAGTTACAGTGGCTATATTGCAAAACTAGATCATGCTGACGGAGATTGGATGTGGGTGCATGATATTTCAAGCAATGGGGATGACTTTGCTGCTAGTATCAGTACATATCCTGATGACGGAGATTTATATATTACAGGTTCATTTGCAGGAAAAAATACATTGGCTTTTAGGGGAAGCTCAATAACAAAAACAGGTATAGGGGGCTCTGATATTTATGTAGCCAAATACAATAATAGCGGTGTTTGCCAGTGGGCAGAAGTATATGGCGGAAGAGATAATGACCATGGAACCGACATTGATGCTTTTAATGACGATGTAGCTACATTGTACATATCAGGTTTGTATCAAAATAATGCCACTTTCGGTAACAAATCATTAACCGCTACAGGGTCAGGAACTGGTACTCAAACTGATCATTACTTAGGGAAAATTGACCGTTCTAATGGATATGTAACTTGGGTAGAATCTATTGATGGAAACGATAATGGTTACGGTTCATTAAATGGTCTTTTTAGCGGCCCTAAAATAGCGTATGAACGTACTGACCCTGATCCAATTTTTATGAGTGGTATGTTTAAAAGTTTTGAGTCGCCAACGTTTGTTAATACACTTACTACTTCAAGTACAAAAGCGGGATATGTAGCTGCTCACAGGGATTGTAGTTGCCCAACGGCACAAAATGTGCAGGTTGTTTATGATATCTCCCACACCAACGCTGTTGTTTCTTGGGATGTTCCTGATTTCCAATATTGTATAAATGATTATTTTGTGTTGTATACCGAACAAGGTGTACCTCCAATGCAACAAGCTGACGGCCCTTACGCATGGGGAACAGGTGGGTCAAATCCAATAGCTACTACCACTAATCCATACGAGTGGATTGTAGTAACCGATTGCAGCCCCAGCCAAACAACTTCAAACCCAATTTATGCAAAAACAGGTACTGATAAGACCTCAAAAACACAATCAAAAGTAGTGGTAACAAAGGGGATTAATTCCTCAAGCAATATTACCGCTTATCCTAACCCAGCCAGTAATCGTTTAACAATCTCAACAAATTTCATTGAGAAAAATCAAGGTATTAATGCTTTGGAGGTTACTAATGTATTAGGCCAAACGGTGAAAAAGATGAGTTTTTCGTCGGCGATAAAAAACTTTGATTTACCTCTGGATGGGTTAGATAATGGGGTTTATACTGTTACTGTAATATCAGGTGCTGAGCAACACACTTTTAAAATAGTAAAAGAATAAGTCCTACCTTATACTTTATCAATTTGTATAGCCGAGGAGGGGAATGTTTTCCCACTTCGGCTATTTTTTTTCATACACACGTGCCACATCCACCTCAGCATCTAAAGGTTTGTTATGAAGAATTTTCATAGCTAATTGGAGGGCAAAATAGGGGGCAAGCATTACACCGCGTGAGCCTAAACCATTAAGTACACCTATTTTATCATTTTCAGGATGAAGACCTACAAAAGGTCGCCTATCAATAGCAGCAGGCCTAACTGCCGCTTGGTGTTCAACAATATCATAAGGCACAGCAAGCATTTTATCCAACTTTTCTATCAATTCTTGTCGGGCATCATCGGTAGGGGTATTGCTTAAGTCTTGCCAACGATAGGTAGAGCCAACTCGGTAGGTATCATTACCCAACGGTACTATAAAAATACCTTTGCTCACTATGGCTTTTTGTGTTTGCAATAGTTTAGTTTTTATAGTAAAAACCTCACCTTTGGCAGGCATAAAGGGAAGCTTGTGCCAATAGGGATTGTTTAGTGTGTTTAACCCCTCACAAAAAATAATTTTTTGGGCAATATTGTTTTTGTACTGCAATCCATCAGGCAAAAACTCGATATGATTATATTCAAACTCTTCGTTTAAAAGTGCGTTTGTTTGGGTAAAAAACTCAGATGAAGTATTTAAGTATTTTTTCACATCCAAAAAACCACAGCTATTTATTGGTGCAGCACCAAAGGGAGCTATATAGTCGTGATTTAGTGAAGTATTAATTTGCGAATCTAAAAAACCTTCAACTTCAGGATTGTTTAGTTTTCCTCGCCAATGTTCTACATCATCGGCTGATGAAAATAGTTTGTAATAGGGGAGAGGGTGATAAAAACTTTTGCCTGTTTTTTGTTCTACCTTAGGGTAAAAATCTTGATTAAAAAGCAACAGTTCTTTTGCTAAAAAACTGGCGGTGTAGCGTTTAAAAACCACAGGATTCCAAATACCTGCAGCCACTTTTGATGATGTTGTTTCTTGCGCATCATCAATAACAAGTACGGTTTTGCCTTGTTCTAAAAAAGTATGGGCAAGGGTTGTACCTGCCAATCCTTGCCCAACTATTATAAAATCGAACGTATTTATCAAGAGAAACTAAGTGATGGAGATGAAGATAAATCTAATGAGAAGCCTTTCTTTTCAGGCTTTGTATCTTCAGTATGAAAAGAGATTTCTTCTGTTTCTTCATCGGCAGTTTTGGTATCCTCTTTTTCACTTATTTCTTCTACAGGTTTTGCAGGCGTAGTGGGTGTGCTTTTGCGTGAGTTTTTATTTGCCGTTTGTTGTTTGTCATTAACACCAACAATTTCTATGCGGCTTTCTCGGGCAAAAATACCCAAAGCTATAGCTTGTTTTATTTCTTCAATATTTAAAACCACCTCAAACTCTTCAACGGTAAAAGGTTTTTCTTTTACCGAAAACTCAATTTTGTTATCCATACAATAATCAAAAATGGTTTGTATGTTTTTACGTTTAATAAGTACGGTGGGCATATCGTTGTTCATTGTCATTAGGCTATTATTTAGTTGAAATGTAGTATGCAAAAGTACTTTTTAGCTGTTTAAATTGGGAGTAACTGTGTGCGATATTTTTAACAAGATAATAACAGGACTATGGATAAATTTTTATGAGCTGATGAATATTATTTTAAAAAGTACGATTTTTGCTCTACTTGCATTGATAATTCTAAAGTATGGAAACTATTAATATTTCTGACGATTACGCTACTGTTTTTATTAACCATCAAAATACACTTAGTCAAAAAGCTGAGGCTTATGTGCAAGCCCAACATAAATTTGTAAATGTGGTTGATGTAATTCAACATCGGTTAACATCATTACAATTGTTAGAGATTGTTGGTAAATGTAATGTACCCATTAATGAATTGTTTGATCGTACATCGTTATTTTATCAAGAAAAAATGAAGCACACATCAAACTTTTCTGATACAGATTTAGCCCACGTGTTAGTTGAAAATCCTTCACTAATTAGAACGCCTTTTGTAGTAAAAGGCAATAAGCTGAAGTTTTTTGAAAGTGCTGCTGATTTAACCTAAGCATTAAACATAGGCAGTGTAATAGTAAAAGTGCTACCTCTACCGTGGTCGCTGGTAGCTGATATTGTGCCTTCGTTTTTCTCAACAAAATCTTTACAGATAACAAGGCCAAGCCCTGAGCCTACTTCTCCGTCGGTGCCAATTACCGATTTGTTTTTGCCGGCTTCAAAAATAGTTTCAAGTTTTTCTTTGCTTATGCCCATGCCACTATCTTTTACCCAAAAGCTTACAGTGCCTTGCCCTTCATTTTTGCGTCCGCCAAGCTCAATAGTGCCGCCAACAATGGTAAATTTAAGGGCGTTTGACAGTAGGTTTCGTATCACCGTATCAATCATGTTTTTATCAGCATTTGCATACAGATTGTTGGGCACATTATTGGTTACTTTTATCTCTTTGGCTGTAGCTTTTAGGTGGTAAAGCTTTAGGGTATTTTCGGCTAGTTCTTTTAGGTTTAGTTTAGAGCGTTGGTATTCGCTATCTCCAAACTGTGCTTTTGCCCAATGCAGCAAACTATCTAGTAAATCAAACGAGCGTTTCGAGGCATCTTTAAGTAATCCAATTGTCTCCTCGTTACGCAGGTTTTTATCAATACTCATCATATCGGCTAGCTGGCTTACATTACCTAATGGGCCACGCAAATCGTGTGCTATAACCGAAAATATTTTATCTTTAGTTTGGTTTAATTCTTCAAGTTGGCTTTTTTGTTCTTCAAGTATTTTGGTTTGTTTTATCATTTCGCGGCTACGCTCTTCTACTTTTAAGCTAAGTAGGGTATTTTGTTGGCGTACCTGCTCTTCGCTTTCTTTAATTTTAGCGTAAGTTTCTTCTTTTGCACTTTCTTTTTCACCACAGTATATGCGCAACCTATCAGCCAAAGCAAAAGATAACAGTATTAAATTTATTAGCGAACCTATTTGTAAATCGTAGTTCAGAGAAAACTCGTATGATAAAATATCGAGGCGTTGTAATATGTTTAGTATTAAAAAAACAAGAAAAATAACTCTGCCTGCAATAAACAGCCTAGCAGGCTTAAACCCTTTTTTATATGCTGCAAAACCTGCAACAATCATAAGTATCGAGCCAATAAAAATTAAAGCCTTTACCAATTGGTGTGCCGTTTGGTGAAAGCCCATAATATCAATGGGGAAAACTAAAACAGTTGCCAAAATTGAGGCTACTAACAAACGATGAATTTTTTGGTGTTTAGTTGATGTTTCTAAAAAAACTATTGCAAATGCCGGGGCAAATAATGATAGTGCAAAAACAGATGGCTGGTATAGGTTTATTATAGTAATATCACCCCAAAAAAGCACGTTAGCAAAACCCTTAAGATAAATATTTATTATAGCTAATGATATGGTGTGCAACATGAAATAGATATACACTTTATCTCGTGATAATAGCCAAAGGAAGGAGAGAAAGAGTACTATTAGAAGCGAAGCGCCAATATATATACCCAACCAAAGATTTTCTGATGTGTGCTCGTTGTAAATTGTTTCAAACGATTTTATTTTAATGGGTAATTGAAGCGTATAAGTTGTTTTTGCTCTAATATAATAGGTGTATAGCCCTTTTTGCAGTTTAAATTTTATATAGTTATCGTGTAAATCTTTACCCGCAGCAGGCAACATAGAGCCGCTTGTTTTATGTTGTATTATTGCCCCTTTTTGACCTACAGCAAATAGCTCAATGGAATCTATTATAGGGTAATTGAATAATAAATAAACAGGTTCGTCAGTTTCAACGCGTATATCAGCCTTTAACCATATTGCCGATTGAGTAGACTCGTAGTGTGGTACGTTGTTTATATTTGGAACAAATAAATTGTTATGAGCAATTATTTCTTTGATGCTTTTGTTTGCATTTACATCCTCGTATATATACATGTAGCCACCAACCAATTCATCATCAGCCAATTGATTGAATAATATTGGCGATTGTGAGTTAGCTTTGGTGCCCAATAGCAATAGGGCAAGTAATATTAGCAGATGCTTTGTCAAACAAATGAGCAAAAAGTTTGTGAAATTAAACCTTTTTATCTGTGATAAGCTAAAAATTTTATTAACGCTAAGGCTAAAACAACTATTTTATGCTCGTTTTCACCTCGTTATACAATAGTTCAACCCATTGGTTATACATTTTTCCTGATGGGTGTAA
This sequence comes from Bacteroidia bacterium, assembly GCA_965249955.1. Taxonomy (GTDB): domain Bacteria; phylum Bacteroidota; class Bacteroidia; order UBA8524; family UBA8524; genus SB11. The sequence continues at coordinate 2,658,811 of OZ252261.1, forward strand.
GCCATCAAAAGCTATCAAAGTGGGGTCGTTTTTTGCTAGCCTTGATATTGGTGTAATATTAATGTAAGATACTGATAAAGAGTCGGATATTTGTTTATTTATAACATTATACTGGTCAATTTCTAAACCTATTTGTTGTGAGTTACTTTGCCCAAATGAAGTAGCTCCATAATCAGGAATGCTTATAACAAATACGTTGTCTTTGTTATTACCTGCAAAAGCAATGGCTTGTTTTACAAGTTGCAAAAAATCAGTTTTATACAAGTCAATTGGCTTTTTTTGGTACTGGTTGTTTACCCCAATTAGTAAGGTTACAATATCAAAAGTATCAGTTATTGAAGCACTGTTTATTGCATTGATAAGGTTTGTGGTTGTCCACCCTGTTTGAGCTATAATTTGTAATTTTTCTACAGCAAAGAGCGGTGTTTTTTCAATAGTATCACGCAATAAGTAAGGGAAACTTGCTTTAATATCTACACTTTCACCCTTAGTGTATGAATCGCCAAGGGCAAGGTATTTTATTTTTACAGAATCGGTTTTAGTGTTTATTGGTGCCAAAGTAAACTCTTTTTCACTTTTACAGGCTTGTGCCAATAAAAAACAACTTATAATTATTGAACTGAAAACAATAGGTTTGTGTACCATAGAGAGATGAAGTATATGTTTAACAAATTTATTACGGCAACTGTTTTTGTGTTGTTGCTAGTTCCCCTTAGTGGCCAAGCACAAACATTTAAGCTCGAGATGCTTTCATCAACAGTTCCTACCAACCTTAGAGGTCTTAGCCCTGTTGATGCGCAAACCGTTTGGGTATGCGGTAACAATGGGCATATAGGCAGAACTGTTGATGGCGGAGCAAACTGGCAGTGGGCTACACCTAATACATACGAGAAAAGTGATTTTAGGGATGTTTATGCTTTTGATGCACAAACGGCAATTGTAATGGCATCAGGCACGCCGGCTATTATTTTACGTACTACTGATGGAGGCAGCAATTGGCAAGAGGTTTTTAAAAGTGATGATAGTGCTGTTTTTTTAGATGGTATTGATTTTTGGGATAATGAACGCGGTATTTGTGTGGGCGATTGGGTGAACCAAAAGCCCTATTATCTTGAGACTGTTGACCAAGGAAAAACATGGAAACTACTTGAAGGGTTTGATAATGAAGGAGAAGAGGATATGGAACGTATAGCTAGCTTTGCCGCAAGTGGTACATGTATACGCACTATTAATGTAGATAGTGAGCAAGGCATACTTGTGGCAGTGGCTACCGATAAGGGTAAGCATGGCCTGCTATATTTTACTAAAGAGTTTGGCTTTGAGGATTATGATTTTTTTGAGACTCCTTACACCTCTACAAAAGCATCTCAAGGTGTTTTTTCGCTGTGCGTTGATACTTTAGAAGAAGTAATATGGGTAGCAGGCGGTGATTATGCACAGCCCTCTTTGGGCTATAGTGCCTATAGTGGCTTTGATGATGGCGATTTTTATTTAACCACCAGTCAACCATCAGGATACCGTAGTTGTATAGAGCAGTTTATGCACAATGATGTGTCGATGGTAATTTCTTGTGGATTAAATGGTGCAGATGTTAGTGTTTCTAACCCCGATAATGCTCAATGGAAAAAAATAAGCCAAGTGCCGCTTAATACAGCTATAACATCAAAAAAAGGAAATACAGTTTTTCTTTGTGGGCCGCAAGGCACAATTTATAAGTTGATAGTTGAATAAGGGATAATTATTTTACTCTTACCTCAAGATATTTAAGGTAATTATCTATTACTTTTATATCGGCAGGTGCCCAATCAATAGTAAGCAATTGGTCAGGCTCAAGCCAAGCCAAATCATTATGTTCTATCAAGCTCACCTCTTCACCTGTTTGCAGTGTGCATACAAAAGGCAATAAGCGTATGGTACGCTCAGGGTAAACTTGATCAGAAAAAGGGAGCTTTTCCCAAATATCAATAGCCACATCAAGCTCTTCTTTAATTTCACGCACAAGGCATTCAATATGTGTTTCATCAGGCTCTACCTTGCCACCGGGGAATTCCCATAAGTAAGCCAACGACATGTGCTCGCCTCGCTGCACTGCTAAAACTTTTCCGTTGTGCTCAATTATAGCACATGTAACCTCTACTACCATTATTTGGGGCAATAATAGGTGTTTCTATGTGTTGAAGAAGTTAAGCCCACAAGAAAGTTTTAACACTCTTTTAGTAATGTAGTGTAAAAGAAACGATTAACTTATTCTTCTCAATAATTATAAGGAGTGAAGTTTTTTAGATTTTATATTTTTCGATATTTTTCATAAATACCTCATAGTACTCAAGACGGCTTTTTAGCAACTGGTTTACCTCCTTCATATCTTTAAACAAAGCAGCAAAAAGCTCACTGGCAGGTATAGTTACATTTTCGCCTTCCTGGGCTATTTTGTACAATTCAGCAGGGTCGGCAGCAATGCCTTGCAGGTTGCGTAGGTGGTAACTCACCTTACCCTCTTTTAGTATTTGTCCATCGCCGCTGTGCCACCAAGTAACATCAATTTCAGGAAAAGCCTCTGGAACCATAGATATTATGTTGGCAGGCATTTGGGTTTTATTATCAATATAGTTTCGCAACGACCTATCGGTAGCGCAGTTATCCAATCTTTCCAACAAATCTTTATACCCTAAGTTTAGTACCTGTTTTATCAGTCCCAAGCGTGTTCCGTATGTGTTCATATTTTTTTAGAAAAAAATCTTTTCTTTTATTTCTTATTTAGGAAAATTATTTCCATTTTTGAAAGCCTGTATGTGCAAATATATGCCAGTACAGGAAAAATTGTTAATTACGCATTGATATACTATGCAATTGTTCACTTATACAATAATACAAAAGAACAAGATAAAAACTATTGTGATGATACAAGGCTAACTAACAAGCTATACACTAACTAACCATAGCACTATGGAATTGCAGTTTTATAAAAAAACAGAAAACACAAACAGTGGTGATACTATTAGCACCTACTATGTACTTAGCGAAAAACTTAGTACTTTAATAATAATGAATGAAGAAGAGCCTGCACGATATGTTATATCGTGTTTGCCAGCCCCAATTGAGGTAAATGAAAAAATGTACCCAATTACGCAAAGCGAATTTTTAGCTGCTGCCACAAAAAGCAATAATGCTGCTTGTTGGTATGTTGATGAAATTGTAGCTGTTTAGTTTACAAAACCATAATTGATAGTATAAATGTATATGTGATGCATTTGGTTTGATAATTTGCAATGTAGGCGCAACACGCCAAAATTGGATCAAGTTCAAAAGTTGTGGGTTAGGCGTATAATTTGGTGATTCTAAAAAGGAAAAAGTTAACATTTCGAACGCCTCTAAACTGTGCTCTGAAAGCTTTTATTTTGGCGTTAAAAGACTCAGCAGATGCATTGGTGCTTCTGTTGTCAAAGTAGTTTATGATATTTTTATAGTGGTTATTAATTGTTCTGGATATTGTGTTAAATGACTTGAAGCCTGACTGTTCTACCCTTTCGCACCATTTTGCTAATCTTGTTAGGCCGTATATCTTCTCTCTTGTGTTATAAAATATCCATGATAATTCCTGAGCCATTTCATATGCCTTTTGTATGTTAGGGTAGCGATTAAACAGTATTGCTCCACGCTGTTGCTGCTCAGCAGTCCAGTTTTGCTTGTTTTTGTAGAGTAAATACCTGCTTCGGGCAAGTAGTTGTTTAAGTGTATCTCCGTTTTCAAGGATTTGTGGTGTATATGTATTGCTTTCTTTCCTTGCGTTTTCTATGGCTTGGTTTTCCGCCTCTATTGCATCCCACCGATGCTTAATTCTTATTTCCTGCAATGCTTCTGTGGCCAGTTGTTGTACATGAAAGCGATCGATAACCTGAACGGCATTGGGAAAACATTTTTTTGCTATCAACCCCATATTACCTGCCAGATCCAGCGTTATCTCTTCCACCTTATTTCTTTTTCGTAAAGATAGTTTTTGAAGGAAGGGGATAATGTTCTCAGACTTTGTTCCCTCTATAATAGCTACCAGTGTACCTTTCTTTCCTTTGGCTTCTTTATTTGTAACCACTGTGTAAAGCTCTCCATGTGATAAGGATGTTTCATCTATTGATAGACGGAGGCCAAGATTTTGTTCAAACACCAGTCCCTTCGAAGCCGTATATCGATGTTCCCACTGTTCAAAATCACTAAGCTTATCACGATAGTATCTTTGTAGTTTCTTTCCACCAATACCATAAAAGGAGCCGATGGTTTGAAGACTATGAGCCTGTGTATCGGCTGACCTCTTTTAAAAAAGCCGCAAAATCCTTGGTGATTCGCGTGCCTTTTGCAACCAGTTTCCAATTGCGCTGAACTACTTTCCCGGTGCTGTGGTTCATCCACCTACGTCTTTTTACATGCAGAAAGACATTGCGCCCACGAATAGGAAAATCCTGTAAGGTAGATTCTTCATAAAACCCTTTAGACTCTAACTGCTGACCCAAATACTCCTCTGGAATATTATTCAACTCTTCTAAATAAAGATGCAAAGATTCCTCATCTGACTTATGAGAGGTTAAACGAAAGTAGGTCTTTACCTCAGGAGGTAGAACCAAATCAACTAAAGTATATAATGAAGCGTCCAAGGAAATATTCTAAAACGCAAAAATCAACCTTTATATTAATTTCCCCACAACTTTTGAGTATGATCCCCAAAATTAGCAGGCAGAAGGGATTTAGCCTGCTTTTTTTATGCTTAGATTTTAATGAAAACAAAAAAACCACTTCGTTTGAAGTGGTTTTTATTTGGTGACCCCGCTGGGACTCGAACCCAGGGCCCATACATTAAAAGTGTATTGCTCTACCAGCTGAGCTACGGAGTCGTATACCTTTTTCGTAAAAGGACTGCAAAGATAGCTTTTTAGATAAAAGATGCAACCCCAAATTGTAAAAAAAATGTAAACGGCTAAAACATAGCTCTATAAGTATAATGCACCTTGCAAACCTTTGCACCAACGGCGTGTAAAAGGCTGTGCATTTTAGGGTTGAAGTCGCCAATCCAAGCCATTTCAACATGTTTTATCTCCGGATGGGTGTTTACAGCATCATAAAACTTCATTATCATGCCCGTATCTAAGCCCAAATTATGGTATTTGGGTATAACACCGTATGCAATCCCTCTAACTCTATCAACTGGTTGAGTTTTTAGGTAGTATAAAAACTGAAGTTTTTGCCACAACCCAAATTTTCCTTTCAGGTGTTTAAAAATTTGGTTCACATCAATAAGATTCACATAAAAACCTGCCGGTTCACCGTCGGCGTATGCAAACCATATCAAGTCTTCAACCACAATGGGCAAAAATTCTTTCATCAATTGCTCCATTCTTTCCTCAGTTAAAGGAGTAAAGCCTTCGTGATGTTTCCATGCCAAGTTGTATATGTAAGCAAAATCGGCGGCAAATTGCTTCATTTCCTTTTTCTTAAAATGCTTAAAGGTGTACTTCGTATTTTGCAAAACACGGCTACCCAGTTTATTAAATCGTTCAAAATTAAAACTGCCTTGTGTCAATTCGCTGGTAGTTTGCTCTATTAGTTTGCTAAAACCATACTCTTCAAATAGCTTCTGATAATAGGTTGGGTTATAGTTTTCTTGGTAGCTGGGGTTTTTAAAGCCCTGTACCATTAGGCCCCAATATTTATCACGTTCGCCAAAATTTATAGGGCCATCCATACCCTCAAAACCATTTTCTTTCAGCCAGTTTTTGCAAGTATCAAATAGTAGGTGTGCTGCAGCAGTATCATCAATACACTCAAAAAAGCCCATTCCACCTATTTTTTCACCATTAGTAATATTCTCGTTAGTATAAAAAGCAGCAACCCTACCCAGTAATTTTCCATCGTCGCTTTTTAGTATCCATCGTTTAGCATCTCCGTTTTTGAAGTATTGGTTAACTGTGGGGTCAAAAACACGTTCAATATCATTATCCAAGTGGCATACCCATTGGCTATCGTTTTGGTAAAACTCTTTACCTGCTTGCAAAAACAATTTTTTTGTTGTATTTTCAGTAACGGCTATTATCCTCATCTTTTTTTAATGTGGGGTAAAATATGCTATAAAACAAGATATTTGCAAAGGTTCAAAAAAATAAAACAACAACAACACATGCTGCAAATTGGAGATAAAATGCCCGACTTTAAATTAACGGGGGTATTTGGCAAAGTACGCAACAACTATGATTTTGCTGATAAATACGCATTGGCAATAGTATTTACCTGCAATAGCAATAAATACTCTCAGGCATACAGTCAGAGGCTTATAAAGCTTTTTGATAAGTATGAAGAAGATAATTTTGCTATAATTGGTATTAACAGTAACGACGCAGTACAATCGCCCGATGATAGTTATGAAATGATGAAAAAAGCTGCGTATCATTACAAACTACACGAACGCAACTTTTTATACCTGCACGATGAAACACAAGAAATAGCCAAAGCCTTTGGCGCAAGCTATAATCCAGAAGTGTTTTTGTTTAATTCGAAACGTGAGTTGGTATACAAAGGAGCCATTGATGATAACTGGGATAGTGAATACCTTGTAACACAAGCCTACCTTGAAGATGCTATTGAGTATAGCCTTGATGGTATTGATGTTGATTTTCCTGAAGTACCTGTTACAGCAGGCGAGCCTATAATATGGAAAAAAGGCCAAGAGCCTGATTACGCAAAAGCCAAAAGCTAATTTTTAGTATCCGTTAAAAAAACTAAAGCTCTGCATTCTCAAAACTATAAAGGCAAGGTAGTAATTATTACAGGTGCATCATCAGGCATTGGTGAGGCTTGTGCATACCATTTTGATGCTCAAGGAGCTAATGTGGTTATTGCGGCACGCTCAATAGATAAACTACAACAAGTTGCGGCACAGTTAAATAATCCATCGCTGATAATACAAGCCGACGTATCACAAGAAGCCGACTGCAAGCAACTAATTGATGAAACCATAGCCAAGTTTGGCAAAATAGATGTATTGGTAAACAATGCGGGCATTACTATGCGCGCATTGTTTAACGATGCTGATATTGACGTAATACGCCGATTGATGGACATTAATTTTTGGGGTACAGTATACTGCTCAAAATTTGCCCTTCCACATCTTTTAAAAACCAAAGGCAGCATTATAGGGGTATCATCAATAGCAGGCTTTAAGGGATTACCAGGACGTACTGGATATTCAGCCTCAAAATTTGCAATGCAAGGCTTTTTAGAAGCTTTGCGTATAGAAAATTATAAAACAGGCTTACACGTGTTAATAGCTTGCCCCGGCTACACGGCTTCAAATATCCGTAATGCGGGGTTGAACAAAGAAGGAAAAGCACAAGGAGAAAGCCCGTTGGATGAAAAAAAACTGATGAGTGCCGAGGAGGTAGCGGCCTATATAGCCCGTGCTACAACAAAACGAAAAAAATATTTGGTGCTTACACCATTGGGCAAACTTACCGTTTGGCTCAATCGTTTTTTTCCATCGTATATTGATGGTATGGTGTACAACAGCGTAGCCAAAGAAAAAGACTCTCCCTTTAAATAAGATATTTCCAACATCTTAAATTTAAGAAAAAGGCATTGCTTAAATTTGACTAATGGAAAACAAACGGCTAAACATTAGCACAGGTGCGCCTTGGGAGAATATTGTAGGCTACTCGCGTGCAGTGCGTGTAGGTAATATTGTTGAAGTTGCAGGCACTACCGCCGTTGACGAAAATGGTGCTACCGTTGGTCAAAATGATATGTATGCCCAAACTAGGTATATATTGCAAAAAATAGAAAATGCCTTGCAACAAGCCGGCGCAAACCTAAGCGATGTAGTGCGTACCCGTATGTTTATTACTGATATAGGCCAATGGGAAGCAGCAGGCCGAGCACATGGAGATTTTTTTAAAACTATAAAACCTGCCGCTACTATGGTAGAGGTAAAAGCATTAATTAACCCTGAATTATTAATTGAAATTGAAGCCACAGCAATTTGTGGTTCATAGTATATGGAAAATCATAACGAATATTTTGAAGCCAACCGTCAACATTGGAACCAAAGAACAACAGTTCATAAAGACTCTGATTTTTACGATTTAAAAGGATTTTTGGCAGGACGAAACGTACTTGCAGAGATTGAATTAAACGAAATGGGCAATCATGTGGCAGGTAAAAGTCTATTGCACTTGCAATGCCATTTTGGATTAGACACCTTAAGTTTTGCCCGTATGGGAGCAAAAGTTACAGGCGTAGATTTGGCCGACGAAGCCATAAAAACAGCCCAGCAAATAACTATTGATGCGGGGTTAGAAGCTAATTTTGTATGTTGTAATGTATACGATACCCGCCAATATGTAAATGACACTTTTGATATGGTATTTACTTCTTACGGCACTATTGGTTGGCTGCCCAATTTGGATAAGTGGGCAAAAGTAATTGCCGATAGCCTAAACAAAGGAGGCACATTTTATATGGCCGATTTTCATCCTGTAGTGTGGATGTTTGATGATAATTTTACAAAACTTCAATACCCTTATGCCAATTCAGGAGTTTTAGCTTTTGAAAATCAAGGGACGTATACTGATAGAGAAGCCGATATAAGTGGTAAAGAATACGGCTGGAACCACAGCATAAGCGAAATACTGAACGCATTAATCAGCAATGGGCTTGAATTGCAATTTTTTAACGAACACAATTACTCGCCTTATCCTTGTTTTTCCAACACGGTAGAAGTAGCCCCCAAGCGTTGGCAAATAAAAGGGCTGGAGGGTATTATCCCAATGGTGTATTCTTTAAAAGCGATTAAGAAATAAGTGGATCGAAAAATAATATTAGAAACCCCAAGGCTGTTGCTTTCAGAAATTATTGAGGAAGAAGCTGAGGAAATGTTCTTGCTAAATAGTGATGGAGAGGTAATTAAATATACAGGTGATGATGGTTTTGAAAATGTTGAAGCAGCTCGTCAGTTAATAGTAAACTACCCTCAATACAAAAAGTACGGTTACGGCAGATGGACAGCAAGGCTAAAAGAAAATAACGAGTTTATAGGCTGGTGCGGCTTAAAATTTAATGAAGACATTGAGGAAGTTGATATAGGCTACCGATTGCTAAGGAAACATTGGAATAAAGGCTATGCTACCGAAGCCTCAATTGCTTGCTTAGAATTTGGTTTTAAAAAAATGGGTTTAAAACGCATTATTGGGCGAGCAGATAAACGTAATGGTGCATCAATACGTGTGTTTGAAAAACTGGGACTTAGGTTTGAGAAAGAGTTTGTAGAAGACGGTGTACTAAATGTGCAATATGTTATAGAGAGAGATTAATAGCTTTTATGGCTTCATTAGTCGGAAATCATTACCCCCAATTAACAGCTAACTGTTAATTTTATCCCAATATTTATTGAGCAACTATGAAAACCAATCACGAAATCGACTATAAAATTTATGGCGAAGAAATGCAGTTTGTTGAGATTGAACTCGACTCGCAAGAAACTGTAGTAGCCGAGGCAGGTAGTTTTATGATGATGCCCGACGGCGTTGAAATGGAAACCATTTTTGGTGATGGAAGTCGCCAAAATCAAGGTTTTATGGATAAACTGTTTAGCGCAGGTAAACGTTTGCTAACGGGCGAAAGCCTTTTTATGACTGCTTTTACCAATACAGGCGGAGGTAAAAGACACGTTGCCTTTGCATCACCCTATGCAGGTAAAATTATCCCGTTAGATTTACACGAACTTGGAGGTAAAATAGTTTGCCAAAAAGATGCCTTTTTATGTGCTGCCAAAGGAGTATCAGTAGGTATAGAGTTTCAGCGTAAGCTAGGTACGGGCTTGTTTGGAGGCGAAGGTTTTATTATGCAAAAACTTGAAGGTGATGGCATGGCCTTTATGCACGCAGGCGGTATGGTGATTGAGCGTGAACTGATGATAGGTGAAACCCTAAAAATTGATACAGGTTGTATAGTAGCATTTACTAAAAACGTGAACTATGATATACAAATGGTGAAAGGGATAAAAAATGCCATTTTTGGAGGTGAAGGTTTGTTCTTGGCGCAACTTACAGGCCCCGGCAAAGTATGGATACAATCACTTCCCGTTAGTCGTTTGGCAGGACGTATACTACAATATGGCACTTCTACCCGCAAAGGCGAAGGCAGTATTTTAGGCGGTCTTGGCGATTTGTTGGATGGTGATAATAGATAGCAAATTAATGCGTCCATTGCGAGGTCTTCCGAAGCAATCTGTCAGAAATATAAAAAGTAAACAGATTGCTTCGAAAAGCCAAAGATGGTTTTCTTGGAATAACTATGAGTTTTAAGCCGTAAATTGTTCCATTATTTGGCCTAAACGGTATATATCGCTAAAGCTATTGTACATAGGCACAGGTGCCATACGTATCACATTAGGTTCGCGCCAATCGGCCACAACACCATTCTCAGTAAGGTAATCAAAAAGTTTACGTCCGTTATCTTTTACCAATACAGATAGTTGGCAGCCCCTATCTTTTGGGGTGCTTGGGGTAATTATTGTAAACGTATGTTTACCGCTTTTAGTTAAACCATCCAATATATACTCAAGGTATCCTGTTAGTTTTTCACTCTTTGCACATAGGTTTTCCATACCAGCCTCAGCAAATATTTCAAGCGATGCACGATGAATTGCCATAGGGAATACCTGTGCATTGCTAAGTTGCCAGCCTTGCGCACCTTGTGTTGGTTTGAAGCCTTTTTTCATTAAAAAACGCTCTTTTTCATCATGTCCCCACCAACCAGCCAAGCGTACCAGTTTTGGGTTGTTACCGTGCCTTTCGTGCACAAAAACACCTGATGTTCCACCGGGCCCGCTGTTTAGGTATTTATAGCTACACCATACTGCAAAATCAACATCCCAGTTGTGCAATTGTAAGTGTAGGTTGCCCGCAGCGTGTGCTAAATCAAAGCCACACATAGCACCCGCTTTGTGTGCTGCCGCTGCTATTGCTTTCATATCAAAGGCTTGACCTGTATAATAATTCACTCCGCCCATTATTACGGTAGCTATACTATCAGGGTTTTCTTCAATTACTTTAATAATATCTTCGGTACGAAGGGTATATTCTCCTTCGCGAGGTTTCAATTCTATTATAGCATCGTCGGGGTTCAAATCGTGCATAAGCACTTGGGTTTCCATAGCATATTGGTCGCTAGGGAAGGCACCCGCTTCCATCACTATTTTATATCTATTACCTTTCGGGCGGTAAAAACTTACCATCATCAAATGTAGGTTTACAGTAAGGTTATTCATCACCACTACTTCACTTGGCAATGCCCCTACAACTTTAGCCGTATTTTCAGTTAAAAAATGATGGTAACTAAACCAAGGGTTTTTGCCCTTAAAATGACCTTCAACACCAAACTCAGCCCAGTCGGCAAATTCTTGTTCTACAAAAGCACGGGCTGTTTTTGGCTGCAACCCCAACGAGTTACCCGTTAGGTATACCACATCTTGCCCATTGTGTTGTGGAATATAAAAGCGGTTTCTAAATGTTGCCAACCTGTCTTCACTATCCATTTGTGCAGCAAAGCTGCTCGTGTTTTCGTAGTTCATCATTGCAGGGGCAAAATTAGCACTTAGTTTTTTAAATGCCTTATCCTTTGCCTAATGCTTCAAGGGCAGCAACCACAATTTCTTTTTTTCGGGTTGATACGGGTATGGTTTCTCCGTTTGACAGGTTGAGTTCGAGGAGATTTTTACTGAAATATTTAATACCTTGTATACGTACTAAATGGCTGTGATGGCAACGTATAAAACCACTATTGCCAAGTAAGTCCTCGTATGTTTTTAGGTTTTTTGATACTAAAATATCGGGGTCTTTTTGTAGTTTAAATCGGGTGTATTTTCCATCAGCTTCACAGCGAATTATATCTTCAACTTGTACCACAAAAACCCTTTCATAGTCTCGCAAAACAATGCGTTTTATAGTACTATCAATGTGCAATAAATCGCGTAAAAGCCCTTTTATATCGTTGTTTGAAAAATCAGGAATTACACTTTGTGTTTGGGCTTTTTCTACTGCCAGCACCAACTCTTTAGGGGCAATAGGTTTTAATAGATAGTCTAAGGCACTAGCCTTAATTGCTTTTAGTGCATAATGGCTGTGGGCAGTAATAAAAACTACTTTTGGAGGTAAGGCAAGGGCATCAATAATATCAAAGCCAAAACCATCGTCCATTTCAATATCTAAAAAAATTAAATCGGGGGTGTGCTCTTTTATGGCTTCTATGCCTGTTTTTACACTATTAGCAGTGGCACAAACTATTACTTGCGGGCAATTTTCGCTTAATGCTATTTGCAACCATTGTATTACGGTTGCTTCATTATCAATAATAACGGTTTTCAATAAGTATAGCCTCTTTTTTACAAATAAAGCATATTACTGAAATAAAAGGCATTAGATGGTCAATATTGTCATCTATTTACTCGATTTTATAAAATCAACGGGTAATAACTGTATTATTTTTATAAATAACCGTCTCTATTTGGTGTTTTTCTGTTGCTTACTTTTGGAAAGGTAGTTTTAGCAATTAGTGAAAATTGTTTTTCATGTAGGTTTAGGTTTGAAATTATGTTAACACCTTGCTGATAAGAGGCTACCAGAGCTATCTGTAAAATGATAGTTTTTTAAGTCCCGGCCAATGTGTGTGTGCCGGGCTTTTTATTTTATACCGCTTTCTTTTTTGCTCAGCTCTATCAATACTAAATCTACTATGTGTTCAAACTTTTCAGGGTCTTTTTGGTAATAATCATAAGAGCGTTTAAACTCTTCGGCAGTAGTTTGGTGTTCTGTATATATTTGCTTGTAAAGCACAGGCGCCATTTTTTTAGCTGAATCTCCAAAAATGCTAACAGTTTTTAAACGACCTTCAGCAATATGAATATCAGCAAAAACCCCCACCATTTTTTCTTCACTTAAAATGTCATTTGGGGTACTTTTGCAAGCAAACAGAAGTGTGGTGAGTAGTATACTAATTACTATTGTACGCATTGGTTCAAAAATACACAACTATAATTCCATATTTGATGACTATAGCCCAAAACCTAAAAAAAATTAAGAGTAACCTACCCGAAGGGGTTAAATTGGTGGCAGTTTCTAAGTTTAAATCTACTGAGGATATTTTAGAGGCTTACCAAGCAGGACAAACTTTTTTTGGCGAGAACCGAGTACAGGAATTAACGGAGAAGTATGAGCAATTGCCCAAAGATATTGAGTGGCACATGATAGGCCATTTGCAAACCAATAAGGTAAAGTATATTGTGCCTTTTGTATATATGATACACGGGGTAGATAGCTTTAAATTGCTAAAAGAAATAAATAAACAAGCCTTAAAAGTTGGGCGTGTGCAAAATTGCCTTTTACAAATACATATTGCACAAGAAGAAACCAAGTTTGGCTTTGATAGGGATGAGGTATTGCAAATGCTTGATAGTGATGAGTTTTTGGCATTAAAAAACATACAAATATGTGGGCTAATGGGTATGGCTACACTAACCAATAGCCAAGAGCAAGTGCATAAAGAGTTTGCAAGTTTGAAACAGCTGTTTGGCGAGCTTAAACAACGCTATTTTGCCCAAAGCGATAGTTTTAAAGAAATAAGTATGGGTATGAGTGGCGACTATACTATTGCTGTTGAGGAAGGCAGTACTATGGTGCGCGTGGGTTCTTCTATATTTGGCGTAAGGTAGGTGGTATTATACCACCCTTACTGCTTCAGGAACAAAGTGTTTGTATTCGCCACCATATAGTATTACATCACGTACCATCTTAGAGCTGATTGGTGTATACTCAGGTAATGAGAGAAGAAACACCGTCTCTAAATCAGGCCACATGGCTTTGTTTATTTGGGCTATTTGATATTCGTAATCGTAATCGGTAACTGAGCGAAGTCCGCGAAGTATATAAGGGGCTTCTTTAAATTTACAAAAATCAACTGTTAGGCCATTGTAATGGTCAACGCCTATTTTCGGTTCGTCTTTAAAAATCTCTTTTATCCAAGCAACTCTTTGATCTAATGAGAACAGGTGTTTTTTATCGGTATTACGGCCAATTGCTATTATTATCTCATCAAACAGCGGTAATGCGCGGTTTATAATTTCAACGTGCCCAATAGTTATAGGGTCGAAAGTTCCGGGGAAGATGGCTCGTTTCATAAGTAATTTTTTAAAGGGTTTCAAATAAAATACTTTTTACCCTAAAAGCCTACTGTGCTTTTGTATAAAAGCTAAATGCAGATTGACCGTATTTTCTAGTTTCACTTAGGTTTTCGGGTGTCAGCTTCACATTTTTATCGTGCTCTATTATCAAAACTCCGTCAGGTGTCAGCAAGTTATTTTCAAATACATACTGTGTTATTTGTGCTATATTTTGCATAGCATAAGGAGGGTCGGCAAAAATTATATCAAAACTTTGTGTGCAATGCTGGAGGTATTTAAAGGCATCGCCTTTAATAATTTGATATTGATTTAAACCAAGTTTGGAGCTAACTTCTTTAAGAAATTTAAAGGTTACAAAGCTGCTGTCAACAGCTGTAACATTTTGTGCTCCGCGCGAAGCAAATTCTAAACCTATTCCACCACCGCCTGTAAAAAGGTCTAACACCTTAAGGTCTTCAAAGTGGTAACGGTTGTTTAAAATATTAAATAGTGATTCTTTGGCAATATCGGTAGTGGGGCGCGCAATAAGATTTTTTGGCGGCCTTATAATATAGCCTGCATGTTGTCCACCAATAATTCTCAATGGGTAAAATCTATCAAATAGCTGTATTCAAAACTGGCAGGCACATCAATATTTTTATTAAGCAATGTTGCTTGCTCAAACTTACCCCCAAAGGTATTAAGTATTTCTAATAATTGCGGATGAACCTCTCCGTGCAAAAGCAAGGGTAGTTGTTGTTGCGGTATGCCAAAGGTTTGGTAGTAGTTTAATATAAAATATGCGGCTTCGTCAACTGTTTCGTATTCAAAAAAGTTAAAAAAAGCAGGGGTAGAATTTTGTGTATGTATAAGGCAAAGTTTACCATCACTAAAAAAGGCATTTAACTTGTTTGGATGGTGTTTGATACATTTTCTTAAATATGCGCCTGCAATGGGCTCTATACGTGCGTCGAAATATTTTGAGCGAACAGGATAGTATATAAAATCTTGGGCAGCATACACCAATTGGGCTACTCCATCAATGGCTTCAGTAACCTTTATTACTTCGTCATCGGCAACTGTATATAGGTGACGTAAATACCCCTCTAGGTGTAAATCGCTATAAAGTTCTTTAGGTATTAGTGTGCCTTTATGTCCGGGCACAACAACTGTTGTGCTTTTATAGTTGTTTTTAAGTATATCTTGTGAGCGAACAAAGTCAAAAAAAACAGATTCGTTATCATTTAACGATTCGATAAAATCAAATTGCCCTAAGTATTGCAGTTTTTCTTCGGCAGTATGTATAGCTACACCACAGCCTTGCCCACTTAGCCCTAATACAAGGTGCATATTTGCTGTAGGGGTGCTTTCAAAAGCCTCTGATGTATACACTACCTTTATGGGCATGAATATTACTATGTTTTAGCTCTTATAAAAAAGAATTACAAGAGAGATTTGTTATTAGATAGTATGCTTAGTACTACTCTTGTTTTTCCCAGTTTCCTGTAAACACAGCATCAACCATAGAGCCTATGCGTAAAGCTTTTTTAGTGTTGTAGGGTTTTGGATCTTTGGCTTCAAAAACTTGTATTTCTACACCATTGCGGTTTATTTTACCTGCATCAAGTGCAAACTCAACTTTGTTTGAGTGGGGAACATAACGTAAAGAATCAAAGTTGCTTACTTTATCTTTTAGTTTTTCAGTAATTGAAACATACAAAGTATCAATTTGTATATTGTTTTCTGTTCCTTCAACAAATTCACCTACTTGTTTTACTTCTGCTATTTTACCGTGTTTTAAACCGTAAATTAACGAATCGAAATTTTTTGCAAATGAGCCGTAAGCATCTTTATATGCAAACTCTGCTTCTTTTATTTCAGTAAGCCTTTTTATAATGTCTGTTTCAACATACTTCACCTGAGCCTCGTGGCGCAAGGTGGTTGCTATGGTGTTATAACATAAATAGCCTACTAATATACAGGCTGCTGCCAATACAAATTTTAATATGTTGTTGGTCATACGGATTGGTTTGTGCAATTATACTAATTTTAGATGTAAGCTGTATGAAGGAAGCCTTAAAACATTAAACATTTTATGTATTGATAACGGAACAAATACACTTTGGGTTTGAATGGGGCTTGTTTTTTTTTGCTAAAATGCAAAAAGCCTGTCCTTAATTGTTAGGGACAGGCTTTTGATAATATATAGTATTTGCTTAGTTTTTCTTTGCTGTTAGGTTAATATCTAAACCTATCATATTGCTTAGGAAGTTTTCTTTTAGGAATGAACGTGCAGCGTTATCGTTTTCGTTACCCCACATTACGTTCCACTCTAGGCGATTGATTTCAGTTTTAGCAGAAGCTGTAACTACATCTTCAGTTATATTTACTTTTGCAGGAAAGCTAATCTCGCGAGTGTTACCTTTTATAGTAAGGTTACCGCTGATAATGTGAGTGCTACCCTCTGCTCCACCTTCTAATGCTGAAACATTAGTAATTTTAAAGCTTGCAGTAGCAAAGCTGTCTACATTAAAAAAGTCAGGACTAGAAAGGTGCCCCACTAATTTTGCATTCTCAGCAGCTTCTTCAATGTCTTTGTTTTTGATAGTTTTCATATCCACAGTAAAATCACCGGCAATAAGGTTACCGTTTTCTACTTTCAACTCACCATTGGCAATATCAATAGTGCCGTTGTGGCTTCCTGTTACTACTTTAGAACCAGTCCAGCCTAAAGTACTTGCTGCTACATCAACAATGTATGTTGCAGAAGTTTCTGTTGCTTGTGCTACCTCACCGGCAGTTTCAGATGTTTTTTTGTTGTCTTTGCAAGCTGCCAAGCTGGCTGCTGCGAATAGAACTACGAATAGTTTTTTCATTTTTTAGTGTTGAATTATTAAAAGTAATACAAATGTAAACAAATAATGTTTAAACATCAATCTATTTTTTTTGGGTGTAACAACCTATTCGACTTTTTGTTTTTAATAAATCAAAGTAGCCCTTAGGTTCTGTAACGCATACATTATTAGCTAATCAAAAAAATAGGTGTGTTTTTAATTTGAGTGGGCAAAATTTCATTAGAAGTTTAACAACTTCCTTTACTGTTAAATATGTATCTAATGTTTTGACTAGAGTTATCTTTAGTACACATTTCTGTAAGGAGAAGGTGTATAAAAAAATGGCCTGATAGCAAAGCTATCAGGCCATATAATAGATTTATTGACTATAAATATTAAACACCAAACCTATTACCTACCCATACAAAACGACGGTTTATATAATCAGGATTAGTGAAACTGGCATTACCTGAAGGGTTTCCGCCCGAAACATGAAAATCAGAGAAGGCTGCGTGTTGGTTTACAAATATTGCACCTGTAAAATTAAACGAGACAGGTGTAAAAACACTGTTCATTTCATCTTCAATGGTAGCTTTAAACGCATCATCGGTAGCATAAGCTAAACAAGTAATTGCGCCATGTGTGCTTGCCGATTCTTTTATCAACTCTAGCGATTGTTGGCTGTTGTTGGTTTTAATAACAAATACTACCGGTCCAAAACACTCAGTTAGGTAAACATCTTTTTGGTCTACAGATACTTCAATAATACTAGGGCTAGCTGTGCGAGCATTTTCAAACTCAGGGTTAGCAACTTTAACACTGGCTAAAACCATGCGGCCACCTGCACCAGCCGCAGTTTGCACACGCTGTATAGTGGCATCAGCTTGTATTCCTCCCAAAGTACCCGCACCCATTTTAGGGTTATTTACAATAGCTTTTATAGCTTCAACCAATTTATCTACCACATCGTCGTAGGCAACAATACCCTCAGGAGTTTTAACACCATCTTTTGATATATAAATGTTTTGAGGTGCTGTACACATTTGTTTTGAGTATAGCGATACCGAAAATGCAAGGTTTTGAATAACTGCATCTAGGTTTTCTGCAGAGTCAAGCAAAACAGAGTTAACGCCTGCTTTTTCAGTAAATACTTCTTTGTTTTTCAAACCTTCTACATAGTTACCAAATGAAGAGCTACCTGTAAAATCAACCAGCTTCACATTTTCATCTTCAGCCAATTGTTTGGTTATGGGTTGTGAAACCGTATCAACAGCTAACTGAACTATATTAGGGTCGTAACCATTGTTTTTAAGTACTTTTTGCATTTCGGCCACTACAATAGCAATAGGCAAAATGGCTTTTGGGTGGGGCTTTACAATTACGGTATTACCTGTTATTAAATCAGCAAACATACCCGGCACTGTATTCCAAGTAGGAAAGGTAGAACAACCTATAACCATACCTATACCTTTTGGCATGGCTTTCCAGTTTTTGCGAATTTTAACATCAAACTTACCCATGTTTTTTACCCACATTACTTCGTGTGGGAAACGGGTAAGCTCC
Organism: Bacteroidia bacterium; assembly: GCA_965249955.1. Taxonomy (GTDB): domain Bacteria; phylum Bacteroidota; class Bacteroidia; order UBA8524; family UBA8524; genus SB11. The sequence goes on from OZ252261.1 coordinate 2,677,399, forward strand.
ATATAGCCCATTGTAATAGCTTCCAAAGCCCTATCGTTGGCATGTGGGCCACTGGCTTGGAAAGACATTATAAAACCTTGCCCGGTGGTATGCATAGTAGCATATGCAATATCAAAAAAGCGGGTTTTAATTTGCTCAAGAGTTTCAATAAGCAAACCTGTGCGTTCTTCAACACTTATTTTACTCCATTGTTTTTGGGCAGTTTTTGCAGTGCTAATTAGCTGTTCGGGCGAAAAAGCAGGATAAGTAATCCCTAATCCCAATTGCAAAAACGGAGAAACTTCCTCACCAATAAAAGCACGCTCGCCACTTTGCTCAAGCTCAGAAAAGTTATTATTTAATAAAGCTTGAAAATAGCTTTTGCCATTGGCATCAGCATCTTCGGCATATGCTCTTGGGCTTTCAGGATAAGGTGTATAGTAGTTACGTTCGCTAATGGCTGCAATAGCAGCATCAAGCATAGGCTTGTGCTTTTCGAACAAAGAAGAGGCTTGGTTCATAATCATACTAAAATTTGCCGCAAAGATAGCCCCTTTTACCTATTAGTAATAATGTGTTAAAAACCAATTAGTAGGTAACCTTATTTACTATAAGAGTAAATATTTTCATTAATAATGAAAATATTTTAATAGATTAGTATTTGTTAGGAGTGCGTTAGCTATAACACAACAAAGCCATTATACCAAACCATAATAGGGATTTTAATGACCAACGAATTTAAAAAGATTACCCGACCACTTAGAAATGGGTATATATTTTTTATAACAATTGTTCTAGCAGTATTAATTGCAATACAGTTTATAATACAATACAAACTAGATAATACAAGCGAAGACGCAGCTCTGATTAATATGGCAGGTCGGCAACGTATGTATGGCCAACGGATATCAAAACAGGTATACAACCTTAGCCAATCTATTTATTCGGTAAAAAAATTAGATCCGGCAGATATAGATACCGTTAGATTATTAGTAAAAAAAATTAAGCAAATGCACTATGCCTTAGCCAATGGAGATACCTCATTGGGTTTGGAGCGCAGGCGTAGCGAAAAAATCAAGGCTGAGTTGGATGATCTTGAACCTCTGTTGTTAAATATTTGCAGTGCAGCCGAAATGTTTTTTATACCTAATCCCGATTCATCAACAGCAAAAAAGGCAATAAGCATTATCAAACAAAATGACCTGCCTTTTTTACATAAAATGGAGACAATTGTTGAAGATTTTGAAGCTGAGGCGGTAGTAAAACACGATGATGTTAAAATGGTAGTGCTAGGCCTTATGTTATTGGCTATAATAGCTACCATACTGGGGTTTGTATTTATTTTTATGCCTGCAATTCGCAAGCTTAATGCTAGTAATAAACTAATAAAAGAAACTACAGATAGACTTTTTTTAGCTACGGGAACCGCTAAAATAGGGATATGGGAGTATGATGTTTTGGAGGATAGCTTGATATGGGACGAAGCAATGTATAGTATATACAATATGCCCTATGAAGCAGGAGGAAAAAAAGGTATGATACGCAAGTGGATGAGTAAGATACATAGCGAAGATGTAGGGCGTGTTAAAAAAGAATTGTTTAAAGCATTGGATGGGGGTGAGGCAATTGATAGCGAGTTTAGGATAATATGGAGTGACGGAACAATACGACACATACAAGCGAAAGCGGTAGCTAGGCACAACCGCAAAGGAAAGGTTGTAATGTTAACAGGTACTAATCTTGATCTTACAGAGTTAAGAATTGCCGAGGAAGAGCATAGAAAATCGAGTGAGAATTTAGAAAAAGCACAAGAAATTGCACATTTGGGTAGTTGGGAGTGGGATATTATTAGTGGAGAAGAGAAATGGTCGGAACAACAATACCGTATTTTTGGTTACCAACCCAATGAGGTTAAAGCCAACTATGATTTCTTTATTAGTGTACTTCACACTAATGATAAAGAGAGAGTGTTGCAAGCTGTTGCTGATGCGTTGGAAGGAAAACGACCTTATCACGAAGAGTTTAGGATAACCAAAAAAGATGGCTCCATTTGTTTTATTGAAGCACATGGAGGTGTAGAGCATGACAGTAACGGAAAAGCCATTAAGATGGTAGGTACGGTTTTAGATATTACAGGTAGGAAACAGGCAGAAGAAGAACTATTAAAAGTAAACCTTGAACTAAAAGCCCTTTTCGATTCGGGTAATCACGTCTCAACAATTAGTACAGATTTAGAAGGCACTATCAATTACTTTAGCAAAGGTGCTGAAACCCTTTTGGGGTATGCTGCCGAGGAAATGGTAGGGAAGCAATCGCCGGCAATAATTCATATTGAAGAAGAAGTAATACAACGCGGTAATGAGCTAAGTGAACAGTTTGGGCGAGAAATACGAGGTTTTGAAGTGTTTGTTGAATATGCAAAGCAAGGTAAATACGAGTCGCGCGAGTGGACGTACAAACGTAAAAATGGTAGCACTTTTCCAGTACAACTTGTAGTAACAGGAATACGCAACAGCCTGAACGAGTTGACAGGGTTTTTAGGCATAGCTACGGATATATCGTGGCAAAAACAAAAAGAAAACGAGTTGAAAGCCACTGTTAATATAGTTGGTGAACAAAATAAACGCTTACTCAATTTTGCCTATATAGTATCACACAACCTACGCTCGCACTCAGGAAATATCGAAATGATTTTAAACATCTTAGAAACTGCCGAAGATGAAGAAGAGCGTAATGAAATGTTAATGCACTTAAAAGGAATATCAAAAAGCCTTACCGAAACTATTGTACACCTAAACGAGGTGGTGCATATACAAACCAATGTTGATGTTCAAAAAGAAAAAATTCAGTTAAAAAAATACGCTGATAAAACTATTGAAGTGTTGAGCGGAACAATAAACTCAAAAGGCGGTAAAATAATAAATAATATACCTGCCGATGTAGAGATAGATTTTAATGCCGCCTACATGGAGAGTGTGTTGCTAAACTTTTTATCAAACGGCATAAAATATAGCCATCCTGATAGGGTAGCAGAAGTGACGTTGGATGTTTATTTTGAAGATGAAAAACCAGTATTGCAAATAAGTGATAACGGTATGGGGATTGACCTTAAAAGGTACGGAGAGAAAATATTTGGCTTGTATAAAACTTTTCATAACAATGCTGATGCTAAAGGTATAGGCTTATTTATTACTAAAAATCAGATAGAAGCAATGGGCGGAAGAGTAGAGATTGAAAGCGAGGTAAATAAAGGCACTACATTTAAAATATTTTTTTAATACATTCACGCAAATTATAGATGAATAAGGTGAAAGCATATATTGTAGATGATGACGAAGTGTACAAAATGGGCATTAAGCGACTAATAAAGCGTATTGATCTTATTAATCACGTACAGTTTTATGAAAATGGAAAGCCGGCTATTGATGCTCTGCTTGAAAACAAAGACGATATGCTTAAGCTTCCTGATGTAATTTTATTAGATATAAATATGCCTGTAATGGATGGTTGGGAGTTTTTAGAAAAATTTAATAGTATAAAACTACAGCTTGTAAAGGGAATACATATATATATGATTAGTTCATCTATAAACCCTCGCGATATAGAAAAAGCTAAAAACTATGAAGATGTAACCGAGTATTTAGAAAAACCCGTAACACTGGAAGAAATCCAAAAAATGGTGGAGGCTAATCCGCATCCACGTAATAATGTTAACTAATATAAGCTAAACATTAAACCTAAAGTGCATTACATCACCATCTTGCACCACATACTCTTTCCCTTCAACATTTAGCTTACCTGCATCTCTACAAGCAGCTTCGCTGCTATAGTGTATATAGTCGGCATAGTGAATCACTTCAGCACGTATAAAGCCTTTTTCAAAATCGGTATGTATTACTGCCGCAGCTTGCGGAGCTTTAGTTCCCTTAGTTATAGTCCAAGCACGAACCTCTTGCACACCTGCGGTAAAGTAGGTAATAAGGTCTAGCAAAGAATAAGCCGCTTTAATCAGTTTTGTAACACCTGAATCTTTCAAGCCCAAATCCTCTAAAAATGCTTGGCGATCTTCAAAACTGTCAAGCTCAGTAATATCAGCCTCAATAGCCGCACTAATAATAAGTACCTCAGCATTTTCTTCGGCAATTGCTGCCTTAAAGCGTTCAGTATGGGCATTGCCATTTACCACACTAGCTTCATCAACATTGCATACATATAGTATAGGTTTGCCTGTAAGTAGTTGAAACTCTTTTAACAACCTACGCTCATCCTCATTAGTAGGCAATACCACCCTAGCCGATTTTCCTTGTTCTAAAACAGCCTTAATGCGTTCAAGCAAATCAGCTTCTTTTTTAGCCATAGGGTCGCCACCTGTTTTGGCCTGTTTCACTACTTTTACAAGGCGTTTTTCAACAGTGTCAAGGTCTTTTAGTTGCAGTTCAGTATCAATAATTTCTTTATCGCGCACAGGGTCTACACTTCCGTCAACGTGCACCACATTATCGTCATCAAAACAACGTACAACGTGAATAATAGCATCAGTGCTGCGTATATTTCCTAAAAACTGGTTGCCTAAACCTTCGCCTTTGCTAGCTCCCTTCACCAAACCGGCTATATCTACAATTTCAACCGTAGTAGGCAAAATGCGTTGTGGGTTTACCAATTTAGCCAATTCGTTAAGCCTTTCATCAGGAACTGTTATTACACCCACATTAGGCTCTATAGTACAAAACGGAAAATTTGCCGCTTGTGCTTTGGCGTTTGATAAACAGTTGAAAAGTGTTGATTTACCCACGTTGGGAAGCCCAACTATACCACATTGTAATGCCATCTTTCAGTTATAAGTTGTTAGTTATCGGTTATTAGCCTTTTAAAATTTCGCTAATATCTTGCATTATTTTGTGCGCCAAAGTATTAGCAGTGCTTTCGCTTTGACTTTCAGAATATATACGAATAATAGGCTCAGTGTTAGATTTGCGTAAATGCACCCACTCTTGGTCAAACTCAATTTTTAGTCCGTCAATAAGGTTAACAGGTTGGGTTTTATATTTCTCGCGTACTTTTTTCAAAACCACATCCAAATCAACCTCATCAGTCAACTGTATTTTGTTTTTAGAGATATGATAATCAGGATAAGTACTGCGCAAAATAGAAGCAGTTTTATCAAACTTAGCTAAATGGCTTAGAAAAAGAGCTATACCTACTAAAGCATCGCGGCCATAGTGCAGTTCAGGATATATAATACCGCCGTTACCTTCGCCGCCAATTACTGCATTTTCTTCTTTCATCAGAGTCACTACGTTCACCTCACCCACAGCACTGGCAAAATATTCGCCGCCGTGTTTTTCAGTAACATCACGCAAAGCTCGTGATGATGAAAGGTTTGATACAGTATTACCTTTTTTGTTTTTCAGCACATAATCGGCAACGGCAACCAAAGTATATTCTTCGCCAAAAGGCACACCATAGTCGCTCACCAAAGCCAAACGGTCAACATCAGGGTCAACCACAATACCTAAATCAGCTTTATGAAACTTTACTTCACCACAAATTGCAGTTAAGTGTTCGGGCAAAGGCTCGGGGTTGTGCGGAAATTTACCATCAGGTGTACAAAAAATCTCAACCACTTCTTTCACCCCAAGGGCGGTAAGTAGTTTGGGAACAGCAATACCACCTGTACTATTTACTGCATCAACCACTATTTTAAAGTTTTTAGCCTTTATGGCTTCAACATCAACCAATGGAAGTGCTAATATTTTAGCAATATGTTTATCTATATAAGTATCGTCTTTTTTGTAACTGCCAATATGCTCAACAGTAGGGTATTCTACACTGTCAACTTCATCAGCAATTTTTAAAACCTCTTCGCCATCAGTACCCGAAATAAATTCGCCCTTCTCGTTCAACAACTTCAATGCATTCCATTGTTTTGGGTTATGGCTTGCAGTAAGTATAATACCCCCTGCGGCATTTTCATCGGGAACTGCAATTTCAACAGTCGGGGTAGTGCTAAGGCCTAAATCAATAACATTAAAGCCTAGTCCCATAAGGGTACCCACAACAAGGTGGTTCACCATCTCGCCTGATATCCGGGCATCGCGACCAATAACAATAGTTTTGTTATCGCTGCGATTTTTTAGCCATGTGCCAAAAGCAGTAGTAAATTTAACAACATCAGCAGGTGTTAGGCCATTGCCTGCTTGCCCGCCAATTGTTCCCCTGATACCTGAAATAGACTTAATTAAGGTCATAATTTTTAAAAAGAGTGCAAAAATAGTAAAACCAATCCGAACGCGCCCATCATTTTTAACCTTTAAAAATTTAACATACAGTTACACCCATAGAATGTATTTTCGCATTTCAGTATAAAACAACGCGTATGCAAAATATAAAAGGGCTGGTTTTTTTAATATTATCTTTTTGTATAGCAGCTATAAGCCTGCAAGCTCAGCAAGATAAGAATAAGGTAATGGTGGCTTTTTATAATGTAGAAAACCTGTTTGATACTATACACGACCCCAATAAATTTGACGAAGAGTTTACCCCGGAAGGGGATAGAACATGGGGGGCTGAACGTTATCAAAACAAATTGGATAACTTAGCTAAAGTAATTAGCAGTATGAATGGCGGTAATGGTCCTGATATTTTAGGTTTGTGTGAGGTAGAAAATTTGAACGTGCTAAAAGATTTAGTGAACACCGAAGTATTAAAAAATATGGGCTATGGCATTGTTCATGTTGAATCGAAAGACCAACGCGGTATTGATAATGCTTTGTTGTATAAAAAGAGTGTACTACATAAAGTAAACTTTACAACGCTAAGTGTTGCTTTACCCGATAGCGTTCCGCCTACAAGAGATATAATGTTGGTGCAAAGTGAAATAGAGGGACATTCAATAGCATTTGTTGTGTGTCATTTTCCCTCTCGTTCAGAAGGTCAAGAAAAATCAGAGTACAAACGTATTGCTGCTGCAAAAGTGGTTAGGCATTTGGTTGACTCTTTACTGGCTGTTGATGCAAAAGATAATATACTGATAATGGGTGATTTTAATGACGAGCCTACTGATAGCAGTATGTTAAAAGTAATGGGTGCAGCCAACCCTGAAGTGAAGCAACTAGCAGCCTTGTTTAATTTGATGTATCCATTAAAAAACAAAGGCTTGGGCAGCTATAAATACCGCGATGATTGGAATATGCTTGACCAAGTGATTGTGAGCGGAGGGCTTATAAGCGAACTAAACGGGCTACGCTATGTAAAAGAAAGCGCAGGAATATTTGCCGAAGAATGGATGAAACAAACCGAGCCAAAATATTTAGGGTCTCCATTGCGAACTTTTGGGGGGCGTAAGTATTTGGCGGGGTATAGCGACCATTTTCCGGTGTACATTACTATAGAAGTTAAATAATACTATGGTAGAGAAGAAGAAAATTGTAAAGGTAAAGGATGTAATAAAGCCTATAAAGAAAAACCAGTTGCTGCTTAAAAATCGCGAGATTAGTTGGTTATCTTTTAACGAGAGGGTGCTACAAGAAGCAGTAGACCCTAATGTACCTTTGCTTGAGAAATTAAAATTTTTATCAATATTCTCATCAAACTTAGATGAGTTTTTTAGGGTGCGCGTTGCCAGTGTGCGCAGGCTATTAGAATATCAAAAGAAAAATAAAATAAAAGGTTTGGCCGAAAGTGAAGCCCTATTGCGAGCCATACAAAAAATTGTAGTACAGCAACAAGATAAGTACAACGAGATATACGAGCTGGTAAAGGATGAGTTAGCCAAAGAAAGTGTATTTATAGTAAATGAAAAGCAGCTAAACCATACTCAAAAAACCGAACTACGTAAATACTTCAAAACCGAAGTAATATCTACACTTTTCCCCATCATATTAGATCATTTAAGGGCATTTCCTTTCCTGCGCGATAAATCCATTTATTTAGCAGTGAAAATGAGTAAAGCCGATGGCAGCATACGCCACAAATTTGCTTTAATAGAAATACCCCAACCCGAAATAGTTAGCCGTTTTTATGTATTGCCAAAAAGCGATGAAAATACCTATATTATATTGCTGGATGATATTATACGCAACTCGCTAGACGAGATTTTCCATAGTTTCCCATACGATACCTACGAGGCATACACCGTAAAACTAACCCGTGATGCCGAGCTTGAAATTGATACCGATGCCGAAATAGCCGAAGGTTTAATAGATAAAATAAGCAAAAGCCTGAAAGAACGCCGTAGAGGCATACCCGTACGTTTTATACACGATAGGGATATGCCCGAGGATATGCTTGAGTTTATAAAAAAGAAAATGCGCATATCGCTGCCCGGTATTATACCCGGAGGAAGGTATCATAACTTTAAAGACTTTGGAAAATTTCCTACAAATGGCTTAGAAAAGTTAAAATATCCAAGTCAAAGCCCTTTACCTATAAGACGAATAGAGCAAGCAAAAATTATGTTTGATGCTATACGCGAAAAAGATATTTTGCTTTGCCACCCTTACCATTCGTTCGATTATCTGATTAGAATGTTACGCGAAGCGGCTATCGACCCAGGTGTATATGCCATAAAAATAACACTGTACCGTGTAGCCAGCCATAGCAACATTGTAAATGCATTAATAAACGCAGTAAAAAACGGGAAAGAAGTTACTGCAGTTATTGAGCTACAGGCTCGCTTTGATGAAGAAGCGAACCTATACTGGACACAACGATTGCAAGAAGAAGGAGCAAAGGTAGTTTTTGGTAAGCCTAGCCATAAAATACACTCAAAAGTGTGCCTTATCTACCGCAAAGAAAACAATCGCACTACACACTACGCCCACTTCTCAACAGGTAATTACAACGGCGTAACCTCGCGATTATATTGTGATATGGGCATACTTACTGCTGATAAGCGCCTTACATCTGAGGCTATAAAAGTATTTAGCTTTATTAATAATTTTCCACGCATCAACTACAAATTTAAGCACCTATTAGTAGCACCTTTTTACATGAAGGATGAGTTTTTACGTTTAATAGATGTAGAGATTAGAAATGCAAAAAAAGGCAAGCCCGCGTGGATATTAGCCAAAATGAATAGCCTAGTTGATGAAAAGATAATAGAAAAACTTTACGAGGCTAGCAATGCAGGCGTTAAAATACGCCTAATTGTACGCGGCATTTGCTGCCTAGTACCCAACAAAAAAGGAGTTAGTGCCAATATAGAAGTAATAAGCATAATAGATAAGTATTTAGAGCATACCCGTGCCTATACATTTTGTAATGATGGAGCCGAAAAAATGTACTTATCGTCAGCCGATTGGATGGGACGTAACCTCGACCGAAGAATTGAAGTAGCTTTTCCAATATATGATACGGCAGTATATAACACCATTAAAGAGATACTAGAGATACAATGGCGCGATAATGTAAAAGCTCGCGTTATAGATGGGGGAGGGGATAATACTTTCCGTACCTTCTCACTGCCCGTTGTTCGTTCTCAGGATGAAGTATACAATTACCTTTTAGGTATTAATCAGTAAACTGTTTTTTTATAATTGCTATTTAGCAATAAAAATGCCGTTCTCAGTTATCACAACCGCCGGTAAGCGAGTTGTATTCATCAAATACAATATAGTTTTCAAAAGCAGTTCGCTCACATTTTTTAGCATATAAAAGATTTGAGAGTGTGAAAAAAGTACAATTAATCGTACTTTTTATTGTTTCCGTACCTATCTACCCAGTACCAAGTCCCGTTTATTCTTACTTTGCAATATCCCTCGTGCCTAAAATTGTAAGAGTAGGCAATACTATCGTAGCGTATAGGTAACAAAACGTTCCCGTCTTTATCAATAATTCCTTTTTTGCTGTTTTTTTTCACCTCAAAAAAGCCATCCTCAAAACTTACCTTGTCATAATCAAAATACTTTATCACCTTCTCGTTACTATCCATTAAACCGTATTTCCCCTCTTTTAAAAAGTAGAAAAGGTTTTCCTCAACGTATTCTAACTCGTCATATTCCGCTTTTATTACCGTATTACCATTAAAATCAAGGTAACCTAATTCTTGTGAGCTGATAGGCGAATTGTCCCACATATTTCCGGGTATATAATTAGGATTTTGGGTTATTTTCATAACTGATATTAAACCGTGTTCAAACTTAGGGTTAATTTTGTGGAAGGCGTATTCGGAAGATATCGGCACATAATTCCCGTTTTTGTTTAGCAAACCAATGTTTTCTCCGTTTCTAACAATAAAAATGTTGTAAGTATTTCGTTTTGAAACCCCTTTTATAAGGTCATACTCAGGTTTGAAGATTATTTTTCCGATTGAATCGGCTAAACCGAATTTGCCATTAACTTTTGTCCGAAAATACACATAGGTAGTGTTTCCCTGCACCGGAAATATTTCATCATATTCAACCGGAAGTAGGTTTTGTCCATCACTGTAAGCCATTCCTTTTTTACCGTCTTTGCTTACTTCAATAATGTTGTATTCATGCAATTTAAGGTAGTCGTAAATAATGGGTATGCCAGCTGCACCCGTTTGTTTATGTTGGGTTCCCTTTTTCCCGTTTTGCTCAACTATTTTAAAGTTATTCCCCGCATCTGTTTTTGGATTGGCATTAGTCGTGAACCATCTTTCAGAATCATTTCCTTTTTTAGCAGGCTGTAACACCCCGTATTGGTCTATTTCGCCCCAACCTGTGTTGGTTAAAACTTTCGCCCTAATTTTTAACGGGTTTCTTTCAATGGTATCAAAAGAACCAATAATAAGATATCCTTTATTTTGGGCTAATATTATAAAATTAGGGTCGCTAACGTAACCGTACTTGTCATATTTAAAGGGCTGTGCTGAAGCAGTAATTTGAAATAATACAACCCCAAAACATATACTAAATGTCAGTTTCAAAAAATTCATCATAAGATTGTTGACAACTACAAGTATAACCCATTAACGCTTTTTAGGGTGTTAAGTTTTTATGTATTGCTACTTAACAAGCCGTTTATTGTCAATCATTAGGTTAAAACAATAATAGTATCTTTGCACCAAAGCAGAAAGGCTTGTCGCTTCGCCTATTTGGCGGAGAGGAAAGTCCGGGCAGCATAGGGAATCATACTTGCTAACGGCAAGGTGCGGCAACGTACAGAAAGTGCCACAGAAAATAACCGCCCCATGCCTACGTGTAGGCGAGGAGGTAAGGGTGAAAACGTGGGGTAAGAGCCCACGCGCAGCACTAGAGATAGTGTTGTGGGGTAAACCTTATGAGATGTAAGACCAAATAAACCCCAACCCCAATGTGTTTTGGGTAGGAGCTTCCCGCGACAAAGGTACTTGTGCCTGTTGGGGAGGGTAGGTTGCTAGAGCTGCGGGGCAACTCGTAGACCAGATAAATGACAGGCAGTCCCGTTCCGAATTTATTCGGGGGGAGGAACAGAACCCGGCTTACTCTTCTGCTTTTTTCTTTTTTCAATCAAAAAAATCGGTCAGTTATCCACCACAGCAATCTTTCTGTGAAATTTATCATAAAGTTTGATACCTTCGTCTTGAAAATAGTACACTATGGCAAACATCCTGATAATTGACGACGAAAAAAGCATACGTAACACCCTTAAGGAGATACTTGAATACGAAGGTTACAAGGTAGACGAAGCCGCCGATGGCGTGCAAGGCCTTGAGAAGCTGGAAAATCAAGATTTTGATGTGGTGCTGTGCGATATAAAAATGCCAAAAATGGATGGGATGGAAGTATTGGAAAAAGCTGCCGAAGCCGCCCCCGATGTGCCATTTATAATGATATCAGGACATGGAACTATTGAAACAGCAGTAGAAGCTACCAAAAAAGGTGCGTACGATTTTTTGCAAAAACCACCCGATTTAAACCGTTTGCTTATCACCATTCGCAATGCGGTGGATAAAAACAAATTGGTGGTAGAAACCAAAATACTTAAACGTAGGGTAACCAAAACCCGTGAAATTATAGGCGATTCGCCCGCCATAAAATCAATAATGGAAACTATTGAAAAAGTAGCTCCAACAGAGGCACGTGTGTTAATTACAGGCGAAAACGGAACAGGAAAAGAACTGGTAGCCCGTTGGATACACGAAAAAAGTAATCGTGCCAATGCACCACTTATAGAGGTAAACTGCGCTGCAATTCCTTCTGAATTGATAGAAAGTGAGTTGTTTGGACACGAGAAAGGTTCGTTTACATCGGCAGTAAAACAACGTATAGGTAAGTTTGAGCAAGCCAACGGAGGTACATTGTTTTTAGATGAGATTGGCGATATGGGCTTATCAGCACAAGCCAAAGTATTACGTGCTTTGCAAGAAGGTAAAATAACCCGTGTGGGCGGCGATAAAGAAATTAGCGTGAATGTGCGTGTAATTGCCGCTACCAATAAAGACTTATTGAAAGAGATAGATTTGGGTAATTTTCGCCTTGATTTATACCACCGCCTCAGCGTTATATTAATACACGTACCAACTCTAAACGAACGTTTAGAGGATATTCCGCTAATATCAGATAAGTTTTTGAAAGAAATTTGTGAGGACAACGGTTTCCCTAAAAAGAATTTTACACCTGCTGCCCTTGAAGCTTTAAAAGCTATTGAGTGGACGGGTAATATACGTGAGCTACGTAACGTGGTAGAGCGTTTGGTGATACTTAGCGATGCTAAAATAACCGATCAAGATGTAATAAACTACGCCAACCCGGGAAGGGCGGGAAGCGGAAAATCGATATTTGAAAAGTTTGACCGTTTTCAGGAGTTTAAAGATTACGCCGAGAAGTGTTTTATCGAAGAAAAACTAAAAAAGAACGGTTGGAATATAGCTAAAACAGCTACTGAGATAGATATACAACGCAGCCACCTATATAATAAAATAGAAAAATTTGGTTTGAAGCGTGAAGGCGTTGAAAACTAGGTTTTTGGCTGACAATCAAAACTGATTACTGTATTGATAGGCACAGATATTGGCAAGGCAGCACAGTTGCTGCAAAATGGAGAGGTAGTGGCCATACCTACCGAGACTGTTTACGGCTTGGCCGCTAATGCTTTTGACGCAAAGGCAGTGGCACAAATATTTAAGGTAAAAAACCGCCCCTTTTTCGATCCCTTAATTGTGCACACCAATAATTTAGAAAAAATTGAGGATTGGGTAGAAGAGGTACCTCCATTAGCAAAACAAGTAGCACAAACCTTTTGGCCGGGGCCATTAACTATTGTACTTAAAAAAAAATCTGTTATACCCGATTTGGTTACGGCAGGCAATAATACAGTAGCCGTAAGAATACCTAATCATCCCCTCACATTGCAGCTATTGGATCAGCTCAATTTTCCTGTGGCAGCGCCTAGTGCCAACCCCTTTGGTTATGTTAGCCCAACAACAGCACAACACGTTGAAGACCAATTGGGCGAAGCAATACCTTACATATTGGATGGAGGAGCGTGCAGCGTGGGTATAGAATCAACCATACTATCGTTTGCAAAAGAAAAGCCCACAGTATTACGTCTTGGCGGAACTTCGTTAGAAAAACTAAAGCAAATTTTAGGTGATTTTGATGTAGATATAAATCAGCACTCAAACCCACAAGCACCCGGACAAACGGATAGTCATTATGCACCAAAGACAAAATTTATTGTGGGCGACGTTAAATTTTATAAGCCTGATTATAAGCAAATTGAAAATATTGGCGCAATAACACTATCACAAAAAGTAGAATGGTTGCCCCATTATCAACAAATACAACTATCAAAAAGTGGAAATTTAGAGGAAGCGGCAAGCAACATTTTTTCGGCCATGCGTATCTTGGATAAAAAAGGCTTACAGTTAATATTGGCCGAACCAATGCCTGATGAGGGTTTGGGTAGAGCAATTAACGATAGGTTGAAACGAGCAGCTCACAAATTGTAAGCACTGTTAATGTTAAAAATTTGTTTCCAAAAACAAATTTGGCATGGTATTTAGTTAGAAATATATAAATTTGCAATATTGAATGAAAAGACATCTACTTAGTATACTTTTACTTTTGAGTTTATGCACAGCAGCCCTTGCTGGCAATAGTTTTGTATATGGAGGGCCTGGTGATAAGGCTCCAATAATTAAGTCGTTCCCAAATCCTGTTACTTCAGATTTAACAATTGAAATTCAATTAGTATCAACTAATTACAACAAAGTTGAGGTAAAAATTGTAAATCTTCTAGGTCAAGAAATGGTACCTACCGTTAAAGAAGACCTAAACGGGCTAACAAGTTCTTTTAAAATAGATTTACGTGATATGCCAAATGGCTTCTATTTTATGGAAGTTACTACTACGGCAGCCGATGGCTCGTCGTACACCCATTCAAAAAAGATTACTAAAAACTAAATTTCTTTACACATTTCCTGTTTTTTATTTAGCAATAGCTAAACATATTTGCTTAAAGCCTATTTTTGCGCTTTCATGGAGCACATACGCAATTTTTGCATCATCGCACATATAGACCACGGCAAGAGTACTTTGGCCGATAGGTTGTTAGAATTTACACAAACCGTTACCGCCCGTAAGATGCAAGCACAAGTGCTTGACGATATGGATTTGGAGCGAGAACGTGGTATTACTATTAAAAGCCACGCCATACAAATGGACTATTTGTATGAAGGTAAAAAATACACACTTAACCTTATTGATACTCCCGGGCACGTAGACTTTTCATACGAAGTATCTCGTTCAATAGCTGCCTGCGAAGGCGCGTTGTTAATTGTTGATGCAGCACAGGGTATTCAGGCTCAAACAATTTCAAACCTTTATTTAGCATTAGATCAAGGGCTTGAAATTATACCGATATTAAATAAGATGGATTTACCGGGAGCAATGCCCGAAGAGGTAAAAGACCAAATTATTGAGCTTATTGGCTGTAATGACGAAGATATAATACCTGCCAGTGGTAAAACAGGCATGGGAATACCTGAGATATTAAGTGCTATTATAGAGCGTATACATGCGCCAAAGGGAAATCCTGATGCGCCTCTTAAAGCATTGGTTTTCGATTCAGTTTTTAACTCATTTCGTGGTGTAATCGGTTACTTTAAAGTAGTTGATGGCGTTATGAAAAGTGGTGATAAGGTGAAGTTTATGAATACGGCGAAAGAATATTACGCCGAAGAGATAGGTGTATTACGCCTTGAAAAAGAACCACGCAAAGAAGTAAAAACAGGCGATGTAGGTTATATAATCTCAGGGGTTAAAGAAGCCCGCGAAGTAAAGGTAGGTGATACCATTACTACTTCGTTAAATCCTACCAAAGAAAGTATACGTGGTTTTGAAGATGTGAAACCAATGGTGTTTGCAGGTATTTACCCTGTTGATACTGAGGATTTTGAAGAGCTGAGGGAGAGTATGTATAAACTACAACTAAACGATGCTTCGTTGGTATTTGAGCCTGAATCATCGGCAGCTTTGGGTTTTGGTTTCCGTTGCGGCTTTTTAGGTATGCTGCACATGGAGATTATACAAGAACGCTTGGAACGTGAGTTTGATATGACTGTTATAACAACTGTACCCAACGTATCGTACCATGCGTATACTACTAAGAACGAAGAAATAATAGTAAATAACCCAAGCGATTTGCCCGACCCGTCAAAATTGGATAGGGTAGAAGAGCCTTTTGTATTAATACAAATTATTACCAGTTCCGATTTTGTTGGTTCTGTAATGTCGTTATGCTTAGGTCGCAGGGGAATACTTAAAAATCAAATATACCTTACCACTTCTCGTGTTGAGTTAAATTTTGAGATACCAATGGCTGAGGTAGTGTTTGACTTTTATGATAAACTAAAAACGGTTTCTAAAGGTTACGCTTCTTTGGATTACCACCCGATAGATTACAGAGAATCTAGCTTGGTGAAGTTGGATATATTTTTGAATAAAGAACCTGTTGATGCCTTATCGGCAGTAATACATCGCGATCGTGCATACGAGTGGGGCAAGAAGATTTGTGAAAAACTGAAAGAACTTATCCCAAAACAACAGTTTGAGATTGCTATACAGGCGGGTATTGGTGCTAAGATTATTGCCCGTGAGAGTATTTCTGCATTACGTAAAGACGTAACTGCCAAATGTTATGGTGGTGATATAAGCCGTAAGCGTAAGCTGCTTGAAAAACAGAAAAAAGGTAAAAAACGTATGCGCCAAGTAGGTAATGTTGAGGTTCCTCAACAAGCATTTATGGCTGTATTGAAAATTGAGTAGTATTTAAACTAACGTATAAATTAATGGGTGGGGATTTTCTTCACCCATTTTTTGTTTTTACTATCATAGGTGTAATAGAACTCGGGCTTTTTGCCTGTAACATATTTTGCTATTATCTCCTTTTCTTGTTCTGGTGTATATAAATGGCAATCACTTGTAGGGTCTTCATTAATTGTATAGAATTCTATTCTATTATCATTCAATTTATAATAGTAATTAAACCATTCAAAGGTTGATGCTTTTTCAACCGTGTCTTTCTCAAAAATATCTTCAGGGTATAATCCGTTGTACAAACTATCTATATTATAGTTGTCGTATATATGAGTATTCTCGTAATGTCTTTTAAAAACTTTGGTGAAAAGGGTTTTATTCTTTTCGATATCGACTATAATAAGTGTCTTGTAACATTCGTGAAATACCCCAGCAATCGGGGACATTATAGACCATGCTGTTTGATAAGTACTCACTAACTCTAACACTTTTGAGTTTTCCAACGTGGTAGTTCCTATAACTGCAATAGCTGATGATAATCCTATGTTTGTGGTATCTAGTTGGATAACTTTATAACGCTTGTTTTCCTTTATCACTATATAAGGTTCATCAAAAATTTCTGCTTCTGAATAACGGCTATAAGTACCTAAAGTATAAAAGTTAAGGGTTGAATCAACTTCATCTGCTCTAACACCTGAAAAAATTAAATTATTATCAGTTGCATACTTATGTATATCATCCACCCAAAAAATGCTATCGGGTTTTACAGTATAAATTAGGTTAGTAGTATCATCTTGCCATTGGCAAAATGATACTAAAGGGGCTAGCAAAGCAACAAAGAAACCTATAATTTTCATCTATAGTAAATGTAACAAAAAAGGCCGTTTAGCATAGCTAAACGGCCTTAAATATTTTATTGGGAAGCTTGATTATTGCACTATTACAGTTTTGTTCACTTTGTTAATACCGTCGTATACAGTAACAAAGTACACACCTTTGGGTTGGCCTTCAAGGTTTACTGATAGGCTACCGGGGTTTTCAAACAATATATCTTCGTATAAAGCTTTGCCTGTCATATCAAACACGGCTACTGTAAGTGTATTGCTCACTGGTACTTGTCCTAAATCAATAGTTAGCCTACCACTGCTAGGGTTAGGGTATACATTTACCAACTCGTCTAAAGTAACAGTTTTTATTCCTGCAGGGAATACTGATATATAGTTAGCATTGGTTTTTGTGTTGTTACCTAGTGGGTTGGTTACTTTTAATGCTACAGTGTATATACCATTTTGGCTAAACATAACCTTAGGGTTTTGTGATGATGCACCTGTACCTCCAACATATTGCACCGTACTGGGTGTAATAGTCCAATCCCATTGTATAGGGTTATTGGTACTTTTATCAGTAAGGAATAATGTGTCTTGAGGAGAAAGAGCCATTTTATCGGCAGAAAAATCAGCTATCGGGGCATTACCACCACCTGTATTACTTACGTTGATATAGTTGTTACGTGTTTTTACGTTTGAGCCATACGCATTAGTAGCTGTAAGTTTTATGGTATAACTGCCACTTTGGGTAAAGGTTATTTTGGGGTTTGGGCTAGTGGCACTGGTACCGCTAGTAAAGCTAACACCTGCGCTTGGGGTAACTTCCCACAGATAGCTTGTTGGTGAGTTTAGCGAGGTATTATCAAAGGTGGCTTCAACATTTACGTTTATACTGGTAGAAAATGTGCTAAAATCAGCAACGGGTTTCAAATCAATAGTACGTATGGTATGGTTGCGAACATCGGTTACATACAAAATATCTTTTGAAGCATTAAAAGCTAATTGACCTGGGAAATCAAAACGGGCATCTGTACTTTGTCCATCAGTTGTTCCATTGGTATTGTACTTTCCAGCTACAGTTGTTACCTGTCCGCCGCTTATTTTGCGTATGGTATTAGCTTGACCGTTACGACCGTCAGCAACAAATATATTGTTAAAGGCATCAATGGCTAAACCGTTTGGCGATGCAAATGTGGCCGACATGGCAGCACCGTCATCACCTCCTTGGCTTCCACTTCCTGCTATTGTAGTAACCATATTAGTGGTTAGGTCTATACTGCGTATGTTGCGGTTGGCAACATCAGCTACTAAAAGAGTGGTACTGTTTAATAATTCTACCGATACAGGTAAATCAAATTTGGCTGTTGCTGCTGCTCCATCATCATTGCCATAAACACCAGGTACACCAGCTAATAGAGAAACAGTTCCGTCAGTAGCAATTTTACGTATACAGGCATTAAAAGCATCTGCAACATAAATTACACCATCAGTATTAACTGCAACATCCATAGGTGTATCAAAGCGAGCGGCAGTGCCTACACCATTTTGGTAGCTACCTATGCCAGCACCCGGTCCGGGGGCTTCACCAGCAAAGGTGGTAACTACTTGGCCGCTACCTGCTGATACAAAGTTGGTTATTTTGCGTATGCAATGGTTTTGGGCATCGGCTACGTATAGGTTGCCACTGGCATCAAGGGCAATACCCATGGGGGTATTAAAACGTGTAGTAGTGCTTGTGCCGTTTATATAGCCGGCTGTTAATCCTGTATTTGGGTCTCCTGTAGATCCGGCACGGGTGTATACATTGTCTTCACTAGGGTTGTATAGGCGTATGCGGTGCCCAAATTGTTCACTTATATAAATACGTCCGCTACCATCAATGGCTATACCATAAGGCTCGTTAAATAATGCACTAGCAAGTTTTGTAGTTACTACATTACTAGCTCCACTTCCCGCTTGACCAGCAAAGGTGCTAACAGTTTGAGCATTTATTTGCGGACATAGCAAGCAAATTACAAAGGATAAAAGAGTAATTCTAAAATAATTCATAGTCATCGGTTTTGCACAATGTTATAGAAATATCTTAAAATATAAAAGCCTTGTATAAGGCTTTTATATTTAGGGGTAGTTCATAGATTAAAATTAAAAAGCCTTCGAGGATAATTCCTCGAAGGCTTATAATATAGAATTGGTTTTACTAAAACTTATTTAGCAATAGTGAAACGCAGTACTGCTTGGTTTTGGCTTTGTTGTATTCTAGCCATATAAACACCCGCAGGTAAAGTAGTAAGGTCGATAGACATTGTTTCAGTTAAAGCATTTACTTTTACTTCATGTATAGTTCTTCCCGTCATATCAGTAATACTTAGAATAGCATCTTCAGCTAGTGCATTACCGAAATTTATTGTGAACGATCCATTAGAAGGATTAGGATAAAGGTTCATTTTAGACGCAAAGTCTTCGTTTACAGAAGTAGTATTAGCACCAACAGTTACTACCCTGCATACTTGGTTAGAAGCATTGCCTGATGGGTCGGTTACTTGGTAGCAAATGCTGTATACACCTTCAGTTATATAATCAATATTTGAAGTTATATCCATCAAGCCGGCCAATGTAGTGCTATCGTAATAGTTGTCTACTATTTTAACACCGGCATCGTTATACGGTTGCCAGCGTTGTACAGTTATTGTTGGTAACCCTTTCAAGTATAATACAGGTGCTGTACGATCAACAACTTTTACAATACGAGTTACCGTAGTTGCATTATTGTTCTCACAATCTACTGCAGAGTATGTTAATGTGTAATTACCCAATACTTCATTGTTAGGAGCTGTATCAACATCCCACTGAACATTTTGACAATAGTTGTCGGTTACTTTAGCACCTTGCTCAAAGTAGTCAGTGTGTACGTCTATTACTACTGTGTCTTTTCCAATTAACTTAATAACAGGCAATGTGTTGTCTTGCACATCAATGTACCTTGTGGTAATTGTAATATTGCCAGAACTATCAGTAGCTGTATAAGTTATTGGGTATATGCCCACTGTAGAAAGATTTACCATGTTTTGGTTGACAATAATATTTACGCCTGCGTAATAGTTGTCAGTACCTGTATACCCGGGTTCTGTATATGTGGTATTTACTTCAACCACTACTGTATCGTTACCGGTAAGGGTTAGTACAGGAGCAACATCATCAATCACATTTACTATTCTCACGGCTGAGTCTTTATTGCCAGCGGCATCAGCAACCGTGTAGTATACATAGTAGCTACCCAATTTGTTCATATCAATATTGTCTCCAGTATTAATACCAAGAAGGTTACGGTTTAGGTAATCAGTTGCTGTTGCACCTGCATCACTATAAGCAGTATTTACTGTTATAACTTCAGGTTTGTTACCTAAAACATCAATCACAGGAGCTGTAACGTCAGGAGTTACTTCAACTACTCTTGTAGCAAGTTCTGAAGTATTACCTTCAGTATCAATTACAGAGTAGGTTACATAGTAAGTACCCACTTTAGTAGTATCAACATTGTTGTTAACCACTATTGATGATGTAATGTTACCATCAATATTATCAAAAGCGGTAGCCTGCATATCTGTATATTGGTACCATTGTTCAACTTTAACAGTGTCGGGACCATTTAAGGTTACTACAGGTTTTACATTATCAACAGATATAAACAATGGGTAATCTTCATACTCACCTGCAGGGTTAATACCACAAGGAGTGTTATTGTCGCTTCCGTATGAAGTTCCAACACGTAAGGTTGTATAACCTATTACTGCAGTTGAAGGCACCGTAAATGTAGCTGCAAAAGCAAGGGTTTTAGCAGCTGGTTCAGAAGCTACTAGCTCACCTGCATCATCAAAATCACCATCGTTGTTCCAGTCTACCCATATTTTACGATTCATTGAATCTACAATAGAGTTACGTTCAACAATAATGTCAACTGAACTTCTTTTAAATAGTTCTACCGGTGTAAAATCATTTAAGTATGAAGTATAGCGAGAAGTACCTACAGAGCTAGTATTATCAATAGAGCGTAACTTCACTCTGCTAATACCTATATCTGAACTTAAAGTACCTGCTACAGGGTCGCAATAGTCAAAAATATCAAGGTAGTTTACTTGTACAGCACTATCAGCACCAACACTATTGGTTGCTACTAGTTTTATAGTGTACATACCTGATTTGTTAAACGATACCTTAAACGTTTCCTCATTGTCAGCACCAATAATACTGGCTGTTAAAGCAGGAGTTACTTCCCACTTCCAATTTGTTGGGCCTTGTTTTGAAGTATCAGTAAGTGTAATAGTATTTAATACAGGGGCTCTTAACTTGTCAGCTTTAAACCCTACTACAGGAGCTGTTGTAGGATCTACAACGGTTACTGATTTGGTTATAGTACTAATACCGCCGCAATTGGTTACAGATAATTTTACAGGATAAGTGCCTGCTGTATTCCAAGCGTAACGGTCAAAGTTAAGATTACCACCTTCAAGTCCTTCTTGATTATTAGGAGGATTAAAATCCCACTCATAAGCTAGTAACGAACCTGTGCTAGCACTTGAAAAAGTTGCTACTTTATCTGTATATATAGTACTAGGTACAGTAAAGTCGGCAGTTGGTGTTGGTGTACCTTTATCAGGGGTAGAAGTCCAATACGCTTCAAAACCGTTAGCAGTACCGGCTCCATTAGTACTCCATTCCAAGAACATTTTCCCTGAATTGGCTACTAATCCGCTAACACCACCAGGAAGGGTTGAGCTGCTTGAAGTAAACGAACCCAAAAGTATTCCGGTATTGTCAACACCATCGTATACTTTCAGTACATCACCAGCATCAGCAACATCAAAAGACTTGAATTTCAAGAATACTTTGTCAGCACAGGGTTGAATAGCAAAAGTACAATTAGTGCTGTTAGTATATATACCTGAAACGCCACCTTCATCGCTAATTCTGCCTGAAGAAGCTTTAGAGCTAAGAGAAGAACAGAAGTCTACATTTTCATTTACTGAAATGTATGCTTTTTTACATTTGGTAGTACCTGCACCGTTAGCATTATCTGTACTTAAGCAAATCTCATACTCGCCTGAAGATAAAAAGAATGCTGTAGGGTTATCGCTATTAGGGTTATCCCAAATAATCTCGCTTGAAGGAGAACCTGACCATAACCAGCTAGTAGCTCCAAAATCAGATAAGTCAGAAAACTGAACTTCTTCAACTAAGTCTACAACCAATTTACTTGCTGAAAAATCAGAAATAGGTGTTCTAGTTGGAGCTTTAACAGTGATTTTTTGTGATACACTATCAGAACCTTGGCAGCTTCTAACAGTCATCGCCAAATCGTATGTTCCGGTAGCAAGCGTAGCCTTATAGTCTCTACCTTTATCTACAGCAACTCCATCTAAATACCAAGTATAATCAAGTACAACACCAGCAATTGGTTTAAATGCACTGAAGAATACGGCTGGCGAGTTTTCGTATAGGCTATCGGGTGAAGCAATAACAGCAGTAGGTGAAGGAGTAGGGAAGTAAGACTCATCTGCACCAAGAGTAGGTGAGAAAAGACAACGTACATCACCATCATTATCATTAACTACGTCATATATTCTAATACCTCTAAGGTTTATTACTGATTGATCAATATGTAAATCACTATTAGAGATAAAGTTAGGCTCTTGATTATAAGAGTTTATATTGAAAACAGGTTGAGCGGCTTGTAAAGCAGCAAAGTCTGCAATAGCACCATCAAAATAAAATTGATCAGAACTACTGTACGACATGTAATTATTATAATCTAGTGAATCAAAAGAACTACCTGATGTATAAAATACATACGAGTTGGCAGAAGTACGGTAGTTTTTGAAATGGTTATTCAAAACAACCGAATTGTCACTATTAAAAAACCTTACAGCATAGCCCGAAGTTGCACTTACAGAGTTATGGTAAATTTTAAGGTTATCAGCATAATAGAAATATACACCATAGTCAGAACTACTGTGTACTCTATTATTATATACTAAACTACGTATACTATTGTCGTAACTGTTTGCATTAAAGTAATACAAGTACATACCATAGTCTCTTGCATCAATGGTATTATTTGAAATAACACTGTTTGAGGCATAATAAATATAGAAACCATCTCCGGCTGCATTTCTAGTAGGAGAAGTCACACAATTATCAATCAACATCTTATCTCCATAGTATGTATATACAGGATAATAGTTTTGCTGACTAAAATTACAGTTAGTAATTTGGTTACCTACAATATAAGAAGAAGTGCTTGCACCTCTCAAACTCATACCATAGTATGCACCTTCAACATCTAAACTGTCAAAAACATTATAATTACCGTTGTTACCGTTAGCAGTTCCAGAGGTAAGCGATCCTGATAAAGCAATACCTACAGTGAAAGTACCGGTTGAAGAATTATTCATTTTGATATGCAAATTCTCAAAACGGTTGTAGTTGGCTTCGTTTGTAAGCAAAACACCTATACCATAAGTAATATCAGTAGCACTTATGGTCATATCTCTAAAACCAACATAGTCTGTACCATTAAACAATACAGTTATCATGTCTGCCGTGCTAGATCCATCGTGGGTTAATATTGTACTTCCTTTTCCTGCACCCACAAAAGTAACCGTGTTGGTAGCTGACGCTCCAGGTATTTCATCAAATACCAATTGCTCGGTATAAGTACCTGCAGCTACTTGGAATACAACCGGCCCGTTAATAGTACACTCATGTAATGATAATACGGCTTCGCTAAAACTAACAAAGTTTGTAGATGAGGGAGCTTGATTAGCATCAATAGTATAAGTTCCGCTTAATGGAGCAACACAAGGCGTTCTATAAGTATAAGGACCTTCCCAAACAGAACTATCACCTGTAGCACATATCTCGCGAACAAAGAAATAATAATTTGTACGAGGTTGTAAACTACTTAAATTAACAGTAGGTGAAGTAACTATAGTACCCGAACCTGTAGGTTTAACATTGTTTGTTGAGTTTACGTATGCCCAAGTATTGCTTACTGAACCTGCAACCCAGTTAATTGTAACACTGTTGGGAGTTAGTGCACTTGACGATACTCCTGTTGGGGGAGGTAGGTTGGCTTGTTTCGTCACTTGGACTGAATCGTTTATAACCAC
Organism: Bacteroidia bacterium; assembly: GCA_965249955.1. GTDB lineage: Bacteria > Bacteroidota > Bacteroidia > UBA8524 > UBA8524 > SB11. Next base: position 2,701,576 of record OZ252261.1, read on the forward strand.
AGTATCTGTTACACCATTCGGCATAGAAGTCCATGCTTTAACACTATGAGCTGCAGACGTAAAGTTGTAACTACCTATAGACATTTGCCTTACAAAAGAACCCGAACCGCCTACGGTATCAATAATACCGGTATAGTTATATGGTGTTTGTGCTACGCCGTCAACACTCCAGTTAACGGTAACACTATCAATTTGGTTTGTGCCAAAATTCTGAACAGAAACAACTACGTTGTGCACCCCTGAGCAATATACATTTGGAGAATCCACAGCAATTACGCCCGCATCGTTTTGGGCGCCTGATGAAAGTACTTTAATAACAAGCAAACCATCACCTATACCCATACTAGCTAGGTTATTTTGCATACTGCCCGCGTTGTATGAGCCTCCACCGCCGCCTTCGGGGTTTCCTGTTGCACTGTTTTGGGCAGCGCCTGCGCCACCACTGTAGCCACCACCACCGCCGCAACGGTAGTTATCCCAGCTACTTGTTCCGCCGCCGCTTCCAAATCCACCTTCTCCGCGTCCGGCTGATGTTCCTGTACCGCCTTCGCCACCACTTATAAATGATTTACCCCCGCCGGTTCCACCGCCGTTGGTAAGAAGACCACCACCGCCATCTGCAGAGCTAGATGTAGCTCCACCGTTTCCGTTAGTTCCTCCTGAACCTGTGTTAACCGCATTTGCCGAAGCATTCCCTGAAGTGGTTATTGAAGCATCAGTAGTGGCAGTGTGCGAAGTAGCCCAAGAGCCTCCACCGCCTCCGGCGATAATTAGCGGAGTATTATCCATATACGTAAGGAAGGTTCCCCCGCCTCCGGCATATTGATTGTTACTTCCTACTGGAGGAGGGGCTTTTTGACCAACAAGTATTTTTAGGGTATCCCCTTTAGTTAACTGAAAGTCGCCCGACATAAATGCTCCTCTACCACCATAAGGGCCGTAGCCTTTAGCTCCTGTTGCTTCGATGTGATAGAAGCCTGTTTGAGGCACAATCCAGTACTGAATACCGTTGACAACAGCAACTTTTCCTGCGAGAGGTGTACTTGAATAAGCCGTGGTAATTTGCACTTGAGATGGCCCAAATTGACCCGTCGCTCCTGCATTAGTAAATGTGAATGTTTGTGCAGTTGATGAGGTTATACCACATATCACAAACATAAAAGTTAGAAGTGCTGATAAGTTTATCCGTGAAAGTAAACTTCGCGGATATTTTGTTGCAAAGACCTTAGAGCCTGATAGCCCACAGGATTGCAAATCGCATGGTTTGCTTGATACTTGTAAATTCATATAAGTTATTTAATTGTTAATTTTAGATGTAGATGATAGAAAAAGACTAAGTATTTACTTGGACTTGTGTTGGGATACAATCATCTGTAATACCGACTGATGTGTATATTGAGTACTTGGCTGAATAGAATAGAACACAGTTAATAGCGGCACTATTAATAGCTGCTTTAAACGTACTCCAAGAGAATAGAAATTCACTTTTTCTATAGCAAAAGCTAAAGGAGGCTTGAGTTTTACTGAGGGCATAGAATGCCCCTCCCACTCACTGGGTAATGATTTCAAGAACATTGTTAATTAATTAAATTTTACCTTTAAATTTTTCGAACAATCAAAAATAGTGACCTACCTTAAAACACAATCTAGTCTATCCCTAATATGGGGCATTATTAACTATACAAAGTATAAATAACAAAAAAGAATCAATTGAGTAACATTAAACTAAGTTTGAAGCTCTACTTATTCTAACTCCAAATATAAAACATATTCATGTTTATTGGGGATATAATTTAACATATTAGGTGTTTAATAGGTGAAAAATGATGTTTACATAACATTAAACACCTTGTGTTTAGTTAGTAACAGTTATTAAGTCAAGTTAATGTCATATTATTTATGAGCCATTTTTCATCAATATTACATCAATTTGATTGCCATATATTCAAAGTATATTTGTTTTGATTACAGATTAAAGTAGCACATTACAGGTAGGCATACCAAGGCCTTTTTGAATAGAGAAAGGAGAATTAACCGACAAAATGATATAGAAAAGCAATGGCCTGAGAATATTTGTTCTCAGGCCATTGCTTTTTGTTGAAAGAAAGTAAGAGTATTATACTTAGTACTTTCTTTTATGTAATAGGCTTGTTATTTAACCTTTTAGTAACACATTTTGATGTGTACACTAAGGCTTGGCATTTCTGTTATAAGTTAAAGCTACCTATAAAGTCATTAACATTGTTTTCTATTTGGTCTAAAATATCATCGTAACTGCGTTTTACAAATGGTTGTCCGGTAATTTTCTCAAACAACTCCACATACCTGTCAGTAATACTATTCACCACTTCTTCAGTCATATCAGGTAACTTTTGGTCTTTCTCACCATAAAAGCCGTTAGCCATCAGCCATTCGCGAACAAATTCTTTCGATAGCTGCTTTTGGTCTTCACCTTTCTTTTGTCTTTTAGTGTAATCATCTTTATAAAAGTACCTTGATGAATCGGGAGTGTGTACCTCATCAATCAAAATAATTTTTTTATCAGGATTAAAGCCAAACTCGTATTTAGTATCTACAAGTATAAGCCCTCTCTCATCCGCCATTTGGCTACCTATATTATACAATTTGCGGGTATAAGCTTCCAATTGCTCAAGGTCTTTTTTGCGCAATAGCTTTTGTGTCAAAATATCAGCCATAGAAATGTCGGTATCGTGTCCAACATTATTTTTTATAGTAGGCGTAATAATTGGCTCAGGCAATCGGTCGTTTTTCTTTAATCCTTCAGGTAAAGTAACGCCACAAATTTCGCGGCCGCCTTTTTCGTACAATCTCCAAGCATAACCAGCAAGGTAGCCACGTATTACAAACTCAATAAGTATAGGTTCGCATTTGTGCCCAAAAGTAACATTAGGGTCGGGCGTAGCTATTTTCCAGTTAGGCACATCCTTAGCAGTAGCATCTAAAAAGTGTGCGGCTATTTGGTTTAAAATTTGCCCCTTGTAGGGTATTGGTTGTGGCAGCACATGGTCAAAAGCCGATATACGGTCGCAGGCTACAACAGCCAAGTACTCATCTTTAATATTGTATATGTCTCTTACTTTTCCTCTGTGAAAACTCTTTTGGTTTTTTAGAAAAAAGTTGGTTGCTATTAATTGTGTTGTAGATGTCATAGGTTTAGGGCTACAAGTATAACCACTTTATGTAAGGCTATAATAAAAAGGAAAGATAAAAAATATTGTGTGTATTTAGTAATTAGTGTTTAACTGTTTAACTAACAGTGAGTAAAGTCTAATTTTTATTATTGGTTTCTTGGTACTTATCGTAAGCCTTCACTATTTCTTTTACTACTTTGTGGCGTACTACGTCACTAACAGTTAGGTAAGCTATTTTAATACCTTTCACCTTATCTAAAATTTTGATGGCTTTGTTTAAGCCACTCGGTTGGTTGCGAGGTAAATCCACCTGAGTAAGATCTCCTGTGATAATAACTTTTGCACTTGGCCCCATACGGGTAAGAAACATTTTTAGCTGTGAGTCTGTAGCATTTTGTGCCTCATCCAATATCACATAGCAATTATCCAAAGTACGGCCACGCATAAAAGCCATGGGAGCTATTTCCACTATACGACTTTCAATCATCGCTTTTAGCTTATCAGTAGGTATCATGTCATCCAAAGCATCGTACAAAGGACGCAAATACGGGTCAATCTTATCCTTCATGTCACCCGGCAAAAAGCCTAAGTTTTCACCCGCTTCCACCGCAGGTCGTGCAAGAATTATACGTTTTATCTCTTTGTTTTTTAATGCTTTTACGGCACAAGCCACCGCAGTATACGTTTTTCCTGTTCCCGCAGGTCCAATGGCAAAAACTACATCGTTTTTAGCCACATACTCAACCATTTTGCGTTGGTTAGCAGTGCGCGCGCGTATTACCTTGCCATTAGCACCATATACCAATACATCGTCTTTACTTATAGGCTCAAAACTTTTAGCCGACTCATTTTTGTCAGCATCTAAAATGTCAAGCACCTTGTCCTCGCCAAGTTCACCGCTGCGTTTCAATGTAAGTAATATAGCATCAAACTTGTGGCAAAAGTCGTCAATCAGGGCACTTTCGCCCGTAACTTTAACAGCATTGCCTCGTGATACAATTTTTAATTTGGGATATTTTATTTGTAACAGCTTGAGAGTGGCGTTGTTGGTTCCCCACAAGTCGGCGGGGTTAACCTCATCCAACAGAATGAATTTTTCGTTCAAATGATTATGCAGTAATTTTGCTGCAAAATAATAGAATATTACGCACTGTGCCAATAGTTACCCTCACATCAGATTTAGGAAAAGACACTCATTTGGTAGCTAAGGCAAAAATGCAGCTACTAGAAAAGCTACCTCAAGCTACCGTTTTAGATATATCACATTCGGTGGCACCCTTTGCTATTGACGAGGCCGTGTATTTAGCCGCCTCTTGCATAAACGATTTTCCACAGGGCACATTACACCTTATTGCTGTTGATATGGATGTGGAAAAATATGGGCGATTATTAGCCTGTCAGTTTAAAGGGCAGCTATTTGTTGCTGCCGATAATGGCTTTTTGGCCTTGCTTACAAAAGGAGAAGAAGCAACCTACTACGAGATACCTTTTGAGGCGGATGAAAACAGCAATTTTGCCCCGCTTAAGTATATTTTAATACCTACGGCAATACAGTTGATACAAAAAGGACTGGAAGCCATAGGCAAGCCCGTTAATGATATATTAGAGAAAACACTTGAGAGACCTTTTGTTATGGCGGGCAAAAGCCTTCGCGGGCATATTGTTTATGTAAACAACTATGGCAATGCGGTAACCAATATTACTAGAGATATGTTTGATACAGAAAGGGCTGGGCGCAATTTTGAAATTGTACTAAACCGTTTTGACAGTATTAATACAATAAGCACAAGCTACAATACCGTTGAAGAAGGCGATTGTCTTTGCTTTTTTAACGAAAACGGCTGGCTTGAAATAGCGGTGAACAGGGGAGAAGCCAGTCAGCTTTTAGGCTTAGAAAAAGGAAAACGTATTACCATTGATTTTTTTGATGCACAAGCCACCCAAACAACCGTAAAAACAGGCGGATTATTTATTAATTGAGATTTTAGCAAGAGAATATAAAAGATGATTACCCGTATAGTAAAAATGACCTTTAGGCCTGATGCCTGTGCCGATTTTTTAGCAGTATTTAATCAATCAAAACATTTGATACGAGGCTTTGAAGGCTGCCAATACCTTGAGTTGCTGCGTGAAAAGCCAAACGGCAATATATTTTTTACCTATAGCCGATGGGAAGGAGAAGAGTTTCTTGAGAACTACCGTCACTCGCAATTATTTACAGATACATGGGCGCAAACAAAGGTTTTGTTTGCCGATAAACCCCAAGCATGGACGGTTGATGTGGCTGAAAGCCTGATGTAGGCTTGTGATAAGAGTGTTTTTACTGTGATAGGTTAAAACTAACTGCTTTGTAATTTTTTAATAGAAAGAATAGAATGGATATTCAAATCCATTGTTAAACAAAAAAGCACCCAATTGGGTGCTTTTATATTTTGCCAGTCGCCGAGCAATAGCGAGAAGCATTACCTAAAACCTTTCGAATTGAGAGAAGAAGAAATTACCTTCTATTTGTGCGTTTTCAGCACTATCGCTACCGTGTATAGCATTAGCATCAATGCTTTTTGCATATAGGTTACGTATAGTACCTGCATCTGCTTTCTGAGGGTCAGTAGCACCAATAAGGGTACGGAAATCTTCAACAGCGTTGTCTTTTTCTAAAATAGCAGCAACTATAGGGCCACTACTCATAAACTCAACAAGGTCGTTATAAAACGGACGTTCTTTGTGTACCTCGTAAAATTGTCCTGCTCTTTCAGCAGACAATGAAGTATACTTTAATGCTTTGATTGAAAAACCAGCTTCAATTATTTGGTTAATAATTTTACCCATGTACCCATTGCGCACTGCATCGGGTTTAATCATTGTGAAAGTTTGCTGTAAGGCCATTATTCTATTTTTTTGCAAAATTATGATTTAAACTTCATTTTAGCGACATTTGCGAAAATTAAAAATAGAGTGAACGTTGCCTTACAGGTTAAAGAAGCATTAGAAAAAACAACTAATCCCAGAATTGTAATTACCACACACCACAAACCCGATGCTGATGCCTTGGGTTCGTCACTGGGTTTATATAATTATCTTAAAAAGTTAGGCTACTTTGTTACCGTAATTTCGCCTACAGATTATCCCTCGTTCTTAAACTGGATGCCCAACGAAGAAAAGGTATTCAACTTTGAGCATCACCCTGAAAAGTGTCGAGATTTTGCGCTTAATGCACAAATGATTTTCTGTCTCGATTTTAATAACCTAAAACGCATTAATGAGTTTGGTGAGATAGTGCGCCAAAGTAGTGCTGTTAAGGTAATGATTGACCACCACCTTGAGCCTGAAGGTTTTGAAGATATACGTCTTTGGGATACAACAGCAAGCTCTACTGCCGAGTTGGTATATCGTTTTTTGGTTGATTTTGGTGGAGCTGATAATATTGATAAAGACATTGCATCGTGCTTGTATGCCGGTATAATGACCGATACAGGTTCGTTCCGTTTTGATATTGTGAAACCTCAAACCCACCGCATAGCCGCTGATTTGCTAGAACGTGGTGTTGAGCACGCCAAAATACACAACTATATATTTGATAGCTTTACGCCCAACCGCTGGAAATTTGTTGGCTATATGCTTAGCAACAAAATGGAAGTGTTGGAAGATTTGAAAACAGTTGTTATTTCAGTTAGTGCTGAAGAACTAAAAGAATTTAATATTAAAACAGGAGATACAGAAGGATTAGTTAATTTTGGACTGAGTATAAAAGGGATAGAATTAGCTGTGTTGATTGTAGACCGCACTGTGTTGGTGAAAATGAGTTTTAGAGGCAAGGGACGTTTTCCTGCAAATAAATTTGCTCGAGAGTTTTTTGAAGGAGGGGGACATTTTAGTGCAGCAGGCGGACAATCAAAACTTAGCTTAGATGAAACCGTAGAAAAGTTTAAAAAAGCAATTGTTACCTATAAAGAATACTTAACTTAGTATATTACTATAAATGAAAAACACACCAATTGTAGGGCTATTTGCCCTTATGCTTGTTTTACTTGCCAGTGCCTGTAAAAAAGATTTTAAAACAACAGAAGACGGGCTAAAATATATGATAGCCTACCAGTCTGACACGGGAGAAGTAGCCGGTGAAGGTGGCTACCTAAAAATGCACATTAAAATGATTGCTCCTGTTGAGATAAAACAAGATGACTCTTCGATAGTAAAAAAAGATAGTGTAATTACTGATAGCTATACCGATAGTTATGGCCCTGCCGAAATGTTGGTGTCAAAACCAACCTATAAAGGTTGTATAAACGGAGGTTTTGCTACCCTAAGGTCAGGAGATAGTGTTATATACAAAGTATTAGCCGATTCTTTATACTTAAAAACATTTGGTCGTCCGTTGCCATCGTTTTTGAAAGGCGGCGAAGAGCTTACAGTTATTGTTAAAGTTTTGGAAAGCCTTACCAAAGAAGGGTTTGAGAAAAAACAAAAAGCTGAGCAAGAAACAGCGGCTAAAGAACAACAAAAACGTACAGACGAAGAGATTAAATTGCTTGAAGAAGCTGCAGCCAGAATGGGCTATGGTGATAAAATGCAAGTTAATCCAGCAGGTCTACTTTTCTACAAGATAAAAGAAACCAACGGACCAACGGCCGAAACAGGTGCAGTAGGAAGTTTTTACTATAAAGGTATGTTTATGGACGGAACTGAGTTTGATAGCAACTATGGTGGTGAACCTTTTAATTTGACTATTGGACAAGGTGGAGCAATACCGGGTTGGTTGGAAGTAGTTGATAAAATTAAACTAGGCGAAAAATGGGTGATATTTTTACCATCAGGCTTAGGCTATGGTGAAAGAGGCTCAGGAAAAATAGGCCCTAATACTCCGTTGATTTTTGAAATGGAGCTTAAGGATATCAAATCAGCAGAAGAAGTAAAAAAAGAGCAAGAAGCTATATCTAAAAAACTTTCGGCTGAGGAAAACAAAAAGATAGCCAATTTTATTAGCCGCAAAAACATTAAAGGTCTTGTAAAAGATGAAAACATTGATATTTACTACGTAATTGATAATGCAGGTACTGGTGATGCACCCAAAACCGATGATATTATGGTAGTTAAAGTACGTGGTTTTGATATGGATGAAAACCCAATACGTGCCTTTACAATGGAAGAGCCTCCAATTGAGCAACCCTACAATAGAGGAGCATTCCCTCCAGCTATGGAAGTTGCTTTAGGTAAATTGAAAAAAGGCGGTAAAGTAAGAGTATTAACCCCATCGCGCTATTTCCACGGAGAGCAAGGTGGCGGTATGATAGCTCCATACACTCCTGTTTTGTTGGAAATTGAGCTAGCAAATATTAAAAAACCTAATAAATAAAAATGTTATGGGCTTTTTGGGCAAACTGTTGGTTGTGTGTAGCCTTGCAATAGGCACTCAACCGTTGTTTGCCCAAAAAGATGCCATAAAGCCTACTGATAGCATTGCGGTAGTATATAAAGAACACGGTACAGGCATAGGCCTTACAGGAAAAAAATACCTCACAGCACATTATATTGTTACCACTACTGAAGGGCGAGAACTACGTAATAGTTACAAGCAAGGCAACGCCGTTATTGTTTCTATGGTAGATAATGCCCAAAAGCAGGATTGGATTAGCGCACTGCGAAAATTGCATGTTGGCGATGAAGTAGTAATGACTATACCCGATAGTGTGGTGTACAAAAACTGGAGAGCATTTTTGCCCACACCTCCCTTTAAACTTATTGGTTTGCAAGTAGAAATGTTAGTTTTAGCAGCCGAAGATGAGTTGCCACCCAATGCAGTTGTGTTGGATGAGAGCGAAACTAAAATACCCTTGCCCCTTGATGTGGAAGGAAGAGATACAATAACACTGCGAAGCGGTTTGCGCTACATACCGGTAAAAACCAATGTTGATGGTGACCCAACCTACAACGGGCGCAAGGTAGATATACACTATACCGGTTATTTTGAAGACGGAACTATTTTTGACGCTTCATACCCAAATGGGCACCCGTTTAAGTTTACTTTAACCCGCAATGAGGTTATTGATGGACTTGACGAAGGTGTGCGACTGATGAAAACAGGTGAGAAGTACAGGTTTATTATCCCACCAAAATTAGGTTACGGAAAAAAGCAACAAGGTAGCATACCCCCAAACACAACACTTATATTTGATGTTGAATTGATTTCGGTGGATTAAAACAATATTATGGCTGATAAAAAAATACTTATTACAGGTGGCGCAGGTTTTATAGGCTCGCACGTGGTACGTTTGTTTGTAAACAAATACCCCAATTATCAAATTTTCAATTTAGATAAGTTAACCTATGCAGGTAATCTTAAAAACCTTACCGATATTGAAAACAGCCCCAATTATACCTTTATAAAAGCCGATATTGTTGATGGCGGAGCCATGAAACAGTTGTTTGATGAACACCGTTTTGATGGGGTGTTGCATTTAGCCGCCGAATCGCATGTAGATCGTTCGATAACCCACCCGCTTGATTTTGTAAATACTAATGTAATAGGAACGGTGAACCTGTTGAATGCTGCCCGCGATATTTGGAAAGCGGATGGTATGGAAGGCAAACTGTTTTATCATATTAGTACTGACGAGGTTTACGGTTCGCTAGATGATGGTGGATTTTTTTATGAAAACACATCGTACGACCCACAATCTCCCTACTCGGCATCAAAAGCTAGTAGCGACCATTTTGTGCGTGCCTACAACAATACTTATAAACTACCCATAGTAATTACCAATTGCAGCAATAACTATGGCCCTAATCAGTTTCCTGAGAAACTAATACCACTTTGTATAAACAATATACTAAACAATAAACCATTGCCCATATACGGCAAAGGCGAAAACGTTCGCGATTGGCTATATGTGGTAGACCACGCTCGTGCTATTGATGTTGTTTTTCATCACGGAAAGATGGGTGAAACTTATAATATAGGCGGCTTTAACGAGTGGACTAATATTGATTTGGTGAAGGTGATTTGTAAAGTAATGGACAACCGTTTGGGTAAACCTGAAGGAACTGCCGAAAGTACAATTACTTATGTAACCGACCGTGCAGGGCACGACCTACGTTATGCAATTGATGCCAATAAAATAATGAAAGAATTAGGGTGGGAACCCTCTTTACAATTTGAAGAAGGTATTGAAAAAACTATTGATTGGTATTTGGATAATCGCCAATGGATGGAAGAAATTACCAGTGGTGATTATATGAAATACTACGAACAGATGTACTCAAGCAATTAGCTGTTTAATAAACACATAAAAAATCCCCTTGTTGTAATTTGAGAATCTCATTACAACAAGGGGATTTTAATTTATACAATAATCAATAACCGATTATTGGTTGCTATAACTACGCATCAATTTTTGCGTATTTAGCGTGGCTTTCTATAAACTCACGGCGTGGTGGTACTTCATCGCCCATTAGCATACTAAAAATATGGTCGGCTTCGGCCACACTATCTAGTGTTACTAATTTTAGTGTACGTTTTTCAGGGTTCATGGTAGTTTGCCAAAGCTGTTCGGCATTCATCTCACCCAAACCTTTATAACGTTGTACGTTTACGCTTTCTATTTTACCATCTTTAGCTATTTCGCGCATGGCAGCATCGCGTTGTGCATCATCCCAGCAATAACGTTCCTCGCGCCCTTTTTTCACCAAATACAATGGCGGTGTAGCAATGTATATATACCCTTGCTCAACCAATTTTTTCATGTATCTGAAGAAGAAGGTAAGTATAAGCGTACGTATGTGGCTACCGTCAACATCCGCATCCGTCATAATAATAATTTTATGGTAGCGCAGTTTATCTAAGTTCAGCTCTTTGTTGTCCTCTTCTGTTCCAATAGAAACACCAAGAGCGGTGAACATATTTTTTATCTCCTCGTTTTCATAAATTTTATGTTCAAGGGCTTTTTCTACGTTCAATATTTTACCACGCAATGGCAATATGGCTTGGAAACTACGGTTACGACCTTGTTTAGCCGTTCCACCCGCAGAATCTCCCTCCACAAGGTATATTTCACATTCAGCAGGGTCTGTACCCGCACAATCTGATAATTTACCAGGTAAGCCGGAGCCGGTCATTGCACCTTTACGCTGCACCATCTCACGTGCCTTGCGCGCGGCGTGGCGAGCAGTGGCAGCAAGTATTACTTTGTTTATGATAATGCGTGCCTCTTTGGGATTTTCTTCCAAAAAGTTGTTTAGCATATCACCTACACATTGGTCAACAGCACCCATCACCTCATTGTTACCCAGTTTGGTTTTGGTTTGCCCTTCAAATTGAGGTTCGGCTACCTTTACAGATATAACTGCCGTTAAACCTTCTCTAAAGTCGTCTCCGCTTATTTCAAATTTTAGGTTTTTAAGTAAACCTTCTTTATCAGCGTAAGCTTTTAGGGTACGGGTAAGTGCACGGCGGAAACCAGCAACGTGTGTTCCTCCCTCTATGGTGTTAATGTTGTTAACGTAAGAGTGTAAGTTTTCGCTATAGCCAGTATTGTATTGCAAAGCAACCTCAACAGGTACACCTGCTTTTTCGCCCTCTACGTATATAGCTTCTGGAATAAGTTTTTCGCGGGTACCATCAAGGTAACCAACAAATTCTTTTAGTCCACCTTCTGAATAGAAAGAAAGACTTTTTTCCTTACCGTCGTCATCAACTTCACGTTTGTCTGTAATGGTAATGTGTATGCCTCTGTTTAGGTAGGCCAACTCGCGCATACGTGCTGCAAGTGTGTCAAAATTATATTCAGTATGAGTGAAAATGGTATTATCGGGCACAAAATGAACCTCTGTACCACGTTTTTCAGTATCACCAATAATTTTTACAGGATATTGAGGGATACCAATTTTGTATTCTTGTTGCCAAATTTTTCCTTCGCGATAAACTGTAGCACGCAAATCAGTACTCAATGCGTTTACACAACTAACACCCACACCGTGCAAACCGCCCGATACTTTGTAGGTGTCTTTGTCAAACTTACCACCTGCGTGCAAAACAGTCATTACAACTTCTAGCGCACTACGGTTTTCTTTGGTGTGAATGCCTGTGGGTATTCCCCTACCATCATCCATTACGGTGATGGAATTATCTTCATTTATAAAAACAGAAATATTTTTACAATAACCGGCCAAAGCCTCGTCGATAGAGTTATCTACTACTTCGTATACTAAGTGATGTAAACCTCTTGTTCCGGTATCGCCTATGTACATCGAAGGGCGTTTGCGCACTGCTTCTAACCCTTCAAGAACCTGTATATTATCGGCTCCGTAATCTTTTTTATCCATAGCTGCTTCGCTCATTTCTCTTTAGTAAAATATAGTCTGTAAAAATACCGCTAAACGCTGAATATTCAAAGGTTTGCGGTTGATTTAGAGGGGCATTTTTCCACGTTACTGTGGATATGTTTTTTGCCCTTTTTTATGACCTTTTGAAATTGTGTGTGTTGTGAGGTGCTTACACTATATCAAAAATCGAGCCTAGTTTATACTGGCGAATTACTAAGCTGCGATATAACAATGAAAGGGAGGATAAGAAGTAGCACAAATACTAATGCCGTGAATAAAATAGCACATTTAAAAAGTAGCTTAAGCTTTGAATTACTGCCTTGCTTAACTCTTTTGTTGTAGAAGAAAATTAACGTTAAGCAGAGTAATAACGATAAAACAAGGTAGAAAATATATTCAAATGAAGGGGTAATTAACTCCATTGTTTAGTTGTTATAAATATCTGTATAGTATGTATTGGGTTTACGGTAGGGGAAAGAATAATCGTATAAATCACGACCATACTCATTGGTGTTTGTTATTATTAACGACCCGCCAAATTCTTTATCGTGTATTTTCATAATATCACTTACCCAAAAACTATGGTCGATATAAAATTCTGTAGAAAAATCATGTTTTTGTGATAAGGTAAGGAAATTGCGAAATGCAAAAGGTGATGTACTTGCATCAAACGATTTTCTCCAAACTTTTGTATTGCCCTTTTTTAAAGAAGAAGCAATTGTATCTTCACTTAAACCATCTCTCCAAACCGAGCTACTTAGGCTATACCTGGCCATACTGATGGCTGTTTTTGGAGGAATAAAGGTAATTTGCTCAGGTGTTGTTATCACGCTGGTACTATAATTTCTATTTGAACTATAATTCCGCAACCAACGTACAGAGCTGCCTTCGGTTACTGTATAAATATTTGATTTATCTTCCCAATAGGCAAATTTTTCGGTGCCTTTAATAAACGCACTTCGTTTCCAATCTATATAGAGGGGTACATTTGATTTGTTGTAGATGGTGAAAGCCAACAAGCCGTTTTCGCTAAAAAGGTTGTATACAATCTCAAAAGTATCGTTCTCGTAACGTAGCAAGGTGTCGTTTTGCAGAATATTAGATTTTACAGTAGCTACCTGCACATATTTTTTGCTGCAAGAAGCCAGTGATAGCAAACTAATTATACAAATGATGATTATACGCATAAGGAATTTTTTAGCTAAAATAATGCCAATTTGATTGTTATCAACGGCTTAGGGTAGGTTTTTGATAAAAGGGGGCGGGGCACTTATAGGCTTTTGTTTCCTCAAAAAAGGTGTCAAATGTTAATTGATGGGCGTGGAGTAGCATTCTTGTAGCATTTTCATCGACACCATTTGTGGGTGGGTAGCGTTTATCGCCAACAATACTATGACCTATGTATTGTAAGTGTATACGTATTTGATTGGTGCGACCTGTTTCTAACTCACATTCTACTATGGTATAATTTTCATTTTGTTGTAAAACTGTGTAGTGGGTTATGGCTTCTTTGCCAGCATTTTTGGGCGGGTTTGCCATTATTGTAAGTTCTTCATCGGGGTGGCGACCAATGGGCACATTTATAGTTCCTTTTTGTGGTGATACTGTACCGTGTACTTTGGCTATATACTTACGTTTTGCAGTTTTGTTTTGAAACTGTGGCGAGAGAAAATCGAGCCCTTTTTTGGTTTTTGCCACCACCATAAGTCCCGATGTTTCTTTGTCCAATCGGTGTACCAAACCGTTATTTAATTCAGGGGTTTGGTTAGTTATTTCGTAATGATGAGCAAGGGCATTGAGCAGCGTGCCGTGGTAATTGCCCAAACCGCCATGACAGGCCATTTTCGATGGTTTGTTTACCACCAGCCAATCTTCGTTTTCTTCTAATATATCAAGCGGAATATCTTCGGCAAATACTTTTTGATGGGTGGTATATGGCGAGGTTATTTGGAGTATATCGCCGTTTTTTACCATCACATCCTCGCCACTGGGTGTATTATTTATGGTAACCCATTTTTTGTGCATTAGCATTTGCACCTTTTGCTTGTTGTAGCCTTTTACGTGGTGCAACAGGTACTGGGGTAGTGGTAGAGCTTGTTTTAACCCGTTAATAGATATGGTTTTTAAAATATTCACTACTGTATGTCCAAGCCGTCAAACAACCCTTCGCGTGTTTTTATTTCTCCCGTTACAAATTTGTTAAAATTGGTGATTTCGGCATTTTCGTAATGTTTTAACGGAGCAAGCTGCTCGGCAGTAAAAATACCGGTAGCTTCTACAAAGCGTTGGGCTACATTATATTGGGGCAGCATTTTACCATCATCAATTTTTATGGTAACGCCTATTTTTTCCTCCGTCAAACCCATACTAAAAATACCCTCCGCACCTGTTTTGCCTATTATGCGCGGGGCGGTTATTTGCATCAAATCAGTGCAATAACGGCCACGACCTGCAACCATATATGGGTATTGGCTTACTGCTTCAACAATGGTGGCACAGGCTTTTTGCCTTTGGGGGCTAAACTGCATGGGGTGTACTAAGTTTTTATAACCAACAGCTTGGTTGTATACAGGCACAGAAAATATTGGGGCTGAACAACCATCGTAGGCAATGGTCATTTTTTCTTTTGGGTATTCGTACATCTCGGCAGTGGTTTGTAATATTTCTTGCTGCATAGGATGCAGAGGGTTAATGTAATCTTTGGTGTCCCAACCCCTTAGCACTGCATAGGCTAAAAAACCTGCGTGTTTGCCGCTGCAATTGTTGTGTATGTGGTGGGGTTTTTGGTCGGCTTTTATTAGCGTGTTAGCTGTTTTTCTATCGCTGGGGTATTGTGCCCCGCAAAACAAATGTTCTTTATCCAATCCTATTTTTTGTAGAATAGAATTTACTACGTGTTGGTGCTCTTCTTCGCCATTGTGGCTGCCACACATTATGGCAATTTCTTGCAGGGTGAAACCAAAATGTTCCATGCCGCCGTGCTCAAGCAAGGGCAAAACCTGTATTAGTTTAAGTGCTGAACGCGGATAGCATATTTGCTGCACATCGCCTTCGCTATAAATAATTTTACCGTCTTTATCTACTACACAAACTACTCCACGGTGAAAACTTTCGAGCACGTTTTCTCTGTATACTTCTACTAATATTGGATTCATGGTTTAATAATCGTCTTCAATAATACTATTTTCAAGGGTGTAGTTTTTCATTACACGTAACCCAAATAAACCGTCTTTAAAAGTGAAGGTGATACGGTTATTCTCATCTAAATCATTAAGCTGTGAAAATAGCCGTAGCCCATTATACTCTTCGTATGTTTTGTTTTCTAAATAAATAAAACTACTTGATTCATACCTGTTACCTGTTCGCGAAAAATGTGTAGTTTGAAAATACGAGTAGCTTTCCGTTTTTGGGTTAAAACTTATTGTAAAGTTGATAAGAAAGAAGATGTTTACGATAAAAGGAGCAAGGCAGAGTGAGAAAAAAGTGAGGTACTTTTTATTTATTTTTTTTACTACATACGTTACAATTACTCCTAATAGCATTGCTGATGAGTAAATTATAAACTGAGTACTTAAAGGAATTAATGTATTAAAAGCTATTTTGAAAAGGAGAAACAAATTTATTGGAAGGAAAATAATAAACTGAACTTTTGGGGTATTTGAAATACTATAAAACCAATCGTGATTTCGAATTGTAGCAAAAGAGTTCTTTAACCCACTAAGATTTTTCCTTAAGCTTTTAAGTTCAGTAATAATTGGCCAAGTTACAGGTATGGTTGCCGTCATTATAAATATACTGGCAAAAAGACCCAACCAACTGTTGTATATAAACATGAAGGGAGGGATGATTATAAAAACAGCAATGGTAAAGAGCAACCGAAGAAGGTTGCCTACATTATTAATTGCGGCTGAAAGTTTATATTCTTCAGAGTTAATGTACTCTTCGTACCGCATTTGAGCATTACGCTTTTGTTTTTCTTTGCGTTGTGCTTCTTGTGCTGCGGCCCTCCACCATTTTTCAAATTCATTAATTTGCGGGTCGGAAGAGAAACTTTTTTTACCTTGTTTTACGGCACATACATACTCGTAGGCCTCTTGCAGCTCAATAAATTCGGCTTCGGCATTTGGCGAGGGGTTAAGATCGGGGTGAAGTTTTTTAGCCTTATAGCGGTATGCCTTTTTTACATCGCTAATTGTAGCTGATGCTGGAACACCAAGTATGGCATAATATTTTTGCTCTAATCCCAACTCGTGTTTATTTGGTTTTCAAAAACTCCTTCATTTTGTCAAAGGCTTTTGCGCGGTGGCTTAATAGGTTTTTTTCGTCCAACCCCATTTGTGCAAAAGTGCGTGTATGTCCATCAGGTACAAAAATTGGGTCGTAACCAAAACCTTCATTACCTTGTTTCGTTTCAATAATAGTTCCTTTAGCCACCCCTTCAAACAGGTGTTCTTCCCCATCAATAATTAGGGCTATCACCGTTCTAAACTGTGCGCTGCGATTAGGTTTATCTTTAAGGTTAGTAAGCAGCAACGCCATATTATCCTCAGCGTTTTTTTGCAAACCTGCATAGCGGGCACTTAGCACACCAGGTTCGCCATTTAGTGCTTCTACTTCTAGCCCTGTATCATCGGCAAAGCAGTTCCGTTTTGTTTTTTGATATACATATCGGGCTTTTTGCAGTGCATTACCTTCAAGGTTGGGGGCAGTTTCGGGTATTTCTTCGGTTATACCCAAAGTGTCTAAACCTATTATGCTAAAGCCTGTGCCTAGTTTTGCTTCTATTTCTTTGGCCTTGTTGGGGTTTTGTGTGGCAAATACTAATTCCATTATTTAAGAAAATGTGTTTGTAAAATACTCCAAAGTTTAGCTTTCAGTGCTTTGTCGTTCTCTACCACATCAATAGCATCAACACAAATTACTTTAACCTTATTGTGTATTACGGGTTGGTATAAACTAGCTTGTATGCCAAGTTGCTTTGGGTCAATACCCCATAAAAAAAGTGATGAAGGAGCAAAAAAGCTTTTCAAATCATCAAAAGTAGGCTCGCCAATAGTTTGCAGGTTGGCCATAGCTACATCATCAAAACTTAGCTTGGTTGCGCCCAAAATTTTTTCTAAAAACTGTTTTTGGGGCTGTGGAACACCATTTTTCCCACTGTGGCTAAATAGCATTAAGATATATTTATTGTTTCCTCCATCATAGTTAAACACTAGTGGTGTTTGTGTTTTAGCTACTTTGGGTATGTATAAAGTTTGACCGTTGAATAAATATTTTAGGGCTGCCCCTTCAATTTTTAACATAGTTTAGGTTTGTATTCGGGTGAAAATATGTAAAATTGCACGCAAAGTTACTTACCCTTGCCTAAGGTTATACACAGTTTTTCCTTATTGGGTAAATGTTATCGTTCTTTCTTGACCCCTGGGGTGCAATAATTTTGAGATATGAGTGTGAATGCATCGAAGTTTAACGTGGAAATTAAGCCTACGGCAAAAAGCCGATTGGCTGAAATGGATTTTGACAATATTCAGTTTGGGCGGGTTTTTTCTGACCACCAACTAGTAATTGATTTTATTGAAGGTAAATGGCAGGATGCCAAAATTATGCAGTATGGTGAGTTGCCTATGAGCTTGGCCATATCGGCAATACATTATGGGCAAGCAATTTTTGAGGGAATGAAAGCCCAAGTAGCTCCTGATGGTACACCACTTTTGTTTCGTCCAAAAGATAATTTAAAACGCCTTAATAAGTCTGCCGAGCGTATGTGTATGCAGCAGTTGCCTGAGGAGTACTTTATGGAAAGCCTGAAGCAGTTGATACGTTTGGATAGGGGATGGATACCTACAAAAAAAGGTAGCGGGTTGTATATACGCCCATTTATGTTTGCTACTGATGCTTTTATAGGTGTTCGTCCTAGTGAAACATACCGTTTTAGTATTTTTACTTGTCCTGTTAATGCCTACTACTTGCAACCATTAAAAGTAAAGGTTGAAACCAATTATGTTCGAGCTGTTGAGGGTGGTGTAGGTGAGGCAAAGTGTGCTGGCAATTATGGCTCGCAGATGTATGCCACACGTCAAGCACAAACCGAGGGCTATACACAAGTGCTTTGGACTGATGCGCATGAGCACAAGTATATTGAAGAAACAGGTACTACAAATGTTTTTGTACGTATTGGTGATAAAGTTGTAACTCCTAAACTTGACGGGACTATACTGGCAGGTATAACTCGCGATAGTGTTATTAAACTGTTGCAACATTGGGGAATAGAGGTTGAAGAACGTAAAATAAGTATACACGAGATAATTGAAGGTATACAAAACGGTACGGTAAAAGAAGTATTTGCAGCAGGAACTGCGGCTACTTTAGTACCTATTGTAACTATTGGATATGAGGGAACCGACCATACTTTAAATGGTTATGAAAACTGGGAGTATGCCAATAAGTTAAGCAAAACCCTTACAGATATAAAAACGGGTAATGCCGAAGATATTTTTGGCTGGGTAGAACGTGTGTGATTTGATTCAAAACTTTGATTACTAAAGCTGTAATCAAAAATATATGTAAAAGAATAGTTCGAGCTTTTGATTTATTTATTTTACATTGCGCTTAAGTACTTGTTTTTTAATAGTTTACATTTTTTTAGTTGGTAGTTTAACTTAATGATAAATCTAAGAATAGCTCGCAGTGAGGATGCCGAGGGGATATTGGCTATATATACCCCGTATGTGGAAGAAACAAACGTAACTTTTGATTATGACGTTGAAGAAGCGAAGGTATTTTGTAGGCAAATTGATGCAGTGCAAAATGAGTTTCCTTGGATTATTGCTGAACACGGAGGCAAAATTATAGGCTATTCTTATGCAAAAAAACATCGAGATAGAGCTGCGTATCGCTGGTGTGCAGAAAGCTCGATATACGTACATAATGATTTTCAGGGTAGGGGATTGGCAAAGTTACTTTACGAGGCTTTGCTTGAAATACTAAGCCAGCAAAATGTAATTAATGTATATGCAGGTATAGCACAGCCCAATGAAAGTAGCACAATGTTTCATATAAAACTGGGCTTTACACCTGTAGGTGTTTACAAAAAGGTAGGTTTTAAAAACAACCAATGGCACGATGTACTTTGGGTGTGCCGTATTTTAAAGAAACACCCCGAAACACCTGAAGAGTATGTGCCGTTTTCAAATGAAAAACTAAGAGTATACGCATCAGAAATATTAGCAGAAAAGCAAAAGCAGCTAAATGCGTCAGCTAAAAATGGTGAATAGTTAAAACCATCACCAACTATTCATAGTTTTATAGTATCGTTTCCAACTAAATTCTAGCTCGTATACTGGTTTAGCTATACTTGCCGCATTGGCAAGGGTAGTGTTTGTTTCCTCTTTCAAAAGAGAATATCGTTGCTTAAAATCAGTACGTGTTAGCTTTTGTTTCTCTACATCAGCCTTAAGCTTTTCAAAGCTGTTTTTGTGTAAATTTAAAGCAGTTGTATAGGCAAAAAAGTTATCTATATAGCGGCTATACACAATCTTTAAGCCATTAAAGTCAACCTGCATTTTTTTAGCAACATCGTAGCTGGTATCGCTAAGTTTAATGTACCAAGTATTAATGGTGGCAATGCGTGTTTCTAGTTCTTTTTCATCAATATTTAGGTTTAGCGCAGTGGCCGTCAGTGTATTTTCAATACTATCTAAAAAAACTTTCTCACGTTTATAGTCAGTAATTGGCTCACTACAAGCCCATTGACATATAACAATAAAAAAAAATAAGCCTATACCAATTGTTACCTTAAAAAAATTCATGCTATGCCTAATAAATTCTATTTTTGTTGCCAGTAATTATCCTCTTATCTCCACCAGTTAGTGCACTTACCTACTGCCAAAGTAAAGCAAATAAAAAAAATTATCTACTATAAAGATATTTTAATACTTGCCCTCACTTGTGTAGGTGGACCCGGAACACATTTAGCACTATTTATAAAACGCTTAGTAGAAGAAAAACAATATCTTACCCAAAAAGAGTTTTTAGATATTTATGCCTTTTGTCAAATACTACCGGGACCAACCTCAACACAAACTATAACTGCAATTGGCTACCGTATGGGAGGCCCGATAAGAGCGTTTTCAACCCTGCTAATATGGATTTTGCCTGCCAGTATTATAATGACAGCGTTGGGCATATCGTATAAGTATTATCAGGAGGTAGCTCCAAATAGTGATTTTTTAAAGTATTTACAGCCAATGGCAGTAGGCTTTATACTGGTAGCAGCCATTAAAATATTTAAGATAATAAAAACTAAGCGAATCAATATCTTTCTATTCTTTGGGGCAGCTTTGTTGGCTTCCATACAGTTTTTAGGTCCTTATGCGTATCCGCTTATTATACTTTTGGGTGGTGCAATAGCTATGCGCTATAATAAGCAAAGCGGCGTTGTGTATAAAAAGCCCAAAATAAAAATACGTTGGAGAAACTTAACTTACTTTTTTGTCGTTTTTACAGTAGCAGTTGTATCAGCAGCCATTGTAAAAATGACTGACGGTATTGATGAAGCGAGACCATTTTTAGTTTTTGAAAACTCATACCGTTTTGGCAGTTTAGTATTTGGGGGCGGAAATGTGCTTATACCTATGATGTATGAGCAGTTTGTGTCGTTTAAACATTATCTTACTTCTGAAGAGTTTATTACAGGCGTAGGGTTTGTGCAAGCAATACCGGGGCCAGTGTTCAGTCTTTCAGCATACACCGGTAGTATGATAATGAAAGATTGGGGGTTGCCTTGGCAAATTTTAGGTGGGCTTATAGGCACTGTTGCTATATTCTTACCAGGGGCATTATTTATAATGTTTTTGTATCCCATTTGGAATAAGGTAAAAAAGCATCCCCTTGTTACTCGTGCTTTTGATGGTATAGCGGCCGCATCGGCAGGATTAATTTTAGCGGCAGCCTATTTACTTTTTAAAGGCATAGCGTATTATGAATGGCAAAACATACTGGTAATAGTGGCTACGGTACTATTATTGTTGTATACCAAAATACCTTCGCCGCTAGTTGTTATATTAACTTTGGTGCTAGGTTTTATAATTTAGAGAATACAATATATTAACTTTGTTACTATACAAATGAGGTTCTGTTATAAAAATACTTTATTGGTGCTATTGTTGTTATTGGCAACAACCAATCGGCTATGGGCACAATCAAACAAAGACAACGACTCGCTAATTCAATTTTCAGGAATTGTATTAAGTAGTGATAGCCTTTTGGGGCTGGAGAACGTACATATTAGGGTAAAGGGCAAATATTTTGGTACAGCAAGTAATACCCAAGGCATTTTTACCTTAGTAACCCGTCCGGGTGATACAGTTTTATTTAGCTGTATAGGCTATAAGCGTAATGAGTATGTTGTTCCTAATACACTCAAAAGTAAATTATACTCAATGATAATTACCTTAACTGCTGATACATTTACCGTATCAACAGTTATTGTTACCCCATTTATTAGCAGCGCATTATTACCCTACTATTTTGCAACACTTAATTTGCCTGAAGACGAGATGGACGTGCTGGCAAAAAGAAACTTAGAGAGTGAATTATTACGTCAACAAGCAGCCGCTTTGGGAGCAGATGGTGCCGAAAATCAAGATTATATAATTAGGCAAGAAGCTGCAAAATACTACTATGCCGGTCAAGCACCTCCAATTAATATTCTAAATCCCTTTGCGTGGGCTCAGTTTATAAAGGCATGGAAAAACGGCGATTTTAAGAAGAAAAAATAAAGCCCTTTACCCTAGCAAAGTGTAAATTGCGCCCTCAATTTATGCTAAAAAACTGGCTACAAGCATTTAGGCTACGCACACTTCCCCTTGCTTTAGGGGCTATAACAATGGGCGCATTTGCAGCCAATATAAAAGGTGTTTTGCAGTGGGATATTTATATACTATGCCTTGTTACCGCTATATTTTTGCAAATACTCTCTAACCTTGCCAACGATTACGGCGATTTTAAAAAAGGAACTGATAACGACCAACGTAAAGGCCCTGCAAGAGCCTTGCAATCGGGCATAATAACCGAAAAAGCCATGCTACGTGCCGTTGTGCTTTTTTCAATACTTAGCCTTGCCAGCGGAATATTACTAATATGGCTTGGGTTTAAAAATTTTAGTAGTTGGCAAACCTTTGCTTTGCTAGGTATAGGAATAGCGGCTATTGCAGCGGCTATAAAATATACTGTTGGCAAAAGTGCTTACGGATATAGTGGTTTGGGTGATATTTTTGTGTTTATATTTTTTGGTTTAGTATCTGTTGGTGGTACATATTTTCTTAGTACGGGCAGTTTAGATGGGTGGGTATTGCTACCTGCAATTTGTATGGGATGCCTATCGGTGAGCGTATTAAACATTAATAATATCCGAGATATAGAAAACGATAAAGCAAGCAACAAAATAACTGTTGCCGTACGCTTGGGCAGAAAAAAAGCCAAACAATATCAACTAATACTTTTTTTAGTAGGGTTTAATTCAATAGCCACTTTTGTTAGCAGAAATATTGATCCTCTTTGGGCTTTTATGGCTATGGCTATTTTGTGGATACCTTTATTTTTAAGCTTTAAAAGAGTACAAGACAATAAAGAAGGAGAGGAGCTTGCTTTGAATAATGAGTTAAAGTTTACTTCACTAGGCTCGGCATTGCTTGCCATAGGTTTATTTATCATTAGTTTTTTTGTGTAGAGAATGAGATTAGCCGCAGTAGTATCAAAATACAATCTCGAGTTTAAAAATCCAGCCAAAACATCGCGCAATACACTTATTCAAAAGTCATTGTGGCTGGTACATCTGTACAATGAAAAACTACCGACCATAAAAGGTATTGGCGAAATTAGTCCACTAAAAAGCCTTAGTATTGACGATGTAGAAGGCTTTGAAGACAAACTAAATCAAACCGTTCAGCTTATAAATGAGGGTATTCCTCCGCAAGATTTAAGCCTTGAGCAATGGCCGTCTATAAAATTTGGTATTGAAACCGCAATACTTGATTTAGCAAATGGCGGAAAACGAAAAATTTTTGATACTCCGTTTTATGACGGACAAGAAAAATTACCTATAAACGGTCTTGTTTGGATGAGTGATAGTGCCAATATGCTACAACAAGCCAAAGAAAAAATAGCAGAGGGCTTTTTTTGTATAAAATTTAAGATAGGCGCGCTTGATTTTGATGAGGAATGCAGAATGCTGGAGGCATTGCGTCAAAAACACAACGCTTTTGGTGTAGAAATACGCTTAGATGCTAATGGTGCTTTTGCTCCTGATACAGCATTGGAGCAATTGAAAGAGCTTTCGCGTTTTGAGGTACACAGTATTGAGCAACCTATAAAACAAGGACAGTGGGATGCCATGCAAGAAATTTGTGCTAAAAGCAAAATACCTGTGGCTTTGGATGAAGAACTGATAGGTGTACCTGTGGGCACACAAGGGCAAAAGCTGCTTACTGCCACAAAACCTGCATATATAATACTGAAACCGGGTTTATTGGGTGGTTTTGAGGCAAGTAGCCAATGGATAGATTTAGCCAATAAAAACAATATAGGTTGGTGGGTTACATCGGCACTTGAGAGTAATGTGGGGTTAAATGCAATTGCACAATTTACATCGCAATACAAGGTAACTATGCCGCAGGGACTAGGCACGGGGCAGTTGTACACAAATAATTTTGAAAGTTCTTTGCAAATACAAAACGGATATATTAGCTATGTACCAACAAAAGGGTGGACAATTTTTTAATTTTAGTTAGATTTGAGAAGAGTTTATGAGTACCAATTTTATAGCAAAACTAAATAAATGCGAATCGGCATTTCACTTACTTGGCATACTTTCTCGTGCCGACGGTTCGTCTGATAGTAAAGAAAAAAGAGTTATTCTTGATTTTTTAGAGAAAAACTTTGACGAAGAGATGGACTTGATAAAAGAACAAGCCTTTCTTACTGCGCTGCCTACGTCAGAACATTATGCTCACTTTGAAGAAGTGTGCGATAAGTTTTATACACTTTCAGATGTAAAAGAAAGAAATAAATTGGTTGAGTTTGCCATGAAGGTTGTTATGGCTGATAAACAAATGACAACTGATGAAAGCCGTTTGATTGATAAGCTATTTGCTGCTTGGGATATGAACCGCTAATAAGCATCAATTTTGTAGTAATTGTATAAAAAGAATAGGGGGCTAATAGCCCCCTATTCAGCATATATATAGGTTGGTTTAAGAAAGTTCTTTAATCTATTTTACTAGCCACATAATGTTTTGGTTTAGGTTATCACCTTGCACTTTTACTGTATACATGCCTTGTGCCATGTTTATATCAGTTATATCAAGTACTAAATTGTTTTTACCTTTTACCAGTGTAAATGTTTGCGAGTAATAGGTACGACCTAGCATATCGTAAACCGATACTTGCGCAGTTGTAGGTTGTTCTATCTCAACTTCAAGAGCTGCATATTGTACACCTTGCGCAATAGGGTTAGGGCTAACTTTGGCTTCTTTATCGCCTTTAGGTTCATCGGGAGCTATGCGTGCGTTACTACCACCGGGTATTGAGAAGTTAAAACAAAGGTTAGCATCTTTCGCACCTGACAGTGTGGCTGACATCGGTGTGTTTTTAAACGTTGTATTTAGCCTATCCTGTAAGTTCATAAGAAAGCTAGGTCCAGTTAAACCATGGGTCATGCCAATATCTTCATTACAGCCAGATAAGCCGTTAAAATAAGCCTTTACATGGTAGGAATCCATTAAACCTACACTACCTCCATTGTATGTGCCAAAAATGCTTAAGCCATCAGGCCCCATGTGATCATAAAAGTCAAGGTAAGTTCCAATATCGTCAAAAGGGCTACCGTAAGTAAATTGACCTATGGCATTGCCTAGATCATCAGTTTTTATAACCACTAAATCAGCTGCTCCAAGGTTTCCGTTACTGGTATGCCCTCCAAGGTAATACTCATAGAATCCAGCATTATTAAGCCTTTCAATTATATCTGTATTATAGTCGTTATTGCCTGAACCACCATTATAATCATAGGTGTAACTCCAAAATGGATTACCTTGGTCATCTGTTTGAACTAGCCAAAAATCCCTATTAGCGCCACCACTATTTACGTCACTGCTTCCGCCAATAATAAATCCGGGCGCTCCTGAAGCAGCATTGTTTGATATCTTAATAGAATTAAAAATCTCATTACTAGTAGTAGTGCCATAAAGATTAACAGGTGCAAGTGATGTTCCGCTATTGGCATCTAGTCTTAAAAAAAATGCATCGGACGAACCTCCGCCATCATAAGTTTGTCCTACAACCGCCAATTCAGGAGTACCTGAAGGTGAGTACGGACTTTCGACAATTCCTTTTGCCCAATCACGTGATATGGCTGTTGAGTTTACTATGTCGTCTACAATAGACCACATAATATTTCCGGCTTGGTCAATTTTTATAACAAAAATCCAAAAGTTGCCCATAATGCCCGGGTCAACAGTTCCAGTTATATAAAAGAAACCTCCACCTAATGATTCGGTTACATCAGCAACTTCTACTAAAGAATAACTTGTACCAGCAGTGCTAATGGGATTATATTCAGTAATATTCAAAATATTTCCAACAGGATCAATTTCAAGGTAAAAAATGCCGGCAGATATGCTAAGGCTTGGGTCGCTAAATCTACCAAAAATACCATAACCACTACCGTTACTAAACTCGATGGGTAAAGTATTATTAATCTCTAACGATACTCCAGATGAATGCGTTAAGGTATAAAGATTATTAAAGGCGGCAACATTTCCATTAACATCAGTATTGACTGCTAAAATTTCATTTGTTGGAGAATTAAATGTGCTTGAGACAATAAAATGTCCCAATCCTGTTGCTGTGGTGTTTAACCCATTACTTCCATTTTCGCTGTTTTTAGTTCCATAGTTGTGTTGAAAGAATTGGGCATGTGCACCAATAGAAGCAAAGGCAAAGGTGATTAAAAAGATTTTTTTCATTGTAGATAGTATTTAAATCATTGTGCTCACTATATTATGAGATATTAGCTATAATAAAGAGGCTACTTTGTGAAGTATGCTTTTGACTTTGTGAAATGTATTTTTGACTTTGTGAAATCATTTTTCGGTTTTGCAAAAAAAAAGCTACCCCATTGGGGTAGCTAATAATTAATTTAATGTTTAATAGATATGGTTACTTCATTAACCACACAATGTTTTGGTTTAGGTTATCACCTTGCACTTTTACAGTATACATGCCTTGTGCCATGTTTATATCACTTATATCAAGTACTAAGTTGTTTTTACCTTTTACCAATGTAAATGTTTGCGAGTAGTAAGCACGACCTAGCATATCGTAAACCGATACTTGCGCAGTTGTGGGTTGTTCAATATCAATTTCAACATTGGCATATTGTACACCTTGAGCAATAGGATTGGGGCTAACTTTTGCTTCTTTATCGCCTTTAGGTTCTGTTGGGGCTATACGGGCATTATTACCATCTGATTCAGACGGACTTGAACAAATTAATAACTCTGATAGAGGTTGGTATACATCAATTTGCATTGGAAAATCAGTAAAGTTATTAGGGCCTGTATTATCGCTATTGGTATCAAAAAGATAATTTGGACCCGGTTGTTGATCTCCATCTTGTTGATCGTCTTTACAAGAGGTAACACCATTAAAATAGGCTTTGATTAAGTAATGGTCAAACCCGCCTATTTGTGGGATATGAAACGATTGAGCATAAATAGCAATACCATCAGCATCAGGGCCAAAACCATTTAGCTGGTCAATGCGTATGCCTCTATCAGCATCAACATCGCCGTAAGTAAATTGTCCATTAGGTGTTAAATTACCATTGTTATCAAGTTTAAAAACCAGTACATCCTCGGTTCCGTGTACTCCATTATCTGTAGTACCTACCAAATAATATTCTTCAACACCCATTGTATTTATTCTCTCCATAAGGTGGTTACACACATCATTATTAAGCGTAGGTGCACCGGCAACCATGTAATTAAATTTATTTGCCCATGCTACACTTTGGTTGTTATCCATAGCAATATTCCATGCATCGTTATTACCGCTTTCGTCTGTATATCCAGCAATAACAAAACCTTCACCATTTCCGCTTAAGTCTACATTAGTGTTAGCTGTTGGGATAATGCTAGTAAATACATCATTTGAAGCTTGTGTGCCATAAAAGGTATTAGGATTAAGCATATTGCCGTATATATCATCAATACGTAGAATAAAGCCATCAGTGTTTGCCCCTGCTACGCTTTGGTCGGTATGAGAACCTACAATCCAAAATTCATCAAGGCCATGTACAGGGTGTAGGTAGGGTGATTCTATCATGTCGTATGGAATGTCTGAATCATTGGGGTTGTTATAGTCTAGTTCGTATATATGATCCCATGCTATTGTCCCATTTCTATCCACTTTAATAACAAAAACTTTGTTATAACGTGTTCCGGCTTCAATAACATAGCCGCAGATATAAAAGTTACCGGGGTTCTTTTTTGATTCTATTAAGGCTTGCACCCTTATACCTATATAGTTTCCATTTGGATACCAACCAAAATAATTTGGGCCGGGTTGGGTATTTCCCATTTGGTCTATCATATAAAAATAAGCGCCAAAACCCACCCCTGTTGCACCACGTGTATAAGCACCAGCTATGGCATAGCCTGAACCATCAGACATTTCTACTGTATGTATATTTTGAGTAACTAAGTTTGGGTTTAAGGCTGGAAAAGCACCTCCTATATCAGATACAGTATAATGATTGTTAAAGGTACCGGGGGCAGTGGTAGAGCCGTTGACGTCAGCTTTTTGAATATTAATGGCCGAACGACCTCCAAAAATAAACTCGCCTGGGCCGGCTAATAGGTGTTCAGGGCCACCTGCGTTGTATACATTCTGTCCGTCGGATAAAAACTCAAAGCTTTGTGTAGAGCCATATAACGACTGAAAGTACTGAGCATTTAAGCCCATAGATGTTAGGGCTAATGCGATTAAGAAAATTTTTTTCATAATAGATAGTGTTTTAAAAATTGTGTACACAAGTTGTAGAAAATCAACAAATAATGCAGAGGCCACTTTGTGAAACACTATTTTGGACTTGTGAAATGCTTTTTTGAGTTTGCAAAAAAAAAGCTACCCCATTGGGGTAGCTGATAATTAATTTAATGTTTAATAGATATGGTTACTTCACCAACCACACAATGTTTTTATTAAGGTTATCACCTTGTATTTTAACAGTATACATACCTGGTGCCATATTAGCATTACTAATGTCAAGCATCAAGCTGTTGTTTCCTTTTACTAAAGTAAATGTTTGTGTGTAGTAGTTGCGACCAAGCATATCGTAAATAGCAACTTGGGCTGTTGTAGGTGTTTCTACTTCAACCTCAAAAGATGCGTATTGTATACCTTGTGCAATAGGGTTAGGGCTTATTTTTGCTTCTTTATCGCCTTTAGGTTCCTCTGGTGCAACACGTGCGTTGTTTCCACCTGTTATTGACCAAGCAAAGCAAAGAGTTTTCTCTTTTGCGCTGGTTTGTTTCCATGAGAATTTATCGTCTTTAAACTTGGCTATATCTTTTACATCGTAACGTAAATATAGTTTAGGGCCATTTTTTGGGGTTGGAGTATTGAATTTTTCGTTACAGCCTGATGCACCATTAAAATATGCTCTTACCAAGTACATGTCAGAACCACCTATAATATTATCATCATACGTACCAAAAACGCTTAGTCCATCATTGTTCGTTCCGTTATATTGGTCAAGGCTCTTACCAAAGTCGTTACCGGCACTTCCATAAGTAAACTCTCCATTGGCAACACCATTACCTTTGGCATCTGTTTTTATTACCAATACATCGTACTTGCCAAAAGCTCCTTTAAAGGTGCTACCAGCCATATAGTACTCAAATTTGCCTGCTGTATTTTTACGCTCAATAATATCTTCGCAGTTGTCGTTAGCACCAGGGTTTATACTATAATCGTGTAAAGTTGAAGTAATAAAAGTACCCGTAGGGTCAACCAAGGTAAACCAAAAATCATTGGTGCCATTAGTATTGCTAGTACCGCCAATTGCAAAACCTGGCCCACCTGCAGAAGGGCTGTTGGCCACAGTAATAGCATTAAAAGCATCCCATGAGGTTGCTGTGCCATGAAGGTTTACAACAGGAAATGCAGCTCCTGTATTTGAATTGATACGCATAAACAAACCATCAGAAGTTGTAGTGCCATCATAAGTTTGGCCAACAACTATTACTTCAGCACCATAAGGGCTTTCTACAATATCGTTAAATAAATCTTTTGATGAAAAGCTAGGGTTGATAACATCGTATACATAACCCCAAATTATTGCACCCGAAGAAGCATCAACTTTTAGTACAAAGCTGTTTACTTGTGCAAAATTGGGTTGTAACCAGCCTGTAATATAAATTTCTTTACCACTGGCTGATTCGGCAATAGCACTCACTTTTATAACATCCCAAAAGCTACCGCCATTAGGGTTAACTGTATAATCAAATGAGTTTAGCACATTGCCTGAAGGATCTAATTGAAGAAAGTAGATTCCCGTGTTTGGATTAGCCATTGTAGGGTCGGTATACCTGCCTATAATACCAAAACCAGAGCCGTTGTTGTATTCAAATACTTGCGGGTCTTGGGTTTGTAAAGGATTACCGGCATTACTTACAACCATATACTCGTTAGTAAAATATGGCCCACCGGGTATGTTGCCAGCCACATCGGCAAAAGTGGCTGAAATTGAAGCAGTACCAAAAGCAAAGCCGCTGTTTGAACTAGCCATAAAATAGCCATCGCCCGAAGCTGTTGTATTGATACCTGATGTTAGTGTTTCATTTACGGGAACTCCGTAAACATGTTGAAAATACTGTGCGTTGGCTACAAAGCAAGTAACCAGCACTGCTGCTGTTAGTAATAGTTTTTTCATAATTAGTCAATTGATAGGGTTGAACTCTATTGCAATCTTTAAAGAAAAAACCAGTAGTACAAGTTTATTAGTAAAATACTTAGTATTTGGGCTCAAATTTTGAGTAATCAAAGCCCTAACTCTTTTAATGGCTCCCAAAGCAAGCTGTCAAAATCTTTTACTTGATGATTTTCAACCACAATACCCTCGGCTTCCAAAAGTTCTTGCATACGGTAGGGATGTACAAAATGTTGTCTGCCAGTTAGTAAACCCGAACTATTTACAACCCTATGTGCAGGTATATCAGGTATATTGTGTGCTGCATTCATGGCCCAGCCTACCATGCGAGCCGATTTTCCGCTGCCCAAATAGCGGGCTATTGCTCCATAACTTGTAACACGACCATAGGGAATAAGCCTTGCTACTTGGTGCACCATATCAAAAAAGCTTAAATCTTTGTTTTCCATTACATTTGCAGCGTTTTTAAGTAAAAGTGACGCATGGATAATACTTGCAAGATAAAACTTGGTAGTGTAAACAACCTAACTGATGCACGTTTTGGTGCAGCAGCAGGAGCTGAATGGATTGGTTTTAGTTTTGATACAGCTAACCCTTTATATATATCACCGGTGCAAGCAGAAGCTATTATTGGTTGGTTGTCGGGGCCGCAGCCTGTAGCTGAGTTTGCAGCTACACAAAGTTTGGGTGAAATTGAAGATATTATACGCCTTTTGGGTTTTGACTGGATACAACTGGCTGAACCTGCTATGCTTCATTATTTTGAGGGGAGTGATATACAGGTGATTTTAGAATTAGATGCTTCTGCAAAAGACTTTGAGCAGTATTTACAATCGCCATCAAATGCGGTAAAAGCCTTTTTGATTAAAAAATGTTCAATAGGCAAAATGACCGAAATAAAAGAGAAATACCCTTTTGTTTTGTTTGATGTTGAGGGTTTAACACAAAACGATTTGGAGCAGCTAAAACAGCTAACCCCTTATGGCATAAACATAAGCGGGGGCTTTGAAACAGCCCCCGGCATACGCGATTTTGATGAAATGTACGCGGTGTTTGATGTTTTTGGGCAAGAGTAGTTACTCTATTACTTCCTCAACATCACCGCAGTGAAGCATTAGGTTGCCAAAGTAAGGATTCATTATAGTTTCCCTATCACTCAACCAAAACGCTCCATTACCATCCATTGCCATTGGGCAATACTGGAGGTACATTTCTATCTTGTTGGCCTTAAAACTTTTTATAAGGGCATACATACTTTGGGTTACTTTTTCAAAGGCTGCTCTTTTTTGTTCTATATCTATACTATCGTTTTGTATTGATAAACTTTGTTTTACTATGTAAGAGCAATGTGCATTAAGGTATTGCCTTTGCTCGACAGTAAGTTTATCAGCAGATATAGCTTCTATGGCTGTTTTTAATTCGATTGCAGCAGTTTGTGCCTCGCCTTTGTTGGTGGCTACCAAAGCATCTTTTACCTTCAGGTAAGATACTAAGGCTTCATCAATACCTTTTTTTGTTTTTTTATCGGCTTTGCTATAATCTTTTATGGCAGTGTCTTGCGCTGTTGCTCCAAAAGCTATTGAAATCAGCAGCAGTATTATTAAATTTTTCATGCGGGTACAGCCAGTTTAACTTTTAATTCTAAACCTAGCGCCTACATATATCATACGCCCTTGCACAGGCCCCCACACTATTGAGGCATCAAACTTTGACCCAAAAGGGTTGGATGGGTCAACAATTAAACGGGTTTGGCGAAAATCGAAAGCATTTTCTATGCCTGAATATACCTCCCATTTTTTACCTATGCTTTTAGTTATTTGTGCATTAACCATTGCAAAGCCGGGTGATTTTTTACCCAGTTTCAAGTCTTCGGGATTGTCTTCGGTAGTAGGTAGTCGTTTAGAACCAAACCAGTTTAGGGTAACATCAAACACCCATTTTTTGCGGGTTTTGTAGGCCATGTTTATAAATGCACGGTGAGGAGATAGCAAATAACGTTGCAGTGTGCCGCTTTGGTATTGTGTGCGAACATCGTAGTAGCGGTAGGCAATACGGGTTTCTAGTCTTCGTATAGGCTCGTAAGTAATTTGCAATTGCGCACTATTTGCAAACGATTTTCCATTTAGATTATACATAGATACTTGGCGAGCACTATTGTCTAAATCAACCACTACTTGATTTTGGAATTGTGTAGTAAATAAATCAGCTTCAAGTGTGGCGTAGCGGCGACCTATTTTTACATCTGTAGTAAGGCTTACTCCCATATTCCACGCTACTTCGGGCTGTAATCCGTAAGCCGATTGTGTTTGCCAATTGGCAGGCAATATAAATTGGCGCGATGAAGCCAGTAGCTGAATATTTTCAGCAAATATATTTGACGTACGTTGTCCGCGTCCTGCGGTAAAGTGCAGCACAGTTCCATCGCCTCTATCGTAGCGGGCATTTATGCGCGGGGTAGCAAAAAAGCCAAACAAGTTGTGGTAATCACCACGCAACCCTCCGATAACCAGCCATTTATCGTTTACAGTCCAAGTATATTCAAAAAATGCACCCGGTACGTTTTCAACCCTACCCACATTACCACTAAAGTTTATATTTGGTGATGAAATCTGCTCGTTATATATATCGTGCAGAAAGCTAAAGCCAGTACGGTATTTGTGGTGTGTATTGCCAATGATAGATTGAAAAATAAGATTGGCATACACGCTTTGTTCTTTTGAGTTTATAGCATTTTCACCAAAAAAACTATTCTGTTTATGAGAGAGAGCACTCCACATAAAGCCAATGCTTTTGTATTTCTCTTGCTGAAACACATAACCTGTTTTACCAAATACTTCAAAGCGTTCTGTTGCTATATTAACACCGTAGGCATTATTTAAAATGGATTCAGTTTGACTTTCGCCATTGTATTTGGTTGAGCCTCCAATACGGCTTTCAACCAATGCTTTTACACCTATTTGGCCTTCAAGCCCCTTACCATTGTCGTATTTCCAACGGTTTATAATATTATGTTCGTAGCCGGTGGGCATATCTACAAAGCCATCCTTGTTTTGGTCAAGCTTTTGAGTTCGGGTACCACTGTGCATCAATAAGGCAGTACTCCATTTACTGTTTACTTTTTGGGTAACTACCAAGTTGGCCTCGTAGCGGCCTTGGTGGTTGGCGTATACATTAGCAAAAACACGGTCTTTGCCCTCAGGTTTGCGTAATTCGGCATTTATTTGCCCTGTAATACTTTCGTATCCATTGGCTACGCTACCTATACCTTTGGTTACTTGTATGCTCTCTATCCAAGATCCGGGTATATATCCCAATCCGTACGATGATGCCAAACCGCGAACGGCGGGTAAATTTTCAGTAGTTATAAGAGTATAATTTCCTGCTAACCCTAGCATTTGTATTTGTTTAGTACCTGTTACAGCATCACTATATGTAACATCAATGGCGGGGTTAGTTTCAAAACTTTCTGATAGGTTGCAACAAGCGGCCTTAAAAAGTTCTTTCTCAGTCATTATATTGGCCTTAATGCCACTAAGGCGGTCAATAGTCATCGATTTGGTTTCAGCAGTTACTTCAACCTCCTCAAGTTTTAGGGCAGCATCAGTTTTTAGTACTACCTGTATATTGTTTATGTTTTGTGGGGTTACCTCAATAGTATCAGACCGATAACCTATAAAACTAACTACTAAATATTTGTGTTCTTCGGTATATGGAATTTTAAATACTCCACTACTATCGGTATAGGTATTTATAGTACTGTTTGCCCAATACACTGTGGCTAGCTGTATGGGTATTAGCTTGCCTTTTTTGGTTTTTTCAACCACAACGCCTTTTATTATATGTTGGGCTTGCATGGCATTAGTGCATGCAACAAGTACTAAAAGCAGTATTAATGCTTTAAGTTGTTTCAAATTCATTTGTTCTTAGGTTTAAAAATTAAAAAATGATAGAGGAGTATAAGATGTTATACTCGTGGTTTTTAGAAAACCGCGTATCATAACCTAAGTGTGCAGAGGAGTAGCCATGTGTTTTGTTGCGACTTTGGCGGAGAGCCTCTTTCAGCATAAAAACGAGTACTATTTTGTGATAAATTTGGGGTTGTTGTATTAGTAGTGTTAACCGTAAATAGAGGTAACCACTTTAAGTTAGGTGCTTGGTGGACTTGTGCCACAGCGTGTTCAGTACTTACTTTTAAATACACCTCATGGTCTTCGCAGCAATCCTTTTCTTCAGGTTCAACATCGCCACAGCAGTTTTGGGTTGTAGTGTATAAAGTAACGTCTGATAGGTAGTTGCCGCAATAGTGTAGGTTTACCGATAGACCAATGGCCTGAACGGTGGTGTATACTATTAATAATATGGTGGCTATACCTTTAATCACAGTAATTCAAAATTACAAAAACTATGCCTACTATAAAAGTATTAAGTAAATCGTTTGCAGTTGGCAATCCTTAAAATTCAATTAATTACAAAATTTGATAACCATTTGATAATAATAAACTAAACAAAACAGTACTTTTTTCATCAGTTGGTTTTAAGGTGTTAATGCCCTGTTTCCTTTGTTATAGCGTGGGTGTAATGTTTTTTTTCTTCCAAAATTTACTTCAAACCTCCTTAAGGTTTACATAATATTTTGTTGGTATTTTGATAAAATAGCCGTCACTATTCCTTTACAATGCATCAGCAACTTTGCATCAAAATTTTATTAAAGAAATGAAAAAGGTTTACTTATTGCTTGTGTTTGCAATGGCAACAGTTGTTGCCGCACACGCACAATTCAAATTTCCGGTAGAGGCTAGTTTAGATTACTCTAACAAAACAGTTGTAATGCCAAAATCACCTCTAAAAACACAAATATTGTTTATAGGTAGTACCGATAGTGTGCAAACTGTTGGTAAAGATGGCAAACCCAATGGTTTTGCTTTAGCAAAAGAATGGCATGATTTCATTGGTTTTACAGCCGATACAACCCCAGGAACTAAAGATTTGGGCTGGTTATCAGTAAACCATGAAATGATATGGGCTGATGACAAAATTGGTGATGGTGGAGGAAACACCTCATTTAAAGTTCGTCGTAAAGTTGATGGTACTTTAGAAGTTGTAGAACAAACTTTGGCCGATGGTCGTAAAGGAAAATACTTTGCTGTTGACTTTGTAAACACAGTAGGTGAAACAGGGATGAACTGTGCAGGTATTACAGCTCCTGACGGACGTATTTGGATTGCTGAAGAGTGGTTTCGTACCAGCAATGCTTCTATAGCAGGCGGTTCAAACAGCCCTATTGGTGGTAATGGTGCAGGTGTGCGTGATACTGCCGATTGGACTATATCGACCACAATACCGGGTGATTTTAATGGTAAAACCATTAAAAAATTCCAAAACTTTAACTACATGGTTGAAATAGACCCTCGCACAGCAAAAGCTATCCGCAAACAATACAACTGGGGTCGTGCCGGTTGGGAAGGTGGTGTTATAATGCCTAATAACAAAACCGTTTACTTGGGTATTGATGAGTCTCCTGCCCCTTGGGTAAAATTTGAAGCAGATGTAGCAGGCGACTTTACAAAAGGTAAATTGTATGCTTGGAAAGCTGATGGTACTTGGGTGCAATTAGTAAACGATAAGTTTGACGAGATTAATGACCTTTCAGGTCAAGCCTTTAAAAAAGGAGCAGCCATGTTTAACCGTAACGAGTGGGTAGCTTATAACCCTGCTGATGGTAAAGTATACTGGACTGAAACAGGTCGCGATGGTTTTAACTTCACAGCAGACTTAGCAAATGGTGCTGCTATGAGTCCACACTGGGCTAAGGCATACAAAACTCGTTTTCCAAATTTTACAGGTACTGACGCTGCCGCTCTTGATTCTGTAGCTAACGGTAAGTTTGCTGATTATTATGGACGTATTTTGTATTACGACCCTGCAACTTCGCAAGTAGGTATACATATTGAAGGTGGCCCATACTTGCCTACTTCTCCTTCAGTAGCTTCATATCCTGCAAAACACCTTTCAAACCCTGATGGTTTAGGTATGGTAACAGTTAATGGTCGTACTTTTATGATGATTAACGAAGATTTGAACGGACGTAGCTTTGGCCGTATGCCGGCAGAATACCAATCGGGTTCAAATACAGTTTGCGAAATGTTCTTTTTAGATATGAGCATTAAAAACCCTACTGTTAATGATTTAGTGCGTATTGCAGCTACACCACAAGGTGCTGAAATTACAGGAGTTGTTGCCAGCCCTGATGGTAAAACTGTATTTGCTAATGCACAACATCCTAATCCTACCCATCCATTCCCATACAACCACTCGTTAACATTTGCTATTACAGGTTGGGAAAACGTAGTAAACACTTTTGTTGGTTTAGAAGAGTTTAACAATAACCAAACGGATATATTTAGTGTATACCCTAACCCCGTATCACGCGAGTTGCACCTTAATCAAGTGAGCGACGTTGCAATATATGACCTTAGTGGTAAACGTTTAAAAGTGCTTCGTAATGTAGAGTTAGTTGATGTTACCGACTTGGCTTCGGGTACATACATCATTATGAACAGCAAAGGCGAAACCCAAAAATTAGTTGTAGAATAATTATAATCTGGATTTGTATAAGAAAAGCCCGAGAGCAAACTCTCGGGTTTCTCTATTTATAAAAGGCTATAAAAACACCATCACTATGAAATTTTTCACCCCGTCAAAAACAATACAATTACTATTGGTAAGTGGTTTTGCCCTTGTGTTGTGGTCGTTTGGGTATAATATCCCTGCAGCAAATGCACTTGAGGTAAACACAAAAAACTACCGCAAGGGGTTAAACAGTTTGCAAACACAATTGGCAGTTTTAAATCAAAACGCTATTATCTTAAAAACCAACACTCAAAAAGTAGGGGAGGTGCGTGCCTCTTTTATAAAGGTGCGTAAAGAATTTAAGCAAGTTGAATTTTTGTTGGAATACTTTGATGTTCAATCGGTAAAAGACCATATAAACGGTGCCCCATTGCCCAAAATTGAGCGCAACAGCCCTGAAATGTCTGTTTTGCAGCCGCATGGTTTGCAGGTGATTGAAGAAATTTTATACGCAGA
Organism: Bacteroidia bacterium; assembly: GCA_965249955.1. Lineage (GTDB taxonomy): Bacteria > Bacteroidota > Bacteroidia > UBA8524 > UBA8524 > SB11. The sequence goes on from OZ252261.1 coordinate 2,739,124, forward strand.
TGAAGTTGATACCGAAGAGTTGAATAGGGAAGCAGCACGTTTACTAAATAAATTCACCCAAATAAACAGCTACCAACAGCGTGTACCCATTACCGAGCGAAACTTGTTTGAAGCCGCCCGATTAGAATTAGTACGTATTTTAACACTAGGTATTACAGGGTTTGATACACCCGCAAGCAATAATGCCCTTGATGATGCCAAAAACGCTTTACAGCCTTTATTGCTTATGGCAAAAGCCTATCAACCCACACTAAACCATACAGTAGGCGAGCAACTGGTGCAAAAACTAAATGGAGCTATACAATACCTTGAAACCAATACTGATTTTGATACTTTTAATAGGCTAGAATTTATCCGTGATTATATCAATCCATCTTTTAAGCTATTTAAAACAGCACAATTACAGTTAGGTATAGAAACCATATACGAGGTAAACAATTCTTTACAGCCTATAAACTATTTAGCCGATGATATTTTTAGTACAGATTTGTTTAATGTAAATTACTTTTCACTTTCGGGAGATAGAGAGATAAAGCCTGAAAAAGTAGCGTTGGGCAAATATCTTTTTTACGACCCTGTGTTATCTGTAAACAATAAACGCAGTTGCGCATCGTGCCACAATCCTGCAAAAGCATTTACCGACGGAGAGCAACGAAGCACTGCCATTGATTTTAAGGGCACAGTACTGCGTAATGCACCAACACTTATAAACAGTGTTTTTGCCGATAGATACTTTTACGATTTACGTACCGAAAAAATAGAAAATCAGTTTGAACACGTTATCACCTCAGAGTTTGAGTTTAATACTTCTTACCCTCAAATTGCTGAACTTTTAGGAAAAAGCAGTGAGTATAAAGCATTGTTTAAAAAAGCCTTTCCTCAATACAACGGTCAAATAGACAAACAAACCATATCAGAATCAATAGCTGCATACTTAAAAACATTAACAGGGTTTAACTCTGATTTTGATAAACACATTCGTGGCGAAGCCAATACCCTAAGCCCGCAAGAAATAAGAGGTTTTAACTTATTTATGGGCAAAGCAGTGTGTGGCACTTGCCATTTTGCACCTACTTTTAGCGGACTTGTGCCTCCCTATTACAGCGAAAACGAAAGCGAAGTACTGGGCGTGCCTGCCACTACTGATACTATTAATGCTGTGGTTGACCCTGATATTGGGCGTATAGGCGGTCGCATGAAAGAAAAGGTAGAGTTTAACCGCCATGCGTTTAAAACAGTAACCGTTCGTAATATTGCTCTTACAGCACCCTATATGCACAATGGCGTATACAAAACCCTTGAAGAAGTGGTTGACTTTTATAACAAAGGTGGCGGACAAGGGTTGGGTATTAACCTTGAAAACCAAACATTGCCTTTTGATAACCTTAGTTTGACAGAGGGTGAGAAAAATGATATTGTTGCTTTTATGCGTACGCTAACTGATACAACAGGGCTTACTTCGATACCCAATTCTTTGCCTAAATTTGAAAACAATCCCGAATTGAATAAACGAGTTATTGGAGGGGAATATTAGCAGATGTTAGATATCTAGCATCATTAAAATTATGAAATACATTTTAAGTATAGTTATATGTTTTGTATTTGTAGCGGGTAATTCGCAAACACCTACCTATACAGAACATATTGCACCCATAGTATACAAAAACTGTTTGCCTTGCCACCGCACGGGGGGCACAGCTCCTTTTGCGCTTGAAACCTATAAACAGGTGAAACAAAAAGGTAAGTTTATACAATACGTTACTGAAGCAGGGTATATGCCCCCTTGGAAAGCCAACCCACATTACCGCAACTTTGCCAACGAAAAATACCTTACCGAAAAAGAAAAAGAACTAATAAAGCAATGGGTACAAACAGGAGCGAAAGAGGGCGCTAAAGAAAAACTACCAGCAAAACCTCAATTCCCAAACGGTTCGCAAATACTGGGTAAGCCCGATATGGTGTTGGAAATGAAAGAACCTTTTACCGTAAAAGGCGATAATAAAGAAACCTATATCTGCTATAAAATACCTTTCGAGCTACCCAACGATACCTTTGCCTGCGGTATAGAGTTTATAGCAGGCAATCGCACACTGGTTCACCATGCCAGTTATCAAGTGCTGGCAGTGCCTGATGGGGTAGATATATACAACAGTCCCGATTATTTTATTTTTGGCGATAGCAGTTTTGTAAATGATGAGCACGATTACAGTTATTTTAATCTTATAGATTCAAACGGAAACATGCCTTATGAGGTTTTCCATAGCGGGTACTTGCCCGGTACATCGCCACAAATATTTAATCACGGTATAGGGTTTAAACTTCCCAAGCGGGGAATATTAATGATACGTAATTTGCACTATGCCCCAAGCCCAATAGAGCAAAGCGATAAATCAAAAATCAATATCTATTTCTCAAAAAAAACGGTAGATCGTACAATAGGTTTTGCAGCCTTTAAACCCACAAACCCAAACCCACAGCAAGATTGGATGATTCCTGCCGATAGCATCAAAAACTTTCATATCAACATTAAAATACACGATGATATATCGCTATTGGCTATCAATCCCCACATGCACAAGTTGGGTAAGTATTTCAAAGTATACTGTGTCCCCCCAGTTGGCGATACTATACCCCTAATAGAAATAACCGATTGGGACTTTAATTGGCAAGAGTTTTACCGTTTTGATAGCATAGTAAAACTACCTAAAGGCAGTGTGCTAAGGGCTGATGCCGTTTACGATAACACAGCAAACAACTTTGCCAACCCGCACAGTCCGCCAAAAGATGTTTTTTTTGAACGAGGCATGGACGACAAAGACGAGATGATGCGTTTGGTGATGTTATATTTACCCTACCGCGAAGGAGATGAACAAATTTCGCTTAAAAATGAAAACGTGTTTCGCTAGGCAGTTGGTTTAGCTTAGTTTTTGTTTTAATTTCGTACAAAAGCCACCCTATGAAAAAAATACTCGTTTTGAGTTTTGCCGCCCTTTCTTTGGCGTTTTTGAGCAACTGTAGCAAAAACCCTGATGATAATAGTATTAATATATTTTCTATTGACGATGATATAAAATTGGGACAGCAGGTAAAAGCCGAGATTGCAGGAAACCCTACCGAATATCCTTTATTAGATGAAACACAATACGCAGCAGCGCACACCTATTTGCGCGGAATAGTAAGCAAAATTCTTGCAGGTGATAAGGTTTTTTATAAAGATAAGTTTGCATGGGAAACCTATATAATAAAAGACGATAATGTTATCAATGCCTTTTGTGTACCCGGTGGCTATATGTATGTATATACCGGCCTGATAAAATATTTAGAAAGTGAAGATGAACTGGCAGGAGTGATGGGGCACGAAATGGCTCATGCCGACCGCCGCCACAGTACCGACCAAATGACCAAACAATACGGTATAGAACTTATGCTTGGGATAGTAATTGGTAGCAATAAAGGAACACTAACCCAAATAGCAGAGAATATGTTGCTGCTAAAATATGGACGTGATGCTGAACGTGAAGCTGATAAATACGGTGTAACGTACCTTTGCCCAACCGATTATAAAGCAGACGGATTTGCAAACTTTTTTGATAAACTGGCTGCTGATGGACAAAACAGTGGTAAAATTGATGCGTTTTTTAGCACACACCCTAGTCCGGATGAGCGTGTGAAAAATATACACGACGAAAAAACAACCTTAAATTGCAGCGGCACACAGACTTTTGATGCCGACTACGCTAACTTTAAAAACAACCTGATACCATAATATAGGTAGAGATAAGAATTTATGAAGCCCGTATTGTTTACAATACGGGCTTCATTTTTTAATGGCACAAACAAGCAAATATTAAATTAGTGTTTAATAGCTACATTAAAAACATTAAATTAATATATTTGGGCTAACTATAAACTATCTTTAACATGGATAAATATTTGAAATACATATTAATTGCATTGGCCATACTACTGCTTATAAATTTAGTAAGTGGATTATTTAATAGCGGGGATAATAACCTAAAACAAGCCATTGAAAATATTAACAAAAGCCAACAAAAACTTGATTCATCATTAGCACAGATAAACTATACCCGTACTAAAATAGACTCGATACGAAACGATATACAGGTTTTTAAAAGCTATATAAAAGATATACAAAGCAGGGTTGAGATTTTAGATTTAGAAAACCGTAGTGGTATGCGAACCTATACTAAATACAAAGACAGCCTAAAAAATCGCCTTAACGATTTATACCACAATGTAGACACTACGGCTGATGATTTGCCCGATTTTGTAGTGACTAACTAACTTAATGCTTCAAAAAAAACTATTACTTAAAATGAAAATACTTTTTTCTTTATTACTATCGCTTGCGTGCTTATTTACAACTGCTCAACTTAAAACCTTTGATATATGCAATAGTGCTGATACTATTAAAAAAGTAAACATGGGAGATACCGTTATCATAGGGTGCAATGCGGCCTACATTTTAAATCAAAATGTTATAGATAATTACCGTAAAACACTGCAAAACAACCGCAACTGTACTGAGATAGTTAAAACTTATGCAGCACTATCAAATACGCAAGACAGTATGATTGGGCAACAAAACCAACGCTTTAATGAGCTTAGGGATAAGTTTGACAGTTTGGGTAACAATACAGGGCAGTTTCTTACAGTTACTCAGGGTAGCCTTACCCAGCTGAATGATACGTTGGGTGCAGTGGCTAAAAATATAAACGATACTAAAGCCTTGCTGACACAAACCCAATTGTTGCTTGAGCAAGAAAAGAAAAATCAATGGAAAGACCGCCTGCGTTGGGGACTTGGAGGTTTTGGTGTTGGCTTAGCTGCTACTACAATAGTTTTTATAGCAACACGCTAATCTTTGGTTTTGCTTAATCTAAAAGCTAGTGTAAACTCCCAACCGCGCTCCCATATTTTTTTACTTTTGTCAACTTTTCTATTAAGGTTTAATAAACCAAAATTATAACGGGCTCTAAACTGAACCACACCACTTCCTATGCCTATACCAGCAAATAAATCGTAGCTATATGGCAAAATAAATGGAGGTATAGTAACCGTAGTCCAACCCAAGTGTCCCAATTTTTCATCTAATTTATGAGCATCAATAGCCTCTTTGGGTATATTGCCTTCATCATTAGTAAGATAAAAAGGGTTTTGTTCATCTTTGTTTAGTTCTCCGGTAAAAGTCATACTGCCAGCCTTCAATCCACCCTGAAATGAGAGTGTAGTAGGTATTATGAATGCTTCAAATCCTAATAGTAGTTGAAATTTAGTGTAGCTGTATTTAAATGATGATTGCTCGTAGCTCATATCAGGTAATTGAGCAAAGCCTTTTGCTGTAACGTTTCTAGTAGATATATCGGCTTCAAAAAAAAGTGAGCTAATAGGATGGTGGTCGCTATTTAATTTAGTTTTTCTTCCACCAAAGCCAATATTAAATCCTCCTTTTGATGAAGAATTAAAATATTTTGATGAAAAATTTATTGAGTTAAAACCAATAGTAAAAAAGGTTTCGCCCCTTTTCTCTTGGGCTTTTAGTGGTTTAGAAATTAATAGTACAAAGGGTATAATAAACAGCCAAAACTTTTTCATAGCCACATAGTATATTTATGCTATATACTAAATAGATGTTAAAAAGTAAAAAACACGCATTTTTTTTGTAAAGTTGTTTCCTTTTTGCTAATGCTTAGGGAGAGCTTACAATCTTTAATATTATAGCAACTAAAGGACTAATTATTTAAAAAAAGTTAAGAGTGCACAGAACAATAAGTTTCATTACAATAATTATTTTTTGTATCTGTTTTTATAACGGTGTTTCTCAAGTAACATCTAAATTAAATGTTGCAGGGACAAAAGTTATAATATTACCACCCGATGGGTTTACCCCTGCTTCAAAATTTTTTGGGTATGAAAACTTAGCTTATAGTGCGTCGATATTTGTTAATGAAATGCCCATTCCATTTGTTGAACAACAATATAATGAGGAAAATTTCAGGAAACAGGGAATGACTTTGGTTGCTAAAGAGGAAGTTGCTTTACAAAATCAAAAGGCCTTTTTGTTTAATTTAAACCAAAAGGCTCAAGGCATTGAGTTTAAAAAGTATTCACTAATTTTTGGAGATAGCAATAAAACAGTAATGATTGTTGGTGTTTTTCCAAAATCAGTCATTGAAGTTGACTCAATTATTAAAACTTCATTATTGACTGCTGAGTATGATGAAAGAATCATAATTGATTCTTTAGCTAATTTTAATTTTACTATAGATATTGTTAGCAAAGGTTATAAGCAGGCAATTATTTTATCAGGTACACTAGGATATACTTTAGATGGAAATTTACCAACAAAGTCGGAGGGCAAGGAAGTGTTTCTTGTTGCTAATTCTTTCGGGAAAGTGGCATTTAGAGATATAAAGGATTACACTGTAGAGCGATTTAAAAAACTACCTTATTCCCAAAAATGGGAAATTAAACATATTAATGAGGTTACTATTGATAAGCTTTCTGGCTATGAAATAATTGCTTATGAAAGTATAGGCAATGAAGAAGTAAAAGTAATATACTTTATGATGCTGTTTGATATAGATGAGTATTATATCTTTAATGGTTCAGCAGCTAATAATATGGATGATAACCTTAAAATATTCAAGGAGGCGGCTAACTCTTTTAAAAGAAAATAGTCCTAAAAATTCCTCAACTTTTCAAGCGCATCGCCCAACCATTTTTTAGCCAAAAAGTTCTCTTCAAGGTCTTTGGCAAGTGGTACGGCAGTATCAAGGCTTCCCACACGCATCACGGGTGCATCAAGGTGTTTAAAGCAATTTTCGCTTATCCATGCGGCTATTTCTGCACCAATGCCACCTGTAAGGGTATCCTCGTGTACTATAAGCGCACGGCCAGTTTTTTTCACGGCAGCTTCAACAGCTTCTTTATCCCAAGGCAATAAAGTACGCAGATCTACAATTTCGGCATCAATATTTTGTTTTTTACACTCGGCTACTGCCCAATGCACTGCTGCACCGTAAGTGATTATGCTTAGCTCTTCGCCTTCGGTCACTGTGCGTGCTTTACCAATTTCTATGGTATAGTAATCGTCAAATACATCTTCTTCAAGGCTGCGGTATAGTGCTTTATGCTCAAAGAAAAGTATAGGGTTAGGGTCGTTAAAGGCAGCGCAAAGCAATCCCTTAGCATCCGATGGGGTAGAGGGGTATACTACTTTTAGGCCGGGGGTATGGAAAAACCAAGCCTCGTTACTTTGGCTATGGAATGGCCCTGCATTTACCCCAGCACCTGTGGGCATACGGATAACTACATCGGCATTTTGTCCCCAGCGGTAATGGCTTTTTGCAAGGTTGTTTATTATTTGGTTAAATCCGCAGGTTACAAAATCGGCAAACTGCATTTCCATCATTGCTTTAAAGCCCTTTACTGAAAGGCCGTAGGCTGCACCCACAATTGCCGATTCGCACAAAGGGGTATTGCGCACCCTATCAGTACCAAATTGTTCTACAAAACCTTGTGTTATTTTAAATACACCGCCATACGCACCAATATCTTGCCCCATCAACACTAAATTGTCGTGGCGTTCCATACTTTGGCGCAGGCCATCGCTTATGGCATCCACCAAGCGTTTTTCGGTTTTGGTTTGGTTTATAGGTGCTATGCTAGTGCTTTGCACGGGGTGGTACATATCAGCCAATTCTTCGGTTATATCGGCTACTACTTCAGGCATGGCAAAAACTTCTTCAAGCTCTGCATCCATGGTGCTTTTTATTACCGTTTTTAGTGCGGCTATTTTTTCGTCTGTTAAAAGACCAATTTCTTTTAGATAGTTTTGATAGTTAAGCAATGGGTCTTTTTTGCCCCATTCATCAAACAACTCTTGCGGCACATATTTAGTGCCTGATGCTTCCTCGTGTCCACGCATTCTAAAGGTCATTGCCTCAAACAATATTGGGCGAGGGTTATTGCGCATATCTTCGGCAATGGTATTAACAGCATGGTATACTTCAAGTATATTATTACCGTCAACCTGTAGGCCTTCAATACCAAAACCTATGGCTTTATCAATAAATTGTTTTTGACGAAACTGTTGGTTGCTAGGGGTTGATAGTCCGTAGCCGTTGTTTTCAACCACAAATATTACGGGCAAATCCCAAACGGCAGCAACGTTTATAGCCTCGTGAAAATCACCTTCACTGGCTCCACCATCACCACTAAAGGCAACGGCTATTTTTTTCTCTCCTTTAAGTTTGTTAGCCAATGCAATACCATCGGCAACACCAAGCATTGCACCTAGGTGAGAAATCATACCTACAATATGGTACTCGTTAGTACCAAAATGGAAACTACGGTCGCGACCTTTTGTAAAACCTTCTTTTTTGCCTTGCCATTGGGCAAACAGTTTGGTAAACGGGATTTTTCGTCCTGTAAATACCGCCAAGTTGCGGTGCAAGGGCATTACATACTCGTCGGAATGTAGTGCAGCAGTAAGTCCTGCTGAAATAGCTTCTTGTCCAATGCCACTAAACCATTTGCTTATTTTACCTTGGCGCAGTAAAATCAACATTTTCTCCTCTATCATTCGGGGATAAAGTATGGCTTTATACAACTGTAAAAGTGTATCGTCGGAGTAGTGCTTACGGTCGAATTTCATAGGTAATGGGCGCAAAAGTACTGCAAATTTGTTCACTCTTCTACAAACACCATCACTTCTTTTTTATAGGCTTTAGTTTGTATAACTCATTATAAAACAATACTACTAATAGAGTATAAATTAAATTTAGTTACTTTGCTTGTTGGTTCTTTTTTCAACAAAGTAATTTTTTGTTTATTAGGTAGTTAAATGAGAGGAAAACACATAGGGCTAATGCTTGTGGCAATGCTATTGCTATTGAGTTATAGCGCTTCATCTCAAGTAACATCTAATAAGGGGACTGATTTTTGGATTGGCTATATGGGACATATAGACGGTACGGGATCGAATATGAAGCTGTATGTAACTTCTGATGTTGCTACATCTGGTGTGGTAAGTATTCCTGGGCAAAATTGGTCACAAAATTTTAGTGTATCAGCAAACTCTGTAACCTTACTAAATATACCACCTGCTTCAGCTTATGTGGGGTGCGATGATTGTATAGAAAACAAAGGAATACATCTAGTAGCCAACGACCCGGTGGTGGTATATTCTCATATACATGCCAATGCTCGCTCTGATGCTACCTTGGTATTGCCTACTACAACATTGGGTAGAGATTATTATACAATGAGTTTTACTCAGGCTTCAACAGGCAGCGCCCACCGCAATCAGTTTATGGTATTGGCTACTGAGGATAGTACTTTAGTTGAAATTACCCCAACGGCAAATAATACAACAGGGTTTAGGCAAGCCAATACTACTTTTACTGTTAGCCTTAATAAAGGTGAGGTATACCAATACCGCTCTACTTCTGATATCACAGGCTCGCGTTTGCTTTCTGTTTCAAGCGGTAGCGGCGGGTGTAAACGTATTTCTGTGTTTTCGGGCAGCTCGTTTACAGTATTGGGTTGTACGGGTGCAGGCAGTGGTGATAATTTATACCAGCAAATGTATCCCGTAAGTGCGTGGGGAAAAGAGTTTATTACCGTGCCTATGAAAACCCGCACGGGTGGTGATTATTTTAGGGTATTGGCAAGTGCTGATAATACACAGGTATATGTTAATAATACCTTTCAAAAAAACCTTCAAAAAGGGCAATACCACGAGTTTTTAAGTTCAACGGCAAATTATATTCGTTGTACTAAGCCTGCAAAAATGGCTCAGTTTCAGCGAACACAAAACTGTGATGGGGTTACAGGTGATCCTTCAATGACTATTTTAAGCCCGATTGAACAACAACTAAACGAGATTACCCTTTATTCTTCACCCTATCAAAACATACTTAACCATCATATTAATATTGTGATGAAGCGTGCAGATACAGGTAGTTTTAGGTTAGATAATACAAGAGTACAGTGGTCTTTTGTACCCTCAAATCCCACTTATATGTATTCGCAAACTACGGTTTCTGCAGGCAACCATAGTTTAACTGCCGATAGTGGTTTTAACGCTTTGGCTTATGGGTTTGGAAATGTAGAATCGTACGGTTATGCGGCGGGTGCTAACATCCGTAATCTTACGCACTATATCAGCACCTCTACTGCAGCTGTTTGTAAGGGTCTAGCCACAACGTTTATACCCAATACCAACTATACGCCTGATGAATACAAGTGGTACTTGGCCGATACTTTTTATTCAGACAGTGCAAAACCTGTAATAACCTTTGATAGTTTGGGTACTTTTAACTTGGCTTTGGTAACCATAAACAACAATCAAAACGATTGCGAATCACAAGACTCTAGTACAACCACTATCACAGTTCGTCAACAACCCGAAGCAAGGTTTTTAGTCCCACATTTTTGCCAAAACGACACCATTAAATTTGTTGATAGTAGTGTAATAGACGGGACAACCTCAGCCATAAACAAATGGCGGTGGGAGTTTGGTGATGGAAGCATTAGCACAAGCAAGAATCCCATAAAGCACTACGATAGTGCATATAATTTTAATGTTACTTTAATAGCCACCACCAATCACGGATGCGCAGATACAGTTACTAAGCAAGTACCTGTATTTCCTGTTCCAAAAGTGGGCTTTACATTGGCAAATGTATGCTATGCCGATAGTGCCGTTTTTACCGATACCAGCACAATTGATAGCACCCAAATATTTAAGTATTTATGGGCGTATGGTGATGGGCAAACCGATAGCACGCAACACCCAAAATACCTATACCCATACGCTGATACTTTTGTAGTAACACATACTGCCATATCAGATATGGGGTGTAAAAATGATGCAAGTGATTCTATTGTAATATATCCCCGACCTTTGGCAAAAGTGCAAACGGCCAATGTTTGTAAGGGTGATACTGTATTGCTAACCGACTTAACACAACCCACTACCGATACTTTGGTGCAACGTCAATGGTGGGAAGGCCTTTATTTTATTGATACCAATCAAGTTCAAAAATGGTTACCTGCTGATACAGGCCTTCATACTATACTGCTTTGGGTTGAAAACAATTTTGGCTGTACCGACACCCAAACCGCTGTGGTTGATGTATACTCAAACCCGGTAGCAGCCTATACCATTGGCGATATTTGCTATATTGATACAGCAATATTTATAGATGTAAGCACAATAGATGAGGGCTATATAGATAAACGTTTATGGGCTTTTGGTGATGGTTCGGGGGCTTTTAATACAACTAAACCTCCAAAAAAATACAGTGTAGCAGGCACCTACAAAACACAATTGATAACTATTAGTGAAAAAGGCTGCAGCGATACAGCAAACAAAACTATTGAGGCATTTGATATGCCCGAAGTGAGGTTTGATATAAACGATATTTGTGTATACGATACTGCTATATTTACTGATTACAGCACTTTTACGCACGGTGCTACCACGGCAAGGTTTTGGCAATTGGGTGATGGATATACTGATACAGCCGAAGCACCTAAACATAAATACAATGTATTGGGAAGCTATTTAGTGAAATTAAAAGTAGAAGTTAGCCAACACTGTATTGATAGTGCTCAAAAAACAATAACCATATATCCGCGTCCAAAAGCAGATTTTTATTTTGACGACCAATGTGTAAAACGGTTGGTTACATTTACCGACACATCAACTGTAAATTTTGGTTCAGTTGTTAGTCGTGATTGGGAGTTAAGCGGAAAAAAAGACACTGGAAAAGTAGTTAGTAACCTATATTATACCGAAGGGAAAAGAGATATACAGCTTGTTGTGGCATCACAATTTGGATGTAAAGATACTTTAGTAAAATCTCTTACCGTTCACCCAGAACCTACGGCAGCTTTTAGTGCAAACGAGGTTTGCTTGCGAGATACAACACAGTTTACAGATAATGTTACCTTAAGCAATGGTAGTGTAGTAAGCTACCAATGGGTTTTTGACGATGGCTATACAGGCAGTGGTAAAAATATAACACATGTATACCGCAATTGGGGTGATTATAGTGTTGAGTTAATTGCTACCAGCGATAAGGGGTGTATAAACAACACTAAAAAAACGGTAAGGGTAAACCCTTTGCCTCGTGCCGATATTTTTACACCAACACCCTATGGGTGCGAGCCTTTTGAAGTGAGTTTTACCGATAACACCAAAGTGCCTCAAACCACAATAAACAAATGGCTGTGGCAATTTGGAGATAAAAAAGCTGATACACTACAAAACCCAATACATACCTATCACCAATGGGGTATATATTCACCAAAACTAACAGTAACTACTGATAAAGGGTGCACACACGATTCTGTTTTTACAAATTATATTACCGCATACCAGTTGCCAGTGGCTAACTTTACTGCCAAGCCCGATTCGGTATCGTTTTTTACACCGCAAATTACACTTACCGATGCTTCTACTGCTGATGTGGTAGCATGGGACTGGAGTTTTGGTGATGGAACCACATCAAACGGGCAAAGCGTAGTGCACGATTATGCAGATACAGGCAGGTATTGGATTAATTTGATTGTAAGAAACCAAAACTGGTGTTCTGATAGTGCGCGGAAACGTATTTTTATTTCACCCGATTATACATTGTTTATTCCTACAGCTTTTACTCCTGATGCGGGAGAGTTAAACCCCGTTTTTGGTGCTGAAGGTATTTTTAAAGGTATAAAAGAGTACCAAATGAATATTTATAGTCGTTGGGGTGAAAAAGTCTTTCAGTCAAACTCGGTATTGCAAAAATGGGACGGTAATTACAAAGGCACATTTGCACCGGAAGGAGTTTATATATACGAGATTAGTATTATGGATTATTTTAACCGTAAAAGCCATTACCGAGGTACGGTATTGTTATTTAGGTAAAGGCTTTGTCTCATTCCATCTCAAAAAATAGATAAAGCAGGCAAACGCACCCACGGCCGAAAGCAAAAGAGCGTAGGCGGGTGTAAAGCCATCCCAAATAAAACCTAGTAGGGTATTAGAAATAACAAGAGCTATGCTAATACTACTCCCCAAAAAGCCATAAGCAGTTCCTTTTTCATTGGGCTTACAATATTGGCTTATCCATGCTTTGCTAATGCCATCGGTTAATGCTGAAAATGCTCCGTAAATGGCAAACAATACTATCACCTGCCAATACTGGGTAGAGAAGGGCAGTAGGGCATAGGTAATAACAAAACACAATAAGCCCAACATATATACTTTTTGATAGCCTATTTTATCTGATAAATGCCCGAAAGGATATGAAAGCAGCGCATAAAAAGCATTGTAAAGTATATATGCGCCAATAATAAACGTTGCGTTAAATCCCTGATGTTTTAAAAACAATAATAAAAACACATCCGAGGTATTAAATAAATAAAACAGAATGATACCTCCTGTTAGTTTTCTGTATTGTGGGGTGGCATTTTTCCAATATTTAAAATACGAGAGAAAGCCCACTTTTTCTTTTGGTGCTGTAAAATCATTGGTGCGTTTGCTTTCTTTTAGCAAAAAGCTAAGAAAAATAGCTACAATACCGGGCACAATGGCCCATACAAATACATTTTCATAATCTTGAGGCTGAACAGTTAGGATTAAAAATGCAGATAATGCCCCCAAAGTTGCACCCAATGTATCCATACCGCGATGCAAGCCAAAAACACGCCCGCGATTTTGAGGCGTACATTCATCTGCCAGAAGAGCATCGCGAGCACCCGTGCGTAGCCCTTTACCCAAGCGGTCGCCAACACGCATAAACAATACCCAAAACGGATTGCGAAACAGCACAACCATTGGTTTTGTAGCGGCGCTAAGTGTATACCCCCAACGGATAAACGGCACACGCTTTTGCCATTTGTCTGATAGTTGGCCAAAATACCCTTTACTTATACCTGCCGTAAACTCTGCTGCGCCTTCCAAAAAACCAATAAAAGCCATAGTAAAACCAATGCTTTTAAGGTAAAGAGGCATTACAGGGTATAGCATTTCGCTGGCCATATCAGTAAACAAGCTGATAAGCGAAAGCATCCATACACGGCGGGTTATAATACGGTTTGCCAATAGGAGAAACGTTTGTGCAAAGCTTAGTATAAAGGTAGCGTTAAAACGTATTATTCAAAATATATAACTTGTTTTCGTAGCAATTTATCAAGTTAAAGCAGGTTTAATTAGTAGGGGTGGGACGAAGTAGGTGTTTAGGTTGTCAGTATCTGTATAGTTACAGATATAGTTTAAAAAATATTAAAAATGAAAAACAACTACACGCGCTACACACTGGTGTCATTAATTACAATTACTGCACTTTTACTATCTACACAGCCTACTCAAGCGCAGTGGACGCAAGCTCAAAGTTTCTCCATTGGTAAAGTAAATGCCATTAGCTCAAAAGGTTCAACTGTTTTCGCAGGTACAGATACGGGGGGAGTATATATATCCACCGACTTTGGATATTCTTGGACGGAGAAAAACGTAGGCATTACTAATAAAAATATAAGTGCAATAATTCAAAAAGATACAGTTGTAATATTAGGTGTTAGTGGGTTTGGTGCTGCAGTATTTGTATCAAAAGATCAGGGCGATACTTGGGATGTACCCACCAGTCCCTACTCAGGTTATTTATTTTGTATGGTTGAACAAGGAAACAATTTATTGGCAGGCACATGGTTTGGAGTAGCAAAATCAACCGATAATGGAGATACATGGGCTACACTGCCTACTACCGGCCTACCTTCAAATGCTTCGGTTACAGCACTGTTTGCCAAAGGCGATACTATTTTTGCGGGTGTTAGCAGCAGCAGTGTAGGTGGGGAAGGAATTTTTCGTTCAACCGATAATGGAACTACTTGGGTAAACAAAAGCACAGGTATTACCAATACAAATTTCACTTCAATGGCACAAAGTGGTAATAAACTTATAGCTACTGTAAGTGGTGGTGATGGTGTTTATATTTCTACTAATAATGGAGATAGCTGGACAGTAGCTAATAATGGGCTGAGTGGCTTAGGAGTCAATGCTCTTTTTGTAAGTGGCAGTAATATATTAGTAGGTACACAAAACGGTATTTTTTTATCAAAAGATACGGCTTCTTCTTGGGTAGCTATTAACGCGGGACTACCAACTAATACATCAGTAACATCAGTAGCAACTAATGGGCATTTTTTGCTTATAGGCACAGATAGTACTGTGTGGCGCAGGCCTACGGCTGAAGTTATTACAAGTGTACCCTCAGTAGAAAATGATAGAGTTAGTATATATCCTAATCCAAGTAGGGGCGTTTTTACAATTGAGTTGTTGGATGAAACAGAAGCAAAAGCTATAAGCATTACTAATGCGGTAGGGCAAGTAGTATATACAAGCTCAATAATTACTAACGACCCATTAAAGTTAAATTTAGAAAATACTCCTCAAGGTGTTTATTCAATACAAATAAAAACAACTAGAGGGCTAATAAACCACCGAATTATTTTGGAATAGTAATTTAGGTTTAAGCTAAACAACCGTGTGCTAAGCAATAGCACACGGTTATTTACTATTAATTTATTTTGATACGTGTAAATCCATTTGCGGAAATGGTATCTCTATATTAGCCTCGTCCAGTGCTATTTTACATTTTTCAATCAAGTCGGTTTCAACACCAAATTTAATACCGGCATCACACCAACCTCTTACCACAAGATTTACAGAACTATCGCCCAACTCTACCACTCCCACAAATGGGGCAGGGTCTTGCAATATTCTTTCGTCACTTGTTATTATATTGGTAAGCACTTCTTTGGCACGTTTTATATTAGCACTATATGAAATGCCAACCTTTACTTCTGCCCTAAGTATTCCTTGTGAGCTAATATTAGTTATATCACTATTCATTACTGCACCATTCGGGCATATATGTGTTTTCCCGTCAAAGCCACCAATAACAGTAGTAAACAACTCAATTTTTTTAACCGTACCTGTATGTCCCATTATTTCTACCACATCACCCACTTTGTAGGGTTTAAACGTTAACAACAAAACGCCACCGGCAAAATTGCCTAGTGTGCCCTGTAAAGCCAAGCCTATAGCCAAACCCATTGCACCTAATACAGCAACAAAAGATGTTGTGGCAATGCCAAACATTTGGGCAATGCTAATTAGCAACATTGCCTTTAACATCCACGAGGTTAAATCGCCTAGAAATATTCTTACCGTATCATCAATCTCACGCTTTTTAAGAATTTTTGATAATTGATTTGTAATTAGCTTTATCACTCGCCACCCCACAAAAAGTATAATAACAGCAAAAACTACTCTTAGTCCGTAATCAATTATTAGTGCTGTAATTACCTCGCCGGCCTTGTTAAAATCTATATCCATAATTAGTGTTAAATAATCTAATAATAACTACAAATATAGGCTTGTTTTGTTTGGAGCTGATGGATGAGTAAAATTTTCTTACCTAAAGGTGAAGTTTGTTTTGTTAAATTCAGTATGTTTTAAGCCATTACAAATTAGTAGAACTAGAGTTTCTAGTCCTAAACTTTCTTTATACAACAGTATATTTTTTTTTGAGCTAAAAATTGTTTATTTGATGAATGAAAAATCTATTCATATTTCTGGCTGTTTTGGGTTCAATTGCAGTAGGCCAAGCTCAAGATATAATTATAAACGTACAAAACGTTACAACTAATTGCACTATACAAAAAGTTGATGCAGAGGGTATAACATTTACCATTCCTCCTCAAGAAGCATTGTATCGTATGGATTGGGATAATATTAAGCAGGTATTTTATGGCGGTAATTGGGTAAGTATTGACTTATTAAGGGATTCGGTGGAAGCAACTATCGCAGAAGCAAAAGCAGCAGTTGTTGATTCACTTTCAAGAAACACATTTTACACCCCTTACCAAACATACTTAGAAAAAGCAGGTACAAACCTTATACTGGGTACTACATTACCCATTGCCGGTACTTTGGTAGGCGGAGGTATAATTATAGCCAGTAAAAACGATGTTGCAGGACGTTTGGCAGGTTATATTATATTAGGAGGAGCATATTTAGCAGCCTTTATTTGTGATTTATCAGCAGGCAATAACCTTATAAAGGCACAACGTTATTTGGATTATACAAAGCAAACTAAAGGACTTACACTTGGTGTGCAAGCCACAGGTGTAGGCATAGGGTATAGGTTTTAGTTTTTTTAAACCATTTGTTAAAAATACAGTCAAAAGAAATATGAAGATACAGTGGAGAATATGTACAGTGGCATTTGGTGTATTAATAACTCTTGCGGCTTGTAAAAAAAATAGTGATGGCAGTATTACTCTTCCCGCTGTATCACAACCTAATATATTACTAATAATAGCTGATGATATGGGGCTGGATGCTACGCCCAATTACAGTGTAGGAGCTTCAAAACCCAATATGCCCGTATTGCAAGGTTTAATGCAAAACGGAATTACCTTTGATAATGTGTGGGCATATCCAGAGTGTTCACCCACACGGGCATCAATACTTACAGGTAGGTACGGTTACCATACCGGCGTTCTCAGCGTATCAGAAAATAATGAAATACCACTTAGCGAAACCTCAATACAAAAGTATTTAGACGATAAAACCGGTGCTGCTTATAGCCATGCCGTTATAGGAAAATGGCATTTGGGGGGTGCAAGCAATGGAGGAAAAAACAATCCCGCCAATATGGGGGTTAGCTATTATGCAGGGTTTTTAATAGGTGCTATGCAAGATTATGGCAACTGGCAGCTTACTATTGATGGAGTACAGCAAAACTGCACCGAGTACGCTACTACAAAATTTACCGATTTGGCAATAGACTGGATAGGGGCGCAAAAACAACCTTGGTTTTTATGGTTGGCTTATACCGCGCCACATACTCCCTTTCATTTGCCGCCTGTTAATTTACACGATAGGGATAATTTACCTACAGATAGTGCATCGATAAGTGCTAACCCACAGCCTTACTTTTTTGCTATGATAGAGGCTATGGATACTGAAATAGGCAGGTTGTTGGCATCGATGAGTGAAGCCGAGCGCAACAATACCCTTGTTATTTTTATTGGAGATAACGGTACTACCCGCGAGGTGATACAAACGCCATACAGCAAGCTAAAAGCCAAAAGTACGGTATATCAGGGTGGTGTAGCTGTTCCTATGGTAATTAGCGGTAGTGGTGTGAGTAGAAAAGGTGAGCGAGAAACTGCTTTAATAAACAGTACTGATTTATTTGCCACCATTGCTGATGTTGCAGGGGCGGGGAGTACACAAGTTAATGATAGCAAAAGCATACGCCCTTTGTTTACCCAAACCCAAACTAACTTTAGAGAGTTTGTGTACAATGAACTTAAAGGGAATGGAAAAGACTACTGGACGGTACGTAATACAAAATACAAACTGATTGAATACGCTACAGGTAGCAAAGAGCTATACGACCTTAGTTCTGACCCTTACGAAAATACAAATTTGCTGCAAAGCACATTAACACCAGAGCAAATAGCGGCAAAACTGGCTTTAGAAACTGAAATAGCTAGAATAAGGCAATAGTCGTAAAGTTTTGAATTTGACAAACTTTTAAAATTTGTCAATTCAAAAAACTGACTACAACTCAGTTTTTTATGCGAAGGCTAATAAGCAAACGCTGTGTGTGCCAACTCTCCCCATAAGGGAGAGAGACAGAGAGGGTGTGAAAATGCAAGAAAATAATGTTTTCGTTTATTGTGAAAATCCTATACAACAAACACCTTAAAGAACTGGCTAGGCAATTGCGTAATAACCCTACCAAGTCTGAAAAAATACTATGGGAATATCTAAAAGGAGACAAGCTAAACGGATACGATTTTCATAGACAGAAACCAATAGGCAGATTTATTTATGATTTTTATTGCTATGAATTAAGACTGGTAATAGAACTGGACGGTTATACCCACCACTTTGAAGAAGTGCAAGAAAACGATAAAGCAAAGGATATGTATGCTGAAGAATTAGGGTTTACAATGCTTCGTTTTGCTGACGAAAGGATATTTAAAGATATAAATAATGTACTGCTAGAGATTATTTATTACACCGAAGAGTTTGAAAAGAGGCAACCGTTATAAACACCCCCTTGTGTTCCCCCTTAATAGGGGGAAGCTAGCGCACTAGCATCAATAGTTGTGGTTATTTTTCTTAATGCCGAAGGCTAATAAACAAAAGAAGGTGAGAGAACTCTCCCCATAAGGGAGAGAGACAGAGTGGGTGTTGTATTGCCGACGTTAATCGAAAATACAAGCAGATATAAAATAGTAGTTATTCAACTATCGTTTGGTGTTTATGCAGAAAATTATTTTAGCACTACTATTTGTATTTTTTTGTAGTGAGATAAGTGCCAATACCGACAGCCTGCAAGCCAATGATAGCGGGTTTATTAAAGTACATTTTTTGTATGGCTCAAAACCAAAAAAGAAATACAAAAAAACCGAAAAACCTTGGTTTGGAGGTATACACGGCGGGCACGTAAGCATTGAGGTAGATGGTTTTGTAGTTGGTTTTGTGCCTATGAAAAGTTTACACGTAGTTACCAAAAACTACAATAAACATTCAATATTTGTAAGCGAACCACTTACGCGTTGGGCAAGCGATACCGCAACTCTTAAGTACACCACCATTACTATACCCGTTAGTCGTGCGCAGCTAGATAGTTTGCATAAAATACACAAAAGCTATTTGCAGCAAACCCCATACGACTATGCCTTTATAGGCATGCGCTGTGCTGCTGCCACGTATGATATTTTGGGGCAAATAGGTATTGTAGAGTGGGTGCCTAATAGTAAAAACACCTTCAAAAACTTCTATCCAAAATTATTGCGCAAAAAAATGCTAAAACTTGCCGCCCAGCGAGGGTATAAAGTACACCGCCAGCAAGGACGGAAAACGCGAAAGTGGGAGAGGGATTAGAGCGATATTTCAATCATTTGTCAAATTTTAAAAATTTGACAAATGATTGAAATAGTACAAAACAAAAAATCCCGACCTGAAAAAGTCGGGATTTTTAAGTATAAAAATTCTGTTATCGTTTTTGCTAGTTATGCAGTAGCATGAGCTTTTGGTGCAGCAGAAAGTATATCTTCTGTAACTCCGTCAGCATATTGGCTAAAGTTTTTAATAAACAATTCGGCCAAGTGGTTTGCTTTTTGGTCGTAAGCATTTGTATCAGCCCAAGTAGCGCGTGGATGCAAAATTTCAGTAGGTACAGCAGGGCAACTGTTTGGCATTGCTAAACCAAACACTTTGTGCGTGGTATACTCAACATTGCTTAGTTCGCCTTTAAGTGCTGCGGTAATCATTGCACGGGTAAAGCTAAGTTTCATACGGTTACCAACACCGTAAGGGCCACCGCTCCAGCCTGTGTTTACCAACCATACATTAGCACCGCTTTCTTTTAGTTTTTCGCCCAAAAGTTTAGCGTATTTGCCAGGGTGCAATGGTAAAAATGCTTTACCAAAGCAAGCTGAAAAAGTAGCTTGTGGCTCAGTAACACCTGCTTCTGTACCTGCAACCTTAGCAGTATAGCCCGATATGAAGTGATACATAGCTTGCTCAGGTGTAAGTTTTGATATTGGAGGCAATACACCAAAGGCATCAGCCGTAAGGAAAAATATATTTTTTGGAGTAGAGCCGATAGAAGGAGTAGCAATATTATCTACTGAGTAGATAGGGTATGCTGCACGTGTATTTTCAGTTACGGATGTATTGGTATAATCGGGTGTGCGAGTGCCTTCATTAAAACGGATATTTTCAAGCAGCGTACCAAATTTAATAGCATCAAAAATTTGAGGCTCTTTTTCTTGCGTTAGGTCTATACATTTAGCATAGCAACCGCCTTCAAAGTTAAATACAGTATTACCGCTCCAGCCGTGCTCATCATCACCAATCAAACGGCGATTAGGGTCGGCACTCAAAGTAGTTTTACCAGTACCGCTCAATCCGAAGAAAATAGCAGTATCATCAGTTTCATTACCAATATTAGCCGAGCAGTGCATAGATAGCACGTTTTTCTCTTCGGGCAATATGTAGTTAAGTACTGTAAAAATACCTTTCTTCATTTCACCTGTGTAGCCGCTACCACCAATCAAAATAATTTTGCGGGTAAAGTCTAGCATAGAGAAATTGTGTTGACGTGTACCGTCAACAGCAGGATCGGCATGGAAACTAGGAGCATTTATTATCACCCATTCGTTATCAAAGTTTTTCAACTCTTCGGCAGTTGGGCGTAAGAAAAGGTTGTGGCAAAATAAGTTGTTGTATGCAGTTTCTGTAAACACCTTAATAGTAAGGCGGTAGTTAGGGTCTGCACAAGCGTAGGCATCGCGAGCAAAAATTTCTTTTCCTTCAAGATGGGCTATAACTTTATTAAGTAGTTTTTCAAATTTATCCCCGTCAAACGGTTGGTTCACATCACCCCACCATACTGTATTTTCAGTTTTGGCATCCTTCACACAGAATTTGTCTTTTGGCGAACGACCTGTAAACTCTCCGGTATCTGCGGCAAGAGCTCCGCTATCGGCTAAAACACCTTCACCCCTTTTTAAAGCGGCTTCTACAAGTTCAGCAGGACTAAGGTTGTTGTGCACCTTACCCGCTTTTCCCAAAACTTTCTCAATTACTTGGTTCATTTGGATTTAATTGGTTGAAATTTCAAAAAAATTAAAGCTACAAAAGTACTAAATATTTCAAAACAACCCTTGAATATATGTTGATTTAAGCTGTTGTTTTTCAATAAATTAACTAATCTTAATTAGTGTACATAGTACACTATTAGTAATGTTTAATGAACAAGATTAGTTAAAGGCTAACTATTAGGCAATGATAAAAATCATGTTTAGTAATGCAGATTTTATTATTGGTTAAAACTGCAAGTAAATAAACGGTTGTGTTTCCGCTGAGAAGAATTGGTATATAAATATTATAACCACCAGTCCTACTATTGATTTTAGCGGCCAAGGCAACAAAGTGTATTGCTGCATTGAGTATGTTTTAATTTTTAGCGGTAAAAAATGCACTAATGCAGCCAAAGCAAATATGCTAAACTCTTTATAGTATATGCTAAACCACTCAGGCGCCAGTGCCCAATTCATTTTGGCAAAAATCATCTCGTACATATCCCAAGCCATTGGCAATTGCTTCACATTAAAAATCACCATAGTAAGGCTTATAAAGGCAAAGGTGAGGATTATGCTTATTACCTTGTACAAAGTGCCGTTTATCTTCTTTTTTAGCTTAAAACGCCAATTTTGGCTGGCAACATCCCAAGCAATAGCTGCACCGTGCAGTGTACCCCAAAGTATGTACGTGTATTTTGGGCCATGCCAAATTCCTGAAATTACAAAGGTAAATAAGCTGGCAAAAACCACCCCTGCCTTGCCACCGCTACGCCACGCGAACGACATGGGCATAAACACATACTCGTTTAGCCAAGTAGATAGGGTAATGTGCCACCTACGCCAAAAATCGCTGATGTTTTGTGCCATGAAAGGGCGGTTAAAATTACCCTGTAACTGTACGCCCAACAGTAGCGATATACCCAACATCATATCGGTATATCCTGCAAAATCGTAATAAAACTGTATGGTGCCCATCAGCATGGCCATCAGGTTATCGAAGCCTGAAAATATGGTGGGCGATGTAAACACACGCTCGATAAAATTAACCCATAAAAAATCGGCAATAAGGTATTTTTTTACTGCCCCAATAAGTATCAGGTAAAACCCTTGTCCAATAAAATCTTTATTTACTTCTAGTTTCTGTTTCAGTTGTGGCAATACATCACGGGCACGAACTATGGGGCCGGCCACTAGAGTAGTAAATAGCGATAAGAATAAAAGATAATCGAAGTAGTTTTTCTCTGGCTCTTCAATCATCTCGTTATAGCAATCCATTACATAGCTAATGGTTTTAAATATGTAAAACGATATACCTATGGGCATTAAAAAGCCTGTGGGTGGCGTAAAGTTTGAGCCTAAAACAGCGTTAACATTTTCTAATATAAATGGAGTGTATTTAAAATAGATAAGCGAGCCTACACTGATAGTAAGCGATAGCACCAACCACCATTTCTTTTTGGATTCGTTTTGTGTTTTAAGTATTTGTTTACCGATAATAAAATCGCTAAGTGCTACAAGGCACATAAGCACCACATACAGTCCGCTTAGTTTGTAGTAGATAAATAAGCTAAACAGTAGTAGTAAACCATTGCGTACCTGTATGCGGTTGAAAAATGCAGCATACAGTACATAAAATATAGAGAATAGGCCAAAAAAGAAGACCGAATTAAACTGGAGTATTTTTATAGGGTTGTAGGCAAACTGCTGTAAAAAGCCTGAAAAATCCATGTATTACTTGCTGATAACTAAGGTTTGTCCCGCCCTGATGGCATCTCCGCGCAGGTTGTTAAGTTTTTTAATTTCTGCTACGCTAATCCCATGGCGTTGAGCTATATCCCATAAAGTATCGCCTGATTTTACTCTGTATTTAATACCCTTAACAGGTGTAGTAGATGGTTTAGGGGTAGTTTTGGGTTCAGTATGTATTGAAGCGGTAGCCTGTGGTTTAGTGGCTGTGGTTTTATCTACATATAAGGTTAGTTTTTGACCATAGTACAGATAGGTTTTCTCTAAACCATTCCAGTCCATAATATCCTCAATGTCTAAATCATAGCGTTTGGCAATACTACTAAGGTATTCGCCTTTTTTTACTTTATACACTATTTGGGTTTTAGTGCTGTCGTTTTCGGGGTCGGTAATACCATTTTTATCATTAAAAAGGCTGTCGTTAACAGTTTTTAGTCCGCCATTAGCAACTATAAGACTTTCGGGACGACCTTTCAAATACTCTAAATAAGAGTTTAGCATGGCGTTAAGAAATAAATCACCTTTAAGGTTATAGCCTGCTGTAGTTAAGTGGACTTTATCATTTTTTGCCAAATGGTAGCGCCTCCACTTTTGCATTGAGTAACGACCGCCTGATATGGCAAAGTAATCGTACCAAATGGCATCGTTAGCTTTTGCAGTAGTTTGTATCAGTTTTGAAAACGGGTGCGTGGCATATACATTTTTACGGCGACGATAGTAAATATCTTGCGAGCAAGATATAAGTATTGATGCTTTTGGTGATGCTTTTTTAATAGTGTTTATAAGACTCTCTAGGTTGGTACGCAGTTCAAATTCGTTATAGTTAAAACCATAAAAATCGTTTGCACCCAAATCTATTACTACCAAATCAGGTTTTAGCTCTTGTACCTGCCCTTCAAATAAAGTTTGAGCTAGTACATTGCCAAAACCAGCACCGTTAATACCCACACTGCTATAAGTTACACCTTTGTCTTTGCAGCTTTCTATCATTAGGCCGTAACACTCAAAAAAGGTTTGTGTGCTGTCGGTTTTATCTACAAATACTTCAAACGTATCAGAAACTATGGGTAATTCAACACGTATGTATGGGCTGTTGGGGCGGGCGTTAGTGTTAAGGTATATGGTATCGGGGTAGTTGGCAAGTTTCAGCTTTAGGTTAAAACTTTGGCTATCTTTTTTGCAATAGATTTTTAGTGTTGTAAACTCAGGCATTAGTATACCTTCTTTAAACCCAAATTTAAAACCTGCTTTTTCATCGGTAGTACTAGCTACTGCACCCGTAATACCAATATCCATTAGGTTTGGGTTTTTTACATTACGGGCACCATCCCAGTTGCCGTATTTCCAAGTACGGTAATCGTATGTAGAGTGCGTGCCGGCGCACGCATAGGGAAAAATAAAGCCCCTGCCGCCATAACCAAATATTTTTTGAATATTCTCACGCACATAACCCGTATAAAAATCGGCTTGTATGTGCGAGTCGCCAATGTGCAATATGTTTACTTTTTTGTTATTGGCACGGGCAAGTTTAGCGTATATATTGTCAACCGCTTTTACATTAGCCCACTCAAAATAGTTCTCGTTGTACTTAATAAACGAATAATATTTTTGGTAGCGCACAAAACGCGATACATAGCTTTCGTCGGCAAAGGTATCGTTAAACAAACTACTTTTCATGCCGCTTTTTTGACCTTGAGCAAACTGCCCAGCCACTAGCAGTAGTAAAAGGGGTAATATGTTTTTTAGTAGTTTCAAATTTGTGTGTTAAACGTGGTGTTAGCTATTTTGTTGTTTCAATATATAATTATTGTATTCGCGCATTATGGCCTTAAATATAAGGTTGGCTATTATTTTTTGTCCTTTGGGCGATAAATGCCCATCCAAAGCGCATAAGCCTTTTCTATTCCATGTTAATATAGCGTTTTCGCCCCCCATTGCATCCAGTAAACTCCAAAAAGAGCATCCGGCACGTGTTGCAGCATTTTTTTGTACATTGCTAAGGCAGCGTACAAAAGGATACGATTTTTCTTCACCTTCTTTTACAAAACCCATATCGCCATTACCTATTACTAATATAGCAGCATTTGGGGCAGCTTTTTTAAATTTCTTAAATAAACGATAAAAAGCGTCTTCGTAATATTTACATTCTTTATCGCTTTCTAAGTAGGGCAACATATTTGCTCCGTACTGAAATATAATAAGCTTTGTATTAGTACCTTGCAATTGCTGCGCCAAATATTGGTCGTTTATTCTAAAAAGGCCATCGCCACTGTGGCCGCGTATGGCATAGTTATCTACAATAATACCTGTAGTATCATCAATTTGAAGCCCATACAAATCGGGGCTGGTAGTGCCGGTAAACTCTAGTTTAAAACCTTTTAACCCTGCGGGGATGTTTAGTTTTTTGTTGGCAAAACCCATTAGTGGTGCTATACTATCGGTATATATCAACTGGTTATCTAAAGTAAAACATTTAACCCCAAAACTTTCTTTCGCCTGTCCATACATCAACGATACACGCTCGTAATTAACCCATTTAGCTAATCTATATGTAACCGAAGCATTTTTTAGTACCCCGTTTTGAGGTAATGCTTTAGCTGTTTTGGCACTATTGGTGTCTTTTTTGGTTTTTTTAACCGTGTCGGCTTTGGCAATTAGCTTTACAGTATCTTTTTTTAACTTTATAGTGCTATCAGGTTTAATAATTTTTATGCTTTTTGAAGCCTTTGCGCTATCGGGAGTATTACTGCCTTTAGCAAACCTAAACACACTGCCGCTTAGTCCATAGTAGCTATTGTTTTTGCGGCGCATATTAAACACATTGTACCGCCACCACTTGCCTGAGTTGGTGCGGGTATAGTTTGAGTTGCTGGCCACATCATCAAAAGGTACATAACCCAAACCACCACCTCCAAATTTGGCTTGCAGGTTTCTGCGTATATGCACCGTCACCCTATCGCCCTCAAGCTGCGAGTCTCCGTAATGGGCTACACGTACCAATGCATTGTCTTTTTCTTGTATCAGGGCAGCAAAAAAATCGTCTAATGCTTCAGGGTTTACAATTAGGTTAGCTAGTGCTGTTGTATCACCGGGCTTATCTAAGAATGCAGAATCAATTTTGCCCTTTTTCTCCATCTTCACAATCGTAAGCGTGTCACTTTTTAGTAAGTCCTCCGCTATCTGTTCAGCATTTTTATTGATGGAAAGGGTATCGGGTGTAAGTATTTGGCTAAGGGTAATAAAACGAAAACGTCCGTCTTTGGTATTGGCCTCGTTATCCCAAGCAGCAAAGGTATTTTCATACACAAAAGCAAAGCCCAATAGAGCTGCATTGAGTGTGAAAAGTATAGCTACCGATTGCCAAATTTTATTCATTGTACTGTATTAGCCGTTGGTTTTGGCTTCTATTAGGCGAAGTAAATCACCTACATTTTTCATGCTTATTAGTTCTTTCAGTTTAAACTTTATGCCAAAGGCTTCTTCAACCGAAGATATAAGGGTAAGGTGGTTTAGCGAGTCCCAACGTTCAACATCCTTTGCCGTCATTTCATTGTGTATTTCTATACTATCGTCGCTAAAAACCTTGCGAAAAATGGGGTTTGTTTTTTCTTTTATTTCTTCGTTTGTCATGTGTATACAATAAGCCATGGCAAAAGTAATAAAAGACGGTCTATCTTTATAAACGGAAATAGTATGGGTGTATAGTATTGTGGCCTTGTGTTTATAGGCTATTTACACTGGTTTTGTTTAGGTTGCAGGCACATATTGCATTTACAGGTTTTAAAAAAAGGCAATACGCCTATATTTGCATCAAATTTTTAACAATGGCACAATTAGTAATTATTAGGCACGGACAATCGCAATGGAATTTAGAAAACCGTTTCACGGGTTGGGTTGATGTTGAACTTTCACCCAAAGGTATTGAGGAAGCCAAGCAGGCAGGTGAAATACTTAAAATGTATAAGTTTGATGAGGCTTTTACATCGGGTTTGCAACGTGCGCAAAAAACTTTAAATGCCATTTTAGAAATTAGCGGGCAAACGGATATACCCGTTACCAAAAACGAAGCGTTGAATGAGCGTATGTATGGTGATTTGCAAGGGCTTGACAAGGCTGAAACTGCAAAAAAATATGGTGATGAGCAAGTGCATATTTGGCGTAGAAGTTTTGATATACCACCTCCAAACGGCGAAAGCCTTAAGGATACTGCCGAGAGAGTATTACCTTATTACAAAGAGAATATTGAGCCTTTATTGAAGCAAGGTAAAAACATTATAATTTCAGCGCATGGTAATAGCTTACGTGCTTTGATTATGTATTTAGAAAACCTTACACCTGATGAGATTTTGAAGAAAGAATTAGGTACTGCACGACCTATTGTATACCAGTTGGATGAAAATGCAAAAGTAGTGCAAGCAAAAGCTATGTAGTTTTTGTATAGCCTATTTATATTTTTTGATAAAGCCTGTATTATGCATAATACAGGCTTTATTTTTGGGCAATACAGAGCTACAAATAACTAAGCGGGCTAGCAGCATAAAGCTTTGGTACTACTTGGGGCGGATTGAACCTAAAACCTATGCTAAATACAGTATTATAAAATGAGGTTGACGCATTTACATTGGGAAGTGACACAAAATTACGATCGCCCCGAGCCACAAAACCGGCATAAAATGTATTGCCGTTATACCCTCCCGAAACAAAAACATCACCAAATAAAGCTCCCCTCCAACCTTGGCTAATAAGCCCGTTATGGGTATTGTGTGCTGTATGGTATTGCAAATCGCCCATTATATATGCTCCGATAGAAAAAAACCATTTCTTTTTTACAAAAGTAACAGCGAAACCCGGGCCTAATCCTACTGAATACACTCGCAAATGCTTAAGACTATCGTATTTATTAAATAAGCCTTGTTGCCCGTGATTAAAAAAAGCCGAATCTGCACCTGTGCTCATACGGTATATATGGGCAACTGCCAAAGCTGTGGCCTTAGTCTTTTTTTGCCGTTCGGTAAAACTATATGCAGCACCGTACGAAAACTTTTTTTTGCTGAAAATGTAAATAGCTTTTAGTTTGGTGTATTGCACTGCTATATCGCGGCGTTTTATTAAAGGTGTTATTTGTGGGCGGCTACTATCGTATGCTGATGTGTTGTAATCAGCAAAGCCATTAAAAGTATTGTGGTAAAACTCGTAAACAAAAGGTTTACTATTTAGCCTAATTTTAATAATTGAATAGTTGGTTTTGCCGTATACCTTATCGTCCTCTTCAACAACTCGGCCTTTAAAGCCAATGGAGACGGTAAGGGCACGATAACTGATATCAAATCCAATTACATCTCGTAAGTGAGGTTGGTAGTCGTTTCCTTTTACTGCTAAACTGTCTGATTTTGGTTCAAGTTTGAATGAAAATGAAGGCGCGGATATCCAAGGCTCAATGGCTATTACATCGCCAAATTTGTGTAAATAATTAGTGTCGTAGGTTAATGGTAGGGCAGGAGGTGTGTTTTGCAAAGATGAATCTACTACTATTTCTTGTGCCATACAAGGTATACCAAAGCATAGCAATGCCAATAGCAGATATGTTTTCATGTTTTGCAAACCGACGGCAAAGGTCGATTTTTAGAAGAATAAAAGTGATAATAAATAAAATACTAATCTTCAAAAAGCTTTAAATCACCAACAAGGGTATCAATAGGTTCTATAGATACACTATCAGGAATGATAAAGTTTTTTGCAGCCCCTTTTAGCACTACTTGTGGACTAAAACCAATAGTGTCATCAGCAGGCAACCACTCACGCTGTACCATACGACGTACTACCAAATTGGCTTTTTCTTGCAGCCAGTGTTTCATGCTTCCGTCTTTTTCAAACCCATATTTATAGGCTTTTGGTCGGGGTATAATGTTTGATAGGTATATACCTTCTGCAAGTGATAAGTCGGCAGGACGTTTATTAAAATAAAACTGAGCACCTTCACCAATTCCATACACACCCGGTGCAAGCTCAATAATATTTACGTATACCTCAAACATACGTTCTTTACTACTAATGCGGTTGTTTTCAATCAACCAAACAATAAGGGCTTCTTCTGCCTTTCGGGCAATGGTTTTGCGGCGTTCTAAATACACATTTTTAACCAACTGCATACTTATGGTGCTGCCTCCGCGTACAAACTTAAAACCTGCTTTGTATACCGCCACAATAGCATCTCTAAACGATTGCGGTATGAAACCGTGATGGTAGAAAAACGAAGGGTCTTCGTTTACCAGTAACGCATTTTTAAAAAATGGACTTACTTCTTCGCTATGTGTAAAAAAGGGATTGTCTTCTCCTACCACAAAACTACGTATTGGTTTGCCACCTTCGTAAACGGTATGGGTAAAAGCACCGTTAATGCGAGCAAAGTTTTCAGCACCAAATTTTATAATTTCAAAATCTTCTTTTTTAAGCTCAGATGTAAACTGTAAGCTATCAGGCATTGCCCCATCCATAACGCAATTAAGCCTGTACGATAAATTACCTTTTACCTCTATACCGTCAAACTTTCTAAACATACCTTGTGGCAGCGAGTTGAAAAAGTTTTGCGCATTGGTGCTGGGCATATTTAGTGCAAGGGCATATTGTTTTTCTTTACCCAAAGGGTACTGGGCAAATGCACTAAGATGTATATCGTTTATGCTAAAGGTTGATGAAGAATCGAGCACCACAAAATTGCGGTTTATTTGCAGGGCAAAGTTGCCGCCGGTTTTGGCCACACGTACCGTATCAAGCGCAAGGCGTTCGTTATATATATGCAGGCTATCAATATTTCCCTTGGCATCAAACACAAGGGTTTTGTTTTTATAATCCAGTTGATCTATTTGCAGGTGCAGCTTTTTAAACCCTAAACCCGAATTAAACAATGAGGCTAGATAAATATCAATTCCTTCTGAACTTGACAGGTTTAGCTCCCCTTTAATATCATGTTTATCAAAAAAGCCGTCAGCAGTCCAATTGCTTTGTCCAAATTCTTTTTGCGGCTCTATCAGTGCCGTAAATTTGCTATTGTCCCAATCCAGTTTTTTTAGGGTAATGTAGCGCAGGCTATCATTATACTTTAAGCTAAGGCGGGCATTTTTTACATCTACCTCATCCGGCAAGTAACGCAAAAGAGTTTTTATAGCCTCAAAAGTACTTTTTGATACATCCTTGTCTGTATTTTCTTCCCTTTCTGCTTTTTTTCGGGGTTTTAGCAGTCCTCTAAAATTGGTTTGCAGACTGTCTTTTCGCAAATACACATGGGTGTTGGCCACTTGTAGTTTACTAAGGCGTATTTTACCCAAAACAATGGGTAGTAATTTTATTGATACTTGTACACTATCTGTAGTAAAAAGAGTGTCTTTATCCTGTGGAACAAGGCTTATTTGGGTAAGCTGAACCGTATTTAATCCCTTAAATTGAGCGTTACCAACTGCAAAGCTTAGGTGAGTACTGTTTTCAACCTTGCCCTTCACTTTTTGCAAGGCTTTTTGCAAAACATAGTTTCGTAGGGCAAAGTATGCTACAATGCTCAAAACCAAAAACGCTGAAATTGTAATAACTACATATTTCAGCGTTTTAAGGGATATTATTTTTTTAAGTATTTTTTGCAAAGGCTTAAACAGTCATTATTTCTTTTTCTTTTATTACTAGCAGCTCATCAATTTTCTTAATGTACTGGTCAGTAAGCACTTGCACCTTTGCTTCTCCGTCTTTTGCCAAATCTTCGGCAAGTCCGTCTTTTTGTGCTTTTTTAATGCGTTCGTTACCGTCTTTGCGTATGTTGCGTATGGTAACTTTAGCGTTTTCACCTTCAGCTTTTACTGTTTTTACCAAACCCTTACGCCTGTCTTCAGTAAGCGGTGGAATATTTAGGCGAACCATTATACCATCGTTTTGTGGGTTTAGCCCAAGGTTTGAGTCTATAATTGCCTTTTCAATAGCACCAATCAACCCTTTATCCCAAGGTTGTATTACTATAGTACGAGCATCGGGAGTGGTAATATTTGCGGCTTGAGATACTGGAGTCATTGCTCCGTAGTAGTCTATACTTAGTCCATCAAGCATGCTGGGGCTAGCTTTTCCTGCCCTAATATTTGCAAATTCAACCTCAGTGTGTTGAATACATTTATCCATGCTGTTTTTAGTTTCGTCAAGTATAGTTTTTACTTCTTCCATAACTGTGTGGTGTATAATAAAATTGGCTCTGTGTAATTAAGTTTTAAAATGAGCCGCAAAATAAAGAATTATACACTTAAATTTTAATGTTTCAACCATATTTCGTGTTGCGGTAACATAATGTGGTTTTGTAAAAAGCTATGTAGGGTTGTAGCTTCTTTTATTAATGCTTTATCCAAAAACGGATGCGAATACTTTTCGGTGGCAATTTTATCAAGGTTTAGAAGCCTTACATCCATACCCCGTACAGTTTTTTTACCGGCAAGGTAGGCGGGCAAAATCTGCAAGCCCGATACAAAAGTATGCTCGTTTGTTTTGGTTATTTCAAACTTTAGCAGCAAGGGCATACGGCAAAAAATATTTAAGTCGTAGGCTATAAAATCACCTAGCGAGTATATGGCAAAACCCAGTTTATCCTCACCTGTAAAAGGGTCGGTAAACGGGTATTGCTCCATAGGTTGCGGGTTGTGCGGATGATGTCCCAAAATTACATCAACACCAGCCTCATCAAAAACACGATGGTATAAATCAACCGTGTGATTTGCAGGATAGGCTTGGTAGGCACAACCGCAATGCAGTGAGCATACCACCATATCAGCCCCGCGTTGTTTTGCCAATTTAGTATGATGTATAATCAAACCAATATCGCATTCGTCTTGGTTTAGAGGCAAGTAGTTGGTAAGGTATTCTTTGCCTTCAATAGGTTGTAGTTTATTAAGGCTGTATGTATAGGCCAAAAAAGCTACTTGTATTCCATCCCGTTCAACTATTGGGAAATCGTCTTGTCCCTTTTTATCGTAGGCAGAGCCTACGGCAAGGGCTTTTCCTTTTAAAAAGTCTAAATTGGTTTTTAATCCCTTTTCGCCCATATCCAACATGTGGTTGTTGGCAGTGCTTAGTACATCATAGCCCTTGTATTTTCTGTTTCCGCTAAAAATGGTATACAACTCTTCCGAGCCATTAAAATACATATCGTTTAGCATCACTTCGGGTGTTAGCGATGCTTTTTCAGATGCTACAACAGGTGTTTCAAGATTGGCAAAAACAATATCACTGTTAAAAAAAAAGTCGCCCACCTCGTCCCACAAGTGTTTTGTGCTATCAGGGTTTATCCATTCGTAGGGCATTAAATCGCCGCCCGCACTCAGTGTAATCGTAGTTGCACCCAAAGGTTTTTCGGGAAAAGAAAAGTTTTGTGTATTAAAATACTCTTCAATCCCTGAGTTTTTTTCAGCCTTTTCCAACGTGCGGAAGTAGTATTTATAAGCAAAAAACAGAATGTCTTTAGGTTTAAAATGCAAAGGATCATCATGAAAACCCACAGGAGGGTATTGCCATTTTTTCCACTTAAAAAAATGTACGCAAAGTAGTAGTAACCACACAAAACGAGCCAACAGTCTACCTTTTAGGGTAATAGCACGAGTGGGTTTTGTGGGTGTTTTCAGCATAAAAAGTCCAAAATTAGTACGAATATTGCCCTTTGATAAGCATTGGTGTAATAAACAATTAAGCGGCAAAAATATGGAAATACTGTTTGTAGTGGTGGGATTAGTAGCAGGAGCTTTTATTGGATGGCTTTTAGGTAAAAACAAAATAGCCCAAATGGTTCCCCGAAGCGATTTTGATATGCGTGGGCAAGAAATATCGCGCATTACTGCTGAAAAGGCAGGATTGGAAGAGAAAGCCAACTCGCTACAAGCTACTTTATTTGATGCTAAAACCCAGTTTGATGAAGCCCAAAAACAAAGCCTGAACCTAACGGCTGATAATAGCCGATTGGCCAACCAACTGCAAAACCTTGAGCAAAAACTTACCGAACAGAAGCAAGAGGTTGAAGCCTTGCAGCAACGACTGTCAAAAGAGTTTGAAAACCTCGCCAATAGAATATTTGAAGAGAAAAGCGAAAAATTTGTCCGCCAAAACCGTGATAGTTTAGATATAGTGCTAAACCCGTTGAAGGAAAAAATGGACGAGTTTAAGAAAAAGGTAGAAGATACCCACCTTGAAAACAGCAAAGAGCAAAGCCGACTAGCCGAACAAATACGCGGACTAACCGAACTGAACCAAGGGATGCGTGAAGATGCCAACCGACTAACAAAAGCCCTGAAAGGCGAAAGCAAAACACAGGGTAACTGGGGCGAGTTGATTTTAGAGAAAGTGTTGGAGAAAAGCGGACTTACGAAAGGGCAAGAGTATAGCGTGCAAGAAAGTTTTGTAAACGATGAAGGCCGCCGCCAACAGCCCGACGTTATTATAAAACTGCCCGATAATAAAAATATAATTGTCGATTCAAAAGTATCGTTAACAGCCTACGAAAGGTATTCATCGGCCAATACGCAAGAAGAGCAACAAACGTGGCTAAAGGCACACATAAAATCGGTACGCGAGCACATAAAACAACTGGGGGAGAAACGCTACCACCAGTTGTACGAGATTGATACCCCCGATTTTGTATTGTTGTTTATTCCCATAGAATCAGCCTTTGCAGTAGCAGTGCAAAGCGATTCGGAAATTTTTAATGATGCCTTCGACCAAAATATTGTGATAGTAACCAGCAGCACCCTGCTTGCCACATTGCGCACCATAGCCAATATTTGGAAGCAGGAATACCAAAACCGTAACGTGCTAGAGATAGCAAGGCAAGGCGGTGATTTGTACGATAAGTTTGTGAACTTTACTGAAGACCTGATAGACTTGGGCAAAAAAATGAAATCGGCACAGGGAGCTTACGAAGACAGCATGAAAAAACTGTATGAAGGACGAGGAAACCTTATACGCCGTGCTGAAAACTTGCGCGAATTGGGTGCAAAAGTATCTAAACAGCTAGACCCTAAATTGGTGGATAGGGCAGAAGATTTGTAAACAGTTTTGCGTTTTTGGTTTACAGTTTTGTTTATCTTCATTATTGGGGGAATGTGGGGCAGTCATGCTGAACTTGATTCAGCATCTCAATCTGTATTTACCTTTTTTGGGCAACGAGATCCCGACCTGCGTCGGCATGACGGGGTAACAAGTGGTTTTTTCTGGATGAAGTCGAAGGAGTACGGCAGACATTATGTATGAAACATTTAAGCAGGTGGCGGATGCTACCCTATTGTTTAGCACGAGCGAGAAGCGCGCGCTGGCAAACAAAAAATTAGTAACCCCTTACTATAAGGCAATTCAGCCCAAACTTAGTATAATTGTAAAATGAAAGGTATAATACTAGCAGGAGGTTCGGGTACCCGTTTGCACCCACTTACAATTGCCGTTAGCAAACAGCTAATGCCCGTGTACGACAAACCCATGATATACTATCCCCTTAGCACACTTATGCTATCGGGCATACGCGAAATACTTATTATATCTACCCCGCACGATTTGCCTCTTTTTCGTCAGCTTTTAGGCGATGGTAAACAATTTGGTTGCGAGTTCAGCTATGCTGAACAACCAGAACCAAAAGGACTTGCACAAGCATTTACCATAGGTGCTGATTTTATAGGGAAAGAAAAAGTAGCCCTTATTTTGGGTGATAATATATTCTATGGTTCAGGCTTTTCACGCACCCTGCAAGCCTGCAACGACCCAGAAGGCGGTATAGTTTTCGCTTACCATGTAAACGATCCTGAGCGTTACGGTGTGGTTGATTTTGACGAGGATATGAATGTGCTTAGCATTGAAGAAAAACCCGAAAAACCAAAATCAAACTACGCAGTACCCGGCCTTTACTACTACGATAATGAAGTGGTGGCCTATGCCCGTAGCCTAAAACCTTCACCACGCGGTGAATTGGAGATAACCGATATTAACAAAATATACCTGCAACGCAATCGCCTAAAAGTTGCCCTTATGAATAGAGGTACTGCATGGCTGGATACTGGTACAATTGACTCGCTGATACAAGCAGGTACATTTGTGCAGGTGATTGAAGAAAGGCAAGGCTTAAAAATAGGTTGCCCCGAAGAAATAGCCTACCGTATGGGCTTTATAGATAAAGAGCAATTGGAAAAACTTGCCCAACCTCTTATGAAAAGCGGTTACGGTCGTTACCTAATAAAAATAATGGAACAACGTTTCTAGGGTTGCAGATTGGCAGGTAACTTAAAGCCTGCCATCCAGCGCACATATTTATTTCGTCTTTTTTGCAAACGGGGTGTTAGCTTCAATGGGTTTCTTTTCAAAGGATTAGGAAAACAAACCACTATTGATGCAGCTTGCTGTGCGGTTAGTTTTGCTGCTGATGTTTTGTAATAATGTTGTGCGGCAGCCTCAATACCATAAATACCGTCGCCCATTTCAATAATATTTAGGTATACCTCCAATATGCGGCGTTTGTTCCACATCAACTCCAACCAAGCTGTTAAGGGAAACTCAAGCCCTTTGCGTATATAACGTGTAATACCATTACCAGGAAAAAGAAATACATTTTTTGCCGTTTGCTGGCTAATAGTACTACCACCGCGTAGGTGTTTCTTTTTCCCCTCAATATTATCCTCAACTGCATCTACCATTGCCTCAAACTCAAAGCCCCAGTGGGTTGCAAAGTGAGGGTCTTCGGCAGTCATAGCTGCTACCATCACATTTTTGTTAATCTTCTTATACGATACCCACTCTTTTTTTATGGGCGAAGGACGCAATACCATTAATGGCGATAAAGGTATAGGCACTACCCTAAACACTATGGTAAACAGCAAAAACAGTTGCATCAATAAAATAGCAATTGGTTTAGTACGTGTCCAAATTGTTTTTATCCAAACAGGTATTTTAGTGCGCTTTTGCATGGTGCAAAAATAGGGGCGTGAGGGTTAAAAAAAATCGCAGAAAAAATAATTTACTTATGGTGATATTTGATGTATAAACCTACATGATGAAAACTACAAAACTTCTACTAATAATGTTGCTGCCTGTAATGGTGTTACTTAGCGGCTGTCCTATCGGTTTAGACTATCCTGCTGGAAATGTAGGTACTGAAAAGATTGATAAAAAACTTATAGGTACATGGACAACCAATAAGGAAGACCCTGAATTTAGTAAAGTGATTATAACAAAAGCATCTGCCAATAGCTATTCAATAACTGTAGAAAATACAGGTACAATGTATAGCCTTGAAACCAATGAATTTACGGGATGGGTAACTGAAATTGGCGGCAAAACGTTTGTATATGCTCAGCCAAATGGCGAAAACAGTTACTTTATGTATTGTTATAAATTTAGTGATGGCAAAATGTATACTTATGACGTAGGTTTACTTGACGGCGGTACAGAAGCCGTAAAATCAATTGAAAGTCTTAGGACACAAATTGAAACTTCTTTAAAACGTGATGATTGCCTTAGTGAAGAAATTGAATGGACAAAACAATAATTAATATTCAAACCATATAATTTTATAATGGCCTGCAAAGGCCATTTTTTGTTTATAGCTAAAGTGCTTAAATTGCTTACTGCGAAAACTACTACCTTAAAAAGATAAACACATGAAATACAGGCAACTGGGCAATACAGGCATATATATATCAGAAATAGGAATGGGCATGTGGCTTAATTTTCAGCTAAAAGGCGATAGGCAAAACATGACTGCTATATTGAATAAAGGGCTAGAAAACGGTATCAATTTTTACGATACTGCCGATATGTACTATATGGGTGAAAGTGAAAAAGTACTGGGCGAATGGCTACACGGTAAAACCCGTAGCGAGTTTGTAATAGCTACCAAAGTTTTTGGCCCAATGAGCAACCACTGGATGGCTCAGGGACTTTCTATGCGCCACATACGCACTGCCTGCGAGGCTAGTTTATTGCGCTTGCGTACCGACTATATAGATGTATACCAATGCCACCGCTACGATATAGATACTCCGCTTGAAGAAACCTGCTACGCCATGCACAACTTGGTAGAACGCGGCTATATACTGCATTGGGGAGTGAGCCAGTGGAGTGCGGTGCAAATAGTAAATGCCCTGCGCATTTGCGAAAAAAACGGATGGCGAAAACCCATAAGCAACCAACCCGTATACAATATGCTAAACCGCAGCCTTGAAGTTGATGTGATGGATGTATGCCACAAAGACGGTTTAGGCTTGGTGTGCTACTCGCCACTGGCGCAAGGTTTACTAACAGGTAAATACACCCGTGATAATGTGCCCGATGATTCGCGTATGAGTAGTGAAGATTTAGGTACATATTTTCCCCGCAAACGCATGACGGATGAGTTTTTTGATATGCAAGACGAACTTAAAAAAATAGCTGATGATTTAAACTGCACACAAGCAGCATTGGCATTGGCTTGGGCACTAAACAAACCTCCTGTTACATCGCTTATTATTGGTGCATCACGTCCTGAACAAGTGGAAGCTAACTGTAAAGCCATAGAAGTGCAACTTACTCCCGAAATTGA
Organism: Bacteroidia bacterium; assembly: GCA_965249955.1. Lineage (GTDB taxonomy): Bacteria > Bacteroidota > Bacteroidia > UBA8524 > UBA8524 > SB11. Next base: position 2,777,135 of record OZ252261.1, read on the forward strand.
TACCCATATAGAAGAATTGCTAAACAATGCCCCCGTAGACCAATACACAGGCGCACACATAGGCTGGGGAATTGTAAAGAGGGGGTACTAATTTTTGTCATAGTGAGGTTCTCGAACTAGGTCAAAAATCAGTTAATCTTAAAATCAACAAATCAATCAATAAAACAATATGCAACTAATAAACGAACATATAGTAATAAGCGATAATGCGTTGGAGTACTTGGCCAACTTCGTCAACTCGCGTGATTTTGAAGGCATATTTGTTTTAGCTGATGAAAATACAGCGCAACATTGTGTGCCTTTATTAAAAGGGTTTGAGTACGAAGCTATAACTGTTGATGCAGGTGAGGAAAATAAAAATTTAACAACCTGCGAAAGCATATTTGATGTTTTGATAGAACGAGGAGCTAACCGTAAATCGCTGCTGATAAACGTTGGCGGCGGAGTAATGGGAGATATGGGTGGTTTTTGTGCCGCCGTTTTTCAACGCGGTATATATTTTATTAATGTACCTACCAGTTTGTTGGCCATGGTTGATGCCAGTGTGGGCGGTAAACTGGGGGTAGACTACAAAGGGCTGAAAAATTATATCGGTTTGTTTAAAGAACCTTTGGGTGTTTTTATTCACCCACCATTTTTAAAGACCTTGCCAGAGCGTGAAACCAAAGCAGGCTATGCCGAAATGCTGAAACACGCGCTTATATACGATGCCGACCATTGGGCAGAGCTGCAAGAGTTTAACCCACGTAGGTTCAAAAACCAAATAACCACTTCAGTATCTATTAAAAACGAAATTGTAGAAGAAGACCTACACGAAAACGGGGTACGCAAGCTGCTAAACTTTGGGCATACCATTGGTCATGCTGCCGAATCGTGGTTTTTAGAAAACAGCGAAGAAACATTATTGCACGGCGAAGCAGTTGCAATAGGCATATTGTGCGAAAGCTATCTATCACAAAAAAACGGATTAGGTAGTGATGAATTACAAACTATTGTTGGTTGTTTCAAAAACCTTTATACCCTACCAAAACTTGACGATACCCATTGGGATGAATTAATAAAGCTAATGGGTGCCGATAAGAAAAATACTGTGCAAGGCATTAATTTTACCTTATTAGAAGAAATAGGCAGCGCAACTATTGATAACTATTGCACCCCGCAAGAGATTAAAGAAGCATTAGCTTGGTACAATAATTTATAGAGTAGGCAATTTTAGTTGCTGGTTATTAATAACTAATAACCAGCAACTAATCACCAATTACTCCACCATCAATCTTTCAGCATAGATGCCATTTTCAGTATTTAGCTGAACAATGTATATACCTTTTGCCAATCCTTTAGTAGTAGTGCCAATTAGCACTTCACCATTTTCAAGAGCAACAGTTTCTTGGCGGTAAACCTTGCCTGTAATATCGCTAATGGTATAGCTTACCGTTTCACCCGCTTGTCCGTTAATCCAAATGCGCAATATGTCATTGGCAGGGTTAGGGAATATTTTAAAATTTTTATTCGCTTCAACAGTTTGTATGCCTACCGAGCCTTGTCCCACAACCAAGCTAAAGCGGTCTATAGTATCAGGTTGAGGAGGAAAATTAGTTGTAGAACCAAAAATCACTCCATGCGCATAAGCCAAAATAGCCAATTTTAAAGGGTATACACCTTGTTGTTGGGCTGTAGCAGTGCCACTAATTACAGCACAATAGGTTTGCGTAGGTTCAAACGTACAGTTAGAAACATTACACACATAAGTAAAGCCTGATGGCATTCCGTTTACAGAAACCAATTTTATAGAGTCGATATCGGCAACAATGGTTTGTCCCAAAAAAGTAACTGTAGTGTCGGCGGGTATGCGCAATTGCAGCACCATATTATAGGCTTGTGCTATTTGTGCAGTATCTAATTGTTCAGGATAATACCCCGGTTGATTTAGTGAGTTATCGGGCGTACACTGTGCTTTTAGTCCAAAAGCAATGGCTGTAAATAAAATAGCAACGTAAATTTTTTTCATAATAGGCGGCGGTTAACTAAACTTGTATAATTGCCAGATTCAAAAGTAGTATGTCGGTTTCGTTAAAACAATATGTCTTAGTAGTCTTATGGACGGTTTTTCTGCCGTTTTCGATGTACGCCCAAACTTTCACCTTAAAAGGAAAAGTTACAGATGGAGCAACAAAAGAAGCTTTGTATGGCGTTACTGTGCGAATAGGAGAAACAAAAGGCACTACTACAAATATTGAGGGAGCTTATGCACTAACACTTGATGCAAAGCAAAAAGCTACAGTATTGTTTAAATACATTGGCTACCAAGATTTTGTATACAACTATGACCCCGCTGCAAATGCAGTAGATATAAAAAACGGCGAATTGGTTTTAAACGTTCAACTTTCAGATGCTTCGCTATACATAGACCAAGTGGTTGTAACTGCAGGAAAGGGTGAGCAAAAACTGAAAAATGTTACGGTATCAATGGAAATGATAAAGCCTTACCTTTTTCAAAACCGTAACAATGTAAATATTGACGAAGGCATAGACCAAATACCCAGTGTTAGTTTTATTGATGGGCAGGCCAGTATACGGGGCGGTAGTGGGTGGAGCTATGGCGCAGGTACACGTGTTTTAGTTTTATTGGATGATATGCCTATGGTATCAGGCGATGCAGCGCAGGCACAATGGAGTTTAATCCCTGTTGAAAATATAGACCAAGTTGAGGTAATAAAAGGAGCTTCATCGGTTTTGTATGGCTCTGCCGCATTAAACGGAGTAATTAATATTCGCACTATTCGCCCAAAAGATAAACCCTATACTGCTGCTAATTTGTTTACCGGTGTATACGATAATCCACGTAGTGAGGGATTAAAATGGCAAGGTGGACGTACGCTGTTTAAAAATGGGGCAAACGTGGTTCACTCGCAACGGTGGGGGAGGTTTGACGGTACATTTTCAGTAAATTATTTAAACGATGACGGTTACAGAATGGGCGACCCCGAAAAACGCGGACGTTTTAGCTTCAATACCCGTTATACTCCCAAAAAAGTAAAAAACTTGGTGTATGGTATTAACGGAAATTTTATGAGCAGTTTTACAGGCTCATTTCTTTTGTGGGAAAGCTATGCTTTAGGATATACACAGCTCGACTCAGGCTTTAACCTTACCAATAGCATCCGTTTCAATATTGATCCGTATGCCATTTTTTATACGGGTGAAACCCGCCATAGCTTGCGCGGCAGGTATTTTTATTTAGATAACAATGTTGATAACGGCGATACCGCCAACGACCAATCTAATACATCAGACTACTACTATATAGAATATCAAGTACAGCACAATTTTGAAAAAATAGGATTGAGTTTGGTAGGTGGTGTGGCTGCTAATTATACGTTGTCAAATTCGCCACTATTTCAGGGCATACATCAAAATGCTAACCTTGCGCCTTTTCTTCAGTTAGAAAAGAAATGGAAAAAATTGACTGCAAATGTGGGCGCACGCTACGAAAATTTTAGGTTGGACGATTACTTTGAGTCGAAACCCGTATTTAGGGCGGGTATAAACTACGAAGCTGCAAAGGCTACATTTTTGCGTGCATCGTATGGGCAAGGTTATCGCTTTCCTAGCATAGTCGAAAGTTACGTGCGTACATCGGCAGGGCCATTGCAAGTATATCCCAATAAAAACCTAAAATCAGAAACAGGGTGGAATGCCGAAATAGCTGTAAAACAAGGCTTTAAAATAGGCAAGTGGATGGGGTTTGCTGATATTGCAGGCTTTTGGACGGAATATGAACGAATGATGGAGTTTAACTTTGGCCAATGGGGGCCAAACTTGGGGTTCGAGAATTTGTTGGGCTTAGGTTTTAGCTCAGTAAATGTGGGTAAGGCAAGGGTTAACGGTATTGATATTAGTATTGGGGGTGAAGGAAAAATGGGAGAGATGCAAGTGAATATTATTGGAGGGTATACCTATATGAATCCTAAAAGCCTCGACCCTGATAATGTTTACGGCTATGATATAAACAATAACCCGCTTACGTATCACAAAAGTAGTTCTGATACTAACTCAGATGTATTAAAATACCGCTTTAACCATTTAGCAAAACTGGATGTACAGGTGGAATATAAAAAAATTACAATAGGTGTTAGTGGCAGGTACAACAGCTACATACAAACAGTTGACCGTTTTTTTACTGACCCATTATTTGCTGCTTTTGTACCCGGTATAAACGAGGCGAGAGAAAAGACAAAAAAAGGGAATTTTGTATTTGATATAAGAACTAACTATGCTATAGATGCCAAACTAAAGGTTGCTTTTATTGTTAATAATTTACTGAACAATATTTTTATGACTCGTCCCGCTGATTTATCTCCGCCAAGATTGTTCACCATTCAATTGAATTACAAGGTGCAATAGGTGTATGCAAAATAATATTTCAATACAAGGTATTACAGAGGCTAAAGCATTGCAAGTAAATGTTTTATTACCGGCATCAAAAAGTATTAGTAACCGTTTATTGCTTATTAATGCACTGGCAGGTAATGCGCTTAATCTTCAAAATCTTTCAACTGCAAACGATACTCAGTTATTAATAAAAATATTTGGCAGCCATCGGTCAAACATAAACCAACCTATACAAGAAATAAATTGTGAAGATGCGGGTACTGTGATGCGTTTTCTAACGGCATATTTCACTACACAGCAAGGCCAATGGGTGCTAAAAGGTTCAGGCAAAATGCACCATCGCCCTATAGCTGTTTTGGTAGATAAATTAAGAGAACTAGGGGCTGATATAAGGTATTTAATTAACGATGGTTTTCCGCCTTTGCTTATCAAGGGTAAAATATTGCATGGTGGTAATATAGCCATTGATGCTAGTATAAGTAGTCAATACATAAGTGCATTAATATTAATAGCCCCTTACCTTAATGGGGGATTGGAAATAGAACTAGAGGGTAAAATAGCATCGAAACCCTATATAGAAATGACAGCAGGTTTGATGCAACAATGTGGAGTAGATGCTCAGTTTGAAGGTAATAAAATCAGTATTCCTCAAGCAAAATATACTGCTACAACGTTAGTTGTAGAAAGTGATTGGTCGGCAGCCGCGTATTGGTATGCTTTTGCCGCATTGGCAAAAGACAGCACTATTACTTTAGAAGGTTTGCAACAAAATAGTTTGCAGGGTGATAGTATGGTGGCAAATTGGATGCAAGGTTTTGGGGTAAATACTTCATACACCTCTGCCGGAGTTCAACTAACATCATCATTGCCTTCTATCACAAATTTTGAGCAAGACTTTAGCAATAGCCCCGATTTAGCCCCCACATTTGTTTGTTTGTGTGCGGCTATGGGTATACCTGCCAAATTTTACGGGCTTGAAACTCTTGCCATAAAAGAAAGCAACAGAACAGAGGCATTAGCTACTGAATTAAGAAAAATAGGGGTAGACTTTAGCCAAAAGGGTGATTATTGGCAGTTAACACCCAATGCACAATTAAAAGAGATTGCAGCACCGATAACCTTTGCAACCTACCACGACCACCGCATGGCAATGGCCTTTACCATGTTTAGCTTTGTGTTTCCTCAAATAACCATTGAGAATATGGAGGTAGTACAAAAATCTTATCCCAGCTTTTGGGCTGATTTTGAAAAGATTAGAAATATAGGCTAAGCATATCTAGTTTAAGGCTTATACTTACTCTCTCGTAAAATTTTATCGCTGTCGGTTTCCTGCATCAATTGTTCAAGAGTCGCCTTGCTATTATCCATATATTGGCGCACCACTTGCCTGCCTAGCCATACCACAAATCGTGCAGGCGACTCAGGCGGAACACCATTAGCATTGGTAAACGGCCCTTCTTCAAAATAGCGGTTTATTTCGTCGGGGTCGTTATTGTATAAAACTTTTAGTTTTGGGTCAACCATGTGTTGCCACATTTGCCACTCGTTATTTTCGCACCATTCTACATCACCACCACTAAAAGCTAGTTTAATACTATCAGCAGCATCGGGCATCATGGCATCAATAAAATATGCAATTTTGCCCTCATATATCAATTGGTCAATAAAACGTTTACCGGTATTAAATTTATTAAAGCGGTAGTTGCCCATAGCATTCACCACATTGCGGGTAATGTATTCAGGGCGCATTTTCACAATCAAAAAGTTTGATAAATCCATAATGCTTTCATACGGATAGTCTTTACCCAAATACATATCCAAGCCAATAGCAATATTATCGCCGTAGTATATGCAACCGTATTTTAATATGCCCGGGAAGTATATAATATTGGGCAAACTATCGTTAGGAAAATAGTACTTGTAGTGTTTAAAAGCAGTAGTAATCTCTTTGTTGTAAGGCTCTACGTTGTCAAACTTTTTTTCTATTGTACCAAAAAGCTCTTCGGTAGGTTTAAAAGCAAGAAACTCTTTAAATGTTTTTGCCTCTAAACTACTATCGTTATAATGGTCTAGCATTAAAATCTGATTATAGTACGAAGGGTAAAAATTAGGATACTGTTGTTTTAACTGAACCAAAGCTGCACCAACATTGTTAGTATCAATATTAAAAATGCTTTTATCAAAACGCTTAAAGTTAATACTTACGTCAACATCATCAACATTCACTTTCAAGGGGTTATCTTTGCAACCCGTTGCACTTATTAACACCGTGCATACTATTACCATTGGTAAAGTGTATTTTTTCCAGTACTTTGTAATCATAAACCCTATTTAAACGCCAAAATTATGAAAAAACTTATTCTACTATGTTTTTTTGGAGCAATTGCCTTTGCAGCAGCAGCCCAAGATACACGTATAGAACCAATAACCACAGGTTCAGCCGAAGCCTTTACCCTAAAAGAATATCGTTTTTCGGTATCTGCTACACCATTGATTAGTTGGATAAGCCCCGATAGCCGCAATATATCATCAAAAGGCTCACGTGTGGGCATTGGAGGCGGTTTGTTTGTAGAAAAAAATATTAACCGCAATGTTGGTTTTGGTTTAGGGCTACATATTACCCAAATGGGGGGTAAAATTGGCTACGATTCATTAGTACCCAATGATAAAAGCGGAATAAGTTACCGTAATGTTGAGTATACCTACAAAACCCGCTATATAGAAATACCTGCTTTGGTGCGCCTACGCACTGATGAGTTTGGGTATAACCGTGTATATTTTGAAGCAGGTTTTGCCCTTGACCTTTTGTGGAGAGGCAGAGCTGATATTAGCCAAAATGTATTTACTAATACACAAGGCGGCAGCGACGACCGTAATATAAATGAAGACCGTGCTGATTTTGAAGCTTCACGCAGTGTAGTGAATGAAGATGATGTGCTTTTTATGCGTATACCCATTATTGCAGGTGCAGGTTGGGAATATGCTTTATCGCAAAACACAGTATTTTTTGCGGGTTTACGCTACAATGCGGGCTTACTAAATATAATGCGAGCCAACAATACCAAAGCATTTAACAACTACTTGGCATTAAACATTGGCGTAATGTTTTAAGCCCAACTATTATACCTATTTTTGAAACCCCATAGGGCAAACGCCCTGCGGGGTTTCGCTTTTTAGTACTGTATAGAATGAAGATAGCCTTAGCGCAGCTAAACTACCACGTGGGCAATTTTGGTAGCAATGCCCAAAAAATTATTGATAGGATAGAGGAAGCCAAAACACAAGCAGTGGATTTGGTTATATTTTCTGAATTGTGCCTCACGGGATATCCGCCACGAGATTTCCTTGAGTTTAACGATTTTATCCGTCTTGCTCAAGAGTATATTAATACCATAGCTACCCACTGTGTTGGCATAGCAGCCATTGTTGGTGCTCCCAGCAAAAATAGTGAGGTAATGGGTAAACGCCTATACAATAGCGCTTACGTATTGGCTAATGGAGAAGTGCAAAATATTGTACATAAAACCCTGCTGCCTACCTACGATGTATTTGATGAATACCGCTATTTTGAGCCCAATACTCAGTTTCAAACAGTTAATATAAACGGTATAGAAATAGCCCTTACCATTTGTGAAGATTTGTGGAATATTGGTGATGATACACTATATACCATTTCTCCAATGGATTTTTTGATGCCACAAAAACCACAATTGATGGTAAATATTGCAGCATCACCTTTTGGGCAATTGCACATTGAGGCACGTAAAAAAGTATTAGTGCAAAATGTAGAAAAATACGGATTGCCTTTGCTGTATGTGAACCACGTTGGCGCACAAACCGAACTTATTTTTGATGGCGGCAGCATGGCTATAAATGCCAATGCTTCTGTGATTGATGAGTTGGCTTATTTTGACGAAGAATTTAAACTATACAACCTTGTTAATGGTGTGTTGGAACAAATTGGTGAAGACCATACCTTTTTGCCTACCAAGCGTATAGAATTGGTGCACGATGCTTTGATAACGGGCATACGTGATTATTTTCAAAAATCAGGATTTAAAAAAGCAATACTGGGCAGCAGTGGAGGTATAGACTCGGCAGTGGTGCAGGCATTGGCCTCACGCGCTTTGGGTGCAGAAAATGTACGCGCTGTACTAATGCCATCAGAATATAGCAGCGAACACAGTATAAGCGATGCCGTGCTATTGAGTAAAAATCTAAACAATCCTTACGATATTATTGCCATTAATCAGGCTTACGATGCCTTTAATACTACCCTAAAAGGTGTGTTTGAAGGTATGCCGTTTAATATTACCGAAGAGAACATACAAAGCCGCAGCCGTGGAGTAATACTTATGGCCATAAGCAATAAGTTTGGCAATATTTTGCTAAATACCAGCAACAAAAGCGAGTTGGCTGTGGGTTATGGTACACTGTACGGGGATATGGCGGGCGGACTTAGTGTAATTGGTGATGTGTATAAAACACAGGTGTATGCCCTAGCCAGATTTATCAATAAAGACGGTGAGGTTATACCCCAAAATATTATTGATAAAGCCCCTAGTGCAGAGCTTCGCCCCGACCAAAAGGACAGCGATAGCTTGCCCGACTATGACGTATTGGATAAAGTACTATATCACTATATTGAAGAACGCCAAGGCCCTGATGCCATTATAGCTAAAGGCTACGATGAAGCATTGGTGCTGCGTATATTGCGTATGGTGAATATGAACGAGTATAAACGCCATCAAACTCCGCCCATACTAAGGGTAAGTAATAAAGCCTTTGGTAGTGGCCGCCGTATGCCTATTGTGGGGAAATATTTGTGTTAAGACCTATTATTGTGAGGCTAATAGTTTAGCTAATTGTTCTCTAGCTTCAGAAAAAGTTTGGCTTTCCCAGTCTAAGATATTTTCGTCCAAAAACATTTTTTCAAACTCATCTGATTTACTTTTATCTCCTAAAGCAAAATAACACTGGGAAAGAGTTGCTAACACCCATTTTTTATCTACTCGGTGTTTAAAGTTCTCATCTTGAAGTTCTCTTTCAAGATGACTAATTATTGATTCACGTGTTTTTTTAGCTTCAACTTTTGTGTATGTTTTTTCATCTTGATCGGGTTCGATTTGACCTTTAAAATTTAGACATAAGGCATAATTTTCACCAGTATAGTAATTTTCACTAATCTTAAAGCCTTTACCATAATAATCAATTGCTCTGTTCAAGTATTCAACATCATTTTCTAACAGCCATAGTCTTTTATATATTGACGCTGTAATGCCTAATGTTTCGGGATCATTTGTTTCATCAGGTTGCAATACGCTGATTATAGTTAAAGCATCAACTAGGGCAGTATTTTCAGAAGGAGATTTTGATTTATATTTACAAAAAGCCTGTTGTTGTATGAAATATGGCTCATTAGGAAGAAGCTCAGAAGCTTTTTCCCATCCATTAGTGGCCTCAATGAACTGATTAGATTTCATCTGTTCCAACGCGTTTGCTGTAATAGCAAAAATGTGTTTTTCCTTATCTGCTAAGTCTTTTATTATAGCGATATATTCTTCTTCAGGTAATTTCGGGGGAATAACATCTTTTAAGTATTCATATAAAGGGCTATCAACTTGTTGATGTTTAGTGATCTTTTTTATTAATTTAACTAATTCTGTTTGACACCTATTAGCTTCATCAACTCCTATGTCATCACCTTGATGGTTATATTGGAAGATCCTCGTATGATCCAAATCAAAAGGTATCTTTCCATCACGTTCTTTGAGAATTATTGTTGAAAACGGTTTAACAGCATGACGAATTCCCAGTTCATAAATAGCATTTGGGTTATATGTTGAGATATCAGCAATTACAAGTTCAGCTTGTATTAGCAAAGCATACATACTTTTGTCAATTATACCTGAATCCTGTATTTCGTCAGCTCTTACACATTCATATCCAGCAGTTGTTACAGCAGGCTGTATAATATTTTTATATGTTTGGTCTAGGTTAAAAGTTTTACCAGTGTTGTAGTCGGTTTTTTTTCCAAAACCCATTATTACAAAGCATACTTTATTCATATTTTTTATTAAAGAAAAGAGGGACTAAACCTTTTGATTTTTCTATTTTTTTAAATCCATTTGAAGAAAAATAATTTATTGAGTCTTTAATGAATTCTAATTTAAAAGGGCCATGTATTGCTAGATGCTTTTGTAAGGTTTTTGGACAACGATTTTTATCCTCACCGTTCACCTTATTGAGGTTGGCAACAATTATTGGAATTTCTAATTCGATGGCGAGCTCGATTTCCCATTTAACATATTTTCGTAAATTTTTTGTTGACTCGCCTAGTAAAAGAATGAAGACTTTTGAGTTTTGTAGTCTTTCCTTTAATATACGTTTAATATAGGCTTCATTTTGTGCCCGATCTGTTAGTTCCTTTATATCGTGTGCATCTTGGAAATTAAAATCTATATTTTCTAATGAATTCCAGCCTTTCATGAAACGATATGCCCACATATCTTTATCACCATCAAAAGCAACGTAAATTTTATTTCTATACGCCATATTATGGATGTCTATTGTTTAAGCCAATCTTTCAGTTCGATGTTAGTACCATTAGGATAAATAACTTTCCAATCGCTCTCATCAGAAATGGAGAGCCTATATTTACTTTCTATTCTACCATAAATTTTCCCATACTCTTGATCTGACCATATATTCTCATTATTTGATAGTGGTAGAATAGCCACATTTTTATAATTAATAATTCTATCACCCAAGCCAAGTTCCCAAGGCATCCACTTGGACTCTCCACTATTAGGAGTTGCTAAAGAAATGAACTTATCAGATTCTTTAATTCGATCTCTTAATTGTTGGGCGACTTTATCATTTGTTTGATTTTCCAAGGTTTCATCTAAAAAGTCGATATAAATATTAATGCCAACATCTTTTAAGAATTTAATAACCCCTGCAACATGACTCCTATCCTTGTGTCGATAAGAAAGGAAAACTCTTTTATCTAGATAGCTTGATGCTTTAATGCTTTCATTAAGAATTTTTGGGGTAGAGAATGTTTTTACATTACTACTAAGATGATTAAATGTTAAATAAGCCATATAAAGGATAGATTCGAATCAAAAATAATAAGAAAAAGTAATTTTTTCTTTCAATTTTGGAGTTAATGTTTGACAAATTTTTAAAATTTGTCAAACATGGAGCAAGGATTTACTCCTCGTCCCCAAAATCACTAGGGAGATTATCGTTGTCCTCAAGTTCTATTTTGCCACCAAGTATTTCCATCAGTTCCGCCAGTTGTTGCACCTTGTCGCGTTGTTCCGTTTGGGTAAAGGCAGTAACAAGGTTGCGTATTACACGCTTAATAATCTCAACGTTAGAGCAGGGTAAAAAATAGCTATCCAGTGGTTCTAAGCGCAATTGGCGCAAAAACTCATCAACATTATATTTGCTAAACACCAAACCTTTATTAAAGGGGTTAATGTAAAACATTACATCGCTAAACAGTTCAGGTTTTAAGTGCGGAGCTTCTTCGTTATAATCAAGCGGAAACTCGGGGTAGCTATCCATGTATGCTAAAACAAAGTGTTGCGGAAGGTTTACACCAAAAATAGGGATGTTAAGCCGCTGTGCGATGATAGAATATATAATGGCTAGCGATATAGGGTTGCCTTGCTTTCTGTCCAGCACGACGTTTATAAACGAGTTTTGTGGCGAATGGTAGGTAGCTGTGTCTCCCCTAAAACCATTTATATCATAAAAAATATGGTTTAGTATACGCACTTTTTCAAGTGCAGTAAGGTCGTACTTCAATTCAAGCCAAGCATCAAGCTTAATTTTGTTTAGCTTATTTTCAAGGTCTTGCTTATCAAGATTAGGAAATTGGAAACGTGTTATAAGATACGCACCCTCAAAAAGATCTTTTGAAGGGGTGTTTTTCCATTCTTCTAATTCACTTTTAAGATTTTCGAACTGAAGTTTGTTTATCAGTTGTTCAATCTTAGTTTGTGTTTCGTTAGTAATATCAGTATCCCAAAATTTTTCTAATAGGAGTACGGCATCGTTTCCCAACGACAATAAATGCCCCTCCACTGCTTTCACAACCTCTTCATCAGGGTCGTCAAGCAGGGTAAGCATGGCTGTTAGTTCACTTTCCGTAATCATACAGCCACAAATAAAGCCTTATTTCGATTTTTTCTTAGCAGAAGGGCTTGCTTTTTTTCCACGTGCTTTTGCCGCAGGCTTGGCAGTGGCCTTTTTATTGGCCGCTGCTTTTACCGGTGTTTTGGGTGCAGCATCAATAATAGCAAGTACTTCGTCAATAGTAAGTGCCTTAGGGTTGCCTTGTTTGTCTTTGGGTATTTTAAAGTTCTCTTTTGCCTTTGATATGTAAGGCCCCCAACGTCCATTAAGTATTTGTATCTCGTGTGTGGGGAAATCTTTTATCAGTTTCTCGGCATCAGCTTTGCGTTTGGCAAGTATTATTTCAATACACCTTTTATCAGTAATTTCATAAGGGTCTTCTCCTTTAGGTATTGATATAAACTTGTTATCGTGCAATACATAAGGGCCAAAACGACCAATATTTACTTTCATTTCCTTGTCTTCATACTCACCTGTTACGCGAGGAAGTTTAAACAACTCAAGGGCATCTTCAAGGGTTATTTTCTCCAGCATTTGCCCTTTACGCAGGTTGGCGTACTGAGGTTTTTCGTCGTTACTTCCATCTCCAATTTGTGCTACTGCACCAAAACGGCTCATACGCACAATAATAGGTTTGCCGCTTTTAGGGTCGGTGCCCAAATGGCGCTCGCCTGTAACACGTTCACTTTCTGTAGTGGTTTGCTCTACCGTTTTATGAAAGGGTTTATAAAAAGTGCCTAGCATTTTAGTCCACTCTTCAAGTCCTTGCGCTATTTTGTCAAACTCTTCTTCAACTGTAGCCGTAAACTGATAATCAAGTATGGCATTAAAATGCTCAACCAAAAAATCGTTTACAAGCATACCTATATCACTAGGGAATAGTTTTTTACGTTCAGCCCCTGTAATTTCAGTTTTTACTTCTTGTTTAATAGTGTTGTTGGCTAGTGTTAGCACATCAAAACTACGTTCTACACCATCGCGGTCGTCTTTTTCTACATAGCCGCGTTTTTGTATGGTTGATATGGTAGGTGCATAGGTTGATGGACGACCAATGCCTAATTCTTCTAATTTTTTTACCAAACTAGCCTCTGTATAGCGGGCAGCGTGGCGCGAGAATCTTTGGGTAGCTACCAGTTGCAATAAGTTTAAAACATCGCCATTTTTTAAAACGGGTAATGTGCCTGCTTCTTCCTCGTCGTGCTCATCATCAGTACCTTCAAGGTAAACTTTTAAAAAGCCTTCAAATTTTAATACTTCGCCTTCGGCCACTAAAGTTTGGTTGGTGGTAGAGATATTTATTTGTACTGTGGTTTTTTCAAATTGGGCATCGCTCATTTGCGAGGCTATGGCACGCTTCCAAATCAACTCGTACAGCTTGCGGTTGGCACTATCACCATCAATAGTGTGGCGGTTGAAGTAGGTGGGGCGTATGGCTTCGTGGGCTTCTTGTGCACCACTGCTTTTGGTTTGGTATTTACGGGTGTGTACAAAATTTGACCCGTAAGCAGTTTCAATCTCTTTTTTTGATGCTCCTAATGCTAAATCAGAAAGATTTACCGAGTCGGTACGCATATAGGTTATCAAACCAGCTTCGTATAGGTTTTGTGCCACACGCATGGTTTGCGAAACACTAAAACCAAGTTTACGGCTGGCCTCTTGCTGCAAAGTACTTGTGGTAAACGGTGCAGCAGGGCTACGCTTTGTAGGGCGAGTTTCTATATTGTTTACAGTGAAGTTGGCGTTTTTGCAGCTTTCTAAAAACTTGTTAGCTTCTTCACGGGTATTAAATCGTTCAGGCAATTCGGCTTTAAAAACCTTTTTATCGTCTCCATTGGTAAACTCGGCAACTACTCTATAATTAAAAGTAGGTTTGTGGTCTACAATTTCACGTTCACGTTCAACTATTAAACGCACTGATACTGATTGTACTCGTCCGGCTGATAGCGAGGGTTTTACTTTTTTCCATAATACAGGCGAAAGTTCAAAACCAACAATACGGTCTAGTATACGGCGGGCTTGCTGTGCATCAACAAGGTTTTTGTTTATGCTACGCGGATTATCAATAGCCTTAAGTATTGCAGGCTTTGTAATCTCGTGAAAAACAATGCGACGTGTGCGTTTTTCGTCCAGTTTCAGCACTTCGGCCAAATGCCATGAAATGGCTTCTCCCTCACGATCCTCATCGGATGCTAACCAAACTATATCAGCTTCTTTTGCAAGTTTCTTTAATTCGGCCACTACGTGCTTCTTATCGTCGGGCACTTCGTATATGGGCGTAAAATTTTTATCTATCAGTACTCCGTTGTGCTCTTTGGCTAAATCGCGTATGTGGCCAAAGCATGATTTTACTGTATAATCTTTGCCTAAGAAACCTTCAATGGTTTTTGCTTTTGCAGGAGACTCAACTATTACTAAGTTTTTTGTCATTTGTTAAAAAAAATGGCGGCTTGTTATTGCAACCAGCCGCCAAAGAAAGAATTTAAAATTGAAAATACAACTTATATGTAGATAAGCTTATTTTAAAAATACTAACTTATCGGTATATAAGGCATTGTTTATCAGTACTTTTACAAAGTAAATACCGTCAGTTAAATTATTGTCAAGTTTGCTAATAGTATAGTTGTGCACACCTTGATTTTTGTTTTCGGCACCAAAATCTTTAACCAACCTACCGGTAATGTCGTAAACTTTTACATCTACTTGCGATGCTTCGGGTAAAGTAAACGAAAGATTAGCTGTTGCTGTTGATGGGTTGGGTGATAATGCAAAACCAATTTCTTGTTTATTGTATGTAGGCACTGAAGTTACGTTTGCACTAATATTAATATCATCTAAGTATATAGAGTTACCGCCATTACTTAAGGCTTCGAAACGGAATTGTACATTACTACGGCTTGCTCCTGTAATGTTGTTTAGTGATAGAGATATTAATCTCCATTCGCTTTCGTTAGCAGGTACAAATGATGCACCTGAGAAGTTGGCAGCCGAGGTAAGTAAACTACCCGTACGTTGCGAAAGCAATATCCAGTTGTTGCCACAATCGGTAGAGTACGATATACGTAGGCGCTCTGTTGCTACGCCGGGTCTTGCGGCATAAGCTACTTTAAAGTTCATATAACATCCGGTAGCACCAATGGTTGTTAAATCAACAGCGGGTAGGGTAACCATCATTATTTCATCATTGGTTGATGATGTATTGATTACGGCACGAATGGCTGCACTGCCTCCTGAGCTGGCTGCGGTGGTTCGTTCCCAATTTTTTGTAGAATTTGAGTTACTAACCGCCCAGTTTTGAGGAGGGAAAGTGGCGTTTTCAAAACCTTCTACAAGTGGAGCTTTTGTTGCTGATACAGCCGGCATTACAACTACCATATTGGTACGGTTTAGTTGGGTACTACCAGTGGCATTACCAACTTGTAAATTTATGGCGTATGTACCCGGTGTATTATAAGTAATTGTAGGTTCAGCATCGCTTGATGTAGCCGGTAAACCACCTGCAAAAGTCCATGTACGCGAAGTTACAGCCCCGCCCCATGATAAATCGCTAAACTTAATAGTATTTCCTGCACAAATAGTGAAAGACTGGTTGGTGAAATCGGCTTTTGGGGCACAAGTTGGAGTAACAATTAAATCAGTACCAGTAGCAACAAGGTTTGCATTTGATACTAATTTTTGACGGTAAGAAGCTCCATTTAAAACAATATCAATAAGTGCTTTTTGTCCCCAAGTAAACATATTTTGGCAGCTACCATTGGCATAGTCCATAAAGTTTTCTACTTGGTCAAGTCTATCAGGATTGTCGTTGCTGCAAGTATTTGCACCTAACGGACAGTTGAATGAAGGTTCTGCTACAGGAGGAGTATCACAAACTCTATCGCCTGTTGATGTGCAGCTTGAGCCTCCACAACCGTTATTAAAAGGGTGTTGCAAACCCAAGTAGTGACCTACTTCGTGGGTTAGTGTTCGGCCTGCTTTTGAGGCGTCGCTAGTGCCTATTGTACCTATATAATCAGCACGTACTACAATACCGTCAACACTATTGGTGCTAGGCAAACTCCAAGGTAGGTATGCAAAGCCCAATGTAGTACCGGTTTGGTCGGCAGTTAGTGGGCGAATAGATTTTACTACCCATATATTTAGGTATTTGGTATTATCCCAACGGATAACTGATTTTACTTCGTCACGAGTTTCAACAGTAAGCGAAGAATATGAACGGGTAATACCGTCTGTACAATTTCCGTTAGGGTCGATAGTTGCTAAACGAAACTCGATTTCACAATCGGCTGCATCGCCTGCAAATATTGAACGGGTTTTAGATTTATCAGGGTTTAAACGATTAAAATCTTCGTTTAAAATACGCACTTGGTCTTCTATCTGTGCTTTTGATATATTCTCTTCACCATAAAGATGCACCACATGGAAAACAACAGGTATAATACGTTTTGCGCCACTTTTACGGCGCAGGGGTGTATTTTTTTGTAGTTGTTGCTCGTAGTGCTGGTAAAATTGCTGTTGCAGTTGTTCCGCTTGTGCGGGATTATCTTTAAAAAACTCTTGTGTTACTTCGTCTGTAAGGCAAGGTGCATGGTTTTGTTGTGCATTGGCTGTGAAAAATGCACCAGCCATCAGTAATCCTAAAAAAACTTTTTTCATTCTCTATCTGTGGATATAAATTAATGTGAATAGGGGTTTTATTCAAAATCTGCCAAAGGTATGTTTTTACCTATGGTATGTACTTATTTAGACGACGTGTTTAAGAATAATGTTTGCGGGGTTACTAAAAAATTATTCAATAGGCACTAGTTTACCTTCTTGTTTGGCTATAATACTAGTTACAGTTGCATCGCCAGTTACATTAACAGCTGTGCGACACATATCTAAAATACGATCAGGTCCCATAATAAGTGCTATACCTTCAACGGGTATACCTACAGAGGTAAGCACTATGGCCAACATTATCATTCCCGAACCGGGTACGCCTGCTGAACCAATTGAGGCAAGGGTAGCCGTGAGTATTATAGTAAGTAAATCGGCAAAAGTGAGGTCGATATTAAACACCTGTGCTATAAAAACAGCCGCTACGGTTTGGTATAGGCTAGTACCGTCCATATTAATGGTAGCACCTAGCGGAAGCACAAAACTGGCTATTTCACTTTTTATACCAATGCGTTCTTCGGCATTTTCAATATTTAAAGGTAAAGTAGCATTACTGCTACTGGTACTAAATGCCAATAGCTGCACTGGGCGCATTTTCTTTAAAAACCATACAGGGCTTAGTTTGGCAAACAGTTTTACCATAGCCATATACACTACACCACCGTGTATAAGCAAACCTACAATTACAGTAAGGGTGTACAAGCCCAATGCAGCAAGTAGGCCTACTGTTTTTGAAGGGTCGTCTCCTGCAAGGTCGGTAATTACACCACTTATTAATGCAAACACCCCTATGGGGGCAATAAGCATAATAATATCAACCATTTTTAGTACAACATCATTTATGGCATTTAAAACATCAAGCAGTGGTTTAGTTTTTTCAGCAGGTATAAGTACCATCGATATACCAAAAATCACGGCTATTATCACCATAGAAAGCATTTTACGGTTGTCGCTGGCTGCTTCTATAAGGTTTTGAGGAAAAATATCTATTAGTGGCTGTAAAGGCTTTGCCTCACTATCTTTTTTAAGTTTATCGG
Source organism: Bacteroidia bacterium (assembly GCA_965249955.1). Taxonomy (GTDB): domain Bacteria; phylum Bacteroidota; class Bacteroidia; order UBA8524; family UBA8524; genus SB11. The sequence continues at coordinate 2,795,368 of OZ252261.1, forward strand.
TATTGTTTTTATTGTCCTCAGCTTTTTCTTTATACGATTCTAAAAGGGTGGTTTTATCTTGTTCTGATATGGCATCACCGGGTTTAAAAATGTAGGCAACTGATAACCCTATGGTAATGGCTATTACTGTTGTAGTTACGAATATACCAATGGTACGACCTCCAATACGACCAAGTTTACTTACATCATTAAGGCTACTAATACCTACCACTAACGATACTATTATCATGGGTATGGCAATTAGTTTTAGCAAATTCACAAATATTTCGCCAATAGGGGCTATATACATATTGTTTTGCTTGCCCCAGCCAAAGTTTACAGCTAGTATACCCCAAACAACGCCTATTACTAAGCCTATAAGTATTTGGGTGTGTAATGGAAGTTTTTTTAACATTTGTATTGCTTGGTTATGATGGAGGCCAAAAATAGCTATTTTTTTAAGATAGCACTATGTTGATGGATTTTAAGCTTGTTGTTTACTGTAAAGTTTTAGCTCTAAGCAAGTGGTCGGCCAATACTAATGCAGCCATAGCCTCTACAATAGGCACTGCACGAGGCAAAACACAAGGGTCGTGTCGGCCTTTGGCTTCCAAATCTATGGCGCTTCCTTCTTTGTTTATTGTTTGTTGTTTTTGGGCTATGGTGGCAGTGGGCTTAAAAGCTATTTTACAATAAATATCCATGCCGTTACTTATACCGCCCTGTATGCCTCCGCTATGGTTGGTGCTTGTGCTTACCTTACCATTAGCACTAATAAAACTATCGTTGTGTTGGCTGCCTTTTAGTTTTGTACCTGCAAAGCCGCTGCCGTATTCAAAACCCTTGGTTGCGTTTATAGTTAACATAGCTTTGGCAAGGTCGGCTTGTAGTTTATCAAAAACAGGTTCGCCCCAGCCTGCGGGGGTAGCTTTTACTACACAAGTAATACAACCGCCCAAACTATCTCCATCGGCTTTTGCTTCTTCAATCAAAGCAATCATTTGTTCGGCTGTTTTTTGGTGAGGGCAGCGTACAATATTATTTTCTGTGGTTGATAAATCCAATTCAGAATAGGGAAGGGGAACTTCTATTGTGCCCACTTGGTTTACGTAGGCTTGTATGCTAATATTTTGCTGTTGCAATAGCAATTTGGCAATAGCACCTGCCGCAACAACTGCTGCAGTGGCACGAGCTGATGAACGTCCGCCACCACGGTAATCGCGAATACCATATTTAGCTTCGTAGGTATAATCGGCGTGTGAGGGGCGGTATACGTTTTTCATCGCCTCGTAGTCTTGGCTGCGTTGGTCTTTGTTTGGTATAATAATGGCAATAGGTGCTCCCGTAGTTTTGCCTTCAAACATACCACTTAGTATGTTTATTTGGTCGCTCTCGTTTCGCTGTGTGGTAAGTGCTGATTGCCCGGGGCGGCGGCGCGCCATTTCTTTATTAATAAAATCGATATCAACCGAAAGCATAGGCGGACATCCGTCAATTACCACACCTACCGCTTCGCCATGAGATTCGCCAAAAGTGGTTATTTTAAATAGTGTACCTAATGAGTTACCTGCCATGCCTTTTATTATTCAGTTATAAATGTATCCAACTCGCCACAAAATTGTGCTAGGGGAAAGCCCACTACATTATTGTAACATCCATTTATTTTCTCTACAAATCGATAGCCTATCCACTCTTGTATACCGTAAGCACCTGCTTTGTCGTAAGGCTTATAAGTGTTTATATAGTAGGTAATATCATCATCCCTCATCTCACTAAAATACACCTCAGTACTGCCACAAAAAGTATGTGTTTTATTTTCAGTGCGCAGGCATACGCCTGTATACACATAATGTTTTTTGTTTGATAATGATTTTATCATGGCAAAAGCCTCATCAAAATCAGCAGGTTTATTTAGCACCTTATCGTCTACCCAAACCGTAGTGTCGGCAGTTAGCAAAATGGTGTGTTCCAAACTACCGGCATATCCGTTGGCTTTTTTCTCAGCCAAAAACATGGGTATTTCTTGGGCTTTTAAGTGGGGCGGAAAAGTTTCTTCTACATCTATTTTCACCACTTCAAAATCAAAACCTGCATCGTGCAGTAGTTGTTGTCTTCGTGGCGATTGTGAGGCTAAAATAAGTTTCATTTATAGTATAAAATACATGGATATAATACCCGAAAGCATAATAAGTTTACTCAATAGGCTTGCTTGCCCATAGTGTTCTTTTTCTTTCGCCCAATACACCAATAATAGCAGGCCTACGGTAGGTATAGCCGTTAGTATTATTAGATAGAAAAACGCCCAAATTTTTAGGTGTATTAAGCACCAAGCAGCAAAGCCAAGTATACCCAATAATAGCAATACTGTTTCAGCAAGTACTACCTTTTGGGCTACAGCAACACCTTTGGCAACGGGCAGGGTTATGTAGTTTGCACCTCTGTCTCCCTCTACATCTTCAATATCTTTCGTTGCTTCTCGCACCAGCGTAGTAAAAAAAGCAAAAGCCGCATACACTAGTACCAAATCGGTGCGTATGTTGGGCAATACAGGCACTATTACAAGTAGCACGGCTGCACTCATTATAGCTACTGACAGGTTGCCCCAAAAAACTATTTTTTTATGTTTAAAGCTATAAAAGTAAAGCAATACCACCATTACCAAACATATCAAGGCTACTATCCAGTGGGCTAGCAAACCCAATATTATGCCAGCTACACTTACACCGTAATATATAAGCCCCAAGCGGTTTTTATTGTTTTGATTGATGAAAACCTTGTGCGGTTTATTTATAGCATCGGCCTCCATATCAAAAATATCATTTATAATGTATCCGCCGGCACCTATACATAGGGTGGCTGTAATAGTTAGCCATAGCCCAATGTTTTGCAAATTTCCGTCAACACCTAAAGGCAGTAGCCAAACTGCACACAAAATTTGTGTAGCAGCCATAATAAGCAAGTTAGGGTAGCGAACTAACTTTAAAAACTGTACTATTTTGGCTGTTGAAAGTAACATTTAAAACAAAAGTCGAGTAAAAACAGCAATTTATCTATCTATAAAGCCGTTTATGGATGTTAAAAACCTATTTCGTGTAAAATAACAAACTATGAAAAAGATTTTACTTCCCGTTTTATTCCTTTTTCCTTTCCTGCTTCAGGCACAAATAACCATTAGTGGTGTAGTGAAAGACGGTGAAGATAAAAGCCCCTTGCCTTATGTAAATATTTATATAAAAAATACCACTCAAGGAACGTATACCGACGTTAAGGGTAAATTTTCTATCCATTTACCACAAAATGAAGCCACGTTGGTGTTTAGCTTTATTGGCTATGAAAGAAAGGAAATTGTGGTAAAAGCAAGCCAAGACTTGGCGGTGGTGCTAAAACCTCTTACCCTGTCGCTGGATGAAATAACGGTAATGCCCGGAGAAAACCCTGCTGATGTAATAATGCGTAAAGTAGTGGATAATAGGGATAAGCACGACCCTGAAAATTTGGCTACCTTTAAATATAAAAGCTATAACAAGTTTACTGTAGGTATTGATGCTTCAAGCAAAAAAGGTGGAGCTGACAGTTTACCTAAGCCACCAAAAAAATATAATAATCCTGGTGATTCTATTTTAGATGCTCATGAACATGGTTTTGAAGATACACTTCTTAATAAAATGAATTTGTTTTTGATGGAGAGTGTTACCGAAAAAAAATACAAAAAACCACGTAGCTATAAAGAGACAGTATTGGCCAGTCGTATTTCGGGTATTAAAAAAGCCGAGTATGTTTTACTAGCTACCGAAATGCAATCGTTTTCATTTTATAGTAATTATATAAAGGTATTGGGTAAAGAATATCTAAGTCCGATAACACAAGGAAACACAAAAAAGTACTTATTTATTTTACAAGATACCGCCGATGAAAATGGCGAACAGGCTTATGTAATATATTATCAACCCAAAAAAGGGAAAAATTTTGAAGGGCTTACAGGCTTGCTGTATATAAATACACAAAACTTTGCTGTGATGAAAGCCACAGCATCGGTAGCGGGTGCAGACGGTACTGAAACACAAGTAGTACAACACTATACCAAACTGGGCGAAAACATTTATTTCCCTACTCTTTTTACCTCCGATTTTTATTTTAGCAGCATTGCCGTTTCATTGGCTGATAGTGGTGAAGATGCACGCAGCTTTGCACCTATAGGGAAAGCCAGAACAACTTTATACGATATTGATTTAGAAAACGATTTTAAACGCAGAGATTTTGATAATGTAGAGCTAGAGTTTGCCCCCGATGCTTTGAAAAAGGGTAAAGATTTTTGGAATGCAAACAGGCAAGACTCGCTAAACGCAAAAGATTCACTAACCTATACGTTTATAGACAGTATTGGAAAGAAACTAAATCTTGATCGCAAACTTGAGTTATTGCGTATACTTACTACAGGTAAAATACCCATTGGGTTTGTTAATATTCATGTTGATGAGATTGTTAAGTTCAACAACTTTGAGGGTTTGCGCGCAGGGCTGGCTGTATCTACAAACAACCGCCTCAGTAAGCGTTTTACTATTGGTGGGTATTATGCTTATGGTTTTAAAGATGTGCATAGTAAGTATGGAAGCAACCTGTCTTTATACCTAAATAAAACCCAAACATCGGCTCTTAATACATCATACAGTAATGATGTAGATGAAACAGGTGTTCAAAAATTTACAAAATATGATTTAGCCGACCCTGAGCGGTTAAGGGATATATACGTATCGGTAATGGATAGGATTGAGCGAAGTAAAGCAACACTTAACTTTAGGTTGCTGCGCTATATCACCGTTAATGGAGGTATGGAAATAGTAAACAAAAAGGTAACCACCCAATACCGCTACGGCGATGGACAACAAGATTATTTTAAGTTTACAAATGCAATTCTAACCCTACGTTGGGCACCGGGAGAGAAATTAGTACAGTCGTTTGGTACATTTAGGCCAATAAATAATGATAGAAGTTTTGTGCTAAACGGCCACATAAGCAAAAGCTTTAAAAATATAGCCAATGGTCAATTTGATTTTTTTCGTGCCGATATTTCAGCAGATTATAAATTTCGTATCAGAAACTTAGGGCATACCCATTTGCGTTTTTCAAGCGGACATGTTGAAGGGGATGCACCTTATACCGATTTGTACTTTGGTCGTGCAGGTTACAACACAAAAAATATAAGCCTAGTTACCCCATTTGCTTTTGAAACTATGAGGTACAATGAGTTTTTTGGAAATAGCTATGGGGCAGTATTTATGCGCCACGATTTTGGTAGTCTATTGTACAAACACAAAAAATTTAAACCACAAATACTATTAATCACCAATGTATTTTTTAGCCAAATTAGCAAACCTAGCTTGCATAGGTATTATCCGCTGCAAGCTGCTAACAAAGGTTTTTATGAAAGTGGTATACAAGTAAACAATATATATAAGATAAACTTTGCAGGTTATGGCGTAGGTTTATTTTATCGCTACGGCCCCTACAGCAATAGCCAACCTTTAAAAAATATTATAGCTAAACTTAGCATCAGCGCAGCTTTTTAAGTCTTTTTTCTGTTTAAAAATCAATTAGTTACAGCTTTTTTATAAAAAGCTGTAACTTTCTTTACCTCTTTACCGTATTACCTCCAAACAATGAATGAACAGCAATATAACCAATGCGTGGAATTATATGCTGACGGCCTGTACCGCTTTATCGTGAAGAATATTCGCGATGAGTTTGAGGCCGACAATATCATTCAGAATACGTTTGAAAAACTGTGGGTAAAGCGTGATGAGGTGATTTACGAAAAGGTGAAACCTTATCTGTTTAAAGTAGCCTACAACAATATGATAGATGTGATAAGGCAAAGTAAAAAAACAGTGCAAATGGATGTAGAAAGCCACGATAAACCCGCACAATACCAAGAGTATAGTGGTTTGTACGAAGTACTGAATAAAGCCCTAGAACGTTTGCCCGAAAAACAACGAACCGTTATTACCCTACGTGATTATGAAGGGTATAGCTACGATGAAATAGCGGATATAGCAGGGCTAAGTTTAGAACAAGTAAAAGTTTATATATACCGCGCCCGTTTGACATTAAAACAATATATAGGAAATCCGGAGGTGCTGATATGAAAGAATTTAGTGAAAAAGAACTTTTGTTATTAGGCTATTTGGAGGGAGACCTTAGCGATAGCGAAAGAGAAAAATTTGAAGCCATGATGGCCGAAGATGCAGCTTTAATGGCTGAGTATAGGCAATTGGCACGTACTAAACTGCCTGCACCACAGGTAGCTTATGCCAACAAAGCATCGCTAAAACGCACAGCTACACCGCTTACAAAGAAACCAGTTTTGGGTTATATACTATGGCCAGCAGCAGTGGCTGCAAGTATAGCATTGTTGTTTTGGTTTATTTCGCCAAGTAATACTACAGATAGTACGCTCACGGCTACCGGTTCAACACAAATAATAGTCCAAACACCTGAAAATACCAGAGAACTACTACCTCAAACAAATAATACTGTTAAAGAAAGAGAAGCTTATTTAGAAGATAATGCTACAAAAGAGAACAAACAAGCTAAGGCCACAGAAGTGTTGCAAAAGCAAAGCAAAAACTCTTTTCAAAAAACAACCAAGAAAGAGAACAGCACCAAGCAACTGATTATTAGTGATGAGCTATTGGCTGCTAAAACCATCTCAATAAAAGTAACAAATAGCACTATACCTGTTGTAGAAACCATAGTAGAAACCGGTATTTACACTCCCTATACCCCTAGTGCCTCTGATGAAAGAGGATGGCTAGCACGTACAACACATAAAATAAACAACCAATTGGGCACTTTGGTAGGTTATGTACAGAAACCACAAGTGGATATAAACAAAAAAGAAGAGGCCAATGGTGGACGCACCTATTGGGCTATAACACTAGAAACAGAAAAATACGAATGGGAGGGTAGACTACTGTATACCCGCCGCTAAAAAAAATCAAACTGAAAACAATAATTACTTTAACACTACAAATTATGACTAAACATTTTATACTACCCCTGCTTATACTCTTACTTTCCCTTAGCGTTTTTGGGCAAGGTAAAACTGATGCCGTAATTGGTAATGGTGTATCGATACACACCAATGAAACCACAACCATAATAGAAATTAAAGAAGGGTCTAAGCTTATGGAGAGCCTTTACAAAATACCTGCTTTTCAGGATATGATGATGGCAGCTGATACACCCCCTGTTGATTCATCAAAATTTGAAACCGTAGAGATAAAAACTATTGAAAGTGACTCGGGCGATTTAGTAGAGATTATAATAAAAGATAAAAATGGAAACATCAAAAAAGTAGTTCGTATTAGCGAAGACATGGTTGATGATTACGATTTTGATTTTAAAGCCCGTAATTTTATTGAAAGAAGACGTAAAGGAAACGACCCAAAAGCTACACCAACACACAAAAATGTAGAAAGCAAATGGTGGTCTTTAGATATAGGCTTAAATGGCCTAATGTATAAAGGCAGCCCTTCACTGCCATCATCATTAAGCAATCTTGAGCTTGACCCATTGCGCTCTGTACACGTAAACGTAGGTATATTTCAACAAAAAATTAACCTGTACAAACACCATGTGGGTTTAGTATACGGTATAAACTATGATAACAACGATTATCGCTTTAGTAATAACATAAATCTTAAAGTTAACGAAGGAGGAGACTCTATTACTTACGATAAACGCGACCCCCAACAAGTAGGTTTTGACAGAAATAAACTTACCACCCGTTTCCTAACCATTCCCGTAGCTCTGCGTTTCGATTTCAATCCTAACAAAAAGCGAGGAGGCCACATCACTATTGGGGCGCATGCAGGATATAGACTTACCAGTTTTTTCAAAACAGTACGTTTTGATGAAGGTAAACGTAAAACAAAACTTCGTGATGATTTTTTGCTGAATAACTTTCGCTATGGTGCTTATGTAAAAGTAGGCTACGGAAAGCTTAACCTTTTTGCCAACTATGTCATAACCCCTTTATTTAGAGAAAACACAGGCCCTGAGTTAAACCCCTTTTCATTTGGTTTAACCTTTGGAGGATATTAAAGATAATTAAACACTAACGGTGCTTAGTTTGGTAATGAATAGCCCTGCCGGGAGGTGGGGCTATTCTTTTTTTACCATTACCTTTGCACAGCATGAAATATACAATACACCACACAAAGCCCCACTTGCGCTATATAACTGTTGAGACCCTTTTTGAAAATATTGATAACGAACTAATTGAAATACAAATGCCTGCGTGGAGACCCGGCAGGTACGAGTTGGGCAACTTTGCCAAAAACGTACGCAATTTTATAGTACACGACGAAGAAGGTAATTCATTGCCTTACATGAAGGTGAACAAAGATTTATGGCAGGTGCAAACTTTGGGTGCTACTGCTGTAAAAATTAGTTACCAGTATTTTGCAGCCACACTTGATGCAGGTTCTACCTATACCGATGCACAACTATTGTATGTGAACCCAGTAAACTGTTTAATGTATGAAACTACTAAACTAAACGAAGAGTGTACGTTGCAACTTAATGTTGACGATAGTTTCACAATAGCTTGTGCTTTACCTAAAAACGGAAAAGTACTTACGGCTGAAAACTTTGACCAGTTGGCAGACTCTCCCTTAATAGCATCTCCTAGCCTACAACACAGCAGTTTTGAGTTAGATGCAGTTACACACCACATTTGGGTAAACGGTGAGAATACACTTGATATTGAAAGGTTTACCCGCTTGGTAAAACAATATACCCAAGAACAGGTGAATATATTTGGCAAATTTGATGCTAGCGAGTACCATTACCTTATACACCTATTGCCATATAGCCATAGGCATGGGGTAGAGCACAAGTATAGCACAGTTATAGTGTTAGGACCCGGAGAAGAGTTTGAGAAAGAAGAAAAGCTAAACGATTTGTTGGCAATATGCTCGCACGAGTTATTCCATTTTTGGAATGTAAAACGAATACGCCCTGCAGCAATGTGGCCGTATGATTTTGCCAAAGAAAATTACAGCGTATTAGGCTATGTATACGAAGGCGTAACTACCTATTATGGCGATTATATGCTGTTACGCTCAGGGGTATTAAATTTTGATGAATACAGTGTAGAAATATCAAAAGACCTACAAAGGCATTTTACAAACGATGGTAGGTACAATTACTCTGTAGCTGAATCATCGTTTGATACATGGTTGGACGGCTATACAGCGGGTGCACCAGCTCGTAAAGTATCAATATATGTAGAAGGTATGCTTGGGGCATTAATTGCCGATGTAAAAATACGTACAGCTACAAACCACGAAAATAATCTTGATACAGTAATGAGACTATTGTATCAACGGTATTACCTTAACAATAAAGGCTATACCGAAAAAGACTATCAAGAAGTGCTAGAAGAAGTAGGCGGTGAAGATATGGGGGTGTATTTTAAAGAAATTATTTGGGGTAAAGGCAATATTGAAAAGTATCTGCCTGATACTTTCACAAAATTAGGCTTGCTGGTAGAAGAAACCCCATCTCCACACGTGTATGAAAATAGTTACGGTTTTAAAGTAACACATATTGAAGGGGCTACATTAATCGGTAACTGTGCCCCCAATAGTCCCGCTGATAAAATGGGAGTGGCGCTAAACGATATACTGCTAGCCGTTAATGGGCAGCCTATATTAGCTGATACTATACTGGATGAGGTAATTCAGAATAGTGCAAACGAGTTAAAGTTGACTTTAAAATCTATTTTTGGTGAACGAACTATTACCCTTCATGCTGATGGAACTAGTTATTTCCCACATTACAAGCTCTTAAAAAATCAAGAAGCAACAACTGAGCAAAAGCAGTTTTTTGAGGCTTGGAGTAAACAAGCATTTTAAACGTTAGTAAGCTACAAACCGCTATAAATAAAATAGCCCCTGCAAAAACTTGCAGGGGCTATTTTAGTATAAGAATTATTGCTTATTTGGTAAGCATTAGTTTTTTGGTATATACATTACCGTTAACTTCAAGTTTCACAAAGTATAAACCGTCAGCACCATTTTTGGTAGCATCAAAGCTAAACTCTTGTGTGCCTTGGCTGTATTTTCCATCAGCTAATACAGCTACTTCACGTCCTAGTATATCTTGTACAGTAACTTTTACATCACTATCAGCAACAAGATTTAAGGCTACGTTTGTAGTTCCATTAGTTGGGTTAGGGAATACATTAAAGTTAGCATCATCAGTATAAAAGTCGTTTTCTACTGAAGCAGGGAACCCAAAGTTTATAGCATCAATGTAGAAGTTATTACCACCACCGCTAATAAATTGGAATCTAAAACGTATGTTTTGACGTTGTGTAGCCGAAATAGTACCAGGTAGAGGAATAATTATTTGACGCCATTTTGAAGCATTAGAAGGAACGAAAGGAAGAGTAGATGTAGGTGTTGTAGTACCTATAGTACTTAGCTGAGAACCTGCACGTGCCCATGCTTGTATCCAAGTTTGACCACAATTTACCGAGTAGTAAACCCTTAAACCATCATTTGTTAAAGCACCACTTGATAGGCGTTGAGCAAATGAATAGAAGAAAGAAACTACTGGGCTACCTATACCTGAAATATCTAAAGAAGGTGAGAATAAATCAAATCTTGAACCTGAGATACTTCCATTATTAGAGGCGCGTAATGTTTTTGAATTACCTTGTATTACAGTTCCTTGTCCAACATCTGCAATAGCAAAATCGGTAAAGGTAGTACTGTTAGTATACCAACCATCAGTAGGGAATACAGGGAACTCAAAATCTTGAACGTATGGGCCTTTAATAGGTGCTTCGGCAGCAATAACATCAATATAATCCTCCATTACTAAAGTATCTGAACCGAAAGAGTTGCTTACAATTAAGGTAACATCGTATTTACCTGCTTGGCTATACGAAACATTAGGGTTTTGTAGGGTTGATGTAGCTGGTGTTCCGCCTTCAAATATCCATTGGCGGCTTATAGTACCCGCATAGTTGTATGAGTTATCTCTGAAATCTACTGATGAACCACCGGCGCAAGCAGCTTGGCTACGTGAACGTTGGTTGTCAATAGAAAAGAAATCAGCTATTGGAGGGCAATTTGCAGGGGTACTAGGTTGGTCTGTACCGGTAGCTATAAGGTTTTCTAAAGTTGCAAGTAATGGTCTCCAGTTGGCTAAAGAAGCATCCATACGAGCTTTTTGACCAATAGTAAACATATTTTGACAAGTACCAACCGTATAGTCCATATAGTTTTCTATTTGGTCTGGCAAATTAGGGTTATCGTTAGCACAAGTGTTTCTGTTATAGTCACAGCTTAAAATAGTAGTCCTATTGTTTGCACATGGAGGGGTATCGTCAACACGGTCGCCACCAGAGCAGCTATCTTGGAAAGGGTGGAAACAACCTAACCAGTGACCTATTTCGTGCGTTACTGTGGTTGCATTACCTTGGTTACTTGTTCCTATTGAACCAATTTGGTTTGAAAGAATAATAACACCATCGGTGTTGTAGCTACCTGCCCAAGGAAATTGTGCATAACCAGCAATACCTGGTAAGCCGCTAGAAAAATTAACAATTTTATCAACTACCCATACGTTTAGGTAACGGTCGGTAGGCCAAACGCTTTTAATTTTAATGTTGTTAGTACCGTTTTCAGTTTCCTCGTCATACACACGGACAATACCGTTAGTACAGTTGCCTTGTGGGTCTTTACGAGCTAAACGAAACTCAATTTCCATATCACCGGCCACACCTTCAAAAATTGGGCGTGTTTGGGTTGATTTTGCACCTTTCCTGCGGAAGTTAAGGTTTAGGTTGGCTACTTCGTCTAATATTTGAGCATCAGAAATATTTTCATTACCAGCTGTGTGGAATATGTGAAATACTACCGGTATAATTCTAACTGTTCCTGTTTTGCGAATACTAGTTGCTTCTTGCTTTTTGGCATCCATATCAAACTGGTTTTGCCTTTGAAGCATTGTTGGGTCTTGTTTTATCTGTTCTTGATAAACCTCATCTGTTGCACATTGGTTTTGTGGAGTTTGTGCAAAACCTGCACCGGCAAGGCCGGCCATAAACACTGTTAATAAAAGTTTTTTCATATGTACTAGTGTGCTATTATTCGTGTAATTTGGATATAGCCCAATCAAACTTCAATAATAGAAGTTTTTACCTATTCAAAAAAACTATATCACCAAAAAGTTAACACAGTCTTTGATACAGGGATTAAGCAGTATACATCATAGTAAACGATATTTTTATATTAGGGGTTGTAATGGGAGGTAAATTTTTAAATTTCATACCTCTTATTTTTTACGATAAGCCTTTACTATCAATTAGTTAAAACTATTTTCTTGTGGTATTCTCTACCGTCAATAAGCAGCCTTATAAAATAAACGCCCACATCAATACTGTTTTTCTTAGCATCAAAATAAAAACTATGCTGCCCTTTGTGGTAACTACCATTTGCAAGCGTAGCGATTGTTTTGCCCGTAATATCAGATATTGATAATTTTATATCACTACTGCTAATCAGTTCGATATTTATTTGAGCTTGCCCATTGGAAGGGTTGGGGAAAACAGCAAAATTTTCAGAACTCATAATCTCATTAGGCTGTGTAGATGCAGGAAAACCAATATTTAAGGCATCTAAATAAAAATTATTTCCACCTTCACTAACAAACTGTATTTTGAAAGAAATATTTTGTTTTTGAGATTGAGTGATGCCGTTGGGCATATCAATAAGTACTTGTTTCCATTTTGAGGCATCGGCTGGTACAAATGGTAACGATGAACCGGGTGTAGAACCTCCCAAAGTGCTAAGTTGGTTACCTTTACGAACCCAAAGTTCACTCCATGTTTGTTCACAATCAACAGAATAGAAAATTTTTAACGCATCATTAGTATAGTTCCCTGCCGTATTTGTTGGTCTTGTAGCAAAAGCATAGTAAAAAGATAATACAGGAGCACTCATGCCTGATATATCTATTGTAGGAGAATACAAATCAAAACTTGAGAACGACAATTGTTTACTGTTTTCTATAAACAGTGCATTGGGATTGTCTTTTATTATTGCACCGCCCCCTACATTTGTTACTGCAAAATTAGTAAACGAGTTACTGCCCACACGCCAGCCATTATCAGGAAAATTTGGCGATTCAAAACCTTGTACAAAAGGGGCTTTTAGTGCTGCTACTTGGGGCAATACTTCAATATAATCAGGCATATAAAGTGTATCGTATCCATTGGCATTGTTCACAATTAAAGTAACATCGTATTTGCCTACATTTTGATATTGTACTGTTGGGTTTTGTTGGTTTGAGGTAGCAGGTGTGCCATTCTCAAAAATCCATTGGTAACTTATTGCACCTGTGTAATTGTATGAAGCATCGATAAACTGGATAGGTTTGCCATTAATACAAGCAGTTTGCAAAAGTGCATTTTGATTGTCTTTTGCATGAAACCCTGCTATGGGTGTGCAGTTTGCAGTGGTAGTTGCTTGGTCAGTTCCCGTAGCAACAAGGTTTTGTAAAGTAGTAATAAAAGACCGCCAAGTAGTTAGTGCAGCATCCATACGGGCTTTTTGGCCAATGGTAAACATATTTTGGCAAGCACTGGTAGCATAGTCCATATAATTTTCAATTTGATCGGGCAGGTCGGGACTATCGTTTGAACATGTATTTTTTGAAGTATCACAACCAAATATCGAGAAACGGTTTGCAGCGCAAGGTGGAGTATCATCAACCATATCACCACCTGCACAATCGTTTTCAAACGTATGGTAGCAACCTAGCCAATGTCCTGCCTCGTGGGTAAGGTCGGCAGCAGAAAATAGATTTGCAGTACCTATACTACCCACTCCTGTATGTATAATAGTAATACCATCGGTTGATGGGCGACTAATCCAAGGATATTGCGAGTAGCCAACAGCTTTTATTTGCCCAAATGTAGGGTGTGTTATTTGTTCAACTACCCAAATATTAAGGTATTTATCAGCAGGCCAAACACTACGTTGTTTTATACTATCGCTACCATTATCGGCTTGGGCATCGTATAGGCGCACTATACCATTGGTGCAATTGCCCTTTGGGTCTTTTCTAGCCAAACGAAACTCAATTTCCATATCACCGGCCACACCTTCAAAAATGCTGCGTGTGTTAGCTGCGTTAGCATTTCGCCGTCTAAAATTATCGTTTAAAATAGCTAGTGCATCTTCAATTTGTGCATCGCTTATATTGCCAACGCCCGTTTTATAAATAACATGAAACACAACAGGAATGATACGTACTGTGCCCGACTTGCGAAGCGTTGTTGCCTCTTGTTTTTTTGCGTCGAGATTAAACTGATTTTGCCTGTATAAAATAGAAGGGTCGCTACTTATATAGCTATCGTTAATTTCTTGATTAATGCAATTTTGATTGGTTTGTGCCCGTGTACAAACAGTAAATAACACAAACAGTAAAAACAGTGGTAGTCGTTTCATATTAGCTAAACGAAACTAAACTAATTAGGGTTGCAAGGCAATTAAAATACCTTTTTCAATTCCTCTGTTATGCTAAGTACCGCAGGGCACACTAAGGTATTATTATATGTAATATCAAGTATTTGCACCATACGTTTGCGGTTGGTGTGCGGATATTCTCGGCAGGCTGTTGGGCGGTCTTTATATACTGAGCAATAATTATCAGCATCAAGAAAAGGGCAGGGCGATGATTGCAATACATAGTCGCCGTCTTCATCCACCTTTAGGTATTGGCGAATAAAATCGGCAGGTTTTAGACGCACAGCCTTTGCTACACGTTCAATATCTCTATCAGTAAAAAGCGGGCTGGTAGTTTTGCAACAATTGGCACACTCCAAGCAATCAATATGCGTAAAAACTTCTTCGTGTTGGCTGTGGAAACGGTCATCAAGGTCTTTGGGCTTTTTTTGTTTCAGCCGTTTATAAAAAGCACGGTTGCTTTCTTTTTGTTTTTCACTTTCCTGTTTAAAGGCTTCTAAATTCATAACATTATAGCAAGCCGTAGGCAAAACCATGCTGCAAATACAAGGCATATACTTGCTGGCTTAGTGCCATAGCAGCAACATATAATATAAACAGTGAGTGAAAGGTAATGTGTAGGTAGTTTTTAGTAGCAAATGCTTTTTTTACCTCGATAAAATATAAAGGCAAAGTATAGGCACATACCACACCTATAAGTATACCCCATTGCCTACTGGTAAACATGTGTACATAGGCATGGTGCATCATAGCAAAACTCCACGACAGTGAGGCTATTAATAAAGTAAGGGTAATGTAAAATAACTTACGCTGGTGTATATACATATTGCGCATACCCCAAGCTCCCAAGGGTAATAATGCCCAACCGGGGATAAGGAAATAACGTTCAATGCGGTTAAACCATTCAAAAGCAAGTTGATGCAGTCCAAAACTTTTATCGCCAATTTCGCTAACTGTAAAACCTTGTGTTTCTTCGCCAGTGGTTCGCAATACAAAGGCGGCTTTCATATCTTCAAAAGCCACATCAAAACTTCCCCAATAGGCTATGTCTTGCCAAAAGTGTAGTAAGAAGCCTGCAACAGCAGCTATGCCGGGTAGTATTGTTGCAGCAGTAAATAGTTTACGTTTGTATATAAGACTAAAACCTATGCTTACTACTGCCAAATAGGTAGCAGGCTCAAACGATACATTAACGGCCAGTATAAATACTATACACATGGCCAGTAGCCAAATATTTTTGCGCTCCTCAACAGTAAAGTAGCGGTATATACAGTATACATACAGCCATTTAAAAAATTCTTCAAGGGCGTGCTTATGCAAATTATCTCCCCACGCTATAAAATAATTGGAGAGGACTATAATACTTCCTCCAATAAAAGCCTGTGTTTTATCTTTTAATAAAGTATCTAATACCCTATAAATAAGAAAAAACCAAAGCATTGACAGCAATATGGGGAAGATGCGCAACAAAGGTTCTTTTGCAGTATTTAATACTGTAGCGTAAACGCCTGCTAAAATATCGGGCAGGGCAGGGTAGTGTGTATATACGTTGGTTGAAGTATCGCCTGCGCCACTATATTGGTGCATAGGCAAACCATAAGTTTTTAAAAAGCCTGAATCGTGAAAGTAGCGTGCTGCCGATAGTGTATTTATATCGCTATACGAGTCGCCATATACATTATCTCTACCATGCCCATTAGTAGTAGTTATGTTAAAAGCTCGCCAAGCAATAAGTGCAAAGCAAAATATAAATATGTACCAACGGTAGGTGTTAAGCTGCTCCCACTTCATGTTTCAGGTGGCTAATTACGCCTTCAATTTTTGTAAATAAATCAGTAGCCAGCATGTTTTTCATGCAAAAATTATCGCCACCGCAAGGTAGTATTTTGGTATGATGCAAGCAGGGCGAGCAGTGGGGGGTGAGGTAATGCACCTTTAACCGTGGACTATCCCACATATCGTGTGTAAACCTGTGGGCAGGATCGGTAGGCCCCCAAACCGACACGGTGGGCAAACCTGTTTTTAATGCTATATATAATGGTGCTGAATCTACGGTAAGCATCAACACACTTTCGTTATGCAAAAAGCGGTAATAATCGGCCAAACCATATTGCCCTGCAATATTTATTACCTTGCTATTGCCGCCCATGTAGTTGGTTAAAAAATCATCGTTTTCGGCCTTGTCGCTAGGTGCGCCCGTAAGTGCTATATGGTAGGGTGTTTTTTCAATAATCAGTTGGCAAACAGCCTGCAAAATATCTAAAGGCATTTTGCGCATATAACTAAGGTCGCTGCAAGTATTGTTTATAGCAATATATTTTTTATCGGCCTCAAACTCTCTGCCTGTGCCGTTTTCTACCGGTATTGTAAACTCGTAAAAAGTATCAACACCCATTTTGCGTACAAGGTTTTTATAGTTATCCTGCACTAAACTAAACTGATTGAAATAGCTGTTGTGTGTGTTTAAAAAATTACGGAAATGCACTTTTTGCAACTGAAAGCCAAAGCGATTAAGGGCAAAAGTCCAAAGTGAGTAAATAGTTGTAAGTTTTGAGTATACCTCAAAATCAACCACCCAACGGTTTTTTAAACGCCATGTTTTTGTAAGTATAGCTATTGATGTTTTGGCAAGTGTAAAAATGTTTTTATCATCGGTACTCCAAACTTCATCAAACAATTTAGTGGGTATAATACCGGGCGCAACACCTTTGCCGCATATAAGTATAAGTTTGGCATTGGGGTAACGTTTTTTTAGTGATAGCAGTGCATCACTAGCCAATAACAAGCTACCCAACCCCAACATTTTAATAACTACAATGGTATCAGGGTCGTTTCGCAAGGTATGGTCGCGCCTAAGCAATAAGCCTAAAGGGCGGGCAAGCAGTAGGTTTAGAAAAACCAAAAAGCTACCTAGTACACCGTCTATAACTTGCTTGACTTGTACCTTCATTTAGTTCACTATTTTGCCTATAAGGCTGGTAGTGGTGCTACTTTCTATAAGCACATTAACGTATTGACCCAGTTGTGCATTGCCTTTGGGGAATATAACGGTAACATTTTGATCGTTACGGCCTTTATAATCGTCGCCCGATTTTTTCGATTCTCCTTCAATCAGCACCTTGTATGTTTTGCCTATGTATGTTGCGTTTTTCTTTTTAGATATTTTGTGTTGTAAGTCTATTACTTCTTGCAAGCGACGTTTTTTTACTTCTAACGGAACATCGTCTTCATACTTACGTGCAGCAAGTGTGCCGGGGCGTTCGCTATAAAAATACATGTACGAAAAATCGAATTGTGCCCACTCCATAATACTCAACGTTTCTTGGTGGTCTTCTTCAGTTTCGGTACAAAAACCTGTTATCACATCGGTACTTATACCACATTCGGGTATTATCTCACGTATTTTATTGGTACGCTCCATAAACCACTCACGGTCGTACGTACGATTCATCAAGTTTAAAACACGGCTGCTACCGCTTTGTATAGGCAGGTGTATGTAGTTGCAAATATTTTCGTATTTGGCTATGGTATGTATTACCTCGTCGGTAATATCTTTTGGGTGTGAGGTGGAGAAACGCACACGTAAATCGGGGCTTACAAGAGCTACCATTTCTAGCAACTGAGCAAAATTTACTTTTTGGTTTTCATCCTCAGGATTAGTCCATTTATACGAGTCAACATTTTGGCCTAATAAAGTAACTTCTTTGTAGCCTTTACTTACCAAATCAGTAGCCTCAGCAACTATTGAGTGTGCATCGCGGCTACGTTCTCTTCCACGTGTAAACGGAACAACACAAAAGCTACACATATTATCGCACCCGCGCATAATAGATATAAAGGCATTTATGCCATTAGTATTGAGGCGAACGGGGGTAATCTCGCCATAGGTCTCCTCGCGAGAAAGCAATACGTTTACTGCTTTGTGTCCATCTTCAACTTTTTCTAGTAGGGCAGGTAAATCACGGTAAGCATCCGGCCCAACTACAATGTCAACCAACTTTTCTTGGTCAAGCAGTTTGGTTTTTATTCTTTCAGCCATGCAGCCCAAAACACCTACCACCAAATTGGGGTTTTTCTTTTTCAGGTGTTTCAAATCTTGCAACCTAGTCCAAATTCTATTTTCGGCATTATCGCGAATGGCGCATGTATTTAAAAAAATAACATCGGCATCGTTATCGCTGTTAATAGTAGTAAAGCCGTCTTTTTCTAATATAGAAGCAATAATCTCGCTATCGCTAAAATTCATAGCGCAGCCATAGCTCTCAATGTATAAGTTTCGTGCAGGTTTTGCTTTGCCTGTAACTACTGTATTTGTTTCTTCTTCGGTAAGTGTAACCATAAGGACTTGCAAAAATACAATTTAGCACTGTAAAATGCTGATTTATGCTTGTAGACTTTAAAACAGATTTTTGCTTGAAATAAAAAGGGCAGTGAGAAGTGTGATGCAATTGATAGGGATGCTGCAATTAGGTTTTTCCCAAACTATAAGTTTTTTCTCAATGCCCTTTATATCTTATTTGCTAACCAAATAATGCAATGTTTGATAAATGTATCTTCAAACTTATTCAATCTTGTATTAAAAAAACACAGTTAAAACACCCATTTTTTAGGGTGATTGTAAAATATATTAGGAGGTGAAAAGTTGTTTTGTTTTAAAATGTGGAAAGGCTGTATGTGGCACTCTTCTTATACAGTATTTATGTTTTTTTAATATAGAAATTGCTAAAAAAGGGATTTTATCTAAAACAATTAAAACTTATTAAATAGCTATATATTAATGGCTTAAAGATATGTTTATGCTCTTTTAACAAAAGGGATAAGAATATCTATTATCATAAAGTATACAAAAAAGCATAAAACATTACAGTAATAAAGCTATAATTGTAATTCCACTTGCAATTAGGGGAGAAGCGTTTAATTAAAGAAACGCACAAACTGTTTGTATGCGTAGAGTTTTAATAACAGGTAGCAACGGGTTGTTGGGACAAAAGTTGTTGGATTATTATCTTGAGGTTAGAGATGCACAACTTGTGGCTACTTCAAGAGGGGCTAATCGTTACCCTGAAATAGAGGGGTATGGATATACCTACCAATCAATGGATGTTTCAAGCAAAGATGAGGTAATGCTTAATATAATTAGGTATTGCCCCACTGCGGTTATTAATACCGCTGCCATGACTAATGTGGATACCTGTGAAAGCGACAAAGAGGGCTGTGATAAGCTAAATTTTGATAGCGTTAAATACTTAGTTGAAGCCTGCAATCAATTTGATGTCCATTTAATACATTTATCTACTGATTTTATTTTTGACGGCCATAATGGCCCTTATACAGAAGAGGCCGAAGCAAAGCCATTAAGTTACTACGGAGAAAGCAAACTAAAGGCTGAGGAGTATATAAAAGCCAATTGTAAAAGTTGGGCTATTGTGCGTACCATATTAGTGTATGGTTTAGCGCATGATATGACCCGAAATAATATTGTGCTTTGGGTTAAAAACTCGTTAGAGCAAGGTAAAACCATTAATGTGGTTGACGACCAGTTCAGAATGCCAACACTTGCCGAAGATTTAGCAAAAGGGTGCTATCTGATTGAAAAACAACAGGCACAGGGTATTTATAATATTAGCGGTAAAGATTATATGAACGTTTATGAATTGGCACAACGAGTGGCTGATTTTTGGGGATTGGATAAAAACTTGATACAACGTGCTGATAGCAATAGTTTTACGCAGCCCGCTAAACGTCCGCTTAAAACAGGGTTTGATTTAACAAAATCCATCAATACATTGGGTTATAAGCCTTCTACTTTTGAAGAGGGATTGGCAGTGCTTGATAAGCAGCTTAAAGAGCGAAATATTCCTCAGTAGTTTACTTACCACCCAATGCAGCCCATGCAGGCAAAGGTTTCAAATCAAAACCATACAAAGCAAGATTTTCCCATGTTGAGCCATTAGTGGCTGTTTTTCCTTTATAGGCCACCCAATCGGGAGCCCAGTAGCAAATGCCGCTATTATTTTTTTGTGTACTTTTTTGGGTAATGTTTACCAATGTATCAATAAAACGAGCCTGCCCTGTGGGAGTAGCATCAAAACCCTCTATAGTTTTAGAGGTATCGCCAACAATGTTGTTTGTATAATCATTCCAGCCAAAAGAAAAAGGGTAGGCAGTTTCGGCAATTACAACGGGTTTATTAAATTGTGTGCTTAGCCGGTGTATTCCGTTTTCTAAGTCGTTTATATTTTTACCGTGCCACCACGGGTAATACGATACGCCAATAATATCATAGTCTACATTGTGTAGCTTCATACTCTCAAAAAAGTAAGTGTTGTAACCAGCAGTGTGTAGCATTATTTTGGCAGCGGGACACGCTGTGCGGGTTGCGGCAACGCCTTGTATTAATAGGGGAATAAAACCCGTCCAATCTTCTGTTGGGGTATATACTTTGCCTATAGGCCACAAAAATCCACCGTTAATTTCGTTACCTATTTGTACAAAATCGGGAGGGGTACTTTGTTGGTTTAATTGTGTAAGAAACGAATGTGTAAAAGCATATACACTATCGCCCAGTTGTGTTTGGTTAAGGTTTTGCCAAGCTATGGGAGGTGTTTGGTTGGCAGGGTCGGCCCAAGTATCAGAGTAATGAAAATCAATCCATAGTTTTAAGCCTTTTGCTTTAATAAACTTAGCATAGGCCAAAACCTGCTGTGGCGACGAGTTGATGCTAGCAGGGGAGTTCCATACCCGTAGCCTAATGGTATTAATACCTTTACTTTTATAAAAGTCTAAACTACTGGGTGTACCTGTTATAAAGGCTATGTAACTTTCAATTTCAGGTGAAAAAGAAAGGTCGACGCCACGAATAAAAAAGTCAGTAGTGTTTGTTGTTGGAGGGTCGGTTTTGTTTTCTGTTTTGCTGCACGATGTAGCAAAAACAATAGTGGTAAGCAGCAGATATACTATAAGCCTGCCCAATAGCTTACTCAATAGTGGCCGATAATCCTCTATCAAGCAAAGCATGGCACATAGGCTCAAGTTTTTGCATTTCGCCTTCTTTTGCTATGGCTTTACCTTTGTAGTGTATTAAAACAGTAAGCTGTTCTGCTTGTAAAGCATCGTGTTTGCAAACTTCCATCAGGCATTCAATTACAAAATCAAATGTATTTACATCATCGTTATATATTACCAATTTTTTAGTATCGGTAAGCAACTCAAGAATATCAACTTCTTCTTCTATTTCTATTGATGTTCCACTCATAAGAATATCCTTTCTGTTATTATTGGTTTTGCCTGTGACGGGCAAATAATTTGGCTTTGTTTTCGGTTCCGTTTACTAATTTACGAATATTTTTTTGATGTGTCAACACTACCAAAAGCGCAGCAGTTATGCCAAAGGCAATAAACAAAGGCACATCTTCGTGAAAAACGTATACTAAAAGAAACGGGAAAGAAACGGCTGCCAATATAGAGCCAAGCGATACGTAGCGGGTGGTAAGCAGTATAAACAAAAAAATACCCAAGCAAAGCAAAGCAAGCGGGTAGTTGATACATACTATCATGCCAAACAGTGTAGCAATGCCTTTACCGCCTTTAAACTGTGCAAATACAGGGAATAAGTGCCCCACAACTGCCAATAGCCCAAATAGCAATTGTATGTTTACAAATTTATACGGATTAATATCGGGCGATATAGTGGTAATATGTATTAGGTACGATGCAAGAAAGCCTTTTAGCATATCCATTATTAAAACTATGCTACCTGCTTTTTTGCCTAACACTCTAAAGGTATTGGTTGCACCTGCATTTCCACTACCGTAGTCGCGTACATCTACGCCATACATCATTCTACCTATCCAAACGGAGCTGGGTATAGAACCCAGCAAATAGGCTACAATGGCTAATAAACTTACTAAAAGTAATTGATTCATGCTTTGTTACTCGGTGTCAAAATTACGCAAAAATTTCTTTCTACCCTGATCGGTGGCTAAGCCTATGCTATACTTATTGTCTTTAAACTTCTCAAGGTTTTCTTTAATAATGGCCATAAACTTGTCATCGCTAGAGAGTACGTACATTTTTTTACGTACATAATTAAAGTAAAACCAATCATCATTGCCTGATACAAAGTAGATGGTAATTTCGTTGCCGCTACGTTTACGTTCTATCTCTATTTTACCTTCAATTTTTTTGCCAATCTTCTCTTTTCCGAAGTTTGAAACACCTAAAGGACCTTCGGCTAAGAATGATTTTGAAGCAGGATTCCATTTAAAGGTAGCATCAGTTATCAGCATGGTTTTGGCTAACTCGCTAATAACTTCAATGTATTGGGTTTCATCAATACTTTTCTTAGCTTTTTTAAATGCTTTATCATCCAATATCTCTGCCAACGCATTGGTTACGTACGGTAGGTTTTCAATATTTGAAGGGCTTGAAGCATTATTGGCAAAAAAGTGCTCTTGCATATATTTAAGGGCAGCATCAGGAAATGGAAAATCAATAAGCATAAGCATTTTAAGCTCCATGGTACTGTCTTCCATATCGTGCTTCACATTACCCGCAGTATTTATTTTAACCTCTTCGGTATTAATAGCAAAGTTTACATCGCCTTCGCCATACATTTCTTTCTTTTTAATGTTATAGGTAAAGTAGTTTCCTTTGGGGTTTTTCTCATAAATTTTTGATGAATCGCCAAATACAAACTCATCAGTTGCATCATCAAAATAGAATACACCTTTTTTCACGTTCAATATTTCACCATCCGAATAATTACGCTTACGGCTAAATATATTGCTATACATCCAAGTGGTGTCGGTAGCTACACAAAAACCTGTAAACAAATCTTTCTTGTCTTCGTTTATTGGCTCGTTTAGGTAAAGGAAAACAGAATCAGGTGTTATAATCTGCTGGTGTCGTACCCACCAACTTAATGGTTGTTCTATATCGGTTTTAGCCATAAAGAAACCATTAAAATCAAGCCCTCGGTTTGCCCCTGTTAAAAACACATCACCGCGATATTGTATACGGGGCGAAAGTGTAAAATCATCAGGTATATTTATAAAACCTTTGGCAAGGGTGCGTTTGGTAAGTTTTTCTGAACGTACATCGCTAAAGCGTATTTTGTTTTTCTTGCCCGATCGGTCTATATAATCGTAAAAGCCTTTACCATAATACTCGTACTTACCGGCTACATACAAATCACAATTGTAAAGCGTATGGAACTTGTTAGCAGTATCTACCACAAGTTTTGCGCGTCTTAGCGTATCCATTTTACCGTATTGGCGAATGATTACTTTGCCACTATCGGGTATAGCGCTTGCATCAGCAATATGTATATAAGGCACTTTATTGGCATATAGCACATAGCTATTCAAATCATACAAAGCATCTTTTGAAATGAATTTTAGCGAATCGTGTGCTAAGTTGGTTGATACAAAGTATTGTTTTTCATCAGGCGTACCCGGAGGGGCAATAAACTGGAGTGTTTTCTTTTTAATCTCCCATTTAAACTCGTTAAGCGAGCCTTTGTAGGTATTGTATGGAAACTCTGAGTTTGCTCCATCGCCTAAAGCTTTAAAATCACCAATGCGTTTTTCCATATTTACATCGGCTTTTACATTAACAGCTTTGAAGGCATATTTTTCAGGGTCGATTGATTTGATGATTAAGGTTGATGTATCAGCATTGAATTTTTTAGGCTCAAGGCTCATGTTTTTTGAGCCTAAAACAGCATCGTTAAAGTGCATATCGCCATTGGCTTTCGAACCTTTTTTACCCAATATGTATTCTCCAAAAAAGTTAGCATCAGTATACAAATTTATTGGATCATCAATAGTAAACTGACTCATACGGTCTTTGTATGGTTCCCAGTGGGTATACAAGTTTTTACCCTTCGCTTCGGGATGTAACGAACTGGCTTTTAATTCAAACGCATCACTAAACCCGTTTGTAGAATCGGGGAACATGGCAAACTTGTTTGATTTTGTTACCGAGCCTGCAAAGTTTATTTCTCCATTTCCAAAGAAACCTAAATTGCTAAGGTTCATAGTCATGGTGGTAGTACCCGTACCTTTATACATGGGTAAGGTGGCGGTTTTAATAAACCCTAACGAGTAATCGTCCATAAGCACAAGGGTTTCTTTCATTTCAGGAAAGATGCCTGCCGAAGTAAACGTGCCGGGGAATTGTATACCCGAACGAGTAAAGTTATCTAAACTGTCAATGGTAAAAGGGTCTACACTAAAATAAAAGTGGTCGCGGTTATACACCCCTCCAAAAGTATAAGGGTGGTCGTAATAAACTTTTGAGCCTTTATTACTTTTAAATATGGGGTATTCAGGGTAGTCTTTTAAGCCCGACTTATTGTATTGTTGGTCAATAAATAATGTACCGCTAATATTCTCAAGTACCGAGTTAACTTTTACTAAACGATTGTTCTCATCAGGAAAGAAGAAACGCATAGAATCGACATTGTTCATATCGACGGTAAATTTTTGGTAGTTAAAACCAAACCCGTTTCCAAAAAACTCAAAGCGACCTGCACGTACTTTACCTGCCAATTGCATTTCGCGATTTTTCTTCAACACAAAACGTTGGTCTTTGGGTACAGCAAATACGGTTTGAGAATCGGAAAATTTTATTTGAGGAACTCCTTCAACCTTCATGTCAAAGTTTTCAAGGTTTACGCTTGCATTGGGCAAACCACCGATTACTGATTGAAAGTTAATTACATCGTAGTCAGTACGACCATAGTGCGAGTTAACGTAGTTAAAGGTTTTGTCGTACACCTTTACATAGCGTTTATCAGGATCAAACTTTATAAAACCATCATCATGTAGTTGTATAAATTGTGGAATTAAGTTTTCAGTTTTACTGCCTGCAAACTTGGCGTAGCTTTCTAACTTAAATTCTTTTATACGCTCTTGGTCGCAGTATTGCTTTATTTTTTGCAATGGGTTGTAGTTAAGCATACCCTGCAAACGCTCGTATCTATATTCTTTAAAATAATTGTATGACGAGAACCCAGCGGGTTCATCCTTCAAAATCATTTTAATATCAATTTTTGGTTCAGAAATTTTCCAAGTGATGATATCAGCGTTTATTTCAACATTGTGAAAATTATCAATAAACGGAGCTCGGTATATACCTTCTGAACCGCGGGTTATGGTAACTTGTTCATCAGCTACCAAATAACTAAAGTTTACCTGTGGGTGGTGTATAGTAGTACCCGAATCTAAAAAGATGGTAATGCCGGCTTTATTGGTTACTACTTTTTCGTTTTTAAATACAAACAGTTCTTCGCCCTCTACTTGCAATACCAAGCGGTTTTTGTAGTAGTACCTAAATGTAGCAGGAATTTCTGGCGTGCCGTTGGCTAATATTTTATTGCCGTGTTGGGCATAGCCACCCACATAGCGCACATTGTCAACAAATTTTGTTATAATTAAATCTTTTCTATACGATTTAAAACGTGGGTAAGTTGCATTGTCTTCGCCGGTTACTTGCTCTAATACTTTATCTGTTAGTTGGCCAAATACTTTATACCCTAAATAATCGCTATTATAAAACTCAACAGAGTCGGCAGTGTATTCGCCACGTTCAAGATTTATGTTATAGTCTTTTAGGTTTGCAAAACAGGTGGTGGCAGCAATTCCTGCACGCTCCCAAGTTGCTTTACCTCCTTTTCCCACCCATGTCAAATCGTCCATAAAAAACGTACCCGCAGTTTCGTACAAAAAGCCAGAGTCTCTGCCCGAAATACACTTTAGTTCAGTATTAGTATATACAACTGATGGTTTGCCGTTGTTATCAACAAAGGTAAAATTGGGCGATAGCGCATACCATGTGCGGGTTTGTGTAATATTTAGTGCAGCATTTTGCATTAATGCTAATGAAGCATCTAAAAACTTGCGCATTTCGCGGCTATTTCTTTTGTAGTAGGGTTTTAGCAGCTTATCCCATGATAGGTAATGACTTTCAATTTTTCCTGTGTTTACAAAGGCAATTACGGTGTTTAATAATACTTCAAAATCAGGTGAGGGACGCATTTTTTTGTCCAACATCTCATTGCAAGTAATCATTAAACGTTGCAATTGTGTTTCGGGTATGGCTTTAGCATCCCATTTGGCTTTAAAGGCTTCAAAAACAGCTTCGCCGCTTTCGTTTTTATCTTTGCTCATAAATGAGCCAAGCTCTTTCATAAACACATCAGGCTCTCGCCCAAAACTTTTTTGCCCCCAAGCGTGGGCTGATAGTAAAATAAAAAATGTTGAGAGTACTAAAGTATATATACTTTTATTTCTTTTCATCATAAGTAAATATTGCTGCGCACCAGTTGTTGTGGGTTTTATTGCTTAACAGCCTGAAACCTAGTTTTATTGCTTGGGTTTCAATATCATTTAAATCATCTTTATAGAAACCTGATACAATAAGCCTACCGTTTTGGTGTATCATTTTGCTATAGTGGTGCAGGTATTCAAGATTTATATTTTTGGTAATGTTAGAAAGTATAATATCAAACGTACTATCAAGTACATCTTCAATTTCGCCAAAAACAACGTCGGTATTTTGCACTTTGTTGTTGTGCAGGTTTTCTAAAGTATTTTTATACGCCCACTCATCATTATCAACGGCGGTAACTTGTGCTGCACCCATTTTATGTGCCAGTACTGCTAAAAGCCCTGTGCCGCAACCCATATCTAACACCTCTTTTCCTCTAAAATCAGTAGGAAGCATCAACTCCATCATTTGTGCTGTAGTGGCGTGATGTCCTGTTCCAAACGACATTTTAGGCTGTATTATTATCTCGTACGGAAACTGTGGTTTAGCAGGATGAAAGTTGGCACGTATATAACACTTATCGGCTATAATGGTGGGTTGGTAATTGCGCTCCCATGCCTCGTTCCAGTTTTTATTTTCAAGCAGGCTTTTGGCTACACCACTATCATCAATGCCATAGTAAGCCAATACCCCTTTTAGTTCTTCGGGGCTAAAGTTGTCTTCTTCTACATAGGCTTTTATATGGTTCTCTTCTTGCAAAAAACTATCAAACCCAACTTGCGAAAGTTCGGCCATAAGAATTTCGCCCATATCAGGCGTGCAGGCTATTTCAAATTCAAGGTATTGCATTAGCCCATTGCTTTAATTATTTCAATAAAATCGCGGGCTACAAGTGCGGCACCGCCAATAAGGCCGCCATCAATATCGGGTTGGGCAAAAAGTTCGGCTGCGTTGTTGGGTTTTACACTTCCGCCATATTGTATAGTTGTATTATCAGCTACTGTGCTGCCATATTTTTTGGCTACAATGCTGCGTATGTATGCGTGTACTTCTTGGGCTTGCTCTTTGCTGGCGGTTACGCCAGTGCCAATAGCCCAAACAGGCTCGTAGGCAAGTACTACTTTGCTAAAATCTTCGGCTGAAAGGTGGAAAAGTCCTTCGCTTACTTGGGTTTCATTTACGCTAAAATGTTCCCCTGCATTACGTTGGTCAAGCGTTTCACCACAGCAGTATATGGGTATAAGATTGTTTTTTAATGCTATATCAACCTTTTTGGCTAATAGTTGATTGCTTTCGTTGTGGTATTGGCGTCGTTCGCTATGGCCTATAATTACATATTGTGTGTGATGTGCTTTTAGCATTGAAGCCGAAATTTCGCCGGTATATGCGCCATTATCGTGTTGGCTACAGTCTTGTGCACCTAGTTTTACTTTTGAGCCTTTTAAAAGGTTGTTAACTCCTGTAAGATGTATATATGGGGGGATAATAACTACTTCTGTATCAGAGTTTACCTCAGCATTGTGTATGTTCACTATTTCTGATGTAAGCCCAATTGCTTCATCAATAGTTTTGTTCATTTTCCAGTTTCCGGCAATAATATTTCTACGCATTCGTCTATAAAATGTTTAATATTCTGTATGTCAATAATTTAATGGAAGTATTAACCTTTTGGGGTTAAAATTTATGTTGCAGCAGGGTGCAACATAAAACTAAATTTTCAAAACCAAAAACTATGCTTTTTCCCAAAAACGGAATTGTGCAGTTTGGTTGAAAACTTCTGTTAAAATAGCTTTCTCTTCTTCGCTAAGTGTTTTGCCTCGTCTTTGGTATACCAATTCGGCAGTTTCAAAAACTTTATTGGTTTTGTATGTTTCATAGCCTTGTGCGCCGCCCCAAGCAAAATCGGGTATAAAGTTTCGTGGAAAACCTGCTCCAAATATATTGGCACAAATGCCTACTACTGTGCCTGTATTAAACATGGTATTGATGCCACATTTGCTATGGTCGCCCATTATTAATCCACAAAATTGTAAACCTGTTTTTTTGAAACGTTGGGTAGGGTAGTCCCACAGTTTCACTTCAGCATAGTTGTTCTTTAGGTTGCTGTTATTGGTATCAGCACCCAAGTTGCACCAGTAGCCTAGTACGCTATCGCCCAAAAAGCCATCGTGGCCTTTGTTGCTATACCCCATTATCACGCTTCGGGTAACCTCGCCACCTACTTTACTGTGTGGGCCAACCGTAGTGGGGCCATATATTTTTGTATTAAGTTTTAGTTGTGAGTGTTCGCACAATGCAAACGATCCTCTTATCGAGCAGCCTTCCATCACCTCAGCATCTTTGCCTATGTATATGTGGCCTCCTTTAGCGTTTAAGTTGCTGCATTCTACAATTGCACCTTCTTCTAAAAATATATTTTCAGCACCTATTACCCTATTGGTATTGCTAATGGGCTGACTTTTGCGCCCGTATGTAATCATCTCAAAATCATTACGCAGGGCTTTATCGTTTAGCATAAAAATATCGTGTGGAGCACTTATTTTTAGTACTTCAATATTTTCTATCTGAATTTTGTTGGTAGGCTTATAGGTAGCTATATCAAAATTTTGAGCTTCTTGCTGGTTTAGTCTGGCTGCTACTAAAACATCTCCGCTGTATAAATTTTCGCCTTCTTTTAAATTGGCTATTGTTTGCGCCAACTGGTTGTTGATTAGCACCGCACCGTTTACTACTAAATTATCGTTAGCATAGTTGGCAGGAAAAAGGGTAGAAAGATATTCTTGCGTTTTAAAGCTGATTGTGGCCTGTATTGTATTATTAGCAGCCCACTGCTCCCACTTTTCTTTTATGGTAAGAATACCTACGCGCAAATCGGCAATAGGGCGGGTATAGGTAAGGGGCAAAAGGTTGTTTCGGCTGTTATCGTCAAAAAGTATAATATTCATGAGCTACAATAATAAAAAAAGCCCCTTGCAAATGCAGGGGGCTTCAATATTATGAAATAAGTATTAAAAGAAAACTTATTTTTTGGCGTAACGCTTGCGGAATTTATCAATCCTACCGGCAGTATCAATAAGGTTTGATTTACCAGTAAAGAATGGGTGAGATTTGTATGAAATCTCTAGTTTGTACAATGGGTATTCATTACCATCTTCCCAAGTAATAGTGTCTTTGGTTTCAACAGTAGAACGGGTTATAAAAGAATAGTCGCAAGACATGTCTTTAAAAACCACTAAACGGTAATTTTTTGGATGTATATCAGCTTTCATCTCTTTTACTTTCAGTTTTAAAGGACGGCAAAGGTAAGTCAATATTTTGTTAAAAAAAACAATCTATCAACTTTTGCTATCAGTTTTTTAATGATGCTAAAACTGAGGCGAATTATCGCCTTGGCTATGCAAAAATATGGCTTTATTATTTTTATCCACCCTAAAAGTCCAATAACGCCAGTAGGCACAGCCTTGCAGGCAAGTGCCCCAGCCGTATCCAAACTGATAATCGGTATGGGTTTGGTTTTTTTGCATTGAAACTACTAGAGGTGGTTTTTTGTACGAGGGGTGGTTTATTGCACTTTTTACTAATGAATCAGCTTTTAGTTTTTTTAGTAACCCCACCATATTTAATGGTTTGCAGGCAACTAGGTTTACAGTATAAAAAAAATCGGTGGTGCTGCCCGGTTCAAATTCTTTGGTGTAATTATATGTTTGGATGTTGTATTTGAAAATAATTTCATCGCCTAAAGGACATTTTTTGCTCACTCCTGTCCATATAGAGAAGGTGGTGCTGGTACAAGGTGATTGTTTTACCTTTACTGTTAGATGGCGCATTAGTGTATCATCATAATAAAGTGGTATTTGGCAGAGGTTAAAAACAGTATCGGCCTCAGCATTGGCCAGCTTTTTTATGGCCAGTAAATCGGTATATATTTTTTGTTGTTTTTGAGGGGGAAGCAATACCTCGTT
This sequence comes from Bacteroidia bacterium, assembly GCA_965249955.1. Lineage (GTDB taxonomy): Bacteria > Bacteroidota > Bacteroidia > UBA8524 > UBA8524 > SB11. The sequence goes on from OZ252261.1 coordinate 2,826,128, forward strand.
TTGATAAGCCGTATCAACACCATTGGCAATATCGTGGTATGCAAGCTGTTGAGCTAGCAATAGCAAGGGGTCGGTTTCTTCTAAAATTTGCTCACAACTTTTTGATGTTGAGGGAAATGATTCAATATAAGGCTTGTTGCAGGCAACCCCAATTATAACCGCAAATGTTAAGCAAAAAATATGTTTCACCATATTTTTTGCTTAACGAATTTTGACGCAAAAAGGTTGAAAGCTTTTTTGTGTGTATCTACTTTTGAATGATGAAAATACCTTTTTGTTTTGGGTACATGATGTTATCGGGTATGGCTTCATAGCTGCAAGTATCGCCACGGATATTACTAAGTAGTACCTTTATTGTCTCAGGACCGGCCAAGTTTTTATCGATAGTAATAATTTCATAACTACACTCGTCAAGCCAATTTATTTTAAGTGCAACTTCTGTTTCGGAAGTTTTTTCTTTCTGTATATTCTCTCGACGTGTAATAATGTACTCATGCTCATCACCATCAGCTATCATTTTAAAAGTGCCTGTACGAAATCTATCGCACTCGTTTTGTTGCTTTTCAATAGATTTTTCATCTGGTTGAGAAGGTTGTTTACAAGCTATTACTAATATCAATGCAAAAACAAGGGTAGTATATTTCATTTAAGGGGTAAAATTATACAAGTTTATTAGCAAGTTTTTTATCGTTATTAGCTTGGACTTTTAGCCATACGATAATAATGAAAACTTGGTAAAAAGGTAGGTTATAACGGCGGGGCGGGGTCACCATAAGCTTTGATGAAAGTGGCTACAAAATTCTTATCAACTTCAAATTCCCAAAATCTTTTATATATGCATCCTGCTAGGCAATCGCCATAGCCAATACTGTAGGTTACAGTGGTGCTCATGCTTGTATTATTTTTTGAAATTATAATTTTTTTTGTTCTTACAGTAAAACCGCCAAGGTTAACATAACAAGAGTAATTTGTTGTGCTTTCAATCTCTCTTTGTAAGGCTCTTGGATTTTTTAGAGGGCATGTAGAAAATTCTAAACTGAACCCCGGAAAAAATCTTTGTGTATTATGGTAAGTTAGGTTGTATTTATCTATAAGGTCTAACAGTATTGTATCTCTTGCGGCTTTAATTGTATCATCTACAACAATGCTTATGAAGGTTAATTCATCTATTGATGAAAGAGTATAAATTTTATAAAGATTAAAAACACTGTCTGTTTCCGGTATTCGCAAATTATTTATAGCACTAAAGATTTTATACAAAGAATCAATATTGTGTTTGTTAAGCTCTATGGAGTTCTTTTCAGGTGAATTACCATTTTCAATGTTAAGTAAGTGAGATTTTACTGCCTGCAAGTACAGTGGGGGTAATGAATTCAATTCTGATTCACAACTATAAGGTGTAGGGCTTTTTTCTTTCTTACACGATGCTGAAAACAGTAAGGATACTAATAAAAGTCCAAGTAGTAGCTTTCTCATAATTGTATTTAAGTTCTTGTAATTCAATCGCCTATTTAGCGTGCTTACATTAGAATTTAGGAGGCTTATCTCCATATTGCCAATATGAAACCACTTCGTTGTTTTTATTTACATGAAATTTCCAAAATGCTGTTTTACGTCCACTTATTGGGGGAGGTTTTTCATACCATACAGCAAAAGTGAAAGAGTGTATTTCTTTTGATTTGTCATAATTATAGTCAATGTCAATCGGTGAGTCCGTTTGAATAATATAGTTAACATTAGCTTTTTTTGTAAAAGCGCCATTAAGTTTCCCAATTGCAGGAGTATTAAGAAGGCTACAGGATTTCATCAATATTGTAGTTATGGTATCTGTCTTTAGCGGAAATTGATTAATTGCGTAGTCATGACTTACGTAACTAAAGTAGTAGTCAGTAAATAGTTTTTGTAAAACGGAATCGGATGATTTTTGACCTAGAATAATTTCATTTGCAAGTAACTGATCTTTTGTGCTTACAAGGATGTATTGCATATTACCTTTTACATAATATTTACTTCTAAAGCCATAACCGTCAAATAAACTGTCAGTTGTAGGAGATTTAAGATTGTAAATTGACTTAAATGCGTTAACAACGCCTTCAAAATCATTGGGATTAAGATTCATAGAGTCTTTGTAAACGCTATTGAAACTGCTACGGATTGCCGAAATATATATTTGTATAGCTATTGGATAGTAGGGGGGTAATTCATTTACCAATTGTTCACAAGTCTTTGTTTCAGGAGGTGAGGGGGTATCCTTTTTGCACGATGCTGAAAACAGTAGTAGTATAGATAGAAATGATACAATAATTCTTTTCATAACAATTTGTAAGTTATGTGTATATAAATGAATTACCAAAAAAAATCGACTAACACAAACATGGTTTTAAACCATGTAAGCTTATATGTTATTTAGCTCAGTTAACTTATCAGCTATCTTTCTATCATTGCTTAAACGGGGCACCTTATTTTGTCCTCCCAGTTTACCTTCGGCTTTCATATAGTTTATGAAAGTATTGGCAGGCACGCTGTTTAATTTTAGGGGGAGTAGAATATTGCCGCTTATCAAATCAAAATAATAGCTATTTTTCTTTTGCAAGGCTTCATCAACCTCAGTGGCAAAAGCATCTAAATCTTTGGGTTTGTTTTCTCCAAACTCTACAAACCACTCGTGGTAGCTTTGTCCTTGCGTTTGCGATACAAAGGGGGCTACGGTAAATTCTGTAACATCAACACCGTGAGCATTGGCCACGCTCATAAGCGCGTGCTCTACTTCTTCGCCAATAACGTGCTCGCCAAAGGCTGATATAAAGTGTTTTATACGCCCTGTAACTACCAAACGGTAGGGGGCAGTGTTTACAAATTTTACAGTATCGCCAATGCTATAGCCCCAAAGGCCTGCATTGGTATTTAGTATAATGGCGTAGTTAACTCCAACCTGCACATCTTGTAGGCTTATGCGGGTTGGGTTTTCGTTAAAATACTCGTCGGTGGGTATAAACTCGTAAAAAATGCCTGCATCTACTGCCAGCAAAAGCCCTTCTTGGGTTTGGGTATCTTGGTAGGCAATAAACCCTTCTGATGCGGGGTAGGTTTCAATAGTATCTACCTCTTTGCCTATGCTATCAATCAGTTTTTTGCGGTAGGGTTCAAAGTTTACACCGCCATATACAAACAAGTTAAAATTGGGAAAAATGTCTTTTATTTTTTTGCCTGTTTTGCTGCTTAGCTTATCAAAATACATTTGCACCCAAGGCGGTATACCACTAATAAGTGTCATATTCTTGTTCACTGTTTCCTCAACAATAGCATCAACTTTTTTCTCCCAATCTTCAATACAATTTGTATCATAGCTGGGCAGTTGGTTGCGGCGCAGGTATTGGGGTATATGGTGGTTTACTATGCCCGATAATCTGCCGGTAAGTATTCTGTTTTTTTTATCTAATGTGGGGCTGCCCGAAAGGAATATTAAACCCCCATCAACAAATTTTGAGTTGCCTGTTTCGTGTATATAAAGCAAAAGAGCATTGCGTGCACAATCGGTATGGTTGGGCATCGACTCTTTACTAATAGGAATATATTTTACTCCCGAAGTAGTACCTGATGTTTTTGAAAGATATAGTGGTTTACCCTTCCAAGTAATATTGCTTTCGCCTGCTACTACCCTATCAAAGTAGGGTCGCAGGGCTTCGTAATCTCGTACGGGAACTTGTTGTTTAAACTGCTCATAAGTAGTAGCGGCAGTTATGCTATGGTCTTTACCAAAAACGGTTTGTGCCAGTACTGCCATGTGGTTGCTAAATACTTTGTTTTGTGCAGCAATAGGGTTTGATGCCCATTTTTTTGTTTGCTTAGCCACCATTGCAGCTAAGGGTTTTGCCAATATCGACTTAATTCCCATACAGCGGCAAAGTTAGGGTTTTAGCCTAAAATGATTGTTAGATGAAATTTGGGCTTTATGACCATTGTCATAGTATACTCACTATCAAAGAGTGAACTTTGAAATACAGTTTTCAGTTTAATTAAAACAAAAACATTATGGAACAGATATTTAAAGGAAAAGTAGCACTGGTAACAGGTGCAGGTTCGGGCATTGGTGAGGCAACGGCTTTGCTATATGCTGCTTATGGAGCTAAAGTAGTAGTATCAGACATTAACGAGGTTGGGGGTAATGCCACAGTAGCCAAAATAAAAGAAAAGGGCGGCGATGCCATTTTTGTTAAAACAAACGTGGGTAATGCTGCCGAGTGTGAGCAGTTGGTAAAAACAACTGTAAATACTTATGGCCGATTGGATATGGCTTGCAACAATGCAGGTATAGGAGGTGAAATGAACAATATTGCCGATATGAGCATTGAGGGGTGGCACAATATTATTAATGTAAACCTTAACAGTGTTTTTTATTGTATGAAGTACCAAATAGCTCAAATGCTAAAAAATGGGGGAGGGGCTATTGTTAATATGGCTTCAATACTAGGGGCAGTGGGGTTTGCATCATCGGCGGGGTATGTATCAGCAAAACACGCGCTTTTGGGGCTTACTAAAAATGCAGCCTTAGAATATTCGGCACAAGGAATACGCACCAATGCAATAGGCCCCGGTTTTATTGAAACACCTTTGCTTAGTAGTCTTGATGATGCTACTAAAGGTTTTTTAACAACACTACACCCTATAGGTCGCTTGGGTAAGTCTGAAGAAGTTGCAGAGTTGGTAATATGGCTTAGCTCTGATAAAGCATCGTTTGTTACAGGTAGCTATTACCCTGTTGATGGGGGTTATTTGGCTAAGTAATATGGGCTTTGTTTAAGAAAATTATCAAAAACACTATAGAATATTGGGTGTGGCGTGAATGTTATTCCCTCGGAAGAGGTAATCCACGCGTAACAAGTAATAGGATTTTAAATCCTATTCTACCCAAATTACAGCGCAAAGGGGGACTTAAGTCCCCCTTTGCGCTGTAATTCCAAAAGCGGTTGGTTTTTAACCTGCCGCAGATACTATCGTGTTACTTCATCAATAACAGCGTTTTCAAAATCTAAAAAAGTTTGTTTTAGCCCGCTTTTGGCGTTGGTACCATAGTTTACCACAAAAGTCATTGTAGTTTTTTGATTAGGGAAGTAAAAGCAATCGGCACTATATCCCAAATCGCGCCCTGTGTGGCCATAAGCAAATTTTGTATCGCCTTTATAGCTAAACCTTTTCATCGCGCCAAGTCCTAAAAACACAAAAGGGTCTTCTTCATTAAAAGTAAGCATCTCGTCCATAGTAGCGGGTTTCAATAGGGTTTTGTCTCTAAAAAGAGCATCGGCAAATAAAGCTATATCGCGCACGGTGGCATACATACCGCCGTAGCCATTGCCGCTACCCGTGTTGTAGTTGCTTACATTTACAATAGTGCCGTTATTGTACAAATCAAAATAGCCCTGTGCGGTATTGGGGGGCAATGGTACGTTTGAGTAGTAATAAGTATGTTTTAGCCCCAAAGGATTTAGTATACGTTCTTGCACCAATTGATGGTGCGGACGACCTGCAATTTTGCTAAGCACCATACCCAGTAGCAAGGTATTGGTGTTTGAGTAATCAGCCCTAGCACCGCAAGTAAAGTTAGCCTCTTTTCCGTAGGCAAACTTTATTAACTCTTCCGATTCCCACGTTTGGTCGGGGTTATTCAGTACTTCTAAATAAAACTTACTACTGGTAGTTAAATCGTATATTCCCGATGTATGGTTCATCAACTGTCGTATGGTAGCACATTTGGCATTGGCTATTTTATCTACCACTTCTGCGGGTAAGTATGCTGCAATTGGGTCGTCGTAATCAAACTTACCCTCTTCGGCCATCATGTGCGCTACCGTGCCTACAAACATTTTGGTAACACTGGCCACTTTTGAAACCACACAAGGCGCCATAGATATGTTTTGTTTTATATCGGCTTTGCCTGCCGATCCTATCCATACCCCACTACTATCACGTATGTAAAGCACTACACCGGGTAACCCTTTTTTTACATAGCCGTTTATTATGTTTTGATAAATAGCTGCTTTAGGATGCAGGTTGCTGCTGTCAACAAAATCGGTTTCACAGGCTTGGGTAGGAGGTATAGCTTCATTTTTGCAGGCTGAAAGAGCTAAAAAAACTATTAGTATATACAGGTAGTTTCTCATTTTGCTGGGCGGTTAATAGTGAAATATGTGCCTATGTTTAGTGATGTGTTTGGCAATAATGGCACATAGTTTTTTACAAAAGGTGTTATCATAAAAAACTGATAGTGTACAAAAGGAGTGAAACTGATTTTATTGCCTTTTATAGGATAAGATAGTATGCTGCTAAGGCCAAACATGGCGTGTGCTCTTCCTGCACGGGCAGTTTGTTCATACTCGCCATTGCTGTTTAGTTTATATACATCAATAGCCGAAAACGTATGCAAATATCCGGCATCAAGGTAAGTGGCAATTTGCAAGCCTATTTTTGTTTTGTACCTATAACCAATTTGGGTATATATAGGCACAGCATGGTGTACAAGGCGTTGGTAGTAGTAGCCCACTCTAAAATTTTGTACCAGACTAAATTTTTTATCCTTCCACACTTTTTCATATCCAACTTGAAATGAAGGGTGCAGAGGTTTTGTGGTGGGTATTAAAGCTACTGAGTTGTTGCCCGCACTTACCAAAAAAGTATGGTTTGTAGTTTGTGCATTAAGCACAAAAAGAAAAGCCAACCCAAGCCAAAGTGTAAATAGAGTAGTGTGTTTTAGCATTACCCAAAAATAAGGGAAGCAACTGACTTTTTGTATGTTATAAGTGTTTATACCAAATCGGTTTCAAATTGCCAAGGCATAAAGGTTTTTACACCGTGCGCCACACGCACAGCACCCTCTTGTCCTGCTAAAATAACAGTCATAGGTTGTTTAAAACGCATTTCGGCTTCTGCCATCACTTGCAGGCAAGCTCCGCACGATGCCGGTGCATGATTAAGCACACCTTTTTCTGATTGTGCAGTAATAGCCATCATTAATGGCTTGGCGTTGGGATATTGTGTTCCTGCGGCAAAAAGAGCAACACGCTCGGCACACAAACCTGATGGGTAAGCAATATTTTCTTGGTTGGTACCTATAACCACTTCACCATTATCCAACAAAACTGCGCACGATACTTTAAATTTTGAATAGGGCGAATACGAGTTTTTTAGATTCTCTTTTGCAGTTTCAAGCAATTTTTTTGTATCGGGAGGTAATAAACTTTCATTTTCATACTCCTGTATTATACTTTCAAACCTTAGTTCTTTCATAGAATTGGCTGTTTTTTAATGAATTGTTAAGCGAATGTAAAATTTAACATTAGAAATCATTTTCTTATTTTAGTTTTGTTGCATGCGAAATATCCTGCTCATAGGGGCTGGCAAGTCTTCTTCTTATTTAGTTAAATATCTTTCAGACCACTCAAAGGCTGGAAAATGGGAGCTAATTATTGCCGATGCCAATGGCAAACATGCCGAAGCTATGGCTGCAAAATTACCAAACTGTAAACCGGTTACCCTTAATATTACTGATGAGGCTGAAAGAGAGCTTTATATAAAAGCTGCTGATATTGTTATTTCGATGTTGCCATCATCGCTACACATAATTGTAGCACAGGATTGTATTAAATTTAAGAAACATTTATTAACAGCTTCATATATCTCTCCAGAAATTAAGGGGCTAAACGATGCTGCTAAAGATGCCGGTGTTTTATTGCTTAACGAAATGGGACTTGATCCTGGTATAGACCATATGTCGGCCAAAGCAATTATTGATAAAGTAGCGGATGACGGGGGAAATATATCGGCATTTAAATCGTATTGTGGTGGATTGATTGCACCTGAAAGCGACGATAATCCATGGAATTATAAAGTAACGTGGAATCCAAGAAATATAATTTTAGCAGGACAAAGTACAGCCCGCTATCTTGAAGACGAGAAAATACGTTATATACCTGCTAATCGTGTTTTTGCACAAGTAGAAAAAATAAAAGTACCCGGCGAAGGCATGTACGATGCCTATATAAACAGAGATTCGCTAAAGTATATTGGGCCTTACGGAATTGCTGATGCAAAAACAGTGATTAGAGGAACATTACGCCATAAAGGTTTTTGTAAAAAATGGAACTGTTTAGTTTCTTTAGGCTTAACGGATGATACTGTTTTGATTGAAGATGCTATGCAGCTTACTTATAAAGAGTTTGCTGATTCGTTTTTGCCTAATAAAATGGAGTTGACAGAGTTTTTGTGGAAGAACTTTGAGATTGAAAAAGGGGATAAAGAGTTTAAGGCTATTGAGTGGCTTGGGCTTACTAGCAACGAAAAAATCGGGTTACAATATGTAACTCCAGCACAGGTTTTGCAAAAGCTTATCGAGAAAAAGCTTAAGTTAAAATCGAAGGATAAAGATATGATAGTGATGTATCATGAGGTACATTGCAGTAAAGGCAAAAAAGACTTTATCATACAATCTAGTCTTAATGTTGTTGGCGAAGACCAACACTATACGGCTATGGCAAAAACAGTAGGACTACCTTTGGCTATTGCTACAAGATTAATTCTAAAAGGCGAAATAAACCTTACAGGGGTTCACTTGCCTACTTTAAAAGAAATATACAAACCTGTACTGGCTGAACTTGTAGAATATGGTATTGTGTTTAAAGAAAAAACCAGCACCAAAAAGAAAGGTTTTGCTGCCAATTTTAAACTCTTTTAGTTTAAACAAAAACAAGTTTCCACAGGCTTTTTTCTTAGGTTTTTATTAAAATTCTAAGACTTTTTTCATGCCTTTTTCTTTCACCAAATAGTAATAAGTTTTAAAGTTTAAAATAAGCCTGCTACTCAAATACTATATCCGCAATTCATATAAAATCGGTAGGCTATCTTTTCTATACTTTGGATATTTGTATTAAGAAAAGACAGGAATATGAAGAATTTTTTTAGAGGGATATTAGTTTTAATTATTGTAGGGTTATCTGTTTCTACAAATGCTCAAATGGGTATTGGAACAACATCTCCTCACAGTTCATCTATATTAGATTTAACATCAACATCAAGTGGTTTGTTAATTCCGCGTATGACTAATACTCAGATGAATGATATTACTACCCCTGCAACAGGTTTGATAGTGTATAACACTACCAATTCTTGCATCTATTTTTACGATGGTGCTACATGGGTAAGTACATGCGCTTCAGCTAGTAATTATTGGACAACTGCTGGTAATTCATCGTTAACCATTAACAAGTTTTTAGGTTCAACTGATGCAACCGATTTAAACTTCCGCACTAATAATACATTACGTATGGTGCTGGCAAGCAGTGGTAATTTGGGTATTGGTGTTGCCTCTCCATCAAATACATTAACCATATCAGGTACAAATCCTTTTAGAATGCTTGGCTCTACCCACGATGCTGCTATTGATACCGTTTTGGTTATCAATTCGTCAGGTGTGGTATACAAACGTTCTGTTTCTTCATTCAGCAGTAAATTTTGGAGTTTAACGGGTAATTCATCGTTAACCATAAATAATTTTATAGGTTCAACCGATGCTACCAACCTTAATTTCCGTACCAACGATAGCTTGCGTATGGTTTTATCAAGCGGAGGCAGATTGGGGATAGGTGTTACCTCTCCATCAAATACTTTAACAGTAGCTGGTTCTTTACCTTTACGTGTTTTGGGCTTAACACATGATGTATCTATTGATACAATAATGGTTATCAACTCATCAGGTGTGGTTTACAAACGTGCCTTCAACACTATTAATATTACTGATTGGAAATTGACAGGTAACTCAGGAACAAATGCCAGTACCAATTTTATGGGTACTACTGATGCTGTTGATATGGCTTTTCGTGTAAACAACGCTGAGGTTGGACGTTTTAAAACTACTACCCGTAGTTTCCAAGGGGGTAACAACTCAAGAGTTACAGGTACAAACTCGTTTGTATTTGGAGCTACTGATACTGTAGGTGCTAGTTATAGTGCCGTATTTGGAAATAATAATAAATTGAATACTAATGCTGATTATAGTTTAGTAACCGGTGGAGATAATATAGTTAAAAGTACTGCAAGTTATAGTGTTACAACAGGTGAGTTGAACGTGAACGAGGGTGTACACGCTAGCGGACACGGTGAACACTTATTTGTGAACTCGTACAATATGTTTGCCGTAGGTTCTTATAACGATACAGTGGCGGGTAACCGTACTTTTGTTGATAGTACCAACCACCTATTTGTGGTAGGTAACGGACACAAGTTTTGTGATCGCTCAAACGTAATTACAGCTACTTGGGGTGGTAATGTGGGTATTGATAATAAAGACCCTAAAACTGCACTAGATGTTCATGGTGGTTTCTCACTTCGCCCACGTACCACACTTACTGAAGGTACAACATCAACGGTAACATCAAATAACTTTCCGTATACAGTTGAAAACCGCTCATACCTACAAATAAGTTCTGATGGTTCACCGGCAACACGCTCAATAGTGTTAAGCGATGGTTTGCAAACAGGACAAATAATAGTTATAGAATGTGTAACCGTTGGAGGTATTAATGGTGTACGTATAGTAGATAATGTGGGTACGCATAATATTAACTCTAACGGCACAAGAGACCTATATATTAATGATGTAATAGGTTTGATGTGGAACGGAGACTATTGGATAGAAATTTTCTATACCAATAACTAAGCTTGTTTTGCTTTGCAGGTGTGCTCTTGCTAAGCTAATTCTATAAGGAATAATTTAATCCTACAAAAGCAGTTTATAAAAATTTAGGAAATATACACACAAGTATTGCCTACAGTATAAGCCGCATTTCACAACCCCAATACAAGCAATGGTTGTATTAGTAATACTGAATAAAATGAAAATATTTAATAAACCCTTCAAAGCAATAAAGCCAATATTGGTGCTCCTGTTTACGGTAGCAGCTCAGCTTGGCTTTGCGCAATACGATGTAGAAGTAAAAACCTCTACCACCGTTTTTGTAACAGGAGGCACAACAGTTTCTTTTAAAGGAAACAACTGGGTTTCGGCATCAGATATTCAAGGCACAGGGCCAATAATTTTTAATAGCTCTGCCGCCCAAAATGTGAATATGAAAAACAACTCACTGTCGGGTATCACAGTTAACAATAGCAATAATGTTACTATGCTTGATAGTATGACTGTTGCCAACACTACATTATTTTCAACAGGAAATCTTTTAGTAGGCGATTATAGAATTGACCAAAAAGGAAAAGTAGAAGGGCAGGGAAGTACAGGCCGTTTTAGAGGTAATGGAAACTCAATATTGTCTTTTAGTGGAACTGGGGGTAACGATACTATTTTTATGGATCAAACAACTCCAAACACAACAAATCGTATAAAAGATTTAAGAGTTAATCGTACAGGTGCTACAGTTGTTTGTGGAGATACTATACAAGTACGAGGCGTTGTATACCACTACGCTGGTACAATTTCAGCAAACAGAAGCCGTTTAAAACTTAAAGCACTTAGCCCTTCTCAATACGGGCAAGTATCAGGCGTGGGTTTGGGTACTATTACAGATACCATGTATATGGAAATGCAGGTAGGTAGCTCAGTAGCTTCTCCATTAGAACAATGGAGGCATTTTACCTCACCCTTAAAAGCAGCCACACTAAGCAATGAGTTAAATGATGATATAACTCTTTTTTATACCCCAATACAAAATGCTAACGTTTGGACTTTTGACCAAACACGATTAGTTAACTCTTGGAGACCTGTGCAAGCTGATGAAGAAATGCACAACAACCACTATGCAATATATCTTTGGCCATTAAGTTATGGTTTGCAACCAACAGCAGCCAGTTTTATGGTTGATATTAATGGAACTTACCCAGGTACAGGAGATTTTAACCACACGCTTGGTCGTAATAACCCTAATAGTTATGTGGGGCAAGCCGAAGACGATACCGTTGGTTGGCACATGATTGCTAATCCATACCCAAGTAATATTAGTTTTCCGTTTCAAGCAAACATCGAAGGTGGTAGTGCATACTACGTTTGGGATATTTCAGGTATTTGGGATGATAGTAGTGGGTGCGGTGGTTGTAAAAAGCGTGGTGTATATTCTATTTACCGCGCTGATAATGGGCTAACCTCAAACGGAGGCCGTAGCGTATTACCTCCCTTTCATGTGTTTTACGTAAGAGCAGCAACCAATAATACCCCGCTTGCATTGGGCAATAGTTGGCGAACTACCGACTCTATGTACAACTTTATTGGGCGTAAATCGGATATTACATACGATAAACTTCATATAGTGGCTAAAAGTCCTGAGAAAGTAACCGATGAAATATATGTGTGGTTTGATGATTTTAGAGGAAACAATAAGTACGATGTGCTTGATGCCCCTAAGAAAATGAACGACCCTTATGCGCCAAATATATACACGCAAACCGAAGACTCTAAAAAAGTAGCGTTTAACGTGTTGAGAGAAATACCCAAAGACAAAGATTTTTATACCGTTGAGATGCCGTTTGAGTGTAAACTACCCGGTGAGTTTGAATTAAAATTTGATTTTGAAAACCAATATCAGGTTGAAGATGTGCAGCTTGAAGATAGAAGAACCGGCAAACTGTATGATATTTTAAGAAACAAAACATACAAATTCACTCACGATACAACATTTCAAAGTCAAATGAAAAACAGGTTTGTGATTCACTTTAAGAAAACAGGAAGCACCACCAATATTCAAGACTATTTAAGTACACAACAGCCTATTAACATTACTACTGATACACGCAACATATTTGTACGTTTTCCAATGGTTAAAGAAGGCGGCGCACAAATAAAAGTATACGATATGTTGGGTAGGCAAGTAATGAAAACCCGTAATGTAGATACTGAAAGTGAAATATATGTAATGAGTGGAGATGGACTTAGTGCAGGTTACTATACCGTAAGGGTAGAAACCGCAAACGAAGTAAAATCAGCCCCAGTGTTTTTAGCAGCAGGGCAATAATAACAACGGCTTACAATCATAAGCAACCATAAGCAATTATTTCTAAAAGACCCGTCGGGAGACAGGTCTTTTTTTGTTTCAGTTTGAGGGTAACTACATTATAATCCCTTCAAAAACGCTACCGTATTCACTCCATCAGCATACTCCCAAAGTTCAGGATTTTGTGTTTGACCCGGTGATACAGCATTTTCAATAGCTGGGTTTTCGCTTACCACACACTGTATACTATCAGTATTTTGGGTGATAAAATCCTTCACCTCATTTATATCATTGTAGTAAGCATAGTTTACCATACCAATAGGCGAGTATATTTTTCTGTCTTCGCGCACCAATAAAAAACCAGCATCTAAGTGCTCGTCTTTGTTCAGTAACAAAATAGCCCTATGGTAGTGGTAGTTGTTTACATACTTATTATGGTCGGCAAGGTATACGTAGCCTTGTAGGGCATCTAAAAACTTTACCCAATCATAGCCCTGTGGAGCCCATAGTTGGGTAACATTGCGGCAGCCTTTGCCAAAATAGCTCATCATATCAAAACCAATTTTTTGCATGGTTTCAACACTTTCGTTGCCTGTTAGCACAGCAATACTGTTACGGTTTTTACGGATAATATTGGGGTACTTGCCAAAATAATATTCAAAATAGCGGGCAGTGTTGTTGCTACCTGTTGCTATGGCAGCATCTATGCCTTCTAGTTTATCAACCGCTTGTATATTTTGCCCCAAAGTGGGGTTTGCCAGTGTAAACTGCTGTATAAAAAACAGCATCAACGGTTCATCATCGGTAGATAGCTTCACCTTCACTTTGTGGCCGGCCAATAAAGCACTCACCACATCGTGCAAACCCACCAACGGTATATTACCTGCCGATACTATACCCACCGTTTTAGGAGCGCTATTTTCTTCAATACCCTCTTTTTCTATCCATTGTTGCAATTGTGGCAATGTTAATTTTTTGCCCCAATAGCTTAGCGAAAGCTCAATATTTTCAGCTGAAAACCATTTGTTTTTTGCGTAGGCTTTGTGTGCAGCAGTTTGTAAATCAACATTTTCAGCTGTACTAAAAATTTGACCAACGCGGCAAAGAGCATCTATAGTTTTTTGTAAAGTCATTATATATTATCAATCAAAATATGATAGGCTATGTAATAAGCCTTGTGTGTTGTATTTTTGCAAAAATACAATTTTGCTATGTCTATAATGATTACCGACGAATGTATTAATTGTGGCGCTTGTGAACCCGAGTGTCCAAATAATGCTATTTACGAGCCCGGCGTAGAGTGGGCTTATGCTGACGGTACATCGGTGAAAGGGATGTTTGAGTTTGGCGGTAACCAGTTGGATGCTGAAGAAAAGCACGAGCCGGTATCGCAAGAAGTATATTATATTGTTGTTGATAAATGTACTGAGTGCGTTGGGTTTCATGATGAACCTCAGTGTGCAGCAGTATGTCCTGTTGATTGCTGCGTACCCGACCCTGACCATGTGGAGAACGACGAGCAACTAACAGCTAAAAAAGACTGGTTGCATATATAATCATCAAAAAACAGTAAATTCCTTTAACTTTTATAACTCGTTTACTATGCAAGGCGTTTGCCATTTATCATGTATTGCCCTTAGGGCAGAACCTACCAGTCGAAGTGAAATGGTTAGTCAGCTATTGTTTGGTGAAACTTATCGTGTAACCGAACAAGAGGGAGGTTGGATGCACATTATGTGCGATTTTGACAATTATCAAGGTTGGCTTAACGAAACCCAGTTTAGTGAGGCGAGTGAGGGAGATATAGGAGGCGAGAAAGCTTACTTGCAAAGTGTGCGTGGCGAGATAGTTGACGGTAACGAGAAAGTATACCTGCCCTTAGGCGCGTTGCTGTATCAAAACGACGAAGGCCATGTACTTTTTAGGGGTAGAGGTTGGAAACTGGACGGTAGTGTGCGTAATATTACTGATGCTAAACCCAACCGCGATATTTTGGTGGGCGATTGCCTGCAATGGATAAATGCGCCCTATTTGTGGGGTGGCCGCACGGTTTGGGGGGTTGATTGCTCTGGCTTTACCCAAGTGATATATAAACTAAGCGGTATACAAATTGCACGCGATGCATACCAACAAGCTGTTGTGGGCGAAAGTTTATCTTTTTTGGATGAAACAGAACCGGGCGATTTGGCCTTTTTTGATAACGAAGACGGAAAAATAGTGCACGTAGGTATTATTCTCGATTCACGTAGAATAATACACGCACACGGCAAAGTACGCATTGATAAAATTGACCAACAAGGCATTTTTAATGTGGATACCGGCCGATATACCCACAGGCTACGCCTGATTAAACGAATAATTTAGTTTTTAAGCGAGGCTGTTATATTGAGCTTGTCAAAGACTTTACAACAACTGATTAGCTAAGTTAGCCAACTCGCTGCGCTCGCCTTTTTCAAGGGTAATGTGGCTGTATATGTTTTGGTCGCGTATGCGGTCAATCAAATAGCTTAGCCCATTACTTTGTGTATCAAGGTAGGGCGTATCAATTTGGTATATATCACCCGTAAAAATAATCTTAGTCCCTTCACCCGCACGGGTAATAATAGTTTTTACCTCTAGTGGGGTTAGGTTTTGGGCTTCATCAACAATAAAAATAATATTGCTAAGGCTGCGGCCGCGTATATAGGCAAGTGGGGTAATTACCAGTTTTTCATTCTCTACCAGCTCATTCACCTTGCCGTGTTCTTTTTCGCTTTCTTTAAACTGGCTTTGTATAAATTTTAAATTATCCCAAAGCGGCTCCATATAGGGGTTTAGCTTCGATTTTATATCACCGGGCAAATACCCTATGTCTTTATTGTTTAAGGGCACTACGGGCCTTGCTAAGTATATTTGGCGGTATTGCGAGCGTTGCTCAAGTGCGCAAGCCAATGCCAAAAGGGTTTTACCCGTGCCTGCTACACCTTGTATGGTTACCAACTGTACCTCAGGGTTCATAATGGCGTGCATAGCAAAAGTTTGTTCGGCATTTTTTGGTTTTATACCGTAAGCACTACGTTTGTCTATCTTCTCTATATTTTCAGTAAACGGGTTATAATAGCAAAGCACACTTTTTTTGTTGTTTTTTAGCACAAAGTAGTGGTTGGCAAAGGGTTTATCCTTCATCACCTCTTTGTAGTGGCAAAATCCGTTTACGTATAGTTTTTCAATTACGTTAGGGTCGGTATCTTCAATATTGGTTAACCCACGATACAGCGTGTCAATATTTTTTATTTTGCCTGTTTCGTAATCCTCAGCATGCAAATTCAACGATTTTGCTTTCAATCGCAGGTTTACATCTTTGGTTAGCATTATCACTTTGCGCTTGGGGTATTCCTCGCGCATGTGCATGGCTGCATTCAGTATTTTATGGTCGGCCTTTCGCTCACTAAACACCACATTGGCATCTATGGTGCTGCTTTCGTCCATTATTACCTTAAACTGTCCTTTGGTGGGGCCGTTAAGGGGAATCCAATCTTGCAGGGTTAAACTGTTTTTGGTTGAAAGCTTATCTAAAAAACGAATAAACTCTCTCGCCTCAAAATTTATAGTGTCGTTGCCTTTTTTAAAATTATCCAGCTCTTCCAATACCGTTATGGGTATAGCCACATCGTGTTCTTGAAAATTGTTAATGGCGTTGTGGTCGTACAGTATTACAGAAGTATCAAGCACAAAAATCTTTCTGTCGGTAACTTTTTTTCTCGCTGGCATCCGTTCTTCAGTTTATTACTCTCAATTTTCATTTATTCTTCTTCAGTTTTACGCTTTACTTACTAACACGGGTGGAAAAAAGAGTGGGCTTTAACAGAATGATAATATGCAAAAAAGCCCCAAAGCAATATGTGCTAAGGGGCTTTTTTACAAACTATGAAAACTATCTACTACTATTCTTATTTAATCTCTATGGTTTTAGGCTGAACAGCTTCTGCTTTTGGAATAGCAACTGTTAGTACGCCATTTTTAAAGTTGGCTTCAATAGCATCGCTTTTAATGTTTTCAGGTAACATAAAACTACGGCTAAAGTTGCCATAATAATGTTCTACCCTGTGGAAGCGGGTGTTTTTTTCTTCGGTTTCTTTTTTACGTTCACCACTTACCGTTAAGCGGTTATCTTTCAATTCAACTTTTACTTCTTCTTTCTCGATACCTGGAAGAGAAAAGGCCAATTCAAATGCAGTTTCAGTTTCTTTTACATCAACAGCAGGTCTAAAAAAGTTAGTATGCTCTTCTTTACTTACTGCATCGTTAATAAACGAATCGAAAAACGCACTGAATGGGGTTAATGAATCTTGAAATACGTTACGGCCGGGTTTAAATTTTGTGATATTCATAATTGTATTTTTTTGTTTTAAATGTTTGTACCCATTAAATCAATCTGTATACCAATCGAATTTTAAGCCAAAATGGCGTTAAAAATTATTTGTAAGCAAAAAATAGATGTCAAAATGACTGTTTTTGGAAAATTAGCAAAGCAAACCCCTGCTAAAATGTCGAGAAGAAATTAAAAAGTAGGAGAGGGGAAGAATTAACGCAGCAAGGTGATATTGCCTGCTAAATGTTTGTTGATGTTATCGGCACCAGAATATTTTATGGTATACACATACACACCATCAGGGCAAGGTTTGCCTTTAAATGTACCGTCCCAATTTTCTCTAATATCTTTAGTTGTGAAAAGGAAATTTCCCCAACGGTCGTAGATATTTATTTGAAAGTTTTTGATACTGCCGTAAACAATTTTAAAGGTACTGTTAATACCATCATCGTTTGGTGTAAAGGCATTAGGTACCCATATTACAGGGTCGAAGTTAAAGAATATTTCATTTGACCAACTTGTATCGCCATTTCCACCGTTTTCATAGGCTTTAATACGGTAACGTTGTGTAAAATTATCAAAACCATCGGTATAGCTATCGGTAGTATCACTTCCTTTATCTTTTGATACGCTAAACGAAGGGTCAAAATCATTGCTTCTGTATACCTCGTAAGTGCGCACACCATCCATCCAACCTTTGTATCTAGTCCAATTGATAAGAACTTCATACAAATCCAGTTTTTTACCTGTAAGCAAAATACTGGTGTGTACATCCGAAAATATATTTTGTCCGCAAAGGTCTTGGGCTTTTATACGGTATTCAAAAGCATTGTTGTCTGTATTAAGGTTCTTATCTGTAAAGGTTAAATCGTTTTTAGAAACAGTGCCTACATCGCGCCAGCTATCGGTAACGCCTGCATCGCGCCTTTGTATGGTGAAATCAGAATTAAAGCGAGGAGCATTGTCAAGTTGCCACTTCATTTCCATGTGATCGTCTTTTGGAAATCCAACTGAAACAAAGCGCATTTTTAACACGGGATGGTCGGCAAAAACATCAATAGAAACGGTATCGCCTAAGCAACCTTTATCGGAAATTTCTAATACTTTTAAGGTATTATCTTGTTGTCCAGTCCAATCAACATTAATAAGTGGGGTTAAATTACCACTGTTAATACTGCCGCTATTAATAAACCAATTATACGTTGAAGTTGGAAATCCTGTGGTGCTATAATCGTGATTAGCAAATAGAGGGAAACAAACTATTTTATCACCAATAATAGGGCCTGTAGTAGGTTTTTTGTTTACAGTAACTAATGAGTCTACAGTAAAACTGGTACAACTGTCTTTAGTAGTTTCTTGTACGGCAATAGTATATTTTCCATCCAAATTCCAATCAACACTGATTGTATTTGTGCCTTGCCCTTGAATATTTGAGGTATCTCCATTTATACTCCACTTATATGTAGAGCCTGCAAAACCATTAAGTGTATAGCGATAAACACCTGTAAGTTGGCATAGTTCAAAAATGCCTTTAATATCATTAGCTGTGGGTAATGGGTTAATGCTAACAGGCAATCTAACAGGCATACCTATACAAGGTTTTTTATTTACAGAATCGTAGCTGGTTTCATACACTTCTACAATACCGTTACCTGCCGATCCCCAATCAACCAATATCCAGTTGGTAGTATCGTCTTGAATTATGGTGCCACCGGTTACAGTCCAATAATATTTTGAGCCGTTGGTATAAATTACTTCATAGCGTTGGGCTTTAGTGAAGGCACAAACCGAAGAATCGCCAATGGGTTTCACACCAATAAGGTTATGATTTTTAATAACATCATAATATACGGTATCGCCTACACAACCCCATTTTAGGGTTTCTATAACTTTCACTCGCCCAAATCCAATATCACCCCAATCAACAATTATTTTTGGCGTTCCATTTCCACTGCGCAGTGTACCACCCTCAACAAACCACTGGTAATTTGCTCCTGATTGTGCATCTACATAGTATTCAACCCCACGTATATTGGGGCAAACTGAAGGGCTACCGTATAAAGTATCGAGCAGTGAACGGGTTTTTAGTACAGGAAAGCGATTGGTGTCACCAGGGCAGCCCGCTACATTGGTTTCAATCATTTTTATTTCGCCCTGACCTATTCCTCCCCAATTTACACGTATTTGGTGTGGCTGAGGATTAGCTACTATTGTTCCGCCGCTTACAAACCATTTGTATGTATTGTTTATAGTTGGTGTTACTTGGTATAATAGATTATTGCTAAACTCACAAATGGTATCTTGACCGCTAAGTGCACGCTTAGCAGGTCTTTCTGCTATGGTAATATTTATTTCAGCAGGTGTGCCAACGCACCCGCCTGCACTAGTTTCTATCACCCGCACTTTTCCCGCACCTGAAATACCCCAGTTTACTTTTACACTACTTTGGTTATCGGCACCTGCAATTGTACCGCCAATTACTGTCCATTTATAGGTATTGCCTGCTGTAGAAGGTACTGAGTACTCTATACCCAAATCTCCTTCACACACATTTATAGGGCCTGTAATGTTTTGTTGCCCAATAAATGGGACTACAGTTATATTGAAAGTAACGCTTCGGCTACGTGGTGGGCAGCCATCATCAATGGCATCAACTACAAAGTTGTATGGAAAACTGCGTGTTTGGTTGCAATCGGGTGTCCAACAAAATTGTGAAGTAACACTCTTTTCAGCTGTTTTTTTTGTGAAGGTAGCTACTGAACCTGTCCAGTTTCCACCGCCAAATACTTCTCCACGAGCACTGATGGTTATATTTTGTGAAATATCTAAATCCTGCGCATTAATATCAAAACAAATGGTATTACCTGCTTGTACTGTTTTATTAAATGTGCCACTTGTTGGGGCTATTGTGGGTGTGTTATTGGGTTGACATTTGATTACAATCATTTGCACGTCTAACCGAATGGTACTTAGTGGTTGTCCATTACGCCATTCTGTAACTTCAATTGCAAGTGCAAATCTACCTTCATTTCTAGGTACCATTGTGGTTAAGCCATTGTTTGCATCAACTGCTGCGAAACCTGTATTTCCAAATGGTATTACAGAGTTATAGCCATTTCTGTACCTCACCTCATCAATAGGTAAGTCTAATGTTGGTGGAGGGTCATTTTGAATAGGTATAGTGCTGTTTAGCCCTGCCCATGGATGTACCAAACGGTATGATAGCGAATCGCCATCAGGGTCGCTAGCACCGTTTAGGTAAGTGGTAGTATCGTTTACACATATATAAGGGGCAGGTACTCCTGTAAAAAACGGTGAGCTATTGCGAATATTGGTGGGGGGTATAAACGCATAATAGGTTTGCCCCATGTCATCAATAATATTGTTTTGGGTATTGCGGCAGCAACGTTGCCAAATTAAGTGATACCCAAAGTTAGATGAGGGAAGGTCTATTAATCGGCTATATGTAGCCTCACGTATGCAAACATTTGGGGGGTTGGGGCAATCAGCACCTTTTGGTGGGTCAACTGGTATTTCATTAAGCTTCGAAAATTTGAAGGCATTAACTAACGAACGTGAACCTGTGTTGTTATATGCTCCAACAGTTATCTCATCATCAAACTGAACAGTTGAGGCTGCACAATCTCTATAAACTTTTAAAGTAACTCTGTATTGAAAGTTTCCATTACCCAAACGACCAATGTATTGATAACTCATACTGCCGCCCACTAAATGTGTTGCTTGTGCACTAAAAGCAATGCAGCAAACAACAATAGTGAACAATAGATATTTTACAGAGACCAATTTCATTTAATCTTAATATACAATATACGCTTTTTTGTGTTAAAACGATTTTAGCTACTATTATAGAACTAAAATCAAGCCAAAATGTTGCGTTTTGGTTTATTTATTATACAATAAAATATAAATGTACCCCCAAACCCTTACAAAATATTTGTTTAGCGGATTAGTGTAATATTACCTTCTTTAACTTGTGGCACATTATCACCGCCTTTGTAGCGTAATCTATAAACGTAAACACCATCTTCACAGGGTTTTCCTTTAAATGTTCCGTCCCAACTTTTTTGGGTATCAGAACTGCTAAAGAGTAATTCGCCCCAACGGCTAAATATTTCTATTTCAAATGTTTTGATTGCGCCCGGAACAATAACAAAACTGTTGTTAAATCCATCGTTATTAGGGGTAAAGGCGTTGGGTACCCACAGTACGGGTGTAAATTTAATTTCGACTTCGTTTGACCATGATGTATCAGGGTTGGCTTCATTTTCCCAAGCTTTTATTCTGTAGCGTTGAGTAAAATGATTTAACCCATCGTCATACCGTGCAGTAGTATCTGTTCCGGCATCTCTATTAAATGTAGGAAAAAGTTGCTCATCATTTCGTCGGTGTATCTCATAGTTAGCTATACCTTGTTTCCAACCTATATAATTTGTCCAGTCTATTTTCGCTTCAAATCTATCGGGCTCAATTACTGTGAGGTAAACGTTGGTATGCGTATCACTATAAAAATTTCTATTGCACAAATCAACACCTTTAATACGGTAATGGTAGGGGTAACTATCGGTATTTAGGTTACTATCAATATAGTTTAATGTGGTTTGGGGTAGGGTAGCTACTTTGCGCCATACAGATTTATCGGTTGCTGTTGCTATTATACGTTCTACACCAAAAGTATTGTTATACTTTGGGGCATTGTTTAATTGCCATTGAATCTGCATATGATTATCAGGAAAACCAACACTGATATAGTTAATTGAAAGTGCGGGTTTATCAGCAAAAACATTATGGGTTAAAGTATCACCAAAACAGCCCTCATCAGATTCTTCAACAACCTTAATGGTATTGTTTTGTTGGCCGCTAAATGTGGTATAAATTGTATTTGTGTTTAGTCCACTATCAATAGTGCCACTATTAATGTGCCAATGGAATATTGAGTTGTTAAGCCCTTTTGTTTTATATTGAATAGGTGAGAAGTAAGGGTAACAAACTATACTATCACCAATAATAGGTTGCGTTTTTGGCCGTGGTGTTATACGTATTGTTGAATCTACAGGCTTGCCTACACAGCCGTATTTACTAGTTTCAGTAACTTGTATAGAATACTTACCGGTATCGTTAATATTTAATGATATAGGTGAGTTTCCTTGACCACTAAAGCCCGACGTATCATTATTAATTTTCCAAAAGTATTTTGAACCCGCAAAACCATTAAGCGTGTACTTTTGACCTATATCCCCCTCACAAACTTTAAATTTACCACCAATACTATTTGCTGTGGGTATGGGGTGTAGCACAATATCTAATACTACAGGAGCACCCTTGCAAGGGATATTATTTATTGAGTCGTAGCTTATTTCATATACACTAACTTGGGCAGCACCAAATTTATCCCAGTCAACTACAATATTATTTGTTGTATCGTCCTGAATAATTGTACCTCCAACTGTATTCCAGAAATACTCAGAACCATTGGTTTTAACCACAGTGTAAGGTATACCAAAAGTAAACTCACACATACTATCTTTTCCTACGGGTTTAAAACCTTGCAATACATGGTTTTTAATGACACTTATTGATGTAGTATCACCAATACAGCCCCATTTTGATGTTTCTACAACTTTAATAGTGCCTGTTCCAACTCCGCCCCAGTCAACAATTATAGTATCCGTGCCATTGCCTGAAACAATTGTTCCACCATCGATAAACCAATCGTACGTAGAACTATGAAGGCCGTTTACCGCATTATAACTTACTCCACGTATATGTGGGCATACTGATTTGCTGCCATAAATACTATCAGTATGTGGGGTAGTAATAGCTATTTTTTGCCAGCTTGTATCACCAATGCAGCCAAACTCATTAGTTTCAATCAATGCTATTTTTCCATCCCCTTCAGCGTTCCAGCGTACTAAGGCTTGGTGGGGTTTAGGGTTGTTTTGTAAAGCACCTCCAAAAATTAACCAGTTGTAAGAGCTGCCTACAGTAGGTGTTATTTCATAGAGATTGTTTGAGCTAAATTCACAAGCTGTATCAGGGGTAATATTCATTTCATTGGGATATGAACCAACGGTAATTGTATATATGTACTTGGGTGAAACACAACTTTTTGGATTGGTTTGAACGAGGTACAATGCCCCACCGCCAGGACTACCCCAATTAACTTTTACTTGAAATAAAGAGTCGGGACCTACAATTGTGCCTCCAACAATTTCCCATTTATATTTATAGTTTGCAATGAATGGAGAAAAGTAAATTACGCCGGTATCACCTGTGCATACTACTTTAGGGCCTCCAAAAGATATTTGCCCCGGGAATTTTTTTACCTCAATATTAAAACTTACACTTTTACTTTTAGGTGGGCAGCCATCATCAATAGCATCAATAATAAAGCTATAAGGAACTGTTCTTCCTTGGTCGCACGATGGAGTCCAACAAAACTGAGACGTAACTGTAGATATGGCTGAGTCCTTTTTGAATGTTGCAGTAGGGCCTTTCCAGTTCGGGTCATCGCCAAAAACTTCACCACGTCCGCTTAGTATTATCTTTTGTTGGTTGGGAGAAACATCAGTGTCGGTAGCCTTTATATCAAAGCAAATGGTTTCTCCTGCTTCAACACTTCTGCTAAATCCACCCGAAGTTGGTGCAATGCTTGGTGTAGTATTACCGGTGCAGTTTATTGCTATTATTTGAACATCTCGCCTAATGCTGCTAATAGCAACACCGTTTCTCCATTCTGTAACTTCAATGGCCATAGAGTACAGACCTTGTTTTGTGGTTAACATAGTTGTTAACCCTGTAGTAGTTTCTATGCCTGCATAGCCTGAGTTACCAAAAGGCTTTGATGCAGAATAGCCAAAATTATAGCCAACCGGGGTTATTGGTAATGTTAATGTAGCTGATGGAGTAGGGTTTGGATTTGTGTTTGTTCCTCCAGCCCACGGCCTAACCAATGTATACGTTAAAGAGTCTCCGTCAGGGTCTAAAGCACTATTAAGATAAGTAGTAGAGTCATTAACACATATATATGGTGCAGGTACGCCACTATATTTAGGAGAACTGTTTTTTAAACTTGCTGAAGGAATAAACGCATAGTAAGACTGTCCGAAATTGTCTGGAATATTAACTTGATTGGTATTACGGCAGCATCTTTCAAAAACCAAATGGTATCCATGTGTTGTGAGCGGAACATCAACATTGCCTATGTATGTGCCTTCTTGTAAACAAACAGTTACACTATTTGAGCAATTAGAACCTTGAGGAGGATTAACACTTATTGTAGTGATAAGTGGTATTTGAACAGTTTTATAAAGTTGTTTATTTAATGTGTCTTTGTATACACCTAAATTAATAGGATTATCAAATGGTGCGCCATTTGGGTTGCTGCAATCCCTGTATATAACAAGGGTTACTTTATACCTAGCCTGATTGTTAAATATACCTGTATACTCATAGTTTATGCTGCCACCCACTAAATGCGTGGCATACCCTTGCAATGCAAAGAAAAAAAGAAAAAGAGTGATTAGTATGGGTTTAAACTTAAAGCTCACAGGTATGTATTGCAGTTATAAATGTACTCAATCTAATAGACATTGTTAGTTATGAATTAGTTGTTTCAAATCAAAGAAAATTTTGGAATAGGTTTTTGTAAAAAAAAGTGTGTTATAAAAAGATAAAATGCTTAAATTTGCAGCCCTTTTAAGTAAAAAGAAAATTCGGCGGGATAGCTCAGATGGTTAGAGCGCAGGATTCATAACCCTGAGGTCGGCAGTTCGATCCTGCTTCCCGCTACCGAAGCATAACGGTCTCCAATACTGGAGGCCGTTTCTTTTTCTAACAAACCAGCAAACGTTTCCCTTCAAGGTCTAGGTCATTCCATAACTTTTGCAGATTACTCATCACTTTAAAGGCAAACTCCAACTGTTCTAACAGGTCTTTGTTAACTTCCTGTAATGCAACTTCTTTTTGTTTGAGAATAATCAAGTCTTCGGAATAGGATTTTTTCAAACGGTTATAAGAGTCTATATCAATTTTTTCTTCAATAAACATTCTATTGGCTTTTAATAGTGACGCATCAACATCTTTGATAATTTGTTCTACCTTTTGTAGTTCAATTTTACGGTCACCATCCTCCTGTTTAGTAACTGCATCAAATAAATTCAGATATGTATCTGCGTATTCTGGTTTAAGGGTAATCTTTTGCAGACAGCCGCGAAAAGCCTCGTTTGCTTCATCTGCTCTAAACCTAGTTTTGAATGGTGACTGGCAATGTGTGTGCTTCCCTGAAAGTTGACCGATTAAAAATAGAAAAGAGTTACTATTTTTAATTATTAGATATGAAAACAACACAATTCACGGAAGCACAAATTGTTTCGATATTGAAACAACATGAAAAAGGGTAAGTTTAATTGTCAAAAGGATATGTATGGAAAAATACATATTACTAATATAGATACTATGAATAAGTTTATTTCAGGAATATTTGAGTTTGATGCGGTAAATGAAAAAGATGATAATGATACCGATACTGTGAAAATTCGACAAGGAAGATTCGATTGTAAATTTCTATATTATACAACTAAATAAAATAATGAAAAAACTAAGCTATATTATAAGTATTGTTACTATTAATTTATTATTAGTTACTAATACAACCAGTTGTAAAAAGTTAATTTCTCCAGAACCAGATAATGAAGAATTGCCCCCAATAACTACTGAAGGTAAAAACACTTTTGGGTGTTTGGTGAATGGTGAAGTGATGGCTACGCCATTTACTAACCTTTCTGATTTAAAAGTTTATTACCACTTCCTTAAAAATGAACCCAATTTACTAGGTACATCTTTAATTAGAGCATTAAAAAAAAGAGGGGTAGAACGCAATTGGAGGGTTGAAATAGGTTCAACACAAAGCCTTTTCAAGACAGGAGAGTACACATTAGGTGATAAGGATAGTGCAAATCAAATTAAAGGGGAAGCTCTGTTTTCAATTCTGCCAAATAGTGGACCAGGCTTAGTTGAATACCGCACAAGTAGCAACTTATATACTCAATTTAATATAACTAAATTAGATACTATTAATAGAATAATATCTGGCACTTTTGAGTTTGATGCGGTAAATGAAAAAGATGATACCGATACTGTGAAAATTCGACAAGGAAGGTTCGATTGTAAATTTCTATATTAATTTGTAATCTTTACGTTTTCCTGATAAGAGGTTCTTTAAGGAGGCGGTTCTTCCTAAAAAAGCTTGTAAATGGTTCGATAACGTTCCGTTTTGGGCTACAAACTTTTCAAAACCCTTGCAAGTGCAAGGGTTTTGTTGTTTAATAACTTTCCTCTTCATGTTCATTATCTGTTCCAATAAAATGTGGTTATTGAGTGTTTATTATGGTCAATTAGCCATTCGTTGTGTTGGGTGGGGAGTTGAAATGGGAAGATTCATAGATAGGCTAAATTATGCAACAGCTCATAGCCGACGTATATTTCTTAATACGTATATTTGGATTTCAAAATTCAGTTTCTCTCCCATTGTTTTTTTGAAGACTGATAAGAATGTATTGTGGTAAACTGAGCCATAAATAGATTCAATATATAAATTTTAAATGCTGGAAATGTAAATATCAGTTTTAATAAATACATTTTTGAAAGTACGTTTACTGTGATATACTGAGATGTTTAAGCATAAGGGCAATAGAAGAAGTTTAAAACATAATCTTAAAATTGCATCACTATTATCTTTTGTGGCGGGTATGGTTAACGTAGCGGGTTTTTTGGCCGTTCAGCGGCTTACAACCAATGTTACCGGTCATTTCGCTTTTTTTATTGACGAAGTTTTTAAACTTAATTTCTGGGATGGTTTTGTATATTTTCTATACATATTCTACTTCTTTTTAGGAGCCTTCACTTCTAGTTTTTTAATGGAACTAACCCTACGGAAAAATGGAAATAGCAAACATTTATTTCCTGTTGTTATTGAGATTTTAATTCTGGCTATAATCGCCTTGCAGAGTGAGGTCTGGGTTTTGCATCATGCCAATGGTATAGCTTATGCTTTACTTTTTGCTATGGGGCTTCAAAACTCACTTGTTACCAGAATTTCAAATTCAACGGTAAGGACAACACACCTTACAGGCTTGTTTACCGATTTGGGTATTGATTTATCACAGTTATTTTTTAGTAAAGACAAAGGATTGAGAGCAAAACACTTCTCCCTTATAAAACTACGTTTCACAATTATTACTTTCTTTTTTATCGGTGGTGTAGTAGGAGGTGTTTTTTACACAAAAATAGGGTTGCATGTGTTGTTTGTTGGCGTATTAGTATTGATGTCAGGTCTTATTTATGACAACATAAAATTTTATTCGATAGTGCTAATGCGCAGGTATAAAAACTGAGATGAAAGAAAAGATACTACACTTATCTAAAACATACGTCTAACAGTCTGCTTCGGGCTACAAAATCTTCAGAACCCTTGCAATGCAAGGGTTTTGTTGTTTAGTGGATTTATGAATGTAAGGTGCTAACATCTAATGCATTGATTTTTGGTTTGATTCTGCTAATTAATAGCCTACGAAAAAATACTAGCTATTAAACCAACCCATTTTATACGATAATGATAGTAGTTCGGCATTAGTGTTTACCCCAACCTTGTCGCGCATTTTTTCTTTTATCTTACTGATGTTTCTTTCGGTAGTACTCAACAAATCTGCAATTTGTTTCACAGGCTTTCCTTCGGCTGTTGCATTTAATATTAGTAATTCACGTTCACTAGGGGTAAAGCCGTTGATGTTTTTTGATTTTGGGTAACTTGAAATTATTGATTGTATCTCTGTTTTTAGTTCTTTCCAGTTAGCGTTTGTAGAGTATTCATTATCCGTTAGAATTTTTTTTAGGTCTTCAATAAAATTCTTCACTACCTGCGTATCAATATAAAACTCATTTTTTAATGATGCGGCTATGGCCTTAGTTAAACTTTCTTTACCTGAATTTTTATATACATAGCCTTTGATGCCTATAAGCTGCATTTCAGAAATTAGCGAGTTTATATTTTGCCAAGTGCTACATATTATGTTTAAATGTGGAAAATGCTTAATTATTTCAATCGAAGCATCTAAACCCGTCATGGGTTGCATAGCAATATCGGTAAGCACAAAATCAACCTCAGTTTTACTTATTTGCTCAACTAATGCATTTCCATTTTCGGCTTCGGCAACAACTGTATGGCCAAGCATTGTTATTTGGTTTTTAAAATAATTTCTGAAAAAAACAGAATCATCTGCAATGATAAATCTCATAATCACTCTCTTAATAGATATGCAACTTAATAGGATAGCAAAGGTATAGCTAAAAAGCCCATATTTACACTATTATGCCACTTTATCTTGCTTAATTGCCAAATTGTTCAAACTTTTTTTGTAAAAATAAATCATCTTTTGCCTGTCGAAAAAATTCTCATCATAAAGTCGGGAAAGTTCAATTTCTTCAACAATAATTTCAGAATCAAGGTTTTGCAGTTGGCGGATTTCTTTTTTTAGATAATCATCCTTAAATAATAAGTAGCCATTGGGCTTATCATTAAAGTTATCTTCTGATAGCATGTGTTTCGTCCATATATAAATCTCTTCAGGGTATGCAACAGCTCTTGCACTTACAAAGTGATATTTTTCTTGCAGTTCTTGCACTTTGCCCTGATAAACAACCGTATTTTTTAAATCTAAAAAATCCGATACCTCTTTTGCTATTTGTATATTGTTTGCATAATCGCACATGGTAAATTGTATTTGTGGGAAAAGTACGGCAAGTGGAATACAAGGAAAACCAGGTCCTGAGCCAACATCCAGTACACGTGTTCCTGCTTTAAAATCAATATATCTGCCTATACTGTATGCGTACAATACTTCTTTTATATAAAATGTATTAATATCTTTTCTAGCATTAAATCGCTCATTGTTGGAATGAAGATTCATATAGAGCAAGTGCAAGGTATATAACTGCTGCACCTGCAAGGCAGATAGATTTTTGAAATACTTTAATATAATATCCATACTATTTAAATATTTTGAGGTAAGGGAAGTTCAATACTGTTTGCAATCATATCTTCAAAGCCAATACAATGCCCGATATATCCATTAAGCTGTGGTGTGTTTTCAGACATACACCCGCTACAATCAAGCAGATTTTTAACAAATTTTGGCAAAACAATATGGCTCACATCACATTCATTAAGGTATAAAGACTCTCCTATAAACTCTGGTAAAACAACCTCAGCAACATCGCACCCCCTTAAATCAAGTGATCCTTTTACCCATCTTGGTAGCATAATGCCTGATAAATCACACATTGTTAAATCAATAGAGCCTTCATAATATTCAGGAAACTTAATGCCACTTACATCGCAGCCACGCAGATACAAATACCCGCCAATATATTTTGGCAACACCAAGCCGCTTATATCACACCCACTAAAATCAATATCTCCACCAATATAAAATGGCATTTTTATCCCCTGTATATTACATCCTTGAAGGTTTAATGTTTTGCCCACATACACAGGTAAAGTGGTGCCTGTTATATCTTGATAGCTTAGATTTAAAGACCCTCCGATGTATTTAGGCAAAACAGCTCCTGCCACATCACTCCAACTTGTATTCAATGAGTGTTCAACATATTCGGGTAAATCTACCCCGTGCAGTTTGCACTTGCTAACATCAAGAGCTCCATTTATCACCCTGGGCAGGGAAACATTATATAAATTGCAGCCCGTTAAAAAAAGAGAATTACCTATATGCTGAGGCAATACAACTCCTTCAAGTTCACAGCCACTTAGGTTTAAAGAACCTGTAATTTTCTCAGGCAGTTTTGTTTTTCTTAAATCACATTTTTGTACATTCAAACTGCCGTTAACCACTGTTGGCAATACAAGTGTTTGTATATTTAGCTCGCTAAGGTCAATATCAGCACTAATAGTTGCACCGCTTAAACAAGCATCCTCTTTTGTGTCAATTATATTATTATTTATAAACCACTTATAGTTAGAAAATATAACCCCCCAAATATCCTCAATAGTTTTAGCATTTTTTAGCCTGCATAGCTCAGTTGCCCACAAGCTTTTATTTTCACAAGTTTCCAGTAGCTTTTCTTTGAAAGTTTCCATTTAATTGCAATTAACACATTGTTTAAACATTGATAAATATAATAGAAAGCCTAATCTAACGACAATTTAGTGGGAAAGAAAAAAAATAACACAAAAAAATAAGTCATTTCCTAAATAGGAATTTAAAAAGGCTTAATGTTCCTATTTAAGAACAAAACAAGAACGGCGATTGTGAATTATGTTTTGCAAATTCGCATCACGGTTCACTTGAAATTTTAATTGCGCAACAAGAAAAATCGTAGAGGCAACCGAAACTCTTATAAAGAAGTAGGAACTATCAAAAGTAAAAATTTACCCTTTTAAATCTATAAAGGGAATTATTGAAATGAACAAAAACAACTTAGATTCTTTTAAAGAAAAAGCAAATGCTATTTTGCTTAAAGACGCCATGCTTAATGTTAACGGAGGTTACACTGCTGATGCTTGCCACCCAGGTGAAGGTCAAGAAGAAAAACTTCTAGCTGGTTACTCACATGCACAAATTGATCGCTTCTTCTCTAATGCAGACTATAGCGCTAAATTTAACTCAATGTACAAACCAGGAAGCATTGAATTAGCTGAACAAAGAATGATGTTCTTTGATGACATGGTTTCTCAAGGTGGAAGCACAAGATAATCAATAACACTTTTCACAATGCGCGGTTACTATATAATTGTAGCCGCGCTTTTTTATCTCCTATCAATTTTAATATTAATTACCATGAATTTTAGCAAAGAATTTTCCGACTTTCAGTATGCGAACTTTTTACAAGGAAAAAGTGAAATAGCTGAAAATATGAAGATTATTGTATATAAAATAATACCTGATTATTTTGACCTGTTAGATTTTGATAATGACGATTGTTTTTTAGATGCTACTTTATTTGCACTGGTAACAGCTGAAAAATTAGATAATACTGATTTATTAAAGCAATATATGTATGGCTTTATACCTATTGAAAATAGGCCGCAAAAAGTAAATGTATTTTCAGATAAATATGGCATTATATACATACCCAATATTGGTTGGATAAAACAGGTAGAAAAAAATAAATCCTTTGTACTTGAGTTTATAAATAATAAGTTTAAACTAAACGGTGCAGATGTTGATATTGAGCCACTTGCAATAAACAATAAAATTGGTGTTGAGCTATTGAAATATAGGCTAGAACTGTTTGATGACAGGTATTATGATAGTGTGCATAATATTATTGATATTGATGTTGAAGAACCTTACAAAGCTAAAAGCGCGATGCTTAATAATAGCTTAAACATTATTGCCGATAATGTACCATGGCTGGCACAACTTATAAAAGAAGGCTGCCCAAAAGCTGTTATTTTTAACGATGGTACAGAGCCAATGACACATTTGTTTTGCGCTCGTAACTCGTTTGCTTCATTTCAAGTAAAACGTATAAGCTTCCATAATGTGTATCAACCATGGTATGATGAAGTGTTTTTTCTTGACGATATTTCTCACCAAATGGGGCATGTTTTGTTTGACCAGATTACGTTTGATAAGAAGCGTTTTTTTAAGATAAACCATCAGGATACAATTGTAGCTAACTCTGAATTTGGAAAAAGGCTTAGCAAAGTAGAAACCCGTAGCTACGAAATTGTTTTCCATTCGTTGTATACATTTTTTGTAATTCTGAATGTGCTTGATGCTTGTTTAGAAAACGATTTGTTTACCTATGAGCAAAAACTTGAGATAAAAGGTAGGATAGCTTTTTATTTAAGGAAAAGTGCGCATGATTTTGAATTGTTTGAAGATATGCAAGAAAATAATTATGCTCAAACAATATATACGCCAGAAGGGATGAACATATATATGGGTATGAAACAATCGTTTTTGGCAAACTTTACTAAACACAAAGCACTATACGATGCATATCAAATAAATAACCAACCATATAACTATAATCATAAAAAGTTCTTAGAATTGAATAAATTTGAGGCAGTAGGTTAAAGAGAAAACCTATTACTACTCAAATTAGCTTGTGTCATGAAATACTTAATTGCATTACTCCTTTCCTTTTGTATGATAAATAGTTACGCAGAAAACGGCATAATTGAACAATGTTGGGTGA
This sequence comes from Bacteroidia bacterium, assembly GCA_965249955.1. GTDB lineage: Bacteria > Bacteroidota > Bacteroidia > UBA8524 > UBA8524 > SB11. The sequence goes on from OZ252261.1 coordinate 2,858,702, forward strand.
AGCAGGTAAAAAACCTGAGTAGCAGTAATTGCTTAAGCCTTGCTGCAAAAGAAACAGCCAGTAAATTTTACCACAGTTTTGAACCTTGGCAAAAATTAACATACAACAGCACTGGAACAATATATTATACGCAGGATAGGCTTTTGAAAGTTGATACAATAAGCCGAAAAGACAAGCAATATGTATCAAAAACAAAATATACACCCACAGAGCTGCTTGTAATGGGCTATGGGAGTCAAAAACTTTCAGGTGTTACCAAAAGTGATTTTGAAGATTATTTATTCGAAACCTGCAGATACTCTCCAGTCTTTATGTTAAATCATTTTTTAGAAAAAAAAGACAAAATTAAAACTGGTAGTGAAGGTGGTAATTTTACAGGTAGCCTAAATATTAATAATGCTACAGTTACCATATATATTAATACTGTCGATAGCCTTGTAACCCAAATTACTATACTAACCTACGATGATTTATACGGAGATTTAACAAGTAGTTATATATATAGCCAATATGAGGGATTGAATGGACTTAATTTTCCTAAGAAAATTGAGATAAATAAAATCAATGGTAAAATACAAGATGAAGTTGTAATAGCATCGGCACAGTTTATCAATACAATACCTGATTTGTTGTCAAAGCCAGATGATTTTGAATGGGAAGAAGAAGAAGAGGAAAAACCAGAAATTACTATAGAAAAATACAACTCAAACATATATTTTTTATACCTTAAACAACCTGATACAAAAAGCTTGTTGGTAGAGTTTAATGACTTTTTACTTGTTGCCGAGGCCCCTTTGAGCATAGCCAATGGAAAATTAATAATCGAATCGGTTAAAAAATTAATTCCTAATAAACCGATAAAATATTTCACTTACGGGCATTTTCACAATTGGTATCTAGGTGGTTTGCGTCCTTTTGTGCACGAAGGTTGCACAATACTAACCCGCCCCGAAAGCAAAGAGTACGTAGAGTTTATAGCAAATGCAAAACACAGCCAACACCCTGACGATTTACAAAAAGAGCCAAAAAAGCTACAGCTGGAAGTTATAAATGATAGCCTAACGATAAAGGACGACAGCTTTGAAATGAAAATGTATGTTATCGGCGAAAAATCAGACCATACTAATGATTTTATGATATATTATTTTCCTGCCGAAAAGCTAGTATTTCAAGATGACCTTGTTTGGATAAAAAACGAGGGTGATTTGACTAAGGCAAGTACAAGACAGGCAGGACTTTATAACGCTATTAATGATTTAGGACTTAACGTTGAAACTATTATACAAGCATGGCCTGTAATGGGCTATGGAGTTAAAAACATTATTCCTTTTACAGAATTAAAACAATCTATCAATATAAAATAATGCATCACTTTGCAAGCAATAAAACCTATAAAACAACTGTATAAAGCAGATTGTGGCCCCACATGTATAAAAATGATTGCCACCGCATATGGCAAACAAGTAAGCACTTTAAAATTAAGAGAGTGGTGCGAGCTTAACCGTGAGGGCGTAAATCTGTTTGGTATAAGCCAAGCGGCCGAAAAAATTGGTTTCAGAACTTTGGGGGTAAGAACCAACCTTGATAAACTGGCCGATGCCCCTTTGCCCTGCATACTACACTGGAATCAAAACCATTTTGTAGTATTAGAAAAAGTTGAACGTGGAACAACAATAGAAAGTCTTTTCTCAAAATTTAAAAGAAAAAACTCTAAAAACATTATTTTATCAGGAGAAGGAGCAAGTGATAAAGGGCAACGGGCAGCAGGTGTAGAATCTGATGGTGAGGACGAGCAACACGATATTAAATACTTTCACATTGCCGATCCTGCCCATGGGGCGATGAAGCTAAAAGTATCTGATTTTAAGAAAAGTTGGTGCAGTAATGCCGGTGATGAAGGCATAGTTCTTTTACTTGAACCATCGCCAAATTTTTATACCACTATTATTGATGATGATACGCCACCAAAAAAGGGATTTCGTTTTCTTTACGGGTACCTTAGAGGATATAATGCATATATTACTCAAGTATTTATAGGCCTTTTTGGGGTTAGTATACTGCAACTTATATTTCCGTTTCTCACACAGGGTATAGTTGATAGAGGAATACACTACAGAGATGTAAACTTTGTATTAATTATTCTTATCTCACAGTTAATGCTTCTTGCAGGGCAGTTTACTATAGAGTTTATAAGAAACTGGATAATGCTACACATTAGTAGCCGAATAAACATTGCATTAATAAGCGATTTTTTAGCCAAACTAATACGTTTGCCACATAGTTTTTTTGAAACCAGAATGACTACTGATATTTTGCAGCGTATTATCGATCATAACAGGGTGCAAAGCTTTATCACACAAGGCAGCCTGATGACTTTGTTTAACTTTTTTAATTTTATAGTATTTAGCATAGTACTTAGCCTTTATAGCACAACACTGTTAGCAGTCTTTTTTTCGTTAACGGTGCTATATGTTATATGGGTATTATTTTTTCTGAAACGAAGAAAAGAACTTGACTATAAACGGTTTAATGCCAGTGCACAAAATCAAGATAAACTATTGCAGCTTGTGCAAGGCATACACGAAATAAAAATGCACAATGCCGAAGATCATAAACGCTGGGCATGGGAGATACAACAAGTAAAACTATTTCATATTGGCCTTAGTAGTACAAGGCTTCAACAAATACAAGACTCTGGCGCGTTTGCAATAAACCAAGTAAAAAACATTTTAACCACTTTTATAAGTGCAAAAGCTGTTATTGATGGCGAAATGAGCTTGGGGATGATGATGAGTGTGCAATATATTATTGGGCAGCTAAATAGCCCTGTACAGCAACTTATTGGCTTTATTCGTTCAGCACAAGATGCTAAAATAAGCCTAGAGCGTATAACTGAAGTATATATTGAAAAAGATGAGAGGGAAATATATAAAGACGCTTCATCATCAATACCTGAGCGAAAAGATTTTGTACTAAAAAATGTAAGCTACAGGTATCCGGGCACAGGCGATAAATGGGTATTAGACGATATAAACTTACACATACCCGCCAATAAAGTAACAGCTATTGTAGGAAGCAGTGGTAGCGGCAAAACAACTTTACTAAAACTACTTTTAAAATACCAAAACCCTCAAAAAGGCGGAATATATATTGATGGGCAAGACCTGCAAGTAATACACCCCACTGTGTGGCGAAGCAATATTGGAGCCGTAATGCAAGAAGGGTTTATTTTTGGCGATACAATAGCCGGAAATATAGTAGTAGATGGTAGTCCCGTAGATAAAGAGAAGTTGCGCAAAGCAACAGAAACGGCACAGATACGTGAGTTTATAGAATCATTACCAACAGGCTATAATACAAAAATTGGCAGCGAGGGTATAAGTGTAAGTATGGGGCAAAAACAACGCTTACTTATTGCAAGAGCAGTATACAAAAACCCTGATATTATTTTGTTTGATGAAGCCACAAACTCGCTTGATAGTGTTAACGAACGAAAGATAGTTGAGGGACTAAATCAGTATTTCCAAAACAAAACAGTAGTTATTGTAGCGCACCGACTTAGCACGGTAAAAAATGCCGATAATATTGTAGTGTTAGAAAATGGAAAATTGATAGAACAGGGTAAGCACGATGATCTTATAAAATCACAAGGAAGTTATTACACATTAGTAAAAAACCAGCTTGAACTTGGAAACTAAAATTATAAAAAACGAAGAAGAAATAGAGAATACCATACGCTCGGATGAGGTAGAGGAGATTATGGAAAATATGCCCCAAAGGCTTATAAAATGGGGTAGTGGCGCAGTAGTATTCCTAATTTTGATACTCATAGGGCTTTCTGCCATTATACAATACCCTGATACTATAAATGGAGCAGCTTTATTAACAACAAAAAAACCTCCCATTGGCATCGCATCAAAAAACACAGGAATTATTGAAAAAATATTTATTACAGATAAAGCAGAGGTAAAAGCCGAAAGCATTTTGGCTGTTTTAAAAAGCAGAACTGATTATAATACAGTGTTGTGGATGGACTCGCTAATATTTTCCTCCAAAGTAGCAGGTACAACAAGCCAAGGCAAAAGCATTTTTGATTCGATACCTACAAATATTATGGATTATGGTTTTTGGATAGCGCACCAAAATAAATTTAATCAACTAGGTGATATAACTTTTACTTTTTCTAGTTTTTTATCAAGTTTAAGAGATTTTGACGCTGCAAACACCAAAAATATAAGCATTGAAACAGCCTTGCAGGGAAATGCTGAAAAAAAGATTTGTGATAAAGCATGGGAAGCCATTATGCAGCTTGAGAGGGTAAAAGCTGCCATATTATTGTGGAAAGAGAGATATTTACTAACGTCGCCTACTGATGGTAAAGTAAGCTTTCAAACGCCCCGTGTAGAAAATCAGGAATTAAAAACGGGCGAAGAGTTTTGTAAAATAATATCTACCGATAAAGAAATTATATGTAAAATATTAATTCCGATTGAAGGTTCGGCAAAAGTTGCCCCCGGCCAAAAAGTGCGAATTGTACTAGCAAGCTACCCCGAGAATGAATTTGGCTTTTTAGAAGGAGAAGTGCAAAAAATATCATCCATTCCTTTGACAACTGAAAACAGTGATAATTTTGTAGTTACAGTTCATGTACAGCAACCTCTTATCTCCTCAATAAAAAAAGAAATACACTATTTGCCAGAAATGCAGGCAAGCGCAGAAATTATTACTGAAAAGAAAACTATTTTAACACGTATAACTGATATTTTGGCCAATTATTGGAGAAAAAGTAGATAGAAGCTATACCTTTCTTAATAGAGACAGCATTGTGTTAAAAAATGTATAAATCATACATCAGCCATACAATTGCAATAAAAAATCATCTATTCTCTATCTTCGAGTTTTAGATGAACATTTTAGTAGTAGAAGACGATATACACCTTTCTTCAGACATAAAGGCGGGGCTTAATGCCGAGGGGTTTTCTGTAGTGGTTGTGTACGATGGGTTTTTGGCTGAAAAAATTATCCGTAAGGAAACCTTTGCCTGTATTATTCTTGATTTAAATATACCAGGGCAAAACGGTTACGAGGTATGTAAGTTTATTCGTAGAGAAGGTATTGCAACACCTGTTATTATGCTTACTGCCTTTGGTGAACTAGACGATAAACTACAAGGTTTTGATAGTGGTGCCGATGATTACCTCACCAAACCCTTTTATTTTAAAGAGTTACTGGCTAGAGTAAAAGTGTTTATTAAGCGTGCAGAAAATTATAAAACCGAAGATACAATTTATAGTGTTGATACACTTACTATCGACCTAAGAAAAAAGGAAGTAGCACGTGAAGGCAAAATACTTAAACTTACCGCTCGCGAGTTTGAAATTTTACAAATGTTAGCCCAAGCACGGGGTAATGTAGTATCAAAAAAAGATTTGCTTGCAAAGGCATGGGGTAATGCTTTTGATGTAAACAGCAACACTATTGAAGTTTTTATTAATTTCTTAAGAAATAAAGTAGATAAAGGGTTTCCAACAAAACTTATCCGTACTCGTATAGGGTTTGGTTATTATTTAAGTGCCAATGAAACTGATGCTTAGAAACAGGCTTTCGCTATACTATTCAGTTATGTTTAGTATACTGCTAGGCGTTACCCTTACGGTAATTTATGTATTATCGGCACAATACCGTCAGCAGGAGTTTTACCAACGACTAAAAGACCGTACCATTACCACTTTTAAACTACTGGTTGAGGTAGAACAAATTGACCATGATTTGTTACAGGTATTTGATGAAAACACCATTAACAACTTATACGAAGAGAAAATTGTTTTGTTTGATTCAAGCGGCCGTGTAATATATAGCAGTATTGATGACACTAAAATTTTGTACTCGTCAGACATTTTAGAAATTCTTATAAAAGACCAAACCGATGAGATAGAAAAGACAGAAGGTCAATACGAATTACTGGGACTTAATTTTAAAGAAAACGGACAATCGTACTACGGCATAGCCAAAGCCTACGACCGTTTTGGTAGAAGCAAACTAAATTTTTTGGCTTGGGTGTTGTTTTTGGTATTTGTAATATCAATACTTTTAGTAGCCTTTCTTTCATCCTACCTGTCAAAAGCTATCACTGTGCCCATTACCAAACTATCACGCGAAATTGAAGCCGTGCTGCCCCAAAAACTTGCTATGCGTGTGCAAGAACCTGAAACCGAAGATGAAATTAAATTTTTGGCACAAAAGTTTAATGAAGTGCTTGAGCGAGTAGAACAAGCATTTCGTTTCCAAACCCATTTTACCCACCATGTATCGCACGAGTTAAAAACACCTTTGGCAATACTTATTTCAAATATCGAGCGGTTACAAAGCGAAGGGAAAAGTAACGATAGTGCTCTTTTACAAGAGCATTTTAATTTTCAGAAAGAAGGGCTGATGGAAATGGCCAATATTATAACAGCCTTGCTTGATATATCGAAAGTAGAATCGAACGCTAAAAGCATAGCCCGTGAAAAACTGAGAATAGATGAATTACTGTTTGAATGTGCCGATATGGTAAATGCCCAATACGACCAATCGAAATTTAACTTAAGCATTAGTGATGATATTAGTGATGAAAGCGATATGGAAGTAAACGGCAATGCCCGTATGCTTAAAATAGCACTAATAAACCTATTGAAAAATGCTGTTTTGTATACCAAAACTTATCCGGTACAAGTATTTATTGTAAAAGAAAAAAAGGCAATTTGTATTTATATAGAAAACGATGGCAAGCTTATTAATCACAACGAAACCACCTTACTGTTTACCCATTTTTTTAGAGGAGAAAACAGCACTCAAATAAAAGGTTTTGGTCTTGGTTTAGTGTTAGTAAACAAAATAGTGCAGTTGCACAACGGTAGTATAACCTACCAATCAGATAATAATACAAATCGCTTTGTATTATTATTACCAATAATAAACTAATTAGAATAGTAAAATCAAACTGCATCAGTATTAGTTCAGGTTTCAGTTTCTCAAAAAAAATAAACTAATACACCCTCTCTTTTTTAAGCTCTTTTTTATCCCTTTTAAGGTAATTTTAAGGTGCGCTCCATCAAATTTGTCCTATGATAAAGAGGTGGATGTTTTTTTTAGCATTAAGCATAGCTTTTGTAGTAGCAACAGCCCAAACCAACGATACATTAAAGATTACATTACAGCAAGCCGACAGTGTTTTTTTAAAAAACAACCTGCTATTGCTTGCCTCTCAATATGGTGTGCAAAGCCAAAAAGCATTAGAAATTCAGGCAAAGCTATACCCCAACCCTGTTTTTACAGCTGAGTTTAATGCCTACGACCCTCAAAACAACAAAGAGTTTCATATAGGCTCGACAGGTGAAAAAATATTTGCAGTAGAACAACTGATACTATTGGGAGGAAAACGCTCAGCCGCCATAAAAATAGCTAAACAAAACACACAACTAGCACAGCTTGAGTTTGAAGATTTGCTGCGCAACCTTCAACTTCAGCTGCACATTTGCTTTTACACTTTGCAACAACAAAGTTTTGTTTTAAATAAATACCAACAACAGCTTACCCTGTTAGATACACTTATTGTTATTTACGAAACCCAAGCAGCAAAAGGTAATATTCCACCCAAAGATGTAGTGAGGCTAAAATCAGCATACTTCACCATAAATAATGACAAAGCTGCATTTGCCCGTCAATATGCCGAAGAGAATAAAAAAATACAGATACTACTGCAACAACAAGCATACATCAAACCCATCATCAGCGAAGCCTCATACTCAAACTTTGAGCGTCAGCCACTATTAGACAGTATGCTAACATTGGCTTTGGCCAATCGACCCGATTATAAAATAGCAGATGCAGAAGTAATGCTAGCTCAATACAATTTGCATGCACAAAAAGCACAAGCCGTGCCCGATATTAATTTATTCTCGAACTACGATCAACGCGGAGGAGCATTTAATAACCAAATAAACGCAGGCATAAGTATGCCGTTACCCTTGTGGAACAGAAACCAAGGCAATATAAAAGCCTCACAATGGCAACAAAAAAGCACTCAAGTGTTGCAACAGCAAAAAAGTATAGAAATAAACTCAGAAGTACGCGAAGCCTTTGCCAACATGCTGCGTAGCATACAAGAGTATAAAAAAGTGAAACAGTTTTATAACGATGATTTTGAAATTGTAGCCCAAGGGGTTAGTGAAAACTTTAAAAACCGCAACATATCGATAATAGAGTTTATGGATTTTTTTGAAGCCTACAACGAGTCGGTAGCCGAACGTCAGCGTGTAAACATACAATTAATTACAGGGGCTGAGTGGGTAAATTATGTAACAGCAGCAAAAGTATACAAATATGAAAAATAAGAGCTTATATATACTGCCCATACTACTATTGTTGGTAGTTGTAGGGTGTAAAAAAGAAAAACAAAGCGACGATTTGGTAACAGCCTTTAGTATGAGCGATACTATGATGGCAAAATGCCAGTTTGCTCCCGCACAAATGCAAGATGTAAAAGCCGAAATGCGTTTGTTTGGTAAAATAGTACCCGATAACAACTTGCTAGCTCAAGTATATCCTGTAGTAGGCGGTAACGTACAAAAGATAAATGTAGAGCTTGGAGATTTTGTTAAAAAAGGGCAAGTATTAGCCGTAATACGAAGCGCAGAGGTAGCCGAATTTGAAAAAGAACGTTTAGACGCTCTTAATGACTTGGCCATTGCAGAAAAAAACGTGAAAGTGGCAAAAGAACTTTATGCCGGTAAATTAAACTCGGAAAAAGATGTAGCCTCAGCTGAAAGTGAATTGGCAAAAGCCCGAGCCGAACTAAACCGCATCAACGAGATTTATACTATTTATAGTTTAGGTAAAGATGCCATATTTAATATCATAGCGCCTATTAGTGGTTTTATTGTTTATAAAGACATAAATCAAGGAGAACAATTGCGTGCCGATAAAGCTGATGCCTTATTCTCAATAGCCCAAATAGATGAAGTATGGGCATTGGCCAATGTAAACGAATCAGACATTAGTAAAGTAGCATTGGGTTACGATGCCAAAATACAAACCATTAGCTACCCCAATAAAATATATACAGGGAAAATTGATCGTATTTTTAATGCCATAGACCCTGCAACAAAGGCCATGAAGGTGAGGGTAAAAATACCCAATGCCAACTACGATTTAAAGCCGGAAATGAGTGCTACCGTTAATCTTCAATTTTCTGAAAACAGACAATTGGTAGCCATACCCTCAAGCGCAGTAATATTTGATAAAAATAAAAATTGGGTAATGGTTTTTCGTAGCCGCACCGATATAGAAACGCGTCAAGTAGAAGTGTATCGCCAATTGGGCAACATTACTTACCTAACCGAAGGGTTAAAAGAGGACGAAAAAGTAATATCAAAAAACGGTTTGCTTATTTACGACGCGCTAAACGACTAGAAAGCCTACACTACAATGAATAAGCTAATAAAAAACATAATAGCGTTTTCGCTAAAAAATAAACTATTCACCTTTTTTTGGGTGTCGGTACTGGTTATTGTTGGGTGGATAAGTTATATCAATATACCCATAGAAGCATTTCCTGATGTTACCAATACACAAATAATAATAGTAACCGAGTGGAACGGGCGCAGTGCCGAAGAAGTAGAACGCTTTGTTACCACACCGCTTGAAATAGCCATGAATAGTGTGCAACGCAAAACCACCGTGCGAAGTATTACCATGTTTGGCTTATCGGTAATAAAAATAATTTTTGATGATGATGTAGAAGATTTTTTTGCCCGTCAGCAGGTAAACAATCAGCTACGCAACGTGCAACTGCCTGAAGGTGTTGAGCCTGATGTACAACCACCCTATGGCCCAACCGGCGAGATATACCGTTATACACTTAAAAGCGACAAACGCGATACCCGCGATTTACTAACCATACAAAACTGGGTGATTGATCGCCAACTGCGGGCTGTGCCCGGGGTGGCCGATGTAGTGGCCTTTGGTGGGCAAGAAAAAATATACGAGTTATCAGTTGATCCTATTAAACTGCAAAAATACGACCTAACCCCCCTTGAATTGTTTACAGCTATTAACAGGGCAAACTTAAACGTTGGAGGAGATATAATAGAGAAGAATGGGCAGGCTTACGTGGTGAGGGGGTTAGGCCTGCTATCATCAATAGCCGATATTGAAAACACTATTGTAGATAATTACAACGGCAACCCCGTATTGGTAAAAAATATTGCCACCGTAGCCGAAGCAAGTGCACCCCGTGTGGGGCAAGTGGGGCTAAACAATAACGACGATGTAGTTGAAGGTATTGTAGTAATGCGTAAAGGTGAAAACCCCAGTGAAGTATTGGCACGGCTAAAAGCAAAAATTGAAGAACTAAATACCCAAACCCTACCTTCAGACGTATCGATGGAGGTGTTTTACGACCGCGATAACCTAATGGCCTATTGCACCAGCACAGTAATGCACAACCTGCTTGAAGGTATTCTGTTTGTTACCGTAATAGTATTTCTTTTTATGGCCGATTGGCGCACTACTCTTATTGTATCAATAATAATACCTCTATCGCTTTTGTTTGCCTTTATGTGTTTAAAAATGAAGGGAATGAGCGCCAACTTACTATCGTTAGGAGCGGTAGATTTTGGGATAATAATTGATGGGGCAGTGGTAATGGTAGAGGGCATTTTTGTAACACTCGATCATTTGGCACACCGTGTGGGTATGCCCAAGTTTAATAAGCTAGCCAAACTTAGTATCATTAAAAAAACAGGAGCAGAAACAGGCAAAGCCGTATTTTTTTCAAAACTGATAATTATTTCAGCACTGCTACCCATATTTGCTTTTCAAAAAGTTGAAGGCAAAATGTTTTCACCCCTTGCCTTCACTTTGGGGTTTGCCTTATTGGGTGCACTTATTTTCACCCTCACTTTAGTACCCGTATTAGCATCAATATTGCTAAACAAAAACGTTAAAGAAAAAAACAATCCGTTTGTAAACTTCATCAACCGTATAGTAGTAAAAGGGTTTGAAAAAACTTTTGCTAATAAACTAACCACCTTTATGGTATCGCTAGCCATACTTGCTACTACCTTATTCTCAACTAGGTGGTTGGGTTCAGAGTTTTTGCCCCAACTAAACGAGGGAGCACTATGGGTAGAAGCTAAATTGCCCATGAGCTCATCGCTAAACGAAACCATAAAAATGGTATCAGTACTGCGTAAAGAACTAATGGACTTTCCTGAAGTTAACGGAGTACTCTCGCAAACAGGGCGAAGCAATGACGGTACAGACCCAAGCGGGTTTTACTATGTACAGATGCAAGTGAACTTAAAACCCAAAGACAAGTGGGAACGAAAAATAACGATGGATGGTTTGGTGGAAGAGATGGACAAACGCCTTAAAAACTACCAAGGGATAGTGTACAACTATTCGCAACCCATTATTGACAACGTTGCCGAAGCTGTGGCAGGCATAAACGCTTCAAATGCTATAAAAATATATGGTGATGACTTGAATACATTAGACGAAATAGCCAACAAAATAATTAAACAGGTTGAAGATGTTGATGGGATAAAAGATGTGGGCATATTACGCAACATTGGTCAACCAGAGATAAGTGTAGTTCTTGACGAAGAAAGAATGGCTATATACGGCGTATCAAAAGCCGATGTGCAAAGCCTTATAGAAATGGCTATTGGCGGAAAAACCGCTACCGAAAAATACGAGGGTGAACGAAAATTTGATGTCCGTATTCGCTATTTGAAAGAGTACCGTAAAGACGAGGAAGATATTATGCACCTGATGGTGCCCACCCTGCGTGGCGATAAAGTTCCGTTAAAAGAAATAGCAACTATAAACAAAATAACCGGCCCTGCATTTATATACCGCGATAACACTAAACGTTTTATAGGCGTTAAATTCTCAGTTCGCGAGCGCGATTTAGGCAGCACCATTGCCGAAGCACAAAGTAAAGTAGAAAAAAACATTCAATTGCCCGAAGGTTATCGCATTGGCTGGACAGGTGAGTTTGAAAATCAAGTTCGTGCAACCAAACGCTTAGGCGAGGTAGTGCCCATTAGTCTTATACTAATTTTTGTATTGCTGTTTATAATGTTTGGTAACATACAAGACTCTTTATTGGTGCTGGCTAACGTGCCCTTTGCCTTAGTGGGTGGTATTTTAATACTGCATATTACAGGCATAAACTTTGGTATATCAGCGGGGGTAGGGTTTATTGCTTTATTTGGTATTTGTGTACAAAACGGGGTAATACTTGTATCAGAATTTCATAAAAACCTAAAAGCCAAATTCGACCTAAATACAGCCATAAAAGAAGGTGTAAAAGTTCGTACCCGACCAGTAGTAATGACGGCTATGATGGCTTCTATTGGGTTATTACCTGCCGCCATGTCAACAGGTATAGGTTCCGAATCACAAAAACCATTAGCTATTGTAATTATTGGCGGGTTGGTAACAGCAACAATATTTACCCTATTAGTATTTCCCAATTTCTTTTATTGGGCTGTTCGTCGTAAACATATTAATGTATAATTATACCCATCACTCATAATAATAGTATTCTAAAACATAATTTAAATCAACAAATCCCCTTGTATCACAAGGGGATTTGTTGATTTAATTAAAAACCTACATTCTATTTACTCAGCTAAAAACAGTTTTTACAGACCACAACTATTTAGCAGTGTTTCAATAATAACTTACTCTTATACCTAAATAAAAGTATACCGATTATGGTATACAAGCCTTGTATTTAGACACTTGTTTTAAAGCCTCTTTTGTTCAGTATAATACAGGCAGTATTTTTTTAAAATTACATACCTCATTCATAAAAATATAAGTCTTAAATAAACATATCGGATAAATTTGTCCGATATGAAAATACTTTTATCTTTGCCCACCAATGTTTTCAAAAGCTTGTGAATACGGTATAAGAGCAATTGTTTATATTGCCTTACAGTCGCTTGAAAATAAGCGTGCTAGCTTAAAAGAGATTGCCCAAAAAATTGACTCTCCCGAAGCATTTACTGCCAAAATTTTACAACAGCTGGCAAAAAATCAGATTATAGTTTCAGTAAAAGGCTCAACAGGTGGCTTTGAAATAGCAAGAGATAAAATGGATGAGGTTAAGATTCAGCACATTGTAAAAGCTATTGACGGAGACAGTATATATGTAAAGTGCGGTTTAGGGTTAAAAGCTTGCTCTGAAAAAAGACCTTGTCCATTACATAATAAATTTAAGGAGATACGCGAAAAATTAAGAATAATGCTTGAAACTACAAGTATTTACGAACTTTCAGTAGGCCTTAAAAATGGAAACACCTTCTTAAAGCTTTAAAAGAAAATACAATGTCGAGAGAAATTTTAACAATAGATGATATTACTCTTTTGGTAGATAGTTTTTATGCTAAAGTAAGAGCTGATGAACTATTATCAAATATTTTTAATAATGTGATACAAGACAGGTGGCCTGAGCATTTGCAAAAAATGTATCGGTTTTGGCAAACAGTTTTGTTGGACGAGCATACTTATTATGGCAGTCCATTTGCACCCCATGCAAAATTAGAAATTGAAAAAAAACATTTTCAGCGTTGGTTAATGCTTTTTCATGCCACAGTTGATGATTTGTTTGAAGGCGACCGTGCCGAAGAAGCAAAGCTTAGAAGTAATAAAATGGCTGAAATGTTTCAGTATAAGATAGAATACAATAAAGCGACAAATATTAAACCGATACAATAAATGGAACAAGAAAAAATAGTTGATGCCATTAATCAGAAATACACAAACATGGGCGAAAACCCCGATACGTATTTCAAGGGATTATTACACATGAAACCTGTTAATTATTGGGATTATGTTGAAGTGGATACACTACTATCGCTTCAAAAACCTAAAACTAATTTTAAAGATGAAGAAATCTTTATTATGTACCACCAGGTTACAGAGTTGATGCTAAAGCTAATGCTGCATGAAATTAAGCAAATATGCAGCAATACTAATCCCACCGAAGACTTTTTGATAACCAAAATAAATCGTATCAATCGTTATACAGCTATGCTTATTACCTCTTTTGATATAATGAAAGACGGTATGGATTATGATGATTACAATACGTTTCGATCGGCATTGGCTCCTGCCAGCGGATTTCAGAGTGCACAGTTTCGCTTTATCGAAATTTATTGTACACGCCTAGAAAACCTAATTAACGAAGAAGGTAAAAAGAGGTTGACGGGTGAGCCAACCACCGAAATGTATTTTGAACATATTTATTGGAAGGATGCAGGGCTTAATAGAAAAACAGGCGAAAAAACATTGACACTTCGCCAATTTGAAGAAAAATATCTTGATCAATTTATTGTATTGGCAAAAAAAACCAAGGGTAATACAGTAGAGGATAAATTTAGGCAAATTGAAAATCCATCAGATGAGTTAAAAGCTAAGTTTAGAGAATTTGATCGTTTGTATAATGTTGAGTGGCCTTTGGTACATCTTAATACTGCCAAGCACTATCTTGATAGTAAGGGAGAAAACAAGGCTGCAACGGGTGGTTCGGAATGGAAGAAATACTTGCATCCTCATTTTCAGCAACGCAAATTTTTCCCTATGCTGTGGACTGAAAATGAAAAACAACATTGGGGGGAAAATGAAGCGCAATTTTAGGGTATAACGATTTAATACTACAAAAAAAGCCCACCTTTTAAGGGTGGGCTTTTTGATTAGAGAAATTTAAACTTAGCGTACTAGGTTAATCTTTTTAACTAAAGTATTTCCTTCAGTTTCTATGCGAACCATGTACAAACCTGCCGCAAATGTGCTTAAATCAATATTGAAATTGTTTTGAGCAACAGTTTGTGGCTGTGTAGAAGCAACTACTTTTCCTAATGCATTAATAACGCTTATTTTCACTTCGCGGTGCTGTTCAAAGCTAACAGAAACGTTTAGTTCACCGTTAGTAGGGTTAGGGTAAATACTTACTTTGTCTTCAAGGTAGTTTTCAGTAATACTTGTTGTGTTAGCTATAACTTCAACAGTACGACATACACGTTGTGCAATGTTGCCCGATGGATCGGTCAAATCATAGCAATACTCGTATATACCTTCGGCTAAAGTATTAACGTTTGAAGTAACTTTTAGGTTAGGAGCCAATTCAGCATTGGTGTAGTAGTTATCGCTATACGATACACCTGAATCGGTGTAGTTCATCCAACGCATAATTTTGTTAGTATTAACAAAACCTTTTAGTTGTAGTATGGGAGCAACACGGTCAACCACACGTACTAATCTTGTTTTAGTAGCAGCAGCATTGCCTTCGCAATCGGTTACATCGTACGATATTAAGTAATCACCAATTTTGTTGGTATTTACTACTATAGATGGAGTAGCTACTAGGCCAGTGCAATAGTTATCAGTAACAGTTGTACCTAGCTCAGTGTAGTTGTTATAAACGTCAATAATTAGGGTGTCAAGACCGGTAATTTTGATAACTGGAGCTTGAGTATCACGCACTACTACTATACGACTTTCTGTGCCTACGTTACCAGCTGAGTCGGTTGCAGTATAGTTTAGTTTATAAGTACCTGTAACGTTTGTGTTAAGGTTACCTGTAACCACACTAACGGCTACATCATAGTTGTCAGCTGCACTTACACCTGGCTCAATGTATGGGTTTTTAACTTCTACAAAAGCGGTGTCACCAATTTTGGTAATAACAGGAGCAACGTCGTCAATAACATTTACAGTTCTAACAATGCTGGCTTTATTTCCTGCCAAATCCAGTACATCATACGTTATTGTGTATACCCCAACTTTGTTTTCGTCAACGGTTGATGTTGGAATAATTGCTGATGTGAAATTACGGTTAAAGTAATCAGATGCTGTTGCACCTGCGTCAGCATAAGGAGTTTTAACTGTGTGGTTTACTGATGCAGCACCAACAAGTGCAATTTGAGGAGCAGTAACGTCTGGGGTTACTTCTACATTTCTAACTACAGTAGTTTTGTTACCGGCAACGTCTTGTACTTCATAAGTAACTTTGTATGTACCTACAACAGTAGAATCTACTGTGCTTGATACTGATACAGAAGAAGTAAGATTTCCATTTATATCATCAGAGGCGGTAAACCCTGGGTCAACAAATTGATACCATTGTTCAAAACTCATGTTTGCAGCGCCGTTAAGCGTAATAACAGGAGCTATACCGTCGCCTATTACATTAACAGAGTAGTCTTCAAACTCACCCACTAGGTTTAAACCACAAGGATGGTTAGCATCGTTTCCGTAGCTAACACCAACCCTCATACGAGTAATACCTTCAATAGCAGTAGTTGGTACAGTTATGTTTCCGTTAAATACCAGGTTGCGCGATGCTGCTTCAGAAGCAACTAACTCACCTGCATCATCAAAGTCACCATCAATATTCCAGTCAATCCAAACTTTGCGGTTCATTTCATCCACTTTGTTTGTTCTTGCTATGCTTATAGGATATGTACCACCTTTTATTACAGTAGCTAATTGACCACTGTTTAGGTAGTTGGTGTATTTATCTATACCAGATGTAGTAGTATTATTAATAGCACCAAACGTTACGTTTGATATACCAATTTTACCATCACTAGCCGCAACTCCCGGATCGCAATAATCGTAAATAGTTATGTACGATGTTTTGGTAGTACTATCATCACCAATACCATTTTTAGCTACTAGTTTAACGCTATAAACGCCGGGTAGCATAAAGGTAACATCAACATTTTTAGTTGTTGCATTTGGTTTAATGTTAACACCAGCTTTAGGAGTTATTTCCCATTTGTAGGTTAATGGACCTTGTGTAGTTGTACTAGTTAGTTCTACAACACCCATAACAGGTGCTAAAGTTCTATTAGCTGTAAAATCAACAACAGGTGCTGATGTAGGGTTAAGAATAGTAACTTGTTTGGTTATAGAGTGTGCACCTGCACAGTTGCTAATTCTTAGTTTGACATCATAAACACCGGCAGTGTTGTATGAGTAGCTATCGAAATCTTTAGCGCCACCTTCGTTACCGGTAGTACCAAATGGAGGATCAAAATCCCAAATGTAGTTTAGGTTTGCACCTGTTGATGTGCTAGTAAATGTAATAGTTTCATCAACATATAAGCTATCACCAAATGTGAAATTAGCTATAGGGGCAGGAGTATTATCAGCAACAGAAGTCCACTCAGCAGTAAAACCTGCAGCAACGCCTGAAGCATCTGATACCCAGTTAATAAACATTTGACCCGATGTAGCGGTGATACCTGCTGAACTACCAGGCATACCAGATGTATTGTTGAAAGCACCAATTAGAGGAGCAGTAGCGTCAGCACCATCATATATGTACAATACATCGCCTGTGCCTAAAGTAAATTGTGAGAACTTAAGGTTTATTGACGACGCACATGGGCTGATAAGGTATGTACAGTTGCGGTTAGTACCATAGTTAGCATTTGGTCCACCATCATCGTATATTTTACCAAACCTGCTGCTGGTAGATGCGTTTGAGCCAGTGCTGCACATTGCATAGTCTTCTTTTACAAATATGTATGAGTTTTTGCAAGTGTCTTTTCCTTTACCCAAGTGGTTTTGTGCTGATAGGCATACATCGTAAAAGCCTGAAGCACCAAAGAAAACCAAGGGGTTTTGTACTAAGTCGCTAGAGAAAAATGCATTATCTACCGGAGAAGCAGACCATTGCCATTGTGTAGCACCAAATTTTGATAAGTCGCGAAGGTTAATAGGTTCATACAAATCAACCACTTGTTTATCGGCCACAAAATCTGATTGTGGTGTAGCAGTTGGCAACATTACTGATATGGTTTTGGCAGAGCTATCTTTTCCTGCACAACCGGTTACCACAAGAGATACAGTGTAGTTATTGGTTGTATTAAATGAATAATCTAAATCGCGGGTGGTAGCTTCTAAAACTCCATCAACATACCACTCGTAGGTATATTTAATAGGGTTTCCTTTTGAAGTATTAACAATACGTGTACCTGATTCTACATATATTGAATCAGCGGCAACAAAACTTGAAATTGGCACTAATTGAGGGAATGAACTTTGGTCGGCACCAATAGTCATAGCACCAGTACACCTTACGTCACCATCAATGTCAATATCAATACCCAAACCTGGGTCTCCAGATGGAGCATCGTAGGTTGATTGCAAATGCAAATCAATAATACCTGGAGTTAAATTAACAAATAATGGTAATTCTTCAAATGATTTATCATTCCAAGTAGTTGAGAATGATTTCCAATCGTTTAATGATTTGTAGAAGGTTGAGTAGTCTTCAGTATAAATATCAGCTGAAGAGTAATATATATTATTATTAAAGTTTACACCATTGCTTGATGTATTGCGAGAAACAGCAACACCACGTGTGCTTGCACCAGCATAAATAAATATGTTATTGCGCACATCAGCATTGTTAGAGAAGTTTAGGTATAAAGCTGCTCTGTTTCCGGTGGTTGCTAATGTTGTAGGGTTGAAGTAAATAGTGTTGTGGTATATTAACAGCGAGTTTGTACTTGAGGTATAAATACCGCCATAAGTACCAGTGCTGGTAGTTAAAAAGTTAGCTATCATATTATTATATATCAAGCTACCATTATTATCATTGATAATATACATACCATAAATACCCACATCTTTAAAGCTATTGTTGCGTATTGTATTGGTAATACCAGAGGTTGTATAGATACCGTATGAACTGGCATAATTACCAAACTCAAAGGTGTTTTTATCAATATCAATCTCAGAACCATAACTCATATACACACCATAGCCATACAGACCCGTAAATTTATTATTACGAATAGTGATTCTTGAGCTGTTGGCTGATGTAGAGGCACCCCTCATTTGCACACCGTAAAATACGTTTCTAAAGCTATTGCCTTCAATTAATGAACCTGTAGATTCATTTCCGCCTGTAGCAGTTGAATTATCACCAAAGGTTACACCAAATGTTGTTGCTGATGAATAAATAGAAAACTCAATGCTGTTATTTTGTATTGTTACATAATCAGACTTAAGAGCTATTCTTACAGCAGCCATATTATTATTATTGGTTAGCTGTAAGGTCATGTTTTTTACAGTAACATACGATGTACCTAAAATACTTACCAATGAGCTGTTAGTAGCTACAGGGTGCACTAATATTGTAGAGCCTATACCTGCACCATTAAATGTGATAGTATTAGACGATGAAGCTCCTTTAACAAAGCTAAGTTCTAGTCTTTCAGTATAAGTAGCTGCAGCAACATCAAATACTACTGCACCGTTTACACCACCACAGTTTAATATGTCGGTAACTTCAGTAAAGCTTTTGTAGTTATTTGGGCCTGTACCGCTAGGGTCAATAGTGTAAGTACCGGCACTAAACGGAGTACAAAAATCGGCTTTTATGGTATCGTTTTGATTGTTTTGATCAACACCACCATTTGGGCCTGATACAAAAGCACTAATATTATTTTTACCCGGGCCAATATTTAGTTGGTCAGCACCGGTAAACAATACATTTGTTTCTTGGCACGATGCCAAACTACCAGTCCAGTTTATAGTTCTTGTAGTAGCACCTAATCTTACTGAAACAGTAAGTGAGGTAAGAGTAACAAGACCTTTATTTTTGATAGTTACTTCTATATCATTATTACCCGAAGCAACTGGGAAAACAGGTTTTACAAACGCTGAAATCTCTGCATCAAGTGATAATCCACCCGCACTCTCAGCGCAACCAATTGTTGGAGGGTTAAGACGAGTAGTTCCGTTTATATCCTTTGATAAAACAGATTGATATACACCTTTTAAACAAATTGATCCGGGTCTTGGATCAGTAGCAGAAGCTAAAAAAGGATTTTCGCTGAATGAATTAACATCAAAACCTGAATAACCTTTGTAGTTTGACCAATCGAGAGGGCTGCCATTAACAACGCTTAAAAATTCACCAGGATTATTGTTAGCTTTATAGTAGTTATTGTAGTTTGCACTACCAATACATCCACCTTCAGAGTACAAGGTATAGCCACTGCTGCCTGTGCCTGATACTACTATATTATTATTAGTAACATCATTAGCATAGTTTGAAGGGTATATATATATACCTGCACCAGCATTGGTTAAGTTGTTTTGCATTACAACAGTATTAGCCCATACGTCAAAGTTTCTGTCATAACCCATATAAATAGCTCTGGCAGAAGTACTTCTCCAATCGCCTCTAAAGTAGTTGTTCCATATTTTACCACGTGCACCATTACTGTTACGTGTTAAACTATATATACCATATTGTCCGCAATTGATAAATGTATTACCAATCATTTCGTACACTTGGCTGCCTGTGGTACTACCGTTACAGTGTGAGAAACCATAATTACCATTATTGGTTGTTCTCATATCTATAAGGTTGTAGTTAATTTGGTAACCTCTAACGTTGGCTATACCAATAGCACATACGTATGATTTTCTAAAGCTGTTGGCACGCATTAAAAGCACATAGGGAGCCGTAGTTAGGCTGTATGTTGATGTACCGTAAAAACCGATGTTACCACCCACTATATCACTACTATCTATAGTAATGTTATAAGGTGTAGAACTTGTACCACCGCATAATGAACCATCTGTACTGGCAGTACTATTGGTCATTTGTATAGCTTTAAAGTTTGTGCTTGTTGATGTACTATCAACATATATATTGCACCTAACAATATTGCAGTTGTTAGTAGAACCATAAATACTAACCCCCAAGCCCGCAGTTGTGCCTGAGTTTTTAATAGTAAGGTTTTTAAAGCTAATATATGAAGCACTACTAAGCCTAACCACAAACGCATCAGTAGTTGATGCTGCAGTAAAGGCTATTGTGCGTGATGCAGCATTTCCAAAGCCACCATCAAATGTAATGGTGTTGGTAGCACTAGCTCCTGTAATTGCAGGTATAGTAATTTGACCTGTGTATGTACCTGATGCTACCTGAAAAAGTACAGGACCATTAACCCCTTTTGCTACTAGGTCATTTACTGCCGCAGTAAATGAAGTGTAGTTGTTAGCGCCTGATCCTGAAGCATTGATAGTTTTAACGCCACTAAGTTGGCCAAATAAGAAAGCACTTGAAAAAATGAAAATAGCTAAAAGAAGAGCTTTACGCCCAAATAAGGAGAAGGATACTCTGGGTATCCACGAGAATATAAAAATTCTCAACTGTGTGTTAAAATGTAATAATTTTTTCATCATTTATTTACCTTATCTTTATTAATAATCTTTGTAAGATAGAAGATAAATAATCTGTTGATTATTGCTTTTTATCAAATGGGTGTCTTTTTATACTTTATTTCATCTAAAATCGATTAATCAATTGATTATCAGTATCTTATTTTGTATAAGAAAAATGGCATTTCGTATAAAATGAGTAAAAAATGGGGATTAGTAACAGGTTTTTTACGGCTAAAATTAAATGAATATATAAAATAGCTTACTGTAACCTTTTAAATCCATTATTTGGTATAAAAATACCATTTTGTTATCAAAATAAATGACTAAAAATTGTAATGTGCCAGATTGAAAATCAGATAACCATATAAAATTGAATAATTATGTTATCAAAATTATAAAAAACAATGAATTTTTGGTTTAATTAAACAAGTGTTTTTTGTAACAAGAACTCAATGCTTTTTTAAACAGCTTGTCTGCGATAATTCTTTTTGAGGGTACTTAAGTGATGCAAATACAATACAAGCATGAAATCCGTTGATAGTCAACGGATTTCATGCAAAAGTATATTAAAATTTATAATGTTTCATACTGAAAGGTATATTAACGCCATCCACCACCTAAAGCTCTATAAATATTAACAACAGCATTCATCTGTTGCATCTTTGTTTCAACAAGGTCAAATTTCGAATCCAGCGCATCACGTTGTGTCAACAATACTTCCATATAATCGGCTCTTGCAGATTTGAAAAGGCCTGTAGAGATATCGATAGACTGGGTAAGTGCTTGCACTTGTTTCGCTTTCAAATCGTAACTTTTTTCAAGGTTACTAATGTTTGATATCTGATTGGCTACTTCTATGTAAGCTCTTAAAATAGTACGTTCGTAATTATAAATAGCTTGTATCTGCTTTGAGTTTGCCGAATAATACTGAGCTTTAATAGCGTTTCTATTCACCAAAGGAGCCACCAAGTCGCCCGCTAATGAATAAAGCATAGACTCGGGTGTTGTTATCAAATACTGTGGGTTAAATGCTTGGTAACCAATGCCTGCAGTAATATTTAGTGAGGGATAAAAATTAGCTTTTGCGGCCTTAACATCAAGTTTTGTTGCTGCCAACTCAAGTTCGGCTTGTTTAATATCAGGACGGTTGGCTAATAATTGCGAAGGAATACCGGCGTGTATTGTATCGGGCACTAAATCAGTGAAATTTTTAGAGTTTCTTAAAATTGGTTGCGGATATCTTCCCACCAAAAAATTAATCTTATTCTCTGTTTCTCTTATTTGTTGCATGATGTAATACTGGCGACTTTGGTTTTTAAATACCTCAGCTTCAAACTTTCGCACTGCCAACTCTGTAACCTTAGCAGCATCTTTTTCCATCTTCACTATTTTCAATGCATTTTGTTGAATTTCGATATTGCTTTGCAGTATTTCAAGCTGATTATCGTAGGCTAACAGTTCATAGTATGATTGGGCAATTTCAGCAGCCAAATGGGTAATCATAAAATTTCTACCCTCAATAGAAGACAGGTATCTGTTTATAGCTGATTTTTTAGCATTGTGAAGTTTATTCCATATGTCTACTTCCCACGAAGCAAGTGCCGAAAACATATAGTTTGGTACTGCTTCAGGCATAGCTTTACCGGGTTTTATTTCGGTATTTGCTTCCATAGCACCTATATTGGTATATCGGCCTACCTTGTCAGCACCTGCACCACCTTTTAAGCCTACAAAGGGAAGGTATTCCCCTTTTTTGGCTCTTATTTCGTTGCGAGAAATTGCTATTTCTTGTAAAGTGATATTTAACTCCTGATTGTTCATCAGGGCAGAATCAATAAGGGCAGCAAGGTATGGGTCAGTAAAAAAATCCTTCCATTTTACTTGAGCCGTATTGGTAGTATCCTGCGAGTTATTATAACTCGCAGGAACTGAACTGTTCTCTTTTTTCTGAACTAAGTGCGGTACATTACAAGCTGTAAACACTAGTGAAATAGAGATTATTGCTAAATACTTAACTGTTTTTTTATTGCGCATTGTCTTCACTATCATCTGTTTGTGGAAAATTGTCTACTGAATGAGCAAAGTTTTCGGTTAATGAGTCATCTTGTTCATCTTTAATAATCTTACGACCTTCTGCTATCGAACCAAAAATGTAGTACAAGCCCGGTACTATAATTACCCCGAAGAGTGTACCGAATAGCATACCACCCAGTGCTGAGCCGCCTATGGTACGGTTACCTATAGCACCTGCGCCGTGGGCAGCTACTAACGGAATTAGACCTGCTATGAAAGCAAACGAAGTCATTAATATAGGGCGGAAACGCACCTTAGCACCCTCAATGGCTGCATCTAATACGGTG
Source organism: Bacteroidia bacterium (assembly GCA_965249955.1). GTDB lineage: Bacteria > Bacteroidota > Bacteroidia > UBA8524 > UBA8524 > SB11. The sequence goes on from OZ252261.1 coordinate 2,882,314, forward strand.
GCTCCTTGGTGGTGTTTTTGCACCGCAAACTCAACAATCAATACTGCATTTTTACCCAATAAACCAACCAACATAATCAGCCCTACTTGGGCATAAATGTCATTAGCTAAACCCATCGAGTCAATTAGCAAGAACGAACCAAAAACCCCTGCCGGTAATGAAAGCACTACTGCTAACGGAATAATGAAACTTTCGTACTGTGCAGCTAGCACCAGATATACGAATACTAAAACTATAATGAAGATATATATGGCTTCGTTTCCGCGCCTAACTTCATCAAACGAAAGGTTAGCCCAATCGATATCAAAACCGCGTGGTAACGTTTTTGCGGCTACTTCTTCAACTGCTTTAATTGCTTCACCACTACTGTATCCTTTTGCGGGAGCACCCCTAATGGCGGCTGTATTGTACATATTGTACCTGTTGATTTCATTTGCCCCTTGTTTCTTTTTAATTTTCATAAAAGAAGAAAAAGGAACCATTTCACCAAGGTCATTTTTTACGTATAGGTTCAATACGTCTGAAGGTAGCTGCCTAAATTCAGGCGAAGCCTGCACAAATACTTTAAAGAAACGTTGGTATTTAATAAAGCCAAGCTCGTAAGTACTACCAACAAAAATTGATAGTGTATTCATTGCATTGCCAATTGAAACGCCTTTTTGCATTGCCAGTTCATTATCAATCTCAATTTCGTATTGAGGGTAGTTGGCACTAAAAAAGGTGAACAACCCAACCAATTCTTTGCGTTTGCCCAACTCTTCCATAAAGTCGTTTTTAACTTTTTCAAGTTGGTTGTAGTCGCCATTATTGGTTTTATCCAAAAGTTGTAACGAGAATCCTCCTGCAGCACCATAACCGGGAACAGCGGGTGGCTCAAAAAACTCAATGGTAGCCCCCGGTATTTCTTTTGCCTTTTCCTCTAACTCATAAATTAGTTCACTTACAGTATGCTCTCTTTCCGACCAAGGTTTTAAGTTAATTAAACAAGTACCGGCATTAGAACCTCGTCCTTCAGTCAATACCTCGTAACCGGCTATCGAAGAGACTGATTTTATGCCTTCAACCTTTGTAATAATAGCTTGCAGTTGTTGCGATATATCATTGGTTCTTTCAAGAGTTGAACCCGGTGGCGTTTGGATAATGGCGTATATCATCCCTTGGTCTTCACTAGGTATAAAACCTGAAGGTAAAGTAGTAGCTATACCATATATACCCCCAACAAATACTAACCACAGGATAGCAGTAACAAGTTTTTTGTGGGCAATCAATCTAAGTAAGCCAACATATTTATCGGTAATCTTCTCAAACCCTCTGTTAAACCCGTCAAGAAATCTGTTAATAATTGTTTTCTTTTTAGGCTTTCCATGATTGTTCTTCAAAATCATTGCACAAAGCACAGGTGTAAGTGTAAGTGCTATGAAGCCTGAAAGTACTATGGCACTAGCCATAGTGATTGAAAACTGCCTATAAAACACCCCAACCGGGCCAGACATAAACGCTACGGGGATAAATACGGCTGTCATTAACAACGTAATGGCTATAACTGCTCCGCTAATCTCGCCAAGCACTTTTTGTACAGCTCTATACGGTGTTAGGTGTGGCTCTTCTTCCATTTTGGCATGCACTGCTTCTACTACCACAATGGCATCATCTACCACTATACCAATAGCCAGTACAAGTGCAAATAGGGTAATCATATTAATGGTAAGCCCAAAGATTTGCATGAAGATGAATGCGCCTATTAGAGATATAGGTACAGCCAGTGTTGGAATAAGAGTAGAACGCCAATCACCAAGAAATACAAACACTACCAGTGCTACTAATATAAATGCATCTCTTAGTGTGTGCAGTACGTTTTCTGTAGAGGCATCAAGGAAGTTTGAAACGTCGTAACTGATTTCATAATCCATGCCGGGAGGGAAGGATGCCTTTAGCTCATCCAGTTTGTTTTTTACATTTTCAATAACCTCGCTTGCATTACTGCCATAGGTTTGTTTTAAAACTATAGCTGCCGAAGGGTAGCCGTTTAGGTTGGAGTAAATATCATAATATTCGCTACCCAACACTACTTTCGCCACATCTTTTAATCGGAGCACTTCTCCTTTTGGATTCGCTCTGATAATAACATTTTCATATTCTTGCGGGTCGCTAAATCGGTCGGTATAGGCCAAAACATATTCAAGTGCCTCTGCACGTTTGCTATCGCCTCTACCAATCCTACCCGGTTTACCAATAATACTTTGCTCGCTAAGTGCTTCCATTACTTCGTCGGGAGAAACCTTATAGGCGCGCATTCGGTCGGGGTTCAACCAAACCCGCATGGCATATTGCCTACTACCCAATATTCTGGCTTGTCCAATACCGTTAATACGCTGCAATTCAGGTATCATGTTAACCCCCGCATAGTTGAAGAGAAACTTCATGTTTGCGTCTTTATCTTTACTGTATAGGTTAACATACATAAGCATACTGGGGATTACAGGTTGTATAATAACCCCCTCGCGCTGCACCAAATCGGGTAGCCTGTTTCTAACTTGTTCTACTCGGTTAGATACTTGCACCAGTGCCTGACTGATATCGGTGCCTAAATTGAATAATATTTGAATATTGGCTTCGCCCGCACTGGTAGCATCAGAAGTCATATACCGCATACCCCAAGCACCATTTATGGCTTGCTCTAAAGGAATAATAACAGATTCAGTTAGTGTTTTTGCACTCGCACCGGGGTACGATGCGCTAACCATTACCATTGGAGGGGCAATGGTGGGGAATTGTGATGTGGGCAATGTCTTAATAGAGAGCACACCCATAAACACAATAACCAGCGATAAAACTATCGCAAGTACCGGTCTTTTTATAAATAGATTAAACATCTTCTTTTTTTAATATTTATGTTATTCAACATATACTTTAAGGTTGGCAATCACCGTTTTCGGTTCTTGGTATTCATACTCTATCTTATCACCGTTTTTCACCTTGCGTATGCCTTCTAATATTATCTTTTCATCCTCAGCAAGCCCGCTTTTCACTACATATATATCAGGCATTTCAGCAGCTATGGTAATTTCTCTTTGCCTCACCACATGGTCTTTACCTACCACAAACACATACCTTTTTTCTAAAATTTCGAAGGTGGCTTTTTGCGGTATAAGCAAGGCATTTTTAATAGGAATTTTTACCAATATATTTCCCGTTTCACCGTGTCTTAGTAGGCTTTCGGGGTTTGGGAATGTAGCCCTAAAGGCAATATTTCCCGTCTCGTTATTAAAGTCAGCTTCAATGGCTTCAACTATACCGGGGTATTTAAATAATTGCTGGTTAGCCATTACTAGCTCAACTTTCATTATACTGTCTTTTCTGGTAGTAGTTTTATAATCAAGGTATTCGGCTTCAGGAACATTAAAGTAAACCCACATTTTACTGTTGTCTGAAAGTATAGTAAGTAAATCCCCTTCATCTAAAAGGCTTCCTTGCCTCACATAGAAATGATCCATTATGCCACTAAAGGGGGCTCTAATTTCTGTGAAACTAAGGTGGGCTTGTGCTAATGCTAAATTTGCTTTTGCTTTATCATACTTTGCTTTAGCCATTGCTAGTTCGTTTTTTGATACCACATTACTATCAGCCAAGGCCTTAGTGTTTTGGTATTCAATTTCAGCAAAATTGGCTTCGGCCTGAGCTTTTTGCACCTCAGCATTGTAAAGCATAGGCATGAGTTGGAACATCATTTGGCCTTGGGTTACATACTGACCTTCATCAACAAAAATTTTCTGTAAGTAGCCTCTTTCCAAAGACCTTAATTCGATGTGCTGTATTGCACGTATCTGACACACGTATTCTCTAGTGGTTAGTGTGTCTGTTATTAAAGGGTTGGTAACCAAAAAGGTGGTTTCTTCTTCTTTAATTTCTTCGTTTGATTTACAGCTAGTATGGCACAATAAGGCACATAAAGCCATGAACATGAGCGTTTTCCTCATATTAATTTTCTTTAAAATGGTATATTTAGTTGGGTGATTTTTGTTGTGAAGCGTATATCACAACACATTTGTTTATCCTGTTTCCAGTAGCTATAAGGCTAATGAATGCAGGAACGTAAAATGTAAACGAATGGAGTTTTGGCAGTTTTTAGCTGGCCAACTGATTATTTTTTTTCATATTCTGAACACCCCAAAAATGAGATGACGAGAAGATGATGGACAAGCCAGATACTTACTTGATAAGATTATATTACCAAAATTGTTATGGTATTCAGAAGCATGAGGTAGAAATGCTGAGTAGCTACTGTTTTTTAAATGCTTTTTGTTAGAAGCCGGTTCATTATTTTCTTCGTTTTCAAAAAATGGAACCTCTAATTCAGAACTTTGACCTTTGTTGCCAAGAGGAGTAGACTTAATAAAAGAGTTTTCGGCGTTGTGTGCTAATGCAAAATTTATAGGTTTGTTACTTGCTTCATTTCTTATCGAAAGGTAATTAATGTTAGTACTGTATGGGTTTGCAAACAGTGAACCATTTTGACCAATTATAAGAAAACAGCAAAGAGAGATAAGATATTTAAGTATTACCTTTATCATTTTAGGATTGCAAAACTACATTAGCTTTCTTGTAAATACAACATTGGATAATTATAATAAATTTGACTTTTGAAAGGGACGTATACTCAAATCTGTTAGCAAATTTTTTTTAGCTAAGTATTTTATTATTATCTATTTATGGTTTTAACAAAAGCCTATTCTTTTATTGTTATAATTTGTTAGACAATAGCGAAGTTTAATGAATTTGGACAAAACCTATTCCAAAAATCAAAAAGTTATACTTACTAAACCAAATTGATGTTTTTTAACACAAATGTGACACTTACAAGAAATGGATTATTATTCAGCAACCTCGCTTTTAATTTCATCTACAATTTTTAAAGCGGCCTTATAACCAATCTCATAAATTTCACTGGCCTTTTTCATATCAAAAGTGCTGTAATTTTGTAATTCTTCAGGGTAAATCACCCAATCACAAGTATCAAACTTTTGAACTGAATTGTAGTTGATAGAGATACGATACACACGGTCGACAATTTTTAAAGTATTATCAAGCGATTTTTCGCCAACTTTATGCAACGGACTTACGTAAATGCCCAATAGCTTATCACACCTTTGGCGTACAATGTTTACAGGGAAGTTATTGGTAATGCCTCCATCGGCATACCATCCATCCTCAATATGTATTGGAGAAAACAACATAGGAAAAGCACTTGAAGCCAGTATGGCGGGTATAAGTTTGCCACTACTAAACACCTTGCTCTGCGCAGTAATTAAATCGGTAGCTACCGTGTGCAGTTCAATAGGTAAATCTTCAAAAGTACTCTCGCCCAAATGCTTTTCAAGTATGGTGGTTAAAAACGAAATATCGAAAAAGCCGGGCTTTCTCCAATTAAAGTTGTGCAAGCCAAACAGAGATGTGCTGTTAACCAATTCTAAAATTTTTTCAGGGTCAACCCCCGCAGCATATAAAGCCCCTACCATCGCACCCGCGCTGGTGCCCGATATACAGGTTGGACGCAAATTATTATCGCTTAATGCTTGCAATGCCCCTGCATGGGCAAGCCCCTTTACACCTCCGCCTGAAAGTGTTAAACCAAATTTGTGTTTTGTAGCCACTGTGCAAAGTTAGTAGCTATGCCTCATGTATCATACAGTTTGTAAAAATCTAAAGGCAAATTGCTTGAAAATACAGTTATTAAATGGTATATTTGCACCGTTTTTTTTGTAAATAAAATGGAAAACAGAGGGAATTTTTGTTTTGCCTTATTTAGTAAATTTTTCTAGTCATACCGTTCTAAGTGAGTTTATTTTTTTAGTAAACAAGCTCAAAGCTGCTCACAAATACTACATCCCGCCGTAGTGTACAGCACACAGGTATACATTAGTAATTCTTTTTTTAAATTTTCTATACTGCTAAAAAAATAAACGCAGTTAAAAACATTTCTCACCTAAATACCATCACTAAGTGCACATTATTGATATATTAATTTTTATAGTCTACATGCTAGTAATGTTGGGCATAGGATTTTTCTTTCTCAAGAAAAACAAAACTGCCGATGATTATTATGTTGGTGGGCGTTCTATGAGTAGTTGGCACGTAGGTTTATCAGTAGTAGCTACCGATGTAGGAGGTGGGTTTTCTGTTGGCTTAGGTGGCTTGGGCTTCACCATGGGGCTATCGGGCTCGTGGATGTTGTTTACTGGTTTGATAGGAGCATGGCTAAGTGCCGTGGTGCTTATACCCAAAGTAAGTAAGCTGTCAAAAAAAATTAACCTATACACATTTCCTCAAATATTTAAACACTATTATGGCCCTTGGGTAGCGCTATTGGCAGGAATAATATCGGCCATAGGCTATTTGGGTTTCACAAGCTCGCAACTATTGGCGGGGGCAAAACTAGCATCGGCTACTTTTTCAGATTTAAACCTAAACTCAGCACTATATATTATGGGCATTATAGCCGTGGTGTACACAGTAATGGGAGGCATAAAGGCGGTAATATATACCGATACTGTGCAGTGGATAATACTAATGGGGGGATTAATATTTATAGGTATACCAATTGGCTACAATGCCATTGGCGGTTGGGAAACCATACAAGCCACCTTAGCTCCCGAGTTTTTATCGTTTACCAATATTAGCTGGCATCAAATGGTAAACTGGGGCATTACCATAATACCTATTTGGTTTGTTGGCATGACTTTATACCAACGTATATACGCCTGTAAAGGTCAAAAAGAAGCACAAAAAGCGTGGTTTATAGCAGGCCTGTTTGAGTGGCCTATAATGGCCATAATGGGGGTAATGCTGGGTATGTTTTCTCGTGTGGCATTGCTGCAAGGTATGTTTGCACACGAGGGCATAGTAGCCATTGGCGATATTGATGTAGAAATGGGTTTGCCCATGCTGCTAAAAACTATATTGCCCGTAGGGTTGATGGGGTTAATGATGTCGGCCTACTTTTCAGCCATACTTTCAACCGCCGATAGTTGCCTAATGGCAGCATCGGGTAATGTAGTAACCGATATAATAGAAAAATTTGTACCCTTAAAGCACAGTCAGTTACTACGCTTTTCGCAAGTAGCTACGCTTATTTTGGGCGCAATTGCATTAATAATAGCATCAGCTGTTACTAGTGTATTAGACTTAATGCTGCAATCGTATGCCTTTATGGTATCGGGTTTATTTGTGCCCATTATTGGTGCCTTTTTCTGGAAAAGGAGTAGTTCTGTTGCTGCATTTGTAGCTATGTTGGTGGGAGGCACTACTACACTTATATTATTAGTAGCCGAAGTGAAACTTTTTGGCGTTTTAGATGCTAACTTTGTTGGCATTATAGCGGCTACCGTATTCTTTATTATTTTATCATATCTATTTCCAAATAAAAAACAATTAGTAACATGAATGTAACCTACATAGATGCAAATACAAATAGTAACAAACCATTTACCGATGCACAAATAGTGGCTTTTCTTCATACCCACCTCGACCAATATGGTGATGATAAAGAAAGTATAAGCCGTTGTTTAAATTTTGCTATGGAGCGAAACAATGGTTTGGGAGGGTTTGCAGTAGTAGCCAGTGAAGGTGAAGAGATTATTGGTGCTGTTATAATAAACAAAACCGGTATGGGAGGCTATATACCCGAAAATATTTTGGTATACATAGCTGCGCACCAAAAATATAGAGGCAAGGGAGTTGGCAGAGCTTTAATGGATGAAACCCTTAAACGTGCTGTAGGTGATATAGCCCTGCATGTGGAAAAAGACAATCCAGCCCGTTTTATGTACGAAAAATATGGGTTTACAAATCCGTATTTAGAAATGAGGCTTAAACGATAACATGTATTACTATGGCATATTTGAAACTATATAAAAACAAGCTTGAGAAAAACTACAAGCATTTGGATAAACTGTTTACTAAAAATAATATTGAGTGGGCAGTAGTTTCAAAATTGTTATGCGGGCATAAAGATTACTTAGAGTTGCTGTTAAGCTTGGGTATGAAAGAGATTTGTGATGCGCGTTTATCAAATCTTCGTACAATAAAAAAAATCAATCCCAACGTACAAACTGTTTATATAAAACCTCCGGCAAAGCGAAGTATAGAAGGCATAGTGAAATATGCTGATGTGAGTTTTAATACCGAGCTGCAAACTATTAAATGGCTTTCAGAAGAAGCTGTGAAACAAAACCGTACCCATAAAGTTATCATAATGATAGAAATGGGCGACTTGCGCGAAGGGGTTGTAGGTGAAAACCTTATTGATTTTTATGAAAGCATTTTTAGGCTTCCCAATATAGAAATACGTGGGCTGGGTACCAACCTAAACTGCCTTAGCGGTGTTTTCCCTTCAGAAGATAAGCTGATACAACTGGGCTTGTACAAACAACTTATTGAAGCAAAGTTTAATAAAAAAATTCCTTGGGTAACGGGTGGCACATCAGTAGTGATACCCATGTTGCTGCGCAAAGTATTGCCCAAAAGCATAAACCACTTTAGGGTAGGCGAAACCTTATTTTTTGGTAATAATTTGGTTACCGAAGAACCTATAAAGGGTATGGAGCCCGATGTATTTAAATTGTTTGCCGAAATTATTGAAATCGCCGAAAAGCCAATGGTACCTATTGGTGAGATGGGATTAAACCCATCGGGTGAGGCTTTTGCGGTGAATGAGGAGGACTATGGCAAAACTACCCACCGAGCCTTGCTAGATTTGGGGGTGCTAGATATATCAAACCCACAATTTTTATTGCCCGATGATGAAAATATTGAGGTAGTGGGCGCAAGTAGTGATATGATAGCGCTTGATTTGGGCGATAATTTTCAAGGCTATAAAGTAGGTGATGTGGTATCGTTTAGCCTAAAATATATGGGGGCTTTGCGGGTGCTAAACTCAACCTATGTAGAAAAAATAGTTGAGTAGTTAGTGGGCAACAACTACACGTATACAACTGCTTTTACCACCAATAGTAGCTTTTAAAACATACAAGCCGTTTTCTAGCATACTTATATCGTACACGCTTTGTGGCGCGGTATAACGCAGTTGTTCACTACCCAACATATTATATATAACAACCTCTTCGGCCTGTTTATTTAAAGATATAAAGTTGCTGGCAGGGTTGGGGTACACTACCACGTTCAGCATACTTTCTATTTCTGATAGGCTTGTTGGTTTGGGCGGTAATATAGGTTTAGTGGTTAGTTTTTTCCAATCAAAAAAAGCATAAACAGGATAATGGTCTGATGTGGTATTGCTATAGTTAGTAATATAACTGCCTACACCATCAAACACCTTAGCCGATGATGAAATGTAAAAACTATCAATACTTTTGGCCAACAAAATATGGTCAATCATACCACCACCAAAAGCATACGATCGTTTGCCTGCATCGCTCAGCGGCTTAGTAGCAAATTGGTAGCCATCATCTAATAATTGTTGGTATGGGGTTTGGAGATTGTTGAAAATAGATTTATTTAAATCGTCGTTCCAATCGCCCAAAACAATACATTTTTTACCTTGCAAATCTTGCTCAATATAAGTTTTAAGATAGTCTGCCGCTGCTTTTCGCCTATTGTAAGCCTCTTGTTTTGAGGCGGTATTGCCTGTATTGGCTTTCATGTGAACTACTATAAAATATAGCGTGTCGGTTTTATCGCCGCCAATGGTTTGTAAGGCAACTTGCAAAGGTGGCCGAGTGGCAAACTCGTAATTGGCATATTGCAGCAATATATTTTTTGATAGGGAAGGGATAATCTCAAACATACTTTTCTTATAAAAGAAGCACATTTTTTGTGTTGCCTGAAATGTTGAGTTTAGCGCACCGTATTTTGAGAACAAAAAATCGCTTAGATTAAAAAAAGTATTGCCATTGCTCATTTCTTGCAGGGCTATTACATCAAAATCTGTTTGGGCAATAAGGTTTTTAACATTATTGTATTGCAGGTTTTCATCTGTTGGCCCATAACCACTTTCGCCCAGCCATTCCACATTCCATGTAGCTACATCCAACAAAGTATCATTGCCTAGTTTGGGTACTTGTGCAGATATAGGAATCCATAGAAGTAGAGCAATAAAACTTAATATATTTTGAAGACGCATGACCAAATGGTTAAAGTGCAAAGGTAAAGCTAAGTATGGCAAACCTAGTTAGAAATGGAAAGCAATTCTTAAAGCCCAAAATAGTAATACTATAACAAGTACTATATAAGTAGCGTATAAACCGTATAGTTGTTTGCGAATTTTTAGCACATAAACTTTTGATTTATCAGCCACATACTCAATCCATAAGCCTAATACTATGTATGGCAGAAAAAGTACTAATAAGAAGTTTTCTTGCGCTGCGTGTGCAATATCAAAATTTAGCAAATGATGTATGCCGCGTTGCGAACCACAACCGGGGCATTTAATATTGGTGAGAGCGTATAGGGGGCATTTTGGGAAAAAACTGTGGTGTGATGGGTTGTAGGTTTTGTATACTACTCCCAATACAACCACAATGGCAAGCACCAATAGTATTTTAACCTTTTTAAACAAATTTAGTGTGCGCCGGCAGAAGCTGCAAAAACGCCTATAATGATAACAAAGTAAACAACGTAGAATAAGAAATACAGAGTGGCAATGCCTATACCAACCCAAAAAGCAATTTTAGTCCAACGTTCAGCATCTTTTGATGCCCTTTGTGCTGCTTCAATTTGCCCCATATAGTATAGTGAGTCGACTTTTGAAGCATGAACAATGCCCACAATGCCAAAAGGCAAGCAGCAAAAGATTGTAGCTAATATTGATTCAGTAAGCCAATTTTTTGGTGGTAGCGGTCTTTGTATAGGCCCTTGCTGTATAGGGGGTTGTTGTGTATGTTCCATAAATATAAAAACATAGCCATGCACGGGAATGTGCCATACATGGCTATATAATTTAATGCTAAAAAAATTAGTATCCGCCCGAACCGGCAGCACCTATTAATGCGGCACCCATAACTAGCCACAGTATTAAATATACCACTAGTATACCTATGCCAACAAAAAAGCCAATTTTAGTCCATTTTTTTGCATCAGCAGCGGCGCGGTTTGCTCCTTCAATATCACCACCAAAAAATAGCTTTTCTACTTTTGTAGCATTAATAATACCTACAATGCCCAAAGGCAAGCAGCATAAAATTGTTACTAATATTGACTCGATAAGCCAATTTTTTGGAGGTGTTTGTGGGGTTGTTTGGTTTTCCATAATTTTGTAATTGATTTTTAGGTTATTCAAAAATAATTTTTTTTTGCACTTTACATATTAAATTTTTGTGTTGAAATAGAAGTTTGCATCAAACAAATTGTAAAATGATATGGCAATGTGTTTGATATTATATAGAAGTTTGATATCTTTGCCGTCCTTAAAAAAATTAAGTGATGTACGCAATAGTAGAAATAGCCGGTCAGCAGTTTAAAGTGGAGAAAGACCAAACTCTTTATGTACACCGTTTTAACGATAATAAAGTTGGAGATAGCTTAGCTTTTGAAAACGTATTGTTAGTTGATAACGATGGTAGTATAAAAGTAGGAGCCCCCACTGTTGAAGGCGCAAAAGTAACCGCCAAAGTGTTGGAACACTTAAAAGGCGACAAAGTGATTGTGTTTAAAAAGAAACGCCGTAAAGGCTATCAAAAACAAAACGGTCACCGTCAACAATTTACCAAAATTAAGATTGAGGGCATCACCGCCTAATTTTTTGTTTAACTGTTTAACATTTAAAGTATAATACAATGGCTCATAAAAAAGGTGCCGGTAGTTCGAAAAACGGTCGCGAATCGCATAGTAAACGCCTTGGCGTTAAAATATTCGGTGGTCAATCAATTATCGCCGGTAATATAATAGTAAGGCAACGTGGTACTAAACACCACCCTTCTGAAAACGTAGGTATTGGTAAAGACCATACTTTGTTTGCTTTGGTTGATGGTACAGTAGTATTTAAGAAACGTAAAGACAATCGTTCTTTTGTTTCTGTAGAACCAATTAAAGAAGCAGTAGTTGCAGAAGCTCCTGCAAAAGCAGCTAAAAAAGCAAAAGCACCAGTAGCAGAAGCTGCTGCTGAAGCACCTGCTAGTACTGAAGAATAAGCGTTTTTAATAAACCTATACAGCCCCGCAATTTTTTGTGGGGCTTTTTTTATTTCAGTTGAAGGTGAATATGATCGTCGTGCCTAATCGAGTGGCATCCTTGAAATTTTAGTTTAGAATTCTTTAGCCCTAATCTGTTTGCTAAATGCGGCTCAATAAAAACTTTTTCAACTTCCTTATCCTTAAGTATTCGTGCTAATAACAGCTTTGTTGTAGCTTCATCAAAGGCATAATTATCTTTTCTAAAATGCCCCATTAGTTTTTGTATAACGCTGTATTGCCAATATCCTTTTTTGCTACATATATCAGCTTGGTTAACTTCACTAGAAAGTGCAGGTTCGCCAACTCCATACCCAATAGGAGAGGGGCTGCCGTGTTGTTGTCCCCCATTGGCTTTCTTGTAATAAAAAGCGATATCAACCTTTTTACCATTGTTATGGCTTAGGTGTGGCAATAACGGAAAGCCATTGATAAACGGAAAGTTGGCATCTAAATAATAAGTAATAGCTCCACTTTTTGTGCTGATGGATTGTGAGTTAATTAGTAGAATATTGTTAAGTGCAGGGGTAACATAGTGCCTGTTGCACAAGTAGGTTAATGCCGTAGCAGGTTTTAATGTAGCTGATGCTGCAACGGGTGTAGGTAAAGGAGTACGTCCAAATACTTTTGCCAACGGTGGAACAATAATAAATGTGGCAAATAGGTACAATAAAATAAACGAAGTACTTTTTGTAAGTACTTGCAAAGCCCTGTGCTGTATTTTTTTGTGTATGAAATTAAAAAGTGGAAAGCAAAGAAGGTAAACAATACCACCTATTTGTGTGATGATAGTAAGTGCAAAAACTACAAATATATGGGTAACAACGCGCAGAAGTGTATACCAAAACCGTTTTGGTAAATTATCAGTTATTAGCGTTGTGTTTTCCAAATAAACTCACCTTTGGTGTTTATATAACCCAATATATCACCTTTTTCCACCCAAGCATAATTATGGCGAAAACGTGCTCCACGGTTAAACTGAATAGCTATTGCCATTTCTCCTTTTGTATTTATAAAACCCCAATAAGCATTTCTTTCTACACTTGCTAAACCATTGGTACTGAAACCAAAGGCACTGCTGTATTGGTATGGAATAACAACTTCTCCCTTTTTATTAATAAACCCCCACTTGTTGTCTTTTCGCACAGGGGCAAGTCCGAGCTCAAAGTTTCCTGCACGTTCAAAGCTATCATTAATAACTTGTTCGCCTTTTAGGTTTATAAATTTCCAAGCACCGCCTAGTTTTTCTTGCGTGGCAAGTACACCTTCGTTTACCATAGTTAGGTCTTGGTATAGTGGAGCAATAACCCACTCACCTTTTTTATTTATAATACCCCATTTACCTTTTTGTGATGCTTGGGCATAACCTTCATTAAACTCATAGCAAAGGCTGTATTGTGGTTCTATAGCCCAGTTACCATCTTTATTTATATAGCCCCATTTGCCTTTTTGCTGCACCCTTGCCAAACCTTCTGTAAAATCGCCTGCGGCATCAAACATGGTGGGTATGGTAATATCCATATTATCATTAATAAAGGCATAGCGGTAGCGGTTGTTACTAATTTGAACCACACTGGCCACTCCCTCACTAAATTGGCTACCCATTTGAAACAATGAAGGTATAACACTTTGTCCGTTTGTATCTATATAGCCCACTTTGCCATCAACAATTACCATTAGTAAACGGGCATCGTTAAACAAGCTACTATCGCTTTGTGCTTTAAGGCCCAAGGTGCTTATAAATAAAAGAGCTATTAGGGTAATTTTTTTCATAGTATAAAACTAATTATTAGCTAACACGGGTGCGTATCCACTCACAAAAATCGTGAAGGTATTTTTTATTTTCGGTAGGTATTTCTATTTCTTCAAGCAATTGGTATGCCGCTGTAAAATAGCTTTCGCTTTTTTGGGTAGCTGTTTCTTTAATATTTAGTTGGTTGTAAATATCCATAACAGCATCTACCTTTTGTTTAGGGATAAAATCGTCAACCGTTAGCCAACGATTAAGTTGGTTTTTAGCTTCGCCGTCTGCTAGTTCAAGGGCTTTTATAAGCAAATAGGTTTTTTTGTTACTTATAATATCGCCACCTACTTGTTTACCTACTTTGTCTTGCTCGCCAAAAACATCTAAAATATCATCCATTAACTGAAAACCTATGCCTACCATTTGTCCAAACTGATAGATGTTTTTTTGTTGCAAAGGGTTTGCACCTGCTACTATTGCACCCATTTGTAGGGCACAACCAAGTAGCACGGCAGTTTTTAGGCGTATCATTTCTATGTACTCATCGGCGGTTACTTTTTCACGACTTTCAAAGTTCATATCCAGTTGTTGTCCTTCGCATACTTCAATGGCTGTTTGATTGAATACATCGAGCAAAGGATTTTGATATTTGAGTTCGGCTTGACGCACTAGGTTAATGGCCTTTATCAGCATTAAATCGCCTGAAAGAATTGCTGTAGGTTCATTCCACTTGACGTGTACCGTAGGTTTGCCACGACGTATAGGAGCTACATCCATAATGTCGTCGTGTATTAAGGTGAAGTTGTGAAATACTTCTACTCCAAGTGCCTGCTTTGCTGCGGTATCAATAGTACCGCCAAATAGCTCGCACCCCATAAGGGTAAGCACAGGCCGCATACGTTTACCGCCAAGGGTAAGTATATAGTTTAATGGGTCGTAAAGGTTTTGTGGAATGCCAGCAAACGGATGTTGCTGTATTAACGTATTGGTGTAGGCTAGATATTCAGGATATGGGCGCATGGGGCAAATATAGCTAATGTGCTAATTTGCCAATATGCTAATGCGTTTAATTAACACATTAGCATAGTAGTAAATTGTATTATGGTTATACCATTGTAAAATCAATCTGACGTTTTAGCGGGTCAGCTTTTTTCACTTTCACCATTACAGGGTCGCCCAAGCGGTATTTGCGTTTAGAGCGTTTGCCCATCACAGCTTGTTCTTTTTCGTTAAACTCGTAGTAGTCATCAAACATGGTGTTAAGGCGTATCATACCCTCACATTTGTTTTCTACAATTTCAACATAAATTCCCCATTCGGTAACACCGGTAATAAGTCCTTTAAAATCTTGTCCAATAGAGTTTTCCAAAAATTCGGCTTGTTTGTATTTGATTGAGGCACGTTCAGCATCGGCGGCTTTTTGTTCCATCAGACTGCTGTGTTTGCAACGTTTTTCCCATTCAGGCGAAGGTTTTTCGGTTTCGCTTTCAAGGTATTTTTCAAGCAAGCGGTGCACCATCAAATCAGGGTAGCGGCGTATAGGGCTTGTAAAGTGAGTGTAAAAATCAAAAGCTAAACCGTAGTGACCTGTTTTTTGTGTAGTGTATACGGCTTTTGCCATTGTACGTATTGCCATACTTTGCAGTATGCCTTGCTCAGGCTTGCCTTCGGTGGCTATTGCCAAATCGTTAAAAGATTTGGTAATAGCTTTTGCTGAATCTAATTTCAGGCTGTAGCCAAAACGGCGGGCAAAGGCGCTAAAATCTTTTAGTTTGTTTTCGTCAGGGTTATCGTGTACACGGTATACAAATACGTTGGCTTCTTTTTGTTTTTTAGCGCGGTATTTATAGCCAAACTCAGCTACTTTGCGGTTGGCCAGTAGCATATACTCTTCAATAAGCTTGTGTGCATCTTTGCGCACTTTGGTGTATACACCAAGTGGTTTGCCTTTTTCATCAAGCTTAAATTTAACTTCTTCGGTTTCAAAACTTAATGCACCGTTTTTAAAGCGGGTTTCTTTAAGTTTTTTGGCAATATTGTTTAGTATTATTAGCTCTTCGGCCAAATCGCCTTCGCCTGTTTCAATACGTTCTTGTGCGTCTTCGTATGCAAAGCGACGTTGTGAGTGTATAACGGTTTTGCCTATCCACTGGTTAAGTATTTCGGCTTTGTAGTTCATTTCAAAAACTGCCGAAAAGGTAAGTTTATCTTCATTTGGGCGAAGTGAACAAACTCCGTTACTCAATACTTCAGGAAGCATGGGTATGGTTCTATCTACCAAGTAAACTGATGTAGCTCGCTCAAAAGCGTTTTCGTCTAACTTTGTGCCAACACGCACATAGTGCGATACATCGGCAATGTGAACACCGATTTCGTAGTTTCCGTTTTCAAGTTTTTTAAACGATAGTGCATCGTCAAAATCTTTAGCATCTTCAGGGTCGATAGTAAATGTTAATGTTTCGCGAAAATCGACACGTTTTTTTATTTCGTTTTTACTAACTGTGGTAGGTATTTTTTGAGCTTCTTTTTCTACATCAGAAGGAAACTCTAGCGGAAAACCAAATTCAGCCACAATGGCGTGCATTTCGGTATCGTTTTCACCGGGCTCACCCAATACCGTTTTTACTTTACCAAATGGGTTTTTAGCATTTTCAGGCCAATCGGTAAGGCTTACAATAACTTTTTGTCCGTCTTTTGCTCCGTTTAGGTTTTCGTTTGCCACAAAAATATCGGCATACATACGCTTATCATCAGGCACTAGAAACGAGAAATTTTTGTTGCGTTGCAGCGTACCTACATAGTCAATTTTAGCACGTTCTAATACCTCAAGCACAAAGCCTTCAGGCTTTTTATTTTTACGCGATGCGTATACGGTTACTGCAACTTTATCGCCATGCAGGGCGTGGTTAATATCAGATGAAGCAATAAAAATATCTTTGTCGCCTTCATCGGGCACAACATAAGCACTACCCCTTTGGGTAATTTCTATTGTACCTTCAACATTGTTCATTTGGTTTTCGTAGTGATAACGACCAGGGTCGGTTTCGCCCAACTTACCTTCGCGTTTAAGGTCTTCAAGTAACTGAATTACATTTTTGTTTACTTTTTCAATGCCTAACTTTGCAGATATCTGTCTGAAATTCAATAATTTGTTAGGGTTTTCTTTAAATACTTTTAGTATAAGAGGTTTAAGTTCTTTTTTAGAATATGCCATTTGTAATGGTAGTGTTTTGATATAAAAATATGGATGTTTTCACAACATCTATACTATGCAAGTATAGCTTTTTGTTTGGAGCTTAAAAAGAAATAAAAGTTAACAGAAAATAGGCTTGTGATATTTTTTTAGCCTCAACTATTTTAAGTAATGGCAGCAACTTGCCACTTGCTTGTTTTTTTGACTTTTTACCGTCTTTTCAGTCTTGCTTTTGCATACACAACAATTATCGAGCCTAATATTGCCAAAGCATACCAAAGCACTTGTTCGGCACTAATAGGATTACTGTTGTTATTGTCTTTATTAGAGTTTTTGTTTTTACTTTTCTTTTTTTCTTTTTTCTGCTTAAAAAGTTTTTCAGCTCCTTTGGTAGCCCACATACCAAGTTTATCTTGTGTAGCAGTACTTTGGCAATGTGTGTAAGAACTTTTTTTACTGAATTTAAAACGTGTATAGGCAATGGCATATCCATCGCACACCATGCGCAGGTTAATATCTTGATTGTTGAGGTAGGTGTAGCGAAGCAAGCGACCATAGCGGTCTTTATCTTGGTTCATTATATCATCTTTAATACGTATTGTTTTGCCCTCTATCAGGTGTTTAAGGTATAGTTTAGCGTCGTTGCCAAAATAGGTATTCATTTCAGGGGCATCAATACCTAGCATACGTACTTTTTCTCCCGATGAAATTACATAAGTATCGCCATCAATCACCCTAACTACTTTTGTTGTTTGGGCGTATGCAAATGCAGGAATAAGAAGTAATAATGTGTATAATAACAGTAGTTTATTTATCCACTGTGTTAGTTTGGGCTGCCCAATATCCATTGCTCAAAAATAATAAAAACAGGCTTCTAAAATTTTTTAGAAGCCTGTTTTATGTATTAGTTTTTTAGTGATAATTAAACATCGAAAACTACAGGGTAGTGATCTGATACAACAAAAGTATCTAATACAATTCCTGTAACGGCTAAGCCTGTATCTTTAACCATGTAATCGTATTTCTTTTTTGTTGATGGGTATGTAGCCTTATTAGGAGGACATAAAACCCCATAGGGAGGAACCCAAGTTGAAGGTTCGCGATTGTAATCTCCTGCAACATACCAATTGGCAAGCCCCATTGCATTTACATTGGTTATTAATCCGGGGTCATCATTTCCATTACCTGAAAATCCGTGTATACTAAATACATATTTACCACCTACTAACATACCAATGGCAGGTCTACCACCTACTAAACCCGGGGGTGCATACAATAAGTTGGTTGGAGCTACTTGAGAAGCTAGTGCAATATTTACCCTATTTCCGTTAGGGTCTGTTTGTGCCCAAACAATGTAATAGGTTACTTTTGAGGGTTTCCAAGTGTAATAACCTGTAACCAGCCCAAATGGTGGTGCTCCAATCCATGCGGGAGCTATAGCACCAACTGATGATGGTGGCGCTGCACCACATTCTTGTAAGCAAACCACATCTGAGTCAACTTTGTCAGTAGCTAATAATTGTTGGACACCAATTGTCCATTTGCTATCCATACTATTGGTAGCACCTTGCATGTTCCACGTTGTAATTCTTGTCATAATTGATAGTATTTAGTTTAAAAGTTAAAAGACAAATTCAACAGCATCATGGTCGGATACGGGCATACTCAATACAGTACCAAAATTTCTTCTTCCTGCAAAGGCTACCATATAATCCAGCCTTCCTCCACTATTGTGTGTGGGTCTATCAGGAGGCCAAATAAAACCATTTTCTCTATTCCAAGGTGGCTCGGGGTCGCGGTTGAAATCACCAGCGGCATACCAACTTGCATATCGTGCATTTATAGTTTCTATTAATTTGGGCGCATCTGCACCATGTGTTTTTGAGTTAGCATGGATGCAAAAGATATTTCGAATACCATCACCTATACCAATAGCTGGGCGTGTAGAAAAATTATCTTTTACGGTAACGGGTTCTATATATAGAAAGTAAGAAGGTCTAGTTTTTGACATTATAGATAGGTTGACTCTATTTGCTCCGTCGTCAGTTCTTACCCAAAGTACGTAAATAGCCATATCGTACCTATCGCTGAAAGGGTGCCAAATAAAATTTACATATTCGATATCAGGGGGAGAGCCTAAAAACCTAACAGGGCGGGGAAAAGGTTCTATTTCGTGTGCATAAACTTCATCAAACCCTTCTGAAGCTAGTGGCCAACCGCTTTCTTGCAGGCATACTACATCAGCCTTTTGTGATACAAAGAAAAACTTTGCTGCATCGCGCCATTTGCTGGTGTCGCTGTCGCTGGCACCTTGCATATTCCAAGTAATAACCTTCATGTACAATTGATAGATAAATGCGAGTGTAATTTACACCTTTTCACCATTTATAAAAACATTTTCTATCCAGTTATTTTGGTGTGCATAGGGTATCCAAGCCAAAGAGGGTATTTTTTTTGTAATAATAAAATTAGCTTTTTTACCAATGGTTATACTGCCTACTTTGTTTGATAATTCCAAAGCCGCTGCCCCATTTATAGTGGTAGCATTAAAAGCTTCTTCGGGTGTTAGTTTCATTTGTATACAACCAAGGGCAGTAATAAAGCGCATATCGCCTGCGGGTGAGCTGCCGGGGTTATAATCGCTGGCCAAAACTAAAGGCAAACCTGCATTAATAATTTTACGTGCAGGTGTATAGGGCAAACCTAAATAAAATGAGCAACCGGGTAGGCCTACGGGTAGTGTATTGCTGTTTTGCAGTGCTTCAATTTCAGCATCGCCGGTGTGTTCCAAATGGTCTACACTTATAGCATTGTGGGCTACGGCCACTTGTACACCTCCGCTATAATCCAATTGGTTGCCGTGTATTTTAGCTTTTAGTCCATATTTAGCCCCTTCTTTTAATATTTGGGCAGTTTCGTCAACGCTAAAAAATCCTGTTTCGCAAAAAGCATCTATATAATCGGCCAAACCTTCGGCCGCAATGGCGGGCAGCATTTGGTTAATTATTAAGTCTATATATCCCTTGTGATTTTGCTTGTATTCGGTAGGGAAGGCGTGCGCACCCAAAAAGGTTGCTTTTACTGGTATGGGTGCTTTTTCTTTTAGTCGCTTTATTACACGTAATATTTTCAGCTCATTATCAACCGTTAGTCCATAACCACTTTTTATTTCTATTGCCCCTGTACCTTTACTTATCAACTCTTGCAGGCGCACCCAAGCACCTTCAAACAACTCGTCTTCGGTAGCATCGTTTACTCGCCTTGCTGAGTTTAGTATGCCGCCGCCTGCAGCGGCTATTTCTTCATAACTGGCACCTTTTATTTTTAGTACAAATTCTTCTTCGCGGCTGCGGGCAAATACCAAATGGGTATGGCTATCAACAAAAGTGGGAAGAACTATTTTGCCTTCGGCATTTATTTGGTTTGATGGTATTATGGTTTGAAAGTTTGGTGATTTTTCTAAATCAGCCATAGCACCAAACTCTTTTATTATACCCTCCTCAACAAAAAGATAAGCGTTATCAATACTGGCAAAGTTGGCCATTTGGGCACCGCGCTTCACAGTTATATCAGGAGAAAGTACTCCGTACAAAGATTTTATATTGGTGATGAACAAAGACATGGGGCAAAAATAGGGAAGTTGGGAGGAAAAAGGACTAGGTGATTTATTAGCCTAGTTTATAGCAGTTTTTTGTAAGCCAATTTTTTATTTCATCAAACTTACACTCACCTTTTGCTACGCAAATAACCATTTCATATTTGTGGGTTTGTGATGCCTTAATATCGTATCCATTTTTGAGTAATAGCAAACGCATTAAAACATAACCTGTACGTTTATTGCCATCAACAAAAGGATGGTTGTTTAGTATACTTTCTAAAACGGCGGTAGCTTTTTCAATAGCTGAGGGATAAAGTTCTTGTCCGTCAAAAGTTTGGAATGGTCTGTTAATGGCTGCTTCAACAAGTGCCTTATCTCTAATACCATCCGAACCACCAAATTCTTTAATTACGCGACTATGAATGGCTAGTACTTCTTCAAAATTAATCATTGAGCAAGTTTTTGAAGTACTTCTTTATCTTCATCAAATATTTTAGATAGATAATCTTCAGTAGGTCTTGTTTGTGTTTTGGCTTCGATATTTTTTAATACAGCCAAAATATCTTCTAAAACCACATCAGGTATATTATCAAGTACCCTTATAATTTCGGTTTTAAGTTCTTCGTGTCCCATAGTATTTCAAATATACAATTTAATTAAAGCAGGTTTTGCATAGGGTAACTTAGCAATGACTTGGTATGATGGCTTTGAAACCCATCGCTTTTGAAATTACAGCGCAACGTAGGGTTTAAAACCCTACGTTGCGCTGTAATTTAACAGAACAGGAATTTTTTATCCTGTTTAAAAGATGTCTATTTATGTTAATAGTAATAGAATCAACCAAAGTTGCCCCCTACACGGTTGTATACATTTTGGGGTTGCCATTCAATTTTTTCTCCTAAGCGCATTTTCTTAATGCGTTTTAAGGGGCTAAAATTATTAATTTCTAAAAAGTTTGTGGCAGCAGCATTTTCCATAGGAAAAAGGCATAGTCCATTGCTTTTTAGTCTATACTTCATCAACTCTGTGCCAGCTTCTTCGGTTTCGGCTATTATCAGCCCTTCGCCAAAAGTAGGCACATAAAAACCTTTTACTTGGTTGTTTTGAATAAAAACTTGTGCTTGGGCAAGATATGGATTTAACGTATCGAACCTGTTTTCGCCAAAAATGGCCGTATCCATACTGTGTAAATCAGCTCTAAACTTTTCGTCAAAAGGTTGTATGAGTGGTGAAGTAGGGCTTTCAATCTTCACCTCTTTAAAGGCAACATATTCTGTTTCAGTAACAAAGCCTAGTTTATTGTATACGTATTCGCCTAATTCGGTGGCAATTAACAAAATGGTTTTATAGGAGCTAGGCACGCTATCAATAAGTGCTTTGGTAATTGTTGTACCTAGCCCTTTGCCTCTGTGCTCTTCATTCACAATAATATGCGATAGCCATGCAGTATTTTTATGCAGTATGGTATTTCCTATGCCAATAATATTTCCGTTTTCAACTAGTTTAATTGGGTGGCAACTTGGTGCATTAACATAGTATTGTAAGTGGGGTATAATTGATGGCCAGTCGCTAGGTTTTATAGCATCAATCTCAACAAAATCATTAGCAGTAATAGGTTGTATTTTCATAGTTTTATCAAATGCTATTCAAAAATAATGCCTCAGTTTTAACCTATAAAATAGTTTTTTGCAGAAAAGGGTAGCCAATGGATTTAGTATCTTCGCCGCATGGATATACAGCAAGTGCTATCTAAGCCTATTCAAAAAGGCGAAAATGTTTTTATAGCCCCAAATGCTACGGTTATCGGCAATGTTTCGCTTGGAAATGATTGCTCGGTTTGGTTTGGTGCTGTGTTGCGTGCAGATAGTGATTGTATAACTATTGGCAACCGTACCAACATACAAGACAATGCCGTTATACATGTTGATCCTAACGAACCTGCTACCATTGGTAACGATTGTATTATAGGGCATCTTGCCCTTGTGCACGGTGCTACCATTGGCAATAATGTGTTGGTGGGGATGCACAGTACAGTGATGAATGGTGCTAAAGTGGGTAATTTTTGTATTATTGGTGCCAATGCAATGGTGCCGGCGGGTATGCAAATACCCGATTATAGCATGGTAGTGGGCACACCCGCCAAAATAGTGAAACAACTAAGCCCCGAACATATACAGGCGGTTGAAAAAAACGCGGCTGTGTATGTGGAGTTGGCAAAGGAATATATTGAGTTTTACAAATAAATGTTGAATGGTTAAATGGCTATTGTTTTAGTCATTTAACAAATAGCCATTAAAATATTTAATGAAATTAAACACAAATAAGTACGAAAGCGAATTGCAGGTGCGCCCTGATGATATTGATATGTTTCAACACGTGCATAGTGCTAAGTATATTGATTATGTATTGGCTGCCCGCTACGACCAAATGGCACGTTGCTATGGTATGCCTATGGAAGAGTTTATGCAAAATGGCTTAGGTTGGGTAATAGCCTCTACCTATATGGAATATAAACGCCCGTTAAAAATGGGAGATTATTTTATAGTTCGTACTCAATTAGTACAATTTGAAAAACACACTGCCAAAGTAGAGTTTGAGATATTGAAAAAAGAAGGTCTGAAACTAAGCTGCAACGGTCATTTTAATTATACTATGATTGATATGGAAACAGGTCGCGCAAAGCAATTGCCCGATTGGATTATTGAACGTTATAGTCTACCCGAATAATACCTATGAACTATTTTGTAATACAATGCTACGGCAAAGAACGCATACTACGCGAGGCTAAGTTTTGTGTATTATCCTTACTAAAATTTATAAAAGACGATAGCGGCTATACGATTATTTTATATACCGATAATGCCCCTTATTTTAGTGATATAAGCCAATATGTAGTTTGTGAACCTATGACACCAGAAATGGTGCAAGAGTGGAAGGGCGAGCATAATTTTATTCATCGTGTGAAGGTGAAAATGCTGATGCAATTTGCCCAAAAATACGAGGGTAAATTTATTTATTTAGATAGCGATACGTGGTTTAAAAACCATCCGCAACTTTTGTTTGACTTGATTGATGATAGTAATGCATTATTGCATTTGCCCGAAGCTCAGCTAAAAAGCAATGCCAACCCTATAATAAAAAAAATACATCGTTTTGTTAAGGGAAAAGAATTTGCCATAAACGGTGGCGAAAAGGTGAGCATACCTGCTGAATATTATATGTGGAATGCAGGTGTTATTGGCTTGCAAACCCCTGTAATGCCTTTGCTTGAACGTGTATTGCAACTTACTGATGCTATGCTTGCCCAATACCAAAAACATGTGATGGAGCAATTGGCCTTTTCTTATTTTTTACAGAAAGAATATACCGCACACCGCAGCGATGCTACTATTGAACACTATTGGCCGTATTGTAACGCCGCCGAACAACCCTTACAAACTTTGTTTGAAGGCTTAGAAGGAAAACCACTTGATGATAAAATAGCTACTGTTACTGCTTTTGATTGGGGCTTTACTCTTCAAGCACAAAAGAAAAAAGGCTTTTTTGGTAAACTAATGGCAAAACTAAAATAAGCTGCTTTGCGGATTAGTTTTTTCAGGTTTCTTAAACTCGTACGGGGCTTTTAAATTATAGCCCAATTGATTAAGGGCATCTATTGTGTAAATGGCCAACTCAAGATTGTAATGTTTAATAGGGGTATGTAAAAAGAAATACACTGTTTTTGCCCCCAATTCTATCCATTGGTGCAGTTGGGCTGCCCATGCCTCCATACGGGGATAATCGGTAGGGTGAAGGTTATTCGCGCCAAAACGTATAAAAACAGTATCGTTGGTAAGCCTTTGATGGCAAGCATCACGGCGGCCTGCTACATCCGTTATCACAGTACCAACATTGTGGTATTGCAAAGCTGCAAACACCTCGTTTTGTATAGCTTTATCGCTAAACCAACCCGTATGCCTAAACTCAACTGAAAGTGGAATGTCTTTTGGCCAGTATTCAACAAAGCGTATTACATCGTCAATACTTTTTGGCGTAAAGTTGGGTGGAAGTTGCAAAAAGCAAGTGCCCAAATATTCTTCAAGGTATCGTATAGCCCCGCAAAAGTCATCTACCATACCTTGTGTATTTACTAAACGTTGAAAGTGACTAATGTTTTGGGTAAGTTTTGGGCAAAATTTAAAATTGGGCAGTACATCAGCTTTCCATTTTTCTATCAATATTTCAGTTGGGAAATTATAGTGGGTGCTGTTAAGTTCTATACTATTAAATTGGGTAGCGTAGTAGTGCAAAAACTCTTTGGGTTTAGTACCCGGTGGATATATTTTGCCTACCCATTCTTTTTCGCCCCACACGGGGCAGCCAATGTGTATTTTGGTTGATTTTCCTTTATCAGCTTTGCCCAATACCTCTATTGTTTCAGGAGGAGTAGGAGGCAGGCTGAAATCTACATTTTCTATACTGGGTAATCGTCCAAAATCCATTATGACAAATATCTAAACAATTGTTATAATCCAATATAACTAAAACAATGGTTTTGATAAAACGCCTTCGTGTTGCAGTAAAAGTTTCTTTTTATCCAGTCCGCCGGCATAGCCTACTAAATCACCGTTTGCACCAATCACGCGGTGGCAGGGTATTATTATGGCTACGGGATTTTTACCGTTGGCTGCCGCTGCTGCACGTATCACTTTTTCATCGCCTAGGCGTTTTGCCATTTCTAGATAGCTGGCTACTTTGCCAAAGGGTATGTTTTGCAGTTCAGCCCAAACCCTTTGCTGAAAATCAGTCCCTTTGGGTTGAAGGGGCAGGTTAAAAACTTTTCTTTCTCCTGAAAAATACTCTTGAAGTTGTTGTTGACAATGCTGTGTAATGGTATTTACACTTTCAGCTTCATCTTGAGAAGAAACAAAATTAACGGCAATAATACCGCTATCTGTTGCCTCAATTTTTAGTATACCAATAGGTGAGGGGTAATATTGTATGTATTGAGCAATCAACTAATCTTTGTTTTCTATACCTGCGGCTAATTTACCCATTTGTTTAATAGTGAAGTAGCCCATTATAAGAAAAATAGCAAATGCAGCCGAAATTCCCCAAACACGCATATTCCCCATGGGATTTAGTATTGGCAAAAGTATATCTTTAACCAGCCCTTTTGGATTTGATACTATATCCCAGCTGTTCCAACGTTCAAAACGACCTAAGTAAATACCAAAACCAGAAAGCATAAGTGCTCCTACTGCAAATAGCCAGCCTATTACTTTGTTGTAGGTGCGGCTAACTACTTCTTGTATATCAGCTAATGAAACATAGCCTAATATTAAGCCTGTCCAAGCGAAAGAAAGTATTAACAATAAGTCAAACCAAAGGGGAGCTCCTTCACGGTGACGAAGATGAAATAAATCGGTTAGTATATAGGGTGCATTGGGGAAGAACAATAGCCAAAGTGATACTGAACCCGCCAGCAGCCACCAATTTTTACTACGGTGACTAAAATATGCTGTGAATGTACTGATAGCATAAGGAATAAAGGCTAAAAACAGATTCCATACTAAAAATAAAAAGTATTGTTGCCCACTAATTATTACACGAAGTTTTATAAGGGCAAAGCAGGCAAAAACTGAAACAGCCAACCAAAAAGCAAGTTTAGCCCGATTTGTATCAATAAGAAATTTAATGAAGTTGCGCATAGGTATTTTGCTAACGCTTTATGCAGTGCAAATAGTGTGCTATTTTACTACTGCATATACTAAAGCATCTAATATTTCTTTGTTTTTAAATATAGCACTGCGCTGTGTACCTTCAAACCTAAAACCTGCATTTTCTAATACGGCTGCTGATGCTTTATTTGGATGGAAGACTATCCCGAAAATGCGAACCAAATCGGTGTTTTCAAAAGCATAATCAACAATAGCGGTAACGGCTTCGGTAGCAATGCCTTTGCCCCAATGTTCTTCACCAATCCAATAGCCTATTTCGGCAGTTAAGCGGCTCACATCATCTTTGGGCAAGATGGCTATTGAGCCTATGGCCTTGCCGTTTACTTCAATAGCTAATATAATATTATTGCTAGGCTCAAGGTTTCGGGCTATCCAGTTATTGGCATCTTCTTGTGTATAGGGATGCGGAAAAACATCCCGCATATTGTTGTATATGGCAATATTATTACCATGGTAGGCAATGCTTTCAGCATCACTCTCAACAAAATCCCTAAGAGTACTTTTACTAAGTGTTAGTTTCATTAAACTTCGCTCAGTTCTATTATTTTGTCAAATTCTTCAACGGTAACGGGTGTAACCGATATACGGCCTTGACGCACCATTTTCATACCCTGTAGTTGGGGTGTTGCTTTCATAGTTGCCAAGCTAACCGGTTTTTTCAGCTTTTTAAATGGCTCAACATCTATTGCCAACCAACGTTCATCATCAGTAGTTGGGTCTTGAAACGATTCTTTTTTTACTTTGGCAATGCCTACTACTTCTTTCCCCTCGTTGCTGTGGTAGTATAGCAATAAATCGCCTTTTTTCATTTCCCTAAGGTTATTGCGTGCTTCAAAATTGCGAACGCCATCCCAAAAGGTTTCTCCGTCTTTTTCCAGCTGATCCCAGCTATACTTATTTGGTTCTGATTTAATAAGCCAGTAATTGATTTTTTTATTTGCCATGCTGCAAAGTTAATGTATTTGATAAAAGGTGATAATATGAGTAAGTAAGCTGTAATAATATACTAAAATTTTGTAAAAATTAAACAAAAAAAATCCCGCCTTTATGGGGCGGGATTTATATAGTTGTTATTAAAGAATACTATTCTTCGGTAGATTCAGGCTTTTCTTCTACTTTGCTTTCTTCGGCAGGAGCATCTTTCGGTGCTTTTGCTTCGGCATCAGCTTTGATTTTCTCAGCTTTTTTAGCAGCAGTTTTCTTTTCGCTTGATTCTAATTTAGCTTTCAACTCGCTCAGTACATCAATATCACCAAGGGTACTTTTCTCAACATTTTGAGATATTTTTTTGGTGGTTCTTGCTGTAGCTTTATCATCTTTCGCTTTTTTATCGCTTGCTTCTGCTTTTTTGGTTTTCTCTTCGTCTTTCCAAATTGCAGTATGCGATACGGTGATGCGGCGGTTTTCTTTGCTAAATTCGGTTACTTTAAATTCAAGAACCTCGTCTTCTTTAGCGTTGCCTTTTTCTTGTTTAGCCAATTGTTTCAAAGGAGCATAACCTTCTACACCATAAGGTAGGGCGATGGTTGCACTCTTATCACCAATTTTAAGTACTGTACCTTCATGCACAGAACCTTCTGGGAACAAAGTTTCGAAAGTATCCCATGGGTTTTCTTCCAATTGTTTGTGTCCTAGGCTTAGGCGACGGTTTTCTTTGTCTACTTCTAACACCAATACTTCTAGTTCTTGATCTTTTTTCACGAACTCAGCAGGATGTTTGATTTTCTTAGACCAAGAAAGGTCAGAAACGTGAAGTAAGCCATCAACGCCTTCTTCAAGTTCTATAAACACACCGTAGTTGGTAAGGTTACGCACAATACCTGTGTGTTTGCTGTCAACAGCATATTTTTCTTCGATGCTAACCCATGGATCTGGAGAAAGTTGTTTAATGCCTAATGACATTTTACGTTCTTCTTTATCAAGGGTAAGAACTACTGCTTCTACCTCGTCGCCCACTTTCATAAAGTCTTGTGGGTTGCGTAGGTGTTGGCTCCAGCTCATTTCCGATACGTGTATCAAACCTTCTATGCCGTTAGCAATTTCAAGGAATGCACCGTAATCGGCCACTGTAACAATTTTGCCTTTAACTTTCGCTCCAACTTCAATTTCAGCAGGCAAGTTGTCCCAAGGGTGAGCTTGCAATTGTTTCAAGCCTAACGAGATACGTTTTTTGTCATCGTCAAAGTCAAGAACAACTACATTTATATTTTGGTCAAGTTGCAATACCTCTTCTGGGTGGTTAATACGTCCCCATGAAATATCGGTAATGTGCAATAAACCATCTACACCACCCAAATCGATAAACACACCAAAAGAGGTCATGTTTTTCACAACACCTTCCAGTACTTGTCCTTTTTCTAGTTTGGCAAGTATATCAGATTTTTGTGCTTCGATATCGTCTTCGATAAGTACTTTATGAGAGATAACCACGTTTTTGAAAAGTTGGTTAATTTTAACCACTTTAAACTGCATGGTTTGCCCTACGTACACATCGTAATCGCGGATGGGTTTAATATCAATTTGAGAACCAGGAAGGAATGCATCCATACCTAATACATCAACCACCAAACCACCTTTGGTACGGGTTTTAACATATCCTGTAACCACAACGTCATTTTCGTGTGCAGAAATAATGTTTTCCCAAGCCCTTTCAGATATGGCTTTTTTGCGTGAAAGTACCAATTGACCTTGTGGGTCTTCTTTGGTTTCCAACAATACTTCTACTTCATCACCAACTTTCAAGTCGGGAAGATCGCGAAATTCTGTACGTTGGATTAATCCGTCTGATTTAAAACCGATGTTAAGAACAACATCTTTGTCATTAATTGCAACTACTGAACCTTTTACCAATTCACCTTCGTTTAGTTGGCTGATAGTGTCAGTGTACAATCTTTCAAGCTTTTCTCTTTCTGTGTCAGAGTATTCACCAAATCCTTGGTCATCCATACTCCAATCAAAATCGTCAGATGGGCTGGCTACTTTTTCAGATTTTACTTCGGTAGCGGTGGCAACGGGTTGGGCAGTAACTTCTACCTCTGGTTGCATTTCATTTGTTTTGTTTTCTTCTGTCAAATCATTAGTCCTCCTTTTGGGGGCGGCAAATCTACAAAAAAATAAATTTTATGTCAACCAATTTTTTAGTGATTATTAAGACCGCAACGCAATTGTAAAAGTATATTTATCAGTAGGTTATTTTCAGTTTAGTATAGCAATGGGTTTAATCTCGCTAATTAGAAGAGCTTGTTGTAATAATGCTATTATTTTATCGGCATCAATTTCTTTTACTGATTGATACGTAATAATTTTTGCATGCTTACGCTTTTTGGTTTGCAATAGATTAAAGGGGTCGCTAATTTCAGCACCATCGCAAAAACCTATATCTACCCCTTTGTGGTGCGCATTTATATAACACAACCTTTGATTATTAAAGTAGTAAAAGGGTATGCCGTAAGCGTTTTTTTCTTCGATATTTCTGTTGCACGATAGTATAACACCGCGTGCATAGGTTACAATAGCAGCAGCGCGGTCATCAAGTTCAACTATGTAACTTTCAATAGTTTTCATGTATGTGTATAGCGGTTTGAAACACGCTATGCGAAAATAGTCGCCAAGTGTATTGACTTCAAGAAATGTGTAAAAATATATTAATTATGTGTAAAATAACATTAGGTAGCACCACATGCTCTTAGTTACTAAATGAGATTTTGTGGTAGCTGTATTTGTTAGAGTTTATTTTATTGCACAAACAAGCTTGTTTTATAAATGATAGTACTTTGTTAGTATCAATTTCTTTAAATGATGAAAAGAATATTGATTTTTCATCAATAGGCCCGGTAGATAGCAAATCATTATGTGGGTCGTCTAATTCTATACCGTGGCAAAAAGAGAGAAGAGTTCCGTTATTAACTTTTTTTACGGTGCAAAACTCCCCATAATAGTCGTATACAGGTATATTGTTTTGTACAGACTCGCTTACACTTGGCGATACTGAAAGTATCATTTCGCGCAGATAACAAAAAATTGTAGCTTGTGAGTTACTGCATTCTTTAATATAGTTTTCTAAAGCAAACATAATTTTACACGTAATAGTTAAATAATAGTTTCAATTTGATAGTTAGTTTCTTAACAATCTCTATTTTCAAAATTATTTTACTGTGTTTTAATAACCTTAAAGCTTTTGGCAAAAAGTTTTAAATATTATGCTGTTTTCAGGTATAATTACTTGAAAATTGAAAATTCTGATAAAAATGTTACAGTATGCTTTGCTAAAAGCGGATTTTAAGTGGGCAAACTAAAAGTTTAGGGGCAGGTTGCTAAAAGTACCGGAACTCATTAACAGTAAAACTGTGTTTTTCTGTTCAATATCTGCAACAAACTCGTGCAGCATTTCGGCATCGGTATATATTTCTACTCCACCACCAAAGGCTTCAGCTACTTCTTCAACATCAAGAGGGGGCATTTTTTTCAGTTCAAGCACGTGCTCGTTATAATAAACGATGGCTTCATCAGCAGCTTGAAGGGTGTTGTGGTATTCTGTTAAAAAATTACTGTTTAGGCTACTAAAGGTATGCAACTCAAAACAGGCTATAATTTTATGGTTGGGGTATTGGGTTTTTACTGCATCAACGGTGGCTTTTACTTTTGATGGCGAGTGGGCAAAATCTCTAAACACAACAAAACTGCCAGTATCTTTAAGTTTTTCAAGCCTACGTGCTGTACCTTCAAAGCTGCTAATGGCATGGTAAAAATCAGTATCACTAATGCCCAGTTGGGTACAAATATTTTTGGCACCCGCCATATTTTGCAGGTTGTGCAAACCAAATACTTGTATTGCAATTTTCCCTTCGTTGGTATTTAAAAAGGTATGTCCGTTTTCTACCGTATGGGGCAGTGCTTGGTAAGGAATAAGTTGTAAACGGTTTTTATGTTGTTCTATCAGCTTTTGCAGGTGTTCATCACCCTCAAAATAGGTGAGGGGGGCACCATCAGGCAATTGGTTTATAAACAGTTCAAATTGATGCACATATTCTTCAAACGTAGGGAATACGTTTATATGGTCCCAAGCTACACCTGTTAATTGGGCAATATTGGCGTGGTATACCAAAAATTTAGGTCTACGGTCAATGGCTGAGGTTAGGTATTCATCACCTTCTAAGATAACCATGGGAGCCTCACCCATTTTCACCATACGGTCGAAACCATCAATAGATGAACCTACTAAATAGTCAAACTCTTTGCCCAAAGTTTTTAGTACGTGCATTATCATGGCGGTTGTAGTGGTTTTGCCATGACTACCACCAATTACTACACGGGTTTTATTTTTACTGTGCTCGTAAATAAACTCGGGAAATGAATAGATGGTTAAGCCTAATTCTTTTGCTTGTTGCAATTCAGGGTTATCGGCACGGGCGTGCATACCTAGAATTATTACATCAATATTGGTAGTGATGTTCTCAGGAAACCACCCGAATTTTTCAGGCGCTATATTGTGTGCTTTTAAACGCGATAGGGCAGGGTCGAAGATTTCATCGTCGCTACCTGTAACTGTGTGGCCTTGTGCCAATATATCAAGGGCAAGGTTGTGCATTACCGCGCCGCCTATTGAAATAAAATGATAATTCATACTTATTGTGTGCGCAGCAAGTTAAGAAATTGTTTTTTGCTTTTATGTTGTTGGCTTTTGGCAATTGGCTTTTTACACCCCCCCCCATAGTTTTTTCTTAACTATGAGGGAAACCAAAGCACTGTCCAACGTAAGCCCTTAAAGATTTTTTTCTATGCTAAAAGCCAATTGCTAACGGCTAAAAGCAAAAAAAACTAAAACAACTCACTCAATTCTAACCAACGAAGTTCTTTTGCTTCAAGCTGGGCTACAATTTCTTCTACTTCTTGTGCCCATTGGGCTATTTGGGTGTGGTCGCCTTCGCCGCTACTAAGTTTTTCGGTTAGTTGGCTTTTTTTAGTTTCCAATGCAGCCATATCACCCTCAAGGCTTTCCCATTCCATTTTTTCTTTATAGGTGGGTTTGCGTGTTTGGGGTGTGCTTACGGGTGCTGTTTTTGGGGTTTGGGCAACTTGTGCTGCCTGTGCAGCTACTTTTTGTGCTTTTTCTTCTTTTAGTTTTTGTTCTTCCTCAACTTCTTTTTCTATTCGGTATTGGGTATAGCTACCGTTGTAGTCTTTCACTACACCGTCTCCTTCAAATACAAAAAGATGGTCGCACAGTCGATCTAAAAAATACCTGTCGTGCGATACTATAACCAAACAGCCTTTGTACTCGCCCAAAAACTCTTCAAGGGTGGTTAGGGTTAGCAGGTCAAGGTCGTTAGTAGGCTCATCCAGTATTAAAAAATTGGGGTTTTGCATTAGTATGGTAAGCAAATACAAACGCCTACGCTCACCACCGCTAAGGGTTGATACATAATCGTGCTGCTGCTTGGGATGAAAGTTGAAGGTTTGCAACAACTGCATGGCAGTGATGCTTCCTTCTTTTCCACCTAGTGGTAATACATCGGCTATATCACGTATTACTTCTATTACCCGTTTATCTTCGGCCATTTTAAGGCCTTTTTGGTTGTAGTAGCCTAATACCAGTGTATCACCCGGAACAACTGTACCCGCGTCGGTAGCTTCTTGTCCTGTAATTACATTAAGGAAGGTTGACTTACCTGCGCCGTTTTTGCCAACAATGCCAATACGTTCGCCTTTTTTGAAGGTATAGGTAAGGTTATTAAAAAAAGTAGTGTCGCCGTAACCTTTGCGTAGGTTTTTAAGCTCCATTACTTTACCGCCCATGCGGTTCATTTTCACATTAAAACTAATGCTGTCCTCGCGTCGAATATTACCTGCTTTATCTTTTAAATCATAAAAAGCATCAATGCGTGATTTTGATTTAGTGCCCCTTGCTTTGGGCTGGCGACGCATCCACTCCAGCTCTTTGCGCATCAGGTTGCGGGCTTTCTCTGTTTCTTTTTCTTGTATTTGTATGCGCTCTTGTTTCTTTTCTAAAAAATACTCGTAGTTACCCGTGTAGCGATACATTTGGCCACCTTCAAGCTCTAAAATCTCGTTGGTTACGTTATCCAAAAAGTACCTATCGTGGGTAACCATTAATAGGGTAGTATTTTCAGTGCTGAAAAAGTTTTCAAGCCACTCAATCATATCAATGTCCAAGTGGTTAGTTGGCTCGTCCATTACCAATATATCAGGGCTGCTAATCAGCAGGCGAGCTATGGCAACGCGCTTTTTTTCACCACCCGATAGTTGGGCTATTTTGCGGTTGGGCAATTGTATATCCAACTTACCTAATATTTGGCTCACCCGTGCTTCGTAATGCCAAATTTCTAAGGCATCGGCTTGTTGGGTTGCATCGTTTAGTAATTGCTCGTTTTCAGGCGAGGGGTCGGCACTGTGGGCTTCTATTGCTGTTTCGTAGGCTTTTAGGGCTTGGGTTACAGGGCTTTTATCGTAAAAGATATAATCGGCTACGGTTACCGCGCCTTCAAAATCGGGCTCTTGGGGTAGGTAGCCTACTTTTATATCGCGGCGGAAAACTACCTGACCTGTGTCGGGAGTTTCTACACCTGCAATAATATTAAGCAGGGTGGTTTTGCCCGTACCGTTATTTGCTATAAGAGCTATTTTTTGCCCTTGATCTATACCGAATGAAAGGTTGGCAAAAAGTTCTTTTTCGCCAAATGCTTTACTAATGTTTTCTACTGAAAGGAAGTTTATCGCCACTGGGCGCGAAGATACGGCTTGTTGAGCTTAGTTGTTAGGTATTGGTTGATTGTTGTTGGAGTTTAACATTGATAAAATATGTTTTCTATTCTTCAGGCCGCAGTCTGCCCTCAATAAAATATTTTTTAAAATCATCTTTCTTGTACCCTAATCGTATAATAGTATCGGAGAACTTGAGGTAACTTACTGCTCCCGCGTAAATGCTATAAGATGCTTTTTCATTATCTACCATTACCTCTCCCGAATAATAACAGGGTAAGTCGAGATAAAAATAATGCCACTCGTGCCCGTCAATTGCTTCACTATTTGTAAGTATAGTTTTGATTTTATTTTTATCCAGCAACCAATTTGTACAGGCTTCGGCACTTTCTTTAAAATGTATAGATGATGAATCAGTAATCTTTTCAAGATTGAGTACTTCAATTTCTCTAGTTTTAGCGTTTTTGGTACTGTTCTTATTTTTTGTACCGTACGTATTGAAGGAAATGACAAATACAAAAAACAGTACTAGATATGTTTTATTTTTCATAACTGTTTAAAAAAAGAACAGGGCAACCCCACAATTTATTGTCGGTTTGCCCTGTAAATATAAACTAAAAACTATCCGCTTACCTCAGTTTTGGTAAGGGTGATATTGTATGTGTTTTCACCGTTTATTACTTGTACGGGCTGGGTGGCGGCATAATTTCCACCATCAGCAGTAACAAGGTTAGCAGTAAGAGTATAGTTTCCTTGCGGAATTTTGGGGGCACTAAAAGTCCCGTCAAGCTCGTCTTCACCTGTTTTTTCAAGAGGTATAGGGTCGCCACCTAAATCGGGCACAAGACTTACTTGTGTTTGGCTGATATGTGCATTTAGTTCTTCAGCATCTTGATGCGATGGGTCGTTTACAGATACATCAACCGTAACTGCTGAGGGTGTTGCTTGCGCTATCATCAATTCAGGGTCGGTTTGCATAGTGGGCACTGCTACCGATTTTGAATCGTCGCCGTAGGGCAGTATCAAATCTTTTAATTTGTCTAATAACTTCATTGCCCTGCTTGAGTAGAAGCCTAGTAGGAATGAAATGATAAGTGTGCCTTTTGATGCGCTTACATCTATAAAACTATCAGGGTTTGAAAGGTAGTTGTAGGAAAAAATGATAATAAGCGATATAAAGGGCGAGTATACAATTTTGGCTAAATGCCCCGGAGATTCGGAGGGTTTGAAGCCTGTACCTTTAGCAATTGCCATTGCTATGTAGAAGAGTATACTAGAGATTACCCCAAAGATTGTCCAAAATATTATTTCTACATAAGTATGTGGGCCTGCCAACCAAAAGTACGATTTCACTCTAAAACGTGCAGTTTGTATGAAATTTACGGCTAAAGAGTTGGGCTGTTGGTCTAATAAGGCAAAAACCTTTACTGTGTCTTCAGGATATACGTAGGGTAATTGGTAAATGATGTAATCTTTAACGGCTCGGCAATTTGGATTATTTTTAAAGCGTATACCTGCAAACTGGGCTTCATCTTGTACTATATCTGTGCTGTCTTCGGCATTTTTAAGTGCCGAACTAGTTGTAGGTATGCTTGTTGAACCAACATTGATAAGTGATGTAATGTATGAAATATCAGCCGCATCCATTGTTTTAAACTCAGCCTCGTGTGGATCGTCGTAATAGGCTTTTGCCTTTTCGGGATTATATTTTTCAAGGTCGTGCATTACCAAATACACGCTTACTGTTAGCAGTAATAAAAAGGTAAGAAAAGCTAACCAGTGGTTTTGCTCTTGCCAAAATTCAGCCGTAAAAAGATGTTTAAACCATTTTTTTCTTGCTTCTTGGCTATTGTTGCTAATTGTTTGTGGCATAGTTGATAGATTATTAAGCAATAAATTGTTTTGATACCCATTGGTTTTGAACAGGGTCTATTTTGTACCAGCCGTTTAATTCGGCATAGGCAATAATTTTTGCCCCTTTGTTTAGTCCATACACTATGGGGAAGTTAGTACCTGCGCCCGAACGTACATTTAATTTGCTTGCAGTTACTGTACCGGTAGCTATTTGTATGGGTTGTTGTGTATTAGTATCGGTTATGAAACTATTTATTTTTTGGACTATAAGTGGAATAAAGTTTTGGTTGGCAGCTTCAACCGTATTACCTCCAAAAAAGTTTGTTCCTGGGCAGCTTTTGGTTGAACCAGAACCATTGGTGCGTTTACCCGTATTTAGGTCGAACCAGTGGTGGTATAGTATTGTACTATCACTAGGCAGTAGGCCAAATCGTTTGCACAGGGCAGCATTAAGAAAAATGATAGTTTCTTTATGCTCATCGGTCATATCATCTTGGCCAATATCAAAATACCCTAAATGTTCAATAGCTACACTACCTGTATTTGCACCTTTTATTGCAGCAGGTGTGGTATTCATACTTCTGCAAAGAGCTATTGTGCCATCAGGAAAGGTGGTAAGGTTTTGCCCAATATCACTAAAACCACGTTGCAAATGGCTAGTTTTCATGCTATTAAGCCACTTGAAAGGGTTAGGGGGATTGTCTCTATAAAAATGGGTGTAGTTGGGTATATAGGTATGGTGGTTTTGTACCTTAACTATATTGCG
The DNA here is from genome assembly GCA_965249955.1 of Bacteroidia bacterium. Taxonomy (GTDB): domain Bacteria; phylum Bacteroidota; class Bacteroidia; order UBA8524; family UBA8524; genus SB11. Next base: position 2,919,090 of record OZ252261.1, read on the forward strand.
TGAAAACTGTGTGTTTTCAAGATAGTTTTTAAATTCGTTGCGGTTATATAGCACGAATTGACCTTGTGTTTGTGGCATGATGCAATCGTATTTTCACGAAATTAAATTGTTTTTTCGCTTAAAAACAAATGCACCAATTGGTTATATGTTATTTATTTTTAGCAAGGGCATTTTCCCAAGCCCAAGCGGTAACTAACATATTTTTAAGGTCGCGCTCGGTTTTCCAACCCAATACTTCATTAGCTTTTGTAGTATCGGCGTATACTTGTTCAACATCACCATCGCGGCGAGGGCCATAAGTATAGTTAAAATTTACACCTGTTTCGGCTACAAAGGTATCTACCACTTCTTTTACGCTGCTGCCTTTACCTGTACCTAAATTAAATATCTCTAATTTTTCGTCGGTTTCGTTGTTTAGCAAACGTTCTATGGCGCGCACGTGTGCTTTGGCTAAATCTACAACGTGTAAATAATCGCGAACACAAGTACCGTCAACAGTATTGTAATCTTGTCCAAATATGGTAAGCTGTTGGCGTTTACCAATAGCTGTTTGGGTGATAAAGGGAACAAGATTATTAGGTACGCCCAAAGGTAATTCGCCAATTAAACCACTATCGTGTGCACCAATAGGATTGAAATAGCGTAGTGCTATTGCTTTTAGTGAAGTTGCCTTGGTGGTATCGGTTAAAATATCTTCACAAATTTGCTTTGTGTTACCGTATGGAGAAGCTGCCTTTTGTATGGGCGAGTTTTCGGTAACGGGGTTTACATCAGGTTGCCCATATACTGTGCACGATGATGAAAAGGCAATATTGTTAATGCCTTTAGCTTGTAATTGTTGCAAAAGCGTTACTAAGCCACCCACATTGTTGTGGTAGTATTTTAAAGGTTCTTTTACCGATTCGCCAACAGCTTTGTAGGCAGCAAAATGTATTACACCTGCTATATCGCTGTGTAGGCTTAATACTTTTTGCAAATCTTCGGCTACGCAAACATCACCTTGAAAAAAAATGGGTTTCTCGCCCGTTATTTGTTCAATACGATCTAATATAAAGGCTTCTGAATTATTAAGATTATCAATTATAATAGCTTGATAACCTGCGTTATAAAGTTCAACAACGGTGTGCGAACCTATGAAACCGACGCCGCCGGTAACTAATATTTTTGGCTTACTCATTATTTTACAATATACGGCTCACAATGCCGTCTTTCAACTGGTATTTTTGATTGCTTTCAGGGCATATAGCTATCCCATTTTCGTCAAAGTTTAATCGGTGCCCGTATTCGCTCATCCAACCTATTTGTCGGGCGGGATTACCTACTAATAAAGCAAATGCAGGTACATTTTTGGTTACTACCGAACCTGCGCCAATAAAGGCATATTCGCCAATATCGTGTCCACAAACAATAGTAGCGTTTGCACCAATACTTGCGCCTTTGCCCACGTGGGTGCGTGCATATTGTTCGCGACGAATTATAGCACTACGTGGGTTGGTAATATTGGTAAACACCATACTAGGGCCTAAAAACACATCGTCATCACAGGTTACACCTGTGTATATGGATACGTTGTTTTGTACTTTTACGTTGTTGCCCAATACTACTTCGGGTGAAACTACTACGTTTTGCCCTATGTTACATTTCTCGCCTAGTGTGCAGTTGGGCATTATGTGCGAGAAGTGCCATATTTTACTACCTGCACCAATATTACATCCTTCATCAATAACGGCTGTTGGATGGGCATAGTAGTTTTGTTGTTCGGTGTTCATGGTTTCAGGTTTCAGGTTTCAGGTTTCAGGTTTCAGCATGTGCTTGAAACAAACTACCTAAGGTTAATCGGTTTTATATTTAATACCTTTATTTTCTGAAGTTCTAAGATATGTAATCAAGCCACTAAGCATTTTTGAAATTTTAGTAGCTTGATTACTATGAATATTAAATTCTTCTTCTGTAATGTATTTTCTATCAAAAGCTCTATAAAGTTGTGAGCGAGTTTCACCCACAGAACCTTTAGCGATTGAAAGAAACTGAATAAACTCTTTTCTGCCATCGCGTTCAAACCCTTCAGCAATGTTATCCATTACGGAACCACTGCTTGACTTTATTTGATTTACTAGTGAATAGTCTAATCGAAAGTTATCGCGAAGTGTAAGTTTAAATATATTGTTGGTCAACTCTCGAGCTGATTTCCAAGCTTCAATATCTTCAAACTTTTCTATTGTGGCCATTTTCTTATCTAACTTGAAACAAGAAACTTGAAACCAATTAACTATTTACTAACGAACTCCCTGCCATAGGGCTCTCTTACAAGCTCTTCTTTAGGTAGTGATTTAAAATACTCGTAAGTAATTTTTAGTCCTTCGGCGCGGCTAACTTTTGGTTCCCATCCCAAAATTTCTTTTGCGCGGGTAATATCGGGTTGGCGTTGTTTGGGGTCGTCTTTTGGAAGTGGTTTGTAAACTATTTTTTGGTTTGTGCCTGTAAGTTTTATAATCTCTTCGGCAAACTCTTTAATAGTTATTTCAACAGGGTTACCAATGTTTACTGGTTGTGCGTAGTCGCTCATTAGCAGTCGGTATATACCTTCTACCAAATCATCAACGTAGCAAAAGCTGCGGGTTTGGCTACCATCACCAAATACTGTAATATCCTCACCGCGAAGCGCCTGACCAATAAAGGCTGGTAATGCTCTACCGTCGTTTAGGCGCATACGTGGACCATAGGTATTAAATATACGTACTATACGGGTTTCAAGACCATGATAGGTATGGTAAGCCATAGTCATAGCTTCTTGAAAGCGTTTTGCTTCATCATACACTCCGCGAGGGCCTACAGGGTTTACATTACCCCAATAATCTTCGTTTTGTGGGTGTACCAATGGGTCGCCATATACTTCTGATGTAGATGCTATAAGCATACGTGCACCTTTTTCTTTGGCAAGACCAAGGCAATGGTGTACCCCTAGCGAACCTACTTTTAGGGTTTGTATTGGTATTTTAAGGTAATCTATTGGGCTGGCAGGTGAAGCAAAGTGAAGTATATAATCCAACTTGCCCGGCACATGGATAAATTTTGATATATCGTGGTGATAAAATTCAAAATTGGGCAGCTTGGTTAGGTGCTCAATATTGCGCATATCACCCGTGATAAGATTGTCCATGGCAATCACATCAAAATCTTCTTTTATAAAACGGTCGCACAGATGTGAGCCTAAAAAGCCTGCGCCACCTGTTATTAATATACGTTTACGCATTGGCTGCAGTTATTTGGTTTTTTCCGTTTATACCTATACCGTAATAAGCAAAACCTAATTCGTTCATTTCTTGGGCATCGTATATATTACGTCCGTCAAAAATCACATTGTTTTTAAGCAGTTTAGCCATTACTTTAAAGTTTGGTATTCTAAACTCAGGCCATTCTGTAACTAAAAGTAATGCATCCGCATCAATAAGTGCTTCATCAGGGTCGTTAGCATACTCTATCTTGTCGCCAATCATGTGTTTGGTTTCGTCCATAGCTACAGGGTCGTATGCTTTTACTTTCGCACCTTGCTCAATCAGTTGGTCAATAATAACTAATGAAGGGGCTTCACGCATATCATCCGTTTTTGGTTTAAACGATAATCCCCACATAGCAAATGTTTTACCTTTAACATCTCCGTTAAAGTGTTTCATTACTTTATTAAAAATAACCGATTTTTGGTCGTCGTTAACATCTTCAACTGCTTGAAGTATACGCATATTATATCCTTTTTCGGCTGCTGTTTTTATAAGCGCTTTTACATCTTTGGGGAAGCAAGAGCCACCATAACCCGCACCCGGGTATATAAATTTATTTCCTATACGTACATCGCTACCAATGCCTTTGCGCACCATGTTTACATCGGCACCTACAATTTCGCACAGGTTAGCTACATCATTCATAAAGCTGATTTTTGTAGCTAGCATACTGTTTGCAGCATATTTAGTCATTTCAGCCGAAGGAACATCCATAAAGATAATTGGGTGTCCGTTTAGCAAAAATGGTTTGTATAAGCGGCGCATTATTTCTTCGGCTTTTTCTGATTCCACACCAATAACAATACGGTCGGGTTTCAAAAAGTCGTCAATAGCAGCACCTTCTTTCAAAAATTCAGGGTTTGAAGCCACATCGTAGGTAAGGTCTGAACCACGTCCTTCAAGTGCTTCTGCAACTTTAGCACGTACTTTTTTGGCTGTGCCAACAGGTACGGTACTTTTGGTAACAACAACCAAATAATTATTCATGCTACGGCCAATTTCGTCGGCAACAGCAAGTACATATTTCAAATCAGCACTTCCATCTTCACCCGGAGGTGTACCCACAGCTATAAAGGCTACATCGGCATCAACAATGCTTTCTGAAAGATTGGTGCTAAAGTGCAAACGTTCTTTTTCAACATTGCGCAACACCATTTCTTCTAGCCCGGGCTCGTATATAGGCATTATGCCTTTTTTTAGGTTATCTATTTTGCGTTGGTCAATATCAACACAAATTACATCAACGCCTACTTCGGCAAAACAAGTACCTGTAACAAGGCCTACATATCCTGTTCCTACAACAACTATTTTCATGGGTAGCTAATTTAAAAATTTTAAATGGTTATTGGTTAATAAATTCTAATACGGTTTGGGTAATATGCTGCAATTGATCTTCATCTAACTCTGTATGCATAGGTAGTGATATTACTTTTTTGCATAAATCTTCAGTAACAGGAAACATACCCTCTGTATACCTTGGGTCGGTATAGGCTTTTTGCATGTGCAATGGCACAGGATAATATATCATTGCAGGTATACCTTTTTCAGCAAGGTATGCCCTAAGCTCATCACGGTTTACACCGTTAAGCAATAGGGTATATTGATGAAATACGTGGTTTGATTTTGCTGCTTTTACAGGCGTAGTTAGTTTTGGGTTGTTTGCAAATGCTTTATCGTAGTAGTTTGCAGCTGTATTACGCGCTGCGGCATACTCATCCAAATGGCGTAGTTTTATACGCAATACAGCAGCTTGCATACTATCCAAACGGCTATTAACACCTATTTCATCGTGGTAGTACTGTACGCTTTGGCCGTGGTTGGCTATCATGCGTATTTTTTTGGCCAAGTCATCATCATTGGTAAATATAGCACCACCATCGCCCATGCAACCTAAATTTTTTGATGGGAAAAATGATGTGGCACCAACTGTACCTATAGTACCGGCTTTTTTGGTAGTACCGTTAGCAAAAGTATACTCTGCACCAATAGCTTGGGCAGTGTCTTCTATTACGTATAAGTTGTGTTTTTTAGCTATTTCCAAAATGGCTTCCATATCAGTACACTGGCCAAAAAGATGCACAGGTACAATGGCTTTTGTTTTTGGTGTAATGGCTGCCTCAATAGCTTTAGGATCTATTTGGAAGGTGTTAGGATCAACATCAACCAAAACAGGGGTAAGTTGTAAAAGGGCAATTACCTCAGCAGTAGCTACATAGGTAAAACTAGCTGTTATAATTTCATCACCGGGTTTTAAACCCAAAGCCATCATGGCTATTTGCAATGCATCTGTACCATTGGCACAAGGTATTACATGTTTAACACCAAGGTATTGCTCCAATTCTTGTTGAAAAGCCTTTACCTCAGGGCCATTGATGTATGCCGATGAACGGATTACATTTAAAACAGCCTCATCTACCTCGTTTTGGATTTTTTGGTACTGGCTGATTAAATCAACCATCTGAATTTTTTTAATACCTTGTGTTTCCACGCTATTATTTGGTTTTGGGCAAATATAATGTATTCTATGTAAAACAATTTGCTATGTAACCATCAAATAACAATGAAGGATGTTGTTTAAGCTTTAATAGTTTAATTAAAATGTTTTCTCCATGGTGTTTCAAACTCTTGTTGCTTTTTATTCGTTTAGAGGTATATGCCTTTTATAAAAAATAAAGTAGGTTTGACTTTTGAAACCATGACTAGAAAAGTATATATCTTTTTATTCTTTCTACTGCTAAGTGCAGTGGGTATAGCACAAACAGACAGTACCAAAAAGGTGATGCAAAAACCAGCAGCTGAAAGGGCTTTTATGCCACAAAGGGCGTTTTTGTTTAGGTTTAACTATGTGTATACTGTGCCCACAGCCGATTTGGCAAAACGCTTTTCTTTTATAGCTCAACTGGGCGGAAGTGCCGGCATAAAGTTTGAAAACGGCTGGGATTTGAGGGCTGAAGGCAGCTTTATGTTTAGTAAATACGTTACTGAGTACAGCGTGTTTGATTCGATAGCAAATAATAATGGGTATTTGGTGGATAGAAGTGGCTACAACTTTTTACCCGATATTTCTATGCGTGGATTTACTGCGGGAGTCCATCTTGGTCGTCTATTTCCCATAGGTCGTAACCGAAACAGTGGCATTTTTGTTAGTTTGGGGGCAAACTTTATACAACACCGTTTGCATTTCCAAAACCTATCATCATTAGCTCCACAAGTATCGGGCGATATATTGAAAGGCTACGATAGGTTGACTAATGGTTATACTATCAATCAGTTTATAGGCTACCAATACATGGGCATGAATAAAATGCTTAATTTTTATGTGGGATTAGATTTTGCGCAAGGTCGCACACAATATGCACGCAATTGGAATAACGATTTGATGGGACCCGATACTAGAACCCGTGCCGATAATTACTGGGGTATTCGTTTAGGTTGGATATTACCTATATACGGCACTAATAGGGGTGAAGACGAGTTTATCTTTAGATAGAAACAAGGTTTACAGTAACTTTGCTTTATCTATTTAATACACAAACAACCCAATGCCCATACTATACAATTTAGGTATAACTGCTTACACTACAGGTGCAAAGGTATTAGCTATATGGAATGCCAAAGCACGCCAATGGGTAGCAGGGCGTAAGGGTATTTTTGAGCATATTGAAAATACATTACCTGCAAAAAATAAAAAGCGTTTGTGGATGCACGTGGCATCGCTAGGCGAGTTTGAGCAAGGGTTACCTCTAATAGAAAAATTTAATAGAGATGAATGGGATATTGTAACTACATTCTTTTCGCCATCGGGGTACGAGTATAGAAAAGCCCATTCTGCTATTGATAATGCCTACTATTTGCCTGTTGATACGCTTCGCAATGCCGAGCGTTTTCTTAATCTTGTGCAACCTGATTTGGTGGTTTTTGTGAAATATGATTTTTGGCACTATTACCTGCAAGAAACCAAACGAAGAGGCATACCACTTTACCTTATATCGGCATTGTTTAGGGCTGAACAACGTTTTTTTAAAAAGAATGCAACCCTGCACCAAGAAATGTTGTTTTGTTTCAATCGTATTTTTACTCAAAATGAAGCCTCGGTTAAAATGTTAGCCGATATTGGTTATACAGATGCAATTTATGTTGGCGACACCCGTTGCGACCGTGTGATAAACAATGCACAAAGCCCAAAAGAATTTTCGGTTATACAGCACTTTAAAGGCGATGGACAATTATTAATAGCGGGAAGCAGCTGGCCTGAAGAAGAAGCTATGTTGGGGAAAATATTACCTCAACTTGGCGAGTTAAAACTGGTAATAGTCCCGCACGATATTAGCGAAAAACATTTAGCCGAAATTGAAAGTAAATTTAGCAAAACCATACGCTACTCTAAACTGAACAACGAAAGCTGCTCTTTTTATAATGTAGTAATTATAGATAATATTGGTATGCTATCATCGCTATACCAGTATGCTGATGTGGCATTTATTGGTGGGGCTTTTAGAAAAGGGCTGCATAATATTTTAGAGGCAGCCGTATTTGGTATACCCGTTCTATACGGTACACCTATAAACAAATACCCTGAAGGCAAACGATTGGCCGAAGCAGGCGGCGGGTTTATGATAGATACCCAAGAGCAACTACTTAAAACCCTTAAAAGCCTGTTGAACGATGAAGCGAAACGCCAAAGTGCAGGCAACAATGCAAAACGCTTTATACACGACAATGCAGGCGCTGCACAAAAAATATTTGATGCCATTGTGTAGAAAATCTACTATTTAAATTTTGGGTAAATAATTTTAATAATTAATGCTTTTTTGTAAATTGTGGTGATGAAAAATTTACTACGATTGCACGAAGCCATAGCGATAGCTTTGCTGAAAATGCCCAACCGAACAGCTACTTTTGACGAGATTGCTGAAGTAATAACAAATAGAAAACTATATCCCGAGCGTGAGGGAAACATATCATTGCAAGAACAGATTAGGTTACGCACTACTTTAAAAAGCAGTAGCTACTTGCATTTGTTTGAGCAAGTAGGAGAGGCTACAATACGGCTTAAAAATTTAGTTTGATGCTATTGAATAGCTTATAGAGTTTATTAATCGTTTAAAAATAACAGACCAAAAATACGTTTCTCAGTAGCATTTAGGTCGCGCAAGTATATCAGGTTTTCTTTACCATCAATTACAATAGCTTCTTTACTTCTAAGCCTAATAGGATTTTTATGAAAAATTGCTACCAATCGGTTTTCGTAAAATACCAGTTTTAAACGCTCAATCGGGTTTTTGTAGTCCAATCCTGCAATATCACTAAGCACAAAGGCAGTAAAACCACTATCTTGAATAGGAACAGAAAACCCAAATTTTTTAATTTCAGGTAGCACATCACTATACCTCACTCTACTTTTTGCCGAATCAATAATATGCACCAAGCGGTTTTCGGCTATCCAGTTAGTATCTATTAGTGATGTACGTATATAGCCAACCAATTCAAAAATCACATAATCGTCAGTATAGCTGTATTGTGCAGGTAATTTTAGGTTGCCGTATACACGCCCTGTTTCTTGTCCAATCGCGTCGTACAGTAAACTGCTGCGTTTTAATTCAAGAGTGTTATCGTCAAAAAAACTTGAAGGTGAATTTACTACGGTAATTATTTTTGCCCAGTTGGCATCTTGTTGGGCTATATATATACCGCTACCCTTATACAGTTGTGCTATAGTGCTTTTCCCCGGTTCACTATATACCTCAGCATTTGCATTTATTCTTTCAGCACTTGCCCACAAGGGGGCAAAAAGAATTAAGAATGAAAGAAGAATATTTCTCAAAATAAAAATAACGCCTTGGTGTAGCTACAAAAATAGCAATAAACCATCTATATACAGTAGTATCTATAAGAAGTAGGAGAGGGGGGTTATTTGCTCTTCACCTGTTTAAAATATTTTTTGCCAACCAGCAACATCCCAAACGATTCGCCTTTGTGTTTACCCAAATGGCTGTGGTGCGCACGGTGGGCACGGCGTATAGCCTTAAAATAAAACCAATTACTATTTTTAAACCATTTAAAACGTTGGTGTATGTATACGTCGTGTACTAAAAAATAAGCCAAGCCGTAAAGTATTATGCCAATACCAACAAACAACCTCCAATCGTTTCCGCCCATCATACCAAACATGGTAAATAACCAACCCGGTATGGCAAAAATTAGAAAGAAAACATCGTTGCGTTCAAAAAAACCTTTGCGGCCATTATGGTGGTCGTAGTGAAAATGCCACATAAGCCCATGCATTACATATTTATGGGTAAACCATGCTATAAACTCCATAAAAAAGAAGGTAGCAATAACAATGGCGATATTGAGCAAGAGAAGCATTTGAGTTTTATTTTTCTATTAAGCTAACCAATTCTTCATCTAAAGGTTTAGTTTTTGAGCCAAAGTGCTCCATTAAATTACCTTCTTCATCCAAAAGAAATTTGTTAAAATTCCAGCCTACTTTGTAGTTGTCTTTACCATTGTTTTCTTTTTGGGTAAGCCATTGATATACGGGGTGTTGGTTGTCTCCTTTAACATCAATTTTTTCGCTAAGGGTAAAGGTTACGCCATAATTTTTTTGGCAAAAACTTTCTATTTCTTCAGGCGTACCCGGCTCTTGCCCCATAAACTGATTACAAGGGAAACCAATAATCACCAGTTTATCGGCATATTTTTCGTGCAGTTTTTGCAAATCTTCGTACTGATAGGTATAGCCACATTTGCTGGCCACATTAACACACAAAATTTTCTTACCCTTAAAATCTGCAAAGTTTATAGTATCAGTGCCATCAATATTCAAAATACTTAAATCGTAAAACGATTTAGCGTTTAGTTCACCCACTTTGCGGGCTGGTTTTTTATCTTTATTGGGTAATGTAAAGGCAATTGCAATGCCTGCTACTGCTACTAATGCTATGGTTATTCCTATCACTTTTCTCATGGTTAATTATACTTACACTAATGAATAACAAAGCTAAAGGGTTTTGGTTTACAGTAATAGGTTTGAAACTATGAAAAAACACATTTGTATTATGTACAATGCCATAGCTACGCTGTTTTGCAGTTTAATTTTTAGGCTGCCAAGCCCTATGGCCATTACAAAACTTACAATACCCCAAGCTATATAATTTTGCAAAGGGATATGCAGGGTGTGCCACTGCCAATAATCGTAGCGAACAGCTACAGGCTCAATAAGTACATCCATCAGCACCATAAAAACGGCAGTAAGTATGTATTTAAGCCACTGAATTTTAGTAATTTTTTCAGCTAAAAAAAAGCTGCAATACAATAGTATTAGCCAGTTAACACCTATCATTAATGGTATACCGTCTACCTTGTAGCCTAGTGTTGCACCGTAGTGGTATTGGCCAAATATTTTTCCTGTTTGCACCCCCACCCATTCTATAAACCAACCTGCAAGCATTATTAGCAATGCACACAGTATAAACTTTCCTTTCCACGGTTGATGAAAGGCTAACAGAATAACAAGGGTAATTAAAAGGTGGTAGGGAACCAATTGCTTAAATAAAGGAGTAAGTGACGGTATAACAAAACCCACTGCCCCCACAATGTGTAGTATGATAAGAATACCAATAGCTACACGAGAATTTTTATTTTTTTTGGCCATTTACTTAGCGCATCAAACACCAAAAATATGCTATTTGTTTTATGATTTTTTAATCAGCCCGCAAGTTGCAATTAATATCGTCGTCATATTTAATTAAACGAGGTGATTAACAACCTTAGAACTATTGAGTGGATATTATTTTAACTAACTATATACAATGATGAAGAAAGGAAAATTTTTAGCGGCGTTGGTTTTCGTATTTACCATTGGCCTTTGGGGCTGTAAAAAAGACGATAAAACTGCTGATTCTATTGATAATGGCAATACAGGCGGCGCTACCTATACGGGTGATATTTTGGTGCAAACGCCCAATTTGCCTTCATCGCCATATAGTTATGCAAATATTACACTGCCCAATTATTTAACTACTCCACCCATAGTGGGACAAGACAATACACCAAACAATAACACAATAACTGATGCGGGTGCTACACTAGGCAGGGTGCTGTTTTACGATAAAAACCTATCGTATAACAATAAGGTAGCTTGTGGAAGCTGCCACCTGCAAACACATGGTTTTAGCGACCCATTGGTGCTGAGCAAAGGTTTTGAAGGCGGAAATACAGGGCGCAATAGTATGGGGTTGATAAATGCACGCTACTACCCCAACGGTAAGTTTTTTTGGGATGAGCGTGCCGCTACGCTTGAAGTACAAACACTATTGCCTATACAAGACCACATAGAAATGGGTATGCACTTGGATACTTTGGTGAACAAACTAAACCGCATTAGCTATTACCCTGCATTGTTTCAAAGCGCTTTTGGTGATAAAACCATCACTAGCGATAAAGTATCAAAAGCATTGGCACAGTTTGTACGCTCAATAGTTTCATACAAATCAAAATACGATGCAGGTAGGGCTAGCTTCCCAGCCAATACTCCCCCTCAAAATTTGGGCGATTTTGCTAATTTTACTACTCAAGAAAATAGAGGCAAAACTTTGTTCTTTACCACAGCAGGTTGTGCCGCTTGTCATGGTACAGAAACCTTTACAGGTGCCCGAGCTGAAAATAACGGATTGGATTTAACCACTGTTGATAGCGGGGTAGGGCGTATAACCGGCAACCCTGCCGATATGGCCACATTTAAAGTTCCCTCGTTGCGCAATGTAGAATTAACAGCTCCCTACATGCACGACGGTCGTTTTAAAACACTGCAAGAAGTAATAGAACATTATAGTATTGGTGTACAAGATCATCCTACGCTATCACCGCCATTGCGCGTAGGTGGTACGCCAAATGGACAACCTAGAAGGCTAAACCTCTCTAATGCTGATATGGGTGCGTTAGTAGCTTTTTTGAAAACATTAACAGATAATACTGTAGCCGCAGAAGCAAAATATTCTGACCCATTCTAATAAAAAGAAACAATCAGTTAGAATAGTTACCAAAGTCTTGTATCATCACGATACAAGACTTTTTTTTATCAGCAGAAAAAGCATTCTTATCCAAAATCAACCCAAAACTTTAATTTATGGTACAAAATGTGCTTAATATTGACAAACTAATTAGATAAACCCTAATGAAAAAGATATTAGCTATTTGTAGTTTTCTATTATCGCTAAACGCATTTGCACAATCAACACTTACAATGCCTGAGGCTAGTCCAAAAGCATCAGTAACACAGCGTATAGGCTTAACAGATATAACGGTAAACTACCATAGCCCTGCTGTAAAAGAGCGTACAGTATGGGGAGGTCTTGTGCCCTACAACAAAATATGGCGTGCAGGTGCTAACGAAAATACTACCATTAGTTTTACCAACGATGTAAGTGTAAACGGTAAGCCATTGCCTGCGGGCACTTATGGTTTGCACATGATACCTACTGAAAAAAACTGGACAATTATATTCTCTAAAAACTATACCTCGTGGGGTAGTTATTTTTATAAGCAAGAAGAAGACGCTTTGCGTGTAGAAGTTACCCCAAAACAACACCAACATACCGAGTGGCTTACATATACTTTTCTTGATAAGTCGGCAAACTCGGCAACCTTATCACTTTTGTGGGAGAAGTTAGATATACCCATTACAATAGATGTAGATGTAACTACAGTAGTAGTAAACAATATTAAAAACGAGTTACGTTCTACCCCGGGTTTTACTTGGCAAGGCTATTACGAAGCAGCTGATTATTGCTACCACAACAAAATAGAGACTGAGCAGGCTCTTGCATGGGTTGAACGCGCTAATAGTTTTAGCCCTAACAATTTTAGCGTGCTAAAATTAAAAGCCAACCTGTTGGAAGTAAAAGGCGAAAAAGAAGAAGCCGAAAAAGTAAGTAAAGAAGCTGTACAATATGCTACCGAAGACGAGCTAAACTCGTATGGTTACGAACTGATAACAGCCAATAAGCTTGATAAAGCCCTTGAGATATTTAAGCTAAATGTAAAACGCAATCCAAAATCGTGGAATGCTTACGATAGCTATGGCGAAGCATTATCTAAAAAAGGTAATACAAAAGAAGCTATAAAAGCCTACAACGATGCACTAAAAAATACACCGCCCGATACCCAAATGGCGCGTATAAAAGAAACTATTAAAAAACTACAAGAGGCGAAATAACAAACAAACTTTTTCTCATTTTTGGTTTAAAACCCGCTAGGCTTGCCTAGCGGGTTTTTTGTTTTAAGAGATATTTAGTGCCATGAAAAAGAATTTTAAAAAAATATCAATCACCTCCGCAAGGTTTATAAAAAAGTAGCGTCAAAAACTGATATACGAGGTAAATAATAAATAGTAACGGTTAACTTTATAAACTATATACGATATGGTGAACAGGAAATTAAAAACAGTATTGCTTTTTGCACTGGTTGGCGCATTAGCATTAGGGGGCTGGAGTTGCAAAAAAGATGAAGATAACACTACATCACCCACAGGAAACACAGGTGGTACAGATGATATAAGTATTTACAAAAAAATATACGGAGCAAGTGAAGTGTACCAAGATGGTGATTATGTGGTGATAAAAGTAAACGGTCGTCCCGACCATAAAAGCCCCTACTACCAAGGCACACAATGGGAAAGCAGCTTGTACGAAGCCTATAACGGAAGCAATCCGCAGTACAATACCAACCCCAATCGTATAGCCACAGTAAACTATACTTTTAGAATACCAATGAAACCTGCAAAAGCAAGCACATCACAAGAAACACCTATGGGTGCAATGGGAGTGTCGCTAAATGGAGTGCCATTTTTTAACCAATATGCAGCAGGTAGAGCCGCACTAACTAGTGAAATAAACAGTTTTGACCAATACGGCGGTCATCCGGCCATGTCAGGCGATTACCACTACCATTTAGAACCTACCTATTTAACCACTAATAAAGGTAAAGATGTTTTGCTAGGCTTTTTGCTAGACGGTTTCCCCGTATATGGGCCACAAGAAAACGGAAAAAAAATAACCAATGCCGATTTGGATAATTACCACGGGCATACCCATGCCACCACTGATTATCCTAGTGGTATATACCATTATCATATCACTTCAGCAGACCCTTATATTAATGGAGATGGCTTTTATGGAACTCCCGGTACAGTTACCCGTTAAGATTAGAGTTGTTATTTTGTTTTGGTGCTGGGTAGTTTTACCCGGATGTGTGTACACCAAAACAAAAGATAGTACTGAGGAAAGTATAAGTATAAATAAGAGCGATACCGCCCTGCACAAGCAGGGTGGTTTTTTGCTTTATAAGCAAACAAAATTTAACGGGCAGGTAGTAGAGGTTAGTCCGCAAGGCGATACCTTGTACCAATGCAGATACATAAACGGCAAACAAGAAGGAGAGGAAATACTAAAATATCCCAATGGGCAATTGTCAGAAGTACGATATTATAAAAACGGCTATAAAGAAGGGGAGCACAAAGGATGGTATGAGGATGGAACACCGCGTTTTATATACAACTACAAAAACGATATTTACGAAGGCAATGTAAAAGATTGGGGCACTAACGGCCAATTGTATAGAGACTTTAACTATAAAAACGGTCAAGAAAGCGGCCGCCAGCGTTTGTGGTACGATGATGGGCGTATACGAGCCAACTACGATGTAAAAAACGGGAGGAAATATGGACTTACAGGCGTTAAAAACTGCGTTAATGTTACAGAAGAGAAATAAAGTTAGCACAGTAATACTACTTGCAATTGTGGTTTTATCGGCGTGTACACAACAACCCAAAAGTACATTACCCTACTACCACACGCCCGATTTTTCGCCCATTTGGGCTAATGAAGAAAAGGTGGATATAGATACCCTGCACACCATAGCACCGTTTAGTTTTACCAATCAAAACGGACAAGAAGTAAGTAATAAAACCCTTGCGGGTAAAGTATATGCAGCCAATTTCTTTTTCACAAGCTGTGCTTCCATCTGCCCTAAAATGACAAACAATTTGCAGGCCGTAGCCGATAGTTTTGCTGGAAATGAAAAAGTAAATATTGTTTCTTACTCAGTTACACCCCAAACTGATGATGCAGCCAAACTGAAGCAATACGAGCAACAAAATAATATAAACGGCAAGCAGTGGCAGCTATTAACGGGTGATGCAAGTAAAATTTATACCCTAGCCCGTAAAAGCTACTTTGCCGAAGAAGAACCCGGCTATAATAAAGACAGTACCGAGTTTTTGCATACAGAGCATTGCGTATTGGTAGATAAAAAAGGGCATATACGCGGTGTGTACAATGCCACGATAAAACTGGAAATAAAACGCTTGATTGAAGATATAGGTATATTGCTAAAAGAAGAATAAGCACGCTTGTATACACCTCCACTAAACGATAACCAACTGATTGAAGCACTGCAGCAAGGTGAAAGACAGGCTGTGCAGCAATTTATTGATACCTATAAAAGCAGGGTATACAATACAATATTGGGTATGGTGCAAAGCGAAGAAGATGCAGAAGAGTTGGCACAAGATGTATTTTTAAAAGCTCTAAATACCCTAAATAGTTTTGAAGGAAAAGCGCAAATAAGCACGTGGCTGTATCGCATAGCTATTAATACTTCGCTAGATCACATAAAAAAGAGGCAGCGAAAAAAACGCTTTGCCTTTTTGGTGAGCATAAACAATGATGACGAGGATAACTCGGCACCACATTTGCCTCATTTTATACACCCTGAATGGCAGCTTGAAAACAAGGAGCTAGGGCAAAACCTTTTTAAAGCTATAAACCAACTGGCCGAAAAGCAAAAAACAGCCCTTGTACTAAACAAGGTAGAAGGCCTTAGTTACGAGCAAACAGCACAGGTAATGGATACCACCGTATCATCGGTAGAATCGCTGTTGTTTAGGGCTAGGCAAAATCTAAAAAAGATATTAAGTAATTACATAGATAAAAGCTGAAAAGCGCAAGAAAAAACAAGAAGTATCGTCAAAATATAATAGACAACACAATGGACAATATTGATAAACTTATAGATAGCCTTGATGGTATAGAAAAAGCCAAACCTTCTGCCGGTTTTACCCAAAAAGTGATGCAGCAGTGGGAGGCAGGTAACAAAAAACTAAAAGCCATACCCAAACGCACAGTATGGGCAGTGGCTGCTTCGTTGGCTTTTTTATTGGCATTAAATATATGGGTAGGTGCAGGTTATAAAGATGTATCAACCCACAGCGCAAAAAATGGTGTGCAAGGCGTTGTAAATGCTTATGGATTAAACAGCTCGGGATTTTCGTATTAAATAACCCTACTAAATGGATAGGACAAAATTTTTAATAGGCTTGGTAATCGTTTTGCTATTAATAAATGTGGGCACTATGGCCTATTTATTTGTAGCAAAACAAAGCGAGCAAAATCAGATACCACCCGCGCATAAAACGGGTGAGCCATCAGCATTTATAATTAAAACCTTAAAGTTTACACCTGAACAAGAAAAGCAGTTTACTGTGTTAAAAGATGTACACCGTAGCCAAATGGATAAGCTACACGATAGTATAAGGATAGTGCGTAACCAGTACTTTGATAAACTAAAAACAGATGTGGTTGATACAGCGAGTGTAAGTCAGTTGAACCAAACAATTGCTGGTATACAAGGCAAAATGCACCAACTGACTTTTGAGCATTTTACTGAGGTACGTAAAATATGCAGTGCTGCACAAAAAGAATTGTTTGATGAATTTATTGATGAAATACTCAGGGCGATGGCTCCTCCACCGCCAGGTAAAAAGCCACCCCACGGTCGCAGACCGCCACCGAGGGATTAAGTAACTTATTTATCATTTTTCAACAGGTTGAAACCTGCTGCTTTTGCAATTACAGCCCAAAGGATGACTAAAGTCATCCTTTGGGCTGTAATCAGTATAGCATAGATTGTAAGACTTTATTAACGGGGCAAACGCCTAAAAAAGACAAAACCACCATCTTCTCCTATACGTTCGAAATCAGGGTGTTGAGTATATTCATCCGCCTTTTTCATGTGGCAGCAAAAATAAGCAGGCTTATCAATTTTGCCATCCACCAACCAATCGCGTTGCAAGTGTTCAAACCAATCGGTAGGTGCATTTTGTTGGTATTGAGCTTTGTTTTCAGCTAAAAACTTAGCAAACTCAGGCGATGTATTTTCATACCACGGGTGTATACGGGCATAGTAGTAGTGTGCGTAGGTATCGTAGCCTAGCGGTTGCACGTATACGTCTTTGCCTTGTAAACCCTCCCAAAATTCTATAGCCGCTCCTTGGCTATACTGCTCTATTTTAGGAACTACTATGTACAAGAACAATTGCAAACTAAGGGTTGTGCCCACCAATAGCGATAAAAAACCATACTGGTATTTGCGGCGAAGTAGTAGTACAATACCCGCTACAATACCTGCCAAAAACAAAACACCGATAAGCCATTCCCAGCCACCCCACGCCACTTCACGACTAAAGTTTGCCACCGCAAAAGGGTCTTTTATCATAGGGAAAATTTGGGCTTTAAGGTTTTCATTAGCGGCTATAAAGGGTATTAGTGTAAAAGCTGCCGAAAGTGCTAAACCAATAATAGCAAGGGGTATAGTTAACCATCTCCAAAACTTCCATTCTCCGTTTATAATATTCTCGATAGCATAAGCGGCCAAAAAGGTAAGGGGCAAATAACAAAGCGATGAGTAGTGAACTATTTTAGTTTTCACTATGCTAAACAATATTAATACTACCCAAAAAAGCACCAACATCCATTTCACAAATACTTGCTGCTTTTGTGTGGTAGAAGCATTTTTCTTAAACATGGTAAAAGCTATAACCGATATTGGGAAACAGCCCACTAACAATACAATGGGGTGATAATAAAACGGTTGCCCATGACTGGCCACAGGGTTGCGGAAAAGGTCAATTTGATACAGTATAAACTCGCGTAAGAAAAATAAACCGTTGTTTATGGCTTCAACTCCAAACCAAGCAAAGGCAACGCCTATGGCACAAAGGGTGTAAAGTGCTATTTCTTTAAAAGTAAAATACCATTTAAACTTGTTTACTACCCAATAGCTGCCTACACAAAGCAATGTAACGGCAGCAGCAGCAGGGCCTTTGGTTAGCACAGCCAAACCCAAAAACATCCCCGCAAGGGCATATATTCCCAATCGGGTATTACCTTTTTCTAGTAATGATGCCCTATATATTTGATAAATACCCAAAAATATAAACAAATTGAAAGTAGGGTCTATTATAGCCGATTTAAAGTAAAGATGTGGCGTAAAAGCACCTATAAAGCACAATACCCACCAATAGCCCATGCGCACGCTAAACAATCGTTTACCTATATGAAAAATGATGAGTAACGTAGCTATGCCGCACAAAGCGTTGGGAAAACGGGCAGCAAACTCATTTACCCCAAAAACTTTCATGCTAAGTACCTGCATCCAAAAGAATAGGGGAGGTTTCTCCCAAAACGGCTGAAAATTTACTTGTACTTGAAAGTAGTTGCCACTAACCATCATTTCGCGGGCACTTTCAGCAAAATTTATCTCGTCCCAATCAAACAAATGTACTTGCCCCAAAAAGGGAATAAACAGCAAAGCACCCAAAAGGGCTATGTATAAATAGTGTTTCTTTTCTGCGTTCATTATTTCAATTTCAACAAAGGGTAGCCAAGTTTTGGAGAAGCCAGTAGGCGAGGGGTTTTAACTTCAAACCAAAAATATAAAAAAGTAGCCGTTAGCACACCCAAAATAGTACCTGCAAATACATCTTCAATAAAATGCTGAGCAAGGTATATGCGGCTAATGGCAGTTATTACAGCAAATACAAAACAGACAACAGCAATAGTTTTATTGCCGCCCCAAAGCAGGGTTAATAAAGTAAACATGGCAAATGCGGTAGTAGTGTGACCCGAAGGAAACGAATGAACATAGGCATTGTGTACCCCTTCAACGGTATTTAACACTTCATTACCTTCAAAAAACTTCAATGGGCGGGGCAAAGCTCCAAATACTACCTTTTTAAAAAACTGTGACAGTATACCTGAAATAGCAAAGGTGAGTAGGCTTAGTATTCCCCAGCGTATGTTTACAAACAGTAAAAGCAGTATGGAAATAATAGTAAAAGCAAGTCCATCGCCAACATTGGTAATAAGCCTAAAAAATGTATTTCCAATCGGAGTATGCAAAGCATTAAGGTATAAAACCAAACTTCCTTTGGGGTAAAACAAGGTTTGTATACCGCAAAAGGCTATAAATAGAGCGCAAAGCGCAAAAAATAAATTATTTTTTTTAAATATACTTGACACAATAACTGTTTTAACCTATTTTGTGAGAGTTATAAACAGGCACAAAGAAAAGCAATATTATATATTGCCTTGTGTTTAAATTTCCATTCGCATGAGCAAAAAGAAAAAATTTGTTGCAGAGTTTCCACTTAAGTCATCTGCTGGGATATTATTCAATTATCTGCAAACACCGTCAGGGCTTTCAGAATGGTTTGCCGATGATGTAAATATTCGTGATAAAAGATATTACACTTTTGTGTGGGATGGTACCGAACAAACTGCTGAAATGATACGTAGTACAGCTAACAAAAGCATTCGTTTTCGTTGGATGGACGGCCCCGAAGAAGAGTACTTTGAGCTTGAAATACAACAAGATGAGCTTACTGGGGATGTTGCTTTGGTGGTTACAGATTTTGCCGAAGAAAATGAGATAGAAGAGACTACTCAGCTTTGGGAAGCGCAGGTACAAACTTTAAAAACAGCTATAGGCTCGTAAAAAAAGCCCAACCAATCTTATTTTTTGGCTGTAAATTTGTAGATAATTAGCCTACAAATAAAAATAACCCTTTGTGTTCCGTATCAAAAAACTTGATGTTTTTATTCTAAAGTCCTTTGTAGGACCTTTTATAGTTACTTTTTTTATTTCTGCCCTCTTTTTCCTCATGCAGTTTCTTTGGAAATATATTGATGAACTAGTAGGCAAAGGGCTTGAATGGTATATAATAGCCGAACTGCTAATATATACATTACCCAACCTTATACCCTTAGCATTGGCAATGGGTATATTACTAGCTTCGATAATGGCGTATGGAAACATGGGCGAGCGTTACGAGTTGGTTATTATTAAAGCATCAGGCATTCCGCTACGCCGTGCATTATATCCCATACTAGGTTTTGTATTATTGCTTTCCTACGGTTCGTATCTATTCTCAAACTATGTTATACCAGCGTCAAACCTAAAATTTGCAGCTCTTTTTTGGGATGTTCGCAATAAAAAACCCGCTTTTGATATTCACGAAGGGTCATTTTATAATGATATTGACGGGTATAGCATTAAAATTGGTAAGAAAGATAAAAACGGGAAAGATATATACGATGTATTGATTTACGACCATACCGACGACCAAACCAATACCACTGTTGTTGTTGCCGAACGCGGTGAAATGACCAGCAGCAAGGATAAACGCTTTTTATATTTCAATTTGTATAATGGTATTAGGTACGAGGAGATGAAAACTAACCCCGACTATTACCAAACCTTTAAACACAACAAAATGAAGTTTGATAAGCAGGAAATTATTTTCGACTTATCGCAATTGGAAATGGGAAATACTGCCGAAGATTTGTTTAAGGGAAACCACCAACTGAAAGACTTAGCAGGCTTGCAAGAAGGTATTGACTCGCTAAACTTGCAAGCAAACCAAGTATACGATGAAATGGTGGGTTTTACCAATAACAACTACCATATTTACGATACACTTTACCCTAATTATATTGACACTTTTAATATTTACACTGCCGATTGGAGGGCAAAGGAAGACCCAAATGTAAATATGATTTTTACGCAAGCCCTTAATATAGCCCGAACCACAAAGGGGGTAATTGAGAATAACCGTAAAATGATAACCGATATTCGTCAAAAAGAAGCCAAACACGAGGTAGAGTGGTACAAAAAAATAACAGTACCTGTTGCCTGTTTGGTGTTGTTTCTTATTGGGGCACCGTTGGGTGCAATAGTGCGTAAAGGAGGTTTTGGTTGGCCTATGGTAATAGCCATATTGCTATTTTTGGTGTTTTATATACTAAGCATAGCGGGTGAAAAAATGACCAAAGAGTTGGTAGCAAAACCTGTTGTTGGTATGTGGTTGGCAGTAGCCGCACTTACCCCTGTAGGTATTTGGCTAATATCAAAAGCTACACGAGATTCTTCACTTTTCGACCCCGACGCTTATATTCGTGCCATTCGTCGTTTCTTCTTATTCGGTAAAAAGAAAGACGAAAAAAGTGTTTCGCTCAAAAAATGAAAATTTTAGTTGTATCTCACCGCGTACCCTATCCCCTAAAAGATGGTGGGGTAATAGCCATGCACAGCTTGTTGCACGGGCTTAAAAGTGCAGGTGCACAAGTAAAACTTCTTTGCCTTAATCCTAAAAAGGATGGGGTTGATGCCACTAAAATTCCACAATATTTTTACGATGATTATGGCTTTGAGGCCTTTGCCATTGATACAGATATAAAAGCCTCCGCAGCATTTGCCAACCTATTCACCAACCAATCGTATCACATGGTGCGTTTTTATAACGAAGGTTTTGCGCAACTGTTGGCAAAAACTATTGATGCGGGCGGATACGATATTATCCACATCGAAAGTTTGTTTGTAACAGGCTATTTGGCCACTATGCGCCAACACTTTAAAGGTGCAATAGCCATGCGCGCTCACAATGTTGAGCACCGTATATGGCAAAAGCTAGCTGCTAACGAGGGCAACCCTATAAAAAAGTGGTACCTTAACCTATTGGCTACTCGCTTGCAAACTTACGAGCAGCATACCCTAAACCAATTGGATGCTCTTGTGGCACTTACCCGAGAAGATGCCGATTTTTTTGCCCAAAGCGGTTTTACGGGTAAAATACACATAGCCCCGCACGGTATTGATATTAGCAGTTTTGATAATACAGTGCAGCCCACAGGTCAGCCCGATGTATTTCATTTAGGATCTATGGATTGGATACCCAACCAAGAGGCCATGCGGTGGTTTTTAGATGAAATATGGCCGTTGGTAGTAAAACAAATACCTGCTACTAAATTTCATTTAGCAGGCAAAAAAATACCTGACTCGTTTAGTCAATACAGCAGCCCTAATGTTGTGATAGATGGTGAGGTGGCCAATGCCATAAGTTATATGCAGCAGCACCATATTATGGTTGTTCCCTTGCTTAGCGGTAGTGGCATACGTATAAAAATATTAGAAGGTATGGCGCTGGGCAAGCCCATAGTAGCCACACCCCGAGCCTCAGCAGGTATACATTATAACGACGGAAAAAACATACTAATTGGTTCACAGCCGGCTGATGTAGCCCAACACATACTACAACTATTGCAGCAAGCCCCACTACGCCAACAACTAGGACAAAATGCCCGACAGCTTATTGAACAGCAATACGATAACCGTGTAGTATGCCAAGAAATTACTACGTTTTACAAAAACTTATAATCAACGTCTATAATTGAAAATCAATGGGGGAAACATATTTACCTGAAAATTGATATAAGTTTTAAATAGGCCATCTAAAGATAAGGATGGCAGACTGGTGAACTTTACTTTTTGTTAATTTTTGGGTGACATGAACTGTTATTGCAATTCATGCAAGAGACATAAAAAATTACTCATCCAACCAAATAAACTCTCGTTGGGTGGCATCAAGCACTCGCAGGTTTAGTTTTTTGCCAATAAATTTAGCAGCTTCAATGGCTTTTAATTTATCATCTCCAACCCATACGTTTAGCGTTTCTCTTCTGTTTAGTATAAGGTTTACCTCTACTTTTTCAAAGGTTTCATCCCAGTGAAGCTCTCCGCTGTCTTCAAAACTGTTATTTCTATATTGTTTTCTAAATACTGATATATACTCAATTGTAGGTAGTGGTTGCCATTTGCCAAAGGTAAACCCCATAAAATCAATACCTAGTCTGCACATTTTAGTTGCAAAATCAATTTGCAAGTGCTGTTTAATTAAAAAGAAAAGTATTGGGTAAGATAAAAACAGAATTAAGCCTGATAATGATTGAAGAAAGTAACTTGAAGCAAATGCCAGTAAACCAATACCACCAAAAATATAGATTACTTGTATTGGCACATTTTTATTTCTCCTTAAACTAAAATAGAATGAATACATATCCTTGTTTATTCATTTACCCAAGCAAAAGGACGAACCGTAGCATCAAGTACCCTTATACCTGCCATATTATGTGCAAAAAACTGTGCTGTATAAAATGCTTGTTCTTTATCTTTTAACTCAGCTACTTGTATCATTTTTGTTTTGCTATAAATAAGGTTTAACTCTATTTCCTGAGCCTTTATCTCCTTCAGTACAGATATATATTCAACTTCAGGTAAAGGCTTCCAACCTAAGCTAGCCTTTACACCAAATACAATGTATAAGTACCTGTATTTTTTTGTATTAAAATCTATCTATATTCCTTTTTTAGCAAAGAAAAAAACCAAACCCATAATTAAAAGCACTATTCCCAATACAATGTTAGGAATTGTTGGATTACTGATTAAATTTCTTCCTATTCTATACAGAATAAATAAACCTAATATATACCTCACCAAATCCTGATGAAAATACCCTAAAGTATTGCTAAAAAATTTGTCTTTAAATTGCATTATTCTTATTCTTTAATCCACTCAAAAGGTTTTTGAGTAGCATCAAGTATTCTTAAGTTACCCAGTTTAATAGCATATTCTTTAGCCTTTGTTATGGCTTCTTCTTTATCGTTGGCTATAAAGGCAGTTATTTTTTTATTCTTGTCGTAAATAAAATTTACTTGCAATTCTTTTGTGTGACTGGTTCTCTCACCACTTCTACTAAAAAGGGATGATTTGATTGAAGCCCTAAACACAGAGATATATTCTATTTCGGGTAGTTTCACCCAGCCCCTAGGTATCTCAAACCCAAAAAAGGATGAGCTTTCTCTGTAAAGCTTTTTATCTATATCAACATAATTCATGGTAGCCTACTTTACTATCATTTGTAAAACCTTTTCAGTTTTCTGCTCCAATAACAAGTTTTTGTTTTTTAATACAGTTTCTATTGCTTTTGTATTATAGTTACGTATAGTAGCCAGCTCAGCATCGGTGCTTATTTCTACTTTATAGTGCCCTTCAAGTGCGTTTTTCAGTGCAGTAAGTTTCACCTCGTCATTATTCACACATATAGAAAAACTAATGGCACTGTTTTGCATTAGGTTAACCGTAATACCGCAATCGGTAAGCACAGCAAATATATTTTTAAGGTTATCCTCAACAATAAAAGAAAAATCGCGGGTAGATATTTTCACTAGCGCTTGGTTTGATTTGAAGATATAAAAAGGCAACTGTGTTTCATCGTGCGCCTCGTTGCTTACCACCGTGCCTGCTGCATCGGGGTTTAAAAACGATTTTACATACAAGGGTATACCTTTGCTTTTTAGTGGTTGTATGGTTTTAGGGTGTATTACCGTAGCACCATAGTAGGCCAACTCAATAGCAACATTATAACTTAGCTCGTCAATTTTTATTGCATCGGGCATACGTTTAGGGTCGGCATTCATCACCCCTGCCACGTCTTTCCATATAGTTACACTGTCAGCCCCTAGGCAATAGGCCATAATAGCCGCCGTATAATCGCTACCCTCGCGACCCAGTGTTGCTGTAAATGCAGTGGGTGCTTTGCCAATAAAGCCTTGTGTTATTACTATTTGTTTTTCGACAATAGGGCGCAAGCGTTTGGTTATTATCTCTTCAGTATCTTGCCACATCACGTTTGCACCACGGTGAGGCCCTGTGGTAAATATAAAATTACGGGCATCAATCCAGCGGTTGCTAAAGCCGTTTTCTTTTAGGTAGCTGCTAACAATACGTGTGCTAATAATTTCACCAAAACTTACAATTTGGTCGTATATAAAATCAAAATTGCCGTCGGGTTTTTGTTCCAAAAGGCTTTCCAACTCTACAAACTGGTTGTCAATCTCGTCGTATACGTTGTATTTTTTGTCTTCCAGTAAATCTGATATAATAGCATCGTGAAAATCTTTAACCTTTCGGTAGTGCGCCCACATGGTTTCGGTTTCTTGCTTATAGTAGGCTTCGGCCAATAGCTCAAGGGCATTTGTTGTTTTGCCCATAGCTGATACTATAATCAATAATTTTTCATCCCTAAAACGTTCTAAAACGCCGGCTACGTTGCGCACTGCGGTAGCATCTTTTACTGATGCACCCCCAAATTTGAAAACTCTCATTAACTCTTTTTTGCTCTAGTATATATAATTAAGAGGTGCAAAAATCGGTGTTTTGGGCAAATTTTATGCATGAAAGCTAACAAACGTATTAGTAATGTTTCAATTAGCTTACTTTTGCGAAAGTATTGCAATTAAATAAACGGGAAATTTATGGCATTTGAATCAGTAACAACGCTTGGTCAATTTATTATTGAGAAGCAAAAAAAATTCCCTTTTGCCAAGGGAGAATTTACAAGGCTGCTTGCCGATATTGGTATTGCTGCCAAAACGGTAAGTAACGAGGTACGCAAGGCAGGTATTGCTGGTATTATTGGCGTTGCAGGCAGCGACAATATACAAGGTGAGCAACAACAAAAGTTGGACGTGATGGCTAACAAATTGTTTATTGAGTGCCTTACCAAGGGTGGTGAAGTAGCTGTAATAGCTAGCGAAGAAGACGAGGAAATTATTCACCTAAATCCTGAAAGCAACCACGACCCTAAGTATGTATTAGCTATGGATCCTTTGGATGGCTCATCAAATATTGATGTGAATGTGCCTGTAGGAACTATTTTTTCAGTATTTCGCCGTAAAAGCGAAGGCCCAATGGGTACTATTGATGATTTGCTGCAAAAAGGTGTTGAGCAAGTAGCAGCGGGTTATATTCTTTACGGTTCATCAACCATGTTGGTATACACGGCAGGGCGCAAGGTAAATGGTTTTACGCTAGACCCTGCTATTGGCGAGTTTTGCTTATCAAACCGCCACATACAAATACCTAAAGACGGTAAAATATACTCTATAAACGAGGGCAACTATATCAATTTTCCGCAAGGGGTAAAAGATTATATTAAGTATTGCCAAATGGAGGATAAAGAAACCAATCGCCCATACAGCTCGCGCTATATTGGTAGTATGGTGGCCGATTTTCACCGCAATATGCTAAAAGGTGGTATTTTTATTTACCCATCTACTTCAAAATCGCCTAACGGAAAACTAAGGTTAATGTACGAGTGTAATCCATTGGCTTTTATAGCCGAGCGTGCAGGCGGATTAGCCAGTACGGGTTATGGCCGCATAATGGAGGTACAACCTACCGGTTTGCACCAACGCACCCCTATTTTTATTGGTAGCGAAAATATGGTGAGAAAAGCCGAAGAGTTTATGGCTAAATATCCGGCCGATAGTTTTGGTGCTGCTGAAAGTGCGGGTTAATAGTTCACTCACTAAAATATAAGTATAAAGGGCAAGTAGTTTACTACTTGCCCTTTATATTTTAGATACTTTTTGTACTAAATCTATTGGTTATCTCTCCACTCATACACCCATTGGCTTTGTATCATTTCTAGGTAGCCTTCGTTGCATTCTTCACGTGTACCTTTAAAGTTGGGTATCTCAAGCACCCACTCCAATAAATCGGTAAAGCGTATGCGGTATATTTTCCCTTCGTTAAAATCATCGCCAAAACGCTCGTATAAAGCCATAGCTATATCTTCAAAATCAGTCCAGTGTATCGGTAGTTCAAATTGCGCCATTATTTCGCTGTTCTATTATTTATTAATCTGTTAATCGCAAATTTCTTAGTGTCCCATAAACTGGGTTTGGTCGGGCACAATCACCTCAATTTCAGTATCGGCTTCCATTTCGCATTGGCAAGCCAAACGCGAGTTTAACTTAGGGTTCACCGCACGGTCTATAAAATCTTCCTCTTCATCACTTATCTCACGCAAATTGTCCATCCCCTTTTCCACATATACGTGGCAAGTACTGCACGCCCGTACACCTCCACAATTGTGATGCAATTCAACATCGTTATCCATGGCTATTTCTAGTATGGTTTCGCCTTCGTCCATATCAAAAGTTTGCGGCTCTAGCCCCTTTTGCTCAAATCTAAATGTAATCTTCCCCATTTCTACTTTGTAATCATTCTAAACAACAAAGATACTGCTTATTCGTTTTGCCGCAATGATACATTTATGCCCACAAAGCCCCAAACTTTTATACAAACGTTTTTTGCTCTCATTTTAACGTTAGAAATAATCTGTACTTTCGCTAAAATTTTTATAAAGCACATGTTTAGTAAACGTATTACCCAATTATCACTAGCCTTATTAGTTTGTATTGCTATTGTTTTTAATGCTTGCAAGTCGGAACAAAAACTGGCACTGAAATTTGCCCCTGAAATAGCTAAAAAGTATGAAATGAGCATGACCACCATTCAAGATATTGAAATGGAGCAAATGGGGCAAAAAATGAATATGAAAAATACCGTAGCCATGACCTACGAGATGTTGGTGAAAGAAAAGGATGCTAACAACAATATTATAATTGTATCTACTTTCAAAAAAATAAAATTTGTTAGCAATAACCCCGGTGGCGAAATGGGTTATGACTCAGAAAAAGAGGTTGATACCAGCAATATGTTCTCAATGATGTTTGCACAAATTTTTGGTAGTATGATAAACGAGAACATAATTATTGTGGTTAACGAAAGCGGTGAGGTTTCTAAAGTAACCGGTATGGCTGCCATTTTTGATAAAATGACAAGAAATACCGGCCTTGATTCTATGCCGGGTGCAGCAGAGTCTTTGGCCTCGTTTAAAGAACAATTTTCTGACGATCAGTTTAAGAAAAATTTTGACGAATCGTTTAACATTCTTCCTAAAACCGATATTGCTATTGGCGAAACTTGGAATATTGAAAACAATAAAAATGTGATGAGCATGGATGTAAATACCAAAACCAAATATACCCTTAAAGGTATGGAACCTGAGGTGGCTTTGGTGGATGTAAATGCCGAATTTACTGTTGAAAAGAAGGCAGAAGAAAATCAAGGTATAGAAATGACTATGAAGGGTACACAAGTAGGTACAATGAAAATTGACCGTAAAATAGGGATGGCTACTGAAGGAAATATTAGTCAAGACATATCAGCCACATCAAAATCGATGGGTATGGAAATACCAATGACTATTAAAGGTACTATCACTTTTTCATCAAAAGAAATTAAGTAAATAGCGTTGGATATATGCTTATAAGCCTTTGCCCACATGGGTAAAGGCTTTTTCTTTAAATAGAAATCTAAAAACAAAATTTTACCGTAAGTATACTTAGATAGTTAGTTGATAGTTATAGTAGTTTTCTATTTAAGTGAAACAAAAGTCCCTCTAGCAAGGGACTTTTGTTATTGTATAGCTTTTTGTAGCAGCCTTAAATATTCTTTCTGTGGAATTTCTATTGCTCCAAACTGGCGCAAATGGTCGGTAATAAATTGCGTATCCAACAGTTTAAACCCGTTTTCTTTCATCCATTCTACCAAATACACCAATGCTACTTTTGAAGCATCGGTAACGCTATGAAACATACTTTCTCCAAAAAAGGCTCTGCCCATAGCTATTCCGTATAAACCGCCTACCAACTCACCATTCAGTCGGGTTTCAAAACTATATCCCCAGCCCGATTCGTGCAAACGGGTGTATACGTATATTATCTCTTCAGATATCCACGTATCTTCTCGCTGTGCGCAAGCTTCCATCACCTCTTCAAAACTTTGGTTAATGGTAACCTCAAACTTGCCTTGCTTAATTAGCTTTGCTAAGTTTTTTGATACTTTAAATTCATCAAGGGGAATAATACCCCGCATTTTCGGTTCGTACCAACTAATGGCATCATCTTCTTCAGGGTCGGCCATAGGGAAAATACCCATACTGTACCCGTGCAAAACCTGATTGGGGGTTAACATACCGCAAAGGTAATGGGGTGCAATGCTGAATTAAAAGTTTGAAAATGTTTTTGTTTTGCTACACTTATAATTTTGATGATAGGTAACTAACTGTTGACATAGGGTTGACACTTACCTTGTATTATTTTGTATTTAAGATTTAAAAAATATGGATAAGATTGATTTAACTAAGCAACACAAAAGCTACTATACGGCCAAAACCCAACCCCATATTATTGATGTTGAACCTGCAAATTTTCTTTCAATTACAGGTAAGGGCGACCCTTCGTCTCAAAATTTTGCAGACACTATACAAGCATTATATTCTACTGCCTATACCATAAAGTTTATGTATAAAAGCCAAAACAAAGATTTTGTAGTGGCTAAACTTGAAGGGCTTTGGTGGTTTGATACCGAAAAATACAAGGTTACAACTATGGAAGAAGCCCCTAAGCTAATACTCCGTAGCGAATGGGAGTATCGTTTGCTTATTCGTATGCCTGATTTTGTGAGTGATGAAAGTGTGGAACTTGCTAAACAACAAGTGGTAGCTAAAAAGAATATTGCTTTGGCTGAAACGGTTTCACTATGCTTGATGAACGAGGGGAAATGTGTGCAAATGCTGCACATAGGCTCTTTTGATTCAGAGCCCGTATCACTACAAAAAATTAATGCTTTTATGGTTGAAAACGGATGGGAAAGAAACGGGTTACACCACGAAATTTATCTTTCTGACTTTAGAAAAATTTCCCCCGAAAAACTGAGAACTATTTTGCGCGAGCCTGTGAAGTAAGCCTGTCATTCCTTTCTAAAATGGGAATCTATACTAAGAGATTTCCCACGCTCAGATTCCTGCTTTCGCAGGAATGACTGGCTACCGCACTAACACAACGAAGAAATAGCACTAAAGTGTTATTCTCCCTGTCCCATTTCTACCAATTTAGTAACCGTTTTTAGGTTGCGGGTAGTGGCCTGTACTTTTAGTTTATTCTCAAAAAAAGTATTGGTTAGTTTGGTATTGCCGTAGCCGTTGGGGCAGTGCACATATACATTATTGCCGCTAATAATAAACTCATCGGGGGCATAATTGTAGGTAGTGGCTTTATCTATATTTTCTTGCGCGGGCACATCAGCCAAAAAAGTTATATGCAATTTCTCGGTATCAACACCCTTTTGTTTTAAGAAGGGGTTTTTATCATACGCTTTTTGTAGATTATCAGCCGTGCGCACCAATACAGGAACATCTAACCCGAAAGCTGTTTTTATCAGTTGTGTAATTTGCTGTGCAAGTATTTTCTCAGCGGTTTGTTTATGGCCAAAAACCACATTACCACTTTGTATATAGGTTGCCACATTTTGAAAACCTGCCCCATCAAGCGCAGCTTTCAACTCTTTCATGGCAATTTTGTTTTTACCACTTACATTTATTCCGCGTAGTATGGCTATGTAGGTTTGCATAAAGCAAAATAAACCGTTTATACGACTACTTCATAATCCTAATACGACCTTATTCACAATTAAACACTAGCAATAAGCTATTAAGAATATAAATTTGATTGAAAGTCATTTATAAAATGGCAGTTACTTATTTGTTGATAATAGGTTTATAAATATGTATTATCATATTCAAATCAAATTGAAAAGGGAGTAAATTACTTTTCAAATGGAAATGCCATACGTTAAATATATTGGGGAAATACGTTTAAAATCAATTAGAGATTTTATAATAGACAATCGTTTGGCAGAAACGACTGCAATTACATTACATCAAAGGAATTTTGATGATATAGTTTTAGAGTATCGTGATTTTTATGGAGAAAGTATTGAAATACCATTTATTTATCTTGGTGTAAGAATAATGGAAGACGAGACTAATAAAACACCTCAAGATAGAATAAGAGTTGTTTATTATGAACCATTAGAACCCAGTGAAAGTATAAATCTTGAAGAAATAATATATAGATGTGGATGGTGTGGAAATGTAGTGGACTTTGATGGGGAGAGGCTTGACCCTCAAATTAAATCAGAAAAGATTGCTTTGTTAGAGAAATATAGGAACGAGTTAACGATTAAAAGTACAACTGGTTATTGTTGTATAGACAAGCAATATAGATAAATATAAATTAGGCGATTTTATTCCTAAAACATCCTTCTCATCTTTCGAGAACCTCAAAAATGACAGCTGCACCAACAAGCGTCATTGCGAGAAAACCTTCGTCGGCTTTTCAAAGCAATCTGTTTGTATAGTTTTGGTAAGATTGCTTCGGAAGACCTCGCAATGACGAAAAATTACTTTGATAGCAACTTAAAACTGAATAAAAAAAACCGCTTACTCCCTCTCCCGAGCGAAATAAGCGGTACACACATCTTATTTAGGTAAGAATATTATTGAATTACATCGCTGCCGTTTGTCCTGCGCTTTGTAATGCACCGGTAAAGCCTATTGGGCCTTCACCAGCATAAGTCATAGTCCCATTAAGTGTTTTACCTCCATCGGTTGACGAAATATTAATAGCTACTACATTTTGATTGGTACGGCAACCCAGTAACCATGCACCTCCCGCGTGCCAAGGAGCACTGCTGCCTCCCCATTGGTTTTGCACTTGGTAGGTATTGTTATTGGTAAGTGTTGCCTTAAAACCTATTGGGCCTTCGCCTTCATAGGTCATAGTACCGTTTAGTGTTTGGCCGCCATCGCTTGAGCTTACGTTTAAAGCTACAACGTGTTGGTTGTTGCGCGCGCCTATTACCCATGTGCCGCCATTATGCCACGGCGCGCTGGTGCCGCCCCATTGGTTTTGGGTAGCGTAGTTATTGTGCTGCAAACCATACAACACTTGTTGTTGGGTTTGCTCGAACAGAAAGTTTTGTGAGTTTAAACGCCAGTTGATGTATGAAGGGAATTGATTGTTATTGGTGTTTAACTCATAACCATTAAGCGCAGTTTGGAAACCTTGATGCCAAGGGTCGGTAGTTTGCCCATTTGCTTCAAACTTAACGCCATACCCAAATAGGTTTTGATTAACATTTGGGAATGATGAAGGCAAACTAGTGCTATAATACATTTGCAAATTCACAAAATCGATATAGCTGTTTATTGTAGCAGTATCGGTATTTTGGCTGGTGGCAGGAGAAATAGACAGGTAATATTTCTCGCTTTGTTTCTGGAATAACTCACCAATAGCACTAAACAAGAGTTTAAAATTTGCTGTTGTTGTATCAGTGCTTAAAGGCCACTCCCAATCAGAATCAAACGCATTTAAGCCATAGTGTTGCAAATATTGCAACAAGTTACTGGCAAAACTGGCGGCATCTTGTTGGGGATTGCCACTTTGAAAAATCTGGTTAATTAAGTTTCCGTCGCCATACTCTAATGTAACACCAAATTTAAGGTTGGGATTGTTTTGTGGAGCATCTCTTAAAATGTTCTCCATGTAAGTTTGGTTATGGGGTAAATTACCCATTTGGATAGTGTACGACGACCCGTCGCCACTAGGTATGGTAGTGCTACTGGTAGGTACAATAGTTACAAAACACATATACAAGATATCTATGTTTTGGTACACATTGTTTTGAATAAGGGTTTGATAACAGCTGTTTGGACTGTTGTAGTTGGTTCCGCTTGGTTCGTCTTCGTTCAAGAAAATCCAAGCATTTACAGGTTTGTTTGTTGCCATGATAGAATGTTTTTATGGTTAAGAACTGGATTATTGAAAGTACCTCAAAGCTACTATTATTAAGAATATGTTGCTAAGCGTTGCGAAAAAAATAATTGATTGTGCAATGAAAGAAAGTACTTAGTATACTTGAAAACTGCAATACCCCGCTGTATGAAAGATTTTCTTATAAGTAATTTCAACTTATCGCTTAATGAAGCTACTTTATTTTGCGACTGCTTTGTAGCCAAGCCATACACCGCAGGTCAAAAATTTGTTAGTTATGGAGATGTTAGCCATAAAATTGGCTTTGTTGAAAAGGGTTTTTTAAAGTGTGTATCAATTGGGCAAACAAAAGAGGTAATTGACGATTTTGTTTTCGACCACCAATTTGTAGCCAATTACCACAGCTTTTTAACCAAAAAAGCATCAACAAAAGATATAGTATGTATAACCAATTCTATTATAAGGGTTGCCACACGAGAGAGGATTGAAGAATTGGGAAAAAAATATGCATTTGTAGAACAAGTAGCCCGAATAGTAGCTGAAAAATTATTTGTTGCCACACATAAAAAGCTTGAAAATATTTTATTACTAAATGCAGAGGAAAGGTATGTTGAGCTTCTGAACTCAAATGGGCAAATACTCAATAAAATTCCACAATATGAAATAGCCTCTTATTTAAATGTAAGCCCAGAAACAGTTAGCCGAATACGAAAAAAGCTGAGTATGCTTTCTTGACCTACATCAATGGTTTAAGCTTTGAAAATTTACACTTTTGAAAAAAATTAAACCATGAATACGTTTATTGAAGCCACAGCAGAGCAAGGAAAAATTTTTTACCGTGAGTTTTACAACAAAGGAAAAGTAGTAATGCTTAATTTACTTAAATTTAAGACAGTAGCTGATTATGCAGACCATGAACACTTAAAACCCAAAAGCGAAATAACAGGCAAGGAAGCGTATCAATTGTATATGAAAAATACCTTACCTCTACTAACAAAGGCTGGTAGTAGAGTTTTGTTTCATGGCAGCTGCAAGGGCTTTTTAATAGGCCCGGAAACTGAATATTGGGACGAGGTTTTGCTGGTAGAGCATCAATCGGTACAGCAGTTTATAACATTTGCCCAAAACAAAGAATACTTAAAAGGCGCCGACCATAGGACGGCTGCGTTAGAAAACTCAAGGTTACTGCCTATAAGTTATAAGTAGGGCAATTTAAAACTACAGCCCATACGACAAGTTAGAGCCTAACCAGCGTTCAACGGTGGCAATGTCCATATTTTTACGTTGGGCATAGTCTACTACTTGGTCTTTGTTTATTTTTCCCAAACCAAAGTATTTACTATCAGGGTGCGAAAAGTAAAAGCCCGAAACTGCTGCGGCAGGGTACATGGCAAAACTTTCGGTTAGCTGTATACCTGTTTGGTTTTCAATATCCATCAAATCCCATAGCAAACCTTTTTCGGTATGGTCGGGACAAGCAGGATAACCCGGTGCCGGGCGAATACCTTGGTATTTTTCGCGTATCAAAGCTATGTTATCAAGGCTTTCATCAGCGGCATAACCCCATAGTTCTTTACGCACGTATTGGTGCATATATTCGGCAAAAGCCTCGGCAAAGCGGTCGGCAACGGCTTTTATTAGTATGCTGTTGTAATCATCGTGGTCGTCTTCAAACTGTTTCACCAGTTTTTCAATCCCTTTTCCTGTGGTAACTGCAAAAGCTCCCATATAATCAGCAATGCCTGTTTCTTTTGGAGCTATGTAATCGGCCAAGCAATTATTGGGTATACCTGCACTTTTTTGGTTTTGCTGGCGAAGGAAATGGAAGGTTTTTAATACTTCTTTGCGACTTTCATCGGTGTATAGTTCAACATCATCAACACCAACACTATTAGCGGGGTAAAACCCAACAATAGCGCTTGCTTGTAACGATTTTTCAGCAATTACTTTGTCAATCATTGCCAAAGCATCGTTGTGCAGTTTTTTAGCTTCGTGCCCTACATACTCATCGTTAAAAATTTCAGGGTATTTACCACGCAGTTCCCACGTTTGGAAAAAGGGAGTCCAGTCTATATAGTCTACCAATTTTTCTAGCGGAAAATCAGTAAAGGTTTTAGTTCCTAAAAACGTTGGCTTGGTAATTTTTGTATCCAACCAATTTATAGGTTGTTTGTTAGTTCGGGCTTGTGCCAAATTAATATACGATTTGGTTTCTTTGCGATTACGGTGCGCTTCGCGCATTTGCTCGTACTCGTTTTTATGGCTAAGGTGCGCGGCTTCTTTTTGCTCTTCGCTTAGCAATGCCGATGCCACTGGTACTGATTTCGAGGCATCCAATACGTGTACTACCGAACCCATATATTCGGGGTCAATTTTCACCGCAGTATGTATGCGCGATGTGGTAGCTCCACCAATCAATAAGGGTATTTTAAAGTTTAGGCGTTGCATCTCGCGGGCTACGTGTACCATCTCATCCAACGATGGGGTGATAAGTCCGCTAAGCCCAATAACATCTACTTTGTGTTCTAAGGCCGCAGCCAATATTTTTTCGGCAGGCACCATCACGCCCAAATCAATAATCTCGAAATTGTTACACGCCAATACTACGCCTACAATGTTTTTTCCAATATCGTGCACATCGCCTTTTACGGTGGCCATTAGTATTTTGCCTGCATTTTTGCTTTGGTCGCCGCTTAACCGCTTCTCTTCTTCCATGTAGGGAGTAAGCAAGGCCACGGCTTTTTTCATTACGCGGGCACTTTTTACTACTTGGGGCAAAAACATTTTGCCTTCGCCAAACAAATCGCCTACTATACTCATGCCAGCCATCAAAGGGCCTTCTATTACGTGCAATGGACGGTCATATTTTTGGCGAGCTTCTTCGGTATCTTCGTCAATAAATTCAATAATACCTTTTATTAGGGCGTGGCTCAATCGTTCTTCTACTGTGCCGTTTCGCCATTCTTGGTTTTCTCTTACGGCTTCTTTTCCTTTTCCTTTTACAGTTTCGGCAAACTCAAGCAGGCGTTCGGTGGCATCGTCTCTTCTATCTAACAATACATCTTCAACCAATTCTAAAAGGTTTTTGGGTATTTCGTCGTATATGGCCAATTGAGCAGGGTTTACTATACCCATATCCATACCGTGTTTTATACCGTGGTACAAAAACGCACTGTGCATAGCTTCACGTACTACATCGTTACCTCTAAACGAGAAAGACACGTTACTAACACCACCGCTTACTTTAGCTCCGGGTAGGTTTTGTTTTATCCATTTGGTAGCATTAAAATAGTCGAGAGCATTAAGCCTGTGTTCTTCTATGCCTGTAGCTACAGGGAATATATTAGGATCGAATATTATATCTGACGGTGGAAATTTTACTACATCAACCAACAGGCGGTAGGCACGTTCACAAATTTCTATACGGCGTTGGTAGTTATCGGCCTGACCAACTTCATCAAAGGCCATTACTATTACGGCTGCGCCATAGCGTTTTACTATTTTAGCTTGACGAAGAAATTCTTCTTCGCCACCTTTCATACTGATGGAGTTTACTACACTCTTGCCTTGTACACATTTTAAACCCGCTTCCAAAATCTCCCATTTTGATGAATCTATCATCACAGGTACACGGGCAATATCAGGTTCTGAGGCAATAAGATTTAGAAATTTTGTCATGGCTTCTACGCCATCTAACATTCCTTCGTCCATATTTACATCTATAATCTGTGCGCCGCCATCCACTTGTTGTCTGGCAACTTCAAGGGCTTCATCGTACTTGTTTTCTTTTATCAGTCGCAAAAACATACGCGAGCCGGTAACATTGGTACGTTCGCCCACGTTTATAAAGTTACTGCCTTGGTATATTACAAGTGGCTCGAGGCCTGAGAGGCGGAGGGTGTAATCAGTAGTTAATTTTGTCATATATAGCTGCTGTTGGCTTTTAGCTTTTAGCTATTGGCCTTGTAAAAGATGAAGTATCGTCTTTAATTTTTGATATAAGATTGTTAACCATTTTTTGTTCGATGGTCAATAAATCAAATATTTTTTCTAATGAATAGCTGTTAATAAATCTTAATTTTTGAATAATTACCAATTGGGTTTCTAACTCAAATGCCGAACCTAAAGCTATTTCAAGAAATCTTTTATACTCAATATCGCTATTTCGGCTACAACCTTCGGCAATATTTGAGGGTATAGAAACTGAAGCTCTGCATATTTGGCTGGCAATACCATATTTTTCTTCTTTTGGCAATTGAGCGGCTACTTCATAAACGTATGTTACCAACTCTATGCCCTGCTGCCAAATATTTAGGTTTCTAAAGTTTCTCATTTCTGCTTTTAAATATTTCTTAAAAAGCTAATAGCAAATGGCTAAATGCTAACTGCCTCTTCTCGTTCAACTTTCCTCGGCTCATACCTCGCTGCCACATCAGCAATAGCCTTAATATGCTCGGGAGTGGTGCCGCAGCAACCGCCAATTATATTTATTAAGCCCTCTTTTAAAAACTCTTCTATTTGGTTGGCCATATCTTCGGGCGTTTGGTCGTATTGACCAAACTCGTTGGGCAAACCGGCATTGGGATGTGCGCTAACGTTAAACTCTGATTTGCTATCCATTACTTGCAAATATGGACGCAATGCCGAAGCTCCCAAAGCACAATTTAAACCCACGCTTAATAATGGTATGTGTGATATAGAGATTAAAAATGCCTCAGTAGTTTGTCCGCTAAGGGTACGCCCGCTGGCATCGGTTATTGTTCCAGATACCATTATGGGTATGCGATAGCCTATCTCATCAAACAATTCTTCAAATGCAAAAAGAGTAGCTTTTGCATTAAGGGTATCAATAATAGTTTCAGCTAATAATATATCTACGCCACCATCAATAAGAGCTTTGGCTTGGTCTTTAAAAGCAGTTACTAACTCATCAAATGTAACCGCACGATACCCTGGGTCGTTAACATCAGGAGAAAGTGAAGCTGTACGGTTGGTTGGCCCCATAGAACCTGCTACAAAGCGCGGTTTATTAGGATTTTTAGCGGTGTATTCATCGGCTACTTTTCTAGCCAGTTTTGCCGACTCGTAATTGATTTGGTATACCCAATCTTCAAGGTGATAATCCGCCTGAGCAATGGTGGTAGCACTAAAAGTATTAGTCTCTAATATATCAGCACCTGCATCAAAATACTGGCGGTGTATGGCTTCTAACACATCGGGGCGTGTAAGTGCCAGCAAATCGTTATTACCTTTTAATGAATAAGGATGGTCTTTTAGGTTTTCGTTACGGAAATCTTTTTCTTCAAGATTGTAACGTTGAATCATGGTGCCCATAGCGCCATCGAGAACTAAAATGCGTTTTTTTAGCAATTCTTCAATTTGTTGCTGTTTGTTTTCCATTCGCGTAAACGTTTAAGCATACCCCTGTTTATAAGGTATGACGGTTAATAATAAAAACAGCTAGGATTTTGTAGTTTTATAATCTACGCTCATCTTCACCCCGACAACAGGAGTTGTTTGGGATAGGAATTGGCACCCATCGGGATGGGTTGCCAAGACTTCACAGGGCCTAGTCCCTCCGTCTTTCGTGATAAGCGGTGCGAAGGTAACAATTTTAGTTTGCAAATATGCAAGTTAGAAAATGTGCAGATGAAAATACCACTGCGTCATTGCAAACGAGCTAAATCAAAACTTAAAATATTGAGTGAAGTGTTAGTGAAGCAATCTTATATATTCTATGATAAAAAATTGCTTCGAAAGACCTCGTTATGGCAAAAACCGTAAGGTTATTTGTTAATTCAAAAACCCCTTCACCAACTCTATCACTTCGGCGGGTTTTTCAGCGTGTACCCAATGACCAGAATCAGGAATGGTAGCTAAATGTGCATTGGGAAATAATTGTGTAATGCTTGCCCAATCTTCATCGGCTACATAGCGCGATTTTCCGCCACGTATAAAAAGGGTATCACCTTGGTAGGCTTTGTCCGCTTCTATTGATCCCGTTATATTGTCGTAGTTTTTGTAAATGGCTTCAATATTCATTTTCCAGTAAAACTTACTATTCTCATCTCTGCCCAAATTTTTAAGTATAAACTGGCGCGTGCTATATTCAGGCAAAAGCGGGGTAAGGTATCTATCAATATCGCCACGAGTGGTAAACTCATCTAATTTTAAAGGAATAATAGCATCAAAAATATCGTCGTGTCCGCGTTGGTAACCTTTTACACCAATATCGGCCACTATCAGTTTATCAACCATAGTAGGGTATTTAAGCGCAAAAGCCATAACAGCTTTGCCCCCCATACTGTGCCCAAGTATGTGTACTTTTTCGTACTTAAGGCGCACTATAAGTTCGGCAATATCGTCGGCCATAAGGCTATAACTCATTTCATTGCTGTGGGGCGATTGACCGTGATTGCGTAAATCAACCGTATATACTGCATAGTTTTCGGCTAGTTTTTGTGCCACATTGTGCCAGTTATCTAACATACCAAACAGGCCGTGAAATATTAAAAGAGGTTTACCTGTTTTGCTATATTGCTTATAAAATAAATCCATTGGTTGTTTTGCTGATATTTGTGCGCGAAAATAGCAGTTTGAAATTTAACCGCTTGCCTATAACAACTTATTGTACCCGTGTTTGGTTCATTAAAAAATAAAAAAGTACAAACCCGTTTGCTAAACGCAGCTTTTGCCCTACTGGCAATAGTATCGTTATACTATGCTTTTGCAGGTAAAGACTTGCAAGAATTGACATTGCAGTTAAAAGCAGCTAATTATTCTTGGGTGATACCTGTTTTGGGTTCGGCATTATTGGGCAGTATCGCCCGAGCCTTGCGCTGGCAATTGTTGTTGGATGCAGGAGGGAACAGTACCCGATTGACACAAACGTTTTATCCGCTTATGTACGGCTATTTTGTAAATATTGGCACACCCCGCCTTGGCGAATTTGCCCGTTGTATAGCGTTAGAACAGGTGGCAAAAGTACCTTTTGCAAAAAGTTTTGGTACTGTTTTTACTGAACGTGCTATCGATTTGGTTTGCTTGCTATTGGTTGTTTTTTCAGCATTTGTGTTGCAAGCCGACTTTTTGGGCAACTTTTTTTACGATGCTATTTATACCCCCATTAATATTAAAACTAAAGGCAATGCCTTTGCTATTATTATTGGACTGTTGGTGGCAGGGTTTGTAGGCATTGCGTTTGTTTTTTTCTTTTTAAACAGACTAAACAGAACTAAACCTGCCAATAAAATAATACTGTTTGTGAAGGGGGTGTTTGAAGGAATTATAAGTGTTTTTAAACTACGTAAAAAGGGTTTGTTTTTGTTGTATACCCTTATCATTTGGTTCTCTTATTTCCTCACTAGCTACTTATGGTTTTTTGCTTTTGAGGCTACAGAAAACCTAACGGTTGCCGCAGCTTTTACAGTAATGGGGGTGGGCGCTATTGCCAAATCTACTCCAATACAAGGCGGTGGTATGGGTGCTTATCACTTTTTAGTGGGCAAATTGTTATTACTTTACCAACTAAGTGGTATTAGCACATTGGCCTATGCTACACTTAACCATGGCACACAGTTGGTGTATAATATTGTTTTAGGTATTGCCGCAGTAGTATGGCTGTTGGTAGCTAAACGTAAAGTTTAAAACCTAACCTCTTTTATAAATTGGTTGCAAGCACCAAAATAGCCCAAGCCGCCTACAATATTATTGTGTACTAATACGGGTTCTGAAAATGGGTCGCCACTATCATTACGATTTGCAGACTCGTGAAATTTGTAGTAGTTCTCATCACAATTTACCAAATACATTTTTATGCCTTTTGGTCTAAATGAAAAACTTCCTGTTTGCCCACCAAAATATTCTGATATAGTAGCTATTAAATCGCGCCTTGCCATTATACCCCCATCTTTATTTTTGTCGGTTAGCAAATCGCTAAAAGTATTGTTATACATTCTTTCAAAAATATCTTGCGATGGGTTACTCAAAGGATAAGAAATAACATCAGCACCGGCACGGTAATAGTTTGCTCCACCTGCAAAATCCGTCCACTCCATATTCAAGCGCACAGTACGTTCAATTCCCCCCGCATTGGCATTATAAACACTTGTAGTGTCCCAATTGTATTTTAGTGATGTAGTATCAGCAGGAAAAGGCACTGTACATTTTGAGTTGACTGTTTTTCCATCGGGTGTACTTACCCACAATGTATAAGTTCTGCCGGCATGTATTTTTAGTTTAACCGAATCGGCTACGTAATAATTTGCAAAACTTCCAAACTCAAACACTAAGGGAACTGTAGTGGTGCCATCAGATATTTGCACTGTGGCATCTCTTATCCAATCTTGTGATGATATTGAGCCAAATACAGGGCTACTTAGGCTAACATATATTCTTGTTTCAGGTTCTTGAGGCGATAGTACCCCTTGCACTACTAATTGAGGTTGGATAGAAGGTAAATCAACATTTTTTGCATCACGCTCGCACGATGCAAAGCTAAATGCCACAACTATTAACAGTATATACTTTATGTGTTTTACAGTTTTCATGTGCTTAAAATTTGTAGCTAAGTGTAACTGAAGGAATGATAGGGAAGAGGGTAATTTGCTTTAGCTTAGATACTCCTTGAGAATCTGTTGAAGCGTAATAAAAAAATGGGTTTTTACGGTTGTATATATTATAAAAACTCCATTCGATTGTACGAGTGTATTTTGGACGTACTTTGGTGAAACGAAACCCAATATCCATGCGATGATAGGGAGCCATACGGAAATTATTTTTTTCGCCGTAATCAGTAATAATGGTTTGATTGTTATTTACTGAGCCGCCAAAATCGCCGGGCGAATGCAGCACGCCTGTATAATTGGCACGCGGCAAAGTAATGGCTTGCCCTGTACCGTATACCCATGTGGCCGATATGCCCACATTTTCAGTAACTTTATATATAGCTACTACTGAGGCATCGTGTCGGCGGTCATACCTTGCCCAATACTTTTTTCCAAAGTTCAATTCATCAAACTGCAACTGTGTCCAACTAAGGGTGTATCCTATCCATCCGTTAAACCTTCCTTTTTTCTTTTGCAATAAAAACTCTGCTCCATAGCTCCATCCTTTGCCCGATGTAACATTTTCTTCCCACGAATAATTATTGGTACTTAGCGGGTCATCAAAAATTAAAAATGTTGCACCTTCTTTATACCCTAAAATATTGTACATCTCTTTGTAGTAACCTTCTAATGTAAAGGTGATGTTCTGTTTGGTAAAATCTTTAGCAAAACCTGCTGCCAATTGCATACTGCGCTGAGGTGGCACTTTTGAAGTTGCAGGAACCCATAAATCAGTGGGCA
This sequence comes from Bacteroidia bacterium, assembly GCA_965249955.1. Lineage (GTDB taxonomy): Bacteria > Bacteroidota > Bacteroidia > UBA8524 > UBA8524 > SB11. The sequence continues at coordinate 2,961,417 of OZ252261.1, forward strand.
AACCAATACCTGTATTGCTAACCAAGTGCATATACTGATTCATTATGGCGAAAGATGATTTAAAGGCTAAATCGTCTTTTAGTTGGTATGCTGCTGATATGCGTGGCTCAGGTAAAATATAGTGTTTATCTCTATTGTTAAAGTTACTGATGCGTATGCCTGCATTTACTCTAAATCGCTTTCCCAAGCGCATATCGTCTTCGGCGTACAAACCTGTTTCTATACCTTCAATATTTCGTTTTGATGAAAAGCTTTCGTTAGCAAATGTGTTTTTATATACTACTGCACTGGGAGAAAACGTATGGTGTATGGCCATTGCCCCTACTTTAACATGGTGGCCGTTTGCGGGATAATAATCTACATCGTACTTAAGCGAGAAATCGCGTATTTGAGAATAGAAACGAAGGTTAAACTCGTTATTGCTTTGCTTATCTTTTTCAGTAGCACTTATCTGAAACCTGTAGTTGCTAAATATAAACGAGGCATTGGCAAACACTTTGTTATTGAACTGATGGTTCCATCTTGCCGTTGCGGTAGCATTTCCCCACTCAAAACCAAAATTGGTTTGGTTGCTATTATAATTGGTTTTGGCATAAAAGCGGTCTTTACCAAAATAACCACTTAGGTATACTTTATCTCTTTTTCCTAAATCGTAGTTTACCTTAGCGTTTAAATCGTAAAAGTAATAGCCACCTTTTTCATTTTTAGGCAAAAAGGGTTGTATTAATGCATCTATATAGGTGCGACGACCTGAGAGTATAAATGATGATTTGTTTTTTTTTAGGGGGCCTTCTACAGTAAACCTTGATGATATAAGCCCTACGCCTACTTCGCCACTATACTTTTCTTTATTGCCCTCTTTCATGTGAAGGTCTAATACTGATGAAAGCCTGCCGCCATACTGTGCAGGGAAACCGCCTTTTATTAACTCTACGCTTTTAAGTGCATCGCCATTAAACAGCGAAAAGAAACCAAACAGGTGAAAGGCATTGTATACGGGTGCACCATCTAGTATTATCAAGTTTTGGTCGGGGCCTCCACCACGTACATAAAAGCCACTTTGCCCTTCGTTTCCTTTTTGCACACCCGGCATTAGCTGCACTACTTTTAATACGTCTTTTTCACCCAGCAATGCAGGTATATCTTTTATTTGTTGTATGGGTATATCAATACTGCTCATTTGCGAGCGTTGACTTTCGCGTGGAATTTCATCGGCTACAACTACTACTTCTGATACTTCTACTGAACCTGATAGTTTAATATTCAGCTCCAAATCTTTATCAAGAGTGATTTTTTTTATTTGGGTTTGGTAGCCAATGTATGATATATGAATATCGTAAAAATCGCCTGGTAGTGTTAGCGAAAAAAAACCATAGGCATTGGTGCTTGTGCCCAATTGTGTTCCGGGTACGTATATGTTTACGCCCAATAGCTGTTCTCCACTACCTTCTTCAGTTATATACCCACTAATAGTATGTGTTTTGTTTGATGATGGCTTACGTTTTTTACTCAGCACTATTTGCCCGTTTATTTCTTTAAAATCTACTGATGAGGGCAGTAGCTCCTTTAGCACTTCATCAAGTGGCTTATCGGTAATGTTTATAGTTACTATTTGACTAACGGGTATCAAACTTTCGCTATAAGAAAATGAGATTTCGTACTTCTCGCCAATTTCGGTAAGCACTTGTTTAAGTGTTATTTGATTAGCCTTATAACTTATTTTTTTATCCAGTACACTTTGTGCTTTGGATAATTGCGGCAGCAATACCACCAGAAAGGCGAATGCTGCACACAGATACTTTTTTAATGGTTTCACTGGTTTTTGAGTTTTTAGCATATTTCACCTTTGAGGTAGTATACCCCATTAATTTGGACTATTTGTAGCGATAACGTTGATGCAATTATTTCTAGTGCCTCATCAATATTTGGGTTATTGAAGCTTGCAGTAATACGACAGCCTTTAAGCTTTGCATTTTCAAGTACTATTTTTTTACCAAACCAACGTTCTAACGATTGTGTGGCTTGGGCTAGTGTAACATTATCAAAATCTAAAATATTGTTGTGCCATAGGTTGTGCTTATTGCTAATGGCTGATTTATCAATACTGTGGCTTTTTTTATCAAATTGCCCTTTTGTACCGGGTTCAAGATTTACCAAGTTTTCGCCATAGCTAAGTGCTACTTTTCCTTCGTCTAGTGCTACCGTTATTGTGGGTTGGTCTGCATAGGCCAGCACATTAAACGATGTACCCAGTACTTGGGTAGTAAAATCATCGGTATGTACCTTAAAAGGCTTTTTAGGGTCTTTCGCTACATCAAAATAGGCTTCACCCTCAAGGTAAATTTCGCGGGTATCCCCGTCAAACTTTTCAGGATATTTAATGGTACTTTCAGCATTAAGCCAAACGGTACTACCATCGGCCAATGCCAATTGTCGGCGTTCACCTTTTGGAGTTGATATTTCTATCATTTTTACGGCTACATCGTTGGGTGTGCCTGGTACTAGGTAAAATAATATCATGCTGGTAAGTACTATTACTGCAGCGGCAGCCCTTGGTATCATGTACGACAATGTTTTCCATTTGGGTGCTGCTTTGGGTGCAGTTTTAATTTTTGTTTTAATTTTTTGCCACGCAGCTTCTGTTTCCTGCACTTCATTTTGGGGGCGCAGTTCACCTGTCTCGTCCCAAATTTTCTTTAGTCGATTAAATGTTTTTAGATTTTCAGCACTTTGCACTTTCCACTCTTCAATCAAGCCCACTTCATAATCGGTGCATTGTCCTTCAAAATATTTAGCTATTAGTACAGGTGTTATCATAGTGGCTGTAAATTATAAAAAGTGGGCAGGTTATAACCTGCCCACTTTTGGGGTTATTTTTTAATGGTAAAAGTACTTATTATAACACTTCTTTTGCCTTCGTCATCTTCAACTTCACTTTTTATAACCATTGCCTCTCCGTTTAGGCTTTCTATTGTTGAGGTATCTGAACCATCAAGTACAATTTTAGTTTCATTGGCTATAAACTTCCATGATCCTGTAGAAGTTTGTGGGTCTCCAAGATCACATTTTGTTTTACCTTCATCATCTATATAGGTGCCGTTTGCTTTAAAGGTAAAAAAATTATCTTTTTGGCAATTGGGTAAAAAGGGAAACAAATCTACACTGTTAGTTTTCATACCGGTCATTACCCAGCTACCTGCTGTAAGTAATTCAGTTTTTGTTTTTTTAGTTACTACCGGTGCAGGGCTATCTGCATCTTTTTTACAAGAGCTTAGTGATAATGTTAGTGCTACAAGAGCAGCAAGTGTGAATGTTAATTTTTTCATACAATTACTTTCAATTAATCGTTTTCTTTAGTTTGTTTTTTAGTTAGCTAATGTTGAGTCTTTTTTTACTTCACAAGATTTTTGACATGGTTTTAAATCTTCACCAAAGCAATCTTCATTGCTGCATGAACTAAACATTGTGATTGCGAAAGTTGCCACTAAGGCAAGCAGGATAATTTTTGTTTTCATAGTTTATTGTAATACGTTTTTGTTTACATAAGCATATACAGCAAACCATTACCCTACCCCCAACAGGTTTGATAATTTTTTTCAAAAAATTTATATGTTATTGATTTTGAGAAAGATAAAACAAAACAAAAGGCAGATAATCTTTCAATTCTGTTTTTAGTGTTTTAAGTGCACGGCCTATTTGGTTCTCAACCGTTTTAGGTGCTAACCCCAAAGTTTCAGCTATTTCTTTATAGCTCATTCCCTCGTAGCGGCTTAGTTGGAATATTATACGGCATTGCTCGGGCAAGCGAGATACGGCTGCCTCTATAGCCAAGTTTACTTCTTTTAGGTTGGCAACTGTATCAGTAGCAGTATCGGCAACTAACTCATCAGCCCAACTTTCATCGTCATCAATAGAAGTGGTTTTCTTTTTTGCTTTTAGATGGTTGAAACAACGGTTGCGTACCGCAGTGATGAGGTAGTTTTTAAACGATGCTTGTGTATTGATGTTTTCGCGTTTTTGCCAAACGTTAATAAACACGTCGTGTACTAATTCTTCAGCCTGTTCTATATCATTAATTAAAAACTGACCCACTTTTAGCAGCATTTGATAGTGCTTTTTAAACAGGGTTTCAAAAGCCTGTTCATCACCGCCAATAAAGCGTTGTACCAGCACACTTTCGTTTGCTTGTGAAGTAAGAGGTAGATTTTGAGCTTGCTGCATTAAAGTGCAAATATCATTAAACTAATGATATAGAAACAAAAATTTGATAACCTTGCCTGGTTTTAAATGTATTAATGTTTCTGAAACGTATTTCTACATCCAAAAAAACAGTAAAAGAATACTGAAAACAAGCAACAAATTAAGCAGTGTGAGACCTAAAAATATAAACTGATTGGTTTTGAACTTAAAGAAGGCTCCTAATATTATTGGTACTACGGCTACTATAAATACGCCTGATAATATTTCATACAAATTTTCTTTGGGATCTAACAAACCTTTAAAGTCGTTATACATCACCGAACGTTTTTTTGAGTAAAACAGCCAAACCACAAATAGGGTGATGCCAAATATAAAATTTGTGAGTTTTAGAACGGCATATACCCTTTTCTCCATTATTATAGTATCCTTCTTTCGGCAACAATTATTTCTGTGGTAGCATAAGTTAGATTACCTTTTTTGTGTTGTAGGCAAAAAGATATCTAAAGAGCAATACAAACTTAAATTTTTAAATACCCCTCACAACCAAATTTATATAAATGGTATTGTGACAGATGTGAGCAGTATAAAAGGTGTGAAAGCTTTGCTACTCGATAATACAAACAGCTCTTATAGTCGATTGTTTGTTTTTTCAAATATAGCTTAAATGATTTACCGATATGGGCACAATTGTTTAAAAATACAGCAAAATCAAGGCTTTAATAGTTCTTCAGGTAAAAAATGTATTCTTAAACGAACAAGTGTTAATCACCCACTTCTTTTGCTGGCACACCTACTAATGTTTTATTATCTCCACAGTCTTTCAAAACCAATGCAAGAGCTCCTATTTTTACATTGTTTCCAATTTTAATTGGCCCTAATACTACTGCGTTTGCTCCTAAAGTACAGTTATTGCCTAAAACAATCTCTCTAAGGCCACATTCTTTTTTGGCTCCAATTACGTTACCCCCTGTTAGCGATATACTATTGCCTATTAATGCCTTTCCGGATATAACAATGCCCATAGATGGGTGCAAAATATTTATGCCTGTGCCTATTTGGGCACTACAATGTATATCTATATTACTGTATGCTTGTAGCAGATTGAAAAAAGGTGATAGCAAAACACGTATATAAGTATACGATTTACCAAATATTAAAAATAAACCTCTATCCACGCGATACGACAATACTCCCCAAAAGCCTCTACTTAGCCATATAAATAATATTCTTAGTTTTTTTCTTCCGGCCATGCTTTTCACATCGCCAATAAAAAATTTCAATTGTTGTAGCATTAGTTTTATTTGGTTGTTTCTATGCTTTTGTCACAGCTTCGAAGTTACAAATTGCCTATTCTTAATATGAAAAAAAATGCCCATTTTGTGTACACAAAATGGGCATTTAAGTTTTATTATTAGTGGCTTATGCAGTTAATTCAGCAGTAGCATGTTGCACTAATACATCATCCACATTGTGGAGGGGAAGGTCAAAAGCTTCGGCAACACCTTCGTATACAACTTTACCTTCAACAACGTTAAGACCTAGTTTAAGCTCTTCGTTCTCGCGGCAAGCTGTAACCCAACCTTTGTTGGCTAGTTGGATAGCATAAGGCAAGGTAGCGTTGGTAAGTGCTAGTGTGCTGGTATAAGGCACTGCACCCGGCATATTAGCAACACAATAGTGTACTATTTCATCAATAATAAAGGTAGGGTTTTCGTGGGTAGTAGGCTTGCAGGTTTCTATACAACCTCCTTGATCTACTGCTACGTCTACCAATACTGTACCCGGTTTCATCAACTTCAACATATCACGTGTTACCAAGTTTGGTGCTTTTGCACCTGGTATTAATACAGCACCTACAATAAGGTCGGCACGTTGTATCATTTCACGAATATTATACTCGTTACTCATCATTGTATCAACGTTAGCAGGCATAATATCATCCAACTGGCGTAGGCGAGGCAACGATACATCCATAATAGTTACGTGTGCACCCAAACCGGCGGCCATTTTAGCTGCTTGTGTACCAACTATACCACCACCAAGTATAAGTACTTCGGCTGGTTTTACTCCCGGTACACCTCCTAGCAAAATACCACGACCTTTAAGGGGTTTTTCAAGGTATTTAGCTCCTTCTTGAATAGACATACGGCCTGCTACCTCGCTCATAGGAACAAGTAGTGGCAAGCTACGGTCTTTTTTCTCAACGGTTTCGTAAGCCAAGCAAACAGCACCACTTTCAATCATGGCGTGTGTTAATGGCTCGTACGAAGCAAAGTGGAAATAAGTAAACACCAATTGGTTTTTCTTAATCAGTTTGTATTCTGATTCAATTGGCTCTTTTACTTTTATAATCATCTCGGCAATAGCATATACTTCTTCTATTGTAGCTAGTATATTAGCACCTGCCGATGTATAATCATCATCAATAAAGCCACTACCATCTCCGGCAGTTGCTTGTACATACACTGTGTGCCCGCGTTTTACCATTTCAGTAACACCAGCGGGGGTAAGGGCTACGCGGTTTTCGTTGTTTTTTATTTCTTTAGGAACTCCTATAATCATGACATAGAAATTTGGGTTTGCAAAAATAGTTTTTTATTTCACTTGCAATGCGCTTTTACAATAAAGATTTAATACTTCTTTGGCCTATGCGAAGCCATGTTTTCAAACCCTATCACTCTTATGTTTTCAAGCACTTCGGTATCGGTCATATAATTACGGCGTGCATTGCGCCTATACTCAGGCGTTATACCTGTATTGTTACCATATAATATCAGTTTTTTCGATTCGTATAAAGCAAAGCCTAAGCCGCGTCGTATAGTTTCCATATCGGTTTGGCGTTCAGTATATCGCTTGTATTTTTTTGAGAAAATATATTTTGCACCCATACCCACCAATTCTAAACTGTTTTTGTACTTATAGCTAAGTAGGTGTGCCAACTCGTGCCCAAAAAAACCAATACGGGTATTAAAGTTCATTTTGGCTAAACTAATGCCCTTGTACTTTCCTTTGCGGTTGTTAATGAATATTTTGTAAGTACGCTTTGACGCTTTTCTAAAAATACTTTTTTGGGCAGGCCGTGCCTGCATGGTATTAAACATTATACTACCCTCAACCACAATTTTATTATTGTACAACTCGGGGTAGCGAGATAGGGCAATATAAAAAGGTAATTGCAACGAATCGGGAACGGTTTTGTCTTTTCCAAAACGCTCAATAAAAATTGGCAGGCTATCAATATAGTCTTCCTCAACAAAATAGTATTGCAGGTTGGTATCGGCTTCTTCTATTTCTACATCAACAACTTGTATGGTATCAATTGGTGTTTGTTTTTGGGCAAAGGCAGCAATAGCTAAGCCTCCTACCATATATAGCGTTACTAAAAATTTAAACTTCATAAAGGGGATAATATACCCTTTAAGACGCTAAATAGCAAGCGATTGTAAATGCTCGCCGCTATTTTCTTTTATAATACTGAATTGGCCTGCATTGTACTCTATTATATATAAGCCTAGATTTCTATGACCAAAACTATCCATTTGGCTAAGGTGCTTATCCATCATTAAACATAAAAAACTACGCATAGCCCTACCGTGCATACATATTAGTATTTGTTGCTCGTGCGTTTGGTTCAAAATATGCTCAAGGGCTGGTTTTTGGCGTTGCTGTAACTCAATAGGGTTTTCGCCACCGGGTACACGGTGTTCCAAATTTCCATTTTCCCATTGGGCAATCATTTCAAAATATTCAGCACGCCAATTTGGGTTGGTTGGTTTGCCCTCATACTTGCCCCACATTATCTCGTTTAATCCCGCCATTTTTTCATGCGGTATATTTTTCTTCTCAATAAAATGGCGTACGCTTTGGTAGGTTCGCTTCAAAGCCGAAGTATATATTTTATCAAAACTTATGTGTCCGTAGTGCTCATAAAACAATTCAGCTTGTCGTAGCCCAGTTTCATTCAAATCGCTATCTACCCCGCTACCTTGTATTATTCCTTGCTTGTTATACTCTGTTTCGCCGTGTCTTGTGAGGTAAATTGTTTTTTTATATGCCATGTTCTGTTTTGTTACCCTTATTTTTGAACGCCCGTAAAAATAACATCTTGTATGTTAACAAAAGGCTAAAAAATACAAAGCAATGAACGGAAAGTATACCCTTGACACCTCTACAACATTAGAACAGCTTAACGCTCTTAACAAAGGAACGATGGCTGAACATATTGGAATTGAATATATAGAATTGACCCCCGAATACTTAAAAGCTCGTATGCCTGTTGACCACCGCACATGGCAACCACTAAAAATGCTAAACGGTGGTGCTAGTCTTGCACTTGCCGAAACTGTGGGCAGTATGGCCGCCAATTTGGTGATTGACCGTAACGAATATGTAGCTTTGGGGTTGGATATTAATGCCAACCACCTAAAAGCCGCTATGACCGGGTTTGTATACGGAACTGCTCGCCCATACCATGTGGGTAAAAGCACACAGGTGTGGGAAATACGCATTGAGGACGAGGAAGGCAACCTTACCAATATTAGCCGTCTCACCATGTCGAACGTAAAAATAAACGGTGAAGTAAAATATGCCCGAAAGGTTAGTGTTTAATCCTGCACAGTATACCCAAAACGGAAAAAGTTTTGCCCTATGGCGATTGCCCCATCAAACGGAGGTAAAGGCCGTAGTGACTGAAAACACCCAAAAGTTTTCGCCTCAACTACTTACAGAAGAACGCACAGGCTTTGCCTTTGTGCCTTTTGATATACAAAAAGACACTTCTTATTTTATTGAAGGGGAGGTTAGCATTAATCCCGACATAAGTACCACAACTACTGTTACCGATTTTTATTTTTTTGATGATGAAATAAAAATCGAGACAAGTATCAACTATAAAAAAAATGTAGCCCTTGCTGTAGAGGAGATAAAAAACGGTAAGATGAAAAAGGTTGTGCTTGCCCGCAATACAATTTGGGATTTCCCTGTCGATTTTTGCCCCCTTACTTTTTTTGATACCTTATGCCAAAAATACCCCGAAGCAATGGTATCACTGGTAAGTATAAAAGGCTTGGGAACATGGATTGGTGCAACACCAGAATTGCTATTGAGTGTTACTGATGATTTGCTAATGACTGTTGCACTGGCAGGCACACGTGTGCAAAACAGCCCGCAATGGGGTGAAAAAGAAAGCGAAGAACAATTGTGGGTGCTACGCTACATTGAAAATATTCTGACAGAGTACCAAACTACTAGAGTAAATGTATCGCCGCGAAAACATATTTATAATGGAGCGTTAGAACATTTGTATACTGAGGTTACTTTTAAAAAAGATGGTATGACAAATACCGAGTTGGCTAGCCACCTGTTGCACCGCCTGCACCCAACACCTGCCGTTGGCGGACTTGAAAAACAAACGGCCATTAACTTTATACACAAGCACGAGGTATTTAAGCGTAGCTACTATGCAGGTTTTTTGGGTGAAGTAACCACCAACAACGCGCAGTTGTATGTAAATTTGCGTTGCATGCAAATGCTGCAAAATGCCCTTGTGGGCTATGCCGGAGCCGGTATAACTGAGGGCTCTGACCCTGAAAAAGAGTTTCAGGAAACTGAAAACAAAATGAACAACCTAAAATTGATATTAAACTAAAACTATTATGATTTTATATAACGTAACTGTAAATGTTGACGATAACATACACCAAGAGTGGGTGCAATGGATGAAAAAAACACACATACCCGAAGTAATGGCTACGGGAAAGTTCGTTGACTATAAAATGTTTAAAGTGATTACCCGCCAACCTGATGAAACAGGGGTAACGTATAGTATACAGTATTTTGCAAAAACACTTGCCGACTACGAAAGCTATAAAGCTGATTTTGGCCCCGCATTACAAATAAAAACCATGCAAAAATATGGTGATAGCCTAATGGCTTTTCGCACTTTACTTGAGACTATTTAACAAAAAAGCCATAGCTAAAAGTAGCTATGGCTTTTTAATTGCGTATCAATTAGACCCTAACTGTAGGGTTGTAAAAGTTCTTCAAACTCTTGTTGCAAGGCTTTGCTGTGGTTTTGTATATACCACACCTGTATGTCTTTTTTATAATCAACATCAGCAGGCTCACCTGCGGCTTTGTAATCGTCCATTATTTGTTGGGCTTCTTTTGGGCGCGGCCCCCAAGTAAACAATACCTCATTAGTTTCAGCATCTAATGCTATTAGTTTGGGTATAGATTTTCCTCCATTGGTTAGGTAGGCTTCCATTATCTCAGGGTTTTCATCGCGTAATAATAGTACCAACCTTATTTTTCCCCTTTTCACTTCTTCCATCTTGGCCAATACTGGCACATTTTGGGCAGCATCGCCACACCACAATTCGGTAAGTACCACCCATATCATTTGGCGTTTTAGCTTTTTAATAATGGATTGCAACTGAGGGTTTATCTCTACAGTTTTATCCATGCGTTGCATACGCTGGTCGTTAAGTTTACTATAATGCAAGTAACTTTCACTCTGATTTTGCCCGGTGGTTTTGCCTTGGCTAAGAAGATCTTTACCCATTTGGCGGTATTCCTCATAGGTAAAGCCGTTTTTTATATGTGCGCGGGTAATGGGTGTTTTGTGCTCGATTTCCATATTTCAATTATTAAACAGGTAATATGCCGCTATGTTTTCAAAACACAAGCCAAACTATTGGCTTGGTTATTTTGTACAATAAATTTCAGGGTTTGTTTGCTTTTTCCTACAAATCGTTGCGTTTCACAATCTTTAAAAAAGCTTCAAAATCTTTTGCGTAAGGAGCTTCAATGGTAAGTTGCTTTTCATCAGGAGCTGTAAAACTAATTTTTGCAGCGTGAAGCAAAAAGCGCTTCACTATAGGTTGCTCTACATCCCACTTACTAAAACTATAATTACGTTTCAGTTTTGATAATAAGGGCATATTACCCCTATATGCAGTATCGCCTGTTATCACTGCATTTTGGCTAGCCAAATGTATGCGTATTTGGTGCATGCGCCCTGTAACGGGCTTGCACTCTATTAAGCTAAACTTATTAAAAAACTCTAGTGTATTAAAGTGTGTTAAGGCTGGCTTACCATCCTTCATATCAATATTTACACGGTTACTTTTATCTACTTTTATAGGCAAATCAACCGTTAGCTTATCAAAACGCACCACACCGTCAACAACTGCATGGTAGGTTTTATCAACCTTTCGGTTTTCAAATTGCATACTCATGTGGCGGTATGCTTCGGCATTTTTGGCTATTACCAATACACCGCTGGTTTCCCTATCCAACCTATGACAAAGTTGTGCATCCTCGCAATACACCTTTGCCATACGCAATAGGTTTTGCCCTTCGCCATTTCTTTCATCCAACGAGGGTAAAAAAGCAGGCTTGTTTACCACTATAAGGTTATCGTCTTCGTAAAGAATTATATCTTTAAAATTTATGTGCTTCATTAATTTATTTTTGATTTTATGATTAACAGATTTGCTGATTTCTTTAAATCAAAAATCTACAAGTCAATAAATCAGTAAATTACTTGTTAAAATTTTTTAGCCTCAATCGGGTTATCACCTGTTTGGTTTGTTGCGGAAAATCGCCGTTCATCATCCAGTCGTAATAGCTGGGTTCGCGTACAAATACTTGTGTTACAGGGCGACCTTTGTGCTTGCCAAAGTTAAACACTTCTTCGCCTTTATCGTTGCGTATTATTCTGCCCGCCAAATCAACCAAGTTGTCTTGTCCTGATATTTTGTGTAAGGCTTCAATGTTTTTATCCAGTTGCTCGTATTTGTTTAGCTGTGCCTTAAATACTTCATAGGTTGCACGCGTATCGGCCTCGGCACTGTGGGCGTTTTCTAAATCGCTATTACAATAATATCGGTACGCTGCCGCAAGATTGCGCGGTTCCATAATATGGAATATGCGTTGCACATCAATAAACTTGCGGTTTTCAATTTCAAACTCAATGCCTGCTCTAAAAAACTCTTCAACAAGCATAGGAAAATCGAAGCGGTTGCTATTAAAACCTGCAAAATCGCAATTATCTAAAAACTGGTTCAGCTCTTTGGCTACATCTTTAAATGTAGGCTCGTTAGCTATATCAGCATCGTAAATGCCGTGTATTTCGCTGGCCTGTGCGGGTATTGGCATTTGAGGGTTAATGCGCTTATTAAGCACTTCCTCCTTTCCATCAGGATATACTTTTATAAGGCACATTTCAACAATACGATCGGTACTGGTGCTTATGCCTGTGGCTTCTAAATCAAAAAATACAAGAGGACGTTTTAATGTAATATTCATAAATAGTTCGTATGGTTATGATATGATAGTTTCAGAATTTATCCCAACAAATCGGGGCGGCGTTCTTGGGTACGTTTCAGGCTTTCCTCGTGTCGCCATTCAGCAATTTTTTTATGGTCGCCGCTTTTTAATATTTCGGGCACTTTTAGTCCCATAAACTCATCGGGGCGTGTATATACAGGTGGTGCTAATAAACCGTCTTGAAACGAATCGCTAAGTGCCGATTCTTCATCGCCAATAGCTCCGGGGATAAGACGTACAATAGCATCAACTACTATTGCGGCCGCCAATTCGCCGCCTGTAAGCACATAATCGCCTACCGATATTTCTTTAGTAATGTACAATTGCCTTATCCGTTCGTCAATGCCTTTGTAGTGTCCGCACAAAATTATAAGGTTACCGTTAAGCGAAAGTTGGTTGGCTGTTTTTTGTTTAAAAACTTCACCGTCGGGGCACATAAAAATCACCTCGTCGTATTCGCGTTCACCTTTCAGTTGGTCAATACATTTGGCTATGGGTTCGGCCATCATCACCATACCTGCACCGCCGCCAAAAGCATAATCGTCTACTTGCTTGTATTTGGTGGTGGTATAATCGCGCAGGTTGTGCAAGTGTATTTGTACCAACCCTTTATCTTGCGCCCTTTTTACTATCGAATGATTAAAGGGGCTTTCGAGCAGTTGAGGCACAACGGTAAGTATATCTATGCGCATTGAAGCTTTTTTTGGATTTATAGCCCTAAAGATAAATAAACGGATTGGTTAAACCTTTTACTAAAGGTCAAGCAAGCCATCGGGCAAGTGTGTGTATATTGTTTGATTGTCCCAGTCAATCTCAATTATAAATTCATCAACAAAAGGTATCATGGTTTCCCTGCCGTTTTGCAGCATATACAATAGGGTTTGTGCAGGGGTTTCCATATAGTTATTGATAAAACCTAGTTTGCCGTGCACCTCATCAACTACGGTAAAGTTTATTAAATCGGCAACACTAACACTATCATCAACCTCTACCCATGTTTTGGGTACTAATACCGTAAGGCCTATTAGTTTTTTTGCTTTTTCTTCGTCGGTTATATCTTCAAATTGTACTATGGGCATATTATTCATACCCTCCCAGTGGGTATAAAAAAAAGGAACCGGTTTTTGGTTAATTTCCAAAAAAACCGGCTCCTTAGTACCATTTGGCTTATTCAGCGTAATGTTGTTTTGAAGTTCTATTTTAATTGCTCCTTTATAGCCGTGTGTTTTGGCCAAACGCCCAATGCTAATACAATTATGCCCGGGCTGTTTCATGGGCAATTATTTTGCTTCTTCTGCGGGTGCATCAGCAGCAGGAGTTTCCTCTGCTGTGTTTTTAACTTCTTCAGCAGCAGTTTCTACTGTTTCAGTAGCTTTTGCACTTACTTCAGCGGCAGCTTCCTCAGCAGTAGCTTCTTCAATAACAGGTGCGTTACGTTCTGCTATTTTAGCAGCACGCTCTTGGCTAATTTTGGTTTCACGCGCAAGATCGGCAAGGCGTTTGCTTTGTTTAGCATCACCTAAGCTGGTTTCTTTTGCAGAAATTTTCTCAGTTTTTTCGCTCAACCAAGCATTAAACCTTTCTTCGGCTTGTTCTGCTGTGTGTGCGCCTTTGCTAACCCCATTTAAAAGGTGATGTTTCATCATCACACCTTTGTATGAAAGGATGGCACGGCAGGTATCAGAAGGTATTGCACCTTTTTGTACCCAATTTAATGTGCTGTCGAAATTTAGGTCTATTGTAGCAGGGTTTGTGTTTGGATTATAAATACCCAACTTTTCAATAAACTTTCCATTCCTAGGAGCACGACTGTCCGCCACCACTATATGGAAGAATGCGGATTTTTTACGTCCATGACGTTGTAATCTGATTTTTACTGACATTTTTATATGTTTTTAAAACCACTGGTTCTCCAATTTCCAGCGGGGCTGCAAATGTCGGGCAATTATTTTATTTTTCCAATAGCTTGCTATCTAAATAGCTAAATTATACACCAATAGGCCTGCAATATACTTATCTAAACACTTCTATAAAACTAGCTGCAAGCCTTTATATTTGCAGCACATGAAACTGAGCATTGATTTGGCCTGCACTTCTAGCCCGCTATGGGTAAAGGCTGTAATAGATAATTTTGACAGTTTTTTGCAAGACCATGCTAACTGTGAGCGAAAAGCCAGCAATATGGTAATGAGTTTGGTGGCTAAATATCCTGATAGAATTGAAATTATTCCTCAGTTAATAGAAACTGCGGTAGAAGAACTTGAGCATTTTAGAGATGTATATGCTGTGATGCAACAACGTGGTATTCCTCTTTCAACAGAGATAACACAGGATTTGTATGTGAAGCAATTGCTTGATTTGCTTAGACCTACATCGATGGAACGTTTTATGGACCGATTGCTATTGGGTAGCGTGATTGAATGCCGAGGCGCTGAACGGTTTAAACTGGTATGGGAGGCTTTGCCTAATGGTGAATTAAAGAAATTTTACCACCGCTTGTGGGCTAGCGAAGCCAAACACGGAAACATATTTGTTAAAATGGCATTAAACTATTTTAATGAAAACGAGGTATACAAAAGATTATTAGAACTAACTGCTGCTGAAGCAATTGTATTAAAGGCATTGCCTATAAAAGCTGCTTTACACTAAAAAACAAACAAATTTAATATACCCAATTAAACCTTTGTTTGGTATCACCATCTAACAAAGGTTTTTAGAACACACTACTATTTATTAATTTATTATTAATGCTAAAAAGAACAATTGGCCTGCTACTATTACTTATGGTGGGTATAAGCACATTTGCACAAAATTTCACAGTTCAAGGTAAGGTAGCTGATAGTGCTACATCTCAACCGCTTATAGGTGTTACTATTACAGTATCAAAATTTAGAGATACAGCACAAAAGTTTTATGCCATTAGTGATTTAAACGGAAACTATAAGATAGATAACCTTTCGCAAGGTGGCTACCGACTTGAGGCTAGATATATTGGCTATGCTACATCAAAAACTACAATACGCGTAGGCGAAAGCGGTTTTGTACCCACTATATATATGGCAGAAGCTGCCTTTAATGTTACAGGTGCTGAAGTAGTGCGTCAACTGCCTCCCGTACAAATAAAAGGAGATACTACAGAGTTTAATGCAGAGGCCTTTAAAGTAAACCCCGATGCTACTGCCGAAGATTTGGTGAAGAAAATGCCGGGCATAACTGTTGAAGGCGGAAAAGTGCAAGCCGAAGGCGAGGATGTGAAAAGGGTTTTGGTGGATGGAAAAGAGTTTTTTGGCGACGACCCAACTCTGGCTTTGCGTACACTACCTGCTGATATGATTGATAAAGTGCAGGTGTACGATCAAATGAGCGACCAAAGCGCATTTACAGGCGTTGATGATGGAAATGGAGCTAAGGCAATAAATATTATCACTAAAAGAGAAAAGCGCAACGGTACATTTGGGCGTGTATATGGTGGCTATGGCACAAATGATAGGTATAGTGCTGGTGCTACTTTTAATGTAATGAAACCCAACGCTCGGCTTAGTGTTTTGGGGTTATCAAACAATATAAACCAACAAAACTTTGCCGTAGAAGATTTATTTGGGTTGGCAAGCGGTAGCAGTGGCGGAGGTCGTGGAGGCGGAGGTTTTAGGCTGCCATCAGAAGTTACCGATTTTTTGGTGGGACAACAAAACGGTATTAGCACCACAAATTCTTTTGGTTTAAACTACAGTGGCGAGTTTGGCAAAAAAGTAAAACTAACAGGCAGTTACTTTTTTAATACCTCTGATAATAAAAATAGCCAAGATTTAACCCGAACTACATTTTTGGGTGGCGATAGCAACCAGTTGTACAACGAAACCAGCCAAAGCAATAGCCAAAACTTTAACCACCGTGTTAATCTTAGGTTTGATTACACTATCGACTCTTCAAACTCAATACTTATAACCCCAAAACTTAGCTTACAAACAAATAATAGTAAAAACAGTCTTGACGGGCTAAGTCAGCTGCAAACCGAACAACGCATAAACAGTTTGATAAACAATAACGGTGCTGATATTAGTGGCTATAATTTTGATAACGACATTTTGTTTAGGCATAAGTTTGCCAAGCGTGGTCGTACACTTTCAGTAAACTTAGGAACAACCTTAAACAAGCAGGATAGAAACAATTACCTGCTATCTGTAAATCAGTTTTATACCAGCACTACTATTAGCGATTCATTAGATCAGAACGGTAATACTATTAGCGATGGAACAACGCTATCGGCAAGGGTAGCCTATACTGAAGCAGTAGGACAAAAAGGGTTGCTGCAAATAAGCTACGACGGGCAACAAAAGCTAAACAAGTCTGACAAGTATACTTACAATCAAGAACAAGGTACATATACCGCTATTGATACCACATTATCAAACGCATTTACAAATACCTACACTACCCATACGGGTGGTTTAGACTATACTTATAATATAGGTAAGGGGACAAACATATCTGTTGGAGCTGATTTTCAGCAAGCTACTTTAGTGGTAGACCAACGTTTTCCAAGCAATAACGATTTAACAAGGGTATTTAACAATGTGTTACCCAACGTATCTATACGCTATGCCATAACCGATAAAAGCAATTTGCGTATACGCTACCGCACACGCACCAACGCACCATCGGCAACACAGCTGCAAAATGTAGTTAACAATACTAACCCCATATTGTTAACTACCGGTAACCCCAGTTTGCAACAAGAGTACAACCATTTTTTATTTGGCCGCTATCGTATTGCCAACCCTCAAAAAGGACGTAGTATGTTTGTGATAGCTTTTCTATCAACAACACAAAACTATATAAGTACCTCAACTACCATAGCCCGTGCCGATACAACTGTTAACGGTATTGAACTAAACAGAGGTAGCCAACTTTCAGTACCTGTAAATGTTAGTGGGTATTGGAATGCACGCTCGTTTTTGATGTACAACCTGCCACTTAAATTTATAAAATCAAACTTTAGTAGTCGCACAGGTGTAA
This sequence comes from Bacteroidia bacterium, assembly GCA_965249955.1. Lineage (GTDB taxonomy): Bacteria > Bacteroidota > Bacteroidia > UBA8524 > UBA8524 > SB11. The sequence continues at coordinate 2,978,964 of OZ252261.1, forward strand.
CCTATTCGCGTACCCCCGCATTAATAAACAACCGTGTTAACTATGCACACAATACCAACTTTAGCGAGGGAGTAACCATAGGTAGTAATATTAGCAAAAATGTTGATTTTACCCTTAGCTACTCAGCAAACTATACAGTAGTAAACAACACCATTTTGCCTGAACTGAACAACAACTATTTTTACCATGTTGCCGGCGTAAAACTAAATTGGATTTTTTGGAAAAACCTAGTTTTCCGCACAGAAGCTAACCAAACATTGTACAGCGGTTTGTCGGGTGGTTTCAATCAAAACTTCACACTCTGGAACGCTTCATTGGGTAAAAAATTCTTAAAAAATAATAGCGGAGAACTTTCACTAAGTGTGTTTGATATACTTAGCCAAAACAACAGCATTAACCGTAATGTAACCCAAACCTATGTTGAAGATACGCGCACACAGGTTTTGAACCGTTACTTTATGCTTACGTTTACTTATACCTTTAAGAAATTTAAAAGCGGAGGCACAACAGAAAATCCGGAGGACAGTGAAGAGATGCGCCGTCGCTACCAACACTGGCAAGAAAGGCATTAATAGCATCCCGTCCCGAAAGCATTCGGGATTCGGGATCTCATTACCCAATAACTGTTAGTATAAATACAAAGCGAGATGCTAAATCCCGAATGCTATCGGGACAGCATGACTAGATTTTTTTGCCGGCGCAAGCATCCGCTTGTACCAAAATAAAAGAGCGTCCGCTCGTAAAACTTGAATTGATTTAATATCCATTATGGCTAAAAGCCACTATTAAATCGCCAAATCTACCTGCCAAAAAAACAGTAAATTCGTTCGTTATCAAATCCAAAAACGTCCACTAAAAATACCCTTTTAAAGCCGTACCTTTGCGGCATGAAATCAAATATCAAACTCAACACTATCGAAGAAGGTATTGAGGATATAAAACAAGGCAAAATGATTATTGTGGTTGATGATGAAGACCGCGAGAACGAGGGCGATTTTCTTACCGCCGCACGTAATGTTACGCCTGAAATGATAAACTTTATGGCGCGCGAAGGTCGCGGGCTTATATGCGTACCCCTTACCGAAGAACGCTGTAATGAGTTGGATTTGGAAATGATGGTAGGCAAAAATACCGCCACCCACGAAACCGCTTTTACCGTATCGGTAGATTTGTTGGGCAAAGGTTGCACCACAGGTATATCAGCTTCCGATCGTGCCAAAACTGTACAGGCATTGGTAGATAAAGATACCACGCCCGATGAATTAGGTCGCCCCGGGCATATTTTTCCCTTAAAAGCCAAAACCGAAGGCGTAATACGTCGTGCAGGTCATACCGAAGCCGCTATCGATTTTTCTCGTTTAGCAGGTTTTGAGCCCGCAGGTTGTATAGTAGAAATACTAAACGAAGATGGAAGCATGGCGCGCCTACCCGATTTGATGGAGGTAGCTAAGAAACATGACCTGAAAGTTTGCTCAATAAAAGATTTAATCGCTTATCGACTAAAAAAAGAAAGTCTTATAAAGCGCGAAATATCGGTACGTATGCCCACAGCCTACGGCGATTTTGACCTTGTGGCTTACAAACAAATACACACAGGCGAAGAGCATTTAGCACTTGTAAAAGGTAGTTGGGAAGAAAACGAACCTGTTTTGGTGCGTGTACACTCATCGTGCGTTACAGGTGATATTTTTGGATCAATGCGTTGCGATTGTGGCGAACAACTGCACAATGCAATGCAAATAGTTGAAAATGAAGGCAAAGGTGTAGTATTATACATTAACCAAGAAGGTAGAGGTATAGGCTTGCTAAACAAACTAAAAGCCTACAAACTGCAAGAGCAAGGGTTGGATACTGTTGAAGCCAATATAAAACTGGGCTTTAAAATGGACGAGCGCGACTATGGTGTGGGTGCGCAAATATTGCGCGATTTGGGTATTTGCAAAATGAAGTTAATAAGCAATAACCCTACTAAACGTGCGGGACTTATTGGTTATGGATTAGAGATTGTGGATACTGTGCCTTTGCAAGTAAAAGCCAACCCACACAATAAAAAATATTTAGATACAAAGAAGGAGAAGATGGGGCACGACCTTAAAGATTTGATTGCCTAAGAGAATAAATGATAGACTTAACTAATTTTTCGTTCGATTTTGGTGGACGATACCTTTATAAAGATACCAATTGGAATATCAGGCCGGGCGACCGCTTTGGTCTTATAGGCAAAAACGGAACAGGAAAATCGACCCTGTTGCGAGTGATAACAGGCGAGTATAGCCTTACATCAGGCTCGATGTCGAAACCAAAAGATTTAACTATTGGTTTCCTTAATCAAGATTTGCTGAGTTACGAAAGTAACGATAGTATACTAAATGTTGCTTTGCAGGCTTTTAGCCGTGTGCTTGAGCTAGAGAAACAAATTGCTGATATATACGAGCGCATGGCTGAAGACCAAAGCGACGCTATTATGCAAGAGTTGGCTACCAAACAAACCGAGTACGAAGGGCTTGACGGTTATAACATACACCACAAAACTGAAGAAGTACTTGAAGGTTTGGGGTTTACTACTGCTGAATTGCAAAAACCACTTTCGCAATTTTCGGGTGGTTGGCGTATGCGGGTAATGCTGGCAAAACTGCTATTACAAAAACCCGATGTACTGTTACTGGATGAGCCTACGAATCACTTGGATTTACCCTCTATTGAGTGGCTTGAAGAGTATATTAAAACCTATGAAGGCAGCGTGGTTGTGGTATCTCACGATAGGTATTTCTTAGATAAAGTAGTAAACAAAATTGCTGAAGTAGCTTTCCAAAAAATCACGGTATACCCCGGTAACTTTGAGTTTTATCTTGAGTCGAAAGCCGAGCGTGATGACTTGCAGCAAAAAGCCTTCGATAATCAGCAAAACTATATAAAGCAACAAGAGCGTTTTATAGAACGATTTAAAGCAAAAGCCTCAAAAGCTACCGCGGCACAAAGTCGTCAGAAGCTGTTGGATAAATTGGATCGTGTAGATGAAGTGCAGGATGATAATACCAAAATAAACCTGCGTTTCACCGTCAATCAACAATCGGGAAAAATAGTATCCGAACTGCAAAACGTATCAAAAAGTTACGGTAGCAATGTGATACTTAATAAAGCCGACGGTCAGATAGTGAGAGGTGATAAAATAGCACTTATTGGTGCCAACGGTAAGGGAAAATCTACCCTCTTACGTATTATCACCCAAAGAGAGCAAGTAGAAGGCAAAGCCGAAAAAGGTCATAATGTGCGCGAAGCATTTTATGCCCAGCATCAGCTAGAATCGCTAAACCTTGATTACGAGATTTTAACCGAAATGCAGCATTTTGCGCCTGAGCGTAAAGACCAAGAGTTGCGTACAGTTTTAGGTTGCTTTTTGTTTACAGGTGATGATGTTTTCAAAAAAATTAAAGTACTATCGGGAGGTGAAAAAGCAAGGGTTGCTCTTGCAAAAACGCTACTAAGTGAAGCCAACTTTTTGCTACTGGATGAGCCTACCAACCACTTGGATATGCAAAGTATAAATATACTTATTCAGGCTTTGCAGCAATACGAGGGTACTTTTATAGTAGTATCGCACGATAGGCACTTTGTATCACAAATAGCCAATAAAATTTGGTGGATTGAAGATCATGAGCTAAAAGAATATGTGGGTACGTATGATGAATACGAAGAATGGCGCAAACGCCGTGAGGCCGAATTGAAAAACAATCCCCAGCCCAAAATAGCTAAGTCAAAAGCCGAGCCTGCAAAAGAAAAAGCTACTACGGCAAATAATAACAACGCTGCCGACCAAAAAAAGCTGAACAAAGAACTTGAAGCAGCCGAGGCAGCCGTAGCCGAACTAAACAGTGAAAAAGAAGCGCTTGAAACCCAAATGGGACAAGATGAAAACGTAAGCGATGCACAAAAATTGGCTACTTTACATACTGAATACTCGGCAGTTTTGGCTAAACTTGAAGAAGCCAATAAACGCTACGAGGCAATTTTTGAGCAACTGTTAGCGTTGGAAGGATAAGTTTTTGTATTGATGCAAAGCATCTAAACCTAATAAAGCAAGCGCGTTTGAAAAAGTATATTTTGTTTGGTCTGTTACTTTGCATGGCTATGGGGGCTAGCGCCCAAGTTGATAAAGAACTTAGGTACGATAACTACGTGTACGAAGAAGAGATACGTACTATACTTTTATACCAAACCAGTACCAAAGATCACATGCCTGTTTTGGGTATGGAATCGAACGATAAGCTAACACTTTTGTTTGACCAATTGGGCAATAGAAACGAGTACTTTCAGTACACTTTTGTACACTGCAATAGCGATTGGACACCTAGCGATTTGCAACCCATGCAATACCTTGAAGGCAGTATGTACGGCACTATTGATAAGTTTACCTACTCAAACAACACCTATATAAAGTATGTAAACTATCAATTAGAGTTTCCTGCGGCTGATATTAAACCAAAAATATCAGGCAATTATTTGCTAAAAATATACCGCAATTTTGATGAGAACGACCTTGTACTTACCCGCCGCTTTTATCTTTTAGATAACAAAATAGGTGTTACCGGAAATGTGCACCCTGCTACTCGCCCTGATTACAGGTTTAACAAACAAGAAGTGGATTTTGTGGCCAACACCAAAAACTACTTGGTGGTAAACCCTTTTCAAGATACCCGTGTGGTGGTGATACAAAACTATTGGCAAAACAATGCCATTACTGGTTTAAAACCTCAGTTTGTAAACGGCACCGACCTAACGTATAACTATGAAGAAGAGAATGTATTTGGCGGGATAAACGAGTTTAGGTTTTATGATACACGAAGCCTGCGCTTTGCCAGTATGAATGTGGAGAAGAAGTTTTTTGAAAACGGTGTATACCATAGCGTTTTGCTAAAAGATGAAGTTCGTGCTTTTAAACGCCACATAAATATTGTTGATTTTAATGGACGACGAGTAATTGAAAACCGCGACGGTAATAACGGCAATATTGATGGTGATTATACATGGGTGTACTTTACACTGGAAAGCGAAAACCCTTTTCCTGATAGTGTGTATATAATGGGCGAGTTGACTGATTGGCGTGTACAAGAGCAGTTTAAAATGACGTATAATCCTGAGATAAAAGCCTATCAAGGTAAAGCGTTACTAAAACAAGGGTATTACGATTATATGTATGTTACTCAGCCGAAAGACTTAACCCAATTGCCTGAAACTGTTTTTACCGAAGGTAATTTTATGAATACCGAAAACGATTACTATATATTTTACTATGTACGTAACCAATTTTTAGATTACCACGAGTTGTTGGGCTTTCAACGTCTCAATACCAATTCTGAAAAGAAATAAGACGGAAAATATATCCTCTGTAAACAAAAAAAAGGATTGAAGTTTTCTTCAATCCTTTTTTATTATGTTTTTGTCAGATTATAAGCCCAAACGGGTTATAACTTTTGCTTCATCATCAGTTGGTTTTAACAGTTTAAGGTACACCCTTATATTGGCTTGATAGGCCGATTGCTTAGCAAAATAATCTAGTGCACTGTATGCAGGTGCAGCCAAACGACCGTTGGGCGATACGCTGGCATTTAACAGGTTTTTAAAGGTAAGTTCGTCAAAATAATTAAGACGTTTTAGGGCATCAAAAGCATTTATACGAGTACGAAATTCATACTCAGCACCTGCAAATGCAGCAATTTGTTTCCAATGCTCTTGTTTAGCGGTATTGCTTACTGTACCCGCTTTTTCAAGCCACACTATACGCACTGCATTATTCATCCCAATATCGTTTTTAGTAGGTTCTAAAAAGCGTTCAGTTAAATCAGGGTATTGTTCACAAAGTTTCACTAAAGCAGTTTCAACAACGTTGTACGATGAGTCTTTTAACAAAGCCTCAAAGTTGGGCAGTAAATCGGCAGGGATGGTTGTTGTGGCACTAAGCGCAGCTTTGCGCACGTGTACATCTTTATCAGCCAATGCTTTTTTGATATACTCAGTACTTTTTGTGTCATTAGCCAATTGTTTTGCGGCTTCGGCACGCATCCCGTAAAAACTTTCGCTACTATATATTTTTTGAAGTAGTTCTCGTTTTTTATCAATTGAGGTTTTATCCAATTCAAGCAAAGCAAGATAGCGATCAATAGGTTCAACAGCCGTTAATGCTTGCTGACTTAGTTCTTCAAAACTGCGTTCAAAAGTGATATTTTTAAGTACATGGTTGCCTGCATCAAAAATTACATATGCCACGTCCAAATCTTTAGGGTTGGGTATATCTATTACGTCGGTTTCGTTTTGCACCCAAGCACGTTGGGTGGTGTGGCTGCCATCTTTATAATACACTTGTATATCAAAAGGCATTTTAAACAAGCCTGTCCAATCATTTCGTTCGTGTATTTGTTTCACGGTAATGCGGGTGATGCGTTCTAAAGCATCATCATCAATGTCTTCAAACTCCATATCTTCCCATTTCACTTGGTAGTGGGGTTCGCCGCCTTTGTATATCCATTGTTCAAAAAACCAATCGGGCGATTTACCTAGTACATCTTGTATAGCTTGGTATAAATCGTTGGTTTCAACATTTTTATACGCATGGGTTTTCATATAGTGGTTTAGTGCACGGTTAAATTCAGCTTCGCCCAATACGTATTTTAGCATGGCAATAACGGTTGACCCTTTGGGGTACGACCTTGCCGAACCGCCTTTTATGTGGCGAATGGGATAGCTGTCTTTTTTACCTGCCTCAAGTGCCCTGTCCATTTCAGCTTTTTCAGCCCATTGGTAGGCTTCTATTCCTTCGCTTTCTTTTAGCATCAGCTTGGGGAAATAGGTTGCGTAGCTTTCGTGCAGCCAAATTTCGCTAAAGCTGCGATGGGTTATATAATCGCCAAACCATTGGTGGGTAAGCTCGTGGCAGTTTACCCCTTCATAATTACGATCGAGGTAGGCGCGTTTATCTACATTAAAAAAGTCGCCAAAAATGGTAGCGGTGGTGTTTTCCATAGCACCGTATATAAAATCTTGCACCATTATTTGCGAGTAGCTTTCCCAAGGGTAGTTAATGCCTGTTTCTTTTTCTAAAAAGGCAAACATTTCTTCGCTGTGGCGGTATACAGGTTCGGCACGGTCGGCCAAATCGGGGTAGTAATAAAAGTGTAGTGGTGTGCCACGTTTGGTTTTGCGTTCTTGCACGGCATACTCGCCAATACCCAGCATTAGCAGATAACCCGCATGGGGTTTGGTCATAGTATAATGCCATGTTTTGGTGCCGTTGCCGTTGTCTTTTTCGGCCAGTTTATTTCCGTTTGATAATACTTTGTATTTGGTGTTAAAGGTGATAACTGTTTCTGTAATAAACTTATCGTTGGCATCATCGTACATGGGTATCCAATGGCGATTGTCTATCCCTTGCCCTTGCGTCCATACTTGACGGCGGGTGCGCCAAGGGTTGGTGTTGGTGGTAGTTTCGGGCAAATCCCAACCTATAAAATAAATGCCTCGTTTGGGGTTAGCTTCGTATTCAAAAACAAGGGTATATTCTTTATCCCAAGTAAGTACAGGAGATGGGTATACTACTACACCTGTTGCTGTACTGGTAAATTTAATGTCCTTACCATCCAGTTTTGCAGTTTTGATGCGTATACTAGGTGCATCAAAAAATATGCTGTCGACAGCTTTTTGCAGAGGGGTAAAGGTGTGGCTTACTTTTCCCATTACCAATTTTTGTTCGGGGATGAAACTAACTTCCAGTTTCATTTTAAGTATATCAACAGGATGCTCGCGCGGGGCAAGGCTTTCGTCGTAGGGGTGGCATACAAACTGCTGGGCTTGTGTAGCTGTGGCTGCAACAAATAGTAATAGTATCAGTAGTATTTTCTTCATATCATTGTTTTAGAGGGATAGCAAAAATAGAAAAACTACGGGGTTTGCAAAGTATTAGTATTGGGGGGATATTTTAGGGCGGGTTGAAACCCACCGCTTTTACAATTACCTTTCATAAGGACGACTTAAGTCGTCCTTATGAAAGGTAATTGCGATAGAATAGGATTTTAATCCTATAAATATTTGAATATAAAAAAAGTATAAAATGAAGAAAGCGAAAGTATTATTCTATTTACTGTTTATTGTAGTTGGGAATATTGTTAATGCTCAAAACAATTTCGTTGACTTATCTAGTGGAAGTCTACAACAGATACCAGACTCTGTTTATGCCATGAATAGTATAAAAGAACTATATATTGATTTTAATAGAATTGAAGAGCTTGATGAAAGGATATGCCAGATGAAAAGTGTAAGGTTTATAAGTGCAACACATAACAAGCTGAATAAATTACCTGATTGTATAGCCTCACAAGACTCTTTAACCATTATTAGTTTAGATTTTAATAAGTTTAAATATCTGCCAAAGGCGGTTTATGAGAATAGAAATACTCGATTTATTAAAATTAGCCATAATAAACTTAGCATTTTAAATAAAGAAATTGCCCAACTTGAGAAGCTTGAAGTGCTTGATATTAGTTACAACAAAAGACTACATCATAACCAAATGTTTACTGTAATAAGTAACTGTAAGCACCTATCTACTTTGAATTTAAGTGGTTTGCAATTAAAACATATTGATAGTAGAATAAACGAGCTTAAACTTAAATCTCTTACTCTTGATGCTAACCCTATTAAGTTTGATTTTTTGACTCAGGTATTAAAACATCAAACAACACTTAATGCGTTATCGCTTTCCGAATGTAATTTTAAGAGCATTTCTAATGATATAGCATATCTAAAGAATTTAAGAAGTTTAGACTTAAAATTCAATAAATTAAGGAGGCTTCCCGATTCAATAGTTATGTTGAAGAACTTAAGTTTTTTATATTTAGGTCATAATAAACTTAAAAGTATTCCTGATGATTTTTTTGTTTTAGATAGCCTACAAGCATTGGACTTGAGCTATAATAAATTTGATGATATCCCTCAAGCTATTTTTGGTTTAAAGAATCTGAAAAGATTATTGTTAAATCATAACCCAATTAAATCTTTGCCCTTAGCAATATCAAATTTGGATAATTTAGAAGAGCTTGCACTAAATGATACTAAAATTGAGCAATTACCTATTGAGGAGTTGATAAAGCTAAAGAAGTTGAGGAGATTAGACCTTATCGATACCAGAATAAGCAAGGATGAAATGGACATAATTCGTGTGAAACTACCTAATTGTGAAGTTAAGTTTAGTAGATATACATTAGGTACACCACATTATTTAAGGCCATAGTATTTTAATGGTTAGTAATCAAAAAATCTAAAATCAATACCAATGAGATGCCGAAACAAGTTCGGCATGACTACCCAAAGTTGTCATTGCTTCGGAAGACCTCGCAATGACGAAAAAATCCCTTGTCATCCTTCGAGAACCTCTGGATGACAAGGAAAATTAGTTTAATATTTACTCAACCACAATAGTACCTGCACCGTTGTACGAGTGGTACTCGCCATTATACATAGCATCAGCACTTACAGGCCCCATTTTGTATGTTCCCCTAGTTACTGCGCGCACGGTGTAGTACAAATACTTTTCAGTACTCGATGGATCTAGGTAAAAATTAATACGATCATCACGCACATCAAAATGCTCAGGGTGAATACGGTTGCTCGTCCAATCGAAATCACGGCCTTCACTTATGCGAGGGTTTTCTATTTCAAAGCCTGCGGGTAGCATATCGGTTATTACTACGTTTTCTACATCAACATTTTGCAGTTCGGCAATAGATATACGCACCACTATAAGGTCGTTTTGTTTAAAGGTATTACCGCTAATTTGTCGCCCAAAACGGTTAAAGAAGGTTTTGCGCACACGCAGGTAATTGTCTTCTTCAACATATTTGCCTGTGCTGCTTAGTCCTTCGGTCTCGTAATAGTAATACAATTGCCCGTTACCGCTACTGGTTATGGTTACATCTTGTCCTTTTAGTTTGCTGTGCGGTATAGTAACATCTTGGTTGGCAAAATTGCCTACTATTTTGCCGTTTACTTTTATAGTGGCCGATACATTGGCCTTGTTAGCATTTTGAGCCAGTTTGCCCAATGCCAAGAAACCAAAAGTAAGCTCTTGCGTGTTTAGGTAGCGACTGGTGCGCAATTGCTGCGAAAGGTTGCGTGCCAATACGGGTATTTGCGGGTGGTTGGCATCGCTTTCTACCAAAGAAAGTAGTGAGATGGCTAGGTTGCGGGTGGGTGAGTAGAAACTGCCGCCGGTGCTTTGCCATTGGTCGTACTCTACATACTCTTTAGGTATTAGTTCTTTAAACGAGGCTCTATCGGCTATTAGTGAGTATGCACCTGCCAATAGGTAAGTTGCATCGGTAGTGAGCAGGTGTTTTTTGCCTTTATAATAATTCATGGTAGGGCGGTTGGGTCGTCCTGCACGGCTAAGTACATATAGGCTGTATATTACCTCGCGGGGTACATACTCTTTGTATATATACGCATACCCTCCGCTTTCTTGCGCGCTGTAGTAGCGGTATTTTACCAGGTCTTTATCGTTTACTTTATAGTTTAGATATTCTAACAGGCGATTAAGTACATTATTATCTACATCGTAGCCTGCTTTTTCAGCTTCTAGCAAGAAATGGGCTGCGTATGCCGAGCCCCACCACGATTCGTTATAACCACCTGCCCAATAGCTCATACCGCCATTGTATAGCTGCATACCTTGCAGTTTGCGTATAGCTTCGCGCACGTTATAGTTAGGGTTCATCTCGTTATCACCATCACGCAGTTGTATTTTGTTTTTTATGCCTGCACTCTTCACAAAATCGGCAAAGTATAGCTGAGGAAATGCTTTTGATACGGTTTGCTCAACACAGCCGTGCGGGTAACCTAAAAGATGGTCGAAATTGTTTATAAACTCAGTCAAAGGGTTTTTGCTTACCACCAATTTACTTTCTACTGATGATGGGATATAATCGTTATCCATCACCAGTGTTTTGGTTTCGCCTGCCTTCATTTGCCCTGATACGGAAGTTTTTAGCAGTGATGTTGTAGGACGCACAGTTATTTCTGTTTCATCAGTAAAAGTTTCTCCCAATCCTTTTACGCTAACGGTTATTTTGGCTTCGCCTATTTGGGCTTTGGCTTTTAATTTCACCAATACAAGGTTTTCTTTATTGGCAGCTACGCTAACGTTTTGGTTATCGCCACTTACTATTTCTACAGGACCACTAACGCTTATTTTTACTGCACTTGCTGCTTCTTTGGCGGTGGTATTGCTAATGTTTACAGGCATTGTAATTTCATCACCGGGGGAGAAGAAACGGGGAAGGCCTGTGGTTACTACCAACGGGTCGGCTACCTTCATATTTTTACTTGACGATCCGAAGGATTTGTTTTTGTAGGCTACGGCCATTATGCGCAAATCGCCGCTAAATTTAGGAAGGTCAATCTCGTAGCTTACTTCGCCACTGCTGTTGGTGGTTAATATTCCACTCCAATAGGCCATTAGTTTTACACGATTGTTACTTAGTGGGTTCACTCGTTTTTCAAGGTCGTAGCCATCACCGCCCGTACTGCTGTTTTGCGTCATTTCAGGAAATAGAAACGGGTATAAATCATAACTAAGTACGGCAAGGGCGCGGCGCGCATAAAAATAGGCGTGCGGGTTGGGTGTACCGTAGTTTTTTAGGGCTAAAATGCCTTCATCAACTACGGCTATGGTAACCTCTATACCGCTTTCGGCTTTGGTTTTTACGGTGATTTTTTGTTTTGTCGATGACCGTGATTTTTCTACGGCTACAATCTCAACAGGTAAAATGCTGCTTTTCTTTTCTACATCAAGACTGGCGTAGCCGTGTGCCACCATTAGAGGTATATTGCTGTTTTCGAGTGGTTTTATAAGGGTGGCCGATATGTATACGTTGGGCAGGTATTCTTCTTTTATATTTAGTTCTATCTCAGCCGATTTTTTATCGGTTTCAATCACTCTATGTTCGTATATACCATTACGCTCAACGGTTACTAGCAGTTTACCTACAAATGGGGTTTTAAACAATATTTTGGCTTTGTCTCCTACTTCGTATTTTTCTTTATCAAAAACTATATCAACACTGCCTTCGGTATTTACATCAAACGAGGTAGATAGGGTATTTCCCCAACGATAAGCATAAAAATCAGAGCTAACGTAGCGCGTAGCACCTTCGCGTTTTACCCTAATCTCGTAACTGCCCGATACAGGTGGAATGTAGGTAAACAAAGCCTCTCCGTTGCTAAAGGTTACGGTTTTGCTTTCCATTAGTTTTTCAATTCGACGTGATGTATAACGGTAGTTTGATGAGTTATTGGTAAGTATGTTTTGCCAATCGTAGCGTATTACTTCAACAATTGCTTTTGCACCGCGTACAGGTTTTTCGTTTTTATCCAAAGCTACCAATTTGGTTTGCATGGGTTGGTTGGTGGTGAGGTAATACTCATCCATGTGGATGCCATACATTATTTTTTGGGTGTAAATATCAAAGCGTTTCACACGGTTCACAGGTCGTCCGCTTTCATCAAAAACAGTGGCGTATAGTTTTCCTTCAAGCACGCCCATATCTCTATAGTCTGCACTTATACTAAAAATTTCATGGGCAAGCCCTGCATCATTAGTTTTTCCTTCTCGGTATACCTGATTGAACGATTGGTTGGATTGGATATAAAAGTTATAGTCTTTGTAGTTTTTGGGGCTAAAGTATTTACGGTTTAGTTGTAAATCAATATCATAGTTACGGTTAGCGGCAGGGGGGCCAAAGTAATTAACAGCTTCTAATGTAGCCGAAACTTTATCGGTGAGGTAGTACGATGCTTTATCGGTAGTAAGGGTAGCTTTTATACGGTCGGGCATAAACTCTTCAATATTTATCCCTTCTGATGCCAATAGTATATCGTTACCGTTGTATACCTCAAGGGTATAATTACCTGTTACGGCTGAGGTTGAAATCTCGAATGTACCATCAACAGCGCCCTGTTTACTGGTGTTTTTACGTATGGCATTGTACTCTTTGCCATTGGGCATTATCAGTTTTACTTTTAAGGGTATATCGGCTACGGCTTCCCACTTGGTATTGCGCACTATGGCGTTAAAGTGTACTTTTTCACCAGGGCGGTATATATTTCTATCGCCGTATACAAATACATCCAAGCCTGTTTGGTGCTCGTGTTTTCCGCCTACTTCAAAACGCGATGTTTCTACTTGTGTTTGGCTTAACAACAAGTAGTTAAAATCTTCGCCTTTTTTGGCGGTTATCATACCCACACTAAAGTGTTTCAGCTTGCTTTTAAAGTCTTTTACAATGGCTATGCCTTTGCTGTCCGTTTTCACCTGCAATACATCTTGGTTGTTGTTGCTTATTATGTGCAAATCAACATCGCCCATTGCTTGTGCAGTAAGTATTGAGTTGGTGTAAACAAACAAATCGTTATCACACATTTTGGTTATCATACCAATATCTGATACCGATACCAGCTTGGTGGCACTTAAATAATAATCGGTTTTTGATGCTACTGATATTAAGTAAATTCCTTTAAAATCATCTACTTTGGGCATATCGAGGTTAAAGGCTGTAATGCCGTTTACTTTAGGCAAATCAGCAGTTTTAATGGTACGTTCCATTACCACACTGCTGTAATGTCCGTTACCATCGGTATTATACGTCTCGTTGGTGGTATAACCATCGTCGTAGTAATCATCATAATAATAGTCGTTATAGCTATTATTACGCATATAGGCCAATATGTTGTTCTCGTATATTTTGTAAACTTTTATGTTCACTTCGGGCACACTTACTATATCAATACCAATGTTTTTACTGCCCGATTTACTTAAGTAAATAGCTTTCTTGTTTTTAAAACTAATGCTGGGGGGCATCTCGCCAAAAAACAGTTGTTTGGTGTAATTTTCTTTTAATACACCGCCAATAGTACCTTTTAAGTATTGCTTTTTTAGGGTGAGGGTGTAGGTATTGTTTACCAAAAAATCACCCGTAATTAAAAATCCGTTTTCGGTTACTTCGGCTTTGGTGTCTATTTGTGGCTCAATATTGTAGGCATTGGCTAGATTTTCGCCTTCAATCTCCTGCGAGGTAACAATTTGCACAAAACCTTTATTATCCTTAAACCCACTTTCTACACTTGTTATTTGTAACTCGTAGCGGGATGGAAGTACTTGCGAAAGCTCAAACTCTTGTTCTGTTTTGTAGTCGCCACCCGCAATTTGTATTCCTTTTAAAAATTTAGCATTTATTATGGATTGCTCTTTACCAAATTTTGCAGCGTTTATACTTATAAATACCTCGCCGCTTGCATCGGCATTATCTATGTTAAAAGTGGCATCTTCGCCACCAATTTTAATTTTTAGCAGGTTTTTAAGCTGCTTTGGGTCAATACTGTAATTAAAGTTAATACCTACACGTATAACAACACCTCCGTTTTTTCCTTTAGCCCAAAAGCCGCTTATATCTTGCGGGGCAAGATAATCTGTATGAAATTTCAGTTCTTTATATTCATCGCCCAAATACAGTTTTTTGTTTTCGGCTTTGGCTAGTACCTTTTTGGTAAATTCGGCTGTATATTCGGTACTTGGTAAAAAGCCTTGTGCAGGTGAAAAAACTAACTCGTTTTGTGCTGCCCAACGGAAGCGACCTTTTACGGGAGGGTCTATTTCCAAATATTCAGTACTGTCCCAATCGCCTACTTGTTCGGCGGCAACTATATCGTTATTAAAAGTGAAAATTAGGTTTTGCTGGGTTTGTATGCTTTGGTTAAAGTTTTTTACATAGCTAACCATATTTTTGGGGTTGCGAGAACAGCCCACCAATAGGGCAAAACATAGCAAAGCAATAAAACGGGTACTGTATTTGTTAATCATAGGACAAACGGAATGGCTTTTACAGCTTGTAAGTTATAAAAAAGGTTTAAGGGAATGATATATTAACGTTAAAAACAGAATTTTAAGTGCAAGAAGAAAAGGCAAATTTAAATAAAAATATAAGTAAGATGCTGACATTGAAACAGCTAGGGTTAGTGTTGTTTTTGATGTTAACAGGCGTTGCAGCTATTGCACAACCTAAAAGTGGTGATTTTTTGTTGGGTGGTAGTTTATCGTTTAACAGACAACGGGGACAGTTGCCGGATAACCCTACTAATGGGACTTTAACGGAAAACAGTTTTAAGTTTGCCCCACAGGTGGGGTTGTTTTTTACGCCGCGTATTTTTGGCGGCTTTTCTACTCGTGTCGATTATGCAAGTTCAACCTCAAGTTTTGTGAAACGTGATAGTGCAGGTAATAAATTTGATATTGTGCAACAGTCGTTTAAACTAAAGTTTAGTTTTGGTTTTTATGCTTCGTATTATTACCCAATTAACGATAAACTTTTTTGGGTGAATACTCTTGAACCGCATTGGGGGACAATAAACGAGGGTGATAGACTGGCTTCACTGTTTTCTGAAAATAAACCTCAGCAAGAGCGACGTAAATTTTTGACACTTAATTATATAACCGGTGTACAGTATTTTGCTAAACCCAACCTAAGTATAACTGCGGGTATTAATCCATTTACATATACTTACGAGTATCAAAAAGTGGTGCGGGATAATACCCCTATAAGCAAGCAAGACAAGCACACGATTAGTTTTACCAATATTGCACGCGGCTTTTATATAGGGGTTAATTTTTTAATTATTTCTGACAATGAATAGAGTACTAAGTATATTTTTTATAATAATAGCATCTGTTACGGCAGTTAATGCTCAATATCAAACAGGGCAATGGGCATTGGGAGGCGAATTTTCTTTTGTTAACTCGCGCAATAATGTTAGCCGATCGACTAATGCGTTTAGCGATAACTTAAGCACAGGTTTTAATATTAGTGCAATAGGTGGAAAGTTTGTAACCCAAAGGATGTTACTATATGGTATAGCAGATGTAGCTTATAACAGCACGGGTACCGATTTATTGTTGGATGATATTACAGGAAAGCGAGAGCAAAGAAGCTATATATCAATAACAACTGCACAGATTGGAATTGGTGTACGTAGATACTATGCGGTGAACGAACGCAATATCGTGGGCTTTTTTGTACAAGGCCAATTAAAAGCAGGCAATACATGGTATAGTACTCGTTTTTTTAATTCGGTAGGAGATACTGTATTTGACGATGTGAAACTAAGATACCCTATACGTATAGCAAGCCTTAATATTAACCCGGGTATATACATAAACGTAACTCCTATGTGGCAGCTAACGGTAAATATAGGCAACCTATATGCTACACAAACTATTGTGCCCAGTTGGGTAGATGTGGGGGGAATATCGAAACGTAATTTTTCGTTTGGGTTAGATGTTAACTTGTTTGATTTTAGGCTGGGGGCTGTATACACACCTAACAGGCGGAAGGAGTGAGGATTTTACCTTTCAACGTTTTTTTGTAAGGCTAAGTGTGAAACAGTCATCCTGAACTCGTTTCGGTATCTCGTTGTAAATTTAGTACGAATATTTATGAGACCATAGAAAGAGTTCAGGGTGATGAAGAAACTTGTCTCGTTTGTGTCAACTGATTTTACCATAGAAATCAGCAAAACAAAGACAATCCTTTAGTGATGCCATGTCAATTCAAGCCTTCCATACCTTCGTCGTCATCGGCAATAAAGCGATTAGGGTCAATAAAGCTGCTAAACAGGTCTTTAAAGCGGCTACCTTGTACCAGCTCATTTTTGCTTAGTCGGCTGTATTCGGCCAACCCGTGCAGAACAAATTCCATGTACAATAGGCTTTCGTCGTGGTTTAGTTTTGGGTAAAATTGTTTTACAAAATCTTCCAAGCCTTCAACATTTTGCAAAGCTGCCCAGTATTCTTTTTAGCAATATGTAAAAAAAACAAGATTAATATTTTTATATTAGACTATATGATTAGAGTATATCTTGATTGGAATATATTTTCTTATTTAAAGAGATTAGGGGATGTCGAGGAACCATATAAATCTCTTAAAAAGATATTAAATTCATATTCAGATATTCTTTTAATCCCTTACTCTTTTGCCCATTTGAACGATTTATCTGTAAGTTATAAGCAAGGAGGTAAGGGTAAAGAGATGTCTATGATAGATATCGAAAATATTAAGCTAATAACAAAAGATAATGCCTTAATTTTTGATTATAAGAAAGGTACTACTGAAGCAAGTGTCTATGATGTTAAAGATTACTTTTTTTATTTAATTGAAAACAACATAGAAAGACCAACAACACTTACGGGATTATTTGACGATGATATTTATGATGTTGGAGAAGATATTGAGTTTAAAGATTTTCTGAAAAAGATAAGAGAGCCAATTTTTAATGCTGGATTTGAGGAAATTCCAGAGAAATTTGGGTTTTTAGAGAAGTATTTTGAAAGTTTTATTGAGAACTCAAACTTCGAAAATTTGTTTAATGGTTTTTTAACAGTTTTTGATGCCTTAGCTCATGATGATAAACTTTATACGGGATTGAGAAATTCAGTGTTAAATGAATACAATCTTAATCATGACTATAAAAATTCTATTGATGTTTTTTTTGACTTGAATAGAAGGTTATTAAAGTCCCCATACAAGAAAACATTTGAGGAATTGCAAGAACTTATCTCTGCAAATACAGGAGATGGAGAAACAAAATCATACCAAAGAGTGTTTTCTGAACATTTTATTGCCTTGGATTACTTGGGTTTTTACTGCGATAAAAAAATCAATAACCTAATTCAAGACTCTTATCATTCTTTTTTTGGTGCGCATTGTGATTTTTTTGTTACTGATGACAATAATACTTATGAAAAATCAAAGTTATTATACAAGCATTTTAACATAGAAACCAAAGTTTGTAAGAGTAGTGAATTTATAACAAAATTTTACCAAAAAGCATATCTTAAAGGTGGTATAAAGCTGAATTTACTTGAAACTGTTAATAATGAAATTACACAAGGTTTTGTGATATCTAGGTCTTGGGATGACGAATTTAACCCTGTTGATATTTATAAGTTTGATATCTATTTGGTTAATTATTTTAACAGAATGCAAATTACACACTTCCTAAATAAAACAATCATAACTCTTTATAAAAACCCAAAAAACTATTCAAAAGCCTATTTTTTAACAGAAATTTCGTCAATAGTTAATGGCGTTGTTGACCAACTAGGAAGTGATCATTTTAGAAGAGGTAAATATCATCCAGAGAGTGAAAATCAATCTCTGGATGATATGAAATGGGAAGGAAGATTATGGGTTATTGGTAATAAAATAATAAGTTTAGAAATGCTAGATTATCCTTTTGGAATGGCTTTGAAAATTAGGCTACCAAAAAATTAATTCAAGCCTTCCATACCTTCGTCGTCATCGGCAATAAAGCGATTAGGGTCAATAAAGCTGCTAAACAGGTCTTTAAAGCGGCTGCCTTGTACCAGCTCATTTTTGCTTAGTCGGCTGTATTCGGCCAACCCGTGCAGAACAAATTCCATGTACAATAGGCGTTCATCATGGCTTAGCTTGGGAAACTGTTGTTTTACAAAATCTTCCAAGCCTTCAACATTTTGCAAAGCTGCCCAGTATTCTTTTTGGGTGGCGTTATTCATTATGTCCAGCACATTTTCATCGGCAAACCAGTGGGCTATGGTAGCATAAGGGTCGGCTTTGGCAGGTGAGCCTTTCTTTTTCAGTTTTTCAGGACTTGGGAAGTATTGCAACAATAATGTACGAATGGCTTTGCCGATAAGGTTTTGAGCCACAATGTGCGCGCCTTCTTGCTCTCCTTCGTATACCAGCTCTACTTTGCCGGTAATGGCAGGTACAACGCCTGCAAAATCGCTGATGCGGACGGTTGTTTCTTTCTCACCCGAAAGCAGAATACGTCTTTCAGCAGTACTAATAAGATTTTCGTAAGCACTAATACTTAAACGTGCCGATACCCCGCTTTTAGGGTCAATATATTCGCTGTTGCGGGCTTCAAAACCTATTTGCTCTAAAAGCTCCTGAGCTAATTGGGGTACTTTTATATTTTCTTGTCCTGCATTTATTTTAGCCTCTTGTTGGGTAATACTCATTGCCGTTTTTACATCCTTAGGATAATGGGTAATAATTTGGCTACCGATACGGTCTTTTAGCGGGGTAACTATACTACCACGATTGGTATAATCCTCAGGGTTGGCAGTAAATACAAACTGAATATCTAAGGGCATGCGTAATTTAAAACCACGTATTTGTATATCGCCTTCTTGTAAAATATTAAATAGGGCTACTTGTATGCGGGGTTGCAAATCGGGCAACTCGTTAATAACAAATATGCTTCGGTTACTGCGGGGAATAATACCAAAGTGTATCACGCGTTCGTCGCTATAACTTATTTTTAGTGTAGCAGCTTTTATAGGGTCAACATCACCAATAAGGTCGGCCACACTAACATCAGGAGTAGCTAGTTTTTCGCCATAGCGTTCGCTGCGGTGCAGCCACTCAATGGGTGTAGAATCACCTTTTTCAGCAACCAAATCGACTGCGTAGCGTGAAATAGGATGGAACGGGTCGTCGTTTATTTCACTACCTGCTACAACTGGTACATATTCATCAAGTAAATTCACCATTTGTCGGGCAATGCGTGTTTTAGCTTGTCCGCGAAGCCCTAGCAGGTTTATATTGTGTTTTGAAAGTATAGCGCGTTCAATTTCGGGTATTACAGTATCCTCGTAGCCTATAATGCCTTCAAACACGTTTTCTTTTTTCTTAATCTTGGTAATCAGATTAGAGCGAAGTTCATCTTTAACAGATTTATAGGTATAGCCTTGTTTTTTTAATTCTCCTAAGGTTGTTGGTTTGTTCATTGTTTGTTATATTTTCTGATGTGGGATGTGAGAGGTGTGATGTGGGGCTTCAACTCGTTATTTTACCCCTTTATTTTCAAAATATCTTATTAGGCCGTTTAATAATTTACGGCAGGTTTCAATTTTTATTAAAAGTTCTACGGTTATTTTTTCATTTATATATTCTAAATCAGTAGCTAATATTATTAGTGTTTCTAATTCGTATAATGAGCCACGAGAAATATGAAAGAATTGGATGGAATCCTTATCATGATTTCTGCCATGTCCTTCCGCAATATTAGCAGGTACAGACACTGCACTTCTTCTCATTTGACTTATAATACCGTATTGTTCTTCTTTAGGAAAAGCTTTTGTTATAAGGTATACCTCTTTTACAAGTGCTCTACTATTTATCCAAACATCCAGTTCCTTATAGTTTTTCATTAAAACAAATTAGTATTAAGTATATTCAACGTCCCCACATCCCATCTCTCACATCCCACATCTAATATTTAGCGTACTGTTTTCCTCCTATTCCTCTCAAAATCTTCAAAAATGTAGTTGCCCAATCCTTTCAGGCTGGTGTAGAAAGCTCTGCCGTTGTTTACACGGGTAAATTCTTCTACAAATTGCTGCAAGTAATGGTCTTGGGCAATCATAAAAGTAGTGATGGGTATTTTCACTCTGCGGCATTGAGCCGCCATGTTTAGTGTTTTGTTGATGATTTTACGGTCGAGGCCAAAACTGTTTTGGTAGTAGCCTTTGGGTTCTTTTAAGCAAGTGGGTTTTCCATCCGTAATCATAAAAATTTGCTTGTTTGGGTTTTTACGTCGGCGCAGTATATCCATTGCCAATTCTAAACCTGCAACTGTATTGGTGTGGTAAGGCCCGACTTGTAAATAGGGGAGGTCTTTAATTTCCACCTTCCAAGCATCGTTACCAAAAACTATAATATCAAGCGTGTCTTTTGGGTAGCGGGTAGTGATTAATTCAGCCAAAGCCATAGCCACTTTTTTAGCAGGAGTAATACGGTCTTCCCCGTACAAAATCATGCTGTGGCTAATGTCAATCATTAGCACCGTGCTGGTTTGGGCTTTAAACTCTTGCTCTACTACTTCCAAATCGCCCTCGGTAAGTTTAAAATCATCCGTACCGTGATTTATTTGGGCATTTTTTATGGATTGCGTCATCGATATTTGATCTAGCCCATCACCAAACCTAAACTCGCGTGTATCGCTGCTAGGCTCGTCGCCTTTGCCTGTAAACTGGGTTTTGTGGTTGCCTTGCTTCGATTTTTTAAGTTTACCAAAAATTTGGTCAAGAGAGTCTTTGCGAATAGTCTGTTCAGTTTTTGAAGTAATAGAAAAGCCACCCTCACCGTCGCCATCATCCTGTATATATCCCAAGCGTTTCAGGTCTTCAATAAAATCGCCCATACCATATTCATCAGTAGTAAGGTTGTATTCGCGGTCAAGTTGGTTCATCCAGTCCAATGCTTCGCTTACCTCTCCGCTAGTATATACCAACAGTTCTTTAAATATGCTAAACAGCTTGTCAAAAGAGCTTTGGTCGTCTTTGGGAATATATTGACTAAATCTAAATCCTATCATGTGATGTTCTTTATAGCTTCAAGTTATTGTGAGAACTTAAACGAGTTTGTACTACCAAAAATAGTGCTGCACTTTTTGATTTGGCAGTTAATTATTGTTCAAACAATAATGGCATATATTTGGTTTATACTAAACCGAATATATTTTTGCACTATTATGGTAACTAAAGTAACAGACGCTGAGTTTTTTGACGAACTTAAGAATAACGATAGAGTAGCAGTGAAATTCTACGCCGATTGGTGTGGTAACTGCCGTTTATTTGCTCCAAAATTTAATCGCATGAGCGAGAAGGATGAGTACAAGGGCGTTAAATTTTTGGATGTAAACGCTGAAACCAATCCTGAAGCACGTAAATTAGTGGGTGTACAAAACCTTCCTACTTTTGCTGTGTTTAAAGATGGTGAGTTAGTTACTGCCGATTTTACATCGAAAGAAGATGTGGTAGATAAGATGATACAAGGCATAGCCTAGTAAATATGCTTATATGATGATTTGCAGGTTTGCAAATTGATGTATGATAACTGTTTAATGACAATTGTAAAATGAAACTACCTGTAATAAAAAAACTGGTTGAAACCTATACCCTTGCTGAATTAGAGGCTGCTGAAGCTGCTATTTCCGAGGGAAATTTACCTGCTATTGAAATTGCGGGTGAAGACGAAGGCGAGCAACTGACACACTCGTATGCTGCTATGACAATAAAGCAGGATATGGAACAAAATGGCAAAGACCTAAAAACTGCACTACGTGACTATACCAATCGTGTGCGGGAATGCTTGAATTAAGATAAACTTGAGTTCGAGATAAAAAACTCCATTTACAGCGGGTTAAAACCCACTGCTGTAGCTATTACAGTCTGCAAGACGACTTAAGTCGTCTTGCAGACTGTAATTTTCGATAGAATAGGTTTTTAACCCTATTTAAAAAAATGTTAATATTCTTATAGACAACGCATTATATAATCTATTATTCCGAACTCACGTTAAGATTAAGATTTCCAATTCTCTGTTATAAGTAGGTTTTCTTTATGACTTAATATATAGAAGTTTGTTCAATTGATTACCGGCTACCTTTGGTTACTATTAATTTTAGACACATGGAAGAAAATAAAAAAAGAACAGGTGAAGAGATGGCAACACTTGCCGCAAAAATTTTAGGTAATGAAAACTCTTCTGATATAGCTAAGAAACTTGCAGCATCGGTATTGTCTCAAACACATACAGATAACCAAACAGGGAAGGAAATGGAGACCATAGCTTCTAATGTGTTAAAAAGCGATGAGTATGATGAAGATACAAAGTCATTAGCGGCATCTATTCTCTCACAATCAAATAAGGAGAGATAATATCTGCACTACGTTTAACGCGATTAAGACAATCGTTTGTAAATGACTGAAATAGATTTTAAAACCCTTTTTGGGTTGAATACATAATAAAAAAGCCCCTTGAAATTTATTTCAAGGGGCTTTTCTTTTAAGTGCGTTACTTATGCACGGTGTGCCGCAGGAGCATCAGCACCAACGGTGGTTTCTTCCCAAGCATCATAATCTTTTTTCAATATATCCAGTTTGGCGCGTGCACCCATTAGTGCTGCTTTTCCAAGCAATAAATGCAAGGGAGGGTTTTCTGTCTCGCTAACTTTTATTATAGCTTTTGCAGCAAGTACAGGGTCGCCTGCTTGGTTGCCGCTATATCCGCGTATAGTGTTTTGGTTGGTGTGTGCAGTTTCTTTATAATCGTCTATTACAATAGCACTATTATTGGCCGAACGTCCTGCCCAGTCGGTACGGAAACCACTAGGGCAAATTACCGTTACTTTAATACCCAAAGGTGCAGTTTCTTTTGCCAATGCTTCTGATAAACCATCAACGGCAAACTTAGTCCCGTTATAGTGTCCCACAGCAGGGAAACCAACCAAACCACCAATAGAAGCAATATTAATAATATGTCCGCTGCGTTGTGCACGCATTATGGGCAACACTTCGGTAGTCATGTTTGCCAACCCGAAATAGTTAATTTCAAACATACGGCGTACTTGGTCGTCTTCGCTCTCTTCAACAGCTCCAAAATAGCCTATACCTGCATTGTTTACCAATACATCTACACGGCCGAATTTTTCTTTTACCTGTGCTACCGATGTTTTTATTTCATCCAATTTTGTAACATCCAGTTTTAGCGCAATAGCAGTTTCGGGGTAGTTTTCTACAATGTCTTTTACATCATCGGTATTGCGTGATGCAACACCAACACGGTAACCTTGTGCCAAGGTCAATTTTGCCAACTCGCGGCCAAAGCCTGTTGAGCAGCCTGTTATAATCCAAACTTTATTCATTACTTTTTCTATTTAATGTTTAAACAATATTACAAAAGGATGGTTTAAGCGGGTGTTAAGTTTTCTTCATTAACAGCAAATTATAGTACTTCTTTTTGCAACTCCAAATTCGTTTTACCCAATACAGGGTGCATAAAATCAGGGTTTAGCTCTACCAATAAATCAAGGGTAAACTTGCGTTGATGCAAATAGGGGTGGGGTATGGTAAGGCGTTCATCGTTCAATACCAAATCGCCACAGTACAAAATATCAATATCAAGCGTGCGTGCCCCCCATTTCTCAGTGCGTACCCGTCCAAGCTTGTTTTCAATAGTTTGGGTTTTATCTAATAGTTGCAAAGGGTTCAAGTCTGTTTCAACCTCCAATGCCATATTATAAAAATCAGGTTGGTCTGTTTTGCCCCACGCAGGCGTTTGATGCACAGTGGTTTTGCAGGTAATGTGCCCAACGGTGTCCTCAATTTCTTCAACAGCAGTAGTAAGGTAGTTTATACTATCGCCCATATTGCTACCTAGCAGCAGGGTATATTTTTTTTCGGGTTTCAATTAAATAAGCTGTATTTTTGAGGTACTAATGGATAACCTCTTATACCTTGCAATCTTAATTGTTTTTTCTATTGTTTCTAGTATTCTTAATAAGAAGAAAAAAGATAGGGAGCAGGAAAACAGCGACCCTGATGTTTCTTTAGAGGATGAGATACGCCGTATGGCCGAGCGTATGATGGGCAAAACCGAAGAACCTAAGCCACAACCACCTGTTGAATACACTCAGCCCGAACCTGAAAAAAACTATAGAAAACTTGCTGATGAAGTAAAAGAATCTCCTTACGATACGTACGATGATGATTACGATGAGGAAGTAGAGCCTTTAGAACAAATACCTACCCGCCCTGTGGTTGATTACAGTCAAAACGATGTAGAGGCGTTGAAGAAATATAACGAAACGCTTAAAAACCTTAAATACGGGCAAACTCCTCCTACTAACTACGAGCAAAAATCTATAGATAGTCTTAAAGCCGGTCGCGAATTACATACCGTAATGGATCATAAAGCCAAAGAAACATCAACAATTGAAGCTGTTGAGGATAGGTTTAGTATGGATGATTTTGATGCACGAAAAGCTATTATTTACGCTGAGATTTTTAAACGTCCAGAGTATTAAGAATGGGTCTTTGTGAGTGAGTACTCACTTCTTTTTTCTCTTTTTACAGTCAATTTATACCGTTTTATACAAAAGTGAGTGAACACTCACTTAATCTTAAAAGTGAGCGGATGCTCAATTATTTTTGGCACGAGCGGACGCTCGAGCCAGCAAAAGTCGTTGGTTTTTTTGAGTATTTTGTCAAAACTGTAACCTGAATAGTCTCCCTTGTGGGTACTTATACCTTAAGTATACATTCGGGTAATTTTTAGTTAACTAGTCCCAAATAATCAGTTGAGTAGCTCTTTTCCATCGGTTTGAAAACCGATGCTACTTATACCTTTCGGCAACCCCGATAGGGTATGAATAGCGGCAGGTTTTAACCTGTCGAGAGGAAGAAAAGAAGATGAAGGGGTGTCGAAAACTTGACAAAGAGCGGACGCTCTATTATTTTCGGCACGAGCGGACGCTCGAGCCAGCAAAAGCCGTTGGTTTTTTTGAGTATTTTGTCAAAACTATAACTTGAGTTGTCTCCCTTGTGTGTACTTATACCTTATTATACATTCGGATAATTTTTAGTTAACTAACCCCAAATAATCAGTTGAGTAGCTCTTTTCCATCGGTTTGAAAACCGATGCTATTCATACCTTTCGGCAACCCCGATAGGGTATGAATAGCGGCAGGTTTTAACCTGTCGAGAGGAAGAAAAGAAGATGAAGGGGTGTTGAAAACTTGACAAAGAGCGAATGCTCTATTATTTTCGGCACGAGCAGACGCTCGAACCAGCGCCAGTGAGTTATTACCTAATCAAATGCACTTGCCCGCCTGCGGTATGTCGGTAAATATCACCACTCTCGTTTATACTTAAATCAACCGTCCAAGTATACACTCCGTCTTGCACTGGCTCACCTTGATAAGTTCCGTCCCAGCCTTTAGTAAGATCATCACTAACAAAAATTATTTGCCCCCAACGGTTAAAAATAGTTAAGGTCATAGTTTGTACATCAGCTTCAAAATAAGGTAAGAAAACATCGTTTAATCCGTTGGCGTCGGGTGTAAAAGCATTGGGGAAGAAGAAATTACAGTCAAAATCTTTAAACGTAACCGTTACTGTATCCATCAATGTATCGCAAATATGGTACAGGTTGGCAATGTATTGGCCGGGTTGCGTTATTTTTATAGTAGGTTGTGTAGAACCCGTAGACCACAAATAAGTGGCATTAGGCGATGTAATATTAATCAGTATAAACTCTTTGCGGCACAGGTTGGTATCAGGGCCAATATTAAGGGTGGGCAAGGCAAATACTGTAGTATATTTTGAGGTATCGCTAAAACAACCGTTTACTTGTACTGTGTATTTTACTGTATCAGCACCTGCAATTAGCGGGACAAAGGTATCGCTTTGCATATTCTTGCCCTCAAACAGTCCGCCTGCTACAATGGGGCTAAGGGGCAATAAATCATCATCAGCACAATAGTATAGTTTTAGTCCTGTAAAATTGGGGTTGGGGTGTGGGTATACAATTACACTTTGTTGTGTTGAGTCCATACACAGCTCATCACTGGTAAGCACCAGTTTTACACTATATCGGGTAGGGTTGTTAAACGTGCGGGTTACGTTTACAGAGTCGGTATATTCTACGCCATCACTAAATATCCAACGGTTAGTAAAGTTTCCACTATCAATAGTTGATGTATTAGTAAACACAAAGTTTTGTGTTTTAAGGCATTGGTCGGTATCGTTAATATTAAAATCGGGGTTAGGTTTTGGAAAAAGTATAGATGTGCCTTTTGCTGTATCGTAACAGCCATTATTGCTAAGGGCAACTAAACTACTGTTAAATGTACCCTGCAAAGGATATACATATACAGGGTTTATAGCACTTGCCGTATCGCCATTGCCAAAGTACCATACGTAGGTTAGCGAGCCGTATTTAATAGCCGAACTGTTGGTATATACAAAGCTGTTGGTATTAATACATTGCGAAGAATCGTTTACCGTAAATGCTGCCTGAGGCTTAGGGAATACCAACATGGTTTTTGTTATAGAATCAACACACAAAAAGTTGGAGGTAGTAAGTAACCTAACTTGGTAGGTAGTATCAGTAGCGTATGCAAGTTGGGGGTTGGTTGCAGTATCGGTGATACCGTTTCCAAAATCCCAATCGTAAGTGCTGCTGCCTTGTTTTATGGTGGTTTGGTTGGTAAATACAAACAGGTTGGTATTTACACATTGGTCGGTATCGTTCACAGCAAAATTAGGATTAGGTTTGCTGTGAACTACAACATACTTTCCCAAAGTATCGGTGCAACCAAAGTTGGTAGTAGCGCGCAATACCGCCCTAAAAGTACTGTCGTAGGTATAAACTACATTGGTATCTTTGGCTATGGCAGTTTTTCCATCGCCAAAATTCCAGTTATAAGATAGGTTGCCGTATTTTACTGTTGAGTTGTTGGTAAATGTAAACAGGTTATTATTAACGCATTGACCACTATCGTTAATAGCAAAATATAGTTGCGGTTGTGGGTACACTACCACTTGCCGAGAAAGCGAATCTTTACAATCGAAATTAGAAGTAACCAGTACCTGTATTATATAGGTAGAATCAAGCGGGTAGCTATATTGGGGTTGCGTGGCACTTGCCGTGTCGCCATTGCCCCATCGCCACAAATAGGTAATAGTACCCTCGGGTATGCTACTGGTATTGTTTATTTGGTACACATTGCCGTTAAGGCATTGGTCGCTGTCGTTAACAGCAAACTGTACATCGGGTTTGGCAAATACCTGTATGGTATCTATCAAAGTATCTTTACAACCGTAGTTAGTAGTTGCTATTAGGCGAGGGTTGTATATGCCAAAGTTGGTATAAATAACCGTAGTGTCTTGTGCGGTTGAGGTGAAGCCGTCGCCCAAATCCCACGCATAGCTAGTTGTACCGCTTTTTAGTGTAGTGGTATTAGTATACACAAACTGATTGCCGTTGATGCACTGTCCTGTATCGTTAATAGTAAAACCTATTTCTGTTTGTGGGTAAACTATTACTCGCTGTGTGGAAGAATCTTTACAATTGAAATTTGAGGTTACTACCAGTTTTATGGTATACAGTGAAGAATCGGAGGGGTAAGTATAGCTGGGTTGTAGGGTGTTGGCCGTGTCGCCATTGCCCCAATACCATTTGTGGCTCATTGTACCTTCAGCTATGGCACTAAGGTTAGTCATACCAAATACATTGCCTTTCAGGCATTGGTCGGTATCGTTTACGGTAAACAATACATTGGGTTTGGCATATACCCGTATATTTTTGGTAAGCGTATCGGGGCAGCCTTTGTCTGAGGTAGCAATCAATCGCGGAGTATACACACCGTAGTTGTTGTATACTATGCTTGTATCGGTATCTGTTGAAGTGAAGCCATCGCCCAAAGTCCAATTGTAAGTCAGTGTGCCGTATTTAATTGCAGTTTGGTTGGTATAGTTGTATAGGTTGCCGTTTACGCATTGGTTGGTATCGTTAATGGTAAAGGCCATTACAGGGCTAGGGTATACAATAACCTGCTTGGTGATTGAGTCTGTGCACAGTTTGTCTGACGTAGCTTTTAGCTTGATATTATGGGTAATATCGCCCGTAAAAACAAAACCGGGCGAGGTAGTGGTTGATGTACCTTCTGAGCCAAAAGTCCATCCGTACGTCATAGTACCACCGTTTATGGCACTTTGGTTGGTAAAAGTAAAGTTGTTTTCTTGCAAGCATTGGTCGGTATCGTTTACCGAAAAATCAGGAACAGGTACAGGATATACGTAGGCAATGGCTGTTGTGGTATCGTAACAATCAAAATCAGAACGAGCAATAAGGCGCACATTATAATTGGCTTGCCCAATGTATACAATGGTAGTATCTTTTTGTGTTGAAGTAAAACCTCCGCCAAAAGTCCATATATACCTAAGGTTACCACTTTTTACAGTGCTTAATCCTGTAAAAACAAAACTATTGGTGTTAAGGCACTGGTCGGTATCGTTTACTGCAAAATCAGCCTGTGGTTTAGGGTATAGTATAATATTACTTTTTGTACTATCAATACACCCATTGTTTGATGTGGCTTTAAGTGTAACCGTATAATCGGCATCGGTTGTGTAATGGTGGCTGGCATTTGTACCTGCCAAACTATCTCCATCACCAAAAAACCATTTATACGTATTAGTACCGTATTTAATAGTGCTTTGGTTGGTAAATTGGTATTGGTTGGTATTGATACATTGGTTGGTATCGTTAATGCTAAAGGCAGGAAAAGGTTTTGGGAAAACCGTTAGTGTGTGGGTAGTGGTATCGCGGCAACCTCTGTTTGATACAGAAATAAGCTGAACGGTATAGCCCGTATCTTTGGTATATGTTTCACTAGGGCTATTGGCCGATGATGTGTTGCTATTGCCAAAATTCCACAAAGCGGTAAGTGTACCCGTTGGTATGGTTGAGGTATTGGTAAATTGGAAAAGGTTATTATTTACACACTGTCCTGTATCGTTAATGGTAAACGATGGAGAGGGAATGTGCAATACCCTTACATTAGTTGTGGCCGTGTCACTACATTGGTTGCCGTTAGTAGCTATAAGTGTAACCGTATAAGGATTTACAAATTGATACGTACGAACAGGGTTTTGAAGCGTTGAAGAACCCCCGTTTCCAAAATTCCAAGCGTATGTTAGCGAACCTGTATCAACGCTAGTATTGGTAAACACAAAACTTTGTGTATTAAAGCATTGTGCGGTATCGTTTACCGTAAAGCCGGCAGTAGGTTTAGGGAAAACATATACTTTTTTGCCCTGTGCAACTGAACAATTAAAATTACTTTTTGCGGTGAGGTAAACCGTATACGTTCCTTGTGTGGTATATGTATGGCTTGCATTTTGACTATTTGAAAGACTATTACCGTCACTAAAATTCCAATCAGAGGTAAATGTGCCCGATGCTATATTGGTTTGATTGGTAAATGCAAACGCATTGGTATTAATGCACTGTGTGCTATCGTTTATAGTAAAATCGGTTTGAGGTAAAGGATATACTGTAATAGCTTGCGAAAGCGAATCTTTACAGCCGTTGTTACTGGTGCCAACTAGCTTTATAGTATAGTTGCCATCGGTAGTATAGCTAAGGTTGGGTTGCGTTTGGTTTGATGTGGTTGAGTTTCCAAAATTCCAAAAATAGCTTACCGTACCTGTTGATATAGCACTGGTATTGTTTAGTGCTACACTTGCTTGTTGGCAAGTATTGGGTGCAGCAAAACTAATAGAAGGCACAGGGTTAATAGTGATACTTTTGGTAATAGAATCGGTACAGCCTGCATTGGTAAGTATTTTAAGTTTAACCGAGTATGTATTTGTAAAACCGTAAGTGTGTGTTGGGTTTTGAAATACCGATGTAGTTAAATCGCCAAAACTCCATTCCCAGCGCACCACATACGCATTATTAGTCTCCGATGAATCGTAAAACTGTGCCGTTTCATTCAAACACGTATTGGTAACACCAAAATTGGCTGTTGGAGGCGGAGCTACCGAAATGATTTTTTGAAGCGAATCAAAACAGCCCGATGAACCGTAAGCAAATAATGTCACCGCGTATGTGCCTGTATCGGCAAAAATATGTGTGGGGTTTTGCAACGATGAGGTATTACCATCGCCAAATTTCCAAAAGTATTGTGTTATACTGCCTGAGTCGATAGTGGATGAATCGGTAAAATTTATAGAAAAACTGGTGCAAGCATTGCTTGCACCAAATGCCACAACAGGGGTAGCATTAACAGCCACCAAACGTATAGTTTGAATGGATGTATCGGGATAAACTGCACGACAAGTAACATTGCGACCTTGCTTGCTATCGTACTCGCTGCTTTCGGCAGTTAAAAACGGAGCGTATAATCCGCCGCCTTCGTATACGTTATATACATTGGTATCGCTAAGTGTGGTAATGGTATTGCTTAGTGCATCTTTAAAGCTCCACGTATATTTATTGGCATTGGTACTTTGGTTGTCAAACTCTACCCTTAAAGGGCTGCAACCAAACGTATCAGAAACTATGGTAAAATAGGGGATAGGGCCTTTTACAAAAAAGTCTTCCTGTGCACTGTCTTTACAGCCCAAAGTATTTTCTACCTTAAGCTTTAAAGTATAGTTTCCCCCTGCCGAAAAATCGAAATAAGGATTTTTTAAAGAACTTTTTAAATTATTGGGCAATACATTCCATTCCCAAGTAGCTATGCTGTCTCCCGCGGGTATACTTACATAGTTTAAAGGGTCGTAAATACGAGACGAATCGAGTAGCCTATACAATTGTGGGCAAACCAAAGTATCGTCGTTCAGTAAACGAGCATACGTACCGTAAATAGTAAAAGCATTGGCAAGACTAACGGTATCAACACAACCCGAACTATCTTTTAATGCCAAGCGTACATTGTATGTACCTACTTTATCAAAAATGGCAAAGGGCGAACTACCCAATGGGTTAAAACCATTACCGTCTCCAAAATCCCAGTTTAAGGTTTCTTTACCTGCGTTGTGTCTTGAAGGTGTATTCCATAAAGCTGTTCCAATATCAAAATAGCCTACTTCTTCGTCAAAAAATATAGTGTCGCCAATACAGGCTGTAAGTGGTGATAGGGAAAGGCTGCTTTCAAACCCTATATTAATAGTTTCAGTAGCAGTACCTGTACACCCATCAGCATTTTGCATGGTGAGTATAACTGTAAAAGAGCCTTTTTGGTTAAAAGTATGCTGAGCCTTGTAGGCATTAACACCGCTAACAGCCGCAGTGCCGTCTCCAAAATCCCAACTGTAATTAGTTATTCCGCTTTGGGTGGTATCAGTTACTCTAAAATTTATGGTTGTCCCTTCGCACCTGCTCACAGCAGGGTTAAAATCATGTGTAATAAAAGGGTATAAATCATTAAACTGAAATATGTGATGGTACCATGCTGTATCGTAGCAAAAATTTCCACCCCCGTCTCTTCCGTTTCGTATAATAAGCCCTAAGGTTACCCTTCCGGCTGTATCACAGGGCGGCGTTGAATAGTCGTAATTGTGCGATGCTACTTGCAGTTGCCAATTGGCATCAAAATTTGCAGATTGCCGTGCACACAGCGAATCCCACATTACCCAATATAACTCTCTATCGCATGAGGGTTGTGTATTCTCTAAAAAAATGAGTTTATTCTTTGTCAATTCAGGTCCTAAACAATCAGGCTTGCTAAAGCTTAAACCGGGTATAGGTGGCACTACTGACGAATCGTTTTTGGCAATAGGGGGAAGTAGCGGCAAAGATATTCGCGAGGTATCTAAACAACCCCAAACGGTATCTTCTAAATACAGCCTAGCTGAGTAACAAGCCTCTTTGCTTGGCGTATACCAGTGCTTTACGTCCAAACTGTCTTTACTAAAATTACAATTCAGCCCTACGTTAATGTTGTTTTTAGTATCGGTGGTGCATTGTGCAGCAAACACATCGCCAAAACTCCAAATTCGTTTTACGTTTACCGATGCAGGGCCGTGATCGGATAAATAGGGAAGGGTAGGCCCAGTAAAATAAACAGTATCGTGTATGGCACATTGAAAGCGGTTGATGGGTGAGCCTATATTTGCCCTAGGGCCTAAAACAGTTACATTTTGTACAAACGATTGTGTATCACAATTTTCTGAAACTATTCTGAAACTAATGGCATAACTACCTGGGTTGCTGTATGATTTTATTGTTGTCCAGCCCGTATCGTTGTTTCCCTCGCCAAAGCTCCATATTCCGTCAGCATTAGTATTAATAGGGTTGCTAGCTATAAAAGCATTGTTGTAAAAACACGATGTATCTTTTGATATAGAAGGATTAAAATTAAGCACTACACTTTGTAGTGAAGTAGCTGCATCAAAGGTTTTTGTACAGCCCGATGTATCAATTATAGCCAGTTGTATTTGATAATTTCCTGCAGTAGTATATGTGTGTGTACGCCCATCCCACTGGGTTGTGTCCGTGCTTCCATCACCATATATCCAAGTAAATTTTGTAAGTTTAGAAGAGTCAAAAGGCGAAGTATTTGTAATAGATATTTTAGTGCTAAAACAATCCTTTACTTCATCTACAGTAAACGATGGGTTTAAAGCAGGAAAAATTATTACCGGTGTTACTAATTGTTTACTGGCAAAACATTGGTTATCGTCGGTAGCCTCAATAGTTATAGGATAACTGCCGCCGTTCGGGTCGGTATATTGATGGCACACCAAAGTGGTTGATGGGGGCGTAGTATTATCAATAAACCCATCGCCAAAAACAATAGTACGTGCAGTAACATTGCCCCCGTTAGAACCTTTAGTAGTTAAATCGGTAATACACACATTGTTTCCTGCAAAACATTGCGAATCGTTATTAATAGTAAAGCTAATTTGCGGCAATCCATACACGGTAACACTATCAAATGTTGAAAAACATGAGTCAGTGCCATTGTGAGTTACTTTTATTCGCGGACGGTATACTGCTCCTGTATTGTATATATGAAGTGGCGATTTTGAAACGGAAGAGCTACCATCACCAAAGCGCCAACTGTATGTCACGTTTGAAACTTCAGTTATTTGTACATCCAGTGCCACCGATGTTTGTGCACAAAACTGTGTATCGGCAATACTTATAACAGGTTTTGAGTATACCTGTACATTTTGTGTAGCCGTATCACTACACCCTTTTACAGTGGTGGCAATAAGTTTAACACTAAAAGTACCCGTGGCCGCGTAATTATATGTAGGATTTTTTTGTGTTGATGAATCACCCGTGCCAAAAAGCCATTTCCATGTACTTACAGAATCTATACTGCCCGCAGAAGTGTTGTTTTTAAAGCTGGTGCTGCTTTGCACGCAATTGTTGTACCGTGTGAACGATGCCACAGGAGCTTTTAAAATATAAATGTCTTTGGTTACAGTATCAGAGCAATTGCTACCGTCGGTAATTATAAGCTTTACGCTAAGCAAACCTGTATCAACAAAACTATGTGTTGGGTTTTGGGCATTGCTAAAATTACTTGGACTTGAAGCATCGTCAAAATCCCACAAATAAGTTATACTGCCTGTACCTGTTGATGCATCAGTAAAAGAAATGACAGTTTTGCTGCAAACCGTATCGGCAGCGAACGAAAAATCAGCATTACATTGCCCTTTTGCATTGCTATTAAAAGCAATTGCAGCCACCAGTAGTAGCAAACAACGTATACATATATTTAATAGCTTTAACCCCACCTTACCTAATCTACTAAAGTACGCTTTTTAGTTTAAAAACGTTGCTTTTGCTATGCAGATATGGAGGTTTGGTATAATAATGTAAACTCATTTGTAATTACTTAAAGCAGGCTTATTTACTAACTAAAGAATACTTAAAGACAGGGTATAAAACCGTTTTTAGTATATTTACCGCCATTGATATTTATAATAACCTGTGATTACATATAACCCCAAAGATTGGTTTACCTTTATTTTTAAAATACACCGCTCAGAAACCTTTAGGCAACTAATACCCCTTATGATTGGAGTATGCGCCTACGCTTTTTTAGTCTCATACCTAGAATTACACTTTACAGAACCTGAAGGAGCTGCCGATATTACAGAAAGCATTTCTGTAATATATTCAATTTTAGGTTTCACATTATCCTTGTTATTGGTTTTTAGAACCAATAGTGCTTACGATAGATGGTGGGAGGGAAGAAAACAATGGGGATTGCTAACAAACGTTTCACGAGCTTTAGCAGCACATTTAGATGCCCTAGTAGCCAGTGAAAATAAAAAGGTGAAAGAAGTATTTGCTAATTATATAGGTTTGTTTGCTTACACCCTGCAAGCCCATTTACGTACTGAAAAAGTGGGCGAAAAAAGCATAGCTAAAAGGTTTAATGTAGAAGCTATTGGAGAAGAGAATATTCAGAAAATTGCAACAACCTACCATCAACCGCAAGAAGTATACAAACAATTGGTAGATTATATGCACAGGCAGAAGAAAGCTGGTGAGTTTAGCGTACAAGATATGTACCTTTTTAAAACTGAATTAAATACCCTAATAGATGTTTGCGGTGCTTGCGAGCGAATAAAAAGTACACCTATTCCGTTTTCGTATTCAGTGTTTTTAAAAAAATTCATCTTCTTTTATGTAATGCTTTTTCCAATGGTGTATGGCATAAATATGTCGTATTTTATTATACCCGTAACCGTATTTGTACTATACGTTTTGGCAAGTATAGAGTTGATAGCAGAGGAAATTGAAGACCCTTTTAATGGTGAAGATAACGACTTGCCTACTTTTGAAATTGCCGAGAATATAAAAAAATCTGTAGTGACTGTTTTGTTGAGTTGATATCAATCAGGAACAAAAATCCCATCGGGTTAAACTACTCAGAATGCTTAAATTGTAAATGGATCAATCAAAATCTCTTACTTGACCCTTTGCACAACTTCTTTTAACTTGCAACTGCCGACCATTTAATCTGTTCATGGAAAATGAAATTTCACTCTTAATCTCACGGTACTTGACACTTTCCAGTGAGGAGGCTGAAGCCATAACTGAGAATTTACCTGTTAAGGAGTTTAAAAAAGGAACAATTTTGCTACGGGAAGGCCAAGTATCTAAAACGTGCTATTTTAATATTCAGGGTCTAGTCAGAAAGTACTTTATCGTTAATGGCGAAGAATGGACCGTAGAATTTTATACAGAAGAACAATCTATAGCTTCACTTCAAAGCTATTTAAACAAAACACCTGCTAATCATTACTTTGAATGTCTTGAAGATTGCAGATTAGCAGTGTTACAATATGAAAGAGAGCAAGAGCTATTTAAACTGGTTCCGGGATTTGAATCCCTTTGTCGGGTTTCAATGGAAGAGGACTTTGGGAAACAGCAGGAAACACTTGCATCATATATTACAACTTCACCTGAATCACGGTATTTAGATTTACTCAAATCACGACCTGACTTAATTAAAAGAGTTCCGCAATACCATTTGTCAAGCTACTTAGGTGTAAAACCTGAATCTTTAAGTAGAATTAGAAAAAGGATAGCTTCCAAATCTTAGGCGAAATATTATATAAAAGAACCTCGGTATACAATATCTACCTGAGGTTCTTTATTAAACTACCTAAAATCACTTCTTTGTTGCCATGCCTTTATTACTCACCTTACTATAGCAAATTAGTATCAATGTTATAATAAATCTCGGAGCAGAAATTGAGCTAGTGTACGCATGACCTCAAATACCAATCATTTAAACTCTTTATTATCGTATTAAAGTTAATACTTGTTATCTATTCTGCGATTGCTAGGTTCAATTCACGACATTTTCTTTCTTGTACAGAAGTTCTTCCGCCTTTAAGCAAAAGCCATATTGTAAATGATAATTCACCAATAATTCCCGGTAGAACAACCATCATACTAAACACGTCTCGGTATTCATCATAATTCGACATCATAAAGTGAGCGAAACTGTCGGTTAAATATCCGCCCCCCGCTATAATTAACAATACACCAATAAACCGTGGAACAGCTTTAGATTTGATAATGATATATCCCAAGGCTAGGAGGTGAACGCCAAAGAATATCAATCCAATCAACCAAGTATAGTTGAAGGAGTTTAACGACCTCATAACTTCAGAAACTACATATTGATCATTAGCACTTCTATTAACAAGCCAAACAACATCAAACAAATTAAAAACGGCAATCCCGAAAATCGCACAATTTACCAACCTAAACCATGTGGCAAACATGGAAAGCTTTTCGTTGATTGAGTTAAATAGGTAATAAAGTGCCCAGGTCAACAACAAGTCAAACACAACCATAATTACAAATGCTGCTATTCCAAGGCGAAATAAAGGCAGGTTGTTACCAATATTTTCGTAGGTAGCCTCAGCGTTTTCTAAGGTAATAAAACCTTCCAAAACAAAGAAGTTGGCAAAGATTCCTGATACAAATATCACCAAGTAGCCAATCCCGGCTATAAGCGATATCTTTCTGATTGAATTTAGATTTCTCATAATTATTTAGTATTTATTTTATGCAGCAAAACTAAATTTGGTGTTTTAGGTACAAATTGACTTTGGTTAAGAAAACCGCTGAATGTATTTTCATTAAAAACTAAACACAATTTTTCAGTCAATTTTCAATTGGAAATGGGAAAAGCAGTTAATATGTATTCTACATCAGGCAGGACTTCACAACTTGGTAATAAAATTAGCCCATTGTGCAGCTTAAATCTTTTCGTTTAGTCAGGAAATAATGTTACTTTTGCATAAGAGTTCGGTTAATATTTGAAAAATTAACACGATTTTCATTACGGCTCAACCGCCCTTCAAAATCAGGCTTTTTTACCCTTGAGGGATTTTTAAAAGAAATTTTAAAGACGTTAGAAGGTTGCGAAACAAGCGGAGGCCAAATCCTTATTTATTTTGGATTTTATCAAATACCGAACTCTTTTTATCTTTTCAGAACCTCTTCTAAAGTATTTTTTCAGAGTATTCCAATATCCAATCATTAGCTTTTGAAGTGAAGGAAGAAGCACCTGTGTTGTGTTCAAGCAGCCTTTTTTCTACATCAGCAGTATATCCGATATAAAACTTATCAAGTTTTGTGCTGTATAGGATGTAAAGGGATCATACTCAAAAGTTGTGGGGAAATTAATATAAAGGTTGATTTTTGCGTTTTAGAATATTTCCTTGGACGCTTCATTATATACTTTAGTTGATTTGGTTCTACCTCCTGAGGTAAAGACCTACTTTCGTTTAACCTCTCATAAGTCAGATGAGGAATCTTTGCATCTTTATTTAGAAGAGTTGAATAATATTCCAGAGGAGTATTTGGGTCAGCAGTTAGAGTCTAAAGGGTTTTATGAAGAATCTACCTTACAGGATTTTCCTATTCGTGGGCGCAATGTCTTTCTGCATGTAAAAAGACGTAGGTGGATGAACCACAGCACCGGGAAAGTAGTTCAGCGCAATTGGAAACTGGTTGCAAAAGGCACGCGAATCACCAAGGATTTTGCGGCTTTTTTAAAAGAGGTCAGCCGATACACAGGCTCATAGTCTTCAAACCATCGGCTCCTTTTATGGTATTGGTGGAAAGAAACTACAAAGATACTATCGTGATAAGCTTAGTGATTTTGAACAGTGGGAACATCGATATACGGCTTCGAAGGGACTGGTGTTTGAACAAAATCTTGGCCTCCGTCTATCAATAGATGAAACATCCTTATCACATGGAGAGCTTTACACAGTGGTTACAAATAAAGAAGCCAAAGGAAAGAAAGGTACACTGGTAGCTATTATAGAGGGAACAAAGTCTGAGAACATTATCCCCTTCCTTCAAAAACTATCTTTACGAAAAAGAAATAAGGTGGAAGAGATAACGCTGGATCTGGCAGGTAATATGGGGTTGATAGCAAAAAAATGTTTTCCCAATGCCGTTCAGGTTATCGATCGCTTTCATGTACAACAACTGGCCACAGAAGCATTGCAGGAAATAAGAATTAAGCATCGGTGGGATGCAATAGAGGCAGAAAACCAAGCCATAGAAAACGCAAGGAAAGAAAGCAATACATATACACCACAAATCCTTGAAAACGGAGATACACTTAAACAACTACTTGCCCGAAGCAGGTATTTACTCTACAAAAACAAGCAAAACTGGACTGCTGAGCAGCAACAGCGTGGAGCAATACTGTTTAATCGCTACCCTAACATACAAAAGGCATATGAAATGGCTCAGGAATTATCATGGATATTTTATAACACAAGAGAGAAGATATACGGCCTAACAAGATTAGCAAAATGGTGCGAAAGGGTAGAACAGTCAGGCTTCAAGTCATTTAACACAATATCCAGAACAATTAATAACCACTATAAAAATATCATAAACTACTTTGACAACAGAAGCACCAATGCATCTGCTGAGTCTTTTAACGCCAAAATAAAAGCTTTCAGAGCACAGTTTAGAGGCGTTCGAAATGTTAACTTTTTCCTTTTTAGAATCACCAAATTATACGCCTAACCCACAACTTTTGAACTTGATCCATGTAAAGTGTGAACATAAAAAAATCCCACTGTATAGGTGGGATTAAAATTTGTGGAGAATACCGGAGTCGAACCGGTGACCTCTTGCATGCCATGCAAGCGCTCTAGCCAGCTGAGCTAATCCCCCATTGTTTTTTTAGAGGGCAGCAAAGATAAAATTTTCTATCAGTTTTAAGCAATAAAAATTTTTGAAGTCTAAAAAACAAAAACTGAGAGTTAAACAATAGGGTTATGTAACATCTCCTTAACGTTTTAGTTAAAGTGTTATCGCTTCTTTGCCGGTGTTGCCAGTACCCATATTAGCAATAGCAATTCATAGCTCTTTGGTGGCCTTTGTGGTTGGGAAACCGCAAAGGCATTTTTTATACTAAACAATATAGTAATGACGTTGGTAATTCACAATACAAAACAATACCTTTGCAGGTCAATGCCTTTGAGCAAAAATATAACCAAACCCCTAATAGTACTGCTACTTGCGCTATTTGTAGCCTCGTGCAGTAAATTTAATAAAGTACTCAAATCAAACGATACCGAGGTAAAGTATGAGGCGGCGATGAAGTATTACAAGAAAAAAGACTACTTCAAAGCAGGACAATTGTTTGATGATTTGTTGCAAATGTACCGTGGTACATTGCGAGCAGAAGAAGTGTACTACTACTATACATATTGTAAATACCATATGTTAGAGTTGCCTGTGGCTGCATTTCACTTTAAAAATTTTTACGAAACCTACCCCAACAGCCAGTATGCTGAGGAGTGTTTTTTTATGTATGCCTATTGCAACTATGTTGAAGCATATCCATACAATTTAGATCCAACATATACCTACAAGGCTATTGATGAGTTTCAGTTGTTTGTAAACGTATATCCCAACAGCAAGTATGTTGCGCGTTGTAATGATTTGATTGACGAGTGCCGAGCACGCTTGCAAAAGAAAGCCTACGAAGGAGCAAAACTGTATTACAAGATAGAAGATTATAAGGCTGCTTATGTAGCATTTAAAAACTTAATAGCAGACTATCCTGATTTAGACGAGAAAAGAAAAGAAGAAGCTACCTTTGTAATAGTAAAATCAGCCTATAAATATGCTGAACAAAGTATTGATACTAAGAAAGAAGAGCGTTTTGGTTTAGCACTAAAAGCCTATACCGTATACGCTGAAGAATATGCTAAAGGTTTATACATAGAAGAAGCCAAAAGCTTGTCAGTAAGAGCTGAAGAGCAAATAAAAAAGATTCAAATTGCAATTGCCGAAGCCAAAGCAAAAGCTGAGGAATTGAGGAGAATTGCAAAAGAAAAGGAAGAGCAAAGAAAAGCTGAACAAGAGAAGAACAAAGAAAAACAGGTTAATTAATAAGCAACTTATACCATATGATAGTAAAATCAAATGTACCCGATTCAACCATCCCTCGTGATGTGAGGGATCTTGAAGACAAGACCGGAAACATATACGAAAGTCTTGTTATCATTGCCAAAAGGGCAAACCAAATATCAGCACAGTTGAAAGAAGAGTTGCACAACAAACTTTCAGAATTTGCTACTGATAACGATACACTGGAAGAAGTTTTTGAAAACCGTGAGCAAATAGAAATATCTACTCACTACGAAAAACTTCCAAAACCAACAGTAATAGCTACCGAAGAGTTTCTTATCGATAAAGTATATCACAGAAACCCCTCTAAAGAGCAATAATGCTTACGGGCAAAAAAATTATTTTAGGTATAACGGGTAGTATAGCAGCATATAAAGCGGCTATACTTACCCGTTTACTTGTTAAAAGCGGGGCACAGGTAAAAGTAATACTTACCTCTGACGCTAAAGAATTTATTACTCCGCTAACGCTTGCAACACTATCTAAAAACCCTGTATACAGCGAGTTTAAAGTGGATGAAACAGGCGAGTGGAACAACCACGTTGAGTTGGGTTTGTGGGCAGATGCTCTGCTAATAGCCCCTGCAACAGCCAATACAATGGCAAAAATGGCCAACGGATTGTGTGATAATTTGTTACTAGCCACGTACCTATCGGCACGTTGCCCGGTATTTTTTGCCCCTGCTATGGATTTGGATATGTACCAACATCCTAGCACACAAAAAAATATTGCCACACTTGCCGGTTACGGTAATTACATTATCAATCCTAATGATGGCGAATTAGCCAGTGGACTTAGTGGAGTAGGTCGTTTGGCCGAACCCGAAGAAATTATAGAAGTTCTAAACAGTTACTTCTCAAACAACACACCCCTTAAGGGTAAAAAAGCCCTTGTAAGCGCAGGCCCTACTTATGAAAGTATAGACCCTGTGCGGTTTATAGGCAATCACTCAAGCGGAAAAATGGGCTACACAATAGCACATCGCTTGGCCGCCTTAGGTGCTGATGTAACCTTAGTTTCAGGGCCATCACACCAAACAGTAAGCAATACAGCCATAAAAAAAGTAGCGGTAACATCGGCACAGCAAATGTTTGATGCCTGCACTGGTGTTGCAGCACAACAAGATATTATTGTTATGGCCGCCGCCGTTGCCGACTATACACCAACGGAAGTTGCCACACAAAAAATTAAAAAAGCAGAGGGCGAAATGAATATTGCCCTAACCAAAACTGCTGATATATTAAAAGAACTGGGCAAGAACAAAAAATCTAATCAAGTATTAGTAGGTTTTGCTTTAGAAACAAATAACGAGTTAGAACACGCTCGCCAAAAATTAGAAAATAAGAACCTTGATTTTATCGTTCTAAACTCGATGAACGATAAAGGTGCAGGTTTTGGTGTTGATACTAACAAAATAACCTTGCTGGATAAAGCAGGCAAACAAGAAGAGTTTAGCCTAAAAACCAAGCAAGAAGTAGCCATTGATATTGTAAATAAGATAATCTCATTACTGTGATGAAAAAACTGCTGTTGTGTTTAGTACTATTCTTACCTTTTGTTGCTAGTGCACAAGATTTTAATTGCCGTGTGCAGGTAATATATCCCCAAATACAAGTAGCTAATACCCAACGTTTCAAAAATCTTGAAAACTCTATACGCGAGTTTATAAACAACCGTAAGTGGAGTATTGATAAAGTGCAACCTAACGAGCGTATTGAGTGGAGTTTAACCATAAACGTTACTGAGTTTGACAATGCCTCTAGCAGTTTTAAAGCTACTGCACAGATACAATCAAGCCGCCCTGTATTCAACACAGGGTATAACTCAGTATTGCTAAATCAAGAAGATAATATTTGGCAGTTTGAATATATCGACTTTCAGGCGATGAATTTTGTTGAAGGTACATATACGGATAACCTTACATCATTAGTTGCCTACTACATTTTTGTAGTTATGGGTATGGATGCCGACTCTTTTAGAAAAGAAGGCGGAACAGAATATTACAACCGTGCCTACAATGTAATGCTTGCTGCACAGCAGCGCAATATGCCGGGCTGGCAAGTAACCGATGCAGGGAATAAAAACCGCTATTGGTTAATAGAAAACCTTTTGAACGATAGGTTTAAGCCTGTACGCGAAGCTTTTTACCGCTACCATATAAAAGGTATGGATGTAATGAGTAAAGATATTGAAGAAGCTCGTTTAGAAATTACAGCATCACTTCAATTATTACAAAAAGTTTGGAAGATAATGCCCAACTCGATGTTATTAAAAGTGTGGTTTAATGCTAAAGTAAACGAGATAGTAAATATTTACTGCAAAGCTCTTACTACCGATAAAAATAAAGTAATTGATATACTTAAAGAAGCCGACCCTGCCAATGCCAATAAATACGATGCTATACGAACGTGTAATTAAGATTTACAGGTAAAGAAACTTAAAGTAAACAATTACTAAGCCCCAAAAAAATGTGGCCATTATCATACCACGGGGAGCCATTTCCAATTTAAATAGGTATAACAAAAAGAAAACCGCAAGGTTTAGCGTAAGGCAAAAGCTAAGTAGTGGAGCTAAAAAAGCTACATTGGCGGCATATACCAAAAATTCAAACAAAGGTTTATCAGCGTAATTACTGGTGTGTAGCCCCACCAACATTAGTGGCGGAAGTACCAAACCAATTATAGTTCCCAATAAAATTGTATCCCAGCGTTTTTGTGGCATAGCGCAAATATATTAAATCTGCGTTTGGGAAGCTTATATAATTAAGCCTCCCTTTGCTGGTGCCAGCGTCTCGCTCGTACCAGCAATTAAGTGTAGCGTCCGCTCACTTTATTAATACCTATATAAACAAGAAGTATTAAAATTAAGCTGTTAAAAGTTCGCGGGCATTTGCCAAAGCCGATTCAGTTGGGCTATCGCCACTAAGCATTTTAGCAATTTCTTGCACACGCTCCTGCTCGCTAAGGGTACGCATATTGGTTTCGGTAGTATTGTTTTTCACCTCTTTGTATACAAAAAAGTGTCGGTGTCCTGCACCTGCTATTTGTGGCAAGTGGGTTACACTAATCACTTGGTGGTTGCCTGCCAATTGTTTCATCAATCGGCCTGTTTTTGCAGCCACCTCGCCCGATATACCTGTGTCTATCTCATCAAAAATAAGTGTAGGTAGTTTTATATTATCCGCTACTAACGATTTTATAGCCAACATCAATCGCGAAAGCTCACCACCCGATGCCACTTTATTCAATGGCTGTAAAGTACTGCCCGGGTTACTGCTAAATAAAAAGCTAACAACATCGCTGCCCGTTTCATTCAATTCATCATTAGGCAAAGGCGAAATATTAACCTCAATAATAGCATTAGGCATACCTACTTGTGCTAATAATTGAGCTATATTTTGTTGTATAGGTTGCTGTTGTTGGCGACGGTTTTGGCTAAGTGTATCAGCCATCACTGCCAGTTGGCCTCGCATTTCAGCACATTGTTGTTCCAATTTTTGAGTTTCCTCGCTCAAACCTGCCGTAGTATCAAGTTTGTCAGCTAGCTCATTTTTTATGCGTAGTAAATCATCAGTAGCATGAACTTGATGTTTCTTTAACAAATTATACAGCAATTGCAGGCGTTGGTCAATATTGTGTAGGCGTTCTTCGTCCGCTTGCACCGTATCGCTAATGTTTTGCAATTCAGCACTCACGTCCTTCAAATCAATCAAAGCACTATCAATGCGCTTAGCTAATTCTTGCAAGCGTTCATCATTTTTTCCTGCCGCTTGCAGCAGTGTTTTTGCTTGGTTTAGCAAATCAATAGCAGGCAATTCGCTTTCACTTAAAATATGGTAAGCGTTTACGGCACTCTGTTGTATTTCTTCGGCGTGGCTTAGTACTTCTTGCTCTTTTTCAAGCAATTCAAGTTCATTTTCTTGCAGTTGAGTCTCTTCCAACTCGTTATACAAAAACGTTGAGTAGTCAATATCTTTTTTTGCTGCTTCCTCTTCGGCTTGTAGTGTTTTTAGTCGTGTTTCGGCGTGTTTATATTTTCGGTACAGGCTTTTATATTCTTTTAATAAAGAAAAATGCCCTGCAAACGAATCAACTACCGATAGCTGAAAACTACGGTCGTTAAGTCCTAAAGTTTCGTGCTGACTGTGCAGTGATACCAGTTGATTGCCCAACTCTTTCAATACTGTTAGTTGGGTTGGTGTATCATTAATAAAAGCACGTGATTTCCCCGCAGGGGTAATTTCGCGCCTAACCAAAGTAGTATCATCGTAGTCCAGTTCGTTTTCCTCAAAAAACTCTTCCAGTCCGTAGCCTTTAATATCAAAAGTACCTTCAACCACACATTTTTCGTCCAAATCGCCCAGCGATTTTACGTCGGCACGTTCGCCTAAAATTAAGCCTA
The DNA here is from genome assembly GCA_965249955.1 of Bacteroidia bacterium. Taxonomy (GTDB): domain Bacteria; phylum Bacteroidota; class Bacteroidia; order UBA8524; family UBA8524; genus SB11. The sequence goes on from OZ252261.1 coordinate 3,023,732, forward strand.
ATGCCCCTAATAGAATAGATTTACCTGCACCTGTTTCGCCCGTAATGATATTCATTTGCGGATGAAAGGTGATATTAAGGTCTTTTATAAGGGCGAAATTTTGAACTTTTAGCTGTGAAAGCATATAGCCTCAAAGGTAATGATTTGTTGATTTTTTGGTAGGATGATTTATTCAATACTGATACTTAAATGTGCAATACCTTACTTTTGTAGTAGATGAAATATTATTTGGTAGCAGGCGAGGCATCGGGCGATTTGCACGGCAGCAATTTGATGAAAGAATTGAAGCGTGTAGATGCTGATGCAGAGTTTAGGTATTGGGGCGGTGATTTGATGCAAGAGCAAGGCGGCGAATTGGTAAGCCACTATAAAGAGCGTGCCTATATGGGCTTTTTAGAAGTAGTGTTGCACCTGCGCACCATATTGGGTTTTATGAGGCAATGCAAAGCAGATATAGCCCAATGGAAACCTGATGCACTGATATTGATTGATTACCCGGGTTTTAACCTTCCTGTGGCTGAGTATGCGCACCAATTGGGCATACCTGTGCACTACTATATATCGCCGCAAGTGTGGGCTTGGAAAGAGAACAGGGTGAAAAAATTTAAGCAGTATGTAGATGAAATGTATGTGATACTGCCTTTTGAAAAAGATTTTTATAAAAACCGTTGGCAATACGATGTGCATTTTGTGGGGCATCCTTTGTTGGATGCGCTAAAAGGGTTTAGCACCGAAGATGGTTTTAGGCAGAAGTATAATTTAGATGAAAGACCTGTAATAGCTCTATTACCGGGAAGCCGTAAGCAAGAAATCACCAAAATGTTGGGCGAAATGCTAAAGGTGATAAAAGATTTCCCCACTTATCAGTTTGTTATTGCAGGAGCACCCTCGCAAGATGTTAGTTTTTATGAAAGCCTGATACCTGCCGATATAAAATCATCAGTAAAAGTAATATCAAACAAAACCTACGATGTATTGGGCATTGCCGAAGCTGCATTGGTAACATCGGGCACAGCAACGCTTGAAACTGCCCTTTTTGATGTGCCCGAAGTGGTGTGTTATAAAGGTAGTAGTATATCGTACATGATAGCTAAGCAATTGGTAAAAAACATAAAATACATATCGCTGGTAAATTTGGTGATGGACAAAGAATTAGTGCGCGAACTGATACAAGCCGACATGAACGCTAAAACCATTAAAACCGAGTTGGCTGCCATTGTAGAAGGCGGAGCCAACCGCGCAGCCATGCTGCAAGGCTATAAAGAGCTGAAAGACAAATTGGGCAACGAAGGAGCATCGGCCAACACAGCACAATTAATGTATCGATCATTAAAAAAATAAATACATGAGAAATTCTGTAAAATTCTTTTTAGGTGGGGTTGTAGCTGCTACCTTAATTTTTGTTGCCTTTGCTTTTACCGCCAAACAAACCGAAAACAAAGAGTATTTGGTGATACGTTTGGTTGAAACTAATGAAAAAAATGTGGAACCAATTGTTCAAATCTGTGATAAGGAAGGTAATACGAAAGTATTATATGATGTTTTAACAACGGGGAGTTTAGGTTTGGATGTTAGAGGAAACAATACTGAATATATTAGCGAATTGCTTAATAAATACTCTGCACAAGGTTATAACCTATCCTCTACTTCTGTAACTAGTTTTAATCATAATGTAAACGAGTTTGCATCTACTACATATCTCATTACTACATTTATCTTAGAAAAATAATTTTAGCAAGTACATCATTGCGAAAAATCGTTTTTCGGTTAGTTCACATATTTGACAAATTTTAAAAATTTGTCAAATACTTGAACTGTGGTTTTTAGATTTATGAGAGGACACTCAATTATTGACAGCTCGAGCGGACGCTCGAGCTAGCACTTACAAATAGACTAGGGAAATAACCATTTAACAATACAACCCCTCTTTCAATTAAGCATTTTCGCATATATTCGCATAACAACTGTATTATGGTATGAAAAGAAGGCAGGCACTTAAACTAATTCTTTTGCTGGGCGGTGGCACAGTGGCGGGTTTTGGCGGTTACAAAGCCTACCATATTTTCAAAACTCCCGATATTAATTATTTAGATAATAGCACTGCCTTGCTTGATGCTTTGGTTGATGTTATAATACCTGCTACTACTACACCGGGTGCTAAAGAAGCTGGTGTGGGCAGCTATGTACTAACGGCGGTAAAAGCCAATAGCGATAAAAAAACACTGAATAATTTTATTGATGGGCTAAAAGACTTGCAATCGCACTGCCAAAGCAAATACTCAAAACCGTTTGAGCAATGCGATGCCTCGCAAAAAAACGATGCCTTATTGCATACCAAAGAAAGCGGTAAGTTATTAAGCGGAAATTTTGGTAAAGCCCAAAAGAAATTTATGGGCAATACCTTTTACAATACCTTAAAAGAACATACCGTATACGGCTACTGCACCTCAAAAATGGGGGCACAGCAAGGCCTAGCTTATGATTATATACCGGGTGGTTTTAAAGGCTGCATACCCTTGCAACCCAATCAACGCTCGTGGGCTACTAAATAAATTTTATGGCAACAGATACTACCTCAACCGACAGTACTTCAATACCAAATATTACGGGTACTGCTACAAATACACAAACGTTTGATGCTATTGTGGTAGGCAGTGGTATTAGCGGCGGATGGGCTGCCAAAGAGTTGTGTGAAAAAGGACTAAAAACATTAGTGCTGGAAAGGGGAAGGCAGGTGCAACACTTGAAGGATTACCCTACCATGAACAAACACCCTTGGGAGTTTCCCAACCGTTTGCAAAATACTATTGAAGACCAACGCGAAAACCCTGTACAAAGCACTGCTTATACTGAAGATAATAAGCACTTTTTTGTAAGCGATAAAGAACATCCTTATATACAAGAAAAACCATTTTGGTGGATACGCGGCTACCATGTCGGCGGTCGTTCGCTAACTTGGGGAAGGCAATGCTACCGACTAAGTGATACTGATTTTGAGGCTAATGCCAAAGACGGTATTGCAGTAGATTGGCCTATACGCTATGCCGATATTGCCCCTTGGTACGATTATGTAGAGCAGTTTGTAGGTGTTAGCGGTCAAGTAGAAAACCACCCTCATTTTCCCGACGGGACGTTTATCGACCCTATGGAGATGAACTGTGTTGAGATTGATTTTGCCGATAAAGTAAAGAAAAACTTTCCCGATAGATTAGTAACAATTGCTCGCGTAGCAAACCTTACCAAAGGGTTTACCAACAGAGGGCCTTGTCAATACCGCAACTTATGCTCACGCGGTTGCCCGTTTGGCGGATATTTCAGTAGTAACTCGGCAACATTACCTGCTGCTATGGCAACAGGTAATTTGACCCTTGTAACCGATGCCATTGTTACCGAAGTTATTTATAACGAAAGTACACAAGTAGCCAAAGGTGTTCGTGTAATAAACGCCCTTGATAATACCGTTACCGAATACTACGCCCGTGTAATATTTTTAAATGCCTCTACAGTAGCCACCGCCTCTATATTGTTACAGTCCAAATCGGGACGTTTTCCCAATGGTTTGGGTAATAGCAGCGGACAAGTGGGTAAAAACCTTATGGATCATCCTATGGGACCCGGTGCAACAGGTGAGCATACCGGTTTACAAGATAAATACTATTCAGGTCGTAGACCTGCGGGTATATACATTCCACGTTACCAAAATTTAGACGAAGCAACTAAAAAGCCATACTTGCGCGGTTATGCCTATCAAGGTGATGGCGAACGCATGGAGTGGCCTGATAAAATGAAAAACCTTGATGGTTTTGGTGCTGATTTTAAAGAGAATCTAACCACCCCCGGGCCTTGGACAATGTGGATGGGTGCACGTGGCGAATGTTTGCCTTACGAAACCAACAGGGTTACGCTAGATAGTGAGCAAAAAGACAAATGGGGCTTGCCTTTGGTACGTATAAACTTTGAGTTTGGCGAAAACGAAAAAGCGATGCGTGCAGATATGCAAAAAGATGCCGTTGAGATGCTTGAGAAAGCAGGCTTTATTAACGTAAAAGGCTTTGATTACAATACCACAGCAGGGCGCGCCGTGCACGAAATGGGTACAGCCCGTATGGGTAGAGACCCTAAAACATCAGTACTAAATGCCTATAACCAAATGCACGAAGTACCTAATGTGTATATAACCGACGGTAGTTGTATGACCTCAAGCGGAGTACAAAACCCATCGCTAACCTATATGGCTCTTACTGCACGTGCTTGTGCACACGCTGTTGAAGAAATGAAAAAAGGTAGCTTCTAGTATTTTCCTTCTGAATTTAAAACCTTGCTGGCGCAAGTGTCAACTCGTGCCGATAAATTAAAAAGCGTCCGCTTTTATCTTTAATTAAGGGGAGAATTAACAACATAAAAAAAGTCCACGCTTTTGGCGTGGACTTTAAGTATCTCTTGTAAGCAATTAGCTTATTTTTTGATATAAACTTTGTAAATCCTGTTGCTCGCTTGTGTAGAGTTTGACGTAGAGCTTTGCGCAGCATCAGAATGAATGCCGCCATATATGTAGCCCAACATAAAACCTTTTTCGCCATCTGTTTTTAAGGCTGAAAAATCAATGGTTTTAGCATGGCCATTAAAAAATGGAACACTAATGTGTGGAATAAAAATAGCCTCACCACCAATATATCCGGGTAGGGTAGGTGTTTGTTGCGGATATTCTGTCGAAGAACCGTCGGCCTTGCGTACAATAGTAGTAATATAATTACTCCAAGGCATTGGGGCTTGTGTATTATTACCATTTACCAAAGTACCAGTATTATCATAATAATACTGAGTAATACCACCAACTATACTGGTGTAATTGGTTTTATTAATGGGGTCGTAAAAGTAAATGTTAGGGGCAGCATATTGGTTAAACATTTGCAAGAAATTATTATCAGTAGTTATGCTGGTAGCACCTGTTGTTGCATCTGTTTGCGAAATATAAATAGGTGTTTGGTAATCGTTGTTTAGCACAGGTGTAAATACCCCTCCGTATACTGTAATATTTTGATTTCCGTTAATATCATGGCTTTCAAGCACAACAAGGTCGCGACGATGGAAAGATGAATCATCCCAAGTACAAGTATCGGCAGCATAGCCCGTAATTTTTGGTGCACTACCGCTATTATCTATCTGAAACCTGCGCACCTCATTGGTATAAATACCTGTATTGTTGCCAGTATAAATTGAGTTAAAGTTTTGACCGAAAACCAGATAAAACCAATCACCAATTTTGTGCAATTCGCCACCGGTAACACGCAGCCTCTCATCAGCAGCACTCATTGATATTGCGCTTTCTAGTGCAGCTGCATTTTTATTTTTTATAGCCGTAATTGCAGCACTGATGTTTATGGCTGTTATATACGGAAAAGTTTGGTAGCATGATGTTTGAGGGCTGTCAACATTACAAGCAGCTGTATTACTAGTGCCATACCCGCCAATGCAGTATAGTGTGTTGCCATCGGCATAGCTTTCCATATTGGTGCTGCGTAGTTGAGCTAAATATTTTGTTGGAATAGGCATCGAGTCTGATTTTGCAGAGTCAATATCAATTACATAAAAATAAGTGTTGTCTCTTTTGGGCGTAAAAACCGATGAGATACCGCTAAAGTTATGAAAACCGTTAGTACGTCCGCCTACAAGCAATATTTTAGTACCCACCGTTGTCCATGCAAAAGATTGGAGCGCAGGAGCAAAATCGCTGTTTACTTCTTCTAAAGTAATAGTGTATGGTGCTTTGTTAGCATCCGTTTCTTCGGTTTCAGTTTCTTTTGGTGCATCGGGTTTGTTTTTACAAGCCGTTATGCTTGCTACTGATAAAGCAAACAAAGCGATGATAAATAGATAGTTCTTTTTCATAAGGTTAATAAGTATAGTTAAGTTTAGTAATATTATTTAAGATTACTTTTTATTTAAAGTAACCACAACTGATTGATTTTTTTGCACTTGATGATTTATTTATTAATAAATGATAGTAGTTAGTTAAAGCGAAACTACAAGTTTGGGTTTAAAAAAAGTAATGATTGCATATTTTTTTCTAAACATGGTTAGTAATTCATCAAACATATTTTTTAATCTTTATTTAGACTGATTAAAAATAATAATTACTTTTGCCCCCGACATGAAAAAATTTGCTCTGCTCTTTTTGTCATCACTAATGGTATTATTGGCTGATGCACAAATACTTACGCGTGAAGATTCACTAAGCAACGGAATGACCACTACAGGTAAGAATACTGTAATATCGGGTTATGGACAAGTGAAGGTAAATTACGATTTGAGACAGCAAATAGGAGAGGCTTCACTTACCCGTAACGTACTGTTTATAGGCCATAGGTTTAATGAGAAAATAGTTTTTTTTAGCGAGATGGAGCTTGAAGATGCCAAAATTGGCGGAGGAGCTTCGGGCGAATTATCAATGGAGCAATTGTTTCTAAAGGTTGACATTAATCGCAATCTATATTTAGTAACAGGCTTATTTATACCACGTATTGGTATAATAAACGAAAATCACTTGCCCACTACTTTTAATGGTAACGATAGGCCTTTTGTTGAAACCATGGTAATACCCTCAACTTGGCGAGAAATTGGCATAGGTTTATACGGTCAGCCCCGTTCAATACAAGGTTTCAACTATTCGGTAGCCTTACTTAACGGTCTCAATTCAGGTGGTTTTGAGTTTGGAACAGGTATTCGCAACGGTAGGTTTGAAGGTAACAAAGCCACTGCATCAAACTTGGCAATTACAGCTTCAGCACTATACTATTATAAAAACTTTAGGTTTCAGGCTTCAGGATATATTGGAGGCAGCAGCGGCTTATCAAAAATACAAGCCGATAGTTTACAATTAGAATCGGGGGCATTTGGAAACCCCGTGGCATTGGGCGAAGCCAACGTACAATACAACAACAACGGTTGGCAATTTAAGGCATTAGCTACTGCAGTTAATATTTCACAAGCATACAGCATTAATAGGGCGTATGCCAACAATACTCCCGAAATGATGACGGGTGCTTATGCCGAATTGGGGTACAACCTTTTATATTTAGGTAAAAACCCACCCAAACAAAACCTTACCCTGTTTTGCCGCTACGAAACTATGAACTTAAACTACCGTATACCTGTAAACGGTATTCGTGATGATTTTCAGCAAAAAAAATTTATAGTTTCAGGTATAACCTACCAACCTATGCACGGTGTATCGTTCAAACTAGATTATGTATATAGCCAAACGGGTAGCTATAATAAAGAGTTGTATGTGGTAAACCCATACACTACACAGAGGCCGTTTTATCAAACCAATCATTTTATCAACCTTGGTTTTGGGTATAGCTTTTAGTTAGAAAACTTTGGAAAGAAAAGAATTCATAAAAAGCTCGTGCAAAGCCTGTTTGGGTGTAGTATTATCAGGTGCGGTTATTACCCTTTTTGAAGGGTGTGCAACTATGCCGGTTTACAAAACCAAACCTATAAACAATGTGCTAAGTGTACCCTTAGCACAATTTGCCGAAACTAAAATGGTATTGGCACGTACATCGCAGCTTGATTATGATGTGCTGGTACAAAAACGCGATGACGGCACTTATACTGCTATATATATGCGTTGCAGCCATCAAGACCAACCGCTAAATGCCACCGCTACCAACTTGTATTGCACGGCACACGGTAGCACTTTTGATTTAGACGGAAATGTAACCAAAGAACCGGCAAACAATCCGTTGCGCCAGTTTAAAACCACAGTAGAAAACCAATTAGTAAATATTTATATAAAATAATAATAGTATGAATACATTTAAAAGAGTAAGTATTTTAGCAATTGTAATGGCCATAGTATTTGTGGCTTGCAAAAAAGATAGTGATAACACCACCACCGATAATCCTGATGCAGTAAAACAAGGTGTAATAAACGATTTAGCTACAAATGTAATAGTAGCTACATACGATGATATGAAAGCTAAAGCAGGCCAATTGGCTGCCGATATTGCTACATTTAACGCACAAAGTACTGATGCCAATTTAGCCGCTTGTCGCCAATCGTGGTTGGCAGTTCGCCAAGCATGGGAAAGGTCGGAAGGATTTTTGTTTGGCCCTGTGGCTACAAATAATATCGACCCACGTATTGATACTTGGCCGGTAAACTACCAATCTCTTGACTCGGTGTTATTTCATAACAATACCTATACTGAGGCTTATATAGAGTCGTTGGAGGATGCCCTAAGGGGATTTCATCCTATCGAATATCTTTTGTTTGGTAAAGACGGTAATAAAAAGGTAGCCGCGTTTAATGCCAATGAATATGCTTATATGGCTGCATTGGTACAAAACCTAAAAAAATTGTGCGACCAAGCTGCTGCCGACTGGCACGGCGGACACACGGCTGATTTTACAAATCCGGGAGCATCGTCAATATACGGTAGCCAACGTGAAGTGTACGAAGAAATAGTGAACGCCATGGCAGGTATTTGTGATGAAGTTGCCAACGGTAAAATAAAAGAACCTTACGATCAAAAAGATCCCTCACTTGAAGAGTCTCCGTTTGCACTAAACTCTATTAAAGATTTTACAGATAATATTCGTAGTGTAGAAAACATATATGTAGGTAAATACACTGTTGACGGACGTGGCATGGAAGATTTTGTAAAACTTTACAACCTATCGTTGCACAACAAAATTTCGCAACAAATACAAGCAGCCATAAACTCGCTAAACAATATTACCGTACCCTTTGGCCAAGCTATTACGCAGCAAGCAACACAAGTAGAAAATGCTATGGCGGCCATTAACACCCTTAAGGAAACTTTAGAAACCGAGCTATTGCCTTTAGTACAAGCCAATACCAAATAGTAAAGTATATACAACAGTGCAAAGAATTAGCAAAAAAATATATGTAATGCTGGTCTTGGGAGCTATTTATAGCATCCTAGCCATACAAGCGTGCAAAAAGCCCGAAGCACTTACCGAAGGTGATTATAACCAATGGTATAGCGGAGGCAGCCAAACCGTATTTGTAACAGGTTCGGGCGCATTTGGTAAAGCATTTCCTAACCTTAGCACTGAAAAAGAAGAACTGCACGGCATTGGCGATGCTGGTTTTGAAGCCGTATTTAATAGCGACCCTAACCAAATAAACTATGGTTTGGGGCCTGTATTTAATAATGTATCGTGTGTATCGTGCCATATTGGCGATGGTAGAGGAAAAGCCCCCGAAGCGGGCGAAGCACTTACATCGTTATTAATTCGTATTAGTATACCCGGTGTTGGGGCTCATGGCAGTCCCAACCCAGTACCGGGTTTTGGAGGACAATTGCAACAAAGAGGTGTTTTGGGCGCAAGCCCCGAGGCCAATGTAAATGTTGTATATACTCAACAAACCTTCACCTTTCCTGATGGCGAAAGCTACACCCTGCGTAAGCCTATTTATAGTTTAAGTTCGCCTTACCAAACCATGCCAAGCAATGTATTACTATCTCCCCGCATGGCATCACCAGTGTTTGGTTTAGGATTGTTAGAAGCCATCGGCGAAGCCGATATTATGGCTTTGGCCGATGTAAATGATATTAACGGTGATGGAATATCGGGCAAACCCAACCGTGTTTGGAGTGTTGAAAAACAAGCACATACTTTAGGGCGATTTGGTTGGAAAGCGGGTCAGCCTAGTGTGATACAACAATCGGCAGGAGCATATAACGAAGATATGGGGGTAACCAGTTTTATCTTCCCTACCGAGAGCACTTTTGGTCAACCCCAACATAGTCTCAGCATGGGTAGAAAAGAAATAAGCGATAGTTTATTATTTGCCGTAGCTTATTATGTACGCACCCTTGCCGTACCCGGTAGGCGCAAAGCTGATGATGAAGAGGTGCAACAAGGCAAAGCCCTATTTAGACAGGTAGGTTGTGCCAATTGCCACAATCCAATGTTTACTACTCAAACCAATGTAGCTGCTCCCGAATTTTCTAACCAAACCATTTTTCCTTATACCGATATGCTATTGCACGATATGGGCGATGGGTTGGCTGATAACCGCCCTGAGTTTGAAGCCGACGGATACGAGTGGCGTACTGCGCCTTTGTGGGGTATTGGGCTTACAAAAGCTGTTAACGGACACAATAATTTTTTGCACGACGGGCGTGCACGAAACTATACCGAAGCCATAATGTGGCACGGGGGAGAGGCAGAAACATCAAAAAACAGTTTTGCCAAACTAAACAAAGCACAGCGTGATGCTGTGTTAAAGTTTTTAGGCTCGTTATAAGCCTGAGAAGAAATTGCTGATTAAAAGGGCTGCTAAAAAAATACGTGGTAATAAAAAAGCCTGCAAGCATCCCTGCTTAACAGGCTATGTGGAAATTTAAACTACCCTATTCCACTATTGTTTTGCCAATGAATTTATAAATAAAGTCGTATCATTAAGACACTCTTATTATACTAAACGTTGCTTCGTCTAAAAGGGTTGGATTTTTTATTTAATAATTATTTTTTGCTAAATAGGGCTGCTACTTCCGTTAGGTATTAGTTGCAAAGTATATAAACCCTTTGCTAAGCCGATAAGTTGTAAGTCAGTACTTTGGGTGCTTACATTTTGGGGTTAGAGCCAATAATTGTTATAACAGGAGAGGCTGCTATAGCTCAACTTGTGAAAAGTAAGAAAGCAAAAACAGAAATACTTTTTTTAATGTGATGTGTAAAGATAGTTGTCATAATATATAGGTTTAGGTTGTAAAGTGTACAGTAATTTTTTTGTATAGTCTTGAAAAACAAACTGTTATACATGTACAAAGTTGGACGTATATTTTATCAAAGACAAATCGAACCTGTAATTTTTACGTAATTTTAAACTGATAATTTTTTGACAATGAGTTAGTTACATAACTCGTTAGTTTACAATGATGTTAATGAAGAAGAAAGCAAAAGAAATGACAAAAAATAGATAATAATGTAAGAAAAAACGTGTCGATTATTGCTTGTAATCCAACACTTCTTGGGGAATATCTTTAATACCATCACCACGCAAACGGCGGAAACGCTTACGTGCCTCAACAGTATATAAACTACCTGGGTAGTCGGTAATAATTTTTTCGTACAATGCTTTAGCCTTCTCTGGGTCGTTTAGTTTGCGTTCGTATAGTTCGGCAGCCTCAAAAATGGCATTGTCGGCAAGTATATCGTATCGGTAGCTGGTGTAAATTTGTTCGTAGTATTGGGCTGCTTTAGTATAGTCTTTCTTCTTGCTAAAAATACGGGCTTTGCTCAATAGCATTTCGTCGTTTAAAGAGTGGTTCGGAAAAATCAGTTTAATACTATCTAATTTTTGCAAAGCAAGGTCGGGTGCATTGCGCAGCAATAATAAATCAGCATCAGCATACAACATTAGCGCACTATCATCTCCGTCTTCAAAACCATAGTTATCTTGTATCAGCATACTCAACTCAATGGCGTTGTTTGATATTAGATGGCTAGTAGCCGATTTCAATACATCCAGTTGTGCTTGTGCCCAATCAAACTCACCCTTATAAAACGATAATCGGGCATTTCTAAACTTAGCCTCTTGTCCCAAAGGTTCGTCTTTAAAATCTTTATCTACTTGCCCGTATAGCAACTGTGCCTCCCAAATATCACCACCAATAAGGTATGAATCGCCCAATTCTAATTTACATTCAGCCGTAAACGATTTATTTACACGCGGTATCACAATTACCCTTTGCAAAATATCAATTGCCATTTGGGGTTTGTTGCTGTAATAGTTATACAAATAAGCCAGTTGGCGCATTGATTCTGCCGAGTAGTAGTTCTCGCCCACTTCGGTAATAAATGCTTTGTAGTTTTTTTCAGTTTCAGCCAAAAAAGCATCGTCGTATTCGCCATACTCAGTTATTTTTTTGTAGCTAACTGATAATAAGCCTGTGCGGGCATCATTATAAAACATTTTGTCTTCGCCCAATGTCAATACATATTTATAACAATCAACGGCTACATCTAGCGCATCATTGCTAATGGCTAACTGTGCAAGGTCAATCATTCGTCTGCCTTCTTCATTCAGCCGTTTATCAATAGCTCTAAACTGTATAAATGCACTATAAAAATCTTTTTGCTGCACCAAAAGCCACAACAGCATTTCGGTATAGGTTTGGTTTTCTGTACTTTTTTGTACGCGGTTTAGTATTTCCTTTTTCAGCAATTTCCAATCTTCATCAGTCGTAATTCGCTCTAAAAGATTGTTTTGTATTTGTTCTTGGTCGTATGGAGCTATGGTAAGATGGTTTAGGTATTCCTCAATCATTTTGGGTTTATCGCCCGTTTTGGCATACAAAGAGCCTATTTCTAAAGCCATAATATACTCATCACTGTATAGTTTGCGGGCTTTTTGAATGGTTTTTATTGACCAAGCATATAAATCGCGGCGAATAAAGGCATTAGTAAGAGAGCTAAGTTGCACTTGGTCGGGTTTTAAATCTTTAATACAATCTTCGTACTCGTCATCCGCATCTTTTTGCTTACCGCTTTTTTGGTACACATAGCCCAAATCAACCTTATAGTAAAAATTGCCTTTAAAAATTTTTGATTGACGTTTCACCATTTTCTCTGCCTTTTTAAAGTCGGTTAGCTTAAAATAGCACGTCAATAAATTATCGTAGTAGTAAGGCGATTTTGGGTCCTTATCCAATAAAATCTCATACAATGCCGATGCCTTGTCGTACTCACCATTTGAAAAGTATTGAGCAGCAAGTTCTTCGCTAGTGTTTTTTTGTGCCCAAGCACTTACACTAAGCAAAACAAAAAGCAGAGAAAGTATTTTTTTTGTAACAGGCATATATATCACTCAATACAAGTTGTAAACGCAAAGTAAACCTAAGTTATTTTAATATGTTGTTGTTGTGGGCAAAAGGCATAAAAAATCTGTTAAACCGAGCTAAAATCTAATTTAAAAATAGTTTTTTGTTGATAGAGAACTATTGCTACCTCAATCAAACAATACACATCAGTATCGTTTGCCCAAAAAATGAACCAAAAATCTTTATAGCCATTAAGGAAAACAAATATTTTCCAAATGCAGCATACTTTTTTGTCTTTAGTCATTATAAATGGCAGATATACTCATCTGTACATAATCTAGGAAAACATTATTAGGAGCTTAACTCACCCCAGTTATATGTGACAGCCCGAAGTGCAAAACAGTGCCCCTCTCTAAATTTAGAGAGGGGAAATTTTAAGGTTTGGTGATACTCTGGTTATTGGGGTGAGTTAAATAAACAAGCAAGTATAAATGCTTGTACAATGATATATAAGCCCAGAAAAAGGAAAAAGACCATCAATTTCAGTCAATCTTTCTGCCAAACCGTTTTATATCATTAATTTTGCCGCTAAAACCGTGCCCATTGAGTGCCTTTAAAAAACTAGCCAGCGAAACTGCCATATACGGACTGCCTACTATTGTGGGGCGGCTAATAAACTTTTTTCTGGTGCCTTTGTATACAGGTCTTTTCAATCCTGATGATTTTGGAGTAATAACCAGTATGTATGCCTATGCAGGTTTTTTTAATGTGGCTCTTACCTATGGTATGGAAACCACATTTTTTAGGTTTGCATCAGCCAACCCTGAAAATGATAAGGTATATTCTACCGCATACAACTCCGTAATAGTTACCAGCCTTTTATTTCTGTTTATAGCTATACTGTTTAAACAGCCTATTGCCAACTGGATGGAGATTGGCGATACCCCGCAATACTTTTTGTGGTTTGCCATTATAGCAGTGTTTGATGCTTTGGTGGCCATACCCTTTGTAAAACTCCGTCAACACGGTAAAGCTATTAAATATGCAGTTTTACGTAGTTTTAATATAGCAGTTAACATACTTATAAATGTATTTTTTTTAATACTCTGCCCTTATTTGCTAGAACAGGGTTACGATTGGGTAAACAGCATTTATAACCCCAATATTGGTATAGGCTACATTTTTATAGCACAGCTTGTAGCTAGTATAATTACGTGGCCATTTGTATATCCTGAAAATATGCAGTTTAATTTTGGCTTTGATTTTGAACTGTGGAAAAAGATGATAGTGTATGCCCTGCCGCTTTTGTTTGTGGGTATGGCAGGTATGGTAAACGAGTTGATTGACCGTATTTTATTGCCTAAACTATTGCCCCCAGACACTGCTGCTTATCAATTGGGATTGTACGGCGCAGCCTACAAACTAAGTATACTAATGACTCTTTTTGTACAGGCTTATCGTATGGCGGCCGAGCCTTTTTTGTTCAATCGTTCGCGTAGTGAGGGTGCAAACGAAACCTATGCCACTTTGATGAACTATTATGTAATAGTATCGTGCCTCATCTTTTTGTTTGTTATTTTCTTTTTACAACAATTTGCTGATTTCTTTTTGCGCAACGATGCCTACCACGAAGGATTATATGTAGTACCTATACTTTTATTGGCCAATTTATTTTTGGGCATATACTATAATCTATCTATTTGGTACAAACTTGCTGATAAAACCATAGTAGGCTCATACATATCAATAGCAGCAGCCGTTATTACTATTGTGTTAAATTTTATTACCATCCCTTTAATCAGTTACGAAGGCTCGGCATGGACTACTTTAATAGCCTACTTTTTTATGGCTGTTGCCTGCTATATCACAGGTAAAAAGCAGTATCATATACCATATCAGCTAAACAAAATTTATATTTATCTACTCGTTATGGCTCTGTTTTACCTTATATTTCAGGTAATACAAAACAGCAATGGCAAAGTGGGTATAGGTGTAAGTATAACACTACTTGCAGCCTACTTAGGCTTTGCTTATGCAGTAGAAAAAGGTAAAATATTGGCCTCGTTCACATCACGCCGTGTATAAGGTTGTGGCAAGTGATAGGGCATTTTTCAATCAAAATACTAAATTCGCAATCGCAAAATTTGCCAATGGATAGTACACAAGTCAATATAGTAAACCAATCAAAACACCCGCTGCCTCAATACCAAACTGCATTTTCGGCAGGTATGGATTTGAGAGCAAACCTTAATGAGCCTGAAACTTTACACCCTTTAGAACGTAAACTAATTGGTACAGGTTTGTTTATAGAGTTGCCTCAAGGTACAGAAGCGCAGGTGAGACCCCGCAGTGGTTTGGCATATAAAAACGGTATTACGGTGCTTAATAGCCCGGGTACTATTGATGCCGATTATAGGGGAGAGGTTAAAGTATTGCTTGTAAACCTATCGAACGAAGCCTTTACTATAAACGATGGCGAACGCATTGCCCAATTGGTAATAGCACAGCACCAAACAGCCCAATGGAACGAGGTTGAAACCTTAAGTGAAACCGAGCGCAACGCAGGCGGTTTTGGACACACGGGCACAAAATAATTTTTTTAAGTAGATACATAAAACAGAAACCGATACAGCATGAATATTATAGTACCAATGGCAGGGATGGGAAAACGAATGAGGCCGCATACCCTAACTACTCCAAAACCTTTAGTACCCGTAGCAGGCAAACCCATAGTAGAGCATTTGGTGCACGACTTGGCTGGTATGTGTAATGAAAAGATTGAAGAAGTAGCTTTTGTAATAGGTAGAAATTTTGGCCCCGAAGCTGAGGCCAACCTTTTAAAAATTGCTGAAAACATTGGAGCTGTTGGTAAGATATTTTATCAAGATGAAGCATTGGGAACTGCCCATGCCGTATACTGTGCCGAGCCTTGCTTGCGAGGTAATGTAATAGTAGCTTTTGCTGATACCATTTTTCGTGCTGATTTTAAATTGGATGCAGGAAAAGACGGTGTTATTTGGGTGAATAAAGTAGAAAACCCACAACAGTTTGGCGTAGTTAAAATAGCTGCCGAAGGAAACATAAGTGAGTTTATTGAAAAACCACAAGAGTTTGTGTCAGACCTTGCCATTATTGGTATCTATTATTTTAAAGATGGTGATAACCTATCGGCAGAAATAAAATACCTTTTAGATAATGATATAAAAGATAAAGGTGAGTACCAACTTACCAACGCCCTTGAAAACATGAAAAACAAGGGGCTTAAATTTCACCCCGGTACCGTAGGCGAGTGGCTAGACTGTGGCAATAAAAATGCTACCGTACACACCAACCAACGCGTATTAGAAATTGAAAAAAATAAATATGCCAATATACCTGCTAGTGCACAGCTACAAAATGTACAAATAGTACCCCCTTGCTATATTGGCGAAAACGTAAAAATAAGCAATTCTGTTATTGGTCCTCACGCCTCTATTGGCAGTGATTGCGAAATAGAAAACTCGTTAATATCAAACTCAATAGTACAAGCCAAAGCCAAGCTAAAAAATGCCAATATTGTAAACAGTATGCTAGGCAAAGAAGCTAAATTTACCGGCAAGCAAGACGATGTGAGTATTAGCGACTTTTCTGTTATGGAATAGTTTTAGCTGTTTACCTTTTACGTAACATTTTTATTAATATTACGTTAACTTAAAAAAATCTCACTTTGCGCCCTACTAATAAATACCTGTTTTCATTTTTGCTTTTGGCTGTATTGGCAGTAGGTTGCAAAACCACCAAAACAGCTAGTACTCAACAAAGAGCTATCGATGGTAGTCGCGCCAAATTTAAAAGTGAGGCAGATAAACTATACTTCGATAACCTGTTTTTTGATGCTACCAAAGCGAAGCTTTTAGGCCGAAATGAAGAGGCTATAGGTAAGTTTAAACAATGCCTAAAAATAAACGATAATGTAGCCGACGTATACTATCAACTATACCTGTGCTATTTGGCCGATGGGAAACAAGGCGCGCTTGAAATGCTGGATAAAGGCATAGAGCTTGAACCCAAAAACGAGTGGTATTTATATGAAAAAGCCGAAATACTTCGTCGCACACGCCGCCATACCGATGCCGCACAAGTATATGCTGAGCTTATAAAACTTAATCCCAAAAAAAGAGACTATTATGATGATGCCGTTGAACAATTGGCAATGGGCAAAAAAGTAAAAGATGCCATTGAGGTATTGGATGAAATGGAAGCCAAATTTGGCTTATCAGAAGAGATTATCCGTAGGAAAGAAGAAATGTACCTATACTTAGGCCAACCTCAACAAGCTATTGCCGAAGTAAAAAAGCTGGTAGAAACAATGCCCAACAATACAGTATATATGGGCATGTTGGCAGAATTGTATTCTATGACGGGGGAAACAGAAATGGCTTTTATACTGTTTAATAAAATACTAACCATACAACCCAAAAACGGTAAAGCCCATTTTGGTTTAGCAAGTTTATACCGTATAAGAAGAGATAGCAGCAACACCATAAAAGAATTGATGCTAGGCTTTGAAGACAACCAAGTATCTACAAAAGAAAAAATAAATGTAATACTTTCCATAGCCCCGTTGGGCGATAACGATACCAACTACCGCAAGCAAGTATTACAGTTGGCCGATATATTGGTAAAAACCCATCCTGATGAGCCACAAACCCATGCCATATATGCCGATTTGTTGTTTGGTAACAGACAATTTAAACAAGCTATTGATGAGTACGAAGCAACAGTTAGTTTAGATGCCAATAACTTTAAGGTATGGCAGCAATTGCTTAGTGCTTACGAGCAAACAAGCAATTATGCTCAATTAGAAAAACGAAGTGATGCTGCGCTTGAGCTTTTCCCCAACAGAGTAATATTTTATTATTACAACGCCAACGGTGCATATCGTTTAGATAACTATAAAAAAGCTGCCTATACAGCACAAATGGGTATTGATTTAGGTATTGGCGATAAATTTGTAAACATAGGTTTATACACCATAGCAGGCGATGCTTACTATAAGCTAAAAGACTATGCGTATAGTTTTTCTGCGTTGGATAAAGCGTTAATTATTGACCCCGAAAATGCGTATGTGCTAAACAATTATGCTTACTACCTTGCGCAACAAAGTCAAAAGCTTGATAAAGCCCTTGCAATGGCAAAACAAGCATTACAACTACAGCCCGATAATCCCGCTTATATGGATACCTACGGATGGGTATTGTATAAAAACGGAAAATATGCCGATGCTAAAACCTACATACAAAAAGCCTTAGATATATTGCCTACCGATAGAGAATTGCTAGAACACATGGGCGATGTGCAATACCAACTGGGAAACAAGCAAGAAGCCCTTGTATACTGGAAAAAATCAAAAGAAAACGGAAATAAATCAGCACAACTAGAAAAAAAGATAAATGAAGGTATACTTCTCGACTAAAACAGCACGTCTACTGCCCATAATACTTGTTTTGTTGCTACCCGCAATGTTTTTAGCATCGTGCAAAAGCAAAAAAGCAGTAGTAAATGCTATAGATAACTCATCAGTAAATAGAGAAGACAAAAAGCAGGTATTTAAAGCCATTAATGATAATAGGTTTGAGTTTGAATACCTAGCATCATCAGCATCATGCAATTACGAAGGTACAGCAGGAAAATATAATTTTAACGTTAGCTTGCGTATGCAGCGCAACGAAAAAATTTGGATGTCGGTATCCGTATTTTTTATAGAAGCAGCTCGTATATACATCACCAAAGATTCGGTACACATTATCAACTACCTCGAAAACTATTCAATAAGCCGTAGTATCAGCTTTTTAACACAATATACAGGACAAAAACTTACCGTAGGGCAAATTCAAGATATAATGGTAGGAAACTCTGTTGTAACACACGATGTAAACTCATCATACGTATATGCAGATGGAAGACCGCGTATAACTACTCGTATGGGACAATATTTGTTTGCCGAAGAATACCACTACGAGTATTTTAGACCTACCAAAATAAAAGGAGATGAAGCTACAACAAACAATAAAATGGAGTTGGAGTACGATGAGTTTATACAAGTTAATAACAGGTTAATACCCAATTTCCTTAAACTTTTGGCAGTTACCAACACCCAAACTATTAGTGCAACACTAAAATATTCCGATATTAGCACCGAAACCATAACCAACTGGCCATTTAAAATTCCGGCTAAGTATGAGCGTAAATAGGTGCTACATAATTTTTATAACAGCTTTTTTGTTTTTGCTACCCCAGCTTTCTGAGGGTCAAAGCCGTAGAACGCTTGAAAAAAGGCGCAAACAAAAAGAGAAAGAAATAAAACTTACTAAGAAAATTTTAGATCAAACACGTTCTAAAAAAAATAAAACCCTTAGCCAACTTACCCTTCTTGATAGGCAAATAAAAATGCGCGAAGAGCTTATTAGCACTATGGCCGATGAAATAGCCGTAATAGATAAGCAAATTGAGAGCGAAAACACCAATATAAAAACACTGGGCAAAGAGCTTGAAAGACTTAAAACCGAATACGCCGATATGATATATCGCGCTTATAAAATGCGCGAGAGTGGCGATTTATCCTCGTATGTATTGGCATCAGAAAACTTTAATCAGGCCATTAAGCGTATAAAATACGTACAACAAATTGGAGACGATAGAGAGCGACATCTGGTTTTAATATCAGGTATGCAGGATAGCATTGCTCAACAATTAGTACAGCTTAAAAAGATTAAAAGCCAAAAAAGCGACCTTTTAGCATTGAAAGAAACAGAAAAAGATGAGCTAAAGGGAGATAGGCTAGAAAACCAAAAGCTGGTAAAAAACCTGCAACAAAAAGAAAGCGAACTAAAAAAAGACCTCGCCGAGAAGAAAAAAGCAGCTAAAAAACTCGACGACCAGATACGTAAATTAATACAAGAAGAGATAAGCCGTGCCCAAGAAGCTGAGCGAAAACGAAACGCCAATAAAGCCCCAAAAGATAAAAAAACAACCACCAGTGGCGAGATGGCACTTACGCCTGAAGCCGAAGCACTGGCAAAAGAGTTTGGCAAAAATAAAGGCAAGTTGCCTTGGCCTGTTGAGCGTGGAATAATAATGCGCAAATTTGGCACTTATGCACACCCCGACCTTAAAGGGATAACCATTGTAAATAATGGATTAGACATTGCCTCAGTAAAAGGCTCGCAAGCACGTGCTATTATGGAGGGAGAAGTACGCTCGGTATTCTCAATACCGGGTATGCAAAAAGCCGTTATGGTAAAACACGGAAATTATTTTACAGTGTATGCCCACCTAAGTAATGTATTGGTAAACAGGGGCGACTACGTAAAAGCACAACAAAATTTAGGTGTTATATTTACCGACGAAGGGGAGGGAAAAACAATTTTGCACTTCGAAATTTGGCAAAATAGCAACAACCTTAACCCTGAGCTTTGGTTAGCTAAATAAAAACCACAATATTTACAAAATGCAAAAGCTTGCCGTAATAGATTGTGGTACCAACACTTTTCATCTTTTGGTTGCCACCATCAGCAATACCGTTTTTACTGTAGAATATAAAAAGCAATTTGCCGTAAAATTGGGCGAAGGGGGAATAAATCAAAAGCAAATACAGCCTGAAGCCTTTAAACGAGGTATTGATGCTTTGGTATTTTTTTCTCAAAAGCTAAAAGAGTTAAATGTAAATTATCTCAAAGCTTTTGCTACATCGGCAACACGTTCGGCACAAAACGGTTTAGAGTTTGAGCGTGAGGTATTTGAAAAAATAGGTATACGCCTTAGTGTAATTGATGGCAACCGAGAGGCACAACTTATATTTAAAGGGGTGCAGCAAGCCTTCCCAATGACGGATGAAAACGTATTGGTGATGGATATTGGCGGCGGTAGTGTTGAGTTTACCATAGGCAATAAAACTAGCTTACAATGGTTTGCTAGTTTTGATATTGGTGCAGCCCGATTGGTAGAAAAATACCACCGCACTGAGCCCATATCACCAGCCGATGTAATGGTGTTAAACACCCATTTAGATGAGCAATTAGCACCTTTGGCAACTGCCTTGCAACAATACAAGGTTACAAAATTGGTAGGCTCGGCAGGTTCGTTTGACAGTATATGCGAGTTGGTAAACGATAAGTTTGGTACTACACTGTTTAAAAATAACGAAACTTGGGACGAGATACCATTGGAGTATTACCAGCAAATACACAGTGAACTATTAGATTCAACTTATGAAGATCGCTTGCAAATGGCAGGTTTGGCCGATTATAGGGTAGAGATGATGGTAGTATCAAGTTGCCTTATGCACTATGTGTTATCAAGATTTTGGCTTCAAAAAATGTATTGTTCGGCCTATGCACTTAAAGAAGGCGCATTGTACGAAATGTTGGAGAAGATGGGGTGATTTTGATATTATGTAGTAAATAACGTGAGTTTGGGTTAAGGACATATATAGACATCGCTATTTCTGTTACTTTTTCTGCCAAAAAGTAACCAAAAGGCAGGCTCTGCTGAATATTCCTTGTAAAATTACGGAACCCCCTGCCACAGAAAAAACGACTTGCCCATACGCACTTTTTCCCACCCTTCGCTGCTAAGACACGTTTTGCCTTTTACCCTTCCCTGCTTCCTTGTTTTACAGGAATATTCAGCAAGGCCGATGGTGTACCTGTAATGCTAGTTGCACTCCAATACCGTCCTGTACAGCGTGTGCAGTTATAAAATTGTGTGTAGACATAGTGCACAAGTTGCCTAGTGAAATTTTTAAAAGCTGGTAAAGGTTTGTTAACCATGACGGTTTAAAAATTTCCAAGCAACGGCAAGAAATTTCATAACGGAAGTAAGCCTGTGGGCAGGAAAAACGCCTTACAGAACGAGAGGGTTTTATTTCTTTTGCCCTCGAAAGAAAGTATAAAATTAAACCGAACCCACGTTAAATAAAAAACGGCGAGGTTTTGCCCCACCGTTTCAGTTATCTATATCTTTTTTTTAATCTAGTCGTTCAAACTATTAATCCAACCGGCTATTTTCATAGCATCTTCTTGTGGAACGTCTTTTAGCCCAAGCATTGGAGGGTAACCCGGCCAATTGTCAGGTTTTGGATTGTATATCAAATTTACAATAGCTTCATCAGAATAGTTGCGCATAGCTACTTCGGTATAGGCAGGGCCTATAAGCTTTTCGTCTGTTTTGTGGCAAGTAAGGCACGTATGCTTTTCAAGCAAAACCTCAATATCTGCGGGTATTGCAGCAACAGGTTCGGGGGTAGGTTCAGCAGGCGTAGTTTCCTGTGGGGTAGTAGTGGTTTGTGTGGGCTTTTTATCATCTCCGCACGAGGCAACAAAAAATCCTGTTAAGGCTAGTGCAATAAGTACTTTTTTCATGGCGGTAATTTTAACAGTTCAAAACTACACTTTGCCCACTAATACTGCTATGACTTTTATCACATTATTACTCTTTTCAGTTGCTTTTTAAATACCTAATGGTATCAATCCAATTACTAATTTCAATTAGAGTACTATCGCCCAAGTAATTAAAATCGGGATGTGCAATTTTTGAAGTATCATTAAACCGTTTAGGATCTTTTAGTAGAGATATTATTTTTTCTTTAAGAAGCCCTTTTTCACTAATTTCAGTAAAAGGGCTTCCTACTATCATAAAATCAGAAATTGCATGGCAAGCTGAGCAATTTTCTTCAATCGTTATTGGTGCTAATGTAGCAGCCTCACTTTCAGGTAACAGTGCATTTCCGCATATGGCAACAGGCTCTTCCTTTTTCACTTTTGTTTCACATGAAAAGAAAAGAACCAGACCAATGATGCTTAGAAAAGATTTAAACTTCATTCTTTCACAAATTTCGTTACTCCTTTATACCCATCACCACTTATTTGTACAAAGTATATACCTGTGGGCAGTTCGGCTACATTAAGTGTTGTGTTTTGATCACTAACAGTAAAGATCTGTAGGCTTTGCCCCAACACATTGCGTATTTCTCCTTTTAGGTTTTGGTTAAGTAGTTTACTAAGCTGAATAGTAAGCGTATTTTGGGTAGGAGAAGGATATGAAATTACTTCTAAAGGTTTTTGTATACCAGCAATATTTGCAGGGAAACTAACCGATACACTATCAAATACCCCTTGGCTAAGGTTATAATAGGTGCCTGCGGGCGATGTTATTTTTTTCACAGCACGCACCATATATACATTATTACCCTGAAAAGGGTCGGCATCAACAAAGCTGCTGCCTGTTACAAAACCGGGAGTTACCTTTCCAAACATACCGTACAAATGGGGTGCACGATAAATTTGATAACCCACAATATTACTATCAGGCGAAGGTTGCCAACTAACCGTAATCCGCTTGGTGGCAGTTTCGGTAACACTTGCATTTGCAGCAGGCAATGTGGTGTGCATACGCAAAGTAGGGTCGCCCATAAGGGCTATATGTACCCCACGTTGTGCATTGTTAAAATTACCCTCGTACAAAGTACCGTCCTCGTTTTGGGTAAGGCGTGCGCCATAGCCAATACTTTCACCCAGTGCCATGTGGTGCAATACCCAGTTGGGTATACCTCCCCAAAAACTGGCCAGTATTGATGGTTTTGAAGCTAATGCTGCGCGAAGCAAATTATTTGGGCTGTCCCAATCTCCAAAGTAACTGCCTGCTAATGACGTAAAAATGGTTTTAATACTATCAGTAGCAAACTGTGTGGTATTTATAACCCCACCACATGAGTTGTAGCTTCCTCCTCCGCAGCCGCCACTCCAAAGCATCCATTCTTTTTTTAGTTGGGTATAATAGTCTTAACCACCTTGTGTATTTGCCAAAATATTTTCATCACCAATTTGCGAGCTGAAGTTTCTCCAATTTGACGACGCTATGGTATACGATTGGAAATTATCATCAACAATAGCTTTGTAGGGTGCACTAAGTTGCCCAAAGCGATAGCTGTGGTTTTTTTGCAAATAGTATTGCAGCAAGGCAGTATCGCTTTCGCTAAATGCAGCCAATCGGGTCATATCAACACGGCCTATCATCAAATCAACATCGCTGCTAAACTTGCTGGCATCGTATTTTCCGTCGGCAGGAGTATTTTTATTTTCTGCACGCGACGCACTGCTGTTGTTTACCGATACATCGTACCAATCGCCATCAATATCACCATAAAAACCATCACAAGCCCAAGCACCAACATGGTTGCTATGCCCATCAGGGTTTAGGTTTCCTGCGTAGGGAACGGGTATATTGCCAAACAAAAATGCGGCACTAATATTAGGTATAGCTTTTATTTTATTTTTTACAGATACAACACTTTCACTACGTGCTACTATAATGCGGTAAGGTTGCCATCCGTCGCCAATAAGGTCTTTTTCAAGCTCATCTATTTCGGTTTTCAGTGCCGTTTGGTAAGTTTCATCAACCACTAAAGCAATAGCACCGTGCAAATCGGTTGGGAAGTGGTTTATACCACTATATATATAACCCAAAGCGGCTGTGCCACCCTCTTTATAAACTAAATATTCGTAGGCATCTCCCACACCAATATTAGTATCGGTATAGGTGCTGTCTCCTACATTAAGGGTAGCGTATATCGTTCCCCAGTTTTTAGCCGTTTTTGTTTTTCGGTACACCTGAAGTTTAGTAGCATCAGTAAACTTTTGAAATTTTAGGGTAACAGCCGGTGGGTTTTCTGTAACAGTAGCTTGTAGGCGCACCGTTCTATCACGATTAAATTGCCCTAAAACTGTATAGGGAACAAATGTTATACAAAAAGCAAAAAGAGAGAAAATAACTTTATTGTAGAGTTTTATCATGCCGTAACTTTTTAGGGCAAGTTATAAAAAACGGCATAAATATTTAGAATAACATACTGTAAATCAATAATTGAGGTAGTTACAGCATATAGAAAGGATATGCGTTAACTATATCAGGTTTTTAACAATATCATCAATATAGGTAAGCAACTCTGTTTTGCCCGTTTTGTCTTCGGCTGAAGTAATAAACATAGGAGGAAGCTCTTCCCATACCTTGTACAACTCCTCTTGCATATCAGCAATATTTTTTTTCAGCTCGTTGGCTTTGGGCTTATCAGCTTTGGTAAAAACAATACTAAAAGCAATACCGTTTTCGCCCAACCAATTAATAAACTCAACATCAATTTTTTGAGGCGATAGGCGGCTGTCTATCAATACAAAAACGCAGGTAAGAGGTTCGTGTTTAAGCAAATACAGCCTAATCATGTCTTCCCATTTGTAGCGTTTATCTTTTGATACTTTGGCATAGCCATAACCGGGCAAATCGACCAAATACCAGGTATCGTCAATCAAAAAATGATTAATGGTTTGTGTTTTTCCCGGTGTTGAAGAAGTTTTTGCCAACTTCTTCTGGTCGCAAAGCATATTTATTAGTGATGATTTGCCCACATTAGATCGGCCTATAAAAGCTAACTCAGCTAGTCCGGTTTGTGGCAGTTTGCTTATATCGGTAAAGCTACTGATAAACTTTGCGGTTTTAATTTCCATACAAAAAAAGAGGGGTATTTTGCTACCTTTGCAAACCTAAAGTAAAATATCGCGTTATTAAAATTATAGTGATTTTAAATACCGCATATTCCCTAAAAAATTGAAAGAAGATATAAATACCGTTACCCCATATAAACAATCTGACTTGGGCAAAAAGGAGCAGGTAGAGCGTATGTTTGATAATATTGCTCACCGTTACGATTTTTTGAACCATTTTTTATCGTTGGGTATTGATAATGTTTGGCGTAAAAAAGCCATTAATAAGTTAGCTACTGTACAGCCTAAAAGTGTGCTAGACATTGCCACCGGAACAGGCGATGTAGCTTTTGCAGTGAAAAAGAGATTAAACCCAACAACACTTGTTGGGCTTGATTTATCGGAAGGGATGTTGAGTTTTGCCCGTGAGAAGGCAAAAAAGAGAGGATTGAGCGAAAGTATACAGTTTGTAAAGGGAGATAGTGAAAATTTAGAGTTTGCAGACAATAGTTTTGAGGGTGTAACCGTTTCTTTTGGTGTAAGGAACTTTGAAAACCTTGAAAAAGGCTTGGCCGAGATATACCGAGTGCTAACACCGGGGGGTAAATTAGTAATCCTTGAATTTTCTAAACCTAAAAAATTTCCAATAAAGCAACTGTATAATTTCTACTTTAGCAATATTTTACCCCTTTGGGGCAAATTAATTTCAAAAGACCAAAGTGCATATACCTACTTGCCCGAATCGGTAAGAGCTTTTCCTGAAGGGGATAAGTTTTGCGGTATAATGCAAAAAACGGGCTTTAAAACAGTTGAACAAAAAACATTAACATTCGGAATTTGCACTATATATTCAGGCATACGTTAAAAACATTTTTGCTTCTTTTTTTAGTTGCTAGCGGCACTGTGCTTAGTGCTCAACAGCTAAATATGCCTAATTATTGGAACAAAAAACGCGTTCGTTTTGGTTTTACATTGGGGCTTAACTCTAACGATTTTAAGATTAGAGTTGATTATGATAAATTTCATAGCATTGATTCGCTTAAAAGCATTAATGTAAAGCGTTTTCCGGGTTTTGTTCTAGGCGGTATTCTTGATTATCGAATCAATAAAAGTTTTAATTTTAGGTTTTTGCCTTCACTAGCATTGGGTCAACGAAATGTATCGTATGTTTTCGCCAATAGTAATAGTAACAGGGAAGTAAAAATTGAATCGGTATATATAGATATACCCTTATTGTTAAAATACCGCACTCGTCGTTTTGGAAATTATGGCTTTTATGTGGTAGCAGGAGGAAAGTTTAGTATTGATATGGCTTCAAATATTAATGCTACCCGTAGTTTGTCCGACCCTGTAGTGGCCGTTGTACCCAACTCTTATGGTTACGAAGTAGGCTTTGGACTAGATATCTATTTCCCCTATTTCAAATTTTCGCCCGAAGTAAAAATATCAAACAGTATTAATAATGTACTGGTAAAAGACGGCTTTGTATACACCGAAACTTTTGATGGTTTTTGGAGCCGTATTATTAACTTCTCTTTTCACTTTGAATAAAGCAATATCTTTGCCCTGCCCATGAAATATACCTTACAGGCAGAAGACAAGAATAGCAGCGCGCGTCTTGGCCAAATAGAAACCGCACACGGCACTATACAAACCCCTATTTTTATGCCTGTAGGCACAGTAGGCTCAGTAAAAGCCGTCCGTCAGGATGATTTAAAAAATCGAATAAAAGCCCAAATAATACTGGGCAATACCTACCACCTATACCTCCGTCCGGGTACTGATGTGCTTAATCAGGCAGGCGGATTGCATAAATTTATAGGTTGGGATGGGCCAATACTTACCGATAGCGGAGGCTTTCAAGTATTTTCATTAGCCGAAAAACGTAAACTTACTGAAGAAGGAGCGTGGTTTAAATCACACATCGACGGTAGCAAACACCTGTTTAGCCCCGAAGGGGTAATGGATATTCAACGTCAAATTGGTGCCGATATAATAATGGCTTTTGATGAATGCACACCCTACCCGTGTGAGTTTGACTATGCCAAAAAATCTATGCACCTTACCCATAGGTGGCTAAAACGCTGTGTAGATCATTTTAGAGGTACCGACCCTTTGTATGGTTATGAACAAACCCTTTTCCCCATAGTGCAAGGTAGTGTATACAAAGATTTACGTATGCAGTCGGCAGAGTATATAGCCTCAATGCAGTGCGACGGAAACGCGATTGGTGGATTATCAGTAGGTGAACCTGCCGAGATGATGTATGAAATGACCGAGTTAGTATGCGGCATATTACCCAAAGAAAAGCCCCGTTATCTTATGGGTGTTGGTACGCCCGTAAACTTGTTGGAATGTATAGCATTGGGCATAGATATGTTTGATTGTGTAATGCCTACACGCAATGCCCGCAACGGTATGCTTTTTACTGCTGAAGGAACTATTAACATTAAAAATAAAAAATGGCATAACGATTTTAGTCCTATTGACGAATTGCTAACGCCTGAATATTCAAAAGCCTATTTACGCCACCTAATATATTCGTCAGAAATGTTGGGAGCTATGGTAGCCAGTTTGCACAACCTTAGTTTTTATTTATGGTTGATGGAAGAAGCGCGTCAGAAAATAAAAGAAGGCACTTTTTTTGAGTGGAAACAAC
The DNA here is from genome assembly GCA_965249955.1 of Bacteroidia bacterium. Classification (GTDB taxonomy): domain Bacteria; phylum Bacteroidota; class Bacteroidia; order UBA8524; family UBA8524; genus SB11. The sequence continues at coordinate 3,051,709 of OZ252261.1, forward strand.
AAATGGTACCCAAATTGCAAACAAGGCTTTAATATTAATTATATTTAAACTTAAAACAGTATACTGTAAACTACCTGCCCATGCTATCCATACTTGATAGGTATATATTAAAAAAATATTTTAGCACCTTCTTTTTTGCGTTGGGTTTAGCCATATTGGTATCAATAGTAATTGATACATCAGAAAAAATCGACGATTTTATTAGTAGTAAGGTAAGTTTTAGCAGTCTTGTTTTTGATTATTACATCTATTTCATTCCCTATTTCTACAACCTGTTTAGCCCACTGTTTACCTTTTTGGCGGTGTTACTTATCACCTCAAAGCTGGCCACCAATTCCGAGATTATATCCATACTTGCAAGTGGCACCAGCTATACCCGTTTACTACGCCCCTATATTATAGGTGCAGTAATATTGGGTTTAATTACATGGTTGCTAAACTCGTGGGTAATACCCGAAACCGATAAACGCCGTGTTGATTTTCAGAATAGAGTACTAAAAGGGCGTAAAAGCGATAACAACTGGAAAAACAATATACACCGTCAAATACAAAAAGGGCAATTGCTATACCTGCAAACCTTTAACAATAAAGATAGTTTTGGTTATCATTTCACCCTTGAGCGTTTTGACGGGCTAGAGATGAAATCGAAAATATATGCTGAAAAACTGTATTGGAACCCCGAAACACAAACATGGGCATTGCAAAACTATTTTATACGCGAGTTTTTGCCCAATGGCGATGAAGGTATAAAAAAGGGAGAGCAAATGGATATAAGTCTAAACTTCAACCCCCAACATATTTTTAGACGAAATGATGAAGTAGGTGTGCTTAACCGAACGGAACTGGATGAAGTAATTGTTGACGAACAAGAACGAGGGGCAACCAATATTGATTATTACTTAATAGAAAAATATAGGCGAGTCGCGTTTCCCTTTGCAGGAGTCATACTCACCCTTATAGCCTTTGTTATCTCCTCCCGAAAGGTGCGGGGGGGCATAGGTATTCACCTATTTTTGGGTGTGTTGGTAGGTGCATCGTTTATGCTGTTTGGTCATTTTGGCAACACCTTTGCCACATCGGGCGGGTTAGACCCTTTAATTGCTGTATGGATACCCAATACCATTTTTTTAGCGTTGGGAATATACCTGTATATTAAAGCCCCCAAATAATACTACAAAACGGCTGTATGCACACCTGTGTGTGCAAATACAATTTTATAGCCAAGCATATTTACTTATTTTCGCATAGTTTTTTTACCCCACTTTTATTTATGGATTTATTTGAGAAGTTAGAAAGCAAGCCAGGACCATTAGGTATGTGGTCTGAAGGTGCAGAAGGTTATTATATGTTTCCTAAGCTAGAAGGCGAAATTAGCAGCCGCATGGTGTTTAGGGGAAAAACAAAATTGGTGTGGAGCCTAAACAACTACTTAGGTTTGGCTAATCACCCCGAAGTACGCAAGGCTGATGCCGAAGCAGCAACGCAATACGGTATGGCATACCCCATGGGTGCCCGTATGATGAGCGGAAACACCGTATACCATGAACAATTGGAGCAAGAATTGGCCGATTTTGTGGGTTTTGAAGATGCAATACTGGTAAACTATGGCTACCAAGGTATGGTAAGTGCCATAGATACTTTGGTAGATAGGCACGATGTAATTGTATACGATGCTGAAAGCCATGCCTGTATAATTGATGGTGTGCGCCTGCACATGGGCAAACGCTTTGTGTATAGCCACAACGATATGGAAAGCCTTGAAACCCAACTGAAACGTGCTACCAAAGTAGCTGCCGAAAATAACGGCAGTATATTGGTTATAACCGAAGGCGTATTTGGTATGAGTGGCGCACAAGGAAACATAAAAGATATAGCTAAGCTAAAAGAAAAATACAGCTTCCGTTTGTTTGTTGATGATGCACACGGCTTTGGCACAATAGGCAAAACAGGTGCAGGTGTTGGCGAAGCACAAGATGTAACCAATGATATAGATATATACTTTAGCACATTTGCAAAAAGTATGGCAGGTATAGGTGCATTTATAGCCAGTAAAAAACCAATAGTAAAGCACTTGCGCTACAATATGCGCTCGCAAATATTTGCAAAAAGTTTACCTATGCCTATGGTTATTGGTGCATTAAAACGCCTTGAGCTATTACGCACCCAACCCGAACACAAAGAAAAATTGTGGACAATAGTAAACGCATTGCAAAACGGACTGAAAGAGCGTGGCTTTAATATAGGTATAACCACATCGCCGGTTACACCAGTTATATTAAACGGAACAATACCCGAAGCTACTGCGTTAACACATGATTTGAGAGAGAATTATGATATATTCTGCTCAATGGTAGTATACCCTGTAATACCCAAAGGCATGATAATACTGCGCCTTATACCCACAGCGGCACATACCCTTGAAGATGTTGAAGAAACTTTAAAAGCCTTTACCGCAATAAAAGAAAAACTGGATAAAGGTGTGTACAACGTTGATAAGCTGGTAGCAGTATATTAGCATACTGTGAAACAAGCTATCAAACAATATTTTACATTTAGCAGAAGAGAGCGCAACGGCGTCTTTCTTCTGCTTTTTGTTTTATTAGGGCTTATAGCCGCCAACTTTGCTATTCCTTATTTATACCATGCTGATGAAAGTGAAGCCAAAAAGGCTTACCATGAAAATACCAAAAAGCAAAAACAGCAAACAGAAAGGGTAGGAGAGGATGCTCCCCAAAAATATCAACTAAAACCTTTTGACCCCAATACAGCGAGTAAAGACAGCCTTATACAGAGTGGCTTGAGTGATAAACTGGCACAACAAATATTAAATTACAGAGAAAAAGGCGGGAAGTTTAGGGTGAAAAAAGACTTTGCCAAACTGTATTACCTTACCGATAGTGCATACCAAGCCATAGCACCTTTTTTACTTTTACCCGATGAATTGCCCAAGCCAAAACCTTTAATAGTAGAAATTAATACAGCTGATTCTTTATTACTTCTAAGAGTAAAAGGCATAGGCCCAGTTTATGCCCATAAAATATTAGAATACCGCCGCAGGTCGGGAGGTTATTTTACGTTAGACCAATTGGGAGAAGCCTTTTATATCAATGCCAATACTTTGCAAGAACAGCAACAACGTATGGCTGAGATTAAAAGCCAATTGCGGGTAGACAGTACAAAAATTATAAAGTTAGATATTAACTCAGCAACCCTAAAACAACTCTCACATCACCCCTATATCAGCTATAAACAAGCAAAAAAGATATTGTCGTTAAGAAAGAAAAAGAAAATAGAAAGTTGGGAAACTTTGGATAATGTTGGGCTTTTTAGCGAAAGAGAAAAACAGCTAGTTTATAGGTATATCTTACTTTAACGAAATGTTATTTTTTTGCTTTGTTTATGGGCTTAACAATTACGTAAGGCTGCCATAAAGCGGGAGTGATTATTTCGCGCCGATATGAGCAAACACTTCTTAAAAAGTATCTTTATACTACTACTCTTTTCAGTAACTACATTTACTGTTAGCGCACAAGCTGATGAATTAATGATAGTAGAGTATGTAGACTGGAGTTCAGGTTCAGGCTTTGGGATAAAATTATTTAACCCCACCAATACCGCAATAAATTTAAGTTCGTACACTTTAGAGGTATACAATAACGGAAATACCAGTCCCAACGGAAATTACTCATTATCGGGTACAATAAACCCATTAGGCACATTTATTACAGGTAATACTCCGTTTTGCGGTTCCGATTGCAATGGTACGTGCAATTTAACCAACAGTAGTTCAGGTGTAAACGGTAACGATGTAGTTGTGATAAGGAAAAACGGAAATATTGTTGATATGGTTGGGCTGCTGGGATACGACCCGGGTAACAGTGGGTGGAAGGTAAACAATACTACCAATGCCCTAAAATGGAATACCATAACCCGCAACAGTACAAACTGCACCCGCTATACATCTACAACGGGCAGTGGCACAAATTCGTGGCCCAACAGTTCAAGCACCAATGTAACAGGATGGACGGTTAGTGGCGTAAGCTGTTTATCACAAGGATTTACCTTAAATATAAGCAGTAAGACACCAAAAATATTAATCCCATCAAAAGATACCGTAGTGTGCAAAGGCACATCAATAAACTTTACTGCTGATGGAAGTTATATATGGAAAAGGCGCAATGGTGGTGGTGAAACTGTGCTAAATAACAGCGCAACATCGCTCTCTATTACTTTTAATCAAGCAGGGCAAGACACTATTTTAGTCCAAGCAGAAAATTGTGGTGTAGTAACATCTGATACTGTAATAGTAACAGTGGGAGCTCCTTTTACATTTTCATTAGGGGCAGATACTTCTATTTGTGGCAACATAAACCATACATTACAACCAACAGTAAATGGCGCTACTTATTTGTGGCAGGATAACAGCATACAAAACAGCTATACAGCTACCACAACAGGTTGGTTTTGGGCAAAAGCCACCAGAGATAATTGCACCTATACCGATAGCATTAACATAAGCACAAAAACAGCCAATACATTTAATTTAGGTGCTGATACCTCACTTTGTCAAGGCGATAGCCTTGTACTTACATACAGTTGTGCAGGGTGCAGTTACTTGTGGAATACAACGGCCACCACCAACTCAATCACAGTAAAACAAAACGGAACATACTGGCTACACGCCGATGACGGTACTTGCCAAGCTGCTGACACTATTGTAGTAAGTTTTGTTGCACTACCTACATTTAGTTTAGGCGCAGATACCACAATTTGCGAAGGCGATAGCCTTATATTAGGATATACTTGTACAGGTTGCACGTATTTATGGAACACCAACGAAACAAGCAGCTCAATAACAACCAAGCAAAGCGGAATATATTGGCTACAAGCAGGTGGTGGAACGTGCCAATATACAGATAGTATCAATATTGGCGTTACGCCGATAGTACCTATAAACTTAGGTGCCGACACTGTGCTTTGTGTTGGCGATAGCATACAACTAAGCCATACCTGCATAGGTTGTACCTATTTGTGGAATACCAACGAAACCACAAACACAACAACAGTAAAACAAACAGATACGTATTGGCTGCATACTACCAACGGAAATTGCAAAATTGCCGATACCATACACATTACCTTTAATGTGCTGCCCGTATTAGATTTAGGGAAAGACTCAATGACGTGTGTTGGCGATTCCATTACCTTAAGTGCTCCCAGTGGTTATACTACTATTTGGAACGATAACTCAACAAGCAGCACACGCAATATTAAAAGTACAGGAAAGTATTGGGTACAAATAACCGATGGAGCTGGTTGCAAAAATGCCGATACCATAAATTTAGTCTTTAACCCAAAACCAATATTTGACTTAGGTATCGACTCTACCATTTGCCCCAACGGCAGTATCACATTAAAAACACCCTTTGCAGCAGCCCAAAAAATATGGTCAACAGGTGAAATTACCGAATCAATTACAACCTCAACCTCAGGCATATATTGGGCACGCGTCACCCAAAACAGTTGCAGCTATACCGATAGTATAGAAATAAAAACATCACCCCCATACACCAAAAAACTTAACGATACCTCCATTTGCAACGGTCAAACAGTGATACTTGAAGCACTTACATTAGGCGCAACATATTTGTGGAGTGATACAACCACACTGAGCAATATTGTAGTATCAAAACAAGGCAAGTATAAAGTAAACCTACAAATAGGGTATTGTAAGTACACCGACTCTGCATTCGTTACACTTTTACAAGCCCCCAAAAAGCCAATCCTACGCGATACAACTGTTTGCGAAAGCGCTATAAATGTTTTTTTAGATGGAAGCACCTCAAATGCTGATACGTATTTATGGAACAACGGAATAACCACACCCAAACTTCAAGTAGATTCAGGAGGAAGGTATATTGTAATAGCTAAAAACAAATGCGGATTTGTTGCCGATACAGCAACAATTACAGTTGAGCTATGCGCACCACCCTTTATACCCAATGTATTTACACCCAATAGAGATGGATTAAATGATTTCTTTTCAATTGATTTTTCCTCAGTAACAAAATTTGAAATTGAAATATACAACCGATGGGGCGAGAGACTATTTCAATCCAACGATCCAGCATTTCGTTGGGATGGTAATTTTAAAGGAGAACCAGTACCGTCAGGAGCATATTTTTATGTTTTAACCTCAACACTAGGCATAGGTAAAACCTTTAACTCAAAAGGATCTCTTACATTGTTTAGATAAGCTGTTTTATAAGGTGTTTCATCTAAAACAGATGTCAAAAACTTAATTTTAGGCAAAACGTTATAAGAAAAAGTATATTTTTGCCATTCTCAGAAAAAACACCACTACATGAGTTCGATAGAAACAGCAACTACAAACACAATAGGTTTTGCAGAAACTGAAAATATGAAAATGATTCGCGATATGGTTCGCGATTTTGGCGACCGTCACATCCGTCCTAAAATGATGGAGTGGGATGAAAGCCAAGAATTTCCTATTGAAGTTTTTAAAAAATTAGGAGAGTTGGGCTTGATGGGCGTATTAGTGCCCCAAGAATACGGAGGTTCAGGATTCGGTTACTTTGAATATGTTACAGTTGTAAGCGAAATAGCAAAAATCTGTGGTTCAATAGGCCTTTCAGTCGCTGCACACAACTCGTTGTGTACAGGTCATATAATGTACTTTGGTTCAGAAGAACAAAAGCAAAAATACCTTCCTAAACTAGCAACAGCTGAGTGGATTGGTGCTTGGGGGCTTACAGAACCTAACACAGGTTCAGATGCTTTCCGCATGATGACAGTGGGCGTGCAAGATGGCGATTATTGGGTGATAAACGGTGCAAAAAGCTGGATAACACACGGTAAAAGCGGAGATGTTGCAGTAGTAATGGTACGCACAGGCGAATTGTTAGACAGTAACGGAATAAGTGCTTTTGTAATAGAAAAAGGAACACCCGGTTTTAGTGCAGGGCGTAAAGAAAATAAACTAGGTATGCGCGCCAGCGAAACCACCGAGTTAATTTTTGAAAACTGCCGCGTACACAAAAGCCAAATACTTGGCGAAGTTGGTCAAGGCTTCAAACAAGCCATGAAAGTATTAGAAGGTGGCCGCATATCAATAGCAGCACTATCATTAGGTATAGCCAAAGGAGCTTACGAAGCATCTTTAAAATATGCAAAAGAACGCCAACAATTTGGCCAACCCATAGCCGAGTTTCAAGCCATAGGCTTTAAACTTGCCGATATGGCAATGCAAATTGAAGCATCTGAATTACTTATTATGCAAGCCGCAGATGCAAAAAATAAAAAACAGCCATTAAACAAACTTTCGGCAATGGCCAAGTATTACGCATCAGAAGTAGCCGTTAAAGCAGCTACTGAAGGCGTACAGATATTTGGAGGCTACGGCTACACCAAAGATTACCCCGTTGAAAAGTTCTACCGCGATAGCAAACTTTGCACTATTGGCGAGGGAACATCTGAAATTCAGAAACTAGTAATATCCCGCGAAGTATTAAAATAGAAATTTTTTGTATAAAGGTAAATAAAGTCATACCTTTGCAATCCTTTTGAAAGTATAACATGATTATAGTAAACGTAAAAGAAAACGAGAGTTTAGAGAAAGCACTTAAAAAATTCAAAAAGAAATTTGAAAAAACAGGTGTGTTAAAAGAATTACGCCGTCGTCAAGCGTTCGAAAAACAATCGGTATCACGCCGCCTTCAAGTTATTAAGGCCGCATACAAGCAAAAACAACAAACAATAAACGATTAAGTAGCCTAGCTACTTTTGGTTTATTATAAAAAATTTCTGTATCTTTAAGCTCACGCTTATGGATGCAGAAATTTTACTTTTTATAGAGTATTTAGCAGTAGAAAGAAAATACTCAACCCATACAGTTACTGCATATCATAAAGATTTACAGCAGTTTCAGCAATACCTTGCTGAGCATTACAATAGCGTTCCCGTATCAGAAATCACCCACCAACAAATCCGTAGTTGGTTGGCACAGCTATTAGCTGATGGAGTAAAAGCCACATCAGTAAACCGAAAAATATCTACACTAAAAAGTTTTTTCAAGCACCTGAAAAGAGTAGGGAGGGTACTTGGCAACCCTATGGGGAAAGTGCAAGCACCCAAAAAGCCCAAACAACTACCTGTTTTTGTTGAAAAAACAAAAATTGCAGTCCTTACAGACACTATTATGCCTGAAGAGGGCGATAATTATATCTCTACACGCAATAGGCTTGTTATCGAGCTGTTATACGGCACAGGAATGCGTTTAAGCGAATTAATCCATCTTAAAGAAGAAGATATAGATTTCTATACCGGAACATTAAAAGTGCTGGGAAAACGCAATAAAGAGCGTATAATACCCATTACTAAACCCTTGTTAAAACTCATCAAAGATTATTGCTTCCTTAAACTTGAAAATGACGAAAAAAATCTATATTTGTTAAGCAACAAGGGTAGGAAAATGTACCCAAAGTTGGTTTATAATATTGTAAAGGGTAACTTGTCGTTGGTTACAACACTTAAAAAAAGAAGTCCCCATGTATTGCGTCACTCGTTTGCTACCCACCTACTTGAAAACGGCGCCGACCTTAACGCAATAAAAGAATTATTAGGTCATGCAAACCTTGCGGCAACGCAAGTATATACCCATAATACAATAGAGAGGCTGAAAGACGTACATAAAAAATCTCACCCTAAATCATAATTGTTACACTCTAAAAACCTAAGAGCTATGCAAATTTTAATTCAATCTATTCATTTTACCGCCGATCAAAAACTTATCGATTACATCAACAAAAGGCTAGAAAAGCTTCTTACCTTTTACGATAATATTATTGATGCCAATGTTTACCTAAAAGTTGAGAATGTAACAGACGAAAACAACAAAACACTCGAAGTAAAATTAAATGTGCAGAACCAAACTCTTTTTTGTGAAGAGCACTGCCAAACCTTTGAATGTGCTATAGATATGGCAGTTGAGTCGTTAAAAATGCAGTTGAAAAAATACAAGAGTAAACTGCGTGCAGTAAATTTTTAAAAAAACTTTTGTACAAATAAAATTTTCTACTACTTTTGCAGTCCTTTGAAAAAGAGATAAGACGAATTATCCACTTCAAAGGACTGTTCTTTTTTATAACAAGCCACTTTAGCTCAGCTGGTAGAGCAACTGATTTGTAATCAGTAGGTCGCTGGTTCGATCCCGGCAAGTGGCTCGCATTTTTATGCAAACGGGGAGATACCAGAGCGGCCAAATGGGACGGACTGTAAATCCGTTGGGAAACCTACGAAGGTTCGAATCCTTCTCTCCCCACCCAAGGCGTGTGAGTTGTGGGATATGTAAACTAAAATTACATATCCCTAACAACCTCAAGCCAGTTTGCGGGAGTAGCTCAGTTGGTAGAGCGACAGCCTTCCAAGCTGTAGGTCGCGGGTTCGAGCCTCGTCTCCCGCTCAAAAAAACTGGAACTGCCGTTGTAGCTCAGGGGTAGAGCACTTCCTTGGTAAGGAAGAGGTCGTGAGTTCAATTCTCATCAACGGCTCAAAATGATGCGATTGAACAGTGAAAAAGATATAGAAAGATTGAACTTTAAAATAAACGAATACTTAAAATTACAATAAAATGGCTAAAGAGAATTTTGACCGCTCAAAACCCCACCTTAACATAGGTACAATCGGTCACGTTGACCACGGTAAAACTACCCTTACTGCGGCTATTACAAAAGTATTGTCTGATGCTGGTTTCTCAGAAGCTCGCTCATTCGATTCTATAGATGCTGCTCCTGAAGAAAAAGAAAGGGGTATCACCATTAACACTGCTCACGTTGAGTACCAAACAGCAAACCGTCACTACGCTCACGTTGACTGTCCAGGTCACGCCGATTACGTAAAAAACATGGTTACTGGTGCTGCTCAAATGGACGGCGCTATATTAGTGGTTGCTTCAACTGACGGTCCTATGCCACAAACTCGTGAGCATATCTTGTTAGCTCGCCAAGTTGGTGTGCCTCAACTAGTTGTGTTTATGAACAAAGTAGACATGGTTGAAGATGCTGAGCTTCTTGAACTAGTTGAAATGGAAATTCGTGAACTATTAAGCTTTTATGAGTTTGATGGTGATAATATCCCAGTTATTCAAGGTTCAGCACTTGGTGCATTGAACGGAGATGCTAAATGGGTACAAACAGTGTTGGATTTGATGGAAGCTGTTGATAGCTGGATTCCAGTTCCTCCACGTTTGACTGATCAACCTTTCTTGATGCCTATCGAAGACGTGTTCTCAATCACAGGTCGTGGTACTGTTGCTACAGGTAGGATTGAAAGAGGTGTAATCAACTCTGGTGACCCAGTAGAAATCATCGGTATGGGTTCAGAAAAACTAACCTCAACCGTTACTGGTATCGAGATGTTCCGTAAAATATTAGATCGTGGTGAAGCTGGTGATAACGCTGGTATACTTCTACGTGGTATCGACAAAGAATCAATCCGTCGTGGTATGGTTATTTGCAAACCAGGTTCAGTAAAACCTCACAGCGATTTCAAAGGTGAAGTATACATATTAAGCAAAGAAGAAGGTGGTCGTCATACCCCATTCTTTAATAAATACAAACCACAATTTTATTTCCGTACAACTGACGTAACAGGTGAGGTATTCCTTCCTGAAGGTACTGAAATGATTATGCCTGGTGATAACGTAACAATTACAGTTAAATTGTTATCTCCAATAGCAATGGAAAAAGGTCTACGTTTCGCTATCCGTGAAGGTGGTCGTACCATTGGTGCAGGACAGGTAACTGAAATATTAAACTAAGGGTTTTAAACAACCTGATATTAAAATCAATCCCGAATTTTTCGGGATTGATTTTTGTATCTATAATAAACCACAAAAAAAAGGGGTATAGTTCAATGGTAGAATAGCGGTCTCCAAAACCGTTGATTCGGGTTCGAATCCTGGTACCCCTGCGATAGAATCCTTCATATTATGAAAAGGGTAAAAGATTATATAGTAGCATCATACGATGAGTTGGTGCATAAAGTAAGCTGGCCTACTTGGGAAGAGCTGCAATCTAGTACTATGTTAGTATTAGTATCATCAGTAATATTTTCGGTGGCAGTAGCTTTAACAGACTTTGGTTTGAAAGAAGTATTGAGCCTGTTTTACTCAATGGTTAAATAACCTGAAAAGAACAAATAATGCAGGAACAGGATTTTAAATGGTATGTAGTAAGGGCAATTAGCGGCCAAGAAAAGAAAGTAAAAGCTTATATAGAACATGAGCTTGAGCGTGCTAATTTGAGTGAGTATGTACCTCAGGTACTTATTCCGATGGAGAAAGTATACCAAATAAAAAACGGTAAAAAAACTTCAAAAGAGCGTAGCTTTTATCCCGGCTATATACTTATACAAGCACACCTTGTAGGCGAAGTTGGGCCACTAATAAAAGCAATAAACGGAATAGTTGGTTTTTTGGGTGGCGATGAGCCAGTACCCTTAAGGCAAAACGAAGTTTCACGTATATTAGGTACTGTTGATGAACATGCCGATAAAGGAGAAACTGCAATTGAACCATTTATTGAAGGTGAAACAGTGAAAGTGATTGATGGACCTTTTAGTGGATTTAGTGGGACAATTGAAGAGGTTTACGAAGAGAAGAAAAAACTAAAAGTAATGGTAAAAATCTTCGGACGACGCTCTCCACTAGAATTAAATTACGTACAAGTAGAAAAAGAACAATAATAACAATAATGCAATGCCGGTAGCGAGTTTGCTTCCAACCGTTTAAAGCAAAGCATATTAACATAAACAACAATGGCAAAAGAAGTACAAGCATTTGTAAAATTACAAATCAAAGGCGGAGCTGCCAACCCTGCACCACCAATTGGCCCTGCACTGGGTGCAAAAGGGGTGAATATAATGGAGTTTTGCAAGCAGTTTAATGCGCGCACTCAAGATAAACCTGGTAAAATTTTACCGGTTGTTATCACAGTATATTCAGATAAATCTTTCGATTTTATTATCAAAACACCTCCCGTAGCTGCACAGTTATTAGAGGTTACCAAGGTAAAGCAAGGTTCAGAGCAATCAAACCGTAAAAAAGTAGGTTCAGTTACTTGGGAACAAGTACAAACCATAGCCGAAGAAAAAATGCCCGATTTAAACTGCTTCACAGTAGAATCAGCCATGAAAATGGTTGCCGGTACTGCGCGTAGTATGGGTATTACAGTAAACGGTTCAGCCCCTTGGGAATAATTTTCAGTAAAATTAAGTGAGATTTTAAAAAATGGCACGTTTAACCAAAAACCGCAAAAAACAATTAGAAGCCTTTGATTCTAAAAAGATATACTCTTTAGAAGAAGCTTCTACAATAATAAAAAGTTTATCACTTACTAAGTTTGATTCATCAGTAGATCTTGATGTTCGCTTAGGAGTAGATCCTCGTAAAGCCAATCAAATGGTAAGGGGGGTAGCTGTATTACCACATGGTACCGGAAAAACAGTGCGTGTATTAGTATTATGTACGCCTGATAAAGAAGAAGAAGCACGTGAGGCCGGTGCCGACTACGTTGGGCTTGATGAATACATCACCAAAATTGAAGGCGGATGGACTGATGTTGATATTATCATCACCATGCCTACAGTTATGGCAAAATTAGGTAGACTTGGTAAAATACTAGGTCCACGTAACTTGATGCCTAACCCTAAATCTGGAACTGTTACGCTAGAAGTTGGAAAAGCGGTTAATGATGTAAAAGCTGGTAAAATCGACTTTAAGGTTGATAAAACCGGTATCATCCACGCTTCGGTTGGGAAAGCTTCCTTCTCTCCTGAGCACCTTCGTGATAATGCAATTGAATTAATTCAAACATTATCAAAACTAAAACCAGCCTCAGCTAAAGGTACATACTTTAAAAGCATTTACCTTTCAAGCACCATGAGTCCGGGAATTAATGTTGACACTAAATCAATACCAGGTATTTAGTATTTGGCGCATTGATTATTAAAACGTGAGAAACAGATGAATAAGCAAGAAAAAGAGGCAATAGTTAACGAGTTAGCTGAACAGTTTCGTAATTATAAATTCGTTTATATTACTGATACAGCTAATTTAACTGCCGCTAAAGATAACAATCTTAGGCGCAGCTTACACAAGCACGGTATCAAGCTAAAAGTAGCCAAAAATACATTAATACGTAAGGCTATGGAAGTATCAGGAAACGATTATGGCGATTTACCTTCTATTTTAAAAGGTTCATCATCATTAATGTTTAGCGATGATGCAAAAATACCTGCCGTTGCCATTAAAGAATTCAGAAAATCAAGTGATAAGCCTGTACTAAAAGGTGCTTACATTGATACTGATATATTTATTGGTGATAAAGAGTTAGATACACTAACTAAACTGAAATCTAAAAACGAACTTATCGGCGAGGTTATCGGTTTATTACAATCTCCTGCAACTAATGTTATTTCAGCATTGCAATCAGGCGGTAATAAATTGGCTGGTATAGTTAAAACATTACAAGAGCGTGAAAGCGCTGCATAACCAAAACAATTTTATAACAACAATTTTAAACAAGAACAATTTTTAAAAATTAATACAATGGCAGACTTAAAAGAATTCGCTGAACAATTAGTAAATCTTACAGTTAAAGAAGTTAACGAGTTAGCTCAGATTCTTAAAGACGAATACGGTATAGAGCCCGCTGCTGCTGCAGTTGCAGTTGCTGCTGGCCCTGCTGCTGGTGCTGATGCACCCGCAGAAGCTGCACAATCTGAATTTGATGTAATATTGAAATCAGCTGGTGGCGCAAAACTTAACGTAGTAAAACTTGTTAAAGATTTAACAGGTCTTGGCTTGAAAGAAGCTAAAGAATTGGTAGACGGTGCACCAAAAGCAGTTAAAGAAAAAGTTTCTAAAGAAGAAGCTGAATCTATTAAAGCTGCATTGGTAGAAGCCGGAGCCGACGTTGAAGTTAAGTAATAACAACGGCATTTTTATAGCATAGACCCCGGGTTTCCCGTGGGTCTATTCCCATTTATATTCCACTATTTACTTTTCTACCTTTCATTTATTAAATTATATTCACTTGGCAACAAACACAAACAACCAGGAAAGAATAAGTTTTGCAACTATAGAGCAGATAATAGCATATCCTGACTTTTTAGATGTACAACTTGAATCCTTCCGTGAGTTTTTTCAGCTAGAGACCTCATCTGAAAACCGCGCAAACGAAGGATTATACAAGGTTTTTAAAGAAAATTTCCCAATCTCTGATACGAGAAATATCTTCGTTTTAGAGTTTTTGGATTATTTTGTTGATCCACCGCGCTATACCATAGCTGAGTGTATTGAAAGGGGATTAACCTATAGCGTACCCCTAAAAGCAAAACTTCGTTTATCTTGTAACGATAAAGATCACGAAGATTTTCAAACAATCGTTCAAGATGTATATTTGGGTACTATACCCTATATGACTCCTAAAGGCACATTTATTATTAATGGTGCTGAAAGGGTTGTTGTATCACAACTACATAGGTCACCAGGTGTATTCTTTGGTCAGTCATACCATACCAACGGAACCAAGCTGTATTCAGCTAGGGTAATTCCTTTTAAAGGTTCTTGGATGGAGTTTGCTACCGACGTAAACAACGTGATGTATGCTTACATCGACCGTAAAAAGAAATTCCCAGTTACTACCCTGCTTCGTGCTATCGGGTTTGAAACTGATAAAGACATTCTTAACATATTTGATCTTGCCGAAGAAGTTAAAGTAAGCAAATCAGGACTTAAAAAAGTGTTAGGTCGCAAACTTGCTGCCAGAGTGCTTCGCACTTGGGTAGAAGATTTTGTGGACGAGGATACCGGTGAAGTGGTGTCTATCGAGCGTAACGAAGTTATTGTTGAACGTGATGTAGTTTTAGAAGACGATCATATTGATTTGATAATAGACGCGGGTGTTAAAAGTATCATCTTAAGTAAAGAAGATACCGTAACAAACGATTTTGCTATTATATACAATACCCTACAAAAAGATACCTCAAACAACGGAAAAGAAGCTGTTGAGCATATCTATCGCCAATTGCGTAATACAGATCCGCCTGATGAAGAAACAGCGCGTGGTATTATCGAGCGTTTGTTCTTCTCAGACAAACGTTACGATTTAGGTGAAGTAGGTCGCTACCGTATCAACCGTAAACTAGAGATGGATATCTCTATGGATATAAGGGTACTTACCAAAGAAGATATTATTGCTATTATACAATATCTAATTGCGTTAAGTAACTCTCGTGCAGATGTGGATGATATTGATCACTTAAGTAATCGTCGTGTTAGAACAGTTGGTGAGCAACTTTACTCTCAATTTGGAGTAGGTTTGGCTCGTATGGCACGTACCATTCGTGAACGTATGAACATACGTGATAACGAGGTATTTACCCCAACCGATTTGATTAATGCACGTACATTATCTTCAGTAATCAACTCATTCTTTGGTACCAACCAGCTTTCGCAGTTTATGGATCAAACCAATCCATTGGCTGAGATTACCCACAAACGCCGTATGTCGGCACTTGGCCCGGGTGGTCTTTCGCGTGAGCGTGCTGGTTTCGAGGTTCGTGACGTTCACTATACCCACTACGGTAGGTTGTGTACTATCGAAACTCCAGAGGGACCTAATATTGGTTTGATATCTTCGCTTTGTGTTCACGCTAAAATTAACGGTATGGGCTTTATCGAAACTCCTTACCGTAAGGTGGTTGATGGTAAAGTGGCTGTTGATGAGCCTGTTGAATACTTAAGTGCTGAAGAAGAAGATCGTAAAACTATTGCACAAGCAAACTCATCAATAGATGAGGATGGCAATTTTGATACTGAAAAAGTAAAAGCAAGGTACGAAGGTGACTTCCCCATGGTTGATCCAGAAAAATTGGATTATATGGACGTTGCGCCAAACCAAATCGTATCTATAGCAGCATCACTTATTCCCTTCTTAGAGCATGATGATGCCAACCGTGCGCTGATGGGCTCGAATATGCAACGTCAGGCAGTGCCATTGTTGCGCCCTGATGCACCCATAGTAGGTACAGGTTTAGAGAAAAAAGTAGCAGTAGATTCTCGCACACTAGTAGTTGCCGAAGGCGATGGTGTTGTTGAGTATGCTGATGCGCTTGAAATTCGTATTAAGTATGAATATACTGAAGACGAAAATTTGGTAAGTTTCTCAGGCAGTACAAAAAGCTATCCGCTAATCAAATTTTTACGTACCAACCAAAATACTTGTGTAAACTTAAAACCTATTGTTCGCAAAGGTCAAAAAGTAACAGCAGGTCAACCATTGTGCGAAGGTTATGCAACCCGCGATGGAGAGTTAGCTTTGGGTAAAAACTTACAAGTGGCATTTATGCCATGGCAAGGGTACAACTTTGAGGATGCGATAGTAATATCAGAAAAAGTTGTTCGCGATGATTGGTTTACCTCATTGCACGTTACTGAATACGAACTAGAAGTTCGTGATACTAAACGTGGTGAAGAAGAACTAACCAACGATATACCAAACGTTAGCGAAGAGGCTACAAGAAACCTTGACGAGAACGGACTTATCCGTGTAGGTGCTGAAGTAAACGAAGGTGATATACTAATTGGTAAAATTACACCTAAGGGTGAAACTGAACCATCGCCTGAGGAAAAACTACTTCGTGCTATATTTGGTGATAAAGCGGGTGACGTGAAAGATGCGTCGCTTAAAGCACCACCATCAACCAACGGTATAGTTATTACCAAAAAACTGTTTGCCCGTATTAAAAAGGATAAAACAGCTAAAGGTGATGAAAAAACTAAAGTAGCTAAGTTAGAAGCCGACCATGAAAAAACAGTTGCATCTATTAAAAATACACTAATAGATAAACTGTTTACTATAGTAAACGGAAAAACATCACAAGGTGTAATAAATGTATACAACGAAGAGTTGATACCCAAAGGTGTTAAGTTCACTCAAAAGAACTTGGGCGATTTGGATTATACCAATGTAAATGCTGATAACTGGACTACTGATAAAGCTAAAAACCAACTAATACAAAAAATATTAGTTAACTATAAAATAGCTGTAAACGAAGAAATATCACGTTTCCGCCGCAAACAATTTGCCCTAACCGTAGGTGATGAGTTACCAACAGGCATTTTGAAACTTGCCAAAATATCAATTGCTAACAAGCGTAAGCTAAAAGTGGGTGATAAAATGGCAGGTCGTCACGGAAACAAGGGTATTGTTGCACGTATAGTTAGGGAAGAAGATATGCCTTTCTTACCTGATGGTACGCCTGTTGATATAGTATTGAACCCACTGGGTGTACCTTCGCGTATGAACCTTGGGCAGATATACGAAACCATTTTAGGATGGGCAGGTTTGAAATTGGGAGTAAAATTTGCTACTCCAATTTTTGATGGTGCAGCACCTAGCGAAATTGATGCGTTTCTTTCAAAAGCAGAATTGCCGGCCAACGGACAAGTTCACTTGTACGATGGTTTGAGCGGTGAGCGTTTCCACCAACCAACCACAGTAGGCGTAATTTATATGCTTAAACTAGGCCACATGGTTGATGATAAAATGCACGCACGTTCAATAGGGCCATACTCACTTATAACACAACAACCTTTGGGTGGTAAAGCTCAGTTTGGTGGTCAGCGTTTTGGTGAGATGGAGGTATGGGCACTTGAAGCATTTGGTGCATCAAACATATTGCAAGAAATACTTACCATTAAATCTGATGATATAGTAGGTCGTGCAAAAACCTATGAAAGCATAGTAAAAGGTGATAACCTTCCACAACCGGGTATTCCTGAATCATTTAATGTATTGATGCATGAATTGAGGGGACTTGGATTGGAAGTAACACTTGAGTAGTATTTTTTAACAATTTCCATAACACTTTTGAAATATTGACGTATGTCAGCTAAAAAAGATATAAAATTAAAAGGTAATTTCACCAAAATACGCATAGGGTTATCATCACCTGAAACCATCTTGCAACGTTCGTTTGGCGAAGTAACAAAACCTGAAACCATTAACTACCGCTCGTACAAACCAGAAATGGGCGGTTTGTTTTGCGAAAGGATTTTTGGCCCTACAAAAGACTACGAATGCCATTGCGGTAAATACAAACGTATACGTTATAAAGGTATAGTTTGCGACCGTTGCGGTGTTGAGGTTACTGAAAAGAAAGTACGCCGCGAGCGTATGGGGCATATACAATTGGTAGTACCTGTGGCTCACATTTGGTACTTCCGTTCATTGCCTAATAAAATTGGTTATTTGCTAGGTTTGCCTACCAAAAAACTTGATATGATTATATACTATGAAAGGTATGTAGTTATACAAGCTGGTGTAAAAGCAGAAGATGGTGTAAACTATCTTGATTTCTTAACAGAAGAAGAATACTTAGATATTCTTGATGCTTTGCCAAAAGATAACCAACACCTTGAAGATACTGACCCTAATAAATTCATCGCCAAAATGGGTGCTGAAGGTCTTTGGGAATTGTTATCAAGGATAAACTTAGATGAACTTTCATATTCATTGCGTCACCAAGCCGCCAATGAAACATCACAACAACGTAAGCAAGAAGCCTTGAAACGTTTGAAAGTGATAGAAAGTTTCCGTAGTGCAAACGTGGAAGTGGAAAATCGTCCGGAGTGGATGATTATGAAAATACTTCCTGTAATACCCCCAGAACTTCGTCCACTAGTTCCACTAGAAGGCGGACGTTTTGCAACATCAGATTTGAACGATTTATACCGTCGTGTTATCATCCGTAACAATCGTTTGAAACGCCTTATAGAGATTAAAGCTCCTGAGGTGATTTTGCGTAACGAAAAAAGGATGTTGCAAGAAGCGGTGGATTCTTTATTAGATAATACCCGTCGTGCAAACGCAGTAAAATCAGATGGTAACCGTCCGTTGAAATCTTTAAGCGATATGCTTAAAGGTAAACAAGGTCGTTTCCGTCAAAACCTTTTGGGTAAAAGGGTCGATTATTCAGGCCGTTCAGTAATCGTTGTAGGTCCTAAATTGGATATGCACGAGTGCGGTATACCTAAAGGTATGGCTGCTGAGTTATTCAAGCCATTTATCATTCGTAAACTGATTGAAAGAGGTATTGTAAAAACTGTAAAATCAGCTAAAAAAATAGTAGACCGTAAGGAAGCTGTAATTTGGGAGATACTTGAAAATATATTGAAAGCTCACCCGGTTATGCTAAACCGTGCTCCTACACTGCACAGGTTAGGTATACAAGCCTTCCAACCAAAATTGGTTGAGGGTAAAGCTATACGCTTACATCCTTTGGTGTGTACAGGTTTTAACGCGGATTTTGACGGTGACCAAATGGCGGTTCACGTTCCTTTGGGACATGCGGCCATATTGGAAGCCCAAATATTAATGCTAGCCCCTCACAATATTTTAAACCCTGCAAACGGTGCTCCTATTTCAGTACCATCACAGGATATGGTGTTGGGTTTATATTACATAACCAAACTACGCAGAAACACTCCTGAAAAACCTGTTAAAGGTGAAGGTATTACCTTCTACGGAGCTGAAGAAGCTATTATAGCGCACAACGAAGGCCGTGTTGATTTACACGCCGTAGTAAAATGTAAAGTAATAGCACGCGAAGGCAAAGAATTGGTTGAAAAGATTGTAGAAACCAACGTTGGTAGAATAATCTTAAACCAATTTGTGCCTGAAGGTTTTGGCTACGTAAACCAATTGCTTACCAAAAAAGCACTTCGTGATATTATTGGCGAAATGGTAAGAGATTTTGGTGTGCAAAAAACAGCACGTTTCTTAGATGATATTAAAAACTTAGGTTTCCACTATGCATTTAAAGGTGGTTTATCATTTAACTTAGCGTATGTAAACATACCCGAAGAGAAAAACAAACTGATACAAAGTGCAAAAGATCAGGTAGAAGAAATTTGGAGTAACTACAATATGGGTTTCATTACCAATAACGAGCGTTACAACCAAGTTATTGATATCTGGACTCGTATCAACTCACGCATATCAGACAGCTTGCTAAAACACTTGAGCAACGAAGACCAAGGATTTAACCCCATTTTTATGATGTTAGATTCTGGAGCTAGGGGTTCAAAAGAGCAAATTCGTCAGCTGGGCGGTATGAGGGGATTGATGGCAAAACCACAGAAAAACGTTGGTGGTGGTACAGGTGAGATTATCGAGAACCCGATTATATCGAACTTTAAAGAAGGTCTTTCTGTACTAGAGTACTTTATCTCTACCCACGGTGCGCGAAAAGGTTTGGCCGATACGGCTCTTAAAACGGCGGATGCGGGTTACCTAACTCGTCGTTTGCATGATGTTGCTCAAGACGTTATTATTAACGAGAGGGATTGCGGTACTCTTAGGGGTATACCAACCTCAGCTCTTAAAGATAATGAGGATGTAGTAGAAAGCTTGTACGAACGTATTTTGGGACGTACTTGCCTATACGATATTGTTGACCCTGTAACCAAAGAAGTTTACTGCCCCGCAGGTACTGAATTGGATGAAGAGTTGGCCAAAATAATTGATGAATCAGCGGTTGATACAGTTGATATACGTTCGGTACTTACTTGTGAAGCCAAAAATGGTGTTTGCGGTAAATGCTACGGACGTAACCTTGCCACAGGCCGTATGGTTCAAAGGGGTGAGGCTGTGGGTGTAATTGCTGCACAGTCAATTGGTGAACCGGGTACACAGCTTACACTTCGTACCTTCCACGTGGGTGGTGCTGCATCAGGTTCGGCAACTGAATCACAATTGATAGCAAAATTTGGTGGTGTGGTTAAGTTTGAAGATATGCGTATCGTTCAGCTTGATCATAAAGACAATGTTACTGATGTAGTTTTAGGTCGTTCAGGCGAAGCTAAAATTATCGATGAGAAAACAGGTGCTACCATTATTAGCAATAACATTCCTTATGGTGCTCATTTATCTGTAAAAGACGGACAGAAGGTTGAAAAAGGTGATGTAATTTGTACATGGGATCCTTTTAACGCCGCGATTCTTACTGATAATTCAGGTAAAATTTTGTTCGAAAACATCATTGAAGGTATCACCTTCCGTGAAGAAAGCGACGAACAAACAGGCCACAAAGAGAAAGTTACTATTGATAGCAAGGATAAAACTAAAATCCCTTCTATTAAAATCGTAAACAAAAAAGGCGAGGTAGTAAAAGAATACAACATACCGGTAGGCTCTCATATTGTTATTGATGACAAAGAGGAAGTTGAAGCCGGTAGAATTCTTGTAAAAATACCTCGTGTAACTTCTCGTAACCGAGATATTACGGGTGGTCTTCCACGTGTAACAGAGCTATTTGAAGCTCGTAATCCATCTAACCCTGCAGTTGTTACTGAAATTGACGGTGTAGTTAGCTATGGTGGTATTAAACGTGGTAACCGTGAGGTATTGGTAGAATCTAAAGACGGTGAAGTACGCAAATACATGGTATCGTTATCAAAACACATTCTTGTGCAAGATAATGACTATGTAAAAGCAGGTGATCCGCTTAGTGATGGTGCCATTACTCCACAAGATATATTACGTATACAAGGCCCTAGTGCAGTACAACGCTATATAGTAAACAGAATCCAAGAGGTATACCGCTTACAAGGGGTAAAAATCAACGATAAGCACGTGGAGGTGATTGTTCGCCAAATGATGCAAAAGGTTGAGGTTACCGATCCGGGTAATACCCGCTTCCTAGAAGGTGAGGCTGTAACAAGGCTTAACTTCTTAGCTGAGAACGATTGGATATACGACAAGCAAGTGGTAACCAATGCAGGTGCATCTAGCAATCTACGTGTTGGTCAAATTATCACCATGCGTAAACTTAGGGACGAGAACTCTATGCTAAAACGTAAAGATCTTGCCTTAGTAGAAGCAAGCCCTGCGGTTGCAGCAACAGCCCGTCCTGTAGTTATGGGTATTACCAAAGCATCTTTGGGTACACAAAGCTGGATGAGTGCGGCGTCGTTCCAAGAAACCACCAAAGTACTTAACGAAGCGGCTATTAGCGGTAAAGTTGATACATTGGCAGGTTTGAAAGAAAACGTAATTGTTGGTCACCTAATACCGGCAGGTACAGGTTTACGCGATTACGAAAAAATGATAGTAGGCTCACAAGAAGAGTACGACATGTTAATGGCTACCAAAAACGACTAATTAGCTGTTTAAATACAACACTATACAAACCCACAGGCATTTGCCTGTGGGTTTTTTATTGGTATATTATGCTAACAAAGCCTGTATTATAACCCTCAATGCTTAGATTTGTATTAACTAAAAACTATTGTTATGACTCAAGAAAACTCACAACAAATTGATATAGAATTGGATGAAGAAGTAGCTGATGGTACCTACTCAAACCTTGCCATTATTACCCACTCACATTCAGAGTTTATTATAGATTTTATACGCATGATGCCGGGCGTGCCCAAAGCAAAAGTAAAATCAAGGGTAATACTTACACCATCGCATGCCAAACGTTTGTTAATGGCTTTAAAAGATAATATCGACAAGTTTGAAGATAACTTTGGCGAGGTAAATACCGATGAGCCTTACCCATCATTTCCACCGGGTTTTAGTGGCCCAGTAGGACAGGCATAATTGTAAGTATTAATTTTTTGATTTTAGATTTATGAATGAGAATTATTTCTCTTTAATCTAAAACCATTATTCATAAATAATAAACTGTGAGCGATAAAAAGAAACCATTAATATTAGTAACCAATGATGATGGGGTTTCAGCCCCGGGTATACGCCACCTTATTGAGTGGATGAAAGAATTGGGTGAGGTAGTAGTAGTGGCACCCGCAGGCCCACAATCGGGTATGGGGCATGCTATTACTATATCAAAACCTTTGCGTTTGGATGCGGTAGACCTTTACCCCGATATAAAAGCCTATCAAGCATCGGGTACACCAGTAGATTGTGTTAAGTTGGCAGTTGATGTGGTTTTACATCGCAAACCCGATCTGTTGGTTTCAGGCATTAATCACGGTTCAAACTCCTCTATCAACGTAATATATTCAGGTACCATGTCGGCAGCTGTTGAGGGCGCAATAGAAGATATACCCTCAATAGGCTTCTCGCTGTGCGATTATAGCTATAATGCCAATTTTTCACCCATTAAAAGCCATTTACAAAGCATAGCTAAAAATGTGCTTAAAAACGGATTACCCAAAGGCACATTGCTAAATGTTAACTTTCCTAAAGTTGAAGATGAAGCAGGTATAAAAGGCATTAAAATTTGCCGTCAGTGCAAAGCCAAATGGCAAGAAAATTTTGATGAGCGTAAGGATCCGGGGGGGCGCAGCTACTACTGGCTTACAGGTAAATTTATTAATGGCGATCATGGTGAAGATACCGACGAGTGGGCTTTGGCAAACAACTATATATCAGTAGTTCCTACCCAGTTTGATTTAACTGCCTACCATGCTATTCCTTATTTGAACGATTGGGAATTTTAGTGTACATTGTACACTAAATGAAAGCACTTTTTTTACCACTTTTTCTACTGGTTAGCACTGTTCTTTGGGGGCAAGTAACCATTAATGTTACACTACCTGTTAATACACCACAAGGTGAGGATATTTATATAGCAGGTAGTTTTAATAGTTGGAATCCAGCAGATTTGGCGTATAAACTCACCCAAAAACCGGGTAATGTATATACTATTGATATTGCAGCACAAACCGGTACTATTAAGTTTAAGTTTACACGCGGCAGTTGGGCAACTGTTGAGGCTACTGCAAACGGTAGCTTTAGACCCGATAGAGAGTTTACCTTTGGCAATGGACAAACTATTGATTTGACTATTGATGGCTGGGAAGACCAAAAAGCAGGAGGAAACTCTACCGCGCTTTCAAATGTAAAAGTAATCAGCAACACCTTTGCAATGCCCCAATTAGGACGTACAAGGAGGGTGTTGATATACTTACCCAACAATTATGCAGTAGACAGTCCAACGCGTTATCCTGTGATATATATGCACGATGGGCAAAATGTTTTTGATGCCGCAACATCTTTTGCAGGTGAATGGGGAGTGGATGAAACCCTAAGTCAACTAGAAATTAACGGCGATAAAGGTGTAATTGTAGTTGCTATTGACAATAGTAGCAATAGGATTGCCGAGTATACTCCTTACAAGAATAGTCAATACGGTGGCGGAGAAGGCGATAAATATGTTGATTTTATAGTACAAACTCTAAAACCATATATTGATGCCAATTTCCGTACACTTAGTAACAGGCAAAACACAGCCATAGCAGGTAGTAGTTTGGGGGGGGTAATCAGTTTGTATGCCGCAGTAAAATACCAAGGTGTATTTAGCAAAGTAGGCGTTTTTTCGCCAGCCTATTGGATAAATAAAGACTCGTTGCAAAACTTTATTACCAGCACGGGTTATAAGCAGCCTTTGCGTGTATATACAGTAGGAGGGAAAAATGAAAGTCAGAGTTTGGTTGGCGATATAAGCGATATTGAAAACACATTAACTCAAGCAGGCTTTGATGCTGCACAACGCAAAGTAAGCATACACAACGATGGAGCACATAGCGAATGGTATTGGAAACGTGAGTTTGGTTCGGTATACCAATGGTTGTTTGCCAATACTAATACAACAAGTTTAAAAGAAATACACTCACCCACGTTTGATTATAAATTATATCCAAACCCTGCCGATACTCAATTAATTATAACATTAGGTGATGCACAAATGGCTACTTATAAAATATACGATGTAAAAGCAAAATTAGTTGCAGAAGGTAAAATTGTGGGTTTAGAAACAATAGATATAAGGCATTTACTTCCTGCAACGTATAGAATTGAGGTGGTCTTAGGTAAAGAAATTGTAAATAAATCGTTTGTAAAAAGGTGATAATACAGCCTAAAACAGCTTACTGTATATAATTAAATACTATTGTATTTTTGATAGGTGGATATGTGCTCAAGTCAATTATTCTATAAATACAAAGCAATATATCTTGCGATTGTATTAATTAAAATAGTTGCATATGTTATTTATGATTGTTCCCGGAGTTGCTGATATTGTGCTTGCTTCTGTAATTGGTTTAGGATTGTTGGTTATGGCCTTCGATTTAAAAAGCAAAAAAAATCAGAAAGCGGCCTAATCAGGCAACCGCTTAAATTCCTTAAGTAAACCACTAATTAAATCGGTGTCGGTTTAGTTAGTGGTTTTTTGTGTAATATTGCTTTTAAATAATTTATTAATATGCTTTTATTTGGAATGCCTGGAGGTACAGAATGGATAATTTTGACCATCATTGTTTTGTTAATTGTATTTATAGTTAGGGGAATTGGAAAGCGTAGTCAAAGACAACAACAAGGTCAACAGCAACAAACAAATCTTAATATTCATAATTACTCAATAACTTCAGAGTTAGAAAAACTGAACGAGTTAAAAGAAAAAGGAGTGCTTACTCAAGAAGAATTTGAAGTACAGAAAAGAAAACTTCTGAATTCTTAATCTATACGTAAAAGAATAAAATGATAAAGCCCATAAGACGATTAGTTTTATGGGCTTTGCTATTAACGAATATTTAAACTTAGTATTTCTTCACCAGCTCAATCAATTGGGCTTTAACCTCGTCGTTAACAGGGTACAGCGGTAGGCGTACTGTGCTGCCACAAATACCCATTTGCTCAAGCATTATTTTTATTCCGCTAGGGCTACCGTCAGCAAAAATAGTAATAGCACTATCCAAAATACGATAGTGTAGTTTGCGGGCTGCATCAAAATCACCCTTTAACCCAAAGTTAACCATTGCACTAAAATCGGCAGGGTAGGCGTGTGCTATTACTGATATTACTCCATCCATGCCTGCTGCTAATAGGGGTAGGGTAAGGGCATCATCACCACTTAATACTAAAAAATTAGCAGGTTTGTTTTTTATTATGGTCATGCACTGCTCCATATTTCCACTTGCCTCTTTCATACCAATAATATTAGTATGTTCAGCAAGTTTCAAAGTAGTTGCAGCAGTCATATTACTACCTGTACGGCCGGGTACATTATATAATATAATAGGGCGGGGGCTTGCATCGGCAATAGCAGTGTAGTGGGCTATAATACCTTTTTGGTTGGGTTTGTTATAATAAGGGCTAACCGATAATAGGGCATCAATATCCGTAAAATCAAAGGCGTTAATGGTGGCAACTACCTCGCGGGTATTATTACCGCCAATGCCTATTACAAGAGGCACACGTTTATTATTAACACGTTTTATGGTAGCTACTACTTGCTGCTTCTCGTCGTTGCTAAGGGTAGCAGTTTCACCTGTTGTGCCCAGCATAACTATATAGTTGCAACCGCCGCTTATTAAGTGCTCAGTAACTTTTTCAAGGCCGATATAATCAACCTCTCCATCAGCAGTAAAAGGGGTGATGATGGCAACACCCGTTCCTTTTAGTTTATCCATAATCCGTTTATTTGGGCTGCAAAATTCAGCCAATTTTTTGTAAATAGCGCAATAGCTCGCTAATAAAATCAGCATTTTTAGCGTCAAGCATCAAATCATAAGCCTCTTTATATAAAGTATTTGATGGAGCTATTTTGCACTTGGCTGCAGAGCGTGCAACCATAAAGCTGTATTGTATCTTTTCAGTATCTAAGTTGATTAGATAATCAAAGTTGTTGTTTAAAAAACTATCTAAGTGCGAATGTATAGGTAAATTCAACCAGTTAAGATGGCTGCGGTTAAAATACTCGTAACCGTAGGTAATACTCAGTCCTTCAGGATTCTTTTTTGCATTAATAAACCCCAAACTTTGTACATCTTTTTTTAGCCCTTGCAGGGTAGTAACTAGCTGATGGGCAGTTTTTTTCATCCGCTCATCACCGGCATTGTATAAAATACCTATTGTTTTGGCTTGACTAAGAGGAACAAAGTTTTTGTTTGTCCTTTTTTTGTTAAGCTCTTTTTTAAGGTAGTAATTGCCTATTTGTTGCTTTAGTCCCAAAGTGATGGTGTATATAGAGATTAGTATTAATTAACCTCGAATTTTAAATCTTAAACCAAAAGTTTAACCAATCATTGTCATAAAATCTTGCTCGCTAATGATGGTAACCCCCAAATCAGTTGCCTTTTTTAGTTTTTCTGGTCCCATTTTGTCTCCAGCAATAAGATAATCTAATTTGCCTGAAACGCTGCTAACATTTCGCCCACCATTTACCTCAATCATCTTTTTCAAATCATCACGGCTTATGCTAAACACACCTGATACCAAAAAACTTTTGCTTTGTAGTTTGTCGGTACGTTCAACGCCTTCTTCTTCCTCAACCTCAAACTTCAAGCCATTGTCTTTCATTTTTTGGATGATAGCTAGGTTACCTGTATCTCCAAAAAAGCGCACTACGTGTTCAGCAATTTTTTCGCCAATATCGTGTATTGCCGACATTTCTTCTTTAGTGGCAGCGGCAAGTTTATCTATATTTCCAAAATGCTTGGCTAGTTTTTTAGCTACAGTTTCGCCCACCATGCGTATACCCAAACCAAACAAAACACGCTCAAACGGTATAGCCTTACTGGCTTCTATACCTTTAAGTATGTTTTGCACTGATTTTTCTTGAAGCGAACGTTTTTTCTTTTCGCCGTCTATTTCATCACCTATTTCAAACTCAAGTCCAATTAGTTGGTCGTAAGTAAGAGTGTATAAATCAGCATAGCTGCGGATAAGGCCTTTATCGTACAAACCGCTTACGGTTTCAGCACCCAAGCCGTCAATATCCATAGCTTTACGGCCTATAAAATGGTCAATTTTGCCTTTTAGTTGTGGTTTGCAACCGTTTTCGTTGGGGCAGTAGTGTATGGCATCGCCTTCTTTGCGAACCAATGGGGTATCACATTCGGGGCAATGGGTAGCGTACTGTATTTTTGGGGCATTGGGCAATCGTTTGCTTGTATCTATGCCCGTAACTTTTGGTATTATCTCGCCGCCTTTTTCTACAAATACGGTATCGTTTTCGTGCAAGTCTAGTCGGTCAATTTCATCAGCATTATAGAGGCTGGCGCGCTTAACGGTTGTACCTGCCAAAAATACTGGGGTAAGGTTGGCAACGGGTGTAATAGCTCCTGTACGACCTACTTGGTAAGTTACTTTTTGCAGTACTGTAATGGCCGCTTCTGCTTTGTATTTGTATGATATTGCCCAACGAGGAATTTTTGCCGTAAAGCCCAAATCTTGCTGTTGCAGATAGTCGTTTACCTTTAGCACTATACCGTCAATATCATAACTTAGGTTGGGGCGTTCTTTTTCGTATTTTTTTATAAAAGAGAATACCTCGTTCAAATTTTTACATTTTTGGTAGTGGTCGCTTACTTTAAAACCCCATTGAGCAGCTTTTTGCAAGCTATCATAATGCGTTTCGGCAATTGGTTGGTCGGTATATATACCATACAAAAAAGCATCAAGAGGGCGTTTGGCTACCTCTGCACTGTCTTGCATTTTCACCGTTCCCGATGCAAAGTTGCGCGGGTTTTTATACAAACGTTCTTTTATCTCGTCCTCGTCCAAGCCCTTCTCGCGCAATTCGGCAGCTAGTTTATGGTTTAGCTTGTCAAAAGTTTTGCGGTGCATAAAAATCTCGCCGCGTATTTCAAACTGTGTAGGCCAGTCGCCTGCCTTCAGTTGGTGGGGTATGCTTTTTATTGTTTTTACGTTGTTGGTTACGTCATCGCCCTGCACTCCATCTCCACGAGTAACGGCACGAACCAGTTTACCGTTTTCGTACAGCAAGCTAATGGCCAAGCCATCAAACTTTAGCTCGCATACGTACTCAAAATTATCACCTATCGATTTTCGCACGCGGTTGTCAAATTCGGTCAACTCGTCTTCACTATACGTATTGCCCAAGCTCATCATGCGGTACTTGTGCTGCACGGTTACAAAATCTTTGGTAATTGCACCGCCTACTTTTTGTGTGGGCGAGTTAGGGTCGGCAAACTGAGGGTATTCGGCCTCTAATTTTTCTAATTCTTTTAATAGAAAATCAAAGTCGGTATCGTTAATAACGGGTTGAGATAGCACATAATACAAGTAATTGTGGTGTGCTAACTCTTTTGTAAGTTGTTCTATGCGTTGTTGGGCTTGCTGGCGTTCCATAGGTGGGTTGCAAGTTAAAACAGTTTATAGATTTTTTAAACTCTAAAGCTAGTTGTTGTGTAGTGGAATCATACAGTTTATGTCGTGTGATTTAGTATTATGGAACAAATAACTGTTTTGTGGTTGAAAAGTCATAACAGAGTAGGCTATTAATCCCCCTTTATTATAAATAAAAAAGTATTTTTGATAAAGTTCAATTGATATATGGAAATAGAAGAAAGCAGGGACGATATTAAATATCCAAAGCCAAAAATTTGTTGTATAGATTTAGATAAAGAGGCTTCTCGTTGTATACAATATGCTGGTTTTCATGTGTTTGAAGGTACTCTTGGTTCAAAAGTAAAAGTACACAATAAAACTCAAGGAGATTATAAAAAAATTGTATTAAACTACTCTTTTCCCATAAATATTCATGAGTATGATATTGTGGTTATCGACCTTACAAATGAGGTTGAGAAGATTGAGTATATTGATAGTGAACATGAACGAGAAGCTAATTTTAATAATCAAGAAAGATATTTGATTTCTGAATTCCCTGCAAAACTATTTAATCCGGTACCATACACAACAGATATTTTAAATAGAAGACTTAAAGAAAATAAAAAAAAGTTTATCATAGAAGTAGTTTTCGCTAGTGAGGGGGTTCAAATATCTTATCAAGGAATTCATATTACTGGGTATAATAAAAAAAAGACTGAAGTAGGGTCTTATTCAAATTATAGTTTTAATGAGAACATTTTTTTGGATAACAAAAGATTAGGGAAGGAAATGCACGTGTGTGATAATATTAATTTAGATCTTTCAAACCTGTTGAATGCTAACTTGAAAGAAAGCATTTATGAACAGACCTTTCATGAACCTTATGCAAGTGTAATAGGGAAAAACTTTTTACCATTAATTAAAAACAATATTGAAGAACTAGTCTCTTATTTTTTTATATCAGATAAGAGGGCTACTTATGTATTCCCTAATTTTAAAAATAAAGCTAAATTTTTAAAGGATTTTTTGTCGAATATATTACCGTCCTTTCACCCTGATGTTTTTCCATACTCAACAACATTCAGTTGGAGAGATTCAGAAGATTACTTGTTGCCAAATCAAAAGGAATTGTTTGAAAAGAAAGAGGGTATAATAACAAAACATGAAAATGAATTGAGGGAAGTTGATAATGAAATACAAGAAAACAGCAATAAGTATAAGTTTTTACATGATCTTATAACGGGAACAGGGGAAGACTTGGTAAGGTCTTTAGTTGATTATTTTATATGGTTAGATTTTAAGGATGTAAAAGCTGTAGATGAAGAATCAACAAATATTAGGGAAGAAGACATTCGAATTGAGTTAGATAATGGGATTTTGATAATTGAGACCAAAGGAATTGGTGGCACATCAACCGATAACGATTGCTCACAAATCGCAAAAATTAGGAGGAGAAGAGAGAAACAGCAAGATAAACTAGATGTGAATGCATTATATGTGGTTAATCATCAAAGATATTTGCCTCCGCTCCAAAGGAGTAATCCTCCTTTTACACAACATCAAATAAGTGATGCAGAAAATGATGATAGGGGGCTTTTAACAACTTGGCAATTGTTTAAGCTCTATTTTAATATTGAAAATAAAATAATTAGTAAGGAGGCAGCAAGAAATCAGTTGCTTAAATATGGACTAGTTGGCTTTACTCCAGATTTAGTAACTAAAATAGGTGTACCAAAAGAGTTATTTAAAAAAGGGAAAGTTGTAATCATTGACATTAATAATATTACACTTAAGATAGGTGATGATATTTTTATCGAAACAAATGGAGATTTTGAAAGAGCAAAAATCTTATCGATACAGTTAGAAGGAAATAATGTTAATGAAGTTTCGATAGGAGAAGTTGGATTAGAGTTAAATAGTCTAGTGAATAAAAAATCATCGCTTTGGGTATGATAGTGAAATGAGTTTAATCTAAGACATTAAGCATCACCCAAAATCTGCTATCTTCGCAGCAATGCGCTATACCGTTGTATTTTTAGCCCTTATAAGCAGTTTGTGCAGCTATGCGCAATCGTCGTTTGTACAAAGCAATAACCGTGAGTACTCGCACCTTATCGATCGTTACGAGATACTGAACGGACGGATTGACCGTAAGTATTGGTTGTACGGGCAATTACATACCTCATCAAAACCATTGCAACGCTACGAAATTGGCGCAATGGCCGAGCAATTGCTAAAAGACAGTAACAAGCGGTATACCCAACGCGATATTTTTAATCTTGAATATTTACTTACTGATAATCCTGATATACAAGATAATGCAGTTGTAAAAGGCACACCTGTACTAAAGCATTTTTATACCTATAAGGCTGCTTTGTATGGTTATAAGGCCTACGAGTTTAGCATATTGGTAAACCCTGTGTTGAATTTTACAGCAGGCACTGAACAAGTAGATGGCGAAACCCGTGCAATATGGCAAAATACACGCGGGGCTGAAATGCGCGGGCAAATTGGCCGCAAGGTGGGTTTTTATACTTACCTGACCGAAAACCAAGTAAAAGCACCTTTATACCTTGCTAACCGTACAAGAGCAGCAGGTGTTTTCCCAGGGGCAGGGCTAACCAAACCTTACAAAACCGATAGCAATACCTTTGATTTTTTTGAAGCACGCGGTTACATCACTTTTGATGTGGCTAAGTTGATTAATTTTCAGTTTGGACACGACAGAAATTTTATTGGCAATGGCTACCGATCGCTGGTGCTTAGTGATTTTTCTAAAGAGAATTTATTTTTAAAGATTAAAACAAACGTTTGGCGTATAAACTATACCAACTTGTTTATGCAGCTAAATGCTTTTAACCCCACACAGGCCAAGCGTGATAAGCGCGATAAGTTTATGACCTTTCACCACCTGAGTGTGAACCTTACTAAACGATTGAACATAGGCATTTTTGAAAGCATAGTGTTTAGCCGTGGTGATAGCGCAACAGGCAATGGGCATTTTGATTATAACTATCTGAACCCTATAATATTTTATCGCGCTATTGAGCAATCAAACAGTGGAGTTAGCGGCGATAATGCCTTACTGGGTTTTGATGTAAAATACAATGCTACCCAAAGCCTTAGCTTTTACGGACAAGTAATTTTGGATGAATTTCATATAAAAGAATTGCGCAGCAATCGCGGTTCGTGGTTAAACAAATACGGTTTGCAAGGAGGTGTAAAGTATATAAATGCCTTTACTATAAACAATCTTGATGTACAATTAGAAGCCAACCACGTACGTCCCTATACCTATCAACACTTTAATAATGCCCAAACCTATACCAACACGGGCACGCCACTGGCGCACCCCATGGGTGCAAACTTTAACGAGCTGATAGCCATAGTACGCTACCAACCTGCAAAACGTTTTAATATTATAGCCAAAGCCATATATACCAAATATGGAACGGATAGCGCAGGGCGAAACTTTGGAGGAGATATTACCCAAAACTACTATACCCGCTACGCTGAAAATGGCAACACCGTAGGGCAGGGGATAGGGAACACTTTGCTATGGGGTGAGTTAACAGCTACCTATATGCCCACACATAACCTGTTTTTTGATGTGCGCTACATATACCGCAAACTAAACAGCGATATAGCTACCCAAACCTCCACAAGCAATATGTTAGTGGTAGGTATGCGCCTAAACTTTGGTTTGAGGGGGTTTGAGTTTTAATTACAATAAGTTTTAATGAAGAAATGTATACTATTATCTCTTGTATTAGGGATGCTATGGGCTTGTGGAAGGCCAAAAGGAGAAACGGTTGAAGTAATAGGCCAATACCACAGGGTGATGCCAAAAGTTGAAATACTATTGCCCAATGGGTTTATATATTTTAATTTAGAAGATAATAAGCAAAGAATAAAAGAAAAAACCAACGATGCTACTTTGTTTAAGTGGTTCGACCAAATGTCTAACTCTTATCACGGAGCTAAAATGTTTTTAGATACTATAAGCCTTTCAAACTCAGTAATGTTTTATAGTACGGGTGTTCACGTACCACTTACTAAAGAAAATGTACGCGATATGATTTCGACAATTGAGAAGGGAGTATACTCGTTTAGAGGAGAGGTGGTGCGAGAAGAATCGTCGTTGATACGAATTGGAGATAAAAGCATCTTTAAGCTGAAATACAAGTTTCCAAGTGATAACAGGTATGCCATTTATTATGTAATAAGTACAAGTTTAAAAACAGTGGGTATGAATGTACTTACCAATGATGATGATTTGTATCACTATGTTAAAAATATAAAACTATAAGTAAGTGGATAACAGCATAGTAAAACAACAACTGTATAATTTTTGCCTTGATTCGCTAAACAAACGTATTGAGGCTGCAAAAACTTCTATGGAGGATGCACAAAACTCAGCCAACGAAGAAGGCAAAAGCTCTATGGGCGATAAGTACGAAACTGCGCGTGCCATGGGGCAAATAGTGCGCGATATGAATGCCAAGCAGTTGCAAGAAGCCTTTAAAGAATTATCTTTTCTACAAAAAATAAATCCTGAAAAAGTGAATACTACTATTGATGTAGGCTGTGCAGT
This sequence comes from Bacteroidia bacterium, assembly GCA_965249955.1. GTDB lineage: Bacteria > Bacteroidota > Bacteroidia > UBA8524 > UBA8524 > SB11. The sequence continues at coordinate 3,085,489 of OZ252261.1, forward strand.
AAAAACCACAGCAGGTAATTTTTATATATCAATAAGCATAGGTCAGCTAAAAATTGAAAACCAAACGTGGTTTGCCCTTTCGGCAGGTGCACCTATAGCACAAGCCTTGCTAAACAAAAAAGTAGGCGATAATTATACTTTTAGAGATAAAACCGAACAGATTTTAGAGGTGTTTTAGGCAGTTTTCATTTAGAATTTAACAATTATCATTTAGTCTTTAGCTATTAGCAATTAAATCACTTTGTGTGGTTTTGATTAAGTTATTGCACAGCGTTTTGCCGCTTGTAGGCTGTCATCCTGAGCGCAGTCGAAGGAGTGTGGTCAAAACAGCATCTCCCTCTACATTACACCTGAATTGGGTAACGAGACCCTGAACTAAATTCAGGGTGACGGGGAAGTGTAACACCCATAACACCTCTGTTATACTGTTACCCCCTATTATGGTATTTCTTTTATTAATAATTAATGATACTATTGTAATAACTCTTTATTAGCCTTGCTTATCTTTGTTATTCTAATTAATTGAATATGTTGTTTTCAGAAAGATATGGTTACACAAAGCCAAGGGAGGCATTGCAAATTGAGAGCATAGATGAGCCACTTAGAAATAGGTTGTGGAATGAAATGAAATCTTTTTATATACTTTTTCTGCGTTTTGGAGGGTTTGAAAAATTTGTTTACACTTTATGGATAGATTTTTTTAAATCTACAAACGAAGATATTCCAGGGGTTGGGGCTGATGTTCATCCTAGACCTGGTATTGATGGAGAATTAGTTTTTAGAGTTTTGAAAAATCATATTCAAAAAGCTGAATGGCATCAAGTTTACAATTTAATTGAGTTTTCATTTTGTACTCCGATAAATAATGAAGATAAATTTGATGTCGAATTTGAGAACGCAAAAAGTGAAATTATTAGTGAAATAAATAAAATATTTGAAAAAGAAAAAGCAGGTTATAGGCTTATCAACGGAAAAATAACACCCATTACTAATGAAGCGGAAATACAAGGTATTGAAGAGGCTATTAACTCAACAGAAAATAATATATTAAAATCGGTAAACACACATCTCAAAGCAGGGCTAACCAAGCTATCTGACCGTCAAAACCCCGATTACAGAAATTCTATTAAAGAGTCTATTTCTGCTGTGGAAGCATTAGTAAATATTATTAATGGAGATACTAAAGGCACATTAGGTACTTCTATAAAAAAGCTAAAAACAAAAATTAATATTCATCCAGCCTTAGAAAGTGGTTTTAATTCTATATACGGCTATACCAGTGATGCTGATGGGATTAGGCACCCCCTTAAAGACAATGATACTTGCGATTTTGACGATGCAAAGTATATGATGGTTTCTTGCAGTGCATTTATAAATTATCTTATTGGTAAGGCTTCAAAAGCAGGTATATTAACAACATAACTTAAACCGTAACACTTCGTAACACTATTACGCGTTACGAAGTGTTACGCCACCCCGTCATTGCGAGGTCTTCCGAAGCAATCCCATACCCATCTATTCAAACAGATTGCTTCTAAACCCGAAGACGGTTTTATCGCAATGACGATAGTCGGGAGCGTTGGCTGTCATTCCCATTTTAAATGGGAATCTGTGGGAAGGCGATAAGGCATACATCTAACGCGCAGATTCTCAATCAAGTTGAGAATGACGGGCAGCCGCGCATACTAAAGGTAATACCCATTCAAACGTTTACCCATAGCCTTTCCCAGCCATTGCAATGGCTCTAAAATCAATTCTAAAGTATAGGAAAAAGATTGCTTTGATAGCCTAAGAAGGTAATCTCGCCATGACGAAAAAAGCACTATTCGCTTTCAATATCTTCGCCTAAACTTTCGGCAAAAGTGTTTATGCCTGCTAATATTGCTGCATCAGTTGCTTTGTTGGGTGAGTATTTTAATAGCTGTTGGTAGCGTTCTTCATACTCATCAGCTACATTAAAAAATACCATCAAAGGCACATATATTTCTTGTATATCTTCGTCATCCACCTGCGCAGCACTCTCTACAATGTCTTTAATTTCACCATCTACCAAGTTTTGATTTTTTATTATCGGCTCGTATATCGCGTGCTCATCTTGGTATAGGTCATCATCAGTTAGTAAAAACTCCTTTAAAAAGTCATCTAACGAAAGTTCTGCATCAGCTTCTTTGCATTCGTTTATGTATAGCAATAGGTTTAGCAGTTCAGTTCCACGGTCAAGAATACCGTCTTCAATTTCTGCCCATTCTGCCGATTCAAGGTAATCTGCTCCCAAACGAACTGAGTCGGCGGCAAAAAAGTTTACCATCAGCAAATCAAAACAAAACTCTCTTATCGGTTCAAAAGCAGGGTTAGCATCAAAGGCAGCATCTACACTAGCTAACTTTACTTCAAAATTATCTTGTTGACTAAAAGCTGTAATCAACGCTGTCAACAAAGGTTGGTGCTCAGTATTACTAACGGCATTACCATCGGCTTTACTTCCGTCTAAAAAGCCTGTTATCATTGCCTGCAAGGCATCTTTTACAGGTGCAAAAATTTGGGGTTGCATATCTTCTGTACTCAAAACCGTAGTATTTTATTATTGTTTGCTGTTAAAATTATTTTACCCGTAAGGGTTTGTCCCCAAAGGGGAGAGTTTACCGATTTTGAAAAATTAGCGGCCTTGTTATACTGCCATTTCTCGGTAGGATGAAACACGGTAATGTTTGCTGTGTTGCCTTCTTGTATGCTTGCTGCATCAACACCCAACACTTTGCGGGGTTGGTGGCTAATGGCATTTATAAGGGTATCTATACCCAAGCTGTCTTTTAGTTGTAATGCAAGTGGCAAAAAAGCTTGCAAGCCGATCATCCCATTTGTGGCGTATTCAAACTCTACTACTTTGCTTTCGGCATCTTGTGGGTTGTGGTCGGTGCAAATGGCATCAATAGTACCATCTTTCAAACCGTTTATCAAAGCCTCTCTATCGTCACCTGTACGCAATGGTGGGGTAAGTTTATAGTTGGTATCGTATTCTTCCAGTGCGCTATCGTCCCAAATTAAGTTTGCAATAGCCACATCGGCAGTTACTTGTAGTCCTTCTTTTTTAGCTTCTCTAATTAATGCCACCGCTTGTGCAGTAGAGATGTGTGAAAAGTGAATTTTAGCATTGTTATATCTAGCCAATTCAATATCGCGGGCAACCACAAGCTGTTCTGCAAGATGGGGTATACCCTTCATGCCTAAGTGAACCGCCATTTCACCTTCGTTCATTTGACCGCTTACTGATAGGCCTTCATCTTGTGCGTGCACACACAACAAGCCGTTAAAGCCTTTGGCATACAACATAGCACGGTGCATTAGTCCACTATCGGCAATGGCTTTATTACCATCTGTAAAGGCTATTGCACCAGCCGTGTGCATATCGTACAACTCGGCCAAGTCTTCGCCTTCTCTTTTTTGGGTAATGCAACCCATAGGGTATACACTGGTTACCTGTCCTTTGGCTTTATTAATAATATACTCTACTTCTGATTTTGAGTGTACAGGCGGATAGGTAGCAGGCAATACTGCCACTCCTGTAAAACCACCTGCGGCGGCAGCACGGCAACCGCTAAGTATATCTTCGCGTTGCTCGTAACCGGGGTCGGCAAATTGAACGCGCATATCCATAAACCCCGTAGAGGTATGTGTACCCGTTCCGTCTACCGTTTCGGCATTGGTACTGTTTAAATTTTTGCCAATGGCTTTTATTTGCCCGTTCTCGATTAAAATATCAAGGGCTTGCCCGTTGTGGGGGCTGTTTGGGTCGGCTATGGTTGTGTTTTGTATCAGCAGGTGCATTTCTGCTATTTTAAAAATCTTAGCAATAATACTTCACATAAAAGGAAAAACAAGCCAAACATTATGCAATATCGCCACAATTGTATGCCTTTATCGGCTTCAACTATGGCTTGTGCTATGCCTTTTGGGGTATTTTTCAACACCCTAATATTGGGCAAAGTAATTATCTCAGTAAGTTGTTCTTCGCTAAAATAACTATTGGCCGATTCGCTTCTATCGTAATTAAAGGCTACCCTTACCCCAGCATCTTTATTGCTAGTGATTAGGGTATAATTTCCTGGTTCTTTTAGTTCAGGCCCTGCGGCAAGGTTTAGTTTATTTTCTTTAATCACCATTTGAGGTATCAACTCTGCTTTATCCAGTTTCAGCTTATACACTTGGTCTTTGCCTTGTCCCGCAAGGTTTAGTTTTACCAGTTTGCCATCGCCAATGGTATAAAACAAATCGGGGTTGATAACACTGTTTAGTGCTATATTAAACATAATAGGCACAAACAAGGCGTGTGAGGCAAAGTTGTTCCACTGACCGTTTAGTGCTGAGTTGAATAGGTATACATGACCATTTTCAGCAGTATAATGGGTAAGAAAAGCTTGCCCGTTTTGCAGGCGCATTATAGGCTCGCCACTGGTTGCAGTAGTTGTGAAATATTTTTGAATAATGGGCTTATCAATATTGTTGGATAGTTTTTCAAACGTATTTCTAAACACAGGATGTTCGGCATTTAGGTAAACCACCTTTTCGTTTTGCTCGGCATAGCCTTGCCATTGGCCTGTACCCAATGAAGCTAAAAAGCTATTTAGAGAGGCATCTAATTTATCAATAGCGGGAGGAAATACAATCAATGAACCACCCGAATTAACAAACTTTTTAAGCTCTTCGCTCAAACCGCTTGATATGGTTTTTATCCCATCTAAAACTATTAAGCTGTATTGTGGAAAAGCCGAGTAATCTAATTGCTTATCGCTTACTTGGTTTAACTTATAATACTCGTCAATTTTACCATACACCGCACCAATAAAATTTGAAGGATCATCGGGATAGATAGAAAGTATGTTTATTTCTTGTTTCACCTCGAAAGAGAAAAACAGTTTATCATCAAAAGTAATGGGGGCATCCATCACCGCTACTTCGGCATTTTGCCAGCCTGTTGCAGCGGCAGTGAAGGTAAGTTCTAAACTTTTTGTTTCGTTTTTGCCTATGCTAAAGTTGGCCAAGCCCTTTTGTACGTTGTTTATTTTTAGCGTTAGCGGAATATTCTCTTGCTCATCGCCATAGTTTTTTACTCGCACCATCAGCTGTGCAGGTTTATTTACCTGTACATAGGGTGTTATTAACCATACCGAATCAATACTTAAATTGGCTTTGGGGTTGGCTTCCAGCTTCACCAACTCTGTAACTATGGTGGTGTCGGCATTTATAGCACTTACATCAACCATATTTTGTTGGTAATCGCTAAGTATATAGGCTATACGCTGCGCGTAAGGGTCTTTATTCAGCGCTTCTTTTTGACGGGAAATAATATCAGAAAGTTTGCGCGATACTGGCGATACCTGCACTTCATCAACCATGCGCAAAAAATCTTCACGGTTTACCAAACGTTGGTGTTTGCCTTCAAAATCAGCCGTTAGTAGTTGGTACAAATCGGTAGATGAATAGGCAGAGGCTATATCGCGGGCTTTGTTTTTGGCAGCTTGCAGCAACTCACCTTCTTTGCCCACACTACTCATACTAAACGAGTTATCAATATAAACACTCACTGCCGTAACACCTTGTTGGCTACCGCCCGTTGCGGCAGGTATATAAGGCTGCACAAAGGCCAATACCAAAAAGGTGATGGCAAATATGCGTGCCATTAGCACTAAAATATGTTTAAGGTTTCTTTGTGAGCGGGTTTCTTGTTGCACCTCTTGCAACAGGGCTACATTGGTGAAGTAAACACGCTTGAAACGCCTGAAATTGAAAAGGTGTATGATGATAGGTATTGCTATGGATGCCAGTGCGGCAAAAAACAAAGGGTATAGCCAACTCATTAAAGGTCAAAATTAGTGATTTTGTTAATACTTGAACGGGTACATAAGTAAAAATGTTGCTTAATATAGATGAACGAGTATTTGTTTAAGTCAAAATGGTACTATATTTAAACTAATGTTTCGATTTATAGAGTGGATATCAGAAACCTTGTTTTGGATAAGAATTTTTTTATCTCCCTTTGTGGGCTTTGGCATTATTGCGTTTATAACATACCTGTACAACGATGCACTTATTTTACTATCAATACTTTTGTTAGTTGTGGGCACAATTGCGGGTATTGTGTATGCTGAGTGGGCAAGAAAGAAATACGGATGTTCCACCTATATAAGCGGACTTATTTCGCCAATTAAAGAAAAAAAGAAAACCGAAGATTAGCACACACCTAAAAATACACTCCCAAAACACCATTAAACCCTAAGAAAGAGAAATAATGGTCTATTCTTTCGGGTGCTTCATTGGCCACCAATACCGATGGTAAACTAATATACCCTCCGCGCGATTCTACCTGAAAAAAGAAACGTTTAAAGCCGTTTATTCTAAAACCGCCTTTGCCTGTCCACGTATAACCCGCCATGTGGAATTTGTTGTTTAGCCCCTTGCCAAATACGCGCACATCACTGCGGGGTATTACCCAAATACCGCCTGTACCAATGGTGGCATCCAGTTTCCATTTTTGGTTTTTGCTTGTCCATAAAGGCAAATAGTGCTCCACGTCTAGCGTTACCACATTAAGCCCGTCGGTGTGTTCAAACTTCAAAAAGTCTTCACTTATCACCATTTCCTTTTGCAAATAAAATCCGCTGTATTTGGCTGATGCTTCTGATGAAATTATACCCGATACTTTTGCTGTTTGTCCGTTTTGCATCACATATTTCATGTGGTCGTACCCTAGCGACACCGCCCAGCGGTTAGTGATATAGTACCCTGTTCTGATATTAAACTGGGGGATGGTAAACAAGCCCGGATTTACATATACCAACGATGGATTTTCGGCGTGGTCTTTAGCCACTACATCGTATACTGTGAAATCGTAACTGGGGCCGTGTACGTGTATATTACTTTTTGTAAAAATGCTGCGGTTATACCCCCAATAAAAATAGAATTTGCCTTTGGTTTGGTTAGCTAAATGTGCGGTTTGACCGAAGATAGGCTGCACTACCAAGATTAGTAAAATAATGGTAAGCAGATGTGAAAGGCGCATAGTTTTGGAAATTAAGCAGTTGTATTAGTTTGTTTAACTGGTATTATTAAAATAAAATCGGGTGCAAATAACAGTAAATTTTAAAAAGAATATGCATTAATATTTACTAAGCAGTAGTTAAATAGCATAGGTTAACAAAAAATAGGTATAAAGTGAATTACAGCGTTCTGCCTATGCAATAGTGTTGTATGTGGAAGAAAAATTGTAGTAAAAAATAAAAAGCGAAAGAATACCAAGTGTCCTTTCGCTTTTTAATGAGTAAAGAGTTTTAATCCTCTGTAAAAAGGATATTGTTTATGCAGAAGCCTCATCGGTAGCAGTTGTATCAACTGTTACTTCTTCGGTAGTGGTTTCTTCTGTTTGTTTTTTCTTGAAAAATTTGCCTTGAAAAATAAAAATGGCAATAACACCTGCACTTATGGCGGCATCGGCTAGGTTAAATACAGGGCGGAAAAATATAAATTCTTGTCCTGCATATATTGGCGACCAATCGGGGTAATGGGTTTCTACAATAGGGAAGTATAGCATATCTACCACGCGACCATGAAACCAACCACCATCGTACTGATTATTTTCAAACAATACGCCATAAAAAACACTATCAATAATGTTTCCCAGTGCACCTGCCAGTATTAGCGAAAGGCAAATTAAAAAGCCTTTGTGCGCACCGCTTTTATATTGATTGACAATGTAATAAATAATACCACCTACAGCCAAAATACGGAATAGGGTAAGGATAAGCTTACCATAAATACCCGCAAATTCTATCCCGAAGGCCATACCGTTATTTTCGGTAAAATGCAGGATAAACCAACTGGCTATGTGTTTTTCGCCACCTAGCACAAAATTTGTTTTTATCCAGTATTTTAAACTTTGATCGGCTATTAGTACTAAAAGTGCGGTAACTACAAGCCAAATTGGGTTTAGTGTTTTTTTATTTTCTGTTGCAACCATGAAATAATGGGGAAAGTAAAATTTTTATTTATACTGTCCCAATTTAGCTTCAACGCTCATTGTTGTATGTGGCACAGCACGCAAACGTTCTTTGGGTATAAGTTTGCCTGTAACTTTACAAATACCGTAAGTTTTATTTTCGATACGGATAATGGCAGCTTCAAGGTTATCTACAAATTTACGCTGGCGGGCAGCTAGTTGGCTTAAGTTTTCTTTTGAGTGTGTGGCAGAGCCGTCTTCTAAAGTTTTGTAAGCATTGTTGGTATCATCAACACCGTTGCCAGAGTTTGATATTTCTTCTTGTAATAAAGCAAGTTCTTCTTTTGCAATAGCTAACTTGTTGTTTATTAATTCTCTAAACTCCTTAAGTTCAGAATCACTATACATTGTTTTCTCTTTCTCCATAGTGGTATTTTTATACTTTGTTTATAGATACGTTAATAGTTATATCGTTTATTTCTATTGTTTTGGTATCTGCTACTGTATCAACAATTAGCAAATCTTGCGCCAATATTTCGGCGCAAATATAACTTTTGTGTTGATTTAGCGCAGTTGTTATTTCTTCGTGCTGTTGAACACTTACTATTATTTTGTCTGTAACCTCAAATTCCATGTCCTTTCTCAGGTTTTGCATCCTGTTGATAAATTCGCGTGCAATACCTTCTTTCAACAGCTCGTCGCTTATATTAACATCTAATGCTACCGTAAGTTTGCCATCAACAGCTACTTGCCATCCGGGTACATCTTCTGATATTATTTCAGCATCAGCCAATAGTAGACGGAAGTTATCTTCACCAAGTTGTACATCTATACCGCCCTCTGTTTCCAGTTTGCGTATGTCATCTTGCGTAAAGGTGGCTACTTTGCCCGCCAATACCTTCATATTTTGACCAAGTTTTGCTCCTAAGGTTTTAAAGTTGGGCTTCAACCTTTTCACCAATTTCAGTTTGTCTTCGGTTAGGTATTCCAACTCTTTCACATTCACCTCAGTAAGTATAAGGTTTTTAATGTGCTGTAAGTTTTCGGCAAATGTATTATCAGTAACAGGTACCAATATTTTTTGTAGCGGCTGGCGCACTTTTATATTGGTTTTTTTGCGAAGTGATAATACCATTGACGATATATCTTGAGCCAATTGCATTTGTGCCTCAAGGGTTTTATCTATAACCGCTTCATCGGCTTTGGGGAAATTGCTAAGGTGTACCGACTCAAAAGGTTCTTTATTGCTCACGGCGTTCAAATCTCTGTATAGCATATCAGCATAAAAAGGTGAGAAGCTAGCCATTAGCTTGCACACCGTAGTCATACAGGTATACAATGTTTGGTAAGCCGATATTTTATCGGTGCTGTAATCGCCTTTCCAAAAACGACGGCGGCACAAACGCACGTACCAGTTGCTTAGGTGTTCGGTAACAAACTCCTCAATGGCACGGGTTGGTTTTGTGGGGTCGTAATCATCGGTAGTTATTTCAACCTCTTTTATCAGTGTATTTAGTAACGATAATACCCAACGGTCAATCTCTGGTCTTTGCTCTAGGGGTATTTCTTCTTCGGCGTAAGTGAAGTTATCTATGTTGGCATACAGGGCAAAAAAGCCGTATATGTTGTATAGGGTAGCAAAAAACTTGCGTTGGGTTTCTTGCACACCTGCTATATCAAACTTTGTATTGTCCCAAGGCGAAGAGTTGGATAGCAAATACCAACGGATGGCATCGGCTCCAAAATCATCAACGGCTTTAAATGGGTCAACAGTATTGCCCAAACGTTTCGACATTTTATTGCCGTTTTTATCCAACACTAAACCATTGGCTACTACGTTTTTGTAGGCAACGCTATCAAACAACATAACGGCAAGTGCGTGCAGGGTAAAAAACCAACCGCGCGTTTGGTCTACTCCTTCAGCTATAAAATCGGCAGGGAAGGCGTTTTTAAATATCTCGTCGTTTTCAAACGGCCAGTGCCATTGTGCATAGGGCATTGCGCCCGAATCAAACCAAACGTCTATCAAATCGGTTTCGCGGTGCATGGGTTTGCCTGTGGGCGAAACCAATACTACATGGTCAACATAGGGGCGGTGAAGGTCTACACCCTCAGCAGTTCCAAATTCTGAAACATCAGCACCTGCATGTTTTTTGTATGGGTTATGATCCATAAAACCTGCGGCTACCGATTTATCAATTTCGGTTACTAACTCGGCTAACGAGCCTATGCAAATTTCTTCGGGATTGGCTTCGTCTGTGCGCCATATTGGTAGGGGAGTGCCCCAATAACGGCTGCGCGATAAATTCCAATCAACAAGGTTATTCAACCAATCGCCAAAACGGCCTGTGCCTGTGCTTTTGGGTTTCCAGTTGATGGTTTTGTTCAGTTCTATCAAACGGTCTTTTACGGCCGTTGTTTTTATAAACCAGCTTGAAAGCGGGTAGTATAATATGGGTTTATCGGTACGCCAGCAATGTGGGTAGGTATGCTCGTATTTTTCTACCTTAAAGGCACGGTTTTCTTGTTTTAGTTTTATGGCTATGCGCTCATCAACGCCAAGGTATTTATCGCGGCCTTGTTTAATACGTTCGGTTTCTTTTTCGGCATCGCTTAGGTATTCGGTTTTTACAAACTCGCCTGCAAAACCAAATTCGGCATCGCTTACCTCAGGGCGGAAACGACCTTGTAGGTTTACAAGGGGAACAAGGTTACCGCTTTCGTCTTTTACCAATAGCGGGGCTATGCCGTTTTGTTGCGCCACACGCATATCATCAGCACCAAAGGTGGGTGCGGTGTGTACTATACCTGTACCGTCTTCGGTAGTTACAAAATCGCCTGTAATTACTTTAAAGCTATCGCCTTCGGCTTGTGGTTGTGCATAGGGCAATAATTGCTCGTAGCGCAAGCCTGCAAGGTCGGCACCTTTAATGGTTTTTATTTTTTTGTAGGGAAGATTTTTATCGCCCGTTTTGTATTGGCTAAAATCGCCATTTTCATGGTCGGTACTAAAATATTTACCCAATAATGCTTCGGCCAATACTATGCGTATCGGTTCGCCTGTATATTGGTTTAGGGTATCAACTATGGTATAGTCAATTTTTGGCCCTACGGTTAATGCTGTGTTACTGGGCAAAGTCCAAGGCGTAGTTGTCCAAGCCAAAAAGAAAACATCGCTGGTAGCACCTTCAAAAAGGAAAGCTGATTGCTCGTTTTGTATGGCTTTAAACTGGGCTACTATGGTAGTGTCTTTAACATCTTGGTAAGTACCCGGTTGGTTAAGCTCGTGGCTGCTTAGCCCTGTACCCGCCGCAGGCGAGTAAGGTTGTATGCTATACCCTTTGTACAACAAGCCTTTTTTATATAGGCGTTGCAGCAAATTCCAGCAAGTTTCTATATAGTTGTTCTCGTAGGTTATGTAAGGGTTGTTAAGGTCTACCCAATAGCCTATTTTTTCGGTTATCTCGTCCCAATCAGCCTTAAACTGCATCACCGCTTCACGGCATTTGCGGTTATAGTCTTCTACACTAATTGTTTTGCCAATATCGTCTTTGCGTATGCCCAGTTCTTTTTCTACTTGCAATTCAATTGGCAATCCGTGTGTGTCCCATCCGCCTTTGCGGTTTACTTTAAAACCTTGCAGGGTTTTGTAGCGGCAAAAGGTATCTTTTATGGTACGGCTAATAACGTGGTGAATACCGGGTTTGCCGTTGGCCGATGGCGGGCCTTCGTAAAAAGTAAAGGTGGGGCTACCTTCACGGTGGCTTACGCTTTTTTCAAATATTTTGTGCTCTTTCCAAAAGGCCTGTACTTCTTTTTCAAAGGCCGGAAAATCAATTTTTTTATACTCTTTGTACTTCACGGTTCGGTTTTCTATTTTTTTGCTGTTGGCTATTTGCCTTTAGCTTTTAATGTCTTCAAATCAACTTATTATATAATATTTCCTTCACGCTCCTTCAACTTCGCTCAGGATGACAGCCGCACCAGCATTTGCTAATCTTCTTCTACCTCTGCATCATCGGCAATATCCAAAAAGGGTTTCACCTTCATTTCGCGTTGCATAATGCGTTTTTCTATTGATAGCAGTAGGCTGGGCAATACCAAAATATTTGTAAGCAGCGATACTACTAGGGCTACTGTGGTAAGTATACCTAACCACATGGTGCCTCCAAAGGTTGAAAAATCGAAAATACTAAAGCCACAAAACAATATAATGGCAGTGTATACCATACTTGTGCCTGTTTCGTGCAAGGTAGATTGTACGGATTCTTTAATGCGGAAATTGTGCCGTTTTAGTTCCATACGGTATTTGGCCACAAAGTGAATGGTAAAATCAACTGATATACCAAAGGCCACACTAAATACTATTACCGTTGAGGGTTTTAGGTAAATAGAAAAGAAACCCATTATGCCTGATGTAACTATAAGCGGTATAATATTGGGGACTAGCGATATTAGTATCATGCGCCATGTACCAAATAGGGTAACCAATAATATTGTGATAACTATAAGGGCTATAAGTACGCTTTGTACTAAACTTTCTACCAAAAAGCGGTTATTTTTCATAAATATAATGCTAGTACCTGTTAGGCTAACATCATACTCTTCAACAGGAAAAATTGAGTCTATTTGCGCCCTTACGCGATTTCGAACGGCCGGCATACTATCACTACCCACATCGGCCATTTGTATACTTATACGGGCTTTTTGGTATGAGCTATCAACAAAACCTTTTAGTAGGTTTTTTGAGCCTTTGCGGTTGGGTATATAGCTGGTAATGCTATTTAAATCAAGCGCACTGGGTATGCGGTAGTAGTTGCTATCGCCATAGCTGTATGCTTGGTGGGCATATTTTATCAACTCAGCAGCCGACATTGCTTTTGATAGTTCGGGCATTTTTCTCAACTCGCGATACAAACGCTCAATTTTTTGCAACGTGCGGGTGTCTTTTACTCCGTTAGCATGCTTGGTATCAACAATAATCTCAAGCGGCATTACTCCGTTTATTTCTTTTTCAAAGAAACGTATGTCTTGACTTATTTTGTCTTTAGCAGGCAAATCATCAATTATATAGCCAAGTGCATCCAGTTTTGTGATACCGTATATTGAGGCTGATAGTATTACAAAGGCGAAAGCATATACTACCCTGCGGCGGTTTTGTATAAACCAAAACAGACCGTCGATAAAGCCTGATAGGTATTTGTTTTCTAAATGGCGCGTTTGGCGGTAAGTAGGTGGCGGTAAAAAGCTAAACATTACTGGTACTGTAATCATTGAAACTACAAATACCGACATGATGCTAACAAAGGCTACCAAGCCAAATTCTTTCATTATAGGGCTGCCCGAAAAGTAGAATACCCCAAAACCAACAGCTGTGGTGAAATTGGTGAGAAAGGCTGCTTTACCAATGCGCGATACCACACGTACCAATGCTTTTGGTTTGTTGTTGTGGCTTTTGTACTCGGCATGGTATTTATTCAGCAGGTAGATACAGTTGGTAATGCCTATAATTACAATAAGCGGAGGGATAATGCCTATAACGGCAGTTATTTTATATCCTAGTAAACCTATATAGCCCAACGACCAAATTAGGGTAATGCTTACGATAACCAGTGAGTAGAGTAATGAACTGAAACTGCGGAAAAACAACAGCATAATTACACCGCATACCACTAGCGATAACAGTGTAAACAGTTTTAACTCGTTATTTATTTTAGCTGATAATACAGTACGTATATAGGGTAAACCTGATACCTTAAACTCTACACCATGTAGTTTTTCAAAGCTGCGTGTATGTGCCAGTATATCATCAATAATGGCTATACGGTTTTTGGTATTAAGGCGGTCTTTGTTTAGGGTAACACCCGTTATAACAAAATTATCTTCGATTTTTAAAGCTAAACCTTGATAAAACTTTTGTTGCCTTATAATATTCCACAAACTATCAGCTTCTTGCTGTGTGCTTATGGTATCGGTCATTAAAGGCAACAACCTTAGCTCGCCCACGCTATCAATACGGGTAAGTATTTGTAGGGTAGGGAAGGAGATTACATTTTGAACGCCATCGGTTTTTTCAAGTGCTTTGCTAAACTTGTAGTAATCGTTTAAAAAGTCTTTATGATAAATTTTTTCGGTTTTCAAACCTAGCAACATCACATTGCCATCATCACCAAAAGTCTTTTTAAACTCAAGATAGCGCACATATTCCTCATCATCCGGCGGAACAATTTTAGGCAGGTCGTAAGTAAGCTGTATGTTGGTAGCAAAGTACCCCATTAATCCTGTTATCAGTATGGTTACTGATAGCAGCAAAACCCTGTTACGAAGTATAATACTAGCGGCTTTTTCCCACATTTTTTTACGAAAGGCGCAAAGGTAGCATTTTTTGCGGCTCTTTTTATATTGTTTAAAATGCTGTAAATCAGTTGTTTGTGTTTTGCGCGCTAAAAGTGTTTTTTTTTCGTTCAGTAAAGGTGAAACTTAATCAGCAAAATGCAACAAGCATAAAATGTTTTCTGTCTAATATTGTAGCTATGTATAGAGCAAAAAAAGGAGTTTGGATATTTTTTGTTTTGGTAACTGCTTTTGCACAAGCACAACAAGTTGGTACAGGCCAGTGGCGCATACACTTACCATTTAATAATACAGCAGGTATTGCAGAAACCCCTCGCTATGTATACTCGTGGGCAAACTTTGGTTTTTACAGGTACGATAAAGAAACCAACGCATCAGAACGTTTATCAAAAATACAAGGCTTTTCAGATATAGCGGTAAGCTATATAGCCTATAATAGTGAAAAAGATTTATTGGTGGTAGCCTACCAAGATGCTAATATAGATTTGGTGCGTAGTGGCCAAATTATAAATCTAAACGATGTACAACGGGCATTTATTAACGGTGATAGAACGGTTAAGAATATTTTGTTTGAGGGCGACTATGCCTATTTGGCTTGCACTTTTGGGATTATAAAAATGGATGTAGAGAAGCTGGAAATAAGTGCTTCATATATAAATCTGGATATTGGAGACATAAACGATGTTAGCTTGTGGAACAACCAAATTTTTGCAGCTACATCAAAAGGTATATACAATGCGCCGCTTATAGGTGTAAATCTTTTAGACCCCACATCGTGGGTACAGTTTGATACAGGCGCAACACGTATGCTACGCTTGTTTGATAACAAATTGTTTGCTATGCGTACCAGCAGTATAAACTATTACGATGGAAGCACATGGAATACATTGATGCAAAGTGGTTTTTACAATAGTTTGTTTGCCACTACAAATAATTTATACATAAGCCGCCGCGATACCCTTATTACAGTAGATAAATCGTTAAATACCAGTAGCCAGTTTATCAATACTCTAAAAACAGCCAGAATAGGCTTTGATGGCAGCATTTGGTATACCACTGATAACTCAGGCACAATACAGCAGCAGCAAAATGGGAAAGTGGTATTTACAGCTCCTAATGGCCCTTATAATTTGCGCACAGGGCTAATGGCTAGTATTGATGATGAAGTTATTGTTGCCGGTGGGCAAATAGGCGGCAACTATACTTTTACCTATAGCTTAAATGGTTATTACCGCTACGTAGATGATAAATGGATAAATAGTCTTGAAAACTCAAACCCCGCTACTGATTCGCTTCGCGATTTTTACGCAGTAACTACCGACCCCAAAACCAAAGATGTGTGGTTGGGAGCCTACTGGCAAGGTTTGGTGCGTGTGAATGGTGGCGAGGTAAAAGAAATATACAATCCCAATAATAGTTCCTTGCGCTTGGGTATTATTAATTTTATAGCAGGCTTGGCTGTGGACAAAAACGGCCACCTTTGGGTTGCTAACTATGGTGCCGACTCAGCATTGGTAGTACGCACCAAAACAGGCGACTGGAAAGCATTATCGCTAGGAAATATTAATACCATAAGCCAGATTGTGGTGGACGATAAAAACCGTAAATGGATAGTTGCCCCGCGTAATAATGGTTTTGGCCTATTGGTGTACGATGATGATAATGCACCTCTTAACCCAAACAAACACTTAGGCCCCAAAATATTAAACACCAATGAAGGTCAAGGTGGTTTGCCCGATAATCAGGTAAACTGCATAGCTAAAGATTTAGATGGTGAAATATGGGTGGGTACGCTAAAAGGCCCTGCTGTGTTTTCAAATCCATCAAATATTTTTTCGGCAAAACCTTCCGACGCGCGCCAAATTGTT
Source organism: Bacteroidia bacterium (assembly GCA_965249955.1). Classification (GTDB taxonomy): domain Bacteria; phylum Bacteroidota; class Bacteroidia; order UBA8524; family UBA8524; genus SB11. The sequence goes on from OZ252261.1 coordinate 3,101,701, forward strand.
ATTGGTGAAGGCAGAGACATAGGTTATTTGCTGGGCAACGAGGTTATAAACAGTATATATGTTGACGGGGGTAACCGTAAATGGATGGGTACTAATAACGGAGCATGGCTGGTAGCTGCTGACGGACAAGAAATTTTGGCCAATTTTAATGTTGATAATAGCCCACTTTTTTCAAACAACGTAATGCAAATAACCGTTAACGAAAAAACCGGAGAAGTATTTTTTGCTACCGATAGAGGTATTTTATCGTACAAGGGCGATGCAACTGTAGCCACAGAAACACATAGCAATGTTTTAGTATACCCCAATCCTGTTCGTGAAGATTTTGACGGTCCAATATCAATACGTGGTTTGGCACAAGATGCAAATGTGAAAATAACAGATATAGCAGGTAACCTTATCTATGAAACCCGTGCCAACGGAGGTATGGCCACGTGGGATGGTCGCAACTTTAGCGGGCGAAAAGCATCAACAGGTGTATACCTTATATTTAGTGGTACTGACGATGCTAGCGATACTTATGTGGCCAAAGTACTGGTAATAAACAGTGGCAAATAAGCCCAAACAACCCCGTGCTAGTAAAAACCCGCGCCATACTTTTAAAAACCGTAAAATACTCAGAAAACAGTGTTATAGCTAGGTTTTATACCGAAGAGTTTGGGTTAGAATCATTTATCATCAATAATATTCGCAGTAAAAAAGCCCCTATAAATGCAGCCCACCTGCAACCTTTAAACCTTTTAGAGGCCGATATATACCAGCGTAATAATGCCAACTTGCAACGCATAAAAGAGCTTCGCTGCCAACCTTTGTTGCAAAATGTTTATACCGATATGGTAAAAACATCGGCCATAGTGTTTATGCAAGAGGTACTGGGCAAGGTGATAATTGAAAAAGAAAAAAACCAAGAGCTGTTTACCTTTTTGTTTGATGAAGTGTGCCGTATTGAAAAAATGACCAAGTTACCTGCTTTATACCCTACCTATTGGTTGGTTAAGCTATCACAATATTTGGGCTTTCCTCCGGCTACCGATACGTGGGAAGAAGGCCATTTATTTTTACCCGTAGAAGGCATTTTCTCTACCGATAATACCGAACCTTTATACTTTACAGCCCCAATAGCTAAAATTATTTATAAACTTAGTAGTACTATGCCCGAAAATTTGGGATTGATTGAAGCCAATGCAAATATTCGTAAAGAGTTATTAGATAAGTTGTTACTGTATTATAAAGTACATATTGAAGGTTTTAACGAGCTGAAGTCGCATAAAATTTTAGCAGAAGTATTGGCTTAGAGCGAAAATATATTTGCAAATTGGTGTACGAAATGTATTTTTGCACTCCCTAAAAAACGGAGAGGTGGCTGAGAGGCCGAAAGCACCAGTTTGCTAAACTGGCGTACGGGAAACTGTACCGAGGGTTCGAATCCCTCCCTCTCCGCAACAAAAGAAAAGCCTTGTATCATACAAGGCTTTTCTTTTTTACCCTTCTTCTTCCTCTGTTTGCTTAGCTTGAAACAATAAATTTAATGCGGCAAATAGTCTTTGTAGTCTTTGGTCTCTAAATAGTAGTTTATATAAAGCCCAGTAATGTGTATTCAGTAATTGGGTATAAAAAAACACACCTTTAGCAACTACGTATTCTATTTTGTATAATTTTTTGGAGCAAACTTGCCCAATTGTCATTTTTCTGTTAAATTGTCTCTTTTTACTTATATCTGTTTGATAAACAAATGGTTGTATGTCGGTATTCTGTCTAATCAATTTTATAAACTATTATTATCTATGAAAAAAATAGCTACTTTACTATTTTCCTTAGTTGTCTTCACTCCATCGCTATTCTCGCAGTATTTCAGCGATGATTTTGAGAGTTACACAGTCAACGATTTTCTAGCTGTAGCATCGCCTGTATGGACAACTTGGAGCAATGCCCCAGGAGGTTCAGAAGATGTTAAAATTGCAAATAACGATGCCTTTAGCGGCACAAAATCAATTTACTTTAATTCACCGGGTGGTAATGGCCCTAATGATGTAATACTGCCTTTTGGAGGTATTAACAGTACAGGCAGATTTAAGTTTACTTCAAAATTTAAAGTAGCCAATGGTAAGGCTGCTTATTTTAATTTTCAAGCAGGAGCATCACCGGGTATTACTTGGGCTATGGAGTTTTATATGCGTGCAGGTGGTACTTTTGATATAACCAGTGGTGGTGGTGTAACCGGTACATACCCTCAGGGTGTGTGGTTTGAGTTATCTATTGATGTAGATTTGGATAGCGATACTTGGGAAGTATTTATTGATAATGTATCACAGGGTAAATTCACAAACACTAATTCTATATCATTTTTAGACATTTTTCCTGCCGACCCAAATACTGAATTTTGGATGGACGATGTAAGCTATTGTATAAACAATGCTTGCAATGCCGAAATTGGGTTAAACTCAGTAACAATAAATCCTAATCCTGTTTGTACACACCAACCTGCAGATGTTACTGTGGCATTAAAAAACAACAGCACATTTTCAGCCCCGGGTATGGATTTATCTATTGAAATAGGCCCTGATAAAATATTGCAAAAGGTAAACCTAAACAATTTGGCAGGGGGTAGAGACACTACTATAACTATACCTGGTTTATTTAAATCAACAATTGCAGGTTCAAATTTGCCCGTAACAGCTATTAATGCTTCAGGCGATTTAAACGCAGCAAACGATACAGCCAAAACAACAATAAGCGTAAATGCTTCGCCAAGCGAGACAAAAATTACTAAAGGTTCTCCTTTTACCACGCCGCGACCATTAACTAATGGTACAAGCACAGACCCCGATATTGTAGCTGCAAAAGATGCGCTAACTTATGGTATATCAGCTCCCAAAGGATATACAAATACAGGTTACAGTATTACATGGGATATACCTTCGTTTACAGTGAGAACTAAGAGTGGCGTAGTTGTTCCATCTACTTTGTATACTTTTACTCCCCCTGTTGGAGCTAGCGATGGTAAAATTACTTTTTCTCCCGATTCTACTTTAACAGATTCATTAATTGTAATTACTTTTTCTGTAGTAGATAAAGGCACTTTGTGCGACTCTACATTATCACGTTATATTTATGTTGCGCCAAAACCTAAGGTAGGCTATACCGCAGCAAATGTTTGCGATAAAGAAGATGTTGTTTTCTCAAACGGATCAAGCATTAGTTCAGGTATTATTAATTATGAGTGGACTTTTGGAGATGGTACAGGATCTAACCTTACTGAGCCTACAAAACGTTATGCAGCAGCAGGCAGCTATACTGTAAAACTTGTTGTTACTTCTGATTATGGATATAAAGACTCTGCAACAAAAGTTGTGGATGTATTCCAAATTCCTGTAGCAGATTTTCAGTTTGTTAATGCTTGCGAAGGAACAGCAATTACATTTGATGATAAATCATCATTGCCAACCGGTACACCAACTTTTGAGTGGGATTTTGGTACAAACCCAAAAAGTACAGCTACAGGAGTTTCAACAAGCAAACTGTATAGCGTTCCAAACAGTTACAATGTTACTTTAAAAGTAACCGTAAACGGTTGCTCATCGGTAGCTTCAAAATTTGTAACACAAGAGCCTCGCACATCACCTGATTTTAGTTTTACAACCGGACAATGTGATAATAAAGATGTAGTATTTACTAATCTTACTAACCAACCACCATTTGGTTCGGCTAGTTACTTTTGGAAATATGGAGATGGAGTACAATCAACAGAAGTATCACCAAAACATACTTATAATACCTTTACTACTTTTAATGTAACACTTATATCAAGTACTAACTTTGGTTGTACTGATAGTATACAAAAAACTGTTACTCTAAATCAATCGCCAACAGCATCGTTTACCAACACTGCTGCCGATTGTAACCGCAGCCCTATTATATTTACCAATACATCGGTAGTACCATCAGGTTCAGTTAATAGTTATGAGTGGGATTTTGGTGATGGCGATTCAGATTTGGCAGAAAACCCAACCCACCAATATGCTAACGCAGGTACATATACCGTTACTATGAAAGCTAAAAGCAGTAATGGATGTACTAGTGAAACCCAAACCACCTTTACTGTTTTGGTAAAACCAATTGCTGCATTTGGAGCTAAGGATGTATGCCAAGGCGAAGAACTGAAGCTGGGTAATATTTCCGTTAGTCCTGATAATTCACCTCTAACTTACAAATGGATGTTTGGCAACGGCGATTCGTCATCATTAATTAGTCCAACTATTACCTATAATACAGTGGGTGTGTATAATATTACACTTGAAACTGAAAACGGTAATGGTTGTATTGACGAAGAAACTATTAGTATAAACGTTTTTGAAACACCTGTGGTTTCAATTCTTTCTTCATCTGCTAATACAGGTAATGGAGGTATTAAGTTTGCTACAAATACTACAGGAACAGGGTATAAGTATTTTTGGTTGTTTGGTGATGGTGCCTCATCAACCCAACAAAACCCTGATTACAGGTATTTTGATGATGGTTTAAAATTTGTAAAACTAAAAGTTACTACCCCAAATGGTTGTTCTGGCACAGCCACAGATACTGTAAATGTAAATGTGTTAGGTGTTAACAATGTAAATAATGTTGCTGTTAATGTGTATCCTAACCCATCAGCAGGTAAATTTATAGTTGATTTAAGTGCTGTAAATAGCAATGATATTAAAGCAATTAACGTTACTGATATGTTGGGGCGTATAGTGGTAAATAATATTATCGCAACTACCAACGGCACTGCTGAAATAGATTTGGCTACTCAAGCAGCTGGTATTTACTACTTAAACATTTATACAAACAATGGCTTGCAAACCGTTAAACTAACTGTAACCCAATAACCAACTACATATATATTACAAAGCCCTGTTAGTATTTACTAACAGGGCTTTTTTATTGGGTTAATATTTTTAGGTGATGTGGTTTGTACTCTTTTTATTTATTAAAAAGTAAAGTTAATGCTGCCATTTTGTTTAGCTCAGCTTTGTTTATTCCTGCAAACGCATGACCAATATTGCTTGCTGTATCTATTATTTGGTTTTTAAGTTCTTTAGTAAACAACTCGCGGTTATCAATATAAAAAGCCTCAAACTGTTGGTAGGCATCATCAGCTGTGGGTGCTGTTTCTGTAAGGTATTCAAAGGCTATATTAATATAGTTTGCAGCATCAGTGCCATACTCATCAGTGCTATCATCGTAGGCTAACCAACTTTTTTGTACTGCTTGGTTTAGTTCTTGTATTTCTTTTGGATTAATGTTTTTGTCGGCTGCGGCAATACTATAAAACAAGTGTCCAAGATTCTGGTATAATGGTTGTAGATTTTTCATGCTTGTGTAGTTTGGTATAGCAAAGGTAAACACTGTTTTTTAGTGCTACTATGATATTAATCAGTTTGCTACAAACACAAAAGGCGAGTTTTCACCCACCTTTGCACTATACTACCCCGATAGCTTTAATAGAGTAGCTTTTCTGTTTTTGTTATAAGTTCAATCAACTCATCCCTATATCCATTTTCTACATTCAACTTGGTGCTTAGTAGCAATTGCTTGGCCAGTGTATATGTTGCATCGCCTTTAAACTTCGAGTCGCGCAAAAGCATTGCAAATGTTGCTACACCACAAGCGTATTTAAGGTTATCACTGGCATTGGTATAACTTTGCCCGTTGTTGTTAAGCACTTTTTGTATCAGTTGGCTAGTCTCACCTTTGGGTTGTTTGTAGCGGAGTTTCACAGTTAATAACTCGTTAGCAAATAAGTTATCACTAGGTGGGGTAGGAGAGGCTTGGTATTTCAACTCGGTAAAACCTACTATTTTAGCGGTGCTACCTGCGGGTATAATCTCATACAAGGCAGTTACAGTGTGCCCTGCGCCCAGTTCGCCGGCATCTTTGGTGTCGTCGTCAAAATCTTGTGCAGGCATACGGCGATTTTCGTAGCCAATCAGACGGTATGCTTTTACAAATTTGGGGTTAAACTCAACCTGTATTTTCACATCTTTTGCAATGGTGTATAGCGTGCCTTGCAAATCGGTTACAAATACTTTTTTACCCTCGTTGTAGGTGTCAATATAGTAATAGTTACCGTTGCCTTTGTCGGCCAAAATCTCCATTTTGCTGTCTTTATAGTTATCCATACCAAAGCCGCATACTGTGAGGAAAATACCTTCTTTGCGCTTTTCTTCAATCAGCTTTTCCATTTCGCTATCGCTTTGCAAACCAACATTAAAATCGCCATCAGTAACCAATATTATGCGGTTGTTACCATTGGGTTTAAGGCTTTGTTTGGCTACTTTGTAGGCTAGTTCAATACCTTCACCACCTGCTGTTGAGCCGCCTGATTCTAAATTATCGATAGCCTTTTTTATTTCCATTAATTTATTGGCAGGGGTAGGGGGTAAAGCTAATCCAGCCGACCCTGCATAGGTAACGATTGAAATATGATCGTTCTCGTTCAACTGTTCAGCCAATAGCTTTAACGATTGCTTTACAAGGGGCAGTTTGTTTTCGTCCGACATTGAACCTGATACATCTATCAAAAAAACTAGGTTACTGGCGGGTTGCTTTTCGTTTTGCAAAGTTTTGCCTTGAATACCTATTGATACTACTTTGGTGTCTTTATTCCAAGGGCAAGTGGCAGTTTCAAGGTAAATCTCAAAAGGGTCATTGCCTTTGGGTGGTGCGTAATGGTATTGAAAGTAGTTTACAAACTCTTCTATACGTACGGCATCTTTTGGAGGTTTGAAACCGTTGTTTATCATCCTTCTGATGTTTGAGTACGAGGCGTTGTCAACATCAATGCTAAAGGTTGATAAAGGGTCTTGCAAAGGGTTTTGATACTCGTTTTCTATCAGCGGGGCATAGCTTTCGTTTGATGGATTTTCATAGCCGTTATAAATAGTATCGGCATACCATCGTACCCCTTCTCTACCTAAAAATTTCCCCTTACCACTATTGTCAAATCCTTTTCCTCCCACAAATCCTGTACTGTTGCCATTTATTGTTGTAATGGTGTATGTGCCGGGTGTTGTATACAAATGGTTGGTATTCCCTCTAAATGTATTTGTTTTTCCATCACCAAAAGTCCAATTGTACGATAAGGCACCACCTAATATTTGTTGGTAGTATGTAGCGCTTTTTTGGGTAGAAGAGAAGGTAACTATATTTAAAGTGTCGTTTAATTGTAAAATAACTAAGCTATCATTATCACTTTGTTTAACAGTATCAACCAAAGGTTGAAGTTGAGCTGTGTATTTTATACTGTCTTCTTTAGTTAGCGTAGGTGGTGTGCTGTGCGAAAATGCAGGCGGATGCTGGTTACTTTTTTGCTGTGCAGTTTTTCCCAAGTTTTCATCCTCAATATTGCTAAACAAAAAGAAGGAGAAAGCGAAAACAACTATTGCTGCTGCTGCGCTAGCTGTAAATTTTAGCCAAAATGCGGCACGCTGTGGTTTATTCTCGTCAAGTTTGCGTTCTATATTCTCCCACACCATATCGGGCGGAGTAGTTTGGGGCAGGTGTTCAAGTCCTTTATTAATATTGGGTGTCATGGTTTTAGTTCTTTTAAAAGGGTTTGCAGTTGTTTTTTTGCATGATGCAGCTGCGAGCGTGATGTAACCTCAGTAATACCCAAAAGTGTTGCTGTTTCTTTGTGGCTATATCCCTCAACTGTTACCAAAGTAAATACGCTGCGGTATCCGTCGGGTAGTTGGTTAATAGCGTTGTCAATTTCAATTGAATTAATGTTTTGCAGTTGTTCTACCAGTGTATCGTGTTCATCAGGGTCGAAGGGTAGATATCGGTATTCAAACTTATTTTTTTTGATGGCTTGGCGTATTACTATGGTTTTTATCCATGCGCCCAATGTACTTTGTCGTTTAAAGTTTTTTAGATCTTTAAAAACTTCTAAAAAAGCATCTTGCAGGGTATCGCAAGCCATATCGTAATCGTTTAGTATGCGTAGTGCAATGGTAAACATAGCCGCTTTGTACTGGTCGTACAGCTGCTTTTGAGCTAGTCTTTCCCCATTAATGCAGCGGTCAACAAGGTCAGGCTCAGGTGGGTATTCACGTTGTAGTGCTAAAGTTTTCGTCATCATGCACCCTAAAGGGGAAAGTTACAAAGCATACGTTGTATGGCAGAAAAATTTTTCTGTTTTTTGGTTTAGATGAAGATAAATTTAGTTCTCTATAAATTATATACCGTGGTATAATGTAAAGTTCTATATTTGTTATACCTAAGATGAATATAGTATACCTATTGGTTGTGCTGTTTATATCAAACAAAAAGTAGTTTTACTGCCTTCTTTTTAGGATAAAAAAAAGAATAAGAATAAAAGAACACAAAACAAACAACAAGTTAAATGCAAAAAGGAACAGTAAAATTTTTTAATGAAGCAAAAGGTTTTGGCTTTATTAAACCAAACGAAGGTGGCGAAGATATTTTTGTGCACACATCTGGCTGTGTAGATAAAATTAGAGAGAACGATGAGGTTGATTTTGAGGTAGAAAGAGGAAAAAAAGGTCTTAACGCAGTAAACGTTCAACTAAGCCGATAGTTGAGCCTAAATAGTTGGTATACTTTAGCAATAAATGTATGCCAACTATTTTTTTTAAAAAGATAGGTTGTAAGTCGAATTATTTTATATATTTGCACCCTCGTTTTTCGGGGTGTAGCGCAGCCCGGTAGCGCATCTGCTTTGGGAGCAGAGGGTCGTAGGTTCGAATCCTGTCACCCCGACTGAGAAACATAAAGGCCTTTTAGAGATTCATCTCTGAAAGGCTTTTTTCATTTGCACAAGATTTGCTAATGAGTACGGAAATTACAATATCTAATTGTCAAATTGGTTCTTTGTAGCAACCTATATTTTTTGTCAGCATACCTTAAAAAGTGAACAAAAACTTTTATGTTTGCAAAACATACTAATCGGTATGTTTTGTAAAAAACTATGTCTAAAGCAGCAAATACAAGGCACTATATATTGCAACACGCTTTTGATTTGATATACAAGCAAGGCTACCAAGCTACCAGTATAGATATGATATTGGCCACCACACAAGTAACCAAAGGAGCTTTTTTTTATCATTTTAAAAATAAAGAAGATATGGGCTTGGCCATGATAAACGAAGTGATGTATCCCGGTATGTACCAAGAACTAATACAGCCCTTGCATAATGCTACCGACCCATTGACAGATATATACTTGATGATGAAAAACCTGTTGCTAAACTCGCCCTTTTTTAATGTACGCTATGGTTGCCCTGCCGTTAACCTTATTGAAGAATTGGCACCCATTAGCGACAACTTTAGTATAGCATTACTACGGCTGATGGAAGAGTGGCAAGATTCCATACGTACCGCAATAGTTAACGGCAAAGAAGCGGGGAAAGTAAAATCAGGCACACAGCCAAAGCAAGTAGCCTACTTTATTGTAGCGGGCTATAGCGGCATACGCAATATGGGAAAAATACAGGGGATGGGTGGCTATACCATATACCTTAAAGAGCTAAAAAACTATTTGGACAACTTAAGATAAAATTTTTTTCACCAAAAACATACTAAGTGGTATGTTTTAAAAAACACTAAACAAAAATGTACGCAACACTTCTATTTATACACTCTATATTTCGCTGGTTAGTACTGGCTACGCTACTACTAGCAATAGGCAAAGCCTACTTGGGCAAAAAAAAACAGAAAGCCTATACCCCCCTCGATAATTTTATAAGGCACAGCACCGCCACAGTAGCCCACATACAACTATTAGTAGGCATATTACTATACACCCAAAGCCCTATAGTAAAACACCTTTCGGCAGGCAATAACGATTTTGCCACCAACCCTGAGCCCTTGTTTTTTGGCATTATACACACAGCACTTATGTTGTTGGCTATAGTAAGCATCACAGCAGGCTCAGCAATGGCAAAACGCAAAACCAATATCCTGCAAAAGCACAATACCGTGCTTTTGTGGTATAGCATAGGCTTGCTTATAATACTACTGGCTATACCGTGGCCATTTTCGCCATTGGCACACCGCCCATACATCCGAATTTATTAATCCCATTAAAAAAAATAATTATGATAAAACTATTTAAAACAAACATAGGTAGGTTGCGTATACTAGGCTTTTTAGAAGGCATATCGCTATTGGTACTAGTGTGTATAGCAGTACCTCTAAAATACGGAGCAAACAACCCCTCTCTCACCAAAATTATTGGACCAATACACGGCGCACTTTTTCTATTATTTATTTTTAATGCTCTAGGAGTAGGAGTAGAGCAAAAATGGAAATTTAGCACCACTACATGGAAAGTGCTACTGGCCTGTATGGTACCCTTTGGCACATTCTACATCGATAAAAAAATACTAAGCGGTATTAAAACTTGAAACTCATTTTTTAGATTTAATAAGTTAACACTTTTAAAAGGCTGCTCGATAGGGCAGCTTTTTTTATTAGTCAATCTGAATCGTCCTGAAATATGTTGATACATAAAGTTAACTTTATGCGATTTACCCAATAGAGTTGCTTTGCCTTCCTTCTAAAAACATTTTATAGGCTTTTTTGAATAAGAAATGAGTTTGAGTTGAGGTTTATGATTGCTCGATTAGAAAACAGTTACGTTGAAGTAAAAGAACTAAACACAACTACTAAATGCAACAAGGTGTATAATTTGTTGTTACTGCCTGCCTACCCTGAAAATCCATTGAGTTTTCCTCTAGTTCTTTTGTTAAACTTGTACCAACGCACAAGCCATACACGAATACGTTGTGCATAAGCTGAAAACAAGTCGATTAACCAATATCAGAAGAAAAGAAATGGAAAAATTGAATAAATATGTTTTGATTTATAAAAAGCAATTGGATGAGGGAAATATTCAAAAGGCATATTCCGGTATTGTTAAGTATGTGATGAAACTGAAATCCATTTTTAAGAATAATCACTCTGACAAGTTTTCAATTGGGAATATTTTACAAGGATATATGGATTTTACTTATTTCTATTTTTCAAATGATTATTTAGAAAAGCAAAAATTAAAACTTGGACTAGTTCTCAATCACCAAGAAATGAGATTTGAACTATGGCTTTTGGGGCGAACGTCTGACATTCAGAAAAAATATTGGGAGTTGCTAAAAACAACAAAGTGGAATAAGGATAAAACAGAGATGCCCAAATACTCCATTCTTGAAAGCATTTTAATAGAAAACCCTGACTTTGATAATATTGAATTACTTACCACACAAATTGAGAATAGAACTATTCAGGTTTCGGATGAAATAATAAACCATTTAAAAACAATAAATTGAGATGTTCTAAAAATTGCATTTCACAATTCATATTCTACATTTCACAAACCAAAAAGTTAAGTTCAAAAATATATTAGCTGTTGGCTATTGCCTTTTTTAAGCCAAAAAAATACTTTTGCCCTCCCAAAAAAAAACGGAGGTATGAAAAATAAGCCCTTGCAACCCCTGCAAAGCTTTCTCCGTTAAAGGGTGTCTACGTTCTTTATACCAAATTGGATAGCAGCCCAAAAAGCTGTGTCTGCTTGCACTACCAAGTGCATTTGCCAAGAAAACTCCAATACAAACATTTATATAAACTATGAAAACAAAACAATTATTAGCCTGCGCTATTGTAGCTGCGGGATTAGTATCATTATGGGCGTGCAACAACGCACCCAAAACCGAAACAGTAAAAACTGAACCCCAAAAGGTAAACGATTGGTATGGGTTTGGCTCTGATACATTGTATGGTGAACACTTGGTGGCCATACTTGATTGCGCCATTTGCCATACTCCTAAAAAAATGACTGAACTTGGCCCTGTACCCGATGAAACAAGGGCTTTTTCAGGACGACCTACAGATATGCCTTTACCTCCTATTGATCGTGCATTGGCCGAAAAATATGGCTTTATGGTTATGGATGGCGATGGTACTGCCTTTATAGGGCCATGGGGGGTGTCGTTTGCGGCCAATCTTACCCCACACGCAACAGGTATAGGCAGTTGGAGCGTAGAAAAATTTATAACTACAATTCGTGAGCATAAGTTCAAAGGAATTAAAGAAGGTAGAGACTTATTGCCTCCTATGCCATTTTTTACTACTATTACCGACGATGAGTTGAAAGCTGTTTATGCTTACTTACGTACTGTAAAACCTATCGAAAATATGGTGCCTTCTGCACTTCCTCCAACATCTGTTAAACAATAATCTTTTTAAGAAGATGGAAAGATATCAATCGTTTACTGTGGCGCATAAAGGGTTGCGCAATGCACTGTCTCAAATACTTTTTTTGGCCGGAAATACCAATTTTGAAAGTGTTGACGAGGTTGAAAAGTTATACCAATTGGGTAAAAAGACTTTTACTCTTATGGAAGGCCATGCCGAAGATGAGAACAATATTATTTTGGCTGAATTGGAGGCAAGAGTGCCTAGTGCTTCACACCACGATAAACACGACCACGAGTTGATTGAAGAAAAACAAAAGGAACTTGAAAATCTGTTAACTGCCATTTACAATAAAGTAAAATCAGGAGTAGCGGCAAACAAAACGGGTCAAGAGTTTTTTATCAAATTCAGTGCTTTTTTTGGTGAATATATGCTGCACATGGTACACGAGGAAACCATTACCCAGCAACAATTGTGGGATAATTTTACCGATGCTGAGTTATTGACGTTAACCCAACGTATAGTATCAAAAATGCCGATGGATAAAATAATAGCATGGTATAGCCTTATGTTTCCGGCTATGAATATTACTGAAAGGATTATGCTATACAAAGGAGCAAAAGGTGCTATGCCCGAAGAAGTGTTTGCGGTAGTGGACGAGGCAATAAAACAATTTTTATTACCCGATGCCTACCAACAACTAAAAGTGGCCACAGCGGCTATGTAAAGTTTGAAATTATTTTTTAGGTTAGAATAATTCACTTTGTTAAAAAGCTGCCCTTAAGGGCAGCTTTTTTTATTCTTTTTCAGGTTTATTAGCCATGTGCATAACGCGTTGCGGAAAGGGTATAGACACCTTGTTTTCTTTAAAGGCTTTATTAATAGCAAAGCGTATATCGCTTTTTACATTTTCTATTGGGAATATTCTGTTCGACCAAAAGTAGATGCTAAAATCAAGTGATGAGTCTCCAAAGTTCTCAAAGCGTACAAAAGGTTTGGGGTTAGTCAATACTGATTTGTGCTTATTAGCACACTCTAACAAAATTTTACTCACCAACTCCACATCCGAGCTATAATCCACCCCAACGCTTACTTTAAAACGTGCTTGCTCTTGTGCATGTGTCCAATTAATAACTTGCTGGTTGGTAAGCATATTATTGGGAAGTATCAGTGTTATATCATCGCGGGTAGTAACCTTTGTAGTGCGTAGGCCAATACGTTCAACCTGTGCTACCGATCCTCCAACCTCAATAATATCACCCACTTTTAAGGTGCCTTCAACCAAAAGTATTAACCCTGATACAAAATCGTTAAAGGTTTGTTGTAACCCCAAACCCAAACCCACCATAAGAGCGGCAGAACCGGCTAAAAGAAACGTAAACTTTACACCCAGCGATTCAAAACTATAGGCTATGGCAAATATCCATCCCAAATAACGCACGATTTGGAACACAGAAAATTTTTGTCCGTCGTCTAATTTATTGGTGCGGTACAGCAGCTTTTTTACCATGCGTAGCCCCAACCAAGTAAAGCCAATAATGGTTATTATTAGTAGAACTTTACTTACCGATAAGGTATAGTTTGAAAGTTCTAACAGTTTAAACTCAAGTATTTCTTTTAGCATAGTACAAAGCGGGTGAACAGTAGCCAAAAATAAGTTCTTTGGCGATTAATAACTATACTTTCAGTACAACTTGTGTATTTCTTGCCTCGTGTTTTTCAAAATACAGGCTGCCGCCATGCATAATAGCTATTTGTTTTGATAGACTTAGGCCAATGCCCGTGCCTTGCTTTTTGGTGGTGAAAAAGGGAATAAAAATTTTATCTAAAACATCACCAGCAACGCCTGCGCCATTATCGGCTACTGTTATTTTTATTTTATTAAGATAATCGTAACCCGCTGTTATACTTATAAAAGCACCATCTATACCTTGTAGGGCATCGGCAGCATTGTTTACTAAGTTTATTACCACCTGTTCTAACAGCTCATAGTCGCCCTCCATTTCTAAATCTTCGGGGGTAACCTCAGCTGTTAGTTTAATACCCCTAGCTCGTAATTCTTCCGATTTTAGTATAGCAATGCTGCTTACCAATTCACTCACCTTAAAAACAGTTTTTTTCAGTGGTTTTATGTTAGTTATTTTTCGGTACGAGTGAACAAAACCCAGTAACCCTTGACTGCGCCTGTGCGCAATCTCTAGCGACTGTTGCAAAGTTCCAGCATTGCCATTTTGTTTAGCCAGTTGCAAAGCAGTTTCTGTAAGCGACACTACGGGTGTTAGTGAGTTCATTATTTCGTGCGTTAGTACACGGATAATATTTTGCCAGCTTTCCAGTTCGTTTCTATCCAGTGTATCCGAAAAATTTTGCAGCGTAAGTATTTTATACTTCTGCTTGTTGTGTACAAAATGTTGCTCGTGGAGGGCTATTTTTATGGTGCTATCATCTTTTACCAGTTCAGTAATAAACGGTGCTGGTGATGCCGAGTAACCGGGTAAATCGGGCAAAAAGTTATATTTCTCAAGCAGTTTGTGTATGTGTGCTGTTGTATTATCGCCCAGTATTTTGCGAGCGTGGTTGTTATAGCGCACCAGTTTATGGTGGCTATCAAAAATTAATATACCCAGAGGTATTTGATCTATAACAGTCTCGTTAAACTTTACGCTTTCCTCAGCAACTGATTTTCGCTCCCTAAACCGTTCGGCTACACTGTTCAAAGCCTCGTGCAGTTCTTTTATATCAGGGTTTTTAGTGTTTCGGGCAAACGTAAAATTAAAATCTTGGTACAACGCCGACTCAAAAAAGCGACTTATTTTTCGTTGTGTATTGCGCAAATAGTGGTTCAACTCTAACACCAAAGCAACCTCAACCACAATAAGAAAAGCGGGGGTATAGGCATAGCCTTTGGCAAAAAATAGAAAGCCTGCCGCCAAAGCCAACCCGTTAATAATTAGCAAGCGTACCCATAAGCCTATATTTAATCGCCTAAATACCATATTTCTCCATCCGTCTGTATAGTGCTGCGCGTGTAATACCCAAATCGGCTGCGGCTTTGCTAATGTTGCCGCCGTGCTTTTTTAGGGCTTGTTGTATTAGGTGTACTTCGTTTTCTTCTAAATTAAAAGTAGTGCTTTTTTCGCTTTCTCCCTGCTCGTATATGGGCAATAAAAAATCACCGGGTAGTAGTTGGCCGTTGTCGTTCAAAATCACAGCCCGTTCAAGCGCGTGTTGCAACTCGCGCACATTACCCGGCCAGTGGTATTTTTCCAACTGCTTTAGGGTGATGCTGTGCAATTGCTTGGGTTCTTTATCGTACTTGGCACAATATTGTTTTGTAAAATATTCAGCCAATGGGGCTATATCTTCCTTGCGCTCACGCAGTGGTGGCAGGTTCACCTCAACCGTGTTGATGCGGTATAGCAAATCTTGCCTAAAGGTATTTTCTTTCACCATGTGCAGCAAGGGCATATTAGTAGCACATACCAACCTTATATTAATAGGTATAGGTTTGTTGCTGCCCACTTTATACACCGTACGGTTTTGTAAAACACTAAGCAGTTTTGCCTGCATAATGGGGGAAAGGTTGCCTATTTCATCCAAAAAAAGTGTGCCGCCGTTGGCTTCTTCAAAGCGGCCTGTACGGTCTTCGCGTGCATCGGTAAAAGCACCTTTTACGTGCCCAAACAACTCACTTTCAAACAAATTTTCGTTTAAGCTGCCCATATCAACCGTTACAAATGGATTATTTTTTCTGTTTGATTGTGTGTGCAGCAAGCGGGCTATCATTTCTTTGCCCGTTCCGTTTTCGCCCGTTACCAATACATTGGCATCAGTAGGAGCAACTTTTTTAACGGTTTCGAGTGTTTCTATCAGTTTGGGGTGTTCACCTATTAATTGTGTAGTACCGTTTTGGGGCAAATTGGCTTTAGCAGTTTTGGCTGTATGTAGCCTGATAGCTGTTTGTATGGATGATAACAATTTATCGTTTTGCCAAGGTTTCAGTATAAAATCACTAGCCCCTGTTTTTATTGCTTTTACGGCCAACTCCACATCGCCATAGCCGGTTATCATTATCACAATCAAGTCAGGGTATTTCTTTTTAGCCTGCTGCAGCCAATACAAACCCTCGTTGCCGCTGTATACCGTGCCCTTAAAGTTCATATCAAGCAATAGCAGTCGGGCGGGTTGTTGCTCCATTTGGTGCAGCAACCTTTCGGGGTTGGTTTCAAAACGAGCCGAATAGCCGTGCGTTTTTAGCAAAAGTGTTGCCGCTTGTGCCACATCCTCGTCGTCATCAACAATAAGTATATCAAAGTTTTTGGCTACCATATTGGCCTTATAAATCAAGTACAATTAAAATCAAAAACTAGGTGCGTTATTTATAAATCAGATAAAAAGTGTCCGAAATCGGACAAAGTATTGTTCGCCCCCGAACGGTTTTATCTTTAAGAATAAATTAAATTACTGATTATTAGTGCTTTGTGTTTTTGGCATTGTGTTGAATAGTGATAAAGGGAGTGGACAGACCTTTAAACAATAAAAAAGCAAAAATGCGTAAGCAGACATTAACCGCACTTGGGGTGTTGGCAGTGTTATTTGCGTTGTATTCTTTCTATACCAATTCGTCAAAACCATCATCGTTAAAAGCTGAAAAAGATAAAGTGGCTATTAGTACTGTGGTGATGCAAGATTTTCAGGAGTTTATTCCTGCCGATGGTATTGTAGTCCCATTGAAAACTGTGGTGATAGATGCGCTTGAAAACGGAGTAGTACGCGAAAAATTTGTTGAAGACGGTGCAAGGGTAGAGGCAGGACAAGCCCTTTTGCGGTTGGAAAATACCGACCTGCAACTGGATTTATTAAATCGTGAAACGCAGGTGTTGGATTTGCTAAACAATATACGCAACAGCCGCAATAGCCTTGAGCAAAACAAAGTAACCCGATTGACGCAAATGGCCGAGGCTGAGTTTCAGTTGGCTGAAGCTGAAAGGTTGATGGAAAACAGCGATAAACTTTACAATGACCAAGTAATATCAAAACAAGAGTACCTGCAAACCAAAAACAATTTTGAATACCAAAACCGCCGTTTGCAATTGCTAAAAAAGGCCATGTATCAAGATTCGGTTTCAACAGTGGCACAAATAGCCCAAATGACCCAGTCGGTAGGGCGTATGCAGCAAAATCTTGAGTTGATGCGTAAGAAAAATGAGGGGTTAATTATTACGGCGCCCGTATCGGGGCAGTTATCCAACTTTGATAGTGAGATTGGTGAAACCAAAGTTAAAGGGCAAAACATAGCCTCGATAGATGTGAGCAAGGGGTTTAAGGTAAAAGCCAATATTGATGAGTTGTATATAGGCCGCACCTATGTGGGGCAAACTGCTTTTTGTGAGGTGGGGGGAAAAGAATATCCTTTGGAGATTTTAAAAATATATCCGCAAGTAACCGGTGGGCAGTTTGCCATTGATTTAAAGTTTAAAGATACCACCCCCACAACGCTAAAACGCGGGCAAAATGTGGCTATAAAACTGCAAATGAGTGCCAAAACACAAAGTTTGGTAATAGAGCGGGGAGGGTTTTACCAAAAAACAGGCGGCGCATGGGTTTTTGTGCTAAACAAGGCGGGTGATGTGGCACAAAAACGTGAAATAAAAATTGGACGACAAAACCCGCAGTATTATGAAATATTGGATGGATTGAAAGAAGGGGAGAAGGTGATAATATCGAGCTACGAGAACTATGGAGATAAGCAAGAGTTGAGGTTTTAGGTAAAACCATCACCTCAGCGTCATCCTGAGCGAAGTCGAAAGAGCGGGATAAATGTGAAAATATGCCAATGTGCAAATTTGAAGATGTGTGAGGTGGGATGCGAGATGTGCGGCTGCCATCTTGAGGTTCTCGAAAGGTGTGTAGGGCAGCGTGAAATTGAGAATAGAAAATGTAGTTGGTTGTTGCCCAGGCAGAGCCAAAGGGTACGATAGAGTTGAAAATGATAACTGTAGAATGTTAAATGTGCAGTGCGGTTGTCACCCTGAGCGGAGTCGAAGGGTGCGTAGGTATAATGAACTAAAAAAGAATATTTAACTAAAAAATGATAAAAACCATAAACCTAAGCAAAGCGTACCAAACGGACGAGATAGAAACCCTATCGCTGGATAAAATAAACCTTACCGTGCGCGAGGGTGAGTTTTTGGCCATTATGGGGCCGTCGGGCTGCGGAAAATCTACCCTGCTTAATATTTTGGGGTTGATAGATAACCCGTCATCAGGCGAGATGTATTTTCTAGGTAAAGAAGTATCAAAATACAACGAGCGACAACGTGCCGAGTTGCGCAAAAACCACATCGGTTTCATCTTCCAAAGTTTTAACCTTATTGATGAGCTTACGGTACAAGAGAATATTGAATTGCCCTTGCTATACCAAAAAATATCGACAGCTGAGCGTAAAAAACTTGCCCTTGAGGTGATGGAAAAACTGCAAATAGCCCACAGGGCAAAGCATTTCCCGCAGCAATTATCGGGCGGGCAACAACAGCGTGTGGCAGTAGCGCGTGCAGTAGTAACCAAACCTAAAATGATATTGGCCGATGAACCAACGGGAAACCTTGACAGCCGCAACGGCGATGAGGTGATGGATATAATAAAATCGCTAAACGCTACGGGCACAACAGTAATAATGGTAACCCACTCGCCCGAGCACGCCCAGCAGGCCGAGCGCGTGGTGAATTTGTTTGACGGTAAACTGCTAACCGAAACCGAAAAAGCTATGGTTTAATTGAAAGTTGAAAATGAAGAATTGTGAGTACTAAATGGGTAGTGCGGCTGTTTCCCTCCTACTAAGGAGGGACTAAGGGAGGTGTAAAACCCAAATACAACAAATTAAAAAAATGATAAAAAACTACATAGTAACTGCCTTGCGCAATATTTATAAAAACAAGGTAGTATCGTTTATAAACATATTTGGGCTATCGGTTGGTATATCATCGTGCATACTTATATTTTTATATGTAAGTAACGAGTTAGGGTACGATAGCCACCACAGCAAAGCCGATCGTATTTATCGCGTAACATCAAGCCTAAACCTATCGGGGCAAACCGATAATATTACATTTAGCTCGTATATGCTTTCGCCTACCTTAAAAGAAGAATTTCCTGAGGTAGAAGAAGCTGTTCGCCTCAGGCCGGTGCCTAAGCAAACCCTGTGGTATAACCAAAAGGTTTTTCAGGTAGATAATCTTTATTTTACCGACGCAGGTTTTTTTAAAATTTTCGACTATGATTTTTTGGAGGGCAATCCCGCTACCGCCCTGCAAGAACCCCGCACCATAGTAATAACCGATAAGCTGGCACAGCAACTGTTTGGCACTGCCAATGGGGCATTGGGCAAGTTGCTAAAATTTACCCTGCAAAGTTATAAAGTAACTGGGGTTATAAAATACCGCCCTGATATATCGCACATTACTCCCAGTGCTTTAATATCAACACGCTCAATGAGCCCCGAACTGGTAAGTACTTTAGAGCGTGATTGGTTTTATATGGCGCAAACCAACTATGTACTATTTAAACAAAAGCCTGATAAAGCTGCTTTTGAAGCCAAAATGGCTAAAATGGTAGATGAAAAAATAGTGCCATGGTTAAAAAGTGAAAACGTAAACGGTAGTATTACTTATAGGCTGCAAGCCTTAAAAGACATTAGGCTAAAAAGCAGCGATTTTCAGCACGAGTATGCTAGTATAGGTAGCAAAACAACAATCATTACTTTCTCATCCATTGGTTTTTTAATACTGGTAATTGCGTGCATCAATTACCTCAATCTAGCCACGGCACGTTCAGCAAAACGTAGCCGTGAAGTAGGCATCCGTAAAACAGCAGGGGCAAGTCGGGGTCAACTGTTTATGCAGTTTATTGGCGAGTCTCTGCTTACGGTGCTTTTTAGCTTAATAATAGCCCTTTGCTTTGTAGAGTTGCTGTTGCCTGCTTTCAATTATTTATCGGGAAAATCACTCACGTTTACCTTCAATATAGGCTTAGTAGGAGCTTTAGCGGTTGGTGTAGTATTGGTAGGTATATTTTCAGGTCTTTATCCTGCTTGGTTTCTATCAAGTTTTAAGCCCGTAAAGGTGCTAAAAACAGGGCAAATACCCGGCTCGGGGTCAGCTATATTTCGCAAGGCACTCGTTGCCATACAATTTGCAATAGCTGTTTTTATGATAAGCTGCACCCTTATTGTATACGGGCAAATGCAATACATGAAAACCAAAGACCCAGGTTTTGATAACCAACGAGTTTTAGCGTTTAAAGTACCTGAAGCAGATACTGCCTTAATGGATAGGTTTGATGTGATGAAAAACGAATTGTTGGCCAACCCTGTCATAAAGCAAGTTTCCAGTGCTAGCGATGTACCCGGTGATTTTGGCGGAAAACTATTGCAATACATTAACTACAAAGGCACAACTGATGAGAAGTTGATAAACGTGTATGGTGTTGATGAAACGTTTTTAGACATGATGAAGATACCTCTTATAAAAGGGCGTAATTTTTCAAAAGACATAAAAAGCGATGATACCGCAGCATTTTTGGTAAACCAAGCTGCTGTTAAAGCATTTGGCTGGGACGACCCGTTTAGTGTAGAACTTCGTAATGGTTTTGGCTACAATGGTAAGATTATAGGGGTAATAAACGATTATCACTTTATGCCTTTGCAACAACCTATAGAGCCTTTACTGTTAGTAAAAAATAGGGGTAACAGCGGTATAATGCTGTTAAAGCTAGGAGAGGGAGATACCAAAGCCGCTGTAAGCTTTGCCCAAAATGTGTGGGAACGCTACTCGAAAAAATACCCCACCGAATACTTTTTTGTTGACGAAAACTTTAACAACAAATACGAAGCAGAAGATAAACGCCTTAAAATATTCGGCTATTTCTCGGTAGTTGCAATAATAATAGCCTGTTTGGGGCTGTTTGGTCTTATCTCGTACAGTATAGAACAGCGCACCAAAGAAATAGGCATACGCAAGGTTATTGGTGCAAGCAGTTTTCAAGTGGTTGTGGTACTTATTAAATCGTATATGCTGCTTATTCTTTTTGCCATACTAATAGCTATACCCTGTGCCTATTGGTATATGAATAGTTGGCTTAGCGAGTTTGCCTACCATATACAGCCTAGTGTAAAATACTTTTTAGTGTCTGTTGTTATTGCTGCTTTTATTGCACTTGCTACTATGCTTTGGCAGGCTATAAAAGCAGCCATGTCTAACCCTGCAAACAGTTTGCGCTACGAGTAACCTTTATGAAAACATTATTTTTTAATGATAATTATATAAACTCGCTAGCACGCTCTTATACCGTGCCTTGCGAGTTTTGGCAAAATGACGACGAAGTTTTTTATATCAAAAACTTACTGCCTCCTTTTACAAAATTTATGAAAGACCTTTTGCCTAAACTTAAAAAGGTTGATAGCCGTGTAAACGATAATTTGGGCGAGATATTGGTAACTTGTAAAAACAGGCGCAATTATACTTTGCCCGATGGCATTGAAACAGAAATTGGGGCAATAATAGGGCATAAAAAAGCTATAAAAGGCCAACCTTTTGCAGGGCTTTTGTTTGGTTTTACGCCAAGAAAAATAATACTAGCAGGAGGTATTTTTGGCCTATCAGGCGAAATGGCTGCGCAATTGCAAGAGTATCTTGAAAAAAGGAAAGAACAATATTGCCTATTGGCCGAAAACGAAGATTTTGCTGATAGCTTTGGCGAAGGAGGTTTTTGCTATATATCAAATGAGTTTGTGTGTAATGCTAATCCAATAAAAGTGTATAAAAACTTTGTGGGCTGCACTGGTGAGTTGCCTGCGCGATTTATTACCGATGATATACTGCCCGATATAATAATAGCACACTACAAAGGCATTAAAGCTGTGAATAGGTTTTTGCAACGTGCAATGCGGCCAATACGCCAAGAGGTGAAAATAAGCGTTTGAACTATAAACCTCTTGCCTTATCTTTGCAACCCTTAAAAAAAGGAAACGGCCCCATAGCTCAGCTGGATAGAGCAACTGCCTTCTAAGCAGTAGGTCACAGGTTCGAACCCTGTTGGGGTCACTTAGTAAACAAAAAGCCTTTCAGCTATTATAAGCTGAAAGGCTTTTTTTATATCATTTATTGATTTATCGGGTAATTATAAGTTTTTGGTTGAAAGTTCCTGTAGAACCATTAATGCAAAGTGTGTAAACGCCTGCTGCTATTTGTGTGGTATTTATTTCTGCAACATCTGTTGGTGATAGTGAGTGTTCAAAAACCACTTCTCCTAAAATATTTACCAATGTAGCTTTATAAATGCCTATAGGTAGGTTTTGTAGGTCAATAGTAATACTATTTTTTGCTGGGTTTGGATAAACAGTTATTTCTACAAGTTTTTCTTTAGAACCAATACCTACCAATTGAACTTCAACGCAATCGGATGTATCTATGCAACCATTCTGCCTTATTTCTACTGCATAACTTCCGCTTGTGTCAGCTGTATATGTTTTATTAGTTGCACCCGCAATGGCGGTATATGCTTGGTTGCAATTTATCCATTGATACTTAGCATTACTTGCTAAGGCAGTAAGAACTAAATTATTCTGACTCAAATCTCTATTCACCGCATTAATTACAAGGTCTAAAATTATAATACTATCTCTGTTGTTTGAAGAAGATAGGGTGTCAAAATATCTCCCACTTTGAGTTAAATAAATACTACCAAATTGATATCCATCGCAAACTATTGTATCAATTAATGAAAATAATGGGGCACGTAGTTTCCATAATTCTCTTCCATGGGTTATATCATTTATGCTAAAATATACCGCATCATTAACTGCTATTAAATTATAGGGAGAAGATGGTGAAGCACCTGCCACTATATCTTTCACCAAAAATGCAGAATTACCCAAAACCATCCAAAGCTCCTCACCAGTAGTACCGTCGTCCGCAGTAAAATACAAGACATCGCCCACAGCTTCTAGATCCCGAGGGTTAGAGCTCATATTGCCGGGATAAATATCTTTTAAAAGTATTACCGTATCATCTTGTGCCACCCAAAGCTCACTACCTACAGTTGGTGAATTGGCATTAAAATACATTCTGTTGCCAACAACCTTTCTATGTGCAATGGTAGCAGCATTGAGTATGCTGGGTACATGAACTTTGTAGGCTGTGTCACCAGATGTTTTCCATAGTTTTCTTACGTTTACCCCCTCATCAGCTACAAAGTAAATGGAGCTACCTACTACAGTTAAATCATAAGGAGCTGAACTGTTTATGCCTGTATTAATATCTTTAACCAGATAAATAGAGTCGCCTTGAAGTTTCCAAAGTTCATTGCCTACAATACCATCATCAGCCGTAAAATAAAGAATGCTATCTATTGCAGTAAAATTATTGGGATTGGAAGCAGTGATACCTTGATTAATATCTTTTACCATATAGGCAGAGTCACCTACCGTTTTCCATAGCTCTCTTCCGTTAGCTGGTGTTTCTGCACTAAAATATAATGAATGTCCTACAGCAGTAAGATGTTGTGGCGTAGCAAATCTTTTGTACGGAATCCCTTTAATTTTAATAACCGTGTCGCCATCCGTCATCCACAATTCATCCGTATTCGTGCCATAAGCCGCTGTAAAATACAAAACGCTATCTAAAACGGTAAAATTTCCTGGACTGGACCCGGGTGAACCTACATATATGTCATGTACTAAAAAGACAGAGTCGTTGTGCAATCTCCATAGTTCTCGACCAGAAATGCCGTTACCAGCGGTAAAGTAAAGGTCTTCTCCCATTGCAAATAATTCTTGCGGCAAACTATTTCCACTCGGGTTTATGTCTTTTACCATATAAGCAGTATCCCCTTCGGCTTTCCACAATTCGTGACCATTTACTCCATCTTCTGCACTGAAATATACAGCACTACCTATGTTGGTTAAATATCTAATAGTACTTAAAGATGCACCAGGGTAAATATCTTTTACCAAAAAAGCAGAATCACCTGCTGTCTTCCATAGCTCAAAATTTGTAGTACCATCATTGGCTACAAAATACAACTCATCGCCAGCTTTAGTAAATTTGGTTGGATTTGCATCTTGTGCTCCTGCAAAAATGTCTTTAACCAAAAACGGAACTTGTGCTATTGCAGATTGAAATCCAAAAAGGAGTATGGTAAGTATTATTTGATTTCGTTTCATTATTTGTTTTTCCTCCTAATCGGTTTGAAGGTTTGCTATGGCTGGATATTCGGAGCACCAAACTCTCCCTATTGCAAATGTGTTTTATTTTTAATTCGTCCAAGGCTCTTTATCTGAAGCAAACACGAATTTTTCACTTTCAAATATATATAAGCCTTGCCAAGTACCACACCAAATTTGCTGTTTGTTACTAATCTGTAGTAAATGTGGGGGGTGTGCCCCAGCTTTAATAATAACAGCCGCAAAAAGTAGAGTAAAGATGCATTTTACCATAGAATTAATATTTTTAAGTAATAGAATGCGTAAGTTAACTTGCAAATGTTGAGCCAATTCACTCATTGGGTGGTTAGAAATATATAAAAAGTGAAGAGTTAAATAAAACCTGATGCACTAGTTTAAAACCATAATTAAAAAAAAGCGCGTTATTTTATGTATTTTTGCAGAACTCTTCTATTTAGCCATCGAAAAAAATTAAACAAGATGGCGAATAAGGATGAGCAATAAACAATATGGGTAAATCACAAGAAACGTTCAGCAAAAAGGGAAACGAGAAAAAAAAATTACAGAAGCGTAAAGATAAGCAAGAGAAGAGAGAGCTTAGGCAAGCCAATAATAACAAAGGTAAAGGCCTTGATGAAATGCTTGCTTATGTTGATGAAAACGGTAACATTACCAACACCCCTCCCGATCCAAACAAGAAAAAAGTAATCAACTCTGAGGATATTGTTCTTGGCGCACATAGGCAAGACAACGAGGAAACTCCTGATGTAGATAGAAAAGGTATAGTTACCTTCTTTAACGAATCAAAAGGTTACGGTTTTATAAAAGACGATGTATCAAAAGAGAGTGTGTTTGTACACATTAACAGTGTTAAAACGCCAATAAAAGATAATGATAAAGTAACTTTTAAGGTTGAAAAAGGCCCTAAAGGACTTAATGCGGTTGGTGTTGAGGTTGTAAAATAACTATAAAACACTGATTTTTAAATGCTAAGAAAGTAAAAAAAGGTTTTCAATAAAAATGAAAACCTTTTTTTGTCTATAAATAGTTGTACCTTTGCACAACTTCTTTAGAAGATTGTATTCTCAATCCGCTTGTATATCACAACAATACACACGAATAAATTTTACACTTTTCTTTAAAAGCCGATTAAAGGCCACTTAGGCATTTGGTCAACTTTTTAAAACATATAATGACTTTTTCAGAATTAAATTTAAGCGCTCCTATAATCAGCGTACTCAATAAAATTGGTTATACAATTCCCACACCTATTCAAAGCAAATCCATTCCATATATACTTCAAGGAAAAGATATTTTTGGCTGTGCACAAACCGGTACCGGAAAAACAGCAGCTTTTGCACTACCAATTCTTCAATTGCTTAGCGAAAACGAAAAACTACGTAATACAAAAGGTATTAAGGCGCTAATATTAGCACCCACACGTGAGCTGGCATCGCAAATAAGTGAGAACATTACTGCATATAGTGCTAAACTAGATATTAAGCACACAGTTATATTTGGAGGTGTTTCACAACACACACAAGTAAATGCTTTAAGAAACGGTGTTGATATACTTATAGCAACTCCGGGTCGATTGCTTGATTTGATGCAACAAGGCATTGTAAAGCTAAATATGATACACTATTTGGTGTTGGATGAGGCTGATAGAATGCTTGATATGGGCTTTATAAACGACATTAAAAAAGTAATAGCTAAACTTCCAATTCAAAGACAAACTGTATTTTTTTCAGCAACAGCATCGCCTGATATTATGCAGTTAGCACAAACTCTTTTGCACGATCCTGTAAATGTGCAGGTAGCACCTGTGTCTTCAGCCGCAGGCCTTATCACACAATCAGTATATTATGTGAAAAAAGAGGATAAGAAACTTTTGCTAAAACACCTTATTAACGAGCAAAACATTGAGCATGCTCTTGTTTTTACGCGTACTAAGCACGGCGCCGACAAGGTGGTGAAAGATCTTAAACGCGATGGTATAACCGCAATGGCTATACATGGAAACAAATCTCAAAACGAACGTGTAAAAGCATTAAACCGCTTTAAAGATAAAAGTATACGTATGCTTATAGCTACTGATGTGGCTTCGCGGGGTATAGATGTTGAAAAACTGGGACACGTTATAAACTTTGATATACCCGAGCAAGCCGAATCGTATGTACACAGAATTGGCCGTACAGGCAGAGCCGGTGAAAATGGTACAGCTATTTCTTTCTGTTCTCTGGATGAAATGGTATATTTGAAAGATATTCAGAAACTTATAAAGAACAATATAGACGTAGAACGTACTCATCCTTACTCGCTAAGTGCAGAAATGCCAGTAGTGTCAAAAGCCAGACCATCAGTTGCAAAACCACATTTTGGAAAGAAAACACACCGCAGAAGGCGCGCAGTTTAATACCACCAACACTTCGAAAAAAATAAAACAAACACAATAATTAAATAACAATTTCATGGAAAAAGGAACAGTAAAATTTTTTAATGACTCTAAAGGTTTCGGATTTATTAAAAGAGAAAACGGCGATGCCGACATTTTTGTACACGTATCAGAATGTTTAGAAGACATTCAAGAAAACGACGAAGTTGTTTTCACCGTTAAAGAATCACAAAAAGGACTTAACGCTACAGGTGTAAAAAGGGCTTAGTTTTGTTTGAGTTTGTAAGTTTACTTACTTCCTCAAAACAATATCCCAGTCTTATACTTAAGGTATAAAAATCTTGCAAAAGCTCGCTGAATTTCAGCGGGCTTTTGTAGTTTTACGGGCTTTATGCAGCAAATAAAAAATGTCCGTAACACCTGAAATCAAAACCATAGCTTCAAAAAAGATAGTCGGTTTGCATATTACCACATCAAGTGCAAACAATACCACACCGGCTATGTGGCGGCAGTTTATGCCCCGCAGAAAAGAGATTACCAATACTATTTCTGATGAATTTATATCAATGCAAGTGTTTGATACCTCAATACCCTTTGCTGATTTTGATGCCAATACCCCGTTTACCAACTGGGCTGCTGTTGAAGTAAATAGTTTTAATGATGTACCATTGGGGATGGAAACGCATACTATACAAGGTGGTAAGTATGCCGTGTATATGCACAAGGGAGATTTAAAAAAATATTTTGAAACCCGACAGTATATAATGTTTACTTGGCTGCCTCAAAATGGTTACCAATTGGATGATAGGGAGTATTTTGAAATTTTAGATGAACGTTATAAAAATGGTCATCCCGAATCAGAAGAACAAGTTTGGATACCTATAAAATAAGTAAGATAGGAAGATGAGCAGCGTTTTTGAAAATGAGCAATACGAAGGTATAAACTATACCACTACTGAAATTTATGGAAGCGAATACGATAATTGCACTTTTGTAAACTGCAATTTTGAAGGTACAGATTTATCAAGCATTGTGTTTGGCGAATGTAAGTTTACCAATTGTAACCTTAGCAATGCTAAATTAAAAAATACAGGGCTTAAAGATGTTGATTTTGAGGCGTGTAAGCTTTTGGGGTTAAATTTTGGGGCGTGTAACCCCTTTTTGTTAGAGATGAAATTTGCCGATTGCGATATTAGCTTTGCATCGTTTTATAAGCTGAAACTTAAAAATACAAAGTTTAACAGCTGTAAACTTTGTGAAACTGATTTTGTGGATGCTGACCTTACCAATAGCCTTTTTGACAATTGCGATTTATTGGGGGCTATATTTGAAAACACTATTTTAGAAAAGGCTAACCTTAGTACTTCGGTTAATTTTATTATCGATCCTGAGAAAAATAAGCTTAAAAAAGCTAAGTTTTCTCAACAAACTTTATCGGGCTTATTGGCTAAATACAATATCGAAGTGGTATGAGAAAATAAATAAATTTTGAAATGTAAAAGAAGTACTTTTACTTTGTATTCTTAATATCTCGAATATATAGTATGAGTTATTCATTATCATTTTCAAAGTCAGTACTAGTAGTTATTTTTATTGCTGACAAGGTGAGGCAAGGCACGTTTGAGTTTTTGTCGACCAAGATGATAGCTGAAGTTTTGGATATACCCAAACCTACATTGGTAAAGATATTATTAAGCCTTAGTACTGCGGGTATAATTGAAACTAGGGAGGGAAAGCAAGGTGGTGTACGCTTGGCCAAAAAGCCTTCGCAAATTACTGTTTTAGATATTTTTAAAGCCTTAGAAGAAGGGAAACCACTTTTTTATACCGACTTTGATATTTTGGCAAAAGGCAAAAGACCTGATAATGCTAAAAAGAATATAAAAACGATTTTACTTAATGCCGAAACCCAGATGAGAAATGCTTTACGTATGAAAACAATTGAAGAAATTTTAGACGAGATGTAAAGACTATTTTTTTGCCTATAACTAAATATACAAAATATATAGAATATTAATTAGATTAAGTAAAGATGAAAACAAAAATCATAACAATGCTAGTAACCATAGCGCTTATGGTAGCTACAAATTTTACAGCTTTGGGTCAACAAACTGCACAAAACACAGCCAAAGCAGAACTATCGGTAGAGGTAGACCCTTCTACTTTTGTATTTAGGGGCTACGGGGTTCACATACGCTATAAGCCCAAAAACTGCAACCATTTGTTGCTTGGGGTAGGGGCTTATGCAATGGATATGCCTAAGATGTTGATAGATATGAATAGCAATAACAAAAACAAAGGTTGGGCTGTGCGTATAAACAATGCGGTAGGTTTATTTGCTGAGCATCATTTTAGCGAAGTAAACAAAAAATGGTTTGTGGGTTTGCAAGCAGGTGTACAGCAGTTTAAAATATCGAACGATTTTGAAACCGATAACCAAAAATATACCAACGGTTTGGCTTTGGTGTACGGTGGTTATACTTGGCAACCTTGGCAAAGCGGTTTTTATATTAAACCTTGGGCAGGGGTGGGCTATACATCAAAAATTGGTGGTAGTAGCAGTTTGGGTACAAAAAAATACGATATAGCCCCAATAACTATGTTTGCTACTTTGCACTTAGGCTATACTTTTTAACCTACTGTTAGATATATAGGAAGCAAAAAGCCCTATGAAAATTTTCATAGGGCTTTTGCTTTATAATTTTACTTTAAAAGAAACTTTATTCATCAGGGTTTGATTGCCATTTGCGGACTAAAGGGATAAACACAAAAAATACAAGAACAATTACTAGTGCTATGTTTACACTATTTATCAATACCCAATGGGTATCAATCCAGTGGTTTATTTGGCAGTTTATTGTTGCTTTTAGTTCAGCCTTGTAGCAATCTTTGTTAGTAGTTGAATCTATAAAAACAAAAATAAGCGGCAGCACAAAAGGCATAAACCACAAAATCCAATTGTATGCAATACCTGCTAAAAGTTTTTTCTTGCGGTTTACTATTTGTACTACACCTATAACAAAAATTAGTAGCCAAATAAAAACAAGAAGCATAGGAAACTCTTTATTTAATCCCAGTCCCACACCAATTAATGCCAATAGTATAGCCCACAATCCTATACCTATTAAACTCAAAAACCAATGTTTTAAGCGAGTTACTCTAAAACTAAACAGTAGTATGGTCATACCCAAGGCGTAGTATATCCAAACAATAAATAAGATAATATTCCAAAAGCCATTTCGTACAGAATCTATTTGTTGTAAGGCATCTTTTAAGTTACCCATTTCAATAAAACTGTATGTTTTTAGATAGTTTCTTACCTGTTCGTCATAGTCGTCATTATATTCATCATAATCATACTCTCTACGATAATCTGTGCTATCAACATAGTAGCGATATAAAGTGTTTCTAACAGTAAATGCGCTATCGTTAAAGCACTCTTTTACTTGATCTTTAGGATTGAAATTATAAGTAACTCCATACGTATCACATATAGCCAATAAGCGAACAAACAACTGTTGCAAAGAGTCTTTTTTACTCTTCTTTAGCCAATCGTGGGCTATTTTATTTAGCTCTACTTCATTCAGCAAGAGCCCCTCTTTTATGGTATTATAAAACTCTACCTCAAGTTTACAATAGTGTAAATAGCTGTGTGGGTCGTCAATCATTTTAGCTTTTTCCCTTGCAGCATCTCGTTCAGCCTGTTTTCTTCTGCTATACTCACGCCTTTCTGTTGGGGTAAGAGTTTTTTCGTATTCTGTTTCAATTGAATCTCTAACTCTGCGTGCTTCAATCGAATCGCAACATCCGTTGGCGTTAAAATCAGAATAATCAAAAGCAATAAAATGCGCTGAAAGGTTTACCACTTTCGACTCTTCAATAAGGTTAATATCATTAGTTTTTAAGTCAACATTATCATACAAACCTTGCTTATAGCTAAGGAAAAAAGTAGCCGACGAAAAGAATACGGTAAAAATTAGCACAAACTCCTTAAACATATAGCCTCGCCCTAATGTATAGAACGATTTGAAGGGATTGTTACGTAAATAAAACACCAGCCAAATAATGATAAACAGTGCACTAATAAGTACACTTAACATTACTACTGAGTCTTCTTTAAAATGGTAATACTGCCATAGCTCATCAATGCTTATGGGGTAAATAAAACCAGCCAAATAAAATAATACATGAATAATGATAGCAAGGGGAATAACAAACACAGCTTTTGTATTCCACAACAAAGGGTATTTGCTTATAAGTATATTGTTAATTTTTTTAAACATTGTATGCTCTCCCCTAATTAGTTAATAAAAAACCTGCGCGACGATTGTGAAATATTTCTTAAATAATTTGGCTCAAGTTGCTTTGCTGCCAATGCTTGCAATACTGCCGATACCTTTGTGCCTTCATCAAAATGCAAAAGATATACGCCACCGTTGTATTGTATTTTTTGTAGAGGAAGAGTAGTAAAAGCAGCCGCAAGTGCATCGCGGTTATTGTTTATCTCCAGTTCTATTATCAGTGCTGATTTTTCAACAGTCTGTTCAACCTCAGTTGGGGTGTTGTTTTGGTACTGAGGTATTCCGTTTTTAATAAATATGATGTCGTTTGATACTTTTTCTACCTCGTATATATGTTGCGAACTTAGTATCATACCAAAAGGCATGGTGATGGAGTTGGCCATAAACTTCAAATCTTGCAGTATAGTTTGCTGTGATACTATATCCAAATTGGCAAGTGGTTCATCCAACAACAAAATTTTTGGCTGGCGCAGCAGTGTTTTAGCCAACTCAAAACGTGTACGATAACCCGATGATATTCTGTTCCACGTAAGATGTCTAAACGGCCGTAAACCCAAACGTGCTATCATAATATCAGCCCATAAATGTCCGTCGGAGCCTTTAATACCATAGTAAGGCAGCACAAAACGCAAATTATCCATTAATGTTCCGTGCCAGCGGGGTATACGTTGTTCAATATATATTAGCTTAGTTTTTAGTTGGTACTGCTCTTTGTGTTGTTGTGCAAAATGGTATTCAATACCTCCGGTATCAGGTAGCAACTCGGCAGCTAGTAAGCGTAAAAGGGTAGTTTTACCGTTTCCGTTTTCGCCCACCAAACCCACTATTTGCTTTTCGCTAAGGCTAAAAGCTAGGTCTTTAATTTTAAACCCACTTTTTCTATAAGTTTTGCCTACATTATTTACTGTAAGTATTTTATCAGCAGGCCGCTCATTAACAGCTACACCCACATTGCGTATCTTTTCCAATAGCTCAATAGCACGTGCAGTATTTATAGCGTCATCAGTATTGTTAATATCCTCAAGCCACTCGTAATAGCTAAGTGTTTCCCTAAAGATATCAGGATTTTGGGTTTCAATAGCACAATCAGTAAGCCGGCGCAACCCCAATGCAGTATCACCCGATGTAAAACTGGCGTGCACCTCTTGCAAGTGTGCATTAAAAAGTGTGTTCATAGGTTCTCAAGATAAAAACTATTTAGCTATATATCAGCTACATTGCTTTTGTATACGAAAATAAAAAGGGTTAATTGTTTATTTGGTAGATAAAGTCAAGAATAGCTTGTTTGTCCATCGGCTTCAATAAAATGCCTTTCACGCAATCGTATTGCGATGCTTTAATAGCGTACTCCATATTTATATTTTTGGTAAGTAAGTATACAGGCTTTTTGTTGGGTAGGGCAGTAACTTCATTTAAAAAATCCCAAACATTAATACCTGTAGTAATATCCAAAATTATCAAATCAGTATCTAGTACCTTGTCTCGCAACATTTCTAAAAGCTTAGTAACCATTTGATGTGATGTAGTTTCTACATCACTGGCATATCGCTCAAAGGTTTTTTTGTACACTATATGAAAAATTTTATCATCACCAACCAAGCTCACTTTCTTAATTGGCGAATCGGCATTTAGTTTATAATTCGATGTATCGCCTATTAAAATTTGGTTAATCTCATGCACTACTTCGTCCAGTTGTTTCGATACCTTATCAAGCGAGTTGACAATTTCAGGGCTATACTCGTGCTTTAGTATTTCGGCTAACCCAAGTATTGAAGATAGGGGAGCACGCAAACGATGTGAATTGAAAAAAGTATAATCAACCAATTTTTGGGTTTGCTCTTGTATTTTTAGTTCGTTTAGTTTTTTATCGTTTATATCGGCTACAATACCTACAACTCTTAGGACATTTCCTTCACTATCCCTATCAATAACCATCCCCTCACTATGTACCCATATATAATTTCCATTTTTGGTTTTCAGCCTAAACTCATCACTGTACCTATCATTTTTTGATGTTACAAAATCATCCCAAATGGTAATAGCTACATCTGAGTCATCAGGGTGCAAATCGGCCTGCCAATTTTCAAGGCTAGGTGTAAAAGCACCATACTCATAGCCCAGTAAGGCATAATATTCATCACTATAAAAAGTTTCGTCTACTACGGTATTCCATTCCCACATACCTTGTTTCGAAACTTGCATAGCAAGGTTTAAGCGTTGTAGGTTTTCATTAAAAAGCTCTTCTTTACTATTTCTTTTCGATAAGTTTCGTATAAGCCCGAAATAATACGGTTTACTGTTATTCAAAAAAAATCGGGTAAGTCGTAACTCAACTGATATTGTTTTTTCATTGGCAGAGTTTATCAACCATGTAAATATGTGGTATTCTCTTTTTTTGCTATTGCTAAATATTTCTTTTACTGATAACTGGGGGATGGTTACAGAAGATAAATCGTCAAATTTTTTCTCAAGTAATTGTTGTTTGCTATATCCGGTAAGCAAACAAAAAGAATTATTAAGCATAATAAATCGCTCGTCATCACACCAAAACAAAGGAATTTCAGAGTGTTCAAAGGTTTCATCTATTATAGCATAACGATGTTCTGTATCTTCAGTAGTAAATAGCACAATGAAAGAATTTAAATTACAATATATGGAAAACTGATTATAGTGTTAAATAAAAAATGAGCGTTGAAAATTTTTTGAGTAAGAAAATTTAAAACGGTATAAAATTGTTACTTAAAAAAAGATTTACGGTACAATACTTGATTTTTACATAGAAACGTTAAATTTCACCCCAATTAGGACGAATATGGCAGACATTAGTGAATATAAGTTTAGAGATATAAAGGTTTTTGGCTCGACTGAGTGGTTGGCTAACAATGAAAAAAACTATCGTTTGGTATACGACGAAAGCGAGGTAGGCTATATATACTGCGAGATTTCGTTGTTTAACAAACTTTTTGATGAAGAAGATTGGGATTTGAAGATGGAGCTAAAATGCTTCTCGGCTGATAACAAAGAGGTGTGTTTGTTAAATTGTGACAGGCGCATACGCAAGGAAGATAATATAGTTTTTGTGCGCGAAGGTTGGGGCGTAAAAGAAATTGGCGGCTATTGGAAACGTGGCAGCTACCGTTGGGAAGCGCACGTGAACGGGAAATTTATTGCCGAAAAACATTTTTATGTTGAAAAAGAAGGCATAGTAACCGAAAGCCACAACCCATACTTTAAGTTGGAAACACTTAAACTATACGAAGGCCCTGATAGCAACGTAAAACCTAAAGACCGTAAATACCTTAAAACATTTTACGGTGCTGATGCACGCTATATATGGGGCGAGTTTACTGCCGAAAATTTGGTAAAAAACTACGACTATTGGGCGTGCGAGCTAATTTTTCAATTTAAAACACATACAGGGCAGCTTATAGGCAAAATTGATAAGCTACTGTTTGTATATCCCCAAGACGATAAGATAGTATGCACAGTAGGCTGGGGAAGTGAAACCAAAGGTACTTGGAACAACGATACTTACTACATTGACATTTTGTTTATGGATGAGTTGGTAGCTAAAGTGCCTTTTAAAGTTGGCTACGATTATGAAGATGCCGAAGAAGAAGATTTTGAGCTGCAACCACCAACTGTTGTAGAGCGTCAAGCCCGAAAAGAAGAAGTAGAAGCCGCAGCAAAAAGCAATGAAACCCTTGAAGATGTGATGAAAGAGTTTCAGGGTTTAATTGGTTTAGGCCCCATCAAAAAAAGGGTGCTTGAGTATACCAGTTACCTAAACTTTATAAAACTGCGTAAGCAAAAGGGCTTAAAAGATACCGACAAAGTGGTATTGCACGCTGTATTTAAAGGAAACCCCGGTACAGGTAAAACCACAGTAGCCCGTATGTTGGGTAAAATATACAAGCAAATGGGCTTGCTAAGTAAAGGCCATGTGCACGAGGTAGATAGGGGCGATTTGGTTGCAGAGTATATTGGACAAACAGCACCTAAAACCAAAGAAGCCATTAAAAAAGCCAAAGGCGGTATATTGTTTATAGACGAAGCCTATGCTTTGTCTCGTAAAGATGATGACAGCAAAGATTTCGGTCGTGAAGCAATAGAAGTGTTGTTAAAAGAAATGAGCGACGGTACCGGCGATTTGGCAGTTGTGGTGGCAGGTTACCCCGATCAAATGGATTCGTTTATCAACTCAAACCCAGGGTTAAAATCAAGGTTCAACATTGTATTTGATTTTCCTGATTATGTACCGCAAGAGCTATTGGAAATAGCCGACTACGCTGCGGGAAAACGAGGCATATTGCTTAGTGGATTGGCTAAAGACTATATGTACCGCAAATTGGTTGATGAGTACAGAGATAGAAACAAAGCGTTTGGTAATGCCCGTTTAGTAAACTCGTTGATAGACGAAGCTAAAATAAACCTAGGCTTACGTATAATGAAGATGAAAGACCCTCAACTATTAAGCGAGGAAGAATTATCGACTGTACAAATAGAAGACGTTGAAAAAATTGATGCACCAAGAGCTAAAAGCCTTGCCGATATACCTATTGACGAAGATTTACTTCGCGAATCGTTGGGCAAGCTAAAAGCTATGGTGGGACTAACCAACATAAAAGAAGAGATAGACGAGTTGGTGAAATTGGTTCGCTTTTACCGCGAAACAGGTAAAGATTTCCGCAAATCGTTCTCACTGCATACTGTGTTTACAGGAAACCCCGGTACAGGTAAAACCACTGTTGCCCGTATTTTGGCACAGGTATACAAAGCATTGGGAATACTTGAACGCGGACACATGGTTGAGACTGATAGGCAAGGTATGGTGGGTGGTTATATAGGCCAAACAGCCATAAAAACCGCCGAACTTATTGACAGTGCTATGGGTGGCGTATTGTTTATTGACGAGGCGTATGCGCTAACCGAAGGCGGAGGAAGTGATTATGGTAGAGAAGCGGTAGAAACGCTGTTAAAACGCATGGAAGACCGTCGTGGTGAGTTTGTGGTGATAGCAGCAGGGTATACTCAAAATATGACCTTCTTTTTAGAGTCTAACCCCGGTTTGAAGTCTCGTTTTGATCGTATTTTCCATTTTGAGGATTATAACGAGCACGATTTAATGGATATAGCCCAAATGTTGTTTAAAGACAACGGTGTGCAGTTGGATAAAAAAGCAAAAGCACACTTGCAAGGCTATTTTGGTTATATATTATCTAGCAAAGATAAATATTTTGGAAACGGACGCGAAGTGCGTAAGGTAGTAGAGCAAACAGTGAAAAACCAACATTTGCGCTTAAGCCAAACTGCACAGGAAGATCGTAACCAAAAAATGATAGAAACCATTACCATAAAAGATGTTGAAGATTTTGGCCCTGAAAGAAACCAAGCGGCCAACCCAAGCAGCGGTATAGGGTTTAAAAAATAACTACTAATTTGAAGATAAAATATATATGCCTGCTAACACTACTGCTGTGTAGCAGGCATTTTTTGTATGCCCAAACCGATACCAATGAGGTGTACATTGCTAAAGACTTTACCACCTACACATCATTTTTGCAGTTTAGTTTAGGTAATAATTTACCTATCGGCGCTTATGGGAGTAGTAAACACCCTTTTAATAGCAGTTTTGCAAGTGCAGCAGAACCAATGGGTATTTGTGTAAATGCCAAGTACGTTCAAAAACTAAAAAATCATTTTGGCTTAGAGGTTGGCATAGGTTTTTTTAGAAATAGGTTTAAGCCAAAAGATTTCGCTACAGCCTATATAAAAGAGACAGGCGATTCTGTGGGACCTGTGAATCCCTTTTTGTATGAGCATTTTAATGTGTTTTTTGGGGGAAATTACAACATTGCCTTTAAAGACTTTTTACTTTCAGCCAATATAGGGATGGGTGTGTTGTATACAAAAAGGCTGGGTAAAGATGGGGAAGGAGAGGGGGTGTCAATCTCAAAAGGGGTTAATAGTTCTGCCAATAGCTTTAAGGGAGGTAGTTTATACATTCCAAAGTCTTATATGCCCATGTTTTATAGTGGTGTAGCTTTTAAATATAACTTAGGTAATGAATTTTTTATCACAGGCAATTGCGATTTTATCTACTCGTTATATAGAATAGAGTTAATTGAAGAGGGTTGGAGAATACCCAGAACTACTTACCTTAAAACAAACTTAAGTATCACTAATCTTGCCTGTTCAGTAGGTTTGGGAACACTTTTTTAGGTTTGTCTACTTTGCCTTAAAGGTGAGGATAAATTGTAGAGGGTTGCCCATATAGGTAGTGTTTTGAGTTACCTTTAGTTTATCAGTAGTTAGGCTGTCGATGCTTAAATCAAACGAGTCTTTTGGTGTTATCCAACGCATTTTAGTTTCATTTTCAATAAATAGCCAAGTACGGTTTTCATTTTTTGTTTCCGACGAGCTGCATTTATTCAAACCAAAATTAAGCACAAACCGTCCATCACTATAAAAACTATACGTATTATCGGTTTCGCACACTTGCAATACTTGGTTACCATTTAGCAGGGTAGAGGTAAGTACCCAATCTTTATAACTATTGTTGGTAAGCAACTCTGTTTTACTTTTTGTTTTAGTATTTGCGGGGGTATTATCCTCGTCTTTTTTACACTGGGTAAATAGTACCAACAGCATGGCAAAGGCAGTAAGTAAAGTTTGTTTCATAAGTTTTTAGCTTTGAACTGTTCTCCATTAACGAAATTTTTCAGCCAAAGGTTTAAAAACAAAAAATCCCCTACTGTACAGTAAGGGATTCTAAAGTATAGATTACTATATAGTTACAAACTACATATCATCAAATTTGTAAGCATCGTCAGTAGCAGGATTGTTGTTGCTTTTGTTGTCGTTAGAAGGGTTAGAGCGATTATCGCGATTATCACGGTCACGGTTATCACGTCGGTCTCCACCACGGTTGTCGCGATTATCACGACCTCCGCCACGGTTATCACGTCCACCACCACGATTGTCTCTACCTCTGCTATCACCACGTCCACGGTCTCCACCACGGTCGCGGCTTTCACGGCGTTCGCGTTGCTCACGTATTTCCTCTTCAGTAGGCTCAGGCATACCTTCAGGGCGTGGAAGCAATACTTTACGGCTTAGGCGGTATTTACCACTTCTTTTATCAACCTCTATCAACTGCACTTTTACTTCTTCACCGTCTTCAAACACACCTTCCATACTAGGTAGTTTTTTCCAGCTTATTTCACTTATGTGCAATAAACCGTCTTTACCCGGTAAAAACTCAATAAACGCACCAAAGTCGGTAATGGTTTTCACCTTACCTTCATACACTTTACCCACTTCAGGTACAGCTATTATACCATTTACAATGGCTATAGCTTTTTCCATACCTTCTTGGTTGGCACTGGCTATTTCAACAATACCTTTACCTTCAACTTCTGTAATAGAAATTGATGTTCCGGTTTCTTTTTGTATGCCTTGTATCATTTTACCACCCGGGCCAATAATAGCACCAATAAACTCACCTTCAACCTCTATGCGCACAATGCGTGGGGTGTGAGGTTTGTAATCAGCAGCAGGCTCAGAAATGGTTTTGCGCATTTCGTTTAGTATGTGCAAACGACCTTCTTTGGCTTGTAAAAGTGCTTCTTCTACAATTTCCCAACGCAAGCCGTCGATTTTTATATCCATTTGCACAGCAGTAATACCGTTTTCGGTACCTACTACTTTAAAATCCATATCACCTAGGTGATCTTCATCACCTAAAATGTCTGAAAGTATAGAGTAGTTGCTGGTTTTATCATCAGAGATAAGCCCCATAGCTATACCCGATACCATGCGTTTTACTTTTATACCTGCATCCATTAGTGCCATACAGCCTGCACAAACAGTAGCCATTGATGATGACCCGTTTGACTCTAATATATCTGATACTACACGTATTACGTATGGGTTATCTTCGGTTGCTGGCAATACTTTGCGTATACCGCGCATAGCAAGGTTTCCGTGTCCAATCTCACGACGGGCAGGGCCTCTGTTAGGTTTTACTTCACCAGTTGAAAAACCTGGGAAGTTGTAGTGTAGCATAAAACGGTTGTAGCCACTGTGCATAGGGCTATCCAGCATTTGCTCGTCAAGTTTGCTACCTAAAGTAACACTGGTTAACGCTTGGGTTTCACCCCTTGTAAATACTGCTGAACCGTGTGCTGATGGAAGGTAGTTTACCTCGCTCCATATTGGGCGCACTTGGTTTAGTTTACGGCCATCAAGACGTGTTTTTTCGTTCAATACCATATTACGCATAGCGTAGTATTGCACATCTTTAAAGTATTTTTTTACTAATCCTTTTACTACATCAGTAGTATCTTCAGGCATAGCATCAACATACTCGGTCAAAATTTCGCTAAATGCTTTGCTGCGTACTTTTTTGTCGGCAGGCACTTTAGCTACTTCGTACACTTTATCGTAAAGGTCGGCGTGAACTTTCTTTTTAAGTTCCTCGTCGTTCACTTCGTGAGAGTATTCAAGGGTTGGTTTGCGACCACCAAGCATATCACAAAGCTCAAGCTGTGCTTGGCAGTGTTTTTTAATGGCTTCGTGAGCAAATTTTAATGCTTCAACTAAATCAGTTTCAGATATTTCGCTCATTTCACCCTCAACCATGTTTATATCTTTCATGGTACCGGCTACAATAATGTCAATATCGCTGCGCTCTATTTCATCTTTGTAGGGGTTAATAACAAATTTACCGTCAACACGTCCTACGCGCACTTCGCTCATCGGGCCGTTAAAAGGTAAATCAGTAAGCATTATAGCCGCAGAAGCTGCTAATGCCACTAAACAGTCGGGCATTATATTTTGGTCTGACGATATAAGGCTAAGGGCTATTTGAGTATCGGCGTGGTAATCCTCGGCAAAAAGCGGGCGGATAGCACGGTCTACCAAACGGCAAATAAGTATTTCGTAATCCGATAAACGGGCTTCACGTTTTAAGAAACCTCCGGGTATGCGACCCACAGAGGCAAATTTTTCTTGATAATCAACTGTAAGAGGAAGAAAGTCGGTACCTTCTTTTGCATCAGGTGCGGCTACACAGGTAGCCAAAATCATGGTATTGCCCATCTTGAGCACTACTGAACCGTTGGCTTGTTTGGCCAGTTTACCGGTCTCAATTTCAATTACTTTTCCGTCGCCAAAATCAATTTTCTTGGTAACTCCTAAGGTGTTGGACATATTATTTTTATATAAAGTGTATAAATAACAAAAGCCTTATGGCGAATAAGGCTTTTGGGGTTAAATGCTATAAATGTATCAAAACTATAAAGAACTTATTTTCTGATTTTCAGTTCTTTTATAATAGCTCTGTAGCGGAAAATATCTTTCTTAGCTAAGTAGTCTAATAATGCACGGCGTTTACCTACCAGTTTTATAAGGCTTAACTCAGCCGAGAAATCTTTTTTGTTTTCTCTAAGGTGCTCAGTAATGTGTTGTATGCGGGCAGTAAAAAGTGCTATCTGTCCTTCGGCACCACCTGTATTTGTATCAGCACCACCGTGTGTTTTAAATATTTCTTTCTTTACTTCTGAAGTAACTTGCATCGTATTACAGTTTATCTCTTTTAAAATAGTGTGCAAAGATATTAAGAGTATAGTGATAAAGCAAACAATTGTTAATTATTGTTTACTTATAAAATACTATTAACCTACCTTATACACTTTATAGTTATAGTTGCCCTTTAGTGGTCTATGTTTTTGCAATATAGCGATATCAAAAATTTTATGGTGTGTATTTTTTTCTTTCACCTTATATCTTTTTTGTAATTGTTTGTTACGGGCTATTTTTTTAGCTGCATCTTCTTTTAGGCTAGGGTTGTATATGGCAGCTATATTGTAAAACAAAATTCCTCTCTCAAGCGAAAATGATTCGGATGTATGTTGCGCAGTCTCGTATATCACTTTTGCTAGTAGGGCATCGCCCAGTGGGGTAAAGGGCATACGCTCGTGCAATTGATAGTATACTTGCCTTAGTTTTTGTTCGATCTTTTTTGGAGGTACTGAGCCTAGTTTTAAAATATCGGCGTTTGCAAGTTGCTCAGGAGTGTATTTATTAAGTTTAGCTTCTAATATTTTTATATGCACCCATTCGCTGTTAAAGTGCGAACTGGGGTTTAATTCCACCCCACGTTTTATATATTTTAAGGCCGAATCGTTTTTGCCTGATAGCTCGTAGGCGGTGCCCAAGTTGGCAGCTATTGAATACTGGTTTGGATATTTTTGTATTAGTGCGGTAAAAACCTGCAATGCTTCGGGTGTGCAGCCTAGCTTTAGCAAATTTGCTCCATAGTCTGAATGTAGTTTGAAATCGTATTGTTGATTTAATGAGTTCTCAATTTCCTTAAGCCTGTTAATAATGGTTTTGGCATCAAAAGGCTCAAAGTAAAACTCATCATACTCTGTAAAATGTTTCTCTCCATGCGCATCAACGGTATACTCGTTTATGCAGGCATTAACATGGTGATAAAGAGCGAGTATTAGTAAAAGAAGTAGTGTTTTTTTCATAGGGTAAATGGTTAGTAGCATACAAACAAACGCTTTTCTCCATTTTTTATTTTATTCTTTTACTCTCCAAGGTGGGTTCAGTCGGTTATCTCCTGCATGGTACAGGCAAAGTTTATTACCGTCAGGGTCGGCAAAGTATGTTTCGCGCCACAGCCAATCTTTATCGGTAGGCGGGGTATCAAATACTATCCCTTTGGCGGCAAGTTGTGCATGGGTAGCATCTACATCATCACACTCAAAATAGAGCATAGTACCGCTTGCGGGCACTTCATCGGCTATATGTATTGAAAATGTGGCTTGATTGGCAGGTACTATAAAACGGGCATAGTGTGGGCTATGCACTATAAGCTGAAACCCCAGCAGTTTATAAAAACGTACTGAGGTTTCAATATGGGTAACCAGTATTGTTACTTGGTTTAGTTGCATTATATGTGTGGGGTTTATTGCGCTGTGGCTTCCACTTTTTTAGCTCTTGGTTTCTTTTCGGTAAGCAATTGCACCAAAAGCGATATTTTATCTTTCAGTTCAGTGCGGGGCACTATAAAATCTAAAAAACCGTGCTCTAATAAAAACTCAGCACTTTGGAAACCTTTGGGCAAATCTTTACCAATGGTTTCTTTTATCACGCGAGGGCCTGCAAAACCTATTAGCGATTCAGGCTCGGCAATATTAAAATCACCCAACATAGCAAACGATGCAGTAACACCACCCGTAGTTGGGTCGGTCATTAATGATATATAAGGTATACCTTCTTTACCTAATAAAGCCAGTTGCGCGCTTGTTTTTGCCATTTGCATTAGCGAGTGTGCTGCCTCCATCATACGTGCTCCCCCTGATTTTGAAATCATAAGAAACGGTATTTTGTTAGCACGGCTGTGTTGTATAGCACGTGATATTTTTTCGCCTACTACACTACCCATACTACCGCCAATAAAGGCAAAATCCATACAGGCAACTACCAATGGCGAGCCGTTTACCTTGCCTACGCCTGTGCGCAAGGCATCGTTAAGCCCTGTTTTGGTTATGCTTTCTTCAATACGTTGTTTGTAGCTTTTGCTATCAGTAAAGTTTAAAGGGTCGCCGCTAACAAGGTTAGCATCTAATTCTTTAAAGTTTCCATCATCAAACAAAATCTCAAAATATTCTGCCGAGCCAATTCTGTGGTGGTATTGGCAATGCGGACAAACATAACTGCCTTGTTTGTGATCTTCGCTAAGGGTAGTTTTTTTGCACCTTGGGCATTTATACCAAAGTCCCTCGGGGGTAGCTTTTTTATCTTTGGTAGCT
Source organism: Bacteroidia bacterium (assembly GCA_965249955.1). Lineage (GTDB taxonomy): Bacteria > Bacteroidota > Bacteroidia > UBA8524 > UBA8524 > SB11. Next base: position 3,144,634 of record OZ252261.1, read on the forward strand.
GTAGATATTCCCTCTTTCAGTCGTTTATACCAACTCATGTGTGTTTTTGGGTTGTTTTAGTTGTATGCTATTCATTATTAGTGTGCTATAAAATGCAGGTGTAACCTAGGCACTTACTAAAAGTACAATTAAAGAATAGCTGTAAACTAAAATCAAAGATAACAGTTATCTGTTACACGGGGTAATTTTTCCCGATAACAAATAACCATTATCCGATAAGTGAAATTAGAAAATTAAGCTATTGTGATGTCTTTGTTCAAATAAACATCTTGAATGGCATTTAGAAGTTCAATACCATCGTTTAAAGGTTTTTGGAATGCTTTGCGACCTGAAATAAGCCCCATACCACCTGCGCGTTTGTTTACTACTGCTGTGCGCACTGCATCAGCTAAATCAGTAGAGCCTTTGCTATCGCCACCGCTGTTTATCAAACCTGCGCGACCCATGTAGCAGTTTACTACTTGGTAACGGCAAAGGTCGATAGGGTTATCGCTGGTAAGCTCGGTATACATTCTTTCGTCCAACTTACCGTAGCTGCTCGAGCCTGTATTAAGGGCTTTAAAGCCACCGTTGTTTTCAGGTAATTTTTGTTTAATAATATCGGCTTGGATGGTAACACCCAAATGGTTGGCTTGACCTGTAAGGTCGGCCGATACGTGGTAGTCAACACCGTCTTTTTTAAATGCGCTGTTACGAACATAGCACCACAATACGGTGGCCATTCCCAATTCGTGCGCTTCTTCGAAGGCTTCGGCTACTTCTATAATTTGGCGGGCTGATTCGTCAGAACCAAAATATATAGTTGCACCCACAGCAGTTGCACCCAAATTCCACGCTTCGCGAACCGAACCGTACATAATTTGGTCGGCCTTGTTAGGGTAGGTCAACAATTCGTTATGGTTAATTTTTACCATAAAAGGAATTTTGTGTGCATACTTGCGCGACATCATGGCAAGGTTGCCAAAAGTTGTAGCCACAGCGTTACAACCGCCTTCTATAGCCAATTTTATAATGTTTTCAGGGTCGAAATAAGCAGGGTTTTTTGCAAACGATGCGCCAGCACTGTGCTCAATACCTTGGTCAACAGGCAAAATTGATACATAACCTGTACCCGCCAAACGGCCTGTATTGTATATAGCATTTAAGCTGCGCAATACTTGTGGGGTGCGGTTGGTGTTTAACCAAACACGCTCGGTAAAATCAGGACCGGGCAAATGCAACACGTCTTTTGATACGGTTTTGCTTTGGTGGTTTAGTAGTGTATCGGCTTTATCGCCCAACAATTCTTGGATTTTTGAAATGTCCATCATAGAAATTGGTTTTTTGTGAATTTGCGCAAAGGTATGTTTTTTTTTGAAATTGGTTTTGTAGTGGGTAGTTAGTGCATAGTGCTTTGTAATTGTACTATTAAATTGGTGTTTTTTAAATAGGGTTAAAAACCTATTCTATCTAAATTACAACCTACAATACGACTTAAGTCGTATTGTAGGTTGTAATAGCAACAGCAGTGGGTTTTAATCCGCTGTAAGTAGAGTTTCTTATCCCAAAAGTTATTATTAGCCACTAATCATATATTACTAAACTCAATCACCTTAATCTTTTACCTTTGTTTTGATGAGTACTATTGAAGTAATAAAAATAGATAGCGATGCCCAGCTGCAACAGGCATTTGATATACGTGTAAAGGTATTTGTTGATGAACAAGGGGTGGATAAAAGGCTGGAGTATGAATACGAGGACGAAAGCACACACTTTTTAGCCCTTGCAGATGGGAAACCTATTGGCACTGCCCGTTGGCGCAAAACCGACGGAGGCTATAAACTGGAACGTTTTGCCGTATTGCAAGCTTACCGCAGCAGTGGGGCAGGATCGGCCTTGCTAAAAGCTGTATTGGCTGATGTGCCGCCTACTGATGAAAAGGTATACCTAAATGCCCAAACCCAAGTTGTTGATTTTTATGCCAAGTATGGTTTTGCACCCGTTGGGAAAGAGTTTGAAGAAGCTGGTATAAAGCACTTTAAAATGGAGTTATTAAAATAAAATCTTGACTCTCTAAAATTCAACAGCCCTAAAGTATATACCTTTAGGGCTGTTTATATGTTACTTAGCTTCGTTTATCCCTTCCAATACATATTCCAAAACACATATATCTCACTGCATTTTTGTTGGTGAAAATCGTAGCAAATAAACGTTACATTCACTGGGCCTTTTACAAACTCGTAATTGCCCGAGTTTACTCTGGTGGGTGTGCCAAATATTTTCAAAATCTCATCCTTGTGCATACCCAAAAAGTTTATTTTGTTATCCCTAATCTTTTGTTTGGCAAAAAACTCTTTGGTAGGGGCGTAGTCTTTGTTTCTATTGCCAGTTAAGCGTATGTGGTTAACAGTATTCGTTTTTTTATCGTAAGTATAGCTAAACAAACGGTCGCCATCGGCATCATCGTGGTATACACTTACAAAGCTGTACGATGTATTATCATCTTTGGTTGTTTTTGAAGGATTACCCCACAATTCAATTGCTTTGGGTTCAAGGTCGTTTTTGGTTATACCCATTACACTTATAAAATCATCAAGCGTGGTCTCGGCAAGTGGTTTTTCTTTTGGGGTAGATGTTTTACTGGTTTTACAGGCTGTAAATACCAGCAAAAAGGCAGCTAAGTAGGTTAGTTTTTTCATATTAGGCTTATTTTCTACATACATTCCATAAGCACTATAAAAAGTAAATCCATAATCATGTGAAATATAATTTCAATAATTTTTGAAAGTTCAGTTTATTATTTTTATCTTTGTGTTGAAGTTTTAGCCCGATGGGGCTTTTTTAAAACAATAGTCTTTCAGTTCTTATTGAAAATAAAATACGTTATGGCACATTCAGGAAAAAACACACTAATGCTACTAGATATATTGGTACAAATAGGCTTGGTGCTATTGGCATCATTCAATGTTAGGTACTTGCTTTTGTTTGTATTTATAGGTGGTGCTTGGCAATTGATAAGTAATTTTTGTCACCTTCAGTTTTCGCATGAATGTCAAAAAACAAGACGAGTATACCAAAAATGGGCAAAGTGGGTATTGATAGTATTATTTATATCAGGCATAGTAGCAATAATAGCAACAGGGGAGTGGCTTCAAATTTTAGTTGTACTAGCATTAGTTGGTCTTTTCATCAGTTTAGTGGGAGGCATGGTGCTATATATCGTGTATTTATGTATAAGCATTGCACATTTTGTATCACTAAACCATAAAGGTACTGCACATGAAATCTGTTAACCCACTTCTTTTTTTAGTGTTTGATATTTTGTTGCAAACAACAGCCGTTGTAGCCACTTTTTTAGTGCCAGCCACAACAGGGCTTTTGCTACTATTGGGTGCAGGCTGGCAGTTTATTAGCTATTATGTGTTATATACTTGGAGTAACAAATCAAAATACCGAGAAAAGTATATAAATATGGCTTTGTTTACACTGGGCTTAGTGGCAGTTGGTGCATTATTTATAGGTATTGGGATTAGCATAATCGACAATGTACTTGTAGTAGGCATGGTAGTTTTAGGAATTTCGGTACTACTGGGGGGAGTATTATACCTAGTGTATTTTATTATTACCCTTAATAGTTTGGTAATTGAAATTGAAAAGAGCATTAAGAATAGAAAAGAAAGACAGACGTATAAAAATAACTTGGGCGATTGGTGGGTATGAGAATAGAACTATAAGCATAGATATTTAGCAGCGAGACAATGGTTTTTTATTCCTATTTGGTGATGTGTTTAATTATACAATTTATATTTAGGCGGTAGAATAAGTGCCCTAAATGTATTAAACACAAAAAACAGCTGGTAAACGATGAGCATAGAGAATAATAAAGAAAAAAAATTGCTGATGATAGATGTAGTAGGGCAGTTGCTTTTGCTTGCCGCAGGATTAATTTTTATTGATGTTTCTTTATTAGGATTGATACTAGGCATGGTTTGGCAGTTTTTTAGTTACGCATCGCACACAAAAAATAAGAGAGCGTTTTACCGTGCTCGAAAACGATATGCAGCTTGGGCAAAATTTATAATTATTATACTGGCTATATCTTGTTTTGCACTAGGGATAAGAGGCCTTTATATCAATTTTAAATGGTTTGATGAATTTATATACTATGGTTTTAGAGTGAGTTTTGTGGGGTGTGCAGTATTGTATATTGTGTATTTGTCCATCAGCATAAAACACTTCTTTTCACTTGAAAAAAAAGGATTTTCATTGTAAAAAATAAACATGAAAAAGATAGTAATAGCAGCCGCTAACGGCTATTTGGGCAAAGCATTGGTAAACTACTTTGCCGATAGCGATTATACCATTACCTGTTTGTGCCGCAAACCTACCGATTTTGAAAATGCAAAATGTGTTGTATGGGACGGTAAAACACTAGGCACTTGGGCAAGTGAACTAGAAGGAGCAACAGCCTTAATAAACCTTGCTGGTAAAAGTGTTGATTGTAGGTATACCGATGAAAACAAACGCCAAATTATAGCCTCAAGGGTAGATAGTACCAAAGTACTGGGTGAAGCTGTTGCTAACTGTAAGCAAGCACCACAAGTGTGGCTAAATGCTTCGTCGGTTACTATATACCGAAATTCGGAAGATTTGCCCATGAGCGAAAATGGTGAAATAGGAGAGGGTTTCTCAGTAGAAGTTTGTAAACAGTGGGAAGAAGCATTTTTTAGCACCAACACTCCACATACACGCAAAGCTGCCATGCGAATAGCTTTTGTATTGGGCAATAGCGGTGGCGCATTGCCTATGCTAAGCCGATTAACTAAGATGGGGTTAGGCGGAAAGATGGGGAAAGGCACACAATACATTAGCTGGATACACGAGCTTGATTTTTGCCGCGCCGTTGAGTGGCTGATTGATAACCCTATTGAGGGTGCAGTAAATATTTGTGCCCCGCAACCTGATACCAATAAAGTGTTTATGCAAACCCTTCGCAGGGCGCATAAAATGCCCTTTGGCTTGCCCATTTATACATGGATGCTAGAGGTAGGTGCTGTGCTATTGCAAACCCAAACCGAGTTGGTATTAAAAAGCCGTCGTGTAATTCCGCAGCGATTAGAACAAAGTGGTTTTACCTTTGGCTATACTACTATTGAAGGGGCTTTGGGGAGTTTGGCACATCCCGTGCAAGCAATTTTGATATAGTTATCTTATCTTTCTTTTTAATTAGAAAAGAAAACATGACACCAGCCGAAGAACTATACCACCAAATAGCTGATGCTACACCCAATGCCACCAAAGGCAAAATGTTTGGGGCACTATGCCTAAAAGCACCCAACGGAAAAGCAGGGGTGATGTTTTGGAAAGACTATATGGTTTTTAAACTTCCCGCTGCCGAACTGAACGAGGCTTTGGCGATGGACGGTATACAAATGTTTACTCCAATGGATAATCGTGCCATGAATGGATGGGCACAAGTACCCTACGACTATAACGAACGATGGAAACAATGGGCACAGCAAGCAATGGCCTTTGTAGCCTTAATAGAAGAGAAACCCAAAAAGAAAAAGAAATAAAGTTTTTGTTCGTCCAACGTATTCTTTTCAAAGTACATCCTATCAAATAGAACGTAAATTGTACTTTTGCAAAAACTTTAGAAATTAAGATGAACATTCATTTAGTATCAGGCGGTTGTGGTTTTGTGGGACGTAACTTGGTGAAACGCCTATTAAAAACTACCACCGATACCATTTTTGTTATAGATGACTTAAGCGCAGGCACACCCGCCCCCGATGAGTGGTTGGAAGATTCTGTCTATACCCAAAAAGACGATTTGAAACTATATGCCAATGGGCGTATGGTATATTGGCAAGGCGATTTCCGTACTTTTTTGCGCCATATTACCAATAACCACAATTACATTAACGATACTTACGGGTTTAATTTCCCTAAGTTTAATGATGTTTTTCACTTTGCAGCTATAGTTGGCGGACGCTCTAAAATTGATGGCGACCCTATGATGGTGGCTTTGGATTTGAGTATTGATGCCGAATTGTTTTATTGGGTGTGCAACTACAAGCCCAAACGTGTGATGTTCCCTAGCAGCAGTGCAGCATACCCTGTTGATTTGCAAACCACCAGCAATGCCATTGCCCTTAGCGAAAGCGATATAAGTTTTGACGGTAGTCTGGGTCAGCCTGATATGACGTACGGTTGGAGTAAACTAACGGGCGAATACCTTGCCCGCATTGCAGCCCAATACTACGGTATATCGGTAGCGTGTGTGCGCCCTTTTAGCGGTTATGGTGAAGATCAAGATCTTACGTATCCTGTGCCTGCTATTGCCGCCCGTGCAGCCAAAAAAGAAGATCCTTTTGAGGTGTGGGGTAGCGGACAACAAGGTCGCGATTTTGTACATATTGATGATTGTATTGATTGTATTTTGATGGCTTTGGATAATATTAGCGATGGTAGTGCTATTAATATAGGTTCGGGCAAGCTAACAAGCTTTTTAGAAATTATTGAGCTGTTTACCAAATTTGCAGGCTACCAACCCACTATTAAACCATTGTTGGATAAACCTGTTGGTGTGCATAGCCGCTATGCCAATATGGAGTATGTAAACAGTAAATTTAACTGGTATCCGAAAATTAGTACTGAAGAAGGTATGCGCCGCGTGTATGATGCCGCTGTGAAACGCATTGCCGAGCAACAAAACGCATAATATCTTTTTAAAACATATTGTAACAGCCTCAAAGCAATTTGCTTTGGGGCTGTTTTTGTATATGATGGTTATTAGCGAGTGGACACTCGTTTATTTTGGGCACAAGCGGACGCTTGAGCCAGCTTTGCTATTTTTAGTACTGAGTGCGGATGGTTAGTCATTCCTGCGAAGGCAGGAATCTGTGTGTTGGAAGTATCAAGAAAAAAATGTACTAAAAATCGTAGCCTAATCCAAATTGATAAATACGGTCTTTAAACTCGCTGTTATCAATTCCCCAAGCCATATCAAAACGAACATAATAGCCAAATATACGACTGCGTAAGCCCAAACCCGTGCTAGCTACAATAGGGCTTACCGCATTGGTTACGGTAACTATATAGTTACCACCATCGACTATACTGGTATTGTATGGCTGTTCGGCAAAGGGAGAAGAACCGTACCATGCGGTACCCAAATCAAAGAAGGGTACTACCATAAAGTTACGTAAAAAATCAGAACGCACAGGGTTTTGAGTAACGTATGCTGCTACGGGTATACGTATTTCGCTGTTCCACAAAAAGTAGTTTGTACCGTTACGTATGTTTTGTTTAAAGCCACGTAAGCTATTGGCCTGCATTTGAAAAATGTATTGCGAACCCTCGCCACGTGCAATAGTGCCATCATACGATGAACCAACCCAGTTTTCAATACCTCCAATATAATATTGCACTTTTGACGAACCTACCGAAGCATTAAGCGTAAGTCGGTTTGCCCAAATAATTTTGTTGTGTAGTTTGGTGTATTTACGGTAGTCAATACCCAAGTTTATTACATTACGGTTGCTTTGCTCAGTATTTTGGTAATACTCGGTAAATATTTTAAAGCGGGTGCCATAGGGCAGGTTAATATCGATATTTTTAGTGTTGTCAAACACCAACTCGGTTTTGTTTCCAACCCAAGTATATTGATTGTTGGGTTGATTTAGGCTAAAGCTATCCGTGCCTAAAATTATGTTTTTATCCTGCCTGCCAAAAGCGTGTATTTTTAGAGCAACAGTTTCGTTAAAAGGTATTTTAATACCACCTGTAAATTGGTTTATTAGTTGGCGACTTATAAATGTTCCGTCAAGTCTGCGCGACAATCGGAAAAAGCCAACATCCCAATTGATGCGGTGTTTGCGGTTTTGGTATTCTATAAAGTAATCGCTTCCGTTTAGCGAAAAGGGGATGCGCACACCTGCTTCAATTCTGTGGTTATTTAGCAAGTCGCTAATAGCTGTTTTTACTTGCAGCACCACATTCATATTGGCAAATACACTAGGGCCGTTGCCACCTGTATTTAAGTGGTAGTAAGTGTTTATTATACTATTATCTAATTGTGACACATAATAATCGGGAAACATGGCTGTGAAAAAGCTGCCTGTGCTGCCTTTGCCTTTTATTATGCCAATATCTTTATTACGTCCTTTTGTGTTTAATATGTAATCCTCAGGAAACTCAGTTTGGAAATAGTAAGCCCCTTCATCCTCTTTTACAGAATCTTTGTGTACTATGGTATAGTTAGCTTTTTCAGTAACTATACTAGAGTCTTCTTGCAGGTCAATCAGTAATGCGTTATCGGGCACAGCATCACCGTAATAAAAGTTTACTTTAGTACTTAAGCGGTATTCGGTGGGCACAATTTTTATATACTGGGCATCGCTTTCTACCTCGTCAGAAACGTTGGTTTCAAAAATTTGGTAGTGGTTGTTATACATCAGTAAGTTATACTCAGCATCGTCGCTACCGGCCATGTCTCGCCCAAGTATATTACGTTTGTAGTTGGTAAGCGGGAAGTATTTGTAGGTGGGTGCATTGTAAACCTTTACGTCAATGCCTGTAATACTACTGTCAGTAGTATTATATACAGTACCATTTACCGCCAGCTGTTTATGGTGCCCTTGTGGTAATGGACTTTTACTGATAATAGTGTCGTTTTTCCCGTTAGCTTTATTAATAATTACTCTTGCATAAAGAAAGCCAATAGTGTCTTTACAAGCATACGCGTTGTATATACCACTAATATCAGATACAAATGAATAGTAGCCCGGTAGATAAAATACAGGCTGTATTTCGTTTACATACGGAGTATTAGTTATCCGTTTTAGCAGATTGCTACGCACAGGATAATCGTACATAAAAACATCAAAATTGCTTTCTTGGCTTAGGGTTTCAAAATAAGTTCCCTCAAAGTGCAAAGTATCGTATGGGCGATTTGAGCTAAATATTATCTTGCTTTGGTCGTCGTTAAATCGAGGCCACAAATCGTCATATATATCATCAGTAAGCTGGGTAAGCTCATTACTAACCAAATTATACAAATACAAATCGGTTTGCCCGTTTTTTATGGCCGATAATAATAAAGTATTGTTATCGGCAAAATCATAACTAAGTACTTGGTCTATACTGGCGGGCAGTATAAAACGGTCGGTTATTTTACCACCATTGTCCAATTTCACCAATCGGGTTTTGCCTTTTTCAAAATACACTACCCCTATATTTCTTCCTTTAGGCTCCCATGCCAAAACGGGATAATCATAGTTTATGGCCTGGTAGCCCTCGTGTTTTCCACCGGTAAAAATAGTAACCTCTTTTTTACTGCTTTTATCATAAAGTTTCAACTTCCACAGTCCATTTTTGTTCATCACAAAAGCCACTTTGCGTCCGTTAGGGTGTGTTTTTAGTTGTGTGTGTGGGTAGCTTGAAACATTATCGGGTATGTTTAGCAGTTTGCGGGGCACAGTTCTATCGGCTTCGGCATCTTTATATTTGTTTTGATAGTAGCCCAACCATTCGTCAATAAGTTGCCCACTGCTTATACCTAAAGCATAATTAAAAGCCCCCTCAAAGCCTTTGCTTATTCGGGTAAGGAAAAGTATCTCAGGTATCTGTCTTTTGCCGTATTTGGTTGCTATGTAGTTCCAAATGCTATGGCCTGCTATTATTGCATCTTCTTCGCTAAGCCAATTAAATTTTTCATACTTACCTGATAAAATGCCATCGCGTACTTTATTATCGATATCGGTATTCCAAGGTTCTGCTGCATAAGCTGTTAAACCCTTAAAAAACCACGAGGGAAGAAACAACAAGCTTGACGATTGTACCCGTTCTTGTATCGAGCTACCGTATATCATCTCACTAAGTACAATTTCGGCAATACCTTCGCGTATTTGGCGTTCAAAATCGGCATGTGTACCGTTATAGTAAGCCATTACCTTATTATCTACTACGTAGGTGTAGCCACCTACATTATAAAGCTGTTCTTTTAGCCCTGTATTGCTTTGGCGTAAATCTTCAATGGTATTAAAAACTACAATTTCAACTTTGCCACCCACGCGGTACGAGAAAAGCTCTTCAATTTCGCTTATGTTTTGTTCGGCAGTCAATCGGGCATAGTCGGCAAGGTTTTTCCCGCCTTCATAAAAAAAAGCGTCAACGTTTTCGCTACTTACTACCTGCCAGTCAATATCTTTATAAGGCAATCGGTTTTGACCAAAAGAAGTATTTACCCCTTGTGCCTTTACCCCAAAGGGTACAAGCAATAGTATAAAGACTATTATAGAATAGATTTTTTTGGCTGAAACCATGTAGATAGCAAACTTACTTACTTATTTTAACAGTATAAACTGTTTAGAGGGCTAAATTGTTGTAATGGATATAAATTTGAGCGATTTTTTAAAGATATGGAAGTACAAGCGTTTACATTTAATTTTTTTGCTGAGAATACATACGTGCTGTTTGATGAAACCAAAGAGTGTGTAATTGTTGACCCCGGTTGCTATTTTGAGGAAGAGAAACAGGCTCTTAAAAATTTTATTAGCGAAAATGGGTTAACCCCTGTGAAGCTGTTAAATACCCATTGCCATATTGACCATATTTTTGGTAATGCTTTTGTTGCCGATACGTATAAAGTTGATTTGTATTGCCATCGCAAAGAGGTGGAGTGGATAGAACAAGCTCCATATTACGGGCAAGCTATGTACAATGTACGTGTTGAGCCATCGCCTTTGCCAAAGTATTTTTTGGATGAAGGCGATACTGTAACCTTTGGCAATACCACATTGGATGTATTTTTCACTCCCGGTCATTCAGTGGGTAGTATAGTGTTTTATAGCAAAGCTGATGCAAAGGCTATTGTAGGCGATGTTATTTTTCATCGCAGTGTAGGCCGAACCGATTTGCCTGGAGGCAACTCTACCCACCTAGAAAACTCAATAAAAACCAAAATATATACTTTGCCTGATGATACAGTATTGTATGCAGGGCACATGGAACCTACAACAGTAGGGGAGGAGAAACGCGAAAATCCTTTTGTAAAGGGCTAAAAGCTAAACCTTATTTTGTATCGGTTTGACTTTGAGATTTAAACGCATCAAGGTTGAAGTGCAAGGTAAATCGCAAAGTGTTTTGCAACGGGTTACGTTGTTGTATTGGAGCAAGGTAAGCAGCATCAACACCAAACACTTTGTAGCGAAGACCAACACCAAAAGTTAAGTATTTACGGTTACCCTTGTTGGGGTTTTCGTAAAAGAAACCTGTGCGGGCAGCAAAAGTTTTGTTATACCAATACTCAACACCTGTTGATACACTAACTTCTTGCATTTCTTCTTTAAATCCACCGGGTGCATCGTAAAACGATTGCAGCATACCTTGTATTACGGGTACATCAGGGTCTTTACCTGCTGAAATAATAGGCTTACCATCGGTGCCGTATTGTATTTGCCCGTTAGCATCTAGTTGATAGATGGCATTACTTGGTATCATTAGCTTATTAAAATCAAGCAAAAAACCCACACTATTAAACTCGTCAACAATATAATTGGCGTATCCACCTAGTTTTAAGTTAGTAGGTATAAACTGGCGATTAGCACTTGTGGTATAGGTAATTTTATTACCGATGTTAGATATATTTAAACCAAATGAGTATTCTAAAACCTTACCCTCAAGTTTTGTTTTGTCTTTATAGTAGGCTGATACATCACCTGCAAATGAAGTTCCTGCGCGGCCTGTTGCACCACTTTGTTGCAGGCCACCCGTTAGGTTAGAGTATATAAAACGCAGCGATACGCCCAGTGAAAACTTTTTTGATAGTTGGGTGGCGTAAGCACCATCAACAGAAAACTCGTTAGGGTTAAATGAACCTAGCGAGTTGCCCGAAATATCTGTAAAGTTAATAGCACCCAATGAAAAGTATTTTAACGATGCGCCAAATGAGCTACGCTTATTAATACGACCGTAGCCCGATAGGTAAGCAAAATTTACATCGTTTACCAATTGGCGAAGCCATGGGGTAATACTGGTAGATACGCCCCCTTCATCTTCAACAAAAGCATATTTTGCTGGATTCCAGTGCATACTATTTGCATCAGCAGGTAATGCAACACCTGCGTCTCCCAATGCTCCCGAACGGGCATCAGGGCTTATAAGTAAAAACGGCACTGTAGAGGTAATAACAGTACGGTTAGTAAACTGTCCTTGTGAATAAGCTACAGTAGCAAACATCATCAACATCAAACCTGTAGCAATATATCTTTTTATCATTCCGGTTAATTTATTGGGGCAAATATATTATTTAGCCTAAAACTCTACTTAATTAAAACCATTTTCTCTGTTTCTTCCACAGTCTCGTTACCTGAACGAACTTTTACTCTAAATAAGTATACTCCTTGGCCAATATTATTTCCATATTCCCTAGAGTCCCATTCTAAGCCATCAAAATTTGCTGAGGCCGAAGGTACAAAAGCACTTAGAGTTTTTAGTCTTTTTCCATCTAATGTGAATATTTCTATATCAACATACAATTCTTTGTCTTGACGGTTGTGCTCAAAATAAAACTTAGTTTTATCGCTAAAAGGGTTGGGGTAGTTTATTAGGTTTTTCAATGCAAGTTTTGCTGAGTTAGCTACCACAAACTCGGTATAAGCTTCGGCTGAATTATTATACACATCCCATACTTTTACTTTAAGGCTGTGTTTACCTTCGCTAAGTTTACTTAGGGGGTATATTATCTCCCCTTCTTGATAGCTATCCAACTTGGCTTGGTAGTAATCGTTCAAAATCATCACATTACCCCTGTTGTCGTCCAATATAGCCGTTAAATCACGTCCTATACCACTACCTGTAGTATTTATACCGTGCAGGTCTGATACTAATGCTACCAGCGAAGGGCTTTCGTTGGTAACTCCACCAAACCTAAAGGTAGTATCGTTCATAAACAGGCGTATGGTGGGGCCTGTAATATCTAAAGGTGCTTTTTTGTCAGTTCCTGTAACTATAAGGCTATCGTAGTAACCGTGTGCATCGGTATTGCTGTTGGTGGCGTAGTAGCTTATTTTTCCATTACCTTTTACATAAGAGATATCTTGGGGAACTATAAAGCTAAACTCAAACTCGCCGTCTTTTACATTGGCTTTGCCTTTATATATGATGTTTTTATAAAGACTAAACGATTTTTTTATGCTTGTTGGGTCGTTGCCCAAAGTAGATAAGTTGCTACGTTTATCAAATACAGTAGGGTATACTATTCCGTTAAAACTGCTTAGCTTATTTCCATTTTCATCCTCTACTTGGCCTTTAATAGTCACTTTTGATAAAGCCCCTAAAGTGTCGGATGGATTAGTGCCACTAATAGCCACGCCGTTTATTTCGGTAGTAACAATGGTGTGTTTAGGGTAGTTTAGCCTAACAGCAGGGTCGCCCAAAAGGGTAAAGTTGCGGCTGTTTAGGCTAGGTGCACCATTTTTAGTTTTTCTAAATACATCACCCAAGCGAGGCATTTCGCCATTTACAGGTTCAAATACATTATTATCATACAATGCACGGTTTAGTTGCCTGTTGGGGTATTGGTATACTAAACGAACTGTGGTGAGCAAAGCAATAGCCCCGCCGTTTGGATTTAACAAAGCCAACTCACCAGCCGATGTGCGTGCAGGGTCGTCAAAACGACTAAACTCACAAGTAGCGGTAACAAACAAAGGCATATTGTTAATATTGCTCCACGCATTTATCATGGGCACATCCAATATTTGTTCGTGCGCCAGTCCAAGCTCGCCACCGTGACCGTTATAGTTTAAAATTAAAGCGCCTTTTTGCATTTTGCGGTTAATTTGTGCGTTTACTTCCGGGTAACGCGATCCGCTGCCTACTGATATTTGCTTGTACGCATCAAGGTATATTTTATCTACATTGTATACTTTATCTTGGCTTTCAACTATAGCTGAAAATATTTGCCCGTCATCAAAGTGGGCATTACCGTCTTCATCGTCAGCTATAAAACAAACGTTATTGCGCCAATCTCCAAACGATTTTGGATTGGTGTAAGCAATTATTTTATCTACCATTTGTTTGGCTTGCGCTTCGCTTTGCACAGGTATACGACCTATGCCTATATCAATAGTTTCACTTAGGCTGCCATTTTCATCCCATTCGCCCTCATCGTCGTCCAGTTGACCGAAGAAATCATCAGAACAGTATGATGATACTGGCCCATAGGTGTTGCGGCTTTGGTACGTAGCTACGTAGTTGGTATTGTTTTTATTTATGTTTTTATAATCGTACGAGGCATCACCAAACATTAGCAAATATTTAATGCTATCGCCTGCTTGGGCAGGTCGGTCGTATAGCATTTTCATAAAATTGCGTATGGCCGATACATCTTGCTTGCCCGATGAAAACTCGTTGTAAATTTGTGTTGGGGTAACTACAACTGTATTTAACCCATCAGCGGTTTTGTGGTGTTCGGCAAGTCGTTCTGCTTCAGTCAAAAAGTTTTCGTGAGATATTATCACCATATCTACATTGCGCAAACCGTGTAGGTTTTGGTTTTTAACTTTTTGCACCAATTGTACATCGGGTACTAAAAGAGTGGCTTCACTAAAGGCCACAAACTCTCTTAGGTAGTTGGTGGGTAAATTATACTGTAGCGAATTGCCTACTTGTTGAGTTTGCTGCTTTTTTATATCAAAAGGCTCTGTAACTTCCCATATTGTTACATTTTGACCGTTAGCATCAAAATCAAACTTGGTAAGGTTTCCACCGCCTAAGTTTTTGCTGTCGCGAAAAATTACTTGTGCATTGCCCGCAAACCTCATTTTGCGACGAGCTACAATTTCGAAAAAGTTAAGCCAGCCTTTATAGCCTGGTGCTGAACGGTTAAAGGTATAGCGTATGTTTAAATCGTTGCCGCTAACAATAAATTGGCCTACTGCGGTATCTGGGGTGTCTATATAGTCAGCTTCGTAGCTAAAATAAATGCCATCTATATTTTGTGTTAATACGGTTTGTCCGTTGCATTGGGTGGTAAAGCTGCACGGTTCAGCCGATCGGCCAACAGCTTGTGAACGTATTTTTATAGGTTCGCTGTCAACTCTGTCAGGTACTGATATTTTAAAATCATAACTAAGTGTGCGATCAAACTCTTCACCGTACCAATCTCTTCCCGATTTTAAAAAGTTTACTTCATCTTTTTCGTAATAATACAGCCCATCAAAAACTGATGTGGTATAGTTTGGCGTTCCTGATGTTGAAGCTTGTGTGGTAAGCCTTTTTCCACCTGCATTGCCCACAGTGATGTAGTAAAAGTTTGAGGTGGCATATCTGTTTGCGCGGTGTTTATAGGTAAAGCTGCTACCTTCAAACTCCCAACGGCTTGCGCCTTCGGCATAAAAAAGTATGTAATCGTTACCGTCAAAAAGGCCGTTTTGGTTTATATCTATTACTTCAATAGCATTTTCAACCAAATCATCGTTTTTGGGTGCTTGGCTGGCTTGGGGTAACATACCCCCACCCAGGCCGTACAAACGTAGTTTTGATACATCAACCCCACTAACATTTAGTCCTGCTTTGTTTAAAAAAGAGACGTCTACTTTGTATACCCCTTGTTGGGCTACTTCCATTTTAATCCAATCGCCTTTTTCTAAAACAGAATTATCAGCCCATGTATAACTGGCTTGTGTTTTTGCTTCAAGCGATGGTGTGATATTAATTTTTAAACTAAAAAATATTACTTTTTTTATGGCTCCAGTAAATTTGTCTTTTACCAGCGGCACAAACATCACTTTAGCCGCAGGTTTTCGGTTTTGGGTAAAATAAAATACTTCAGCATTTAGTTCGGAAGGTATCTCCATGCCTTTTAGGGCTTCAATATCTGCTGGTTCAGCATCGGCATATTGCACCACATCAAACGCAGTTTTTATAGTAGCAGCATAGCCATGAGTAATAATATGTGTAAATGCAGGGGTGTTTGAAGCAACATTTTTAACAGTTGCGTTATCAAATGTAATAATGGTTTTACTTGCATCGGGCGATCCCACTGAAACGAATTTCCAATTAATGAAGTCATTAATAGTAATTGTTTCTTGTGCAGAAGCGATTGATGAGTATGCTAGTAAACTCAAAAGAAATACCTTAATTTTTATGTTAATCATACCAGTGGTTTGCAAGTTGAACAATTTTTTTAAAAAATTTGCGTTAAATGTGATGTTGCAATAACGTATAATTGCAAAGTTATAGTATATTACGTTTGATTTGTGAGTAAGCACATCTTATATGACTTTATATTTACCAAGAATGTTTAAAGAGTTTAGAAAAATATTGGTAGTTGCCACTTTGCTGTGTACAGCAGGAGCACTAAAAGCTCAAGATCCTGAGTTTACCCAATTTTACGCCGCGCCAGTGTATACAAATCCTGCAATGGCCGGTACTGCAAATTGCCCTGATAACCGTTCGGCAGGTGGCCGTATGGTGTTAAACTATCGTAACCAATGGCCTAGTTTACCGGGTACATTTAGAACTTTTGCTGCATCGTTTGACCAACATCTTGATGGTATAAATGGTGGAGTTGGTCTTTTAGCAATGCGTGATGTTGCCGGTGATGGTTTACTTACAACCACATCAGTTAGTGGCGTATATTCATACCAAGCTATTATAGGCAGCAAAAAGCGTCAACGTTTTGCACTACGCATGGCTATACAAGCAGGTTTGATGCAGCGCGCTATTGATTTTAGTAAGCTGCGCTTTAGCGATCAAATTTTACCTAAAAAAGGTTTTATACTTGATACTAAAGAGCCTTTGGCAAATAACTCAGTATCGTTCCCCAATTTTTCGGCAGGTATGTTGCTTTATTCGGGTAATTTTTACGCAGGTTTGGCAGTACATAATATAAACGAGCCAAATCAATCGTTTTTTAAGAATACAGATAGTGGAACTACTTTGCCACGTCGCTTTACAATACACTCTGGTTTAGTTATTCCACTTAGAAAAACTAAAAAGAACCAAGAGCCTGATATGACCATATCTCCTAATATATTAATAATGACCCAACAAAAATTCTTCCAAACCAATATTGGTTTTTATTTGAATAAGGGGCCATTTGTAGCGGGCTTGTGGTTTAGGCAAACAGCCCCCAACTCTGATGCTTTGATAGCACTTGTGGGCTTCCGTTACGAGCAGTTTAAATTTGGATATAGTTATGATATCACCGTTTCATCAGCACGATCTGCTGCACCGGGTTCGCATGAAATATCGGCCTCAATTGAGTGGTGTGTGAAAAGTAGAAGAGGATGGAAAAGATTATCTTGCCCTGATTTTTAGAAAAAAACTATATACTTGTATAATTTTAACATTTTATCAACGTTAGGATATTAAAGCAGAACATTATAATACAATGATTAAAACATATAAATTCAATAGTATAATAGCTTTAGCAGTATTGTCTATTGTGTTATTTTCATGTAAAAAGCCAAAAAGTGAAACCACCGGTTGGAATTACAACGATACCAAATGGGGCGGTGTTCAGAAATTGGAGTACGAAGGTCAAGAAACTGGCCCCGGCTTGGTTTTGGTTGAAGCAGGTAACTTTACCATGGGTTCTACCGAACAAGATTTGTTATTTGACCATAACAACGTTGAGCGTAGGGTAACTGTTTCTAGCTTTTACATGGACGAAACGGAAGTATCAAATTTTCACTATATAGAATATTTAGCTTGGTTGGCTAGGGTTTTTGTTGATTACCCAGAGGTACATAACAAAGCATTGCCCGATACTAATTGCTGGCGCAGGAAGTTGGCTTATAACGAGCCTTTGGTAATGTATTACCTACGTCACCCTGCCTACCGTGATTACCCTGTTGTGGGTGTTAGTTGGGTTCAAGCCACAGGATATGCTGCTTGGCGTACAGACCGTGTAAACGAAATGATTTTGATACGTGAAGGTATTCACCAATTGGGCGACCTTAACGAACAAACTAACGAGCAAAATTTTAATACTGATGCTTACCTTAATGGTCAGTACGAAGGTTTAGTGAAAAACGACCTTAAAGACATTGCTCCGGGTGGAACCACTCGTAAAGTGCGTATGGAAGACGGTATACTATTACCTGATTACCGCTTACCTACAGAAGCTGAGTGGGAATACGCTGCATTGGCTGATATAGGTAATACCCTATACGAAAACAAAAACACCAAACGTATCTATCCTTGGAATGGTTCATCAGCACTTAGCGTACGTAAAGGTGCACCTGAAAGATATAGGGGTGAAATTATGGCCAACTTTAAACGTGATGCAGGTGACATGGCGGGTATAGCTGGTAAACTTAATGATAACGGTATTGTTACCACACCTATAAAATCGTACGGTAAAAACGACTGGGGTTTATATAACATGGGTGGTAACGTAAGCGAGTGGGTAATGGATGTTTACCGTCCACTTAGCTTTGAAGACCAAGAGGATTTGAACCCATACCGTGGTAACGAGTTTAAAGCAAAAGAACTTGATGCTGACGGGTATGTTCAAGAGAAAGACTCTTTGGGTAGAATTATCTACAAAAACGTTGAAGATGATCCTAACCGTCTTAACTACCAAACTGCTGATAACCGTGGTTATTTAGATGAAGAAGAATATGTAGATCGTGATCAACGCTACGAGTATGGTGTTGCAAGTTTAGTAAACGATAAAGCACGTGTATACAAAGGTGGTTCTTGGGACGATAGGGCTTACTGGGTTGCCCCAGGTACTCGTCGTTTCTTAGACCAAAACCAAAACCTTGCTACTTTAGGTTTCCGTTGTGCAATGACACGTATTGGTAACCCCGCAGGTAACAAATAAGAATTGTAATATTTAAGACTATAGTAAAGGCGACCCAATAGGGTCGCCTTTTTTATTTAGGGCTACCTTAGAAGTTATTGGTTTGTATTTATAGCGGTTGAATGTCGGTTAAGAATTTAGTTGGACAAAGGGACAATCTGTATTCTCAAGGCTATACCCGTTTGTATAGTTTAAAACACGTTTACAAAGCAGTGTAATCACTTAATACTAGATGGTGCTAACTATCTAACTATAGGCCAATAAAAAAGGGGCATAAAGCCCCTTAATAATCTTTATAATTAAAATCTATTATAGTCCCAACATAAATGCTCCGGGGTCTTTACCACCTGTAAGCAATTGTATAGGGTTTTCAAGCTGTTGTTTCACCCTTACAAGGAAACTAACCGATTCACGTCCATCTATTATTCTATGGTCGTAAGAAAGGGCTACATACATCATTGGGCGAGCTACAATTTGTCCGTCAATAACCACAGGGCGTTCAACTATGTTGTGCATACCCAAAATTGCCGATTGTGGAGGATTGATAATTGGGGTAGACATTAGTGAGCCAAAAACACCACCGTTGGTGATAGTAAATGTTCCTCCGGTCATTTCCTCAATCGAAAGTTTGTTATCTCTTGCACGAGTTGCAAGGCGTATTACTTCGGCCTCTATTTCAGCAAAATTCATTGATTCTGCATTGCGTATTACGGGCACAACCAAACCTTTTGGGGCTGATACAGCTATTGATACATCGCAATAATCATTAAATACGGTCGAGTCGCCATCAATCATTGCATTTACTGATGGAAATTCTTGTAGGGCATTGCAAACTGCTTTTATAAAAAACGACATAAAGCCTAAGCCAACGCCGTGTGTTTCTTTAAACTGGTTTTTGTACTGAGCGCGTAAATCCATGATGGGTTTCATGTTCACCTCGTTAAAGGTGGTAAGCATGGCCGTTTCATTTTTAACCGAAACTAAACGCCTTGCTACCGCTTTGCGCAGGTTGCTCATTTTTTCGCTGCGTTGCTCGCGCGATTTTTCGGTATTGGTGGTTACGCTAAGTTTTGCAGCTACAGCATCAGCTTTGGTAATGCGCCCGTCTTTGCCTGTACCGTTAACGTTTGAGGCAGAAACACCTTTTTCGTCTAATATTTTTTGTGCAGCAGGCGATGGTGTGCCTGTAGCATACGTTTTTGTATCGTTTGATGATTCTTTTTGAGGGGCAGCTTTTTTAGGCTCTTCAGCTTTTTTCTCTTCTTTCTTGGTCTCTTTTGCAGGTGCTGCACCTTCTGGGGCTTTGGCATCTGTATTAATAGAAGCCACAACTGAACCAATTTCTATGGTGTCGCCTTCATTGGCAAGCGTTTTAAGTATTCCCGCAGCCTCAGCTGTAAGCTCAAGGGTAGCCTTATCACTTTC
This sequence comes from Bacteroidia bacterium, assembly GCA_965249955.1. Classification (GTDB taxonomy): domain Bacteria; phylum Bacteroidota; class Bacteroidia; order UBA8524; family UBA8524; genus SB11. The sequence goes on from OZ252261.1 coordinate 3,164,861, forward strand.
CAACTCACATATTACTTCGTCCATATCTACATATTCACCATCTTTTTTTAACCAAGAGGTTAGTGTTACTTCTGTAATAGATTCTCCTACTGCGGGTATTTTTATCTCAAGAGCCATGCGTAAAAAATTTGTGCAAACTTACTAATTCTATGCTGAAAATACCTTGTTTGTATAGGTATTGGTAAATAAAAAAGCCCCTACAAAGGGGCTTTGGTGTTTTATATCTTAAAATCGTCTAAATAATACTTCACAAATATGTATAAAGACAGTAGTACTAAAAGGTTTACTACGGCTAGGAGTACAAATATCCAAACCTTTTTCTTTTTCATTAGGCAAGCGGTGCTACGTATTTAGCATCAACATTGGCTAAGGCTTTGCGCACCCATAGTCCTTTTTCTTCGGCGGTACGGCGCACTGCTAGGCGTTCTTTATTGCAAGGGCCATCACCGTTTATTACACGTTTAAATTCTTCCCAATCGGGCTCGGTGTACGTCCATTTACCTGTTTCTTCGTTTTTGCTCAAAAGAGGGTCGGGAAGGGTTAAGCCCAAGTCCCAAATTTTTGGCACATACATATTCAAAAACTGCTGGCGCATATCGTCATTAGTAGCCATTTTCACTTTCCACTTCATCAGTTTTTCTGTATGTACTGACATTTTATCGGCAGGGCCAAAAAAGTGCATCAATGGAGGCCACCAACGGTGTAGTGCTTCTTGCACCATTTGGCGTTGTATTGGTGTTCCTGTTGCCAAGTACACCACATTATCGTGTCCGTATTTTAAGTGGAATGATTCTTCGGCACAAATTCTATCAAGTGCACGGCAATAAGGGCCATAAGAGCCTTTTGCATTGGTTACTTGGTTAATAATTGCACCTGCATCAACCAGCCAAGCTATTACTGCGCTATCAGCCCATGTATAGGCGGGATAGTTAAATATGTTTGAGTATTTTGATTTACCTGTAATAAGGTCGTTAATCATTTGCTCGCGGGGCTTGCCTAATGTTTCGGCAGCACTGTATAACAACTGTGCGTGACCTACTTCGTCTTGTACTTTGGCCATAAGTGCCAATTTACGACGGAAACCCGGTGCACGGGTTATCCAAGTACCTTCAGGCAAAGCACCAATAATTTCTGAGTGAGCATGTTGCTCAATCATACGGATTAATTGCTTGCGGTAATCGGCAGGCATCCAATCTTTGGGTTCTATTTTTTCGCCACGTTCAATGCGGGCTTCAAATTCAGCCAACAACTCAGGGTTGTCATCGGTATTAAATTTGTCGTTTGGGTCTATATATGCGCTTCCGTACATGGTAAAGGTTTTAAAGTTTTTAGTTTACAGTTTTATGTTTATGCTGTAGTATCCGTTTTTTTGAATTTTATTTTTAAGGTTTGGTGCTTAAAAGGGCTTTGGCTTGCTTAGCCCCATTAGTACAAAATCACTAAGTTTTTCAGCTATTTGTGTAGGGGTCATTTCGCCATCGGGTTTATACCACTCAACTATCCAGTTTAGTGATGATAGTATATTTAGCACTGCAAATTTTTTATCAACCCCTTTAAAAAGGTTTTCATCCTCGCCATTGCTCAGTATCACCGTAAATTCTTTTTCGTATGTATCACGCAGTTTAATAAACTCAGCTTTGTTTTCATCGCCAAGGTATTTCCACTCTTGTAAAAACACTTTCGATTGCATAAGGTTTGCCGTTAAAATTTCTACGTGGTTTTGTATAGCCATACGTAGTTTTTTTTCGGCATCAAAATATATATCGTTTACCTCAGCAATTGCCCTAAGAAAAAGTTGGGCTTGGTCAAAACATATATCTTGAAGTATTTCTTCTTTAGAAGAAATGTGGTTGTACAAGCTGGCTGCTTCAATGCCCATTTTATCCGCAATATCGCGCATAGAAGTAGCCATATAGCCGCGTTGACTAAACAGCTTTGAGGCAGTTTCTATTATTTGTTCTTTGCGGGCTGATGAACCTGTGTTGGGCATAATGCTAACGCTTGTTAGTCAAAGATAGAGATAGGGGGACGAAAAGTCAAGTATTTTTTATAAACCTCAATAAATCAATTAGCAAACAACACAAAAACGGCAGGTTTTTTATGGAAATCAGGCGTGTTTTTTTGCCATTGTTCTATTGATTGGGAGGTGATGCTTTCATCGGGCAGGGTGAGGTTGCACGCTACACACAGCATAGTACTGGGAGAACAGTGTTTTAAAATATCACCCAACATTGAATTATTACGGTATGGAGTTTCAATAAACACCTGAGTTTGTTTGCGTTTCCGAGATTCATCTTCCAGTTGTTTTAGTTTTTTAGCACGGCTGGGTGCATCAATAGGTAAATAGCCGTGAAAAGCAAAGCTCTGTCCGTTAAATCCCGAAGCCATAACAGCCAAAAGAATTGAAGAGGGGCCCACAAAGGGAACTATGGTTATCCCTTTTTTATGTGCAATTTTTACTACTTCGGCACCAGGGTCAGCCACGCAGGGTACACCCGCATCAGACAGTAGACCGATGTTTCCACCACTTTCAGCCGATTTTAAATAGGTGGGGATGCCGTGTACAGGGTTGTGTTTGTCTAGTACGTGTATGGTTAGCTGATTTTGTGGGGTTGTTATCTGTAAACCTTTAAGGCAAGCACGAGCGTTTTTTTCGTTTTCAACAATAAATTCTGTTAGCCCTCTAATAATAGTTAGCTGTTCATCAGGAACTAAAAGAGGGCTGGTTTGGGGGTCGCCCAAAAAGTTGGGTATTAGGTATAATGTGCCTTTTGTTGTCATATTTTTATGCCTACTTTTTCTAAACCTGCCCTTAAAATCACTTTAAAATAAGGTGAAACATTGAACCAAAGGCTTAGTGAAACAAATATTGTAATTATTATTATTGAGCGTACGGCAATATCAATATAGCTATTTAACACTAAAGGAATAAGGTATGAAATGCCCATTGCTATACCCAATATAATAAATGGAAGTATTGTTTTGTTGGAAAAGGGCGAAAGCTTTGTTTTTAGGTATACAAAGTAAAATATAGCAAATTGGTAAATGAGTATATTGAATGCTTTTGCTATTGATGCACCAATAATACCGTAGCGAGGGATTAACAAATAGTTGGTAGCCAATGATACTATGCCTACGCCTAATACAACATAAAAACCAAATTTATAGTGTTTTGATAGGCCTAAAATTGTGCCATTAAGTGAGGTAAGCATATTAAACAACTGCCCAATACCAATAAAGAGCAAGCAGTATTTTGCAGGTGCAAACTTCTCTCCGTTTGGCATTATTGAGTATACATTATCAATATTAGTCCATAACAAAGTAAAAAGTAGGCATGCTATGCTTAATTGAGCAATGGACGAGCTTTTATATATTTTATCAACTTCTACAAAATTTTCGTTTTTCATGTGTTCGGCAACAATAGGTGCACTAATCTGACCAATGTTTCGCCCCGGAAGTTCAATCATAGAGGTCATTAGCATGGTAGTAAGGTATATACCATTATTGGCATCGCCATTGGGGCTGGCACCAATCATAAAAATATCGATAGAGTTTACCAACATACTGCCAATGCTGCCTAATAATAAATAGCCATTAAAAACAGCAATCTTTTTGGGTAAGTCTTTCTCTGAAAATTTGATTTTAGTATAGTGCAGTTGGTTTAATTTTTTTAAGTAAAGCACTAAAAATAAGGCTACAATAATGTATATAAGCACATATACCCACGCAAACATATTGAAGGTAATAGAGCCGAAAAGGAAAAGAAGAGCAGCACCAATGATAACAAGTTTAACAAAAACCTCTTTTAAAATTTTAGGAACTACTATACGCAAATTAGCACTTGAGTAGGTTTCGTATATGGCAACAAACATCATCCCAAAGGCTATGGGGACAATGAGATAAGAGTATTGTGATAGTAGTGGAGAATCGTCTTTATAGATGCTGATAAATGTATCTTCAAACAAATAGAAAAGGAAAATAAAAATTGTTATACCAATTAGTGGTATAACACTAATAAGGGTTAAAAAGCCATTATGACCTTTTTCATTGTCTTGAAAGTAAGGAAAGAATTTAAAAACAGATGACTGTATACCTAGTGATGTGAATGAGGAGATAAGAACACCCAATTCGGCCAAAACTCTTAAAAGACCAATTTCTTTGGTATCAAAACACAGTGGAAAAATGAAAAGGTTAAGAAAAAAAGATAAAACTACGCCAACATAAACAACAATAGTTCCTTTTATGCTTTGTCTTATTACAATACCCATTTATGTTTGCAAAAGTAAGTTTAAAAAACAATACAACTTATTGATATAAATTTGTCGCTACAAAAAATGATTAATAAAATATACAACAAGTTTAGAAAAATTATCGGTACAGCCTATGTTAGCAAATCTTATGCCCAGTGTGGTGAAGATTTAGTGATAGATTTTTTGGCACAACGTTTTGGTTGGGATAAGTTTACTTACCTTGATATTGGAACTAACCACCCAAAAAAGTTTAACAATACTTATTTGTTTTATAAAAAGGGATGTAGGGGCGTTTGTGTTGAGCCGGATGCCGAATTAATAAAGACTATAAAATTCGCTCGCCCAAACGATAAAGTTCTAAATGTAGGTCTATCTGAAGGAGCTGAAAGTATTGCCGATTTTTATATAATGAGTGTAAATACATTAAACACATTTTCTAAAGCTGATGCTGAGGAGTTGGATAAACAAGGTACTTACAAAATTAAAAAAGTGGTAAAGGTGCCATTAAAAAATGTAAATAATATTATTGCTGAAAATTTTAACGGTAAAACTCCCAATCTTATATCGCTTGATGTAGAAGGCTGGAACGAAGAGATAATTAAAAGCTTTGATTTTGATAAGTATAAGCCTGAAATTTTTTGTGTTGAAACAACTTATTTTGAACCAAGTGGAAAAATTGAAAGGATTGAGGGAATTTTTGACATAATGAAGCAAAAAGGCTATTCGGTATTTTCAGATAATCAAATTAACACCATATTTATAGCAAACGTTAACTAATATGAAAGTAGGGCTAAGTAACGATAGTGCGAGGGAAGAGTGGATAATATCAACATTAAAAAAAGTTCCTGCAGGATTACGAATACTAGATGCAGGTGCTGGCGAACTAAGGTATAAAAAGCATTGCAGTCATCTTGAGTATGTTGCGCAAGATTTTGGGCAATACGATGGCAGTGGTGATACTGGTTTGCAAACAGGTAGTTGGGATCAGACAAAGTTGGATATTGTTAGTGATATTACAGCTATACCAGCCCCCGACGCATCGTTTGATGCAATATTGTGTATTGAGGTATTTGAGCACATCCCAGATCCACTGGCTGCATTAAATGAGTTTAAACGTTTGTTAAAACCAGGCGGGTATTTAATAATTACAGCACCTTTTGCAAGTATAACACATTTTGCCCCTTACTTTTTCTACTCGGGGTTTAGCCGATATTTTTATGAAACTCATCTTGCAAACAATGGATTTGAGATAACAGATATGGTATACAACGGCAACTATTTTGAGTATTTAGCACAAGAGCTTAGGCGTATAAACACCGTAGCAAAAAAATATACGGGCAAAAAGCAAGGGCTTATAGGTAAAATTGGAGTTCAGTTTGTACTATGGTCGTTAACCCAACTAAGTGCAAAAGGAGGCAAAAGTGATGAACTATTGCACTACGGATGCCAAGTGTTTGCTACAAAAAAATAAACTAACGTATTATAGATATCAAACCCCTGTCATAGAATTTTACAATTCTACTTTCCTTATTTATTCCTGTAAAGTTAGCCATCCAATGGTAAACTCCTATGGGTAGTGCTTCACCTTTATACTTCCCATCCCAAATAAAAGCAGGGTTGTTGGTTTCAAATAAAATTTCTCCCCAACGGTCAAAAATGCTAAACTTAATACCAAGAATGTTTGATGAGGAAATATAGAAAAAATCGTTTATGCCGTCATTATTAGGAGAAAATGCTGTTGGTACAAAAATTACTGGATTGCAACGTTCAGATACACGTCCAGAGTCTATAAACTTGCAATTATTTGTATCGGTTACTTGCACCCAATATACACCATCAATATTAGTAGTTAAATATCTGCCGCTACTACCATCACTCCAAGTATAAGTTTGGTATCCTGCACCTGCATCCAATTGAGCTAATTTATCATCACAATAAAATGCAGTATCCACCAAATTAGTAGGTATACCTACTTTTCTTACAGTTGTTACAAGTAAAGAATCACAAGTAGAAGTAGAAACAGTGTCGTAAAAAATAGTATCAGTTTTTATAAAATTACCATTCCAAAAAATACTATCATCGGGGCAAAGTCTAAACTCAAAATTTGTAATTGGAATTGGCTTAATATCAATAGTAAGCTGCTTTAAAGTATCAATACAATGAGCATTAAAAACGGTGTCAAAGTAAGTGCCAATAGTTTTTAAATAGGAGTTTCTAAAAAAGAAGCTATCAATACCGCATAAAAGCACGTTTGTTACAGATGAGTAAGTTGTTACGACACTGAGGTTGGTTATATTAATTGTAGCACAATTGCCTGCTGATAAAATGGTATCGTAATAATTGCCTTGTACTTTGAGGTAATTTCCATTAACAAGTATACTGTCTCCGTTGCAGACTGTTGTATCAGTTGTGGTCAGAAAATTTTTTATTGTAGATAAATTAGTAGTAATAATACTATCACAGCCTTTTGATGAAGGTAAAGTGTCATAAAAAGTTCCTGCCGAATTTCTATAAGCTTTTTGTAAATATATACTGTCACCAGTGCAAATAGCTGTATCTACTGTAGAAGTATATGAACCAACAGAAAGTTGGGTTGTCAAAATACTATCACATCCTGATAAAGTACTCAATGTATCATAATAAGTTCCTGATGTTTTTCTGTATTTCCCTTGCGCAAAAATGCTGTCACCGCTGCAAATTTGGTTCGATACAGTGTGAGTAGGAACATCAATTGTTATAGTTACAGTATCTTTTGCAGGGCAAAGTTTGCGGAAAGAAATATCATCTAGTGCAAAATCATTACCATCACTGCTTGTATATTGATTTACAATAGAAATAGTAGCTGTTGTATTACTGCCTGAATTCCATATCTGATAAAATTGTTTCCATACACACACAGCGCTATCACTTCTAAAAACATTACCAATAAGTGAGCTGTTAATTGAAAACTGAAGCTCTGCATTATATCCATAAGGGGGGCAAGTAACATTTTGTAACCATGCCGAAAAAGCATAATCTGTATTTGGTGTAACATTAATAGTTTGTGTCCATATATTTACATTAGGAAACTTTGAACCATTAAAAATCATCATTTTGCCACTACCACTGGTTTTGTCTCTACAGTTTGAGAAACATTGGTGTGTTTTTGTAGGATCTGAATTAATGGTATATTGACCTTCTTGAAGATTTCCGCTACCCCCAGGAGAAGGATTGCTTCTAAACGAATATGCAGAGGTGAAACTAACGTTACCCGATTCAAAATCACCATTAGCAACAAGCTCTGTATTATCAGGAATAACAGCAGTAACAATATATGATGTTGTTGACTTAGGTTGTGCGATTGGATTTGGAATTCTTGAATTATTAAGTCCTGTTGATGGCTGCCATTCATATCCAATGGTATTTGAAGCCAAAGCATTGAGCTGAATAGTTGGGTTTGAAATACAAACTGAGGTATCGTTATTGGCAACAACTAAACATTGAGCAATACAACAAACCCAAGTTGAAAAGTGAAATAGTATTAATAAAAGGGTTTTAAGTAGTAATTTTGCCATAGTTGAGTTGCAAAAATATATTATTGCAATTATTTAAAGATAGTATATGTTGGTTTATCGATTAAAAATATTTGTACTAAACTTAATAAAGTTTAAATGGCTGATACGGTTTTTTGAATATTTTAGGTTTTTTGGTGAGTGGATAAAATTTAGAAGTAGTAACGATGGACGTTTTACAGTTGCCGCTATGGATTTATATCCTTGCTTAGATGATAGAACTAGCACAACAGGTTTTGATAGACATTATACTTACCACCCTGCTTGGGCAGCACGTATGGTGGCTAAAATAAACCCTAAAGTACACGTAGATATTTCTTCAATATTGGCTTTCTCTACACAGCTTTCGGCATTTATACCCGTTAAATTTTATGATTACCGTCCTGCTGAATTAACATTAAGCGGTTTAGAAAGTGAACATGCTGATTTAACCAATTTGCATTTTGAAAGTAACAGCATAGAAAGCATAAGCTGTATGCATACTATTGAGCATGTTGGGTTAGGTAGGTATGGGGATCCAATAGACCCAACAGGGGATTTGAAAGCAATAAATGAACTTAAAAGAGTTACAGCAGTTGGAGGAAGTATTTTATTCGTAACTCCAATAGGCGGGAAAGCTCAGATTCAGTTTAATGGTCACCGTATTTATACCCATTCACAAATAATGGAGTATTTTGAAGGGTTCGAGTTAAAAAATTTCTCTCTAATCACAGATTATAAATATCCTAAAGCATTTATTAATGATGCAACAGCAGCAGATGCCGACAAGCAAAAGTATGGCTGTGGATGTTTTTGGTTTGTAAAAAATGCAGCAACAGTATAAATGCTAATTATACAACTTTCGGGTGGATTGGGAAACCAAATGTTTCAGTATGCGGCAGGCAAGGCACAGGCTTTGAGGTTGAATACTGATTTATATTTAGATAAAACCCATTTTCTTACTACTCCACTTGGTAAAGTAAATCTTCGTCAATACGAGCTATCTCAATTTAGCTTTAATCAGAAGTTTAAACATCCAAACTTTCATTGGATAAAAAAATACCTAAAAGTGAAACAGGTTTACAATGGTTTTAAGACCTATATTGATCCCCACGTTCATTTTAATGCAGATTTTTTTAAGATTTCAGATAAAACTTACATAGAGGGTTTTTTTCAATCAGAAAAATATTTCAATGATTACTCATCAGAAATTAGAAGTGACTTTAAGTTTAAAAATCCTCCACAGGGATTAAATTTAGAGCTGTTTAACAAAATTCAAAGTCTTAACGCAATATCTGTTCATGTTCGCAGAGGTGATTATGTGAATAACCCTGAGACTTTGAAATCTCATGGTATTTGTGGACTTGATTATTATCAAAATGCTGTTGAGCTAATTGTTTCAAAAGTTGAAAAACCGTACTTTTTTCTTTTTTCTGATGAACCTGAATGGGTGCAGCAAAACCTTAAACTAGACTATCCTTACGAAGTGATAAGTCATAATAAGGGAGAAAGTAGTTTTGAAGATATGCGTTTGATGAGTGTGTGCAAACACAATATAGTTGCCAATAGTAGTTTTAGTTGGTGGGGAGCGTGGCTAAATAATAATTTCAATAAAACCATAATAGCACCTAAAAGTTGGTTTATTAACCCTGATTGGGATAGTAAAGACATTATTCCTGATAGTTGGATAAAAATTTAAGACAATGTGCGGAATAGCCGGAATAGTTGCTGATAACGCAGCCGAATATTTACAAACGGTAAAAAAAATGACCGATACCATAGCCCACCGTGGGCCTGATGGAGATGGACATTATGCGTATGAACGCTGTGTACTAGGACATCGTCGGTTAAGTATTGTTGATTTGGGCGGCGGACATCAGCCCATGTTTAATCCCTCAAAGAGTATAGGTATTGTTTTTAATGGGGAAATATACGGGTATAAGAAGTTGAGGAGCGAAACCCAATACAATTACCAAAACGAAAGTGATACTGAACTTTTAATAGCACTATACGAGCAACAAGGTAATGCAATGATGAAAAGCCTACCGGGTATGTTTGCTTTTTCTATTTGGGATAATGAAAAGCAAAGTCTTTTTTGTGCCCGCGACCGTTTTGGTGAAAAGCCTTTTTATTATGCCTTTGGTAAAAGTGGCGAGTTTATTTACTCGTCAGAGATAAAAGCCATATTAGCTACGGGTTTGATAGAGCCTGTTTTGGATAAAGAAAGTATTGCCCATTATTTAAAACACCTATACGTCCATCCGCAAAAAACTATATATAAAAACGTATTTACACTACCACCTGCACACACACTTGAGTATTCGCCAATAACAAAACAATTAAAGGTAGAAAGGTATTGGAAGCTACCGGCAATAAATGAAAATCACAATCTTGCAGATGCTACCGAACATTTTACTCAGTTGTTGGATGAAGCTGTAAAAAAACAACTGGTGGCAGATGTTCCTGTAGGTGCATTTTTGAGTGGTGGTTTGGATTCTAGCACTATTGTAGCATTGGCCTCAAAATATAAAGAAGGGCTAAAAACCATATCATTCGGGTTTGGCGATAGCATAAACGAGCTTCCTTTTGCCCGAGAAATAGCCAAAAAATACAATACCGATCATATTGAGCTGCAGCAAACAGAGGCTGATATAGCTGGTTTGATGCTCCAAATGCAGGATATATACGATGAGCCTTTTGCTGATTCATCAAACATACCTACTTACCTGCTTTCAAAGCTTGCAAAAGAGCATCTTACAGTAATATTGACAGGTGATGCCGGTGATGAATTGTTAGGTGGCTACGGCTCGTATAAAATTTTACTGGAGATGCTGAAGGGAAATAAAACACCCCAAGCCATTATTCCTATGCTAAAATTTGCTTTAAAAGCTTCTTCAAAATTTGGGTTAGGGATTAATAACCTTAAGTATGATGCTGCAATTTGTAACACAATGTATAATACTTTACTTGCAACTCATACACAGCGCTATGTTTATTTTGACGATAAAGAGATTGTGAAGTTGGGTTTAGGCAAAGTAACGAAACCAATATTTTCCTTTTCTCCTAATAATACTCCTGATGATGCCATGCTTGCTGATATTGAAGATTATATGCCCGGCGACATATTGGTGAAAACCGATAGGGCAGCTATGGCAAGCAGTGTTGAGCTTCGTGCTCCGTTTTTGGATGTTGATTTTGCAGAGTATTGTATCACTTTGCCCTACACATTAAAGGTTAGCAGTTCAAAAGACAAAATAATTTTGCGTGAGGCGATGGGGCAACTGTGGACAGAAAGCATTCGCAAGCGTAGCAAACATGGCTTTGGTGCACCCGTTAATCACTGGTTGCAAATACCTGCCGTAGCAAAACTGAAAAATGAGTTTCTGTTGGATAAAAATAATCCTATTTATAAGATACTAGAGTACGAAGCTTGCGCCCCTTACTTCAATAAAAACAATTACCATACTTGGATATTGTTAACCCTAGCTATTTGGGCGCAAAAACACAGTTACTCTGTTAACTGAAAGGGTATAAACAGCCATCAATAAACTAAGCCAAAGGTTAGGATAAGATAGTTTGGCAGGTACAGCCTTAGCAAAGTTGTTCATTAATGTTTGCATCCACAACTCGCCAATGAGTACTCTCAGTTTAGTATGATTGTATACTTTAGATTGGGCATTGGCTTTTAGTAATTTAGTGAGCCATTTGCCTACTTTTATTGGAGATAATTCAGGCGATTTAAATTTGCTTTCGCTTAATAAGTGGTGCAATTGGTGTTCTTCTTCGGTAAACGTAACACCCAATTTTTCAAGCAATTGTTTACGAACAGCAAAAATGTTTTTTAGTGCCTCGTTATGGTTTTCAGGTTTGCGGGTAACAAACTCGTATCGATAGTTAAGCAAACATTGTTGTATACAGCCTAATTGTGCATGGTTACTCATTCTTATCAAGTAATCATAATCTTGTGCGCGACGCATGGTTTGGCTGTAATACAAATTATGCTGTTTGATAATCGAGTGTCTGATAATCCAAGTAGGATGGGGAATGGGGGTATTAAACAAAAGTTTACACCTCAAATACTCGGCATTGGTTTTAGGTCTCCAAAAGTAATTTGCATCACCAAAAACCTTAATCCAACTTCCGCAAACACCAATATTTGGGTGGGCATCCATAAAACCTACTTGTATTTGCAAACGATTGGGTAAACTAATATCATCAGAGTCCATCCTCACTATATACTCACCTTGCGCTTCTCTTAAACCAACGTTTAAGCTTGCTGCCAGACCTAAATTAGTGTCGTTAGTAAGTAGTTTTATACGGTTATCGGTATAGCTATTGATAATAGCTATTGAATTATCCGTAGAGCAATCGTTAACTATAATAAACTCAAAATCGGTAAAGGGTTGATTCAATATGCCGTCAATAGCCTCTTTTATATCTTTTTGGTCATTAAACACACACATTAATACCGATACTCTTGGCATCATCTCTTTATGTATTTATATAAAAATCGTTTAAAAACAGAATTGACTTTGTCAAAAAAGGTCATTTCATTTTTATATTTCATGCCTTGTTTTCCTGTCGCTTGGTATTCAGGGCGTTTCACATCTCCACGTTCAAAAGCAACTATACTCTCATAAAAATGCATTGATTTTGTAGTGAATGTAAATTCATCTACATCAAGCTCTTCCTTGTTTTTAGAGTGCCATGCGTTTAGCTTATCAATTAGCCTCTTTGTATACTCAATAAAAGTGTTATTTTTCCTAAATCCTCCCCCAAATTCTTCAAAATATGAAGTGTGAACATCTTCACATAGATATACCCCGTCGGTTGACAAATGGCTATACATTTCTTCAAAAGTGGTTATTTGTTGTGTCATTGTATGACCACCATCATCAATAAGCACATCAATTTTTGGTACTGCGGCTTTAAGCCTTTTTAAAAAGGCTCTGTCTTCTTGTGAGCCTATAAAAACTTTTATACCTTCTTCTTCAAATTTTTTGCATTCTGGGTTAATATCAACTCCAATAATTGTTGCCTTTTCACCAAAATAGTGTTTCCACATTTTCAACGAACCTCCGTGAAAAATGCCAATCTCTAAAATAACAACTTCTTTACCTCTAAAACGGCTAAAATGCTTATCATACACTTCAAAATAACTGTCCCATTTAGTAATTAGGTAACCAGGGTTATCATGAAAGTACTTTTCTATATCGTTCATTGTTTGATGATGATTATTTATAATTTTCGGGGTAAAGTTAATTTATTTTTTTAATGCCATTACAGGTTGGTAAAATACCGACGTTTTATTCACAGCAACCAAATTCCATGTGCGGTCAAAACTTTTGTCAATGTTACCATCATTACGAAGACGATAGATTTCATAGTCAGCACCTAAAATGCCTTGTACATCATCAATAGTAAAATGCTGTTTTGATACATGGTTGTATTCAAAAATAATCAAAGGCTTGTTTTCGGTAATTAGCTTCATGCCTCCGCGCATTACCTCACATTCAGAACCTTCAACGTCAATCAATAGAATATTAGGGACAGTGTAGTCTGTTAACTCTTTATCTAAATAAGTCGAAATAAATTTTTGAGTTCCTGTTTTTTCTTCGTTTGTAATGCCCGATGCAGTGCGGTTTTTTGGATCGAAATAAAAAATTATCTCTTTTTCACTGTCAGAAACAGGCTTGTTTACCAATGTTACGTGTTTAAAGCTGTTTATTTCTACAGTTTTTGTCAATCCTACAAACTGTTCCGTTTGCGGTTCAAAACCAGTAACATGGTTCACTTGTGGGTGGGTAGCCATATCCAATATAAACTCACCCACATTAGCTCCTACATCAACAAAATTAACTTTGTTGGCTAGCTGTTTTATCACATTATGCAAAAAAGTATGTGTTTCAGGCTCGTTATAGCGCCCACCTACCAAGCGCAGGTAATTATCAGCTATTTGGTGGTTTAGATATAGTTTTTGACCCTTCACGGTTAGCACACGGTCTTGCTTAATTTTGTTTAGTAAAAAGCCAAAGCCGGGCAAATTGTAATGAAAGGTTACGTGCAAAAACTCTTGCACGTAAACATATAACTTTATAAAAAAAAATAGCATATATCGTTGTTCATTTTTTGAGGTGTATGAAGCCGCTTAGCTTTTACTAAAACTCAGTCTAAGAGTTTTAGCACTGTATAAACGAATATCCCATTACTCCATACTCTCTTCAGCGTGCAAGTTTAAATAAACTTTTTGTTTATTATATAGAACAAATAAATATTCTACCAACTCAAAAAATCATAGCTCATCGAATAGGGAATGTTGTTTTATCGATTAGATTACTGTTAAATTGTAAATAAGTTGTGAATTGTATATTTTGCATAAAATTATTTTAATAATGAAGAAAAACAATACTTTAGTAATTCTTATGTTTTTTGCTATTCTAGCAACTACTACAAATAAGTTGTTTTCTCAAATTGATCTTAAACAGGGTTTGGTAGCTTACTACCCATTTGATGGTGATACAAAAGATTATAGTGTTAACAATAATGATGGAGTAATAATTGGGGCGCCAACACTTTCTGCTGATAGGTGGGGCAACCCCAACAAATGTTATAATTTTAATGGTAATGGTGACTATGTTAGAGTTGAACATGATTCGACTATACAACCAAAGACTGCTGTAAGTGTTGCTGCTTGGGTTAATGCTGATGATTATTCTTCATGGTTAATTGTAGTATGTAAACGAAATCGCCATGCTTCATCTCCTGGTAACTCATACGTGCTTCTTGGTTCAGGTAATGCTGGTCAAAATCAATCATGGATGTTTGGAACAGGAAGTACATCCTCAGAGAAGTTTACGGGTAGTCCTACGCTTGCTCAGACTCAACAATGGGTTCATTTAGTTGGTACTTATGATAAAAATGCAGCGGATTCAAATTTGAGGCTTTATGTTGATGGTACATTGGTAAGTAGTGAGAAGATTAGTTATGATATAGGTTATTCTGACTCAGCATTAAGAATAGGAATGGCAATACCAGGACCGAGTTTGCAATACTTCAAAGGAAAAATTGATGAAGTAAGAATTTATAATAGAGCTATTAATAGCCAAGAGATAACAGCTTTGTATAATAATACGAATACTTCTATTGGTGAAGTTGCGTCTCAAAGTAATATTCAGGTTTATCCAAACCCAGCTTCTGATGTATTGTATATTAATGGGAATGATAGAGTTAATAGTACACTTTTCATTAGTGATATATTAGGTAAAAATGTACTGAAAAAAGATATTTCCAACACAAGTAATATAGATATATCAGATCTAGCCGCTGGGGTATATTCGGTTAGTTTATTTGATGAATCTGGGAATATGTTTTATACTAATAAGCTTATTGTACAATAGTCATATTGATCATTGTATAAACAAAAAAGGGGCACTTAAGCCCCTTTTTTGTTTAGTTGAATTAGCTTTTAATTTTTTTAAAGGATAATATCAATTTCTCAGATGTCTTCTCTCCTAAAATAAGCAACATAAAAAAGAACACCCAAAACGGAAAGGTTTGGGCATATCCCATTTTTCTAAGTTGTTTTGCATAGTTAACAAAACTCTTAATTCCATTACCACGTTGTAGGCTAAGGTAACCAAATGCTTTGTTGCTAAAATCTTTTAATACGGCCGTTTTAAGCTGAGCATTGCCGGTATTATCCAAGATTTTAAGAAAACCCTGCATGAAATTCAGCGAGTGCTCAGGTTTTAGCATTTTAGGTTCAAACAACCCCTTTTCTGATTCTGAGCTACCAAAATAATGTTCAGCTCCGCGCAAACGTTGGGTAAGTGTTTTGGCAATATAAAAGCCTTGTTTTTCTTGCAGTACCATAGTTAGCAAATACACTTGGTAAAGTAACAAGCCGTCAAACTTATCGGTATGGTATTTTAAGGCAGTTTCTCTATGGAAGATAAGCCCTGATATAAAAATAGATTTCCTAAAAAACTGTGCAACAGTATCCCAGCCAGCATCAAACAATGTGTCGGTAGGGTAATAGATAGAAGTACTAAGTAATTTCCCTTCTAAATCAACTTCTTCCCATGCGCGCAATGCCATACCTATATTAGGGTTTGCAGTAAGCACATCAATAACTTTCTGCATAGCCCCATCGCAAACAACATCATCATCACCCATAAACATACAAAAATCACCTTTGGCAAGGCCAAACATACTACGTAGGTTACCATCGTAGCCCAAGTTCTTTTCATTAAGGTGCAGGCGAAGGTTAAAATCGGGGTGTTGAGCTATAAGTTCTTCAACCACCTGTTTTATTTCCTCACGTTTGGGCGATACATCCTCAGCTATTACCACCTCAAACGCAGGCGAGTTTTGGGCATACAGCCCTTCTAACAGTCGTTTAAGTTCCTGTGGTCTGTTGTAGCTAGGTATACAAACGGATACGATGTGATGTTGAGAGGTTAACATTTGGTTGTAAAAAATACAAAGGCTGCAAGTTTAGCGAAAACTTACGCAAAAGTATATAAACTGTATATGAGAAAAATAAAGCCTTGCTTAATTTTAAGCAAGGCTTTACAATAGTTAGGTTAATATAAGTAGGGTTATTTTTTTATAACCTTTTCGGTTTTAAGTATCGTATTACTCTCGCCCATTACATTTACAATATAAGTTCCTTGGGCTAGGTTAGATATATCAACTTGGCTGGGGTTGTATGATAGAACAACCACTTTACCAGTAATATCAGTTACCTGAATAGACGTTATGGTGAAGCGTACGTCGGTATTGGTAATATTTATTTGGGTATTGGCAGGGTTAGGATAAATAACAATGTCATCAGGATTTACATCGGCAGGTACTTTTGGAACTCCTAGAGTTGAGAAATTGCCGTCTTTAAGGTCGCTAACTTCTTGTGTTGTAAGTGCCCTGTTATAAATGTAAATATCGTCAATTGCACCCTTGTAACTTGATGTAGATATATTGGTTAAAGAACCGTTTTTAATCCTTCCGAATATTATGGTGCTATCTTGTGGAGAAAGCGAAGAAGTAAGAGTAGTTTCGTTTGATAATGTACCGTTTATAAATAATTTCAGCTTATTATTTACCTTGTCGTATACAAAAGCAACGTGTTGCCATTGGTTATAAGTAATAGAGTTGGCCGATTTAACAAATGTTTCGTTAGGAAAATTAGTTCCTGTATAAACCTTGTGTCTGTCGGATGAGTTATATATCGAACCGGCCATTATCATACCTCTATACGAGTAATTACCGTAATCCCAAAAATGGGGGTAGGGCTGAGGTTGGCTTGATGAAGGTTTGCACCAAAAAGCCACCGTCATATCAGAGTGGCTGCCTATATAAGCTGTTACAAAGCCATCTTCACCATTAAAATTTACTGCTGAGTTTGGGACACCATTGCGGTCATTTACAAATGTTGTATTAGCCCAAAGTGCGTGGCGGTGATTTAATGAACTGTCGTTATAGTTACTGTCAAATTTGTAAGCTGCCAAAAGGCCATTTCTGCTTACTTGACCCATGATAGCGCAGGTACAAAGCAGTATTGCTGATAGTGAAAATAAAACTCGTTTCATATATTAGTTTTTATCAAATTTAAATCAAAGCAAAGAACTTGAAAAATAAACCGTAAGTCTTTCATCGAAAACATACATTTGCCACTGAAAGTATGAAAACCACATTACTGAATACGTTTGATAAAGGTGGTGCAGGGGTAGCTGCATACAGGCTGCACGAAGCCTTTAATAGGGGGGGTGAAGTAGAATCGAAATTGATATACCTGCACGGTACGGCAGGCCAACGTTTTGAGGGAGTACACGTAATAGCCAACAACACAATGGCTAAAAAGGTGGCTTTACTGAGGTTGGCTTGGGAAAAATTTTGGTTTGCTTTTAAAGTAAAAGAGAAGGGAGATAGGTTTCGGTTTTCAACTGCTACACGAGGTTTGGAGCTTTCCAGTTTTCCATTGGTAAAAGAAGCCGATATTATTCATTTACATTGGATTAATAATGGCTTTCTATCGTTAAAGTATATTAAGAAGTTTAAAAAACTGAATAAGCCTGTTGTTTGGACAATGCACGATATGTGGGCTATGACAGGCGGTTGTCATCATAGTCGCGAGTGCGAAAACTACCAACAACAATGTGGCAACTGCTATTATTTAAAACATCCTTCACCTACTGATGTATCGCATAAAGTGCATCAAAAAAAGCAAGAGGTATACAATAGCCTTGATATCACTTTTGTGGCCTGTAGTAATTGGCTGGCACAAAG
This sequence comes from Bacteroidia bacterium, assembly GCA_965249955.1. Lineage (GTDB taxonomy): Bacteria > Bacteroidota > Bacteroidia > UBA8524 > UBA8524 > SB11. The sequence continues at coordinate 3,182,925 of OZ252261.1, forward strand.
GGCTAAAAAGAGTAGTTTGCTGGGTAATAGAAGGGTAGAAGTAATTCCTAATCCTATTGATACTGATGTGTATTTGCCTAAAGACAAGAAAAGTGCTAAGGCTACATTTGGTGTAAAAGAAGATAGTATTTGTATAAGTTTTGTTGCTGCCAATGTGGGCGATGTGCGCAAAGGGTTTGAATATTTGCGTAAAGCCCTTTGGGTGATAAAAGAAAAATACCCTGAGTGGGACAACAAGGTAAAACTGTTGGTAATGGGAGAGGAAAAAACAGAGGTTAACCTTGATTTACCTTTTGAGTATAGTTTTACAGGCTATTTGAATGATGAACCCCGCATTGTTGATTTTTATAATGCCAGTGATGTTTTTGTATTGCCCAGCCTTGAAGAAAACCTGCCCAATACCATTATGGAAGCTCTAAGCTGTGGAGTTCCTTCGGTGGCTTTTGAAATTGGCGGTATACCTGATTTGATTGACCATAAGCAAAACGGCTACTTGGCCAAATATAGCGACGTTGAAGATTTAGCCAATGGAATAGCTGAAACTATTACCACAGTGCAAAATAGCACGCAATTGCAAAATCAAGCAAGGCAAAAAGCCCTTGATAACTACGCGTACCCTGTGGTGGCTAAGAAAATGCAGGATTTGTATACGGATTTATTAAAATACTAACCTTAAAGATGTGGAAACTAAAAAGGGGATGCTGATATCAGCATCCCCTTTTTAGTTATTGCTTAATATTACTTAAGCCTTTTGTATATCTGTATTTTCAAACTTGTTTAGTTTGCCTTTACTTTTAAGGTATATCAATGCACCACTTATAATGATAAGTAATATCATAAAAGTAAATGATATGATACCTCTTGTTCGGGTTTCACTTGCGTCATACTTAAATTCTATTAGGTGTTTGCCCGCAGGTACTTTCATTGCACGTAATACATAATCGCCTCTAAAATGCTCGGCAGGCTGTCCGTCAATAAAAGCTTTCCAGCCATCACCGTCTGGTTGCTCATAGTATATTTCCGAAAAAACAGCCACTTGGTCTTTAGCTGCGTTCGATTCATATTTTAACCTGTGTGGGGCATAATCAATAAGTTGTATGCTAGCTGAAGGGTCGGGAGAAGGAGTAAAACCATTCCAGTCTTCGGGCAGGTTTTTCTTTTGTACCACAAGTGTTTGAGCTGGCTCAAACACATTAGTGCTATCTACATTTAGTGCCGCCATCTCTTGGTCGCCGTTTTCAACCACTTTTACATTACTAACAAACCAAGCATTGCCCATTGGGTTTTTAATGGGTCTTTGTATAGTTGGGCCTTGTCCGCCGTCAACAATAAGGTATTTGGTATTTAGCATAGACAATACCGATGGGTTCATTGTATTTATTTGATTTTCAATCAACTCTTGGTACTTACGCAATTTTGCACCGTGGTAGCCTCCTATTGAATGGTGGTGATAGCTGGTTTTCCAGTCAGAGAATGGATTACCTGCCGCAAGGTTAAACACTCTAAAATGAGTTGGGTCTTGCATTATTTGTTGGTCAACAGGTGATGGGGCAACCATTGATTTTTTAGCTGAGGGAGTAATAAAATCCTCTTTGTTTATGTAGCGTTGGTTAAAATTCCAAAGGTCGCCTACTATTAATAATGCTACTATAATAATTGCTGTACTCGCTTGTTTAAGTGAGCCTTTAAGGTGTAGAAACAGTATTGCAAATGCACCTGCAATAAACAGTAATGAACGAATAGCATCCTTTGTCATTAATGCAGCGCGATCGTCTACCATTGCTGATATTAGCCAATCGGGCAAGCCCCTGCTGGCATCATTTGCCGATTCAAAACTAAACAAAGAAGTAGGTGCTATAATCATTAATAGCAGCAATACACCAAAGCCTAAACCTGTATACAAAAAAGGTTTAACAAGACGTTCTTTATTCTCAGCCTTAAAAACCTCAATCAAACCTAAAATAGCCAAAAGACTGAAGCCCATTTGCACTACGCTTAGTGCCATTGATGGTGTGCGGAATTTGTTAAATACGGGCACATAGTCGAAAAAGAACTTATACACTATTGAGTTATTGCCCCAAGCTAAAAGCAAAAACAAAACTGTAAGAGCTAATATCCACCACTTTTCAATTTTTTGAGAGGCTATCAAACCAAAAATAGCCAAAAAGCATACAATAGCACCAAAGTATATAGGGCCACCTACAAAAGGCTGTTTACCCCAGTACGATTGTGCTGCATTTGCCAACTGCCCATACTGTGTATTATCGGTTACATTATTTTGAAGTGCTTTAAAGGTTTCGCTATCTTTTTTAGGCTTAGGTTGACCTCGCTTATCAAATTCATACGCTAGGTTTTGCCCATCACCACCCAAAGCATTAGGCACTAAAAAGCTAAAAGATTCAGGTATACCATAGCTCCATTGGGTAGCATAGTTAAAATCAAGTCCATCTTTTTTCTTGTCAGTACTATTAGTTTCACCAGCCGAAGGTGCAGTAAGTTCTGATGCACCACCCCTAGTAGTTTCATGCGAGGCATAATAGGTATTTAGTACGGTAAGGTTGGGCAATGCTCCAAATATTACAGCTACAAGTAATAAGGGTATTGCTTTTAAGAGTAGTTGGTTTTCTTGTTTTACTAGGCAATAGGTGCCATAAAATAAACACATAACTACCGCAGCAATTGCTGCATAGTAAGTTATTTGATAATGCCCCATACCTATTTGGTAGTTAACACCAAATGCGGTTGCTATAAAACCCCAAATATATTTTTTCTGAAAAATGAGGTAGATGCCCCCCATTAGCAATGGCATCAAAGCAATGTTAAATATTTTTTGCACGTGCCCAGCCTCTAAACTGAGCATATTAAAAGAAGAAAAGGCAAAAATGAAGCTTCCCAGTGCCCCTAGCCAGGGATTAATACCCATAGCACAAAACAAAATGTACATACCAATCAGGCACCAAAAAATGACGTCAAAAGAAAAACCATCAAATTTTTCAGCAAAAGCATAAATAAGGTTAACCGAGTAGTTACCAGGGCCGTTACTACCTACCGATGTAGGCATACCTGAAAACATACTGTTAGTCCAGCCTATAAACTCACCTGTTTTTTCGTAGTACTTTTCAGCCTCAACATTTAGAGCGTTAGCCGAAAAGTCATCATTCTGATTCATTTTTTTACCACTAAGTATTGGATAGCAATACGCAATGGATACCACAAGGAAAAGTGCAATGATGATGATATGCTGCTTGTTTTTGTTATAAAACTCTTTTAACATATTTTTTTGATTGTGAGGGTTTTGACTATTGTTGTGTACTGTATTTTTATAAACGGTAATAATAGTACTAAACGTTTATTTTACAAAACATTGCAATATGCATTATTATTACAACCTGTATGCTGTTGTTGATAGATAATTACGATTCGTTTACCTACAACCTAAAAGATTATTTGGGGCAGTTGGGGCAAACCTGTATGGTGGTGCGGAATGATGAAATGGATTTGGAGGAAATTAAACGACTAAATTTTGATAAAATTGTCCTTTCACCGGGGCCACAACGGCCGGCTGATGCAGGTTTACTAATGCCCCTTTTGAAAGAGTTTCACACACAATACCCAATACTAGGTATTTGCCTTGGGCATCAGGCTATTGGCGAGTTTTTTGGTGCTAAACTTGTAAAGGCAAACTATCCTATGCACGGTAAAGTTTCCGATATTACACACAATGCAGAAGATATCTTTAAAAATATCCCCAGCCCTTTTAAAGTTTGCCGATACCATTCATTAGAGTTAGTAAGTGTAAAAAATACACCGCTGCAAGTGCTTGCTACCACCAATAAAAACGAGGTAATGGCTATAAAACACAAGCAGTTACCATTATGGGGCTTACAGTTTCATCCCGAGGCAATTTTAACCCAATATGGCATGGTACTATTAAAAAACTGGTTAAGTTTATTGTAATAAGCTATAAAACGTATGGAATTTGAATGGCTGAATATTTATATTTGCTGTTTGTTAAAAATAACATAAATGAATTACACCCTAAAGGAGCAAGGAAAGTTTAAGTACATTGACGAAGGCGAAGGTGAAGTATTGTTGTTACTACACGGTTTGTTTGGGGCTTTGAGTAACTGGAAAGATGTTATTGAGCGTTTTTCAGGCAAGTACAAAGTAGTAATTCCAATGATGCCTATTTACGATATGCCTGTATTAACCACAAGTGTTAAAGGCTTAGCGAAATTTGTTGAAGAGTTTGTAGAGGAAATGGGTTTTACCAATATGACTGTTCTGGGAAACTCATTAGGAGGGCACGTAGCTTTAGTATATAGCTTAAAAAATCAACATAATATACATAGTATGGTACTTACAGGCAGTAGCGGTTTGTACGAAAATGCTATGGGAGGCTCGTACCCTAAGCGTGGGGACTACGAGTATATGAAAAAGAAAGTTGAGTATACCTTTTACGACCCTGCAACAGCAACTAAAGAGTTGGTAGACGAGGTTTTTGAAATTACTAACGATCGTATGAAAGTGCTAAAAACACTTGCTATGGCAAAATCGGCTATACGCCACAATATGCGTAAAGACATTAGTAAAATTGAAGTGCCTGTTTGCCTGATATGGGGTAAAGACGATAAAATAACCCCTCCCGAAGTTGCCGAAGAATTTTTGCAATTGCTGCCCAAGGCCGAGTTACATTGGATAGATAAATGTGGGCACGCCCCAATGATGGAGCAATCAGAAGAGTTTAACATGATTCTTGAAGGGTTTTTAGCTCGAATGTACTCTCAAACCAAAATAACCTAGTTAAATGATTGCCAAGCAATTATTATCACAAAGGTTGTTTCCATTAAAAGTTTCTGATACCTGTGGAAAAGCAATCGATTTTATGAATGAATCGGATATTGCTTTTCTACCCGTAGTTGATGACGATAAACATTTAGGCTACATAGCCGTTTCAGATATATTAGATGCTGCGCCCGAAGAACCTGTAATAGCTTATATTAACAATGCCGCAGTATCTAAAGTGCACAGTAATCAGCATTTTTTTGAAATCATTACCATATTTAGCGAGATACATTCATCTACCATATCAGTAGTTGATGAACAAGATAAATTTATAGGCATAATAGCCGCTAAAGAATTGGTAAACAAGCTGGCATCGCTAAATGCCTTTAGCCAACCCGGCAGTATTATAACCCTTGAAGTACCCTCTATTAGCTATTCATTAAGCGAAATTTCAAGAATAATAGAGTACAACAATGCCAAAATTTTAAGCCTTTACGTAAACACTGTAGAAGATGCACCTGCACAATTACAGGTAAGTATAAAACTAAATACCGCAGATATTAAATCTGTTCTTGCTACCTTTGAGCGATACGGCTACCCCATAGTAGCCTCATATTTTCGAGATGTTGACGACGATAGTTTAAAAGATCGTTATAACTCGCTGATGAAATTTTTGGATATTTAATGCCCAAAGTAAACCGCATTTTATTTTCCCTTGTACAAACAATATTTTGTTTTTTGTCCCTTAGTACCCAACTGCAAGCCCAAAATGCAGTTGAAGACAGCTTATATATAATAGGTGAAATAAAGCTACAAGGTAATGAGCAAACCAAGCCACATATTGTATTGCGAGAGTTGGCCTTTGCCACTGGCGATACTCTTACCCAAAACCAACTGCAACTGCTAAGGCTTAGGGGAACAAGGCAAATATTTAATCTTAAACTATTTACCTCAGTAAATATAGAAATTGGCATTAAGGATAGCGTAACAGGCACAACACCCGTTACTATATACTTAAAAGAGCGTTGGTACTTATTTGTAGTGCCCATACTTGAGGTTGGAGATAGAAACTTTAATCAATGGTGGATTTCAAAAAGGCTAGATAGGCTAAACTACGGTATGAGCGTTACGCGCTTTAATATGCGGGGACGTAATGAAACCATTAGGGTTAATTTACAAAGCGGCTTCACTCGCAAAGCCTCACTTGATTACAGTTTTCCCTATATCAACAAAAAACTTACTATTGGGGCGGCAATAAATTTTACCTACTCTGATAATAAAGAGGTATGGTATAAAACCGAAAAAAATAAATTACAGTTTTATAGAGACCCTGAAAGGGTATTGTATCGCAGGTATAAAAGCGGTTTAGAATTTACTTATAGAAAAAAGATATATACTACCCAAACACTGGGCGCTGAGTACAATAGGCTTTGGGTGGCCGATACAGTTTCGCGTGCTGAATTAAACCCTAACTTTTTTGGCGATAGTGCCACAAAGCAAACAAGCATATACACGTATTACAGGTGTGTATACGATATGCGTGATTTTAGAGCCTATGCACTTAATGGCTTTATGCTATCAGCAGAAGTAGGTAATTACTCGTTTTTAAGTGGGCAAAAGCCAATTGTGGCAACATACATTACCGCTGAGTTTTACAAAAAACTAGCACCACGCAATTATTTCAGTATAAGCGTATCGGGTAAATATTCATCAACAAAAACACAACCCTATAATTTATTTAGAGCATTAGGATATGGATATTTTGTGCGTGGTTTTGAATATTATGTGGTTGATGGGCAGCATTTTGCCTTAGCAAAAATTAATTACCGCTATACCGTGTTGCCTCAAAAGCAAATAACGCTAAATACTACAAAACTTAAAAAGTTTCGCACTATACCCTTTGCAGCATACTTAAAAGCATATTACGATGCAGGGTATGTTGATAACCCAAACGCAACTATTGATAATACATTTACCAACACCTATTTGGGGGGTATGGGAGTAGGTATAGATATAGTAACGTATTACGATAGGGTATTTATGTTTGAATATTCTTTTAACAATAAAGGGCAAAGTGGCTTATTTTTGCATTATACCATGACCTTTTAATTTTTTTAAAGCGCATCACATGAAAATAGCTATATATGGCCGAAATCTTAAAGAAGATGGCAGCAGTGATTTTGTTAAAACACTAGCCGCTTTTTTTGCTGATAACCATATAGTAGCCTATGTACATCAGTATATATATACAAGATTTACTGAATTAACTAAAGATATACCAATAGCCGTTGAGGCATTTGGTGATGATGATTTTGGAAACCTTGATGCCGATTATTTAATTTCAATGGGTGGCGATGGTACTTTGCTTGATACGGTAGCACTTGTAAAAAAAAGAAACATACCTATACTGGGTATAAATACAGGCCGTTTGGGTTTTTTAGCAAATGTGGGGCAAACAGAAGTAGAAGAAGCCCTATCTGATTTAATAAAAGGATATTATACTATTGATTCTCGCTCATTATTATATTTAGAAAGTAACGATTCTTATTTTGGTGGATTTCACTATGCTCTAAATGATTTTGTGGTACATAAAAACGATTCATCATCAATGATAGTAGTAAATACTTTTTTGAATGGTGAGTTTTTAAATGCCTACTGGGCGGATGGCCTTATAATATCTACCCCAACAGGCTCCACAGGTTATTCATTAAGTTGCGGCGGGCCAATATTATTTCCGCATTCCGAAAGTTTAGCAATTACACCCATTGCCCCGCATAATTTAAACGTACGCCCCATAGTAGTTTCAGATAAAAATATTATTTCTTTTGAAGTAGAAGGGAGAAGTAGCTCGTTTCTTATAAGTCTAGACTCTCGTTCGGTTTCAGTACCCTACACATCACAGTTGGCTATACGAAAAGGAGATGTTGAATTAAATTTAGTACAACTAAAAGACCATAATTATTTAAAGACTTTACGACGTAAATTAATGTGGGGGCTTGATAAAAGGAACTTTACCAAATAATTAAATGTTGGCTTATTAAGAAAGTTTTTCAAAAATTAATAGATATTTACTTTACAAAGCCTATATTTGTGCCAATCGTATTTTACCATGATGAAGATTAAAAACTTACTACTGGTTGCTATTATAGCTATCACTACTACAGGTGTCAACGCTCAGGATAGAGAGTGGGGAGGATTCTTAGGGATTTCCGGATATAACGGAGATTTAGCCCAATCACCCATACCCTTTAGAGGGATGCGTCCTGCAATTGGCGGTTTTTACCGTTACAATCACAATACACACTGGGCTACCAAGGTTGGTCTTAACGTTGGTTATATAGCCAGTTACGATAGGTATAGTGGTAAAGGTACAGACCGTGAATTACGTAACCTAAGTTTTCATTCACCATTAGTTGAATTATCATTCGTTGGTGAGTATAACTTTATGAAATATGTTGCCGGCTCACGTAAATATAAATCTACTCCATACGTATTCGGTGGTATAGCCGTTTTTTACTTCGATCCTCAAACTAATTATTTAGGAACAAATTATCACCTACGTGATTTTGTTACTGACCAAAGCAAAGCTGATGGAGTTTATAGCCCTGTTCAGTTAGCTATACCCATCGGTTTAGGTTATAAATTTAGTATGGGCAGAAAAAAATTATGGAATTTGGGTGTTGAAGTTGGATACCGTATTACTTTTACTGATCACTTGGATGATGTTAGCGGAAACTTGCCCGATAACTTCAATACAACACTTCCTGCTGAAGATAAGAAACTAGCTTATCGTGGTTATGGAAAATGGAGAAGTAGTTGGGGTCGTGGTAATCCTGATAACAACGATGGTTACTTTTTCTTTGGTGTAAGCCTTAGTAAAACCATACGTAAATTCAAATGTAATTTTTAATAAAATTTAAAGATATTTGTAAACGGGTCATGCTTATTAGCTTGACCCGTTTTTGTTATATATAATATTTAAGATTATTGTACGTTTATACTTTACTAAAACATGTTTTTAAAACGTTTATTTTTAGCCGTAGGGCTTATTAGTACTTTGGGGCTATGTGCCCAATCGAATGTTGAAGTTGGCCTTATGCTTGGTGGAACCAACTATACGGGTGAAATGACCGATAGTCGCTTTAAGGAGTTTAACTTTGCAGGTGGAATTTTATTGCGCTATAACCCCAACTACAATTTTTCAATTCGCGGTAACTTTTTCTTTGGTAAAATAAATGGTGACGATAAAAACTTAAGCGACCCTGAGTTAAGAAAACGCAACCTTAACTTTTTTTCTCCCCTTATTGAGTTTTCGGGGCAAGTGGAATGGAATATTCTAGGCTTTGATGCTTTAGGTAAAACAAAACACAAAGGTTTCTCGCCTTATCTTTTTGCCGGAATTGGGATATTCAAATTCAACCCCAAAACAGTAATGAACGATACAACGTTTGAGTTACAACCCTTGGCCACAGAAGGGCAAGGATCTACACCATTGCAGGGGCGTAAAAAATATGCACTTACTCAAGTGTCAATACCGCTTGGTATTGGTGTAAGGTTTAGATTAGCACCACAGCTGGTAGTAGGTATAGAGTATGGGCCTAGGTTTACATTTACAGATTATTTAGATGATGTTAGTCTTACTTATGTAAACCCATCTATACTTAGAGCTCAAAATGGTGAATACTCTGAGAGATTATCAAACAGAAGTGGTGAAGATAAAGGCCCTTATGATATAATAAACCAAAAAGGCCAACAAAGAGGTGATAGAAAAACACGTGATTGGTATAACTGGTTTGGAGTTACACTCACATATACAATTAATCTTAATAAAGTAAAGTGTTTCGAATTTTAGGAAAACAAAACAAAGTATACTTTTTATTATCAGTAATATCATTATCATTCCTAACTACAAAAGCACAAAAGTGGGAGATAGGGGGGCTACTGGGGGCAAGCAATTATATAGGTGACATATCCAAAGACCCTAATATCAAACAAACGCAACCAACGGTTAATTTATGGGTGCGCTATAATTTAGATAGGCACTTCTCGTACCGTATGGGCTTGGGTTATGGAAGAATAACTGCTGCCGACTCATTATACTCAGGAAATAAGCTAAGAGGTTTAAACTTTAGATCAAATATTATTGAGTTTTCTAACATTTTTGAGTTTCACTACAATCCCTTTGGGCGTGCTCATCCACAAAATAAAAAGTCATCGTTTTACGTACTTACTGGCCTAAATTTTTTCTACTTTAACCCTCAAGGAAAACTAAACGGTAAGTGGATTAATTTGCAGCCCTTAGGCACAGAAGGTCAAAAACTTGACGATGGCAAAGGAGTGTATTCAAAAATTAGTGTTTCTATACCCATGGGTGCAGGTGTAAAATACAAACTTACACCAAACTGGATTTTTGGTTTTGAGGTAGGGTATCGCTACACCTTTACCGATTATTTAGATGATGTAAGCGGCACATATCCTAATTTGGCTTCGTTAAGAGCCTTAAGTGGTGGTGCAGCAGTGGCCTTTTCTGACCCTACAAGTAGAACTTCGCCAATAGCTAAAAGTACCAAAGGCGATATGCGAGGCGACCCCCATTTAAAAGATTGGTATATATTTTCAGGCATTACAATTTCGTATAGGTTAACACCAATTAGGTGTTGGGATACCAGAAAGCGTAAGAGATTTAATTTAGTTGATTAACTTTGCAACTTTCGTAAAAAAAATCAGCAAAAAGCTATGAGCCTGAAAGACCATATAAATACCGAAAGGTTGCCGCAACACGTTGCCATTATTATGGATGGTAATGGAAGGTGGGCAAAGGGAAAAGGTAAGTTTCGGATATTTGGTCATAAAAATGGTGTTATATCAGTTAGAGAAACAACAGAGGCTTGTGCCGAATTGGGCATAAAGTATCTAACCCTTTATGCTTTTTCAACCGAAAACTGGAACAGACCTCAAGCAGAAGTTAATGCTTTAATGGATTTGTTAGTAAATACCATTGAAAAAGAAATTCCTACCCTACAAAAAAACAGTATTAGATTAACGGCTATTGGAGATTTGGCGTCTTTACCCAAAAGTTGTTACAATAAGCTACAACACGCCATTAATGAAACCAAAGATAATACCCGTATGCAATTGGTGCTAGCACTTAGTTACAGTGCCAAATGGGATTTAACTAACTGTGTTAAAGATATTGCAAGGGATATTAAAAGCGGAACAATTGATATTGACCATATAAATGATGCACTGATTGATAGTTACCTTTCAACAAAAGGAATACCTCACCCCGAATTACTTATTCGTACCAGTGGAGAGCAACGTATTAGTAACTTTTTGTTATGGGAAATAGCCTATTCAGAATTATATTTTACCCCTGTGTTGTGGCCGGATTTTAGAAAAGAAGATCTTTACAAAGCACTAATAGAGTATCAAAACAGAGAAAGAAGGTTTGGAAAAACCAGCGAGCAGTTAATAGCAGAATGAAGCACATAAAATTATTATTGTTAATATTATTTCCCGTGCTTCTTCAAGCGCAGACTGATACGGGTTACTTTGAAATGAACTACCAAAGCCCCAAAAAGTATACAATAGGGGGTGTGGGGGTTAAAGGCATTAAATTTTTAGATGAGCGTATACTAGCCACCCTATCGGGTTTGTATGAAGGGCAGGTAATAAGCCTACCCGGCGAAGAGCTTACAAAAGCAATTGATAACCTGTGGAAACAAAAATTCTTTGTTAATGTCCAGGTTCGTTTACGCAAAATTGAGGACGGAAAAATTTGGATAGACTTTTATCTTGAAGAACGTCCCCGCTTATCTACCCCGGGTATATCTATACGCGGATTAAAGAAAAGACACGCCAAAAACCTTCGTGAAGATGCACTTAGCCTACAAAGTGGGCAAATAGTTACTGAAAACGTAATACAACGTACACGTAATGAGGTGTTAGAGCACTTTAAAGAAAAGGGCTACTACAATGTAAGTGTTGAAATAACTGAAACTCCCGATCCTATTCGTAAAAACTTTGTTAAGCTAACTATTAAGGTTGACAGAGGCTCGCGCATGAAGGTTAACGACATTGTTTTTGTGGGTAACCAAAATGTACCCTCATCAAAACTGCGTAAGCTGTTTAGTGATACAAAACGAAAATCGTGGTGGAGAATATTTAAGCGTTCTAAATTTATTGAAGACACGTATAACGAAGAAAAAAGTCAAATAGTAGCCTATTACAATACCTTGGGCTTTAGAGATGCTGTTTTAGTGACCGATACCTTTTTCTTGCACGACGAAAAATCGGTAGATATTCAACTAACCATCAACGAAGGAAGAAAATATTATTTCCGTAATATCACATGGACAGGGAATACAAAGTTTACATCGGATACACTGAGTAAACTATTAGATATTAAGCGCGGTGATGTATACGATCAATCGACCTTAGAAAGTCGATTATTTATGAACCCAAGAGGTTACGATATATCAGCACTGTATATGGATGACGGATACTTGTTTTTTCAAGTAGTACCCGTAGAGGTAAAAGTAGATAATGACTCTATTGACCTTGAAATACGTATACAAGAAGGCCCACAAGCTACTATTAGCAATGTAACTGTAACAGGAAATACCAAAACCAGCGACCACGTTATTTTGCGTGAAATACGTACAAGGCCTGGACAGAAATTTAGCCGTACCGATATACAGCGTTCAATACGAGAGTTAGTAGCATTGGGTTATTTTGATCCTGAAAAAATGGATGTGCAACCCAAGCCAAATCCCGCAGCAGGTACAGTTGATATTGAGTATAAAGTTGAAGAAAAATCAAGCGACCAGATAGAGCTTTCAGGTGGTTTTGGACAAGGGTTTATAGTAGGCACATTAGGTTTAACCATATCAAACTTTGCTACCCGCAAAATGTTTAAAAAAGGCGGTTGGGATCCCTACCCGTCAGGCGATGGACAACGCCTTAGCCTCAGAGCACAGTCAAACGGGCAGTACTACCAATCGTATAACTTTTCGTTTACTGAACCTTGGTTTGGAGGTAAACGCCCCAATTCACTATCCTTCAGTATGTATCACTCAATACAAAAGTTTGGTACAAGCGGAAATCAGTCAAGCCTTAAAATATCAGGAGCTAGTTTAGGTTTAGGTAAACGCTTACGTTGGCCTGATGACTTTTTCACCATCAACTACTCATTAAACTACCAACACTATAACCTTAAAAATTATCAATCGGGTATTTTTGAGTTTGCCGATGGTCGCTCAAACAATATCAACCTGCGTGTACAACTATCGCGTAGCTCTACCGATGATATGATATTTCCTCAAGCAGGTTCACAGTTTAACTTCTCTACTCAAATTACACCCCCAATGTCTTTGTTTACAGGCATTGATTATAAAAGCGCATCAACCCAAGATAAATTTAAATGGATTGAATACCACAAATGGAAGTTTGATGCAATGCACTATACCAAACTGGCCAAAAACTTAGTTTTAGCCTCTATGGTTCGTACAGGCTTTATGGGCTTTTATAACAGAGATATAGGAAATTCACCCTTCGAGCGTTTTTATGTGGGTGGTGCGGGGCTAATAGGCTTTAACCTTGATGGTAGAGAGCTTATATCTATGCGTGGTTACCGCGATAACTCAGTTACCCCACGTTCTATAAATAGTGATGGTACATTGGGCAACTACGTAGGTGCCACCATATACAATAAATTTACTATGGAACTACGCTACCGCGTATCTCCAAACCCACAAGCTACCATATATGTACATAGCTTTTTAGAAGCAGGTAATAGCTGGAGTAAGTTTAAAGATTATAACCCTTACAACCTTTTGCGTTCGGGTGGCGTTGGTGTGCGTATATTCTTACCAATGTTTGGTTTACTAGGTGTAGATTGGGGGTATGGTTTTGATGCCAACCCATACACACCCGGATCAAACAAAGGGCAAATACACTTTTTCATAGGTCAACAATTATAGAAACTTGCAGAAACAGAATAACAACATGAAAAAAATTCTTTGCATTGTCGCATTTTTTATCACTGTGCCACTTTTTGGCCAAAGGTTTGCATATGTAGATAGTGAATACATACTAAACTTAATGCCGGGCTACAAATCGGCGCAAACCGAGCTTAACTTTCTTTCGGAGCAGTGGGAGAAAGAGATTGAAAAAAAGAGAGAAGAAATAGTTTCTCTGGAGAAAAACTTAGAGACAGAGAAAGTTTTACTTACTGAGGATGTAATAAAAGGCCGTATTGAAGAGATAAAAACCAAAAAGAAAGAGCTAAGTGAGTACCAAATTGAAAAATTTGGAGTTAATGGCGCACTTTTTAAGAAAAGACAAGAATTGGTAAAACCCATACAAGATAAAGTGTTTGAAGCCATACAAAAAGTAGCTAAAGACAATGCGCTTGATTTTATATTTGATAAATCGGGAGGGGTAACCATGTTATATACCAATGCAAAGTATGACCGAAGTGATGAAGTGTTGGAAGAATTAGGAATTTCTACAACAGGTGAAGGTGGCGGACAAGCACCTGAAGAGGAATAGTAAAAATAGCTTTACTTTGCACAAAAATTGGACGATTGAACTGAACTTTTAAAAAAGAAAAACAAACCATACAAACGACGATGAAAAACAGTATTAAAACCTTTGCCTTTGCTTTATTCCTATTTGTGTGTGCAAATGCTTTACAAGCCCAACAAAAAATTGCATACATATATAGCGATTCGCTTATAGTATTGATGCCTGAAAAGCAAATGGCAGACTCTACTATTGAGCAGTTTAGAAAGAAGTATGAAGATGCTCTTGCCCGCAAAGAAGACGATTACAACAAAAAATACAAAGAATACCAAGAAGCTATTACAAAAAATAAAGGTGTTGAGCCAATTGGCGACCCTTTGTTTAATTTATTAGTTTCAGACTTGCAAGAGTTAGGACAAGCTATAAATAAATTACAGCAAACTGCACAAAACGATGTGGCTAAAAAAACACAAGAAGTGTATGAGCCTATTATAGAAAAAGCTAAAAAAGCTATTGCCGAAGTAGCCAAAGACAAAGGCTATACTTATGTTATTGATGCAAGCATTGGTGGCTTACTATACACACAACCCAACGATAATATCATCGATGAGGTGAAAAAGAAGTTGAAAATAAAATAATTCAGCTCAACCAAAAAAATATTCAATCTAAAAAGTCCCTTTTTAAGGGGCTTTTTTTATAGTGGTAAAATGCAATGTCTAAGCTATTTCTATTTACTGTTTTTTTTAGTTTCTACTTGTTTGTTTGCCAATGGTCAAGGTAAAATAGGGTACCTGCACTTAGATTCATTGAGAGCACTTTTACCTGAAACCAAAACAGCCGATAGCCTTTTTGATATAGCAATAGCAAAATTAAGTACTGAGGTCAAGGAGCGAGAGTTAGAGTTAGAAGAACTATATAAAGCCATGACTAATGATATAGTGAATACTCATTTTCTATCAGATAGTATAGTCATCCGTGTGAATGCGGCGAAAAATAGCTTGGATAGTTTTCTCTTTACAGTACAGAAACAGGCTGAAGAGTTGATAAAAAATAAATACGTCAACATTGATAAAAAAATTAAAAAGGCTGTTGAAGAAATTGCGCTTGGGTATGGCTTTAGTTTGATATACGATAGCGGTAAACTAGGGGTATTGTTTTATGATAAAGAATACAATATCATTGAAGAAGTTAAAGCAAAACTACTACTAAATTGATATGTTAAAATAACCAACCGTGCATAACAATCAACAACCCATAGGTATTTTCGATTCAGGAATTGGCGGCCTCACCGTAGCGCGCGCCATAGCCAAGCAAATGCCTCACGAAAGTTTTATATACTTTGGCGATACTGCCCACTTGCCCTACGGGGATAAATCAAGCGAAGCAATAAAGCATTATTCAAAAAAAATAACAGCCTTTTTGCTTTCGCACCATTGTAAAATGGTGGTTATAGCCTGTAATACAGCCTCATCAGTAGGTTATCAGGCATTGTTGCCCATGTTTGCCGATAAAGACTTGTTGATAAACGTTATAGACCCTATATCGTTACACGTAGCCCAAAATGTAGAACAGGGCAAGGTGGGTATAATAGCTACCAAACGCACAGTTAGTACCCGAGCATACTCAAAAAAGATAAAAAAAGCAGCACCCAACCTTCAGGCTTCTGAATTGGCTACACCTCTTTTAGCACCAATGATAGAAGAAGGTTTTTATAATAATAATATCAGCCAAACTATTATTAACAGCTATTTAGATAAAAAACCGCTTAATGATATTGATGCTTTGGTATTAGGCTGTACCCATTATCCGCTAATACAAAACCAGATAGAAAAGTATTATCAAAAAAACAAAAACCACGTACAGGTAATTGATTCTACAACAGTAGTAGCAAAACAAGTAGAGGCTACCTTAAAAGCTAAAAACCTACTGAATACTGAAGGTACACCCGATTATAAATTCTTTGTGTCGGATTATACAACAGCATTTGAAACCACAGCACGTATATTTTTTATGGAGAAAGTGAAGTTGGAATATTTTCCCATGTGGCAATAATATGAATCAAAAAGGTACTGTACTTATTATTGATGATGTGCACCAATACCTTGTGGAGCAATTGCCCACTATTGGTTATAAGGTAGATTATAGGCCTGCAATAAAGCAAGAGGAAGTAATACCCATAATAGGTGAGTATGTTGGGCTTATAGTACGTTCAAAAACCACTATTGATAAAGAAGTGCTGCAAGCAGCCACACAACTAAAGTTTATTGGCAGGGCAGGTTCAGGCCTTGAAATTATTGATTTAGAGTTTGCTACAAGCAAAGGAATAGTTTGTTTTAATACCCCCGAAGGAAACAGAGATGCCGTTGCCGAGCAGGCAGTAGGGATGCTGTTATCGCTAATTACCAATATCCATAAATCGTATATAGAAATAAAAAACGACTTTATATGGGAGAGAGAAGGGAATAGGGGTGTAGAACTATCAAGCCTCACCGTTGGTATTATTGGCTACGGTAATACAGGCAGCTCATTTGCCCAAAAACTTAGCGGCTTTGGCTGTAAAATTATTGCCTATGATAAATACAAAACCGATTTTGGCAATGCACAAGTACAGGAGGTTGATATGGAAACCCTATACCAACAAGCCGATGTACTTAGTTTTCATATACCGTTAACTGTTGAAACAAAGGAGCTTATCACTACCCAATACCTGTCAAAATTTCATAAAAACGTATTCTTACTCAACCTATCAAGGGGTAAAATAATGCGTACTGCCGATATAATCACCGCATTGCAAAGCGGCAAACTACGCGGAGTTGCGCTGGATGTGTTAGAAAATGAAAACTTACCTTCATATACTTTCGACGAACGTTTGCAACTTTCCAACCTGCTGGCCTTTCCTAACGTTATTATAACAAGTCACACAGGTGGCTGGACTCATGAATCCTATTATAAGATTTCAAACTATCTGTTTCAAAAAATAAAACAGTTGTAAAAAAATCTTACTGCGCACTGTATCATAAATAGCCCCCTCCACAAGGGCTTAGCAAACTATTTTCTTTAACCCCCTAAAATACCTATTTATGAAAAGGATACTATACCTATGCCTTTACCTTATGCTGCCTTGTGCCCTAATAGCCCAAACTACTACGGGCGAGATAAGAATTACCGTAAAAGACAAAGATACCAAAGAACCCATTGACTATGCTTTGGTGGCTGTGAAACAAGACGGTAAAGTGATAGCCAATGATTATACCGATGAGAGTGGTAAGTTTACTTTTAGGCGACTAAATATAGGCAAATACAGTGTGTTTGTACAGTTTGTAGGGTATTCACCACAAGAGATTACTGATGTAGAAGTGTTGCAAGAGCGGCACACGGCGGTAGCTATTATGCTTGAGTCTTCAACTGCAATTACTCCTGAGGTTGTGTTTACAGGCTATAAAAAGTTACCACCAATTGAACCCAAAGTTCATGATGTAAGCGAAAACCCTAACCGTAACAATTTAAGTGCTTTAGTAAATCAAACCCCACGCACATTTGCTTTAGATGGTGGCGGATTGATTGTTAATGGTTCAAGACCAACAGCAAACAAGGTATTTTGGAATGGGGTATGGCTTACTAATAGTAATATATCAGGTTTCCCGTCAAATGCAGCTAATATAGCTGTAACCCTTAGTGGTTTCTCGGCAGAGTATGGCGATTTTTTAGGTGGTGCTATAAATATTACCACACCAAGGCCAACTTTGGCAACTATACGTAAAGTGGAAGTAATAAGCTCAAGCCTTTTTGATAAATACCATAACAACTATGCCGAAGCGTTTTTTATGGGGCCTTTGTGGGTGAAAAACAGAAAAAGAGAAGGAGATACGGCAAAAGTAAAGCTAGGTTATTTATTGTCAGCTAATTTTCAGCACCAAGCCGATAGAACACCACCCGCAGGTGGGGTATGGCGGGTAAAAGAAGACAAACTAAAAGAATTGGAGGCAGTGCCAATACGCTCGGCACCAAAAGGTTTAGGGTTTGTACCTGCTTCTGAATTTATTACCAAAAACGATTTGGAGCTGGTAAGCGCCAATCAAAATGTACCATCAACCAGCACATCGGTTATTGGTGAGCTTAATTTTACACCTAATAAAGCTATACAAATACTATTGGGGGCAAAGTATGATTATGGCAATGCCTATAATTACAACTACGCCAACAGTTTATTTAATGCGGCCAACAACTCACAAACCATAAGTCATAACCTGCTTACCTACATTAACCTTACCCACACACTAAAGGTTAAAGAAGGCGGGGTGTTGAAAGATGCTTATTATAATATAAGGTTGGATTACCAGTTAGATAAAAGCAGAACTCAAGACCCTGTACATGGCGACGACTTTTTTAGCTATGGGCATGTAGGTAAGTTTACTACCTACACCACACCTGCCTACGAGCTAAGAACGGGAGGTGAGAATGGCAACCCTGATACCGTGTGGGCAAACGGACAAATGTATTACCTAAAAAACTATTACCGCCAAACCGGCGATAGGCTAATAGATACTATGGTAGCTTTTGACCGAAGCAACACACACAACCCCTTACGTGCTAACTATACCGAAGCCTATTACCGCTTGTTGGGGCAAGACAACATTAACTCTATTACACAAATACGTAGTAGCAATGCGGGATTGGTAAACGGACAAAATCCTATAGGCGTGTACTCTAATATGTGGAATAATGTGGGTCTGGGTGTACAAGGCTATGGCAAAGGCCAAAGCGAGCAAATAGGCATAAACGCCTCAGGCCAATTGAGCACAAAAGTACACGAGCTACGTTTTGGGGTTTATTTTGAACAACGTTTGCAACGCAGTTGGAATTTATCAGGTGCCAATGGTTTGTGGACGTTGATGTGGCAACTGGCTAATAACGGGTTGGCATTGGATACCGACAACCCGATATTGGTTACAGATGCTAATGGCGTATTTAACGATACAGTGCGCTATGGCTTTAGGCAAACCGAAACACAATCGACCTTTGATGCACGATTGCGCCAAAAATTAATTGCTGATGGGGCAGTAGATGCTAACGGCAACCCCATTACCCAAACCAGCTTTATTGATGTACACTCGTTTGACCCAAGTACCTTTAAATTAAACATGTTTAATGCTGATGAGCTATTGAACAATGGTAATAGTTATGTAAACTACTTTGGCTATGATTACTTAGGCAATATACAAAGAGGAAGCAGCAGCATTAGCAATTTTATTGGCGATAAACAAAACCGTAGTGTGGGAGCGTATATGCCAAACTATGCCGCTGCATTTGTTCAAGATAAAATGATTTTTGGTGAAGTAACTGTACGCGCAGGGCTAAGGGTTGAACGTTTTGATAACAATCAATCCGTACTAAAAGACCCGTTTTTATTGTACGATGCCAAAACAGTAGGAGAAGTGAAGGAGATAAATGGAAAAACAATTGAGCACCCCAATGGCGTAGGTAATAACTATACGGTGTATGTTGATGATGCTCGTAACCCAACAAAAGTAACGGGCTACCGCAATGGCACTACTTGGTACAATGCACAAGGCCTGCAAGTTTCAGACCCTGCTGTGATTGCTGAAAAATCAAGAGGAAGTACCATACAGCCTTATTTGGTAAATGCAGCTCAAACCAGTGTAAATGCCAGTGCTTTTAGTGATTATAAACCACAAATAATGGTATTGCCCCGTTTGTATTTTGAGTTTCCTATTAATCAAATGGCACGTTTTTATGCCAGCTACGATGTATTGGCTCAAAGACCTACCAATAACTTTGCTACAGTAGCCCAATACTATTTTTTACCCTTTAACCCTACCGATGTTATAGGTAACCCAAATTTAAAACCCCAACAATCGTTCAATTACGAGTTAGGTTTTCAGCAAAGATTATCAGCAAAATCAGCCCTATCACTTTCGGCTGCTTATATAGAACAACGCAACCTTATACAATTGTATAGGTACAACTATGCTTTTCCGGTAAGTTATACCTCGTTTGCAAACATCGATTTTTCAACAGTAAAAAGCTTTACAGCACAATATACCTACGCCGCTACAAAAAGTTTAAATTTAGATATGTCGTACACCCTTCAGTTTGCTGATGGTACAGGATCGTCAGCAGGTTCTCAACAAGCACTGGTATCATCAGGTCAACCCAACCTGCGCACCTTGTTTCCCCTTAGTTTTGATGTACGCAATAATATTAAGCTAAACGCTACCTACTATACACAAAGTGGCGATAACTATAAAGGCCCTACAGTAAAAGGAAAACAAGTATTGGCTAATATGGGCATTGTAGTAAACCTAAACGCGTTTTCGGGTTTGCCCTATACCCCCAACCAGCAACCCACCGCCAACGCTCAAAGTGGTGCAGCAACACGTAGCCCTATAAAAGGAACACCATTTGGTGCAAGGTTGCCTTGGCAGTTGCAAAACGACATTAGTATTTTTAAAGAAGTACCTGTAAAATTTGGTAGAGACGATAATGGTAAATACAAAATGGGTATGTTACGTTTTAGCCTATGGGGTAATAATTTTTTCAACATAAAAAACATCCGTGCTATACATCCTTATACAGGTTCATCAAATACCGATGGTTGGTTAGCATCAGCACAGGGACAAAAAGCTGCACAAGAGGCTGTTAGCCAGCAAGCGTTTGTTGATTTATACAATACAGCATTGGCAAACCCCGGTTTTTATACCATGCCGCGCAGGATAAGATTTGGCATTTCGCTTACGTTTTAGCCGAAATAAAAAAACTTATAACAAATAATTCAGTTGATAATAAGGATATTGCAACGGTGGAAACGAAAAAAAATTGTGAGCATTACAACCTCAATTGTAAATATATCGTTAGTATAGCCATAAAGGCTATTGCAATTAGTCGGGTAAAACTGATGGTTGATACAAATGACGTTGAATTAATAAAAGTAAATGTTTAGTGTTTTTTTGTGCTAAGTGTAAAATTAATTTTAAATTGTGCCCCCAATTTTAGGGGTAAGCCCAAGAGTTGTAATAATACCAAACCAAGCTGATATGAGAAGAAAAGTCTACCTGTTTTTACTAGGTGTTTTAATTTCTGCGAGTGCCATTGCACAGTCGCAGTTAGGCGAGATTAGGGGAACTGTCCTAGATATGGACACCAAAGAACCCTTAATTGGTGCCACAGTACAAGCCACACAAGGAGGACAGCGCATTACCGGTGCTGCTACAAATCTTGATGGAAAGTTTCAGATTAAAGGGTTAAAACCTGGTAAGTACGATATATTAGTATCATACTCAGGTTATCAGTCTAAGAAAATCGAAGACTTAACCGTTCGTCCAGATGCTATCACCTTTCAAGATGTTCAAATTGGTGAAGCTGTTTTAGATGTAGGTGCAGTAGTAATCACAGAAAAAGCTCGCCCTCCTATTGTAAAAGGAGATGAGTTAGGTCGCACTATTGACAATGTTAAAAAAATACCTACTCGTAGTGTAAACAGTTTAAGTAATACTGTTGCGGGTACAATATCAATAGATGGTGGTACACCTAGTTTTAGGGGTGCACGTACGTCAGGTACAGCATACTATATTGATGGTGTTAGGGTAATTGGTAACATAAACCTCCCTCAAAGTGGTATCGGCCAAACTAACATAATTACCGGTGGTGTATCAGCAGAATATGGTGATTTTACCGGTGGTGCCATCAGTATCACCACCCCTCCACCTTCAAGCCGTTTTAATGCTCACTTCGAGGGTATTACTTCAAGCTTGTTTGATAAATACCACTTTAACCTTATAGAGATGGCTCTTACAGGTCCTGTTATGATAAAAAATAAAGGACGTTCTACTGAACGTACTGTTTTGGGTTACTCTTTTGCAGGTAACTTTAACTATCAGGCCGATCGTTCTCCATCAGCTATTGGTGTTTGGAGGGTAAAAGAAGATAAACTTAAAGAATTAGAAGAAAATCCAATTCGCTCTGCACCACAAGGTCAGGGTTTTGTGCCTTCTGCTGAGTTTATTACAAAAGGAGATTTGGTAAATGTTCAGGCAAGTCCCAATGTACCCTCTTATGTAGTAACTGCAATTGGTAACTTAAACTATGCGCCTACAGACAAAGTGCAAGTAATATTTGGAGCCAAATACGATTACGTAAACAACGTAAACTATAACTACAACAACAACCTTTTCAACTACAACAACAACTCACAAAGCATACAACACAGTTTATTAAGTTATTTAAGTTTTACACAAAGGTTAATCACCTCTGAAGATAATAAGAATAACGAAAAGCGATTGGTTGAAAGTGCATACTACACCGTAAGGTTAGAATATCAGTCAAACTGGAATACCAGCCAAGACGTTGTTCACAAAGACAATATTTTTGATTACGGTTACTTAGGTCGTTTCAAAACATACAGCCGCCCTGCCTTTGAGTTTGTAGGTGGTGGAAACGAAAACTCTTCTCCCGACACTATTAACTATAATGGTCAAACCTATTATATTAAAAATTACTACCGCCAAACAGGTAACAGACCTACTGATACCTTGTTTACTTTCGATCGTAGTAATACTCGTAACCCAATACGTGCCAACTATACATCAGCATACTACAACCTATTAGGTCAAGATGCTATCAACTCTATATTTGATGTTCGTAGTAGTAATGCCGGTTTGGTTAACGGCCAAAACCCAATTGCTATCTATTCACAAATGTGGAATAATGTTGGTACTTTAACTTCAGGTTACGGTAAAAGCCAAAACGAACAATACAGTTTAAACGCCTCAGGTGAGGTAAGTATTAAAGGCCATGACATTAAGTTTGGTGTTTACTACGAACAAAGGGTTTCTCGCTCTTGGAACGTATCATCAAACGGTTTGTGGACTTTGATGTGGCAATTGATGAACAACGGTATTGAGTTAGACAACTCTAATCCTATACCAGTGTTTGACGAGAATGGTATATTTAAAGATACTGTTCGCTACAACTACCGCCAATCAGAAGGGCAATCAACATTTGATAAAAACTTTAGAAGTAGGTTAATAGCACGTGGTGTTACAGATAATTATGGTAACCCTATTACTGAAAACTCTTATGTTGATATAAATTCTTTCGATCCTAATGATTTTCAGCTTAGTGATTTTAGTGCTGATGAGTTGCTAAACAACGGTAACCGCTATGTAAACTATTTTGGTTACGATTACTTAGGTAATAAAATTACAGGAAACCGTGGTATAAATGATTTCCTTGACCCAAGCAAACGCGAAATAGGTGCATATATGCCTATTTATTCAGCAATGTTTGTTCAAGATAAATTTGCCTTTAAAGATTTGATTTTCCGTGTTGGTGTGCGTGTAGAAAGGTTTGATAATAACCTACCCGTACTAAAAGATCCATTCTCATTATACCCAATACGTTCAGCAGGTGAAGTAAAAGAAGTTGGTGGTAGTGATGTAACTCACCCAGGAAGCATTGGTAGCGATTACGCTGTTTATGTAGATAACATTAAAAACCCTAGCCGTATTTTAGGATACCGTAATGGTATCGAATGGTTTAACAAAGACGGTATAAAAGTAGCCGACCCTTCTGTTATTGCTAATGCATCACGTACAGGTAAAATACAACCATACTTAGTAGATAGCGAAAACGAAGTAGTAACCACTGCCTCATTTACTGATTACAAACCGGTAATAAACGTATTACCTCGTATTTGGTTTGATTTTCCTATCAACCAAGCATCAAGGTTTTTTGCCAGCTATGATGTTATAGCTCAAAGACCATCAAACATATTTACTACTGTTGATGATTATTTCTACCTAAGGTTTAACCCTACATCTATTGTAAACAACCCTAACTTGAAACCACAAACAACTACCGATTACGAGTTAGGTTTCAAACAAAGGCTTACCGATAATACATCAGCATACCAAGCAGCACTTAGTATAGTAGCTTCTTACCGTGAGCAACGTAACCTTATACAGTTGTTCCGTTACAACTACGCATATCCTATTGATTATACATCATACGGAAATATAGATTTCTCAACCATTAAAAGTTTTAGGTTAGAATATGAAATGAGAGGGTTGGGCAACCTTAATATGGATGCGAACTATACCCTTATGTTTGCCGATGGTACCGGTTCAAGCACTGGTTCACAAGCAGCACTTATATCAGTAGGTCTTCCTAACTTACGTACTCTGTTCCCATTAAACGTTGACGTAAGACATAACATTAAATTAAATCTTTACTACGATTTCCAAGGTGGTGATAAATACGATGGCCCTGTATGGGGAAAATCAAAAGTGTTTGAAAATGCCGGTGTGGGTATAATTTTCAACGCATTTTCAGGTTTGCCATACACAGCCAACCAACAAGCTACACCAAATGCACAAGCAGGTGTGGTTGTTCGTAGCCCGATTAAAGGAACTCCATTTGGTTCACGCTTGCCTTGGCAATTACAAAACGACATTAATATTTACAAAGGTGTGATGGTAAAATTAGGTCGTAACAAATCAGGTAACGTTAAACAAGGTCAACTTAAATTTATGTTCTGGATTCAAAACTTCCTTGACATTAACAACATTAGGGCGGTGCATCCATACACTGGTTCGCCTACTGATGATGGATGGTTAAGCTCTAACCTTGGACGTGAGTCTATTCGTAACGCTGTTGATGCACAATCATTTGTTGATTTGTACAACACAGCTCTTGCAAACCCCGGTTTCTATGGCTTGCCCCGTAGGATACGTTTAAGTATCTCATTAGATTTTTAATTAAGTAAGACTTTTAAATCATTCAGTTATGATAAAGAAAAATATATCGGCAGTTGTTTATACCGCTATTTTGCTACTCATCGGAACAACCGATATAATGGCAAAAGAGGTAATAGGGCTGCCATCCTCTCTAGGATCAAATAAATTGCAACGTAAGGCGGCAGCTTGTGAGCCAGCTACCTTTCAATCAGATCTTGATATAAATAACGTACGTGCCCGTATACTTAACGGTGGCGATATGTGGTGGGATTTGAATAGTGTTGCCAAGTACGAAATACCCAAGGTTGATGCTACATCAAACACTATACGTAAAAACTCGCTTTTTGCCGGTGCTATTTGGATAGGTGGTTTAGATCCGGGCGGTAACCTTAAAGTTGCGGCTATGACCTACCGCCAAAGTGGTAGTGATTACTACCCTGGCCCTTTAGATACCCTAAGTGCATCAACTGAAGCAGGAAGGTGTAAGTTTTACGATAAAATCTTTAAAATTAGTCGTACCGAAATTGAAGATGCTTTTGCTGATCCAAATGAAGCTACTGACGATATTAAAGATTATCCAGGTAATGGTGATGTTAGCTTCAAAGAATCAAGGATTTTAGCTCCTTACTTTGATGTTGATGGTTCGGGTACTTATGATTATACTATTGATTACCCTGTACTTGATCCTCTTCGTCCTTCAGATAAAAATACACCTGCTGATCAACCTGATCAAATGTTAACCTTTATATATAACGATAGAGGTAATATTCACTCTGAAACATCGGGTATACCTATCGGTCTTGAATTAGTTACTACAGCGTTTGCGTTTAAAACAAACGATGAGATTAACAACATGACCTTTTATAAAACTAAAATCACCAACCGTTCGTCAGACGCAGTAAGAGAATGTTACTTCGGTCAGTGGGTAGATGCGGATTTAGGAAACTACTCTGATGACTATGTAGGTTGCGATACCAGCCGTGATTTAGGTTTTTGCTATAATGGTGATGACGATGACGAAGGTATTTTAGGATATGGTGTAAATCCACCATCAGTGGGTACTGACTTTTTTGAAGGCCCTCGTGATGCAAACGGAAACGAACTAGGTTTAGCAAAATTTGTATACTATAACAATGACTTTTCTGTAATTGGTAACCCAACCTTAGCTGAACACTACTACGGATACCTTCGCGGTATTTGGAAAGATGGTTCATCAGTTACCTTTGGAGGTAACGGTTACAATACAGGTGCACGTACCGACTTTATGTTCCCAGACGATCCTGCAAAATCAGGCGGATGGCATGAAAAATCAGCAGGTAATACACCTGGTGACCGTAGGTACATACAATCTTCAGGGCCATTTGTGTTAGAGCCGGGTGCAGTTAACTATGTTACTGTAGGTGTTGTTTGGGCACGAACTACCACAGGTGGTGCTACAGGTTCACTTAGCTTACTACGTTTGGCAAGTGATAAAGCTCAAAAACTATTCAACAACAACTTTGATATTATTGATGGTCCCGATGCTCCACAAGTTATTACCAACGAATTGGATAGGGAAGTAATATTTACCTTTACAGGTACTAACAGCCCTAGGGTAGAAAAATATCAAGAGTACGTAATAAGTGGTGCTGGTAAGCAACTTGACTACAAGTTTCAAGGTTATATAGTTTACCAACTAAAAGATGCTAACGTAACTACTGGTGATTTAGACAATGTTGATAAAGCACGTGTAGTATTCCAATGCGATATTAAAGATGATGTAGGGCAAATTATTAATCAAGAATTTGATGGTAATGTACAAGCTCGTATCCCTCGCGAAAAAGTAAACGGTAGTAACGAAGGTATACTACACTCATTTACACTTACAGAAGACTTATTTGCTTCAAAAGATAAGCGTATGGTGAACTTTAAAACGTATTACTACTTAGTAGTGGCATACGCTCACCTTACCAATGATGCTAGTGAAGATCTTCAATACTTAGGCGGTAGGTTAACCTCTGATGTAATTAGAGTAATACCTCACAAACCAGAGCCAAGAGGCGAGGGTACTGCAATTGGTGCAACCTATGGTGATGGCCCTTCAATGACCCGCTATGCTGGTAAAGGTAATGGTGGTAAAGTTTTAGAATTAACTGCTGAATCTGAAGAAGCTATATTAAACAGCCCCGACCACAAAATAAACTTGATTAAGTACAAAGGTGGTGCAGGCCCGGTTGATATTAAAGTAGTAGACCCTTTTAAAATTGTAAAAGGTGATTATGAAATACGTTTTATCGATTCAGTATTTTTGAGTAGGGGAGCAAGTCAAATACCTGACTCAATTACCAACCCATTCCGTACTCGTTGGTTGCTGACCAATAAAACTACTAATGAATCAGTAATGTCTGATACAGTAATAGAGTTAGAGAACGAGCAAATTATTACTAAGTGGGGTTTATCTGTAAATGTTAAACAATCAGTAGGCCCTGGTGACCCTGATAACTTAGAAGATAACTCAAACGGTTTCTTAGAAGCCACTATGGAGTTTGCAGGAAACAACAAACCATGGCTAACAGGTATGCAGGATAACGATGGATTTGCCACAAATCCAAACTTCTCTTGGTTAAACTGGATACGTGCAGGTCGTAATGGTTCACCATCATACGGTGATATTAGCTACACGCATGACTTTGCAAATAATAGCGTTCCAATCGATCCGCGTGAGCGTTGGGAAAAAATGCTTGAAGGTCGTATAGCCCCTTATGCTTTAGCTGCAAGAGCCGGTACAAACGCATTAGGTCGTACAACTTATGGCCCTGCATTCTCTCAACAACCTTTAACAGACAATCCTTTCTCTGAATTGGCTAGTGTTGATATAGTATTAACGCCGGATAAATCAAAATGGACACGTTGTGCAGTAATAGAAATGTCAGAAGATGCCGCATTATCAATAGGTAACGCTGAGAAATTCCAATTACGTCGTAGCCCATCATTGGATAAAGACTTTAAACCAATGACAAATGGCGATATGGGTCGTAGCTGGTTCCCTGGTTATGCTATAAACGTTGAAACAGGCGAGCGTTTGAACATCATTTTTGGTGAAGACTCAAACCTTCCTAATGAAAACGGTACCGATATGATTTGGAACCCTACCACTCGCTTAACATCTTCACAAGGTGTAGTAATTGGAGGTAAACATTACTTTTATATAATGGGTAGCTTTAGAGCGGTAAATTATGTAGGCCCTATATACGATGAAGGAGCTGCATACCAGCCTTTACTAAACTCAAACAGTGTTCTTGATCGTAGGCGTGTATTTGGTCAAGCCATGTATGTAATGCCTGCTCTTGCTGAAACTGGAGTAAACCTAAGCAATGGTATACCTCCATACGAGGTTCGTATACGCATACGCACTAAAAAACCATACCGTAACTACAATGCTACTAACGATACAACATTGAACAAAACGATGCCTTTGTATAATTTTAGCACTAATGATATTGCACCCGATCTTAACTCACAATCAGCTAAGAAAAGTGCATTAGAATTAATTGGAGTGGTTCCAAACCCATACTATGCGCACTCAGAATATGAAGGTAACAGGCTTGATAATAGGGTTAGGTTTATAAACCTACCTAAAAAGACCACTGTTAAAATATTTACCTTTAGCGGTACTTTAGTACGAACTATTAAAAAAGATGACGACCAAACTTTTGTTGATTGGGATTTGAAAAACCAAGCCAACGTACCTATTGCATCGGGTATGTATATTATACATGTTGATGCTGAAGGAGTTGGTACCAAAATTTTGAAATGGTTTGGTATAATGAGGCAGATAGATTTGGATACCTTCTAATAATTAAACGGATTAGTACATGAAAAAATTTTTAAAGCATACGTTAGTTTTAGCAGGCATTTCTGCTAGTATATTTACCGCAAAGGCAGGTAACCCCGACCGTGCAGGACAAGCAGGAGCAACAGAACTTTTAGTTAACGGTTGGTCTCGTAGTTCAGGTTGGGGAGGAGTAAACACCGCAACAGTTAGAGGTATAGAATCTTCTACACTAAACATTGCAGGTTTAGCTCAAATAAACTCTACCGAAATCACTATGGCTCGTACCAATTGGTTAGTGCCATCAGGGGTAAATATCAACAACATAGGTTTAGGTCAGCGTATTGGTGAAAACGGAGTTATGGGTATAACCCTAAACTCTGTCACCTTTGGCGATATACCCATTACCACAGTTGAGCAACCCGAAGGAGGTTTGGGTACGTACAGGCCGCAGTTTATAAACATAGGTTTTGCCTATGCACACAGGTTCTCTTCATCAATAACAGGCGGTATTTTGCTGCGTGCTATTTCGCAAGAAGTAGTAAACGTAAAAGCGCAAGGTTTTGCAATGGATGCAGGTATACAATACGCTACCACATCAGTAAAACGTACAGCGGGTAAAGCAAAATTTTCAAAAGGTAAATACCGTGATGATTTACGCTTTGGTATTTCTCTTCGTAATATTGGTCCCGATATGGTTTTCCGTGGAGACGGTTTGTCAGTTACAGGAACAGTGAACGAAGGTTCATACTCTAGTACGCTAGAAAACAGAGCAGCTAAATTCAACTTACCATCATTATTACACATTGGTTTCGCATACGATTTCAGGTTAGATAAAGATAGCAATACTTATTTCCATAGGCTTACTGCTGCCACTAACTTTACTTCAAATACATTTTCTCGTAACCAAATGGGTGTGG
This sequence comes from Bacteroidia bacterium, assembly GCA_965249955.1. Taxonomy (GTDB): domain Bacteria; phylum Bacteroidota; class Bacteroidia; order UBA8524; family UBA8524; genus SB11. The sequence continues at coordinate 3,212,720 of OZ252261.1, forward strand.
GTGTAGAATATGCTTACAAAGAGTTTGTAATGCTACGCACAGCCTTTACCTACGAGCAAGATTTATTTGATGCTGAAAAACGCACCAATGCCTTAACAGGTTTTAGCGGAGGTATTACTTTTGAAGTACCTTTTGGCACCAACACTATCGGTATAGATTATTCTTACCGCAGTACTAACCCATTCCAAGGTATCCATTCATTTGGTTTCCGTTTAGGTTTGGGCGAAAAACGATAAAATGTTGCCCAACCTGTTTACTATTTAAATAACATATTATATTTTTGAATAAAAGTTCTGAGCTTCCAACAGGAGTTCAGAACTTTTCTTTTTGATACTACTTTATGAAAAAGCGAGCAACAGATAGTACACCACCTGAAATTCACTACTTTACTAAAGAAGGCTTAGATAAGCTGAAAGAAGAATTGCACAATATGAAAACGGTGCAAAGGCCTGCTATATCAGCACAAATAGCCGAAGCGAGAGACAAAGGCGATTTGTCGGAAAATGCCGAGTACGATGCAGCAAAAGAAGCACAAGGTTTGCTTGAAGCTAAGATAGCTGCTACAGAGACTATGATGGCCAATGCGCGTTTATTAGACGAAAGCCTTATAGACAACTCAAAAGTGATGATTTTGAGCAAGGTGACCATTAAAAACCTTAAAAACAATGCTGTAATAACCTATACATTGGTAACTGAAAGAGAAGCCGACCTTAAAAGCGGTAAAATTTCAGCAAAATCGCCGATAGGGGCAGGACTTATGGGTAAGAAAGTGGGCGAAATTGCTCAAATACAGGCACCTGCCGGTATTGTAGAACTTGAAGTATTAGAAATAGGCAGATAATGGCTAGTATTTTCACCAAAATAATAAACAAAGAGGTACCCGCCTACATTGTAGCCGAAGACGATAACTTTATCGCCTTTTTGGATGTATTTCCTATAAAGTATGGCCATACTCTTGTAGTACCTAAAAAAGAAGTAGATTATATTTTTGATTTAGATGCCGATACCTACACAGGCTTAATGCTATTTACCCAAAAAGTAGCAACAGCCGTAAAAAAAGCAGTGCCTTGCAAAAAAGTGGGCGTTGCGGTTATAGGCCTTGAAGTGCCCCACACCCATATACATCTTGTGCCTATGGAGGTAGTGAGTGATATGAACTTTGCAAATCCAAAGCTACAGTTTGAAAAAGAAGCATTTGAAAAAATTTGTGCCGATATAAAAGCACACCTATAAACACTACGCATATTGAAAAAAAAAGGGCGTTTTGGAATATCCAAAACGCCCTTTGTTTTATCTTTAAGTGATACTTGTTACTCTTTAATAAATTTAAAAGTTTTTGTTTCATTGGCTGTGTTAAGCACAATAAAATAATAGCCTTTGTTTAAATTAGCTACATCAACCTTTTGCAGTAAACTATTTTTGGCAATAGTACCTGTAGCAATTTGTTTTCCCATAATATCAGTAATAGTATAGCTGGTATAGCCTGTATTATTAGCATTGGGCAGCTCAATAAACACCTCGTTTTGTGCAGGGTTTGGATAAATACTAACAGTAGAAGGGATAATAGGGTTAACACTCAAAGGTTGTGTAAACTGTAAAAAATCAACCGTTAGTATTCCGCCGTTTTTAAAATCACTAGTACCTGTTGATATCATTGTAATCGAAACAGAGTCAGGAGTAGTACCATTCAGCATTTTAATATCAACTACAAAGGGGTACAAACCTGCTTGGGTTTGCGCAAGCCTTAGTGTTCCCATAGCAACAGCCTCAGGCTTTTGTGTGCTGGTATTAAACTTTTTGAAAGCAATAATTACAGTAGCCGAATCGGTAGTATCGCTTGATGTAAAATTGTACAAACCATAAGCCATACTTTTTACCGTAGTCATAGGTTCGCCACCCAAAAGAGGTATGCGTGCAGTATCAGATATAGAAACGGGGAAATCTCCATAAAAAAGCAATCCCGGTACGTTTTGCCCAAAAACATTAAGTGTTTTTATTTGAGCTTGAAGTGAACCCGATTGTGGTATTTGGGTTTTGCTAACTCCCGCGCTAATAAATTCTGTTAGCGAGTTTGAGCTTGTCCAGCCAATAGGCTCTTCCCAATCAAAAGGAGGTTGCTTGCCCGATGATTCCCAGCTGTTTAGCCCGTAGTTGTTAAGTGTGTCTTGAGCCGAAAGGCAAAGAGATAAAAATAATGCAAAAATGGTAAATGTAGTTTTCATAGATGTAATATAGTTTCTAGTAGGTGTTTAAATAAAACTTGAACACAAAAGTGAATATAACACAGTGTTGTAGCAAGTTTTTAAGATTAATAGACCTTAAAAGCAGACCGATTGTTGTATGAGCGAATTGTTGCCAATATATTTTTTTGGGTTTAGCCCATAGCTATTGTTTATTAGCATACAATGTAGATAACTTTGTATTACCCTATTACTAATAACTAAGTATGCTTAAAACAAATAAAGTACTATTACTATTAGTAATAGCAACATCCTTTCAGGCTGGTAGGGCACAAAACAAGATGCCCATTAATGGGTTTGAAGTATACAGTGGCTTGGGCATTGCTTACTTTTCGGGTGATTTGGGTGGGGCCGGTTTTAGCCCAGCTAGTTTAAAACCGGTGGTAAGTGGCGGGCTTAGGTATTACTTTACTAATAGAGTAGCCGTTAGAGTTAATGTTTCGTACGGAAAGTTGGCGGCCGACGATTCACTATCATCAAATTTATATAGTAAGCAGCGTAACCTAAACTTTAAATCAGATATTTTGGATGCTGCCTTGCAGATAGAATACTCATTACTGAACTGGAATGTAAGAGGGCAATCGAAAAAATTAGTTACAACCCATATTAATCGTAGGCATAACTTATATGTTTTTACAGGTATTAGTGTGTTTCATTTTAAACCTTACGGTAAACTAAATGGACAGTGGTACTCTTTGCAAGAGCTTTCAACCGCAGGGCAAGGACTTCCCAATGGAGCGAAACCATATAGCTTATATGCCATATCAATACCTATTGGAAGTGGCTATAAAGTATTAGTGAATAAAACCGTGTCTATTGGCGTTGAGGTTACATTTAGAAAAACATTTACCGATTATATTGATGATGTAAGCGCACCTTACTACGATAATACATTGCTGAGGCAAGCAAAAGGTAATATAGCCGCTGATATTGCTGATAAAAACAAATTTAGGGATGGAGCCAAACGAAGAGCAGGCGAGGGGAGAGGCAACCCCAACTCTAACGATAATTTTGCTTTTTTACAGATAACTTTTAACAAACGACTTAACCTATATAGTGGCCGAAGGGATTTACCCTGCACTAATTTTTAGTAAATAAATAAGCCCGTATTTATATTGCATTATGCAAACAGAACTGGCAGGTGGCTACACTATTTCTGATGATAAAGGCTTGTTGCAGCTGCAAGTAATACAAAACTATTTGTGCCATCAATCATACTGGGCAAAGGGAATACCTATGGCAGTAGTGCAAAAATCGATAGAAGGCTCGTATTGTGTTGGGGTGTATTTGGGTGATGAACAAGTGGGCTTTGCCCGATTGGTAACCGACTATGCTACGTTTGGCTATTTGGCCGATGTTTTTGTTTTAGAGCCCCACAGGGGTAAAGGCTTATCAAAAGAAATAATGAAGTTTTTATTGGCGCAAGAATGGGTGCAAGGTTTGCGTAATATTATGCTAGGCACGCAAGATGCACACGGCTTATACCAACAATTTGGTTTTACCCTACTTACCGACCCTAAGCGGTATATGTATAAGTTTAAACCAAATATCTATAAACGCTAACCCTCACTTTCAACAAACTCTTTAAACTTATCTAGGTATACCTGCGATTGTTTTTTAAAGGCATTGGGCATTATCATGCCTAAAAGTTTCATGCCAAAACCTTTAAACTGAAACTCACTAATGCTTTCGTACTTGGTGGTATTATCATCAATAGCCGTAAACAAATTGCGTTGGGGGTTAATTACACCCTTTGCCTCATAAGTGCCGCTAAACTCGTGAGGGAGGTCGCGCAAGGTTACCGTTTCAATCATCTCAATTTCGCGCTTACCCATTTTAAACTTTAGTTTGGCTTTGGCACCCGCATGACCGGGTTCGCCGCTTATATGCTCGTAGCTTTGCAGACCGGGCATCCATTTGTATAGGTTTTCAACACTATCAAACAACTCAATCACCCTGCCAATTGGCTTATTTATAATTACTTGGTTGCTGTATTTCATACTACTAAGGTAATAAATTAGTTAGAAATATTTAGTAGCTATTGTCTGATAATGAAGAAATTAGATTGCAATTATCGCATTTGAAATCGAAAATATTGTGGAGTTTTTCTTGCAATAACCATTCGCCACCACAACAAGGGCATTTGCGTTTTATATCTTTTGAGTGCCTAATGCTTCTATAATTAAAAAGATAATAAAACGTGGGTGTATTAGTCAGTTCAGTAAGTTTTTTACAAATATCTATACCTTGCTTTGATAGTTGAGAATCTGCCCGCCACATTTGTTTCATTGCCCAAACTTCGCCTACTTCACAATTCATATTTAATCTATCACAAGACTGGTAATTACTTTCCCATTTTAAAATAGGGCCGTACCCGTATTGATTAAATAATGGTAATTTGTAAAGTGGGACATTAAGGTTACAAGTTCCACAAGTAATTGGTGAACCGAGATTAGTAAAGGTTGTATATAAAATATAGAATGTGGTTTTCTTGCACTTACATTCTTTATCAGTATTTAGAGGTAATTCTCCTAATATTTTAAATTGAAGCTTTGAGTTAGCGAGGGTTTCAATTTTTTTTATTCTTTCATTGATTAAGGGGGTATTGTACTTTTTATTCAAAGCATCTTTAGCAATAGTTAAAGGGAAGCCTCTAATGTTATTTGAATCAAAATGTAAATTGTCCGTACCGTCTTGAACTTGCCCGTTTTCGTAGTATTCGGTTAATAATAAAAAAAATTCATTGTAAAGTATTTCTTTATCCGTAGTTAAATTAGTCGGTAACCAAATTTCTTGCGTGTACATTGCTTAGTTCTTTTATAATTAGCACATTAGCATATTTTCAAATCTGCACATTTAAACATCTCCCTACTTCATCCTATCAGGATTATTTTTAATAAAACTTTCCCAACTGCCGTGTTTCACCCCTTTGCCCCGCAACGAGTTATTTTGGAAAAAATGACACACTGCCGCTGCCAATCCATCCGTAGCATCCAAGTATTTGGGCATTTCTTCAAACTTTAGCAAGGTTTGCAGCATAGCCGCCACCTGCTCTTTGGTAGCAGTTCCTTTGCCCGTTATACTCTGTTTTATTTTTTTTGGGGCATACTCAAAAATGGGGACATCGCGTTGCAAAGCGGCAGCAATAGCTACACCTTGCGCCCTGCCCAGCTTTAGCATACTTTGCACGTTTTTACCAAAAAAGGGGGCTTCAATAGCCATTTCATCAGGGTGATAGGTATCTATAAGATATGTAATGCGTTCAAAAATCTTTTTCAGCTTCAGGGCATGGTCTTCCAGCTTGCTCAAATGCACAACACCTGCATTAATTAGCTCAAATTTTTTACCTGTACAGCCTATCAAGCCATATCCCATTATATTTGTGCCCGGGTCTATGCCCAAGATGATTTTATCGAAGTTGTCTTGCGTTTCGGCCACGTATAAAATTAACTAACTCTCAAAAGTAACGTATACATATTGAAAACCCTTTGGCTGTGGTGCAAAAACAATTGGCTTTTGCTGCTAAAACTGATAATTTTGGCGGTAAGTCTTTGGTTTTTATACGAAAAACTTATTACAGGTGGAGCGTGGAAAGGGTTTAAAGATATTGAGCTTTCTAAACTGCTTGCCAAGCCTTTGCTTTGGGCTGTTGTAGGGCTAATGGTTATTAACTGGGGACTGGAAGCCCTAAAGTGGAAACTATTGGTAAATCGTTTTGAGCCCATAAGCTATTACACCGCTAACAAAAGTGTATTAACGGGTGTATTTATCAGCCTGTTTGTAAACATATTAGTCCCCAATAGGCTGGGCGAGTTTGCAGGGCGAATTATCTATGTTAAACTAAACAAAATAAAAGCAGCATTGATAACCTCCATAGGTAGTTTTGCTCAGTTTGCAGTAACTGCTTTGGTGGGCGCATCGGCCTATTTGGTGTTTTGGTTCAGTTATCAGCAAACGCAGCTTTCGCAATTTTCAGGCTACCTATTGGTAGCTGCTGTTGTTCTTATAGTTGCGGTGATATTGTTGTTTTATTTCAACATCAATGTTTTATCGTGGGTATTGGGCAAACCCAAATTTTTACGTCGCTTTAAAAAAATCACATCAGTATTTTATTTTTATAATACCACCCTGTTGCTAAAGGTATTTGTATTGTCCATTATCCGTTACGGCGTGTTTTGCGGTCAGTTTATACTTTTACTGTGGGTTTGTGGGGTTGATATTAGCACTGCACAGGGGCTAATGGCCGTACCCATAATATTTTTAGTGCAAACGGTTGTGCCAAGCAATTCGCTTAGCGATTTGGGCGTACGTGGCGCAGCATCCATCCATTTTCTAAACTATTTTAGTGTTAACGATGCAGGCATATTGGCTGCCGCCTATTTGCTGTGGGGTATAAACATATTTTTGCCCGGTATAATTGGTGCAGTTTTCTTTTCTATTTTTAAATACAGAAACGGCAATGGTAGTAATAGCTAGTATACTATCTGTTTTCTTAGCCCTTTTTTACTTGGTGCTAATGGGAAGCTACCGCAAAGGGTGGAAGGCTATACCCATAGTGCCCGAAAATAAAGGTGAAACAAAGGTTTTAGTAAGCGTGGTTATTCCTGCCAGAAACGAGGAACAAAATATAACTCGTTGCCTTGATGCAATTTACGAACAAGACTACCCCAAAGGTTTTTTTGAAGTGATTGTGGTAGACGACCATTCTACCGATAGCACACCGCAAACTGTATTAAACTATAAAGCTACTGCCAGTTGGGAGCAACTTCAACTGTTAGAGTTGAAAAACATACCCAACCAACGCTATAAAAAAGCTGCCATTACTGAGGCTATAAAGCAAGCCAAAGGTGAAATTATTATTACTACCGATGCCGATTGCACTATGGGTAGCGAGTGGTTGACACAAACCATAGGCTATTTTACCCAAACCAATGCTGCATTGGTAAGCGGAGCGGTTGTGTTTAATTGGGAGGAGAAACTATACTCACCTATAAAAAACTTTTTCTTAAAAATACAACAGGTTGAGTTTGCTGGTTTGGTGGGTATTGGCGGGGCAGCCCTTCAATTAAAATTTCCCAATATGTGCAATGGGGCAAACCTTGCTTACAGAAAAGAAGTTTTTGAAGAAGTGGGCGGCTATATGGGTAACGATAATCTACTATCGGGCGATGATGAATTTTTGATGCACAAGGTGTTTAGTCGCTACCCGCAGCAAGTACATTTTAATAAAAATCCAAAAACAGTGGTAAAAACGCCACCATCATACACGTGGGGGCAGTTTTTAGGGCAGCGTATGCGCTGGGTATCAAAAAGCACAAAGTATAGCGATAAGCGCATTACCGCTGTGTTGGCCACCGCATATTTGTTCAATCTTACCATATTTATAAATTTTATAGCGGCATTTTTTTACCCTGCTTTTTGGTGGGTAGTGCTAGTTCAATTGCTTAGTAAGGTGGGTATAGAGTATTTGCTTTATGGGCAGATATTGAACTTTTTTAACTTAAAACCGTTACAAAAATTTATTATCCCCGCACAGCCGTTTCATATATTGTATGTACTGTTAATAGGTGTTTTGGGTAATTTTGGGAGTTATAACTGGAAAGGGAGAAAACAATGAGTATAATGCCACCCGTGCTGGAGAAGAAAATATTAGGCTCGCTGTTGTTTGCAGAGAGTTTTGAAACCATAATTGAAGAAGCTAAAGAAAGTGAGTATTTGGTGGCTGATGTGCTAAAATGGTTGATTAAAAACAAATACGTTAGCCCTATGGAGCAGGACGAGAAAACGGGCGACTATAAAACTACTTTTATGTACGATAGTGATAATATGCGTGCATACCATTATTGTATGACTGCCAAAGGGCTTAGGTTTTTAGGCGAGAAGTGATAGGCAGTTTTAAGGTTTTAATCGGGTTGAACCCCCTATATTATCATACCATTGGTTAGGGTTTAGAAATCAGCATATCAAAAAATTAATTTGGAGCAGGATTTTAATCCTACTCTATAAAAATTACAATCAGAAGGACTACTTAAGTAGTCCTTCTGATTGTAATTGCAAAAGCGGTAGGTTTCAACCTATAGCACTATCGTAAGTATTTTGAATTTCATTACATTGCAGCGTGCAACCAAAAAGCCCTTTTCGTAAAAAGTTTATGCGCAATAAACTGGCTGTGGCCGGAGGTATTTTTATTGCTCTTATGGTAGTACTGGCTTTGTTTGCCTACGTTTTTATACCCGATAAAACAACCAATGCCAACACCATGCAACTATCACTAGCCTTGCAAAAACCAGGGTTTGGTATGCAGTTTTTTAAAATGCCTACGGGTAACACACAAAAAAACTGGTTTAGCAGGATATTTAACGGAAAAGAAGAAACTTACAGACTAACTCCTATTGAAAAATATACCATTGAAAATGATACCGTTATTGTTAACGAGTATTTGGGTATAGCAGGTATGGAAGGCCCTGTGGCAAAGTACAGCTTTAGTGAATTAGGTTTAAAAAATGCTGACGAAGTGAGCAAGGAACTTATCACCTCAAAAACATATATACTGGGTACCGACCGTTTTGGACGCGATATGTTTAGCCGCATGGTATTGGGGTCGCGGGTATCGTTGGCAGTGGGTATTATATCAGTAGCCATATCGTTACTAATAGGTATAATACTGGGCGGCTTGGCGGGCTACTATGGCGGCAAGGTTGATGCTGTGGTAATGTGGCTTATAAACGTAATATGGTCGTTACCTACCTTGCTAATGGTTATAGCCGTTAGTGTGGCATTGGGTAAAGGTTTTTGGCAAATTTTTATTGCCGTTGGGCTAACTATGTGGGTAGAAGTGGCACGGGTTGTGCGTGGACAAGTGATAGCACTACGCGAAAAAGATTTTATAAAAGCAGCGCAAATGTTGGGCTATAAAGATGTTAAAATAATATTTAGGCATATACTACCCAATATAATAGCCCCTGTAATAGTAATTGCTGCGGCCAACTTTGCAGCGGCAATATTGCTAGAGGCGGGACTTAGCTTTTTAGGCATAGGTGTGCAGCCGCCCATACCCAGTTGGGGCATGATGATAAAAGAGCATTACGGATATATAGTGTTAGATACTGCCTACCTTGCCATAGTGCCGGGGGTAGCTATAATGTTATTGGTAATGTCGTTTAACTTTGTGGGTAATGGCTTGCGCGATGCACTGGACGTGCGCATGAAATAAAAATTTAAGAAAAGAAGGAAAGAGGCTTAATGTCTAAATTTCGATTAATAATTACCAACCGTTGGGTATTGTTGGGCATTGCCATTTTGGTATTGTCTGTAGGCTACTATATTGATAAAAGCCAATATGCCCGTAAAAGCGATTATGGGCAAATAACTCGTACCCTGCAAGAGCACCTTAATACCAAAGAAAAAAGTATTGAGAAGCTACTTGATAACGATAGCTTGCTACATGGTTTTATTGTAAATGGTTTAAACGACGAGAATAAAAGCACAATAGAACGTAGAGGGTTGATATTGCTTGCCTTTGAAGATTCTTCATTGGTGTTTTGGTCGTCAAATCTTATCGACCCAAACGAAGTAGCAAAGCAAAAAACCACTGAAATTGATGTGTTAAAAGCACAAAACGGATGGTATTTATTTAAAAAGAAAAAGAAGGCAAATACACTTTTGTAGTACTGTACAATTTTTATAGGCACTACCAATATAGCAACCGCTACTTGCACAACAGTTTTGTTTCAGGTGTTGGTATTGAAAATACTGCTGAAATAAGTAAAGAACCTTTGCAAGATTTTGCCCCTGTGCGCAGCATATTTGGTAAAAAGCTGTTCTATTTGGCCTTGCATCCCTTCAACCCAAATTCGCTAAGTATACCAGTAGTAGTTCTTACCTTGTTGGGTTTGTGGCTATTTTTTATTTTCCTCTCTAACCAATACGAATGGTTTTTACAAAACAATAATTTTTTATTGGGTACACTGTTTTTTGCCCTTGTTTTATTGGGCATTAAAATACTATTGGTCGATTTACATTTTCCTTCGTTTTTGCAAAGCAGTCAGTTATTCAATCCAGGTGTTTATGCCTCAACAGGTTTGTTTTCGTCGCTAGGCTCATTACTGGTAAACGTGGTTCTGTTGTTTGTTTTTGTATTTACACTGTACAAACAAGGTATTACAGAATTAACAAGGGTTGGAAAAACAGAAAGTGATAAACAAAATGTTCGCTATTTGTTTATTCCCGCTTTTTTTGTGCTTGTTGTTTTTACTGCTTTTATTATCAACACAATAAAAAGCCTAATACTTGATTCTAATATTCCCTTTGATATTTCTAATATATTCCATTTCACTTGGTTTAGTTTTATTGGCTTGCTAATAACAGCATTGTTGGTATCGGTACACTTTTTTGCCAGCAACTTAGTGTATTTGCTAATGGCTAGGTATAAGCTAAAGGGGCGTGATTTTTTTGTTTTTGCAGTGGTATCAGTAGCAATGTATGCAGGCTATCAGTTTTTGCGCCATACCGAACTAAATACAACGCTACTTATCCAGTCTCCCGCTTATGCTTTTGCATTATTATTGGTATTGCAACTGGCCAAAGAACTATCGACCCCACAAAAAACAATGGCTTTTGTATTTGTAGTATCGGTATTTGTGGCACTGCTATTTTACAGGTTTAATATTGATAAAGAGCACGAAATACGCAAACTATACGGCATACAACTAAGCGACTCAAAGGATATTGAAGCAGAAAATATTTTTGCTGATATGGAGCATCAGTTGGCAACTGACCCGCGCATTTTTAACTACTTTACCAATGCTGTATTTTCTAAGCGAGATTTAGAAAAACATATCAAGCAGCTATATTTTACAGGTTATTTGGGCAAATACGATGTAGAAATTTTTGACTATGACACACTGGGTAATTTTTATAGAGAGAACAACTATTATACCTACGAGTTTGTAGATAACCTATACAACAACTACGCACAATCTACCCTTAGTAGTTATTTTTATTACATACTATACCCATCGGTGCAGTATACCTATATAGCCAAGTACGATTACTGCACAGGCACGCGTACTATGGGTAGCTTGTATATTCTTTTAAAACGGAAACTAATACAAGACCAAAGCCTTTTTACCGAGCTGTTGTCTCAATCGGGAAGTAATAATAATTCTCCACCCTACCGCTACTCGTATGCGCTTTACCAAAACGATAAATTGGTGAATAAGGGAGGCAAGTACAGCTATGCACTTAATTTTTCTATTGATACATCGGGCGGAAAAGAATTTATAAATTCAAACGGATACAGCCATTTAGTAAAACACGAGCCCAATAAAATTAGTGTAGTAGTTAGCAAAAAAGAAGATACCGTTTTGCAGCCCCTTGCAGTGTTTAGCTTTTTGTTTTTAATGCTGCTACTATTTATAGCCTTGCTATTTGTGTATAACAGTATAGTAGTTACCCTACGGGCAATGTTGGCCAATTATTCCAACAGGTGGAAATCGCTATCGCGCTTTTATAGGGTGATGAACAGAATAACACCCATTACCAAGCCCAAAGGAGTGCTGTTTAGCACTCGTATACAGGTTACCATGTTTGCCCTTGTATCATCAATATTGCTACTGTCTGGATATATCTTCTTACGTTATATTGATTATAAATATACCGAAAGACAAGGCGACCGAATGGCGCAAAAAATTAAGTCGGTAGCAGGGGCTTTTGAAAATCAGGCACAGTTTGAAATGCAATTGATGTTGCCCGATGAACTAACAGGATATCTTAATCAGATAGGTGATTTTTATGAAACTGATATCAATTTTTACAATCCCGATGGGCACCTAATATCATCCACCAAAAATAAAATATTTACAAGCGGTTTAGTGGCACGTCAAATTGATGCAGAAGCCTACCAAAAGCTAAAAGTTGAAAAGAAATCGTTTTATATACATGATGAGAAAATAGGCGTACTTAATTACGAGTCGGCTTACCTACCTATATTAGATACACGGCAAAATGTGGTAGCTTATCTTAATTTACCCTTCTTTACTAATGAAGCAGAGTTGAACGAAGAAATATCAGCCTTCTTTGTCAATTTTGTTAATTTATACATCATGTTTTTTATGGTGGCGGCCGTATTTGCCTATTTTATTACTCAAAGGGTAACAGCTCCACTCACAATTATTCAAAACAAATTATCAAAGCTTAGCCTTAGCAGTAAAAATGAGGTGATTGAATGGACTGACGAGGATGAGATTGGTGAGTTAGTGGCACAATACAATAAAATGATTATTGCGCTTGAAGATAGTGCGGGCAAATTGGCCGAAAGTGAAAGGGAAGGGGCTTGGCGTGAAATGGCAAGACAAATTGCCCACGAGATTAAAAACCCGCTTACCCCCATGAAGTTGAGTTTGCAGCACTTGCAAAGGGCTTGGCTGGCCAAGGGTGATAATATTGACGAGACCTTTAAAAGGGTTACAAATGTATTGATTGAGCAAATTGACAGCCTATCAAACCTTGCCTCTGAGTTTTCATCGTTTTCTAAAATGCCCGACCCAGTGGTGGAACAGCTTGAAATGAACGATTTGTTGCAGTTGGTGGCTCACTTGTACGAGGATACCGAAAATCTTTTTGTTCGTTTCCACAGGTTGGATAAAGAGATAAGAGTATCTGCTGATAGAGACCAACTTTCGCGTGTATTTAAAAATATTGTTACCAACGCCATACAAGCAGTACCTGATGATGTTGAAGGGCGTATTGATATAGCCATAAAGGTTGAAAACGAAAAAGTAATAGTATCTATAACCGATAATGGCAAAGGCATACCAATGGAACAGGCCAATAAGGTGTTTATACCTAGCTTTAGCACCAAATCATCAGGTATGGGCTTAGGCTTGGCCATCTCTAAAAAAATTATTGAAAGCTTTGGCGGTAAAATTACTTTCGAGTCGGAAGAAGGTAAAGGCACCGTGTTTTTTATTGTACTTCCGCTTTCCGTCGAAAACTCGTAACACCATACGCTAAAATTGGGTAAATTCCGTTTTAATGCGGATGAACTATCAAAAAACTATATGGTGTATACTGTTTTTGCTGGCAATAGGCTCTTGCAAAAAAGATGAAAAGGTAGCAGAAGCTCAATACCCTGCTTATTTAGAAATTAAAAAAGAGGGGGTAGATATTTCTATTACGGGTATGGGACGTTACGCTACCCAAAACAAAGAACTTGTAATACAAACCGCTGAAGTCTTTTCTCAGTTTCAACAGCGAGAAACAAACCACTATGTGTTGGATGTAAGCGAAAAATCGACAAGACCGATTTCAGAAAAAATAAGATTTTACAACTCTTCAGGATTAGATAAGCATTTAGGCTCGCTAAAATTTGAAGAGTCTAAATCAACAATGGCAGGTTTTGCGGCTAACTATACCTCTAGTAATCTACTTAATATTTATTTTTTTAGGCTTACAGGGAATTCAGGTATAAGTTTCTTAAGAACAACAAATCAAAGTTTAACCAATATAGAGCCAATAAAATTTGTGGATGTAAACGACGGCTATTTATTGGTAGGGGCTAAGATAAACGGTAGCGATAGAAACGTAGTGGTTATAAAATATTCGTTAAGTTTTAATAAAATATGGGAGAAAGAATACGGTGGCGCAGGAAATGATATGGCAATGGATGCGGTTGATTTGTGTGATACAAACTATGGCATATTGGCTTATACCTATAGCAAAGGTGCTGGAGATAGGGATATATGGTTTTTGAAGTTAGATAGAAATGGCTATGTACTTAGCGATACCACTTTTGGTGGTGCAGGGTATGACGAACCACAGCGAATTATACAACAAAATGGTTGTGATTTGTACATAGCAGGGCACTCAGCAAGTTTTGGAGCACCCGAGCACGATGGGTATATAATAAAATTAGATTATAAAGGAAACAAGGTTTGGGAAAAAACCTTTGGCACACCAATGCACGATGGGTTTAATGCAATAACCAATATACCTAATACCAAAACTTTTATAGCAGCAGGGCGTAGTATGCAAGGGATAGGGCAACCCGAAGATATATTTTTAGTTTCTTTTGACGAAGATGGAAGAGAACTTTGGCGCAAAAAATACGGCGACCCAAACCTTACCGAACTACCACAAGAAATTATTGCTGATAACGAATTTTACTACTTAGCCTGCAACAGAATCGATATAGCTGGAAAATCGCATGGATTATTTATAAAAGATAAATTGGGTAAATAACTACAACCAAACTTGCACTACTGCTTTGGTTTCAAAAAACTCTTCTTTAAAAAAAGTATTAAGTGGATGAACCTTTACGTATGCTTTTTTATTTGCCTTAATAAACTCGTTTAGCTCTTCGTCCAGTTCACCACCTTTAAGGTATAGCACACCATTGGGTAGGTTACTGTTGTTTCCTTTGGTTATTTTATGTTTAATCCACTCGTAAAAAGGGGTAAGGCGAGTAACGGCGCGACTAATAACAAAATCAAACTTGCCCTCTGCTTCTTCGGCACGTTGGTGGTGTGCGGTAAGATTTGTTAACCCTATTGCAGCGGCAACTTCTTGCACTACTTTTATTTTTTTGCCAATAGAATCAACCAATGTAAATTGGCAATTGGGAAACAAAATGGCTAAGGGTATACCGGGGAAACCGCCACCTGTGCCTACATCCAACAGTTTAGTTCCATCGGCAAACTGAGCTATTTTGGCAATTCCTAACGAGTGTAATACGTGCCTCTCGTACAACTGCTCAATGTCCTTGCGCGAGATAACATTTATCTTCTCGTTCCACTCAGCATACAATGGTTGCAGCTGCTCAAACTGTTGTATTTGAGTAGCTGAAAGATTAGGAAAATATTTTGTTATAAGTTCTACCACATCCATTTCTTTTGACGGCTAAACAGGGTACGTATGCCCATTAGCAGGTAGTAAACAAAATAAAAAATATCTAAAAGAATAAAACCCCAAATAAGATTATTTTCTTTCAGTCTAGTCATAGCACCATAAAATATTATAAACATAAATAGCCAGCGCACACCAAAAATAATACCTGCAATTTCAGGTTGTTGCCACTGTGCTAAAAGGGTAATGCCTAGTATAAAAAACAGTATGTGGCTAATGTTTAACAACGCTAACCAAAATTTATGGCTTAATTTATAATACTTACCTGTATGCAAGTGTCGGCTTTTTTGTTTCATCCACTCGCCCCACGTTGTTTTGGGTATTGAAGAGGTAAAAGCTTCGGGTTGTATACTTATTGCCGTGTTGGTTTTAGTTGCTACTTCATTAACAAATAAATCGTCATCACCACTAAGTATATGGTTGTGACTGGCAAAGCCCTTTACTTTAAAAAAAGTTTGTTTGCGGTAACTAAGGTTGCGACCAACGCCCATGTACGGGCTACCCGCCAGTGCAAACGAAAGGTATTGCAGCGCGGTATAAAAAGTTTCGAAACGGATAAGGTAATTTATTAAACCACTTGTTTTTTGGTATGCTCCGTAGCCCAAAACCAACTCAGTTTTTGGAGTATACGCTTGTTGCATTTGGGTTATCCAGCTGTTACTTGCGGGCAGGCAATCAGCATCTGTCATTAGCAAAGTATCGTATTTAGCTGCTTTGATACCCAGTGTAAGCGCAAATTTTTTGCCCTTGGGATAGCGTTCTTGCTCTTCAATAGTAACTACACGCAGTTGTGGGTACTGTGCCGACATTTCTTTTAGCAGCTCTTCTGAGGCATCCCACGAGCAATTGTTTACCACCACAATCTCGTATTGTGGATGTGTTTGGTTTAAAAAATGGGGAAGGTGATTGCGTAGGTTTTCCGCCTCGTTTTTAGCTACTATTATAACAGAAACAGGCTCAAGAGGCTGCTGCACAGGCTTAAATTTATAAAAGGCAAGCCTGCTAAATATTCCTAAATAGTAAAGTATTTGTATTAGGGCAAAAAAGCCAAAGGCTATTTGTAAGCCTTGTAACACACTAATATCCATTGCCACAAAAATAGCTACACCCAGTGTTTTGCTGATTATATTAATGTCCACAGATATAGCCATTAAATGTTAATAATTTGTTACGGTTTATGTATCAAAATATGGTTAAGAAGCCTTTAAATGCTGTATTTACTTTGTCTTTATGCGTAAAAAATTTTAAATATTATGTTTGTTTTTGCTAAAATGAAAATGACTATAAGTGTGTACACTCAATACTATGGCTGATTTTTTTATGTTTCACCAATAATTTTTTGTTTGGTAATTTGAAACTCAGGCATTATTCTTGTAAAAGATAACGTATTAAACACACACTTTAACTTAGTTCATTTACCGTATGAGGAAATATATTACCGGTCTACTACTGGTTTTTTTCATGGTTGCCACATCAATAGTAGGTTTTGCACAAACCACTAAAGGCTTCGCCAGCACCTACCCTTTGGCTTACGATGGCACCACAACCGCAAGTGGCGAAACATACACTTCAACAGAATACACTGCTCGCCATGCCTCATTACCGTTTAATACCCTAGTAAAGGTTACCAATCTAAAAAACAACAAAAGCGTTACCGTTAGAATTAACGACCGTTTTAACTACCGCAACTCAAGGGTTATTGATGTTTCAAATGCAGCATCAAAAGCTATTGATTTGTTTGGTGATATTAACCCACAAGTAACTATTGAAGTTGTAGGAATGGCTGATGCGCTTATGTTGGCTTCAACACAAACAAGAGCAAATACGCAAACTACTACACAAACAGCAGCTACAACAAGCACAAGTAGCTCAACTGCTACTACGCAAACACAAACAGCTACAACAACTGCTGCTGCTGAAGTGAAAAAAGAAACTCCAAGTTTGCTTTCGAGCATTAAAATAAAAATACCTTCAATTTCACTTGAAGATGTAAACAACCTTACTACGCTTTCTATAAAATATTTAGCTATTACCTTATTTAAGTAATACAGGTTTTAGTTTATAAAAATATAAGGGGCTTAGTAGCCCCTTTTTTGTTTTCTGCCTTTATTACCAAGGAATTTCGCCTGTTTCCGGATTACTTTCTTCACTGAAAAATTTACCTGTTGGCCCATTTTTATCAATCAAAGCATATTTTATAATACGTTTTCCCGCATCTTCCACCTCACCTCCAATGTAGTTGGTAAAATCGGTTTTGGTGTATCCAGGGCACACCGCATTTATTTTGAATGCTGTATCACGCAATTCGTAGGCTAAATGAATGGTGTACATATTTAAAGCCGACTTTGACGAAGCATACACTGCATATTTTGCATAATCATAAGCTTGCCAGTTTGGGTTGCTTTGAAGTGAAAGCGAACCTACACTGGTGCTAACATTTACAATTCTTGGCTCTGATGATTTTTGCAATAAACCTATAAAGGTTTGTGTAATACTAATAACGCCATACAAGTTTACTTCAAACACTTCCTTAAACTTGTCTATACCTGTTTCAAGGGCATTTTGAGGCACTATTCCGCTAATACCGGCATTGTTAATCAATATATCTAAACATCCTTGTTCTTTTTCAATAATGTTCTTTGCCGATAAAATCGTGTCAGGTTTAGTAACATCTAGTTCAATAGCTTTAACATTTTGCAAGCCATTGTTATTCAGTTCATTTACAATTGCGTTTCCTTTTTCAATATCCCTACTACCTAAATAAACAAATAGTCCTTTTTTTAAAAGCTGTTTTGTTGTTTCCAAGCCAATGCCTTTGTTTGCTCCAGTAATTAATGCTGATTTCATTTTCTATCGTTTTAAAATTAATAAAGCAAAATTGCAGCGTTAAAAAATGAAACCATTTACCATTTGGTAAAAAGAGATTTAGCGAATATTTCTTCGTATTCTGCTTAATGATTGTTGCGTAATACCTAAGTAAGAAGCTAGGTAGGCTAATGGAATACGGTTTGTAAGCGATGGATAGTTTTCCATAAACTCTAAATAGCGTGTGGTGGCATCTTGTGAGATTACAGGATATTTTCTTGTTTTTTGAAAAAGACACTTTTGAATCATCTTATTAGCAATATTGTCCCAGTCGGCAATGGTATCTGAAAGTTCTTCCCAATTTTGTTTTGAAAACACAATAAGTTTGCACGCTGTAATGGCTTGTAAATATTCTGACGATGCTGAATTTGTTTCAAAATTAGCATAATCAACTATTAAGCTGTTTTCACTAACAAAGCAACGTGTTATTTCTTCGCCTTTGTTGTTGTAATAACAATCTCTGATAATACCTTCAACAATAAAACCTACCTGTTTGGGTATTTTTCCGGCTTCAGAAAAATACTCATCTTTTTTAAGTTCAATTTCTTTAGCTTTCTTTTCAACAAGGTCTATTTGTTGTTTATTCAAATTGCCAAACTGCAAAATAAACTCTATTAATACTTCCATAGTAGCAAGTTAGGTACGGTTAATTTTGTTGAATTTATCATTTGGTAAAAAATGTCAATTGCAATTTATATACAAAGCATAAAAAGGATTGGTTAGCTCATTTTATACACTGTGCATTGCTATTATATGCTTAGTTTATAAACCTTGCCGGGTAGGCTTTTTACCAAACCTTTTAATTCTAATTCTAGTAAAGTAAGCGAAACCTTGTTTAGCGATACATTGGTTTGCCTTGCTATTTCATCAATACCCAAAGCATTTGTTTGCAGTATGTTGGCAATTTGGGTTTCGTGCTCGCTTAGATTATCGGGCAGAGTAAATGTTTTTATTTTTGGTGATGGGGCATTCAATTCCCATCCCATCATAGTAGCTATGTCAAGGCCATTTTCAACTAATGCTGCTTTATTATTTTTTATCAACCAATTGCAGCCGTTTAGTTTTTTGGCTGAGGGTGATGCAGGTATGGCAAACACGTCGCGGTTATAGCTAAAAGCTATTTCAGCCGTTATCATTGAGCCGCCTTTCACATCCGTTTCAACCACTATCAAAGCATCGCACATACCTGCCACAATTCTGTTTCTGGTAGGAAAATTCTCACGGTCGGGGTTCGTTTTCGAAGGGTATTCGGTTAGCAAGCCCCCGTTTTCCAACATCTTTTTAGCCGTAGGGGCATTTTCGGAAGGGTATAGCATATCCAATCCGTGTGCCAATACACCAATGGTTTGCATATTGTTTTGCAGGGCAGCTTTGTGTGCGGCTACATCAATACCATAAGCCAAACCACTAACAATAGTGCAGTTGTACGGTAGTAAGTCGGCTACCAGTTGGGCGCAAATTTCTTTGCTTTGCTCAGTAGCCTTGCGTGTGCCCACAATGCCCACCATATAGCTGTTGTTACAAT
Organism: Bacteroidia bacterium; assembly: GCA_965249955.1. Lineage (GTDB taxonomy): Bacteria > Bacteroidota > Bacteroidia > UBA8524 > UBA8524 > SB11. Next base: position 3,232,253 of record OZ252261.1, read on the forward strand.
CCATAGTCCCTTGCCCGTATAGCAATATAGGCGCATCGGCAATGTGTTTTAAATGTCGGGGATAGGCCGCATCAGAAAAAAACAGCAGATTAATATTGTTCTTTTCTATGTATTCAGCTTCGGTCTCAGCCTTCGCAAAATCTTTAAACTGTGAAATTAGCTTAGCGTGTTTTTTACCAATGCCGGGTATTTTTAGCAGCCTAGGTTCTTTTTCGTTAAAAACAGCTTCGGCACTACCGCAATAGCCCAATAGGTTTTTTGCCAATACGGGCCCAATATGGGGTATTTGGGTAAGGGCAATTTTGTAGGCAAGTGGAGACAACAAGTTATTGTTTGTTTTTGCGTCGTTTATTTAGTTCGTGTTTTAGCGAGTCTACCTTAGCAGGGTTTTCATTAGCAGGCATGGGGGCTTCCCAAATGCTATCTGTTGTGGCCTCTTCTTTTGTTGCATTTTTATTGCTTTTGCATGCTGCCAAAAATAGGGGTAAACTAAGGGTTGCTAATAACAATTTTTTCATTTTTCAGGGTTTGCGTGCCTTGTACAATGCTTAAATAATATACGCCTGTTGCCAAAGGTGCTGTATTAAAAGTGAAACGGTTGGTGCCGGCCTTTACTTTATCTTTAAACAATTCTGATACCAGTTTGCCATTTATATCGTACAAACTAAAAGTAAGAATATCTTTTTGGGCTAAATCAAACTCAACTGTAAACCACTGCTGAGTGGCAGGGTTGGGAAACACATTGGTTTCAAATACTTTATTTTCTATTTGTGGGATAGACAGAGCGGGGTCGGGGTTGTTAATTTCCGCAATCACAGTACCGTGTGCACTACCTAAGCCAAGGCTGCCGCCCAACCAAAATGTACGTGGTTCATCGTACTTACGTTGTATGCCTGAGTAGTCGCCCCAACGTTCAAGTGTATCGCTTAGTTGGTTTATAAAGTTTGTTCCACTACGCACTATTATTTCATCAGAGTAGGCCATATTTCTATCAATATACAGTACTGCTGTGCCCGAAGGTGTTTTTTGCGATACCCGAGAGAAGGTTAGCATAGCACTATTGTCCCACGATTCGCCATTGCCTGCATAAGCAATATCAGGGTAGCCATAATCGGCAGTATCAGAGCTTATTATATTTAGTGTAGCTGTATTATCAGTAGCTTTAAAGTAGCCATGAAATATACCTGCGGTATAGCTGTTGGTATCTACACAATTACCTGCAAATTGTATTACACCGTTTTCTATCATTGCAGTAAGTATACGGCCATCATTGGTTGATAGCCACTCGCCATTACCTTGCGGGGCATTGGGAGGAACACCGTATTTACGGTCGGTTTTTACTACACGCACGCTAAGTTTGGCTTTTCCTGAGCTTAAGGTATTGTCAATTTCAGTAACAAAAATACTATCGTTTTGAAAGTCGGTAGGGCGCACTGAAAGAAAATAACTGTTTGGGCCATTGGGTTTTTTACCACCTTGAACGGGGCAAATGCTCCAAACATTTCTGTTATCCAATTTCACACCGTTCCATTTGTTGTATTTAAGGGCAGTATCGCCGTTGTAGCCTTCTTGCTTGCCTACCTGCCATATCATACTCTCAATAAAACCATCGCGAAAGCCTTTGCCATTGCCCAACATATTTAGGGTTATAAAAAGGTCTTCTTCGCTAATACTTATAATAGGGTAATCGCTCCAAGTGCTATCCATAAACAAATTGCTGCCGGGTAGGGCATAAGCATACCACTCTTGCGTAGGGTCGTTGGTTTTAGAAAAACACACATAGGTGCTGCTACCTTCATCTCTACCATTCAAAAAAACAATAATAAAACGGTCTGAAATAGGGTCATACACCACACGAGGGTCGAAAGTAGAGTTTTGTATACCGCCTATTTGCCCCAACCCCTTTAGGGTAAAGTTTTTTAGTATTTTTCCTTTAGTATCTATTACCCTCATGTTAGAGTTAAGCACGCTAACCACAAAACCACCGTTTGATACAGCCAAATCGTTATCGTTTGGAGTACCGTTTTGGCTATTGCCAAAAGTTTGGTAAGTAACCGTAGGGTTAATGGCTGCACCTGCTTTGCGGGGTATGCCTTTATGGGTGTTTACGTGGCTTTGTCTTTTAGCATCAACCAATGCTTTGCGGTGGCTAAAATTGCTGCCCGGTTTTGGTGCTTGTTTTATGGTAAGTACTCCAGGCGAAAAACTATTATCAGTTTCATCAAATCTAAACTCGCCTATTAGCTTCACACTGCCCGTTTGCGGTTTCACCTCGTTTTGAGCTTGAAGTGCAAAAGGAAAAAATAATAACGATAAAATACTATACAGGGTATACGTTCTATTCATAGCAAACAAATTTATAATTATTGACGATAGCGTGCCGTTTTTTGTTTCACTCATCAATATTCTTTCTTCCGTATCTATTTCAATAATAGTACTGTGTAAAAGTAAAACAATTGTCCTAAAGCTGCATAATTTGCCCTTGCATACTATAAACCTTACCTTTGTAGTATGATAGAAACCAAAGGAAACTCACAGTATTATATTGACCTTGAAGATAACTACGGCGCACACAACTACCACCCATTACCTGTTGTATTAGAAAAAGGCGAGGGGGTGTTTGTTTGGGATGTTGAAGGTAAAAAATACTTCGATTTTCTTTCGGCATACAGTGCTGTTAACCAAGGTCACTGTCATCCAAAAATAATTGATGCACTTACAAAGCAAGCACAAACATTAACGCTTACTTCGCGTGCATTTTATAATAATGTATTGGGCGAGTATGAAAAATTTGTAACCGAATTTTTTGGTTACGATAAAGTATTGCCTATGAATAGTGGGGTTGAAGGTGGCGAAACTGCTATAAAACTTTGCCGCCGTTGGGGGTACGATGTAAAAGGTATACCCAATAATCAGGCTAAGATAATTTTTGTTGAAAATAACTTTTGGGGACGCAGTATTGCTGCTATATCAGCATCAACTGACCCCTCTTGCAGAAAAGGTTTTGGGCCATTTTTAACAGGCTACGAAATAATACCATACAACGATACTGATGCTTTAGAAAAAGCCTGCCAAGACCCTAATGTTGCAGGTTTTATGTTTGAACCTATACAAGGCGAGGCAGGGGTAGTAGTGCCTGATGAAGGTTATTTGACTAAGGTACGCGAAATATGTACCCGCAATAATGTATTAATGATTGCTGATGAAGTGCAAACAGGTATTGCCCGTACGGGTAGGTTACTGGCTTGCGATCACGAGAATGTGAAGCCTGATATTTTGGTGTTGGGTAAAGCACTTTCAGGGGGAGTATTTCCGGTATCGGCAGCATTGGCTAATGATGAAATTATGCTAACCATTAAACCGGGTGAGCATGGCAGTACATTTGGTGGTAACCCGTTGGCTTGCAAAGTGGCTATGGCTGCATTGGAAGTAGTGAGGGATGAAAAACTATCAGAAAATGCTGAAAAACTGGGTGTTATTTTCCGTCAGCGTATGGAAGCTATAAAATCGCCATTGGTAACAGCGGTACGTGGTAAGGGTTTACTAAACGCTATTGTTATTAAGCCTTTTGGTGATGGAAAAACTGCTTGGGATGTTTGCCTTGCCCTGCGTGATAAAGGTTTACTGGCCAAACAAACACACAACGATATTATACGTTTTGCACCTCCTTTGGTTATTACCGAAGAGCAATTGCACCAAGCGTGCGATATTATAGAAAGCACTATCAACGAGCTTTCTTAATCCCATTTAAACTACAAAGTATACGATATACCCACCGAAGCCGTTATTACACGGTTTTTGGTGGTTATATTGGTTTTTACCACATCGGTAAGGCCATGCAGATAGCGTATTTCAGGCATTATGTTAATGTTGTCAATACGAATACGTATACCCAAACCGGCAATAATACTTTGTGCATTTTTTTCAAAGTTATCTGTAACCGTTTGGGTTGATGTGTAGGGTGTTTGTATGGCATTTTTTGCTGAGGTAAGGCTTTCATAGCCATATCCACCAAAGGCATACAGCCCTATAACTTTTAGTACTCTAAAATTGTATACTAGTGATACAGCCGCATCGGTATAGTTTAGTTTTTGTACGGCTTCTACTTGCACATTATTACCGTCGTAGTAATTTACTAATGCCCCTTTAGGGTTCGACATAATTTCGGCACGTAAACCAAATTTTTTAAAAATACGCACCTGTGCAAATGCTCCCACCATAATAAACGTATTGTTTTGGTGTTCTAAAATGCTTGAGTTTTGTAATGCCCTAAAATTTGCAAAATTAGCACCTGCTCGTATACCTGCTTGCATTTTGGGTAGGTTCTTTCCTTGCCCAAAACTAAAAAGTGATAAAAGCATAATGGCAGGAAGCAAAATAAATCTCGACCTTTGTGTCATAATTGGTTACAAATTTTATCTGTTTTTTTTAAAGTTTAAGTGAACAATATATCTTCTTTTACATTTATAAACAATTATTGTTATGAGTTTTGTGTCTAAAAATCCCTACAACGGAGAAATATTTAATGAGTATTCAGCTTCAACTCCTGCTCAACTAGAACAGGCAATAGACAAGGCCGATTTTGTGTTTAAACATTGGAAAAACCTAAGTTATATACAGCGTGGGGAGTATTTTAGCCGTTTGGCTAATTTGATGAAGGAACAAATTGATGTGTTGGCTAAAACAGTTACCCTTGAAATGGGTAAACCCTTAAAAGAATCAAAAGCTGAACTGAACAAAACAATTGCTTGCTGCAAGTATTATGCTGCACAAGCCGAACGATTACTACAATCACAACACATGCAAGGTGTTGATTTACAGGTTGATGTATTGTTTCAGCCGCTTGGAGTAATATTTGGTATTTTTCCATGGAATTTTCCTTTTTGGCAAGTGTTGCGTTTTGCAGTACCAACATTAATGGCAGGCAATACAGCCATTTTTAAACATTCGCCCAATGTGCCCCAGTGTGCATTACACATCGAGCGGTTGTTTTTAGAAGCAGGTTTTCCTGACGGGGTATTGCAAAATGTATTTGCTAAGGTAGAGGATGTAGAAAGTATAATAGCCAACCCAAAAGTAAAAGCAGTTACACTAACAGGTAGTGAAAGGGCAGGGGCTTCAGTAGCATCTTTAGCAGGCAAATACCTTAAAAAAAGTGTAATGGAGCTAGGCGGAAGCGATGCTTTTGTGGTGCTTGAAGATACCGATATGGAAAAAACTGTTGCGGCCGCTTTGCGCTCGCGTTACCAAAATAGCGGTCAAAGCTGTATCTCGGCAAAACGGTTTATAGTGAGGCAAGAGGTAGCCGAAGAGTTTACACAAAAGCTATTGGCAGGTGTAAAAACACTTAAACAAGGCGATCCCATGCTTGAGGGAATAAATATGGGCACACTTGCCCGCCCTGATTTGGCCGATAAAGTAGAAGAACAATTGAAACTAACCTTGCAGCAAGGTGCAACGCTTTTGCATGGTGGCAAACGATTGGGTGATGCAGTATTTGAACCAACAATTATTACCAATGTTCCGTTTACATCGCCGGCCTTTACACAAGAAGTTTTTGGCCCTGTGGCGCCTATATTTATAGCTAAAAATGATGAGGAGGCACTAACATTGGCTAATAATACAATTTACGGCCTTGGTTCGTCGGTTTGGACACAAGATTTTGAGCGGGCACGGCAGTTTGCCGAAGGCATAAATTGTGGTATGGTATACCTTAACGAAATGGTACACTCAACACCGGAGTTGCCTTTTGGGGGAATAAACAATTCAGGGTACGGTCGCGAATTATCAATTTTTGGTATTACCGAGTTTGTTAATATTAAAGGCATTTACAGTAGCTTATAGCTTAAAGCTATAAAAGATAGTGTAGCCTATTGTAGCTTACACAGTTTTTAGCTGCATTGTTAAGCGAGCTTGCGTACCGTAGCTTTTGCAAGGCTATCGTGCAGCTTTTTTATTGTTCAATAGGTCAATGATTAAGTTATTAATACGGCTATTCAATACTTTAAGTATTAATGTATATGTGATAAAGTTAGTTGTATAATACATGCTTAACATAGGCAACAAATACTGGTAATACCTTATCTTTGATATACGAATGAAGAAATTTTTAGTTTCTATATTACTTTTTTTAGGCTGTTTAGGGCTTAGTAAGGCCGACCACGTGGTTGGGTCAGATATTTTGTATAAATGCTTAGGCAACGGTAAGTACGAGGTAATCTTTAAGTTTTATCGTGATTGTAACGGCTGTAACGTTGCAGGTGGTGGGGGCGGTGGTACAGGTGCCAGTTGTGGCCACCCTGTATTAACCGTAACAGGCGCAAACGGAACGTGCAACAATGTTAGTTTAGGAAACGTAAGTATTACAAGGGTTTCAATTACCGATATTACTCAACTTTGCGGTAGCTCAAAAAGTGCCTGCGCAGGTGGTACTTTTCCTTATGGTATTGAAGAACACCTGTATAAAGGTGTTATTGATTTATCGGCACGTATAGCAGCAGGTTGTTGTAAGTTTAAAATATCAACCACCATTTTTGTTCGCTCTACCACTATCACTACAGGAGCTGCAAATCAAGGATTTTATACCGAAGCCTATATTAATGCTTGCGATAGTATTTGCAACAGCTCGCCCATATATACCAGCCATCCTGTGGCTATTATCTGTGTAGGGCAAGACTTTGTTTTTAACAATGGAGCGCTAGATACCATTGATGTAGGAGACTCTCTTTCGTATCAAATGGCACCCGCTTATCAAGGGGCAAGTAGCCAAGTAAGCTATACCGGATCATTTTCACCTACAAGACCCATGTCGTTTTTAGGGTCGCCAAATATAAATTTAAACCCACCGGCAGGGTTTCACCTCGATTCTGTTACAGGCGATTTAAGTTTTAGACCCACCAAAGTAAACGAAACAGGTGTATTGGTGATAGAGGTAATAGAGTGGCGGCGGGTTAATGGCATAATGACAGAAGTGGGCAGGACACGGCGTGATATGCAAGTAATTGTGGTCTCCTGTCCAAACAATAAAATACCAACCATTGCACCACCATTTAGTGCCATTGCTTGTGTGGGGCAACAGGTATGTATGGATATTGTTACCGATGATCCTGATAAAAATAGAGATAGTGTTTTAATAACGTGGAATAGAGGTATTCCGCGTGCAGTATTTACAAACAATAATGGGCAAGTTCGGTTTGCATCAGGTAAAGTATGCTGGACACCCATTGAAACAGATGTAAGTAATATACCCCATACATTTACAATTACAGCAAAAGACAATGCTTGTCCGCTCAGTGGGGTTGCTATTAGAGCGTTCTCAATAACAGTTAGGGAAACACCAAAAGCAACAAGAGATTTTATACCGCTTACTTGCGGAAATGTGATAAACAAAGCCACACCATTTAAATCTTACCCCGGTGGTCTTGTAGTAGAACGCATTGTAAAAGACTCTTTAGGCAGAACCTACTATTATGGAGGTAATAAACTTATAGATACTATACAAATGCGGCCTGGGCTAAATGTGGTTACTTTAATACTAAAATCTACCGCACCGTGTGTTAACGCTTTTGCCGATACCATAATAATAGACCCCTATGTTCAGGTGGATTTGCCAAACGATACCTTTTTGTGTGAGGGAAGCACTATAAACATACCTTCAACACAAAAATACGGTACTGCACCCTATAAATATTTGTGGAGCACCTCGGCTACTGATACGCTTACTTCATTAAGTGCTTTTGCGCCCACCACAGATACTTCTGTATATGTTACCGTAAGTGATGGAGAGGGTTGTAAACATGCTGATACCATGCACTTTTTGTATAGAAACAAGCCTTTAATAGCCTTGGATACAGGAAAGCGTATTTGCTTTAATGAAATTGTACAACTTGATGCGGGCAACGATACATTCCCATCAAACTACACGTATTTGTGGAACACCGCAGATACATCACGCAAGCTAACCGTGGGAGATAGTAACTTTTACATAGCAACAGTAAAAGATTCTATTGGGTGTACCAATAGTGATACCTTTAAACTGTATGTAAACGAAGTACCTATATCGGTAGGGCCAAATAGAAAAATTTGCAATGGTGATACTGCAAAACTAACAGCTACAGGTGCCGACACATACAAGTGGTATAAACTACCCAACCCTAATGTTATAGGAGTTAATGCCTTATACAATGAAGTACTAACAACTTCTACCAGTTATAGAATAACGGGGACAAAAACCTACAAAGGCGTAACTTGTGAGAATGACGATAGTATTGATATTGATATTAATCCGCTGCCTACTATAAACTTTATAGCCATACCCGATAAGTGTGAAAAATCAGCGGCATTTAACCTAAATCAAGGTATTTCGTTCCCAACACTTACATCGGGAACTTGGACTTGTATTGATGACCCTGATTGGGTGCAAAACAATAACTTCTACCCCGATTCAGTAAAAGTTACCCATCCATCAGGCTTCCAAACCATAACAGTTAAATACGAAGTAGTGGATGCTAATGGCTGTAAAAAGGCTGATATAACTAACTTTAGAGTAATACGATTGCCTGAAGTAAACTTAAAAGATTCATCTATTTGTGGCGATAAAGGCAAAGTAGATTTAAAACAACTTACACTGGCACCTACAAATATAGCTCCGGGCACGTGGAAATGGAGTAGTACAAACACAACCGCAAGTGCTGCTTTAGAAGGTTCAGGATCAGCAACAATATTTAATTTAGCATCAGTTACACAAGGGCAAACATATCCTTTGTGTTTGCAGGTTACCAACTTGTTTGGCTGTCCCAATACATCGTGTTTAGATATTACTGTCCGCAATGTGCCGATAGTAGAAGCAGGCTTTTTATCGCCCATGTGTGAAAACGATACACTGGTACACCTGGCCACAGCGCAAGGACTAAACCCAATGGGAGGTACTTGGCAAAGCGCAAGCGGTGGTATTGTAAATACCGATTGGTTCGACCCTTCTTTAGTTACCGCAGGTCTTCAACATAAATTGATATACACTTACGATATACCGGGCAATAATTGCCCCGTATCAGACTCATTATTGTTATCCGTAAAAACAAGGCCAACAGTAGTGCTTACACCTCCTGCCGATATTTGTGCAAGTGCAGGTACTTATGACTTAATGACAGCTGTTGATCTTAAAGGTGGTATATGGACCGGTGCAAGCAGTATTAGTAGTAATGGTATTTTAAATGCAAACAATAGTATTGGCATAACCAACTTTAGGTATGATTATACAGCACCTAACGGTTGCAAGCACCATGTTACAGGCAATATAAAAGTTGACCCAACACCTACCGTGAACATAACCCCACCAACAGCAGCGTGTGTTGGAGTTCCGCTTGACCTAAGCGGTGCATTTACCAATGCAGGGGGAATAACATGGACTAGTAGTGGAAACGGAAACTTTTCGAATGCAAATAATGTACAAACACAATATACACCAGGCTCGGCTGATAATAGCTGCTTAGATATTAGCTTGGCAACACAAAATAGTGGAGCTTGCGCACCGGCAACACAAACTATAAATGTGTGTTTTTATCCTATACCTTCTGCTGATATAGTTTTAGACCCCGTATCAGGTTGCGAACCTTTGTTGGTAAATTTTGAAGCAGTTACAGATTTACCTAATAATGCAAAGTATGAATGGGATTTTGGAGATGTTTCAAACAATACATCATCATCGCTAAATGCACAGCATGTATACAATGATAACGGCACTTATAGTATAAACCTTAAAGTAACCTCCGAAAGAAATTGCGCTAATAATGCTTCACCAAAGCTAGTAGTGGTGAATCCTAAACCAAACGCAGCAATGGATGCCAATTATTGGCTTACAAGTGTATTGCAAACTAAGATTAAGTTCTTTGATAAGACAACCATTGATGCACCGGGTAATATAGCCAGTTACTTGTGGGAGTTTGGCGACCCTGATAATAACTTCTCACCCAATAAGAACCCAACTTTTGAGTATCCAAGTGATACAGGTACATATTTAGTTCGATTAAAAGTAGTATCAGGTGATGGGTGTGAAGATGAAGCGCAACGGCCGTTGGTTATTTTACCCGAAATCACCGTGTTTATTCCCAATGCTTTTATACCCGATAGGGCAGGAGAAGCAGCTAATGAACGTTTTTGGGTTACTGCAAGCGATTATAAAAGCTTTAACATACAAATATTTTCACGCTGGGGCGAGTTGCTGTATCAATCAACCGATATTACTGAGGGTTGGGACGGTAAGTTTAAAGGAGAAAGTGTACAGCAAGATGTGTATTTTTATGTGATAAATATGGTTGACTTAAAAGGAGAGAAACTTAACTTTAAAGGAACTATTACCCTTTTAAAATAGTTGGGGTAATAAGGTAGACTATGATTATACAAAAGTTAGATAGCCTTTCGGTACCTAACCAAAGTTTATTAAAAAACACCGCAAATGCTGCGGTGTTTTTTTATGTAAAAAAATATAGGCTGTACCTTAGCCATAAGGTTAAGTATCTATACAATATGCTAGGTATATTTGATTTTTTAGAAATAGCACCACTATGACAAGTACAGATAACAAAGCTATTGAGCTTGAAGAAAGTTGGCTTGATGAATTAACAGAAGAGTTTGCCAAGCCCTATTTTAAAAACCTAAAAGAGTTTCTTTTACATGAAAAAGCAAACCATACCATTTTCCCACCTAGTAAGCTTATATTCAATGCGCTTAATCTAACGCCCTATAATCAAGTAAAAGTAGTGTTGCTAGGTCAAGACCCTTATCATGGAGCAGGGCAGGCACACGGGCTTTGTTTTTCAGTACAAAGCGGCATTAAGCAACCGCCATCGTTAGTAAACATATTTAAAGAAGTACGCGCTGATTTAGATATACCCATGTCTGCAAGCAATGGTAATTTAGAAAGTTGGGCAAAGCAAGGTTTACTGATGCTTAATGCCACGCTAACGGTTAGGGCTTCACAAGCAGGCTCGCACCAAGGCAAAGGCTGGGAAACCTTTACCGATACTATTATCAGTAAGCTATCAGCTAGCAAACAAGGTTTAGTGTTTTTGCTTTGGGGTAAATTTGCTCAAAACAAAGCGCAACTAATTGATGGCACAAAACATTTAATATTAAAAGCAGCCCATCCGTCACCATTTTCAGCCTACAACGGTTTCTTTGGCTGCAAACATTTTTCTAAAACCAACGAGTATTTGGTGCAAAACGGTAAACAACCAATAGACTGGCTAATTAGTTAAGTAGTCTTAAAACTTACTCAACAAAAAAGCCCCGTGATACAATCACGGGGCTTTTCAATTTATAATATGTTGTTCTTATTTAAAAAGAGCTTCAAATTCAGGCTTGCTTTTAAAGTCGCGGAATTCCATATCGCTTTTAGCGCGGTTTTTCAAATTACCGTCTAATTGGAATGCGCGGGCAAGGTTAGTAGCTACACCATCTAATTTACCTTTACGTGCAGATGTTACTGCCATTAGGTAGAAGGTAGAACCATCTTTTTTGTCAGCAGGTATGCAGTCAAAAGTTTTTTGTGCATTATCAAGTTCACCTTTAAGAAGGTAAGCAAGACCTACGTTATAACGGCAGCTTGATGAACCATAGCTTTCAAGAGCTTTTTCGTATTTACCTGTACGAGTATATAATAGACCCAAGTTATAATCAGGGTTAACGTTAGAGTTACCTTTTGATTTAGCTGAACGGTATTTCTCTTCAGCATCAGCATATTTAGCTTGCAATTTGTAAGCTACACCCATGTTGTTAAGAATAAAAGCGTTATTAGCATCTAAACCATCAGCAGTTCTAAGGTTTTTAAGAGCGTCATCAGCTTCACCTAATTGTAAGTTTGCTACAGCAAGGTTGTTATAACCTCTCCAGTCGTTGTTATATTTACCTACATAGTAAGAGAATATACGTTTGCGTTCTTTAGCATCATCGGTTATTTTACCCAATTGTAGTAATTCGCTTTGGCTAAGTTGGTCAAGTGAGCTAGAAGCCGCTTTCAACTCTTCGTTAGTACGCAAACCACCTTTGGCAGTAAAAACTATTGATGTTTTCCTAAGTTTAGGCAACATGTAGTTTTTCATTTTCTCGTATGATGCAGCGTGTTTAGCTTTTATTTGAGCTTCTTTCTCATCATCGCTGATGTTGCTATTCATTATAGAAAGAATACCATCTTTATCTTTAAGGTCAGAAGCTTGAACTAAAGCTTTCCAGCCTTTCCAATCTTCAGTGAAGTGGTTGGCAGCTTTAAAGTTACTGTCAAACATTTCGTAGCGACCGAATTTTTTTAGGTATTGTTTAAACCATTTAACGGTTGCTTCAGAACGGTCGGCAGATAATTCTTCGTTACGTTCCATTTCACCATCAGGTGAAGCGAATGAGTTGAAGTTCAAACCTTTAATTTCAAAAGCAGGATCTTTAAGCAATGAAGATAAAGAAGCGATTTGAGTTTTATTATCTATGCTAGCGTTTTTATCTTTAAAGTTAGGGTTAAAGTTTGCTGAGTTGATAAGGTAGTATACTTCTATACTTTGTGTTTTATCAACAGGCACGTATTCATCAACTGATAAAAGAACATCATCATCAGCTTTTATCATGCGTGATGTAGTAACAATACCATCAGCAATATCAACCTCACCTAAATCAATACATTGGTTAAGCTCTTTTTCTTCACCTTCAATCATAAAAGTGTTACGAGCAACCAATTTTGAGTTTTTCATTTTCTCATCGTAGGCAAACTTATCAGAAATAACAACAGTACCGCCTGTTTTAGAGTTGATAGTGTATTTTTTTGATTTGCCTTTAGCCTTATCACCTTTAATGGTAACTGGCGGGCGAGAGTTAGCTTCATCACCATACTTTAGTACGGGCTCAATTTTTACTGAAGCCTTTTTGTTGAATTTTTTAGCAGGAACTGTTACCGAAACCTCGTAAGCCACTGAGTCGCCATGCAATTCAAGAACTTTGGGCGCAGATTCATAGGTAACGTTTTCTTCGTAATTCTTTGCTGCTTTCTTAATGTTGGTACAAGCTGCAACTGTCAAAAGCGACATGGCAATCGCAGGCACACTAACTGACTTAATGCTGGTTAATTTCATAAGTTTCGTAACGCTATTTACGTTGTGTAAATTTCTAATCCCTGCAAATGTATATAATTTCTGTTTAATAGCCTCTAAATTTTTTGACTTATCTTGTAAACTCTTTATTAAGTTTATACAATCAGGGCTTTTTGTGAGGCTTTCAGGTTTTTAAGAATGGTTATTTTCTTTTAGAAAAAAAACTTATTATTGCTACTATATGGGAGAAAATGTAGTTAGCATTCAAAATACTAATATCTTTCAACACAATGATAACATGGTGTTACACGAATTAAATTTGGATGTAGCACAAGGTGATTTTGTTTATTTAATTGGTAAAACAGGAAGCGGAAAATCAAGCCTGTTAAAAACTCTTTATGGTGATTTGCCCTTGAAAGAAGGAAATATTACTGTTGCAGGGGTTGACTTGGCTACAAGTAATCGTAAAGCTATTGCACAACTTCGTCGTAAATTAGGAATTATCTTTCAGGATTTTCAATTATTAACCGATAGGACTGTTTTTGATAACCTTGATTTTATTTTGCGCAGCACAGGTTGGAAAAATATAACTGATAGGAAAGAACGAATAAGCAATGTTTTGCAACATGTTGGTTTGGCTAACAAGGAGCATAAAATGCCTCATGAATTATCGGGAGGAGAACAACAGCGCGTTGTTATAGCTCGTGCATTATTAAACAATCCTGAGTTGATTATTGCTGATGAACCAACCGGTAATCTTGACCCTGAGGTGGCTGATGATATAATGCAAATGTTGATGAAAATTAACAAAGAAGGCACAGCCATAGTAATGGCTACACACGATTATAGGCTAATAAACAAGTTTTATGGCAAAGTATACCGCTGCGAAGGCGGCAGGGTGTATGCTTCTACGGTAGAGTAAACTCTTCTTCAAATACTTCTGTAAGTAGTTTAATATTTTCTTTATTAGAAAACCGGCTCATTAAAACCTGCTCACGGGCAACTATATCCTCTTCGCTAAATTCTTTGTCCCAAATCTGTTGAATATTTTTTATAAAATCAGCAGGCTTATTGGCTATTACACAAAGTTTTTCAAGCCCTGTGTTTTTAACCATCTTATCATTAACTAAGCAATGGCGACCAATAAAAAGGCTATTTATTAGTTTTAATTTGATGCCTGTGCTTTGAAAAGTGGGTAACACATTTATATGTGCATTTTTTATAAGCGAAAGTATTTGGCTTGATTTTGCTTTGTCGTTTAGTGTAATGTTGGGGTGGTTTTCAATTTCGCGTTTAAGGTTTAGCGAAGCATTGTTTCCTGCTATTACTGCCGGATAATCAATTTTAGAGAAAACATTTTTTATTAAAAACATTGCTGCCTCTTCGTTTTCACCAACACCAAGGTTACCGTGATATAAAAGGTATTTACCTTTGCCTGCCTGTATGCTTACCTCGTTATTGGGGTGAAAGGCGGGTAGGTAAATAGCGTTTTTATAGTGCTTTTTAAAATACTTTAAATCGTTGGGAGATATGGCGGCTACTACGTTGGCATGTTTCAGATTATTTTCAAATTTTTTTAGTCGTTCACTTTCAAGCCTAAAAAAATATTTTTTAAAGAAACTATCCTCTACCAACTCAAGGTTTTTATAATAATCGTGCTCAATATTGTGCGTACGCACAATTTTTAATCGGTCTTTTAATGTTTCATGATTAAGGTAATAACAGCAGTGCAGCCCTTCAAACAAAATAGGGAAATCATTTTTGTTCAAATTCTCAATCATGGCCGTTGAGTTTCGGGTGGCCACTATATAAGGTAGTTTACCGTAAAAGGGATTGCGAAACGTTCGGCGTGGATAGTAAGTAACTGTTTTACACAGTTTTTTAAGTTCAGGGGCACTACTACGACCATACTGGTAACAGTGTAGGTGTATATTTATGCCCTCTTGTTGCAGAGCTTGAAGTTTGTAATAGATGTCTACCACACCACCATAATTAGGGGGGCTTGGAACATCAAAGGCAATTACATTCAGTTCTTTACCTAACATTCGCATAAAATCCGACCAGTTTTTTACTTTCCTTTTCCCAATTCAACACTAAACGTGCTTTTAGACAATTGCTTGCCATTGTGTTATAAAGACTTTTATTTTCAGCTAAAAGTTTTACTTGTTGCGCTACTGATTGCGGATTGGCATCAGCAAACGCCATCACATTAAACTGCTCGTTCATTCTTTTGTACTCAGGAAAATTATTGGCTACGGTAGGTAAAAGTGCTTGAATATGGTCGAAAAATTTATTGTTGAGTGAGTAATAATAACTTAGGCCGGCGTTCTCTGAAACATTAAGACCAAGATATGCTTTTGCAGTTGTAAAATGCAAATTTTCGGGTTCAATTTTTCCGAAAAACTTTACCTGCTTCTCCACATTTTTTTCTTTTGCCCGTTGCCGCAAGGCTTTGCTTAAATCACCTTCTCCCACCAACCACAATTCAAAATCGGGTAGTAATGGCATCATATCAATATAATGCTCAATTCCTCGTGCTTTGTTTAATGCACCTTGATATAATAATGTATTGGGTTGCCTTTCTTCGCTAGGTATTGGTTTGGTTATTGGCGCATTGGTAATGGTAGCAAATGGAACTCCGTATTTTTTGGTAAATAACTCGGCCAGCATAGGCCCTACCGTATAGCAATACTTTAGCTTGGGTATATAGGTATTAGCTATCCATTCCCACATTTTTTTCACTTTTGGGCGAGAAACCACTTCGGGCACTTCGGTAAAATACTCATGGGCATCGTATACAATGGGTTTCCCTTTTAGTTTACCCACACGGTAGCAGGGGATAAGTGTATCTAAATCAACAGCACTTATGATATCAAATTTTGTGAAAAGAAGAAAGAAAAGCAGGCGTAGGTTGTATTCGGCATAAAACAATTTGCCTTTGGTGAAAAAACAAGAAAGGCGGGTTTGCTTATACCCTTGTGTTTTTAACGGCTTTGAGTTGGGTAATTTGCGGCCAATTAACTGAACGGTATAACCTTCTTGCGCCAGCGTGCTGCAAATGCGTTGCATACGTTGGTCGTATGTCAAATCATTGGTAACCGTAAATACTATTTTTCTTTTTTGCTCAGGCTTAGCCATCCGTCTTTTACTATCAATTCTCCGCTCTCTACCATTTTGCGTATAGCATCACTTAGCTTTGTTTGATGCTGTACACCCATTGTTTGAGCTATTGCTTGCAGGCTTTGTGAGCCTTTTGCCAACGCATTTTCAATATTAGTACGATATTCTTCAAATTCGGCTACATGGGTAATTTTTTTACGTGTTTCTATACAAACATCGCATTTGCCACAGTGGGCAGAATCTTTTTCGCCAAAATAAGTTAACAGTATTTTTTGGCGACAAACGGTGGTTTGTGAGGCATAATTTAATGCAGCTTGTAGTTTTTCTTTTAGTAAACTATTTCTGTGGGCAATGGCTTTGCCATCAATGTGTTCAGTACCTCTAGGGAAAAGAAAGGTAAGTTGTGGTAACTCTTTTGGAGGGTGGTAATCTATAATCTCGTTTTGGTGCAAACGATTCAGTCCTTTCAGCACTTCGGATATACCTAATTGCGATCGACGGGCAAGTTCGGTTTCGTTAATAGGGATATAATTTTCAAATGCACCACCGTATGAGCGGAGTATTGTTTTTACAAACTCTGTCATCACAGGGTATTTTATCTGGTACTCGTACAAGGTGTAATTATTTACCTTGAATTTTATTTTTGAGGGAATGTATATATTCTCCGTCAATGCAATTACCCCTTGATTTTCTAACACTTTTAGGGCTGAGTACACAGGCACTGGATGTGCATTATACCGTTGGCAAAACTGTTGTATATCAAAATCAAAACTTATGCCGTTGCCGGTGCCGTGTGCTACATTATAATAATTGTGCAGCCAATCCATAGTTTTGCGTGCAGTAGGTGCATCTATACGTTGGTGTTCAAACTTTTCAAGGGCTTCAATACTATCGGCCTCGTTATGAAAAAGCACACAATAGGCTTTTTGCCCATCGCGCCCCACACGTCCCGATTCTTGAAAGTAGTTTTCTATAGTATCGGGCATATCTATGTGTACTACCAAGCGTACATCGGGTTTGTCTATACCCATACCAAAGGCGTTGGTGGCTACAATAATATTTAGTTTGCCTGCTGTCCAGTCTTTTTGGCGTTTATCCCGCTCAATATGGTTTAATCCTGCATGGTAATAGGTAGCCGAAACACCATTTTTTTGTAGGAATGCGGCTATTTTTTGGGTTTGGTATCTGCTGCGAACGTATACTATGCCACTACCTTGTGTTTTTTGTATAATGTTTAGCAGTCGTTGGGTTTTGTTTTCCTCGTCAAGAACTAAATAATGTAGGTTCTCTCTGCTATATCCACTTTGAAATACATTAGGTGCTGAAAATAATAGTTGGCTTTGTATATCATCAACCACATCTGGGGTGGCGGTGGCGGTAACTGCTATAACGGGTACATGAGGAAATATACTGCGTAGTTGTTTTATTTCTAAATAATCAGGTCTAAAATCATAACCCCATTGCGATATGCAATGTGCCTCGTCAACAGCTATCAGTTTCACAGGCATTTGCTCTACACGAGCAGTAAACAAATCGGTTTGCAGTCTTTCGGGAGAGATGTACAAAAAGCGGTATTTGCCATAAATACAATTATCCAACTCAATATCAATCTCTCTAAAGGGCATACCCGAGTAGATGGCTACGGCTGAAATATCGCGCTGACGCAGGTTTTCTACTTGATCTTTCATCAAGGCTACTAGGGGAGAAACTATAACGGTAAGTCCGCCTAACACCAAACCGGGTACCTGAAAACAGATGGATTTACCTCCGCCGGTGGGTAGCAATGCCAATGTATCTTTGCCTTGTACTACAGATTGAATAATATCCTCTTGCAAAGGACGATAACTATCGTACCCCCAATAGTCTTTAAGTATTTTATGTATATCGGTGTTCAGCGGTTGCAGTATTGGATATGGGCAAATTTACAGGGTGCAAGCAAGAAAACAACTTGTAATTTTAGAATAGCCTATCAGATAAAAATTTTTCACGCAAAGAGTTGAAGTCGCAAAGTTGGTAAGCTAGATTATGTGCAAGTATGGGCATCTTTAAGTTATAGGAGTATAATTGATTAAGTCGCTATGTCTGCAAGCAAACAATAAATACAATGAGGAGTTAAAAGTAAGCCTCTGTTTATATTATAATTTAGATTGCTGTATGGTATGAATAGAATAGGCATTTATGCCTATTGTTTGTTTACAAGCGGATGCTCGATTATTGGAGGCACGAGCGGGACGCTCGAGCCAGCGGGGATTAATGGAAAACTTCTACCCAGTGGCGAGTAAAGGCCGTTCCCCATTTTATATCCATAGTTTCAGGGGTAATGGTTTCTCCCAATTCTATTTGTAGGGCAAGCAGTGGCATATTAATACCTGCACCCAATAGGGCAACGGTGGTGCCTTGCACACGGGGGTTTATTTCTAATATCTTAAATGTACCGTCTTCAGCACGTTTCACTTGTACACCCACAGGGCCATGCAGCTTGCAAGCATCAACAATTTGGTGGCAGTAGGTTATAATTTCGGTATTTTTCTCAACTATACCTGCTACTGATATGCCTTGCAGCATTTTTTTTCGCAAGCGTGGTATAGCCAGTAAGCATTTACCGTCTTGTGCCAAACAATCAATAGTATATTCTTCGCCGGGCAAATATTCACTAACCAAAAGGGGAGGGAACACTTGTTTGCTTAGTATACTTTCGGCTTTCTCAAGGGTTATATATTCAGATGTCGGTTTGTAATTAAATAGTAAATCAAACTCGTCTTTAGTTTCGTCAATAATTCTAAAACCTCGGCTACCGTTTGATACACAGGGTTTAAAACATACCGTTTTGTTGGGGTAGCCCAATTGATGTACAGCATCGTGCAATTCTTGTACGGTGCGCACTATTATATATTGTGGGGTAAGTATACCGCAATTGTGCAATAGTTGGTATAGTTTGCCCTTGTCGTTGGCAATATTCAGTTGCTCGTAGTCTGATACTACTACCTTTATGCCTTTTTGAGCAAAGCTCTTTTTATGTTCACTAAAAGGAAAAAGCTCGCGGGTAACTAAAGGAAGTATCACCTGTATTTGGTGTTTCTGGCATAGGGCTTCTATGGCTGGTATAAAGTTTGGGTTGGTGGCTTTGGGTATTACTTCAAATGTGGGGTTTAGGTATCGTCCCACAGCATCCGGGTTTGCATCAGCCACTACAATTTCTACATCAGGGTGTTGTTGCAGGCATTTTAATATTCCTGCTGCCCCAGGCGCGCCGCCCCCCGTCATCAATACCCTTAGTTTCATAAGTAATTCAAAATTAATAAAAAAAGTCGGGGTGATATACCCCGACTTTTATATGTTGTTTGTTTTGTGTGAATTAAGCTGTTGTACCTAATTCAGCAAAAAAATCTATTATTTTATCGGCCAATTCGCTGCCAATTTTTATTTGCGCCTCAGCAGTTGATGCTCCTACGTGTGCACTAACCGATACTTTAGGGTGTTTTAGTAAAGTATCATCAACAGGGGGTTCTTTTGCAAAAACATCTAAACCTGCAAAAGCTATTTTACCACTGTCAAGTGCAGCTATAAGGGCAGGCTCGCTAACTGCACCACCACGTGCACAGTTTATAATACCTGCACCGTTTTTCATTATAGCTATTTCAGCTTCACCTATAATAGGTTTATCGCCTTCGCTAAAAGGTACGTGTAGTGATACAAAATCAGAATTTTTAAGCAACTCTTCTTTGCTCACTGTTTTTACAGGCACTTTTACGCGAGTTCCGTTGCCTCCTTCTTTACCTATATATAGGCTTAGTTCTACTACTTCAACATAAGGGTCGAAGGCCAAAACATCCATGCCCATACCTAGTGCTATTTTAGCCGCTTCTTGTCCTATACGACCAAAACCAATGATACCCATTGTTTTTCCGCGTAGCTCTATACCCGAAGTTGCTTTTTTAATATCGCCAAACTTGGCCATGCCTTCGGTTGGCATTTGGCGGTTACTTTGTACTAAACCACGTGTAATGCTAAATAGGTGAGCAAAAACCAATTCGGCTACTGATACTGATGATGCAGCGGGAGTATTAACTACTCTTATACCTTTACTGCGGGCATACTCCACATCAATATTATCCATACCTACACCACCACGACCAATAAGTTTAATATTGGGGCAAGCGTCAATAAGGTCTTTGCGAACCTTAGTGGCACTGCGCACGGTAATTGCATCAAATTTTTTAAGCTCTTGTTCAAGGTTTTCTTGTGCTACTTTTTCAGTAACTACTTCAAAACCTGCGTCTTCAAGCATTTTTTTTCCTATAGGATCTATTCCGTCGTTGGCAAGTAATCTTGGCATCTTGTTGGTTTTATGTTTTAAGTTTAATGTTTACTGTTAATTGTTAAATGCTCAATGTTAAGCAGTAGCCCCGTTTTTCATTTGCTCAAACTGTTTCATGGTAGCAGTTAATGCTAATACACTTTCAAGCTCAAGAGCGTTGTATAGTGATGCACGGAAACCACCTACACTGCGGTGACCTTTAAGTCCGCTCAGTTTGTTTGTTTTGCAAAGGGCCAAAAATTCTTCTTCAAGGCTGCTATCTTTCAAAACAAAAGTAACGTTCATTTTACTACGGTCTTCTACGGCGCAAGTACCTTCAAACAAAGGGTTTCTGTCAATTTCAGCATATAAGGTGCCGGCTTTTTCACTATTGCGTTTTTCCATAGCTTCTACACCGCCCATTTCTTTTACCCATTTAAGTGTTTGCAATGAAACGTATATGGGGAATACAGGGGGGGTATTGTACATTGAACCACCTTTGATATGCGTTTTGTAATTTAGCATGGTTGGTATTTTGCGGGTTACTTTGCCTAAAATATCATCGCGAACGATAACAAGGGTAACACCTGCGGGGCCCATGTTTTTTTGTGCGCCTGCATATATTAAAGCAAATTTTGATACATCAATGGGGCGGCTAAATATATCGCTCGACATATCGCAAACCATATCTATAGGCGACTCAGGAAAGTTTTGTACCTGTGTGCCAAATATGGTGTTGTTTGATGTGATATGAAAATACTTAGCATCGGTAGGGATGGTGTATCCTTTGGGTATGTATGAGAAGTTTTTATCTTCAGAACTGGCTATAACATTGGCAGTACCATAAAGTTCTACTTCTTCAATGGCCTTAGTAGCCCATGTGCCTGTATTGGTATAGGCAGCAGTTTCGCCATCGTTTAGCAAGTTGCAGGGCACCATAGTAAACTGGGTGCTTGCACCACCTTGCAAAAACAATACTGAGTATCCTGCGGGTACATTAAATAATTCTTTTACAATGGCTTGTGCCTCATCCATTACGGCTACAAACTCTTTTCCACGGTGTGACACTTCGATAAGTGATAAGCCTGTACCTCCAAAGTTTTTAAGGGCTTCAATAGAGGCATCAATGGCTGATTGTGGAAGAATTGCAGGGCCTGCGCTAAAATTGTGAACTTTACTCATGGTGTTTGGTTTAGAATTTGCTGCAAATTTAGGGGATTTATGTTACTTAAAAGAAAAGCCAAAGGCTTAAATTTGAACACTATGAAAACGATTATGAAAAGTGTAGTAGTTTCTATACTGATGGTAGGAATTACAGGGACTGTAAACGCTCAAAAAAAGAGCAGCGGTTTTGATTGGGACAAGGTGGTATATGGAGGAAGTGTGTTTCCGTTTATATCAAACACGGGTGTTTTTGTTACCGCAAACCCTTTTGTAGGCTACAAAGTAACCGATAGGTTTGTGCCAGGGGTTATGTTTTCGTATCAATATTCTACATACAAGTATAGTGGGTTTACTGAGGTGTTTAATCTTTTTGGTGTATCACCTTTTGTGAGACATACTATTAAGGATAGGTTTTTTGTGCAGGCTGAATACGAGTTTTTGAACGGAAATTTTGAGATAAAGCCTATTTACACTGAAAAAGTTAAGTTTTCTGAGCAGAATTTACTTTTGGGCGGTGGCTATTATAGCCCTAACGGTATTTTTGCCCAAGTGATGTATAATGTAACGTGGAAAGGGGCAAACGGCAGATCGATATATTCATCGCCATGGGTTATACGTGCAGGCTTTTCTATATTTTAGTGTTGGCAATATTTATTAAAACATTGCCACGTTTATGGCCTAAATCAGCATATTGATGGGCTTCTATAATTTCATCTATATTGTAAACGCGGTCTATTACAGGTTTTAACTTACCTTCAACTATAATTTTTTCTAATAGGGCTAGGTACTCGGCTTTTTCTTGGGTTAGTTGTTTTACCGAAACAAATTTGCCGTGTGGTTTTACCAATTTTTTTAGTGTTGAAGAGGGTAGCTTGCCCACCGCATCAAAAACCACATCAAACTTTTGTGTGTATTTAGAAATATCTGTTTGTGTATAATCAATAGTATCATCTGCGCCTAATGATTTAACCAACTCAATATTTTTTGTACTGCAAACTGCCACTACTTCACCGCCAAAGTATTTTACCAATTGAACGACATAAGTGCCTACACTGCCCGATGCGCCATATACCAGCACTTTTTGCCCCTGTTTTAAAGCAGCTTTTTTTAATAGATGTAAAACCGTCATAGTGCTAATAGGCAGGGCAGCGGCATCAGTAAATGATGTGTTTTTGGGTATTGGTGCTATAACTCCGTATCTCCATTTTTCGGGCACACATAGGTATTGTGCATACGCTCCTTGTTTTAGTCCTGTTGTGGTACCGTACACTTTATCGCCAACGCTATATTGCTGTACACTATTTCCTATTGCTTCAACTTCGCCTGAAAACTCAAAGCCTAATATATTGTTTCGAGGTTTTGTAATACCCTGCATTAGCCTTAAAAGAAACGTAAACAGTTTTGATGAGGGGTGTTTACCCTGCCTCATCAAAACTGCTGATGCCGATACGGTTGAAAAGTGTACTTTTATAAGTATTTCATTGTGCTTGGGTGCTGGTTTTTCAACCTCAGCAAGTTGTAGCACACTGGGGTCTCCGTATCTGTGGTATACTACTGCTTTCAAAACTCTTATATTAAAATTTAACCCCTAGGTGAAAACCAGGCTCGAATAAGAAATAATTAGGCCATTTGTCTTCAAGTTTTTTAAACCCGTTTGGTGTATTGGTGTTTATAGGCCAATAGGTTACAGCCAAAGAAGGTTCAATAAAAAAGCGGTCTTTAAATAAGCGTACGTGGTAGCCTATGCGCCCCGTCATAAACAACTGAAAGCCGTTTTGAATTTTCTTGCCATCTTTATCTACATATTTTTGCAAAAAAGGTGCAGCGTGTATGGCTGTGTATAAATCTTTCCATAAATAACGCTGGTAGGCAATACCAATTCCATATTCTCTAATATAACCCGGGTATTCATACTCAGGAGCTTCAAAAGATGTACCGTAGGGAATACCCAAAGGATGTTTATACGTCCATGTTTTTGCTTCAATAGAAATAACATCTCTTTTTGTAAGCCAATAGCCAAAATTTATTTGATAGAATGAGGGTGGATTGGGGGCTAAATTGGCAAGCATAAAGCCCGATGTACCAATGAAATGTCGTCTGAAAGTAGAGTCTTGTTTTGATTTCTGCCCGTAAGTAGAGGTAACAGCCATAATTAGTATAGCTGATAGAAAAATTAATTTTGTTTTCATTGCTTGTGCTACTGTATTTAATAACGGGCACAAAGTTATGAGTAGGGTAGGGCTAGATTGTGTGACTTAAGTTACATAATAGTTGGTTTTAACTCATACCAGTTTTATAGATAAGCTGAACTGTATAATTGTAACCTTCTCTTTTTGTATAAGAGGGAGAAAGTTGGGCTGTAGGGTGATTTTATATTTTTTGGCGCGAGTAAATTACTTTAGCATCGGTTTTCAAACCGATGCTATTCATACCTTTCGGCAACCCTGATAGGTATGAATAGAGGCAGGTTTTAACCTGTCACTGTGTTGTCTTCTGTAGGCGAGTATCGGGGCTTAATTTATTGTAGAGCCAATATTATAAAAGTATTCATACAAGTATATCAACTTTGTATGAAAAAATCACCTATATGGGCAATAAGGTATAGGTACTATTTTAGGGATGTAAAAGTACACAAAGTGTATAAACTACGATTTTTCTTGTTGCAGCAGCCTTTTGCGTATACGACTTAGCGATTCACGTTTTATACCCAAATAGCTGGCCAATTGGTGTAGGGGAACTCTTTGCAATAAGTCGGGTCGGGTGTTTTGCAAATGCAAATAGCGTTGTTCGGGAGTGCTGGTTTTAAAACTATCGAACGATGCCTGATTTTTTGCCAATAAGTCTTCTGATAACAAACGGCATAAGGTTTCAAAACGAGGGAATTTTTCAAAAATAGCTTGCTCCATTTCTGCGTTGGCAACGGTAAGTATACTATCTTCAACACAAGATAAATAATAAGTAGAAGGAGTTTTAGTTACACTACTTTGTGGTGCAAACGATTGTGATTCAGTAAAAAAATCTGTGGTTTTTTCTTCCCCGTCTATTATATAATAGCATCGTAAGCATCCTTTTATTACAAAGTAATAATCAATAGAAACTTCACCCTCGTGTAATAAAACAGTGCCTTTTTTAAAACTTTTAAATATACCTAAATCAGTAATTGCTTGCTTTTCTTTATCAGAAAGGGGCATATATTTAGCAATAAAACCAAAAAGTTCATTTTCCATAGTTCAGTTAAAAAGGTGTTTTTTCTAATCTTAAAAGGTAATACCAAACCTGCCCAAAAGTAACTCAACAAACC
This sequence comes from Bacteroidia bacterium, assembly GCA_965249955.1. Classification (GTDB taxonomy): domain Bacteria; phylum Bacteroidota; class Bacteroidia; order UBA8524; family UBA8524; genus SB11. The sequence continues at coordinate 3,257,205 of OZ252261.1, forward strand.
TTACTGCTAATTGGGGTTTTATTAGTATAGGATAGAGAAAACCAAAAATTGCTCCGTATATGTGGGCATCGTGGTTTATATAATCACCACCTCTTTTTCCCATATACGATGAATATACCAAATACAATACCCCAAATACTATACCCGGTAGGGGAATAAAATACAGGTATAGCTCGCCCCAAGGGTTTAAAAGTATTGAGGCATATAAAACTGCACTGGTAGCACCTGATGCACCCAACGAGTTATAGTTGGGGCTGTTTTTATATTTCATGTACGAGCTTATTGAGGCAATGCCTATTGCTGATACATAAAGTAAAATATAGCCTACTATACCTATTGCGCCAAACATTTCGATAAAAGAACTTTCGACCACCCTACCGAAAAAGAACAATACAAACATGTTTACTGCCAAGTGCATATAGTCGGCATGGATAAAGCCATGCGTTATAAATCTATGCCATTGCTTGCGCACATTAATTACATAAGGATTAAAAATCAACTTACTCATTACATCGCTGCGTTCAAAGGCATAAATGCTAAGGCCAACAGTTATTGCTATAATTAATACGGTTACACTAAACATAGGTTGCAAAACAAAGCATTTTTATTGGTTTTGATATTAAACACGTTTAAGTAGTAAAGTGTTTATTGTTATTATGTTATTGATAATAAGTGATTTATGTTTTTTGTTAATTTTTTTCAAACTATTTTTCGAACCAAATGGGTAAAGCTCCGTCAAAAAGGCAAACGAACCGGTTTGAATACAAGTAAAAATTTTAACACAAATAAATTTAAACAAACTGCCATGAAAAAATTTAGCATACTGTTGATGGCTCTAGCAGCTTTTGCCACAACAACCTTTATTGGATGTAAAAAAGAAAAAGAAGTTGAAGAGGATTTTGCCTCGGAACAAGAAATGAGTGAGCAAATGACGATGAGTGAAGCCGACTATACTGATGTAGGTAATATAACTGACGAAGCATCTTCGGGCGAGCTTACATCATACAAAGGCGGTTGCGCTACAGTAACCCACGATTCTACATCAAGCCCACGAAAAATTATTATTGATTTTGGCACTGCTAATTGTTTGTGCCGCGACGGCAAAAACCGCAGGGGTAAAATTATAGTAACTTATAATGGTCGCTACCGCAATATGGGTACGGTTATTACTACCACTTTTGATAATTATTTTGTAAACGACAATCAAATAATGGGCACACGTGTGGTAACTAATATGGGGCCTAATACACTAGGGCAACCTACTTTTACTGTAGTGGTAAACGGTAGTATTATACTATCGGGCGGAAGGGGTACTATTACACACAATGCCAACCGCACCCGTACTTGGGTAGCCGGTTATACTACCCCAATGGTGGCTGATGATGCGTATACTATTGAAGGTAGTACAAAAACGGTTGGTACTAAAGGCGATTCGTTTGAAGCAACAATTCGTACTGCATTACGTGTAGAGGTAAGTTGCAGTAATATAGTAAGTGGTATTGTTGATTTTACCCGTACAGGCAGAACTAATAGAACCAGCAGTATTAATTATGGTAGTGGAGCTTGTGATAGGCTGGCTGTTTTAACACTACCCAACGGGCGCACTATTAACATTTTGCTTAGGTAAGTAATAAGAAGAGGTTTCAGGTTTTAATAATTTTTTCAAACAGTAAAGGCGGATAGTAATCTATCCGCCTTTACTGTTTTGTGAGTATGTACTCACTTTTTTTTGCTATAAAAACTACTTTTTTAGGCTGAAATATTGAAAAGTGAGTGAACACTTACTTTAGAATTTAAAGTAAGGTAATAATGTGTTTTTAGTTTATTGAAAAGCAATTTGGAGTACCCAAAATTTTTGTGATATTATTTCTTTTTAAGTATAAGTGCCGCCAATAGTGAAGCTCCTAAACCAACGGGAAAATACTCAAGCATTGTAAAGAAAAACTTAACTATAGGATTGCGATACATTTCCATTTGCTCTTCCATCTTGGTTATTTCCACGTGCTTTTGATCTAAATTAATAGTTGTATCACTATTAATCTTATCCAGCTGCATATTTCGGTAGCTTTCTACAAAGGCTTCGCCTGAAAGTGCATCAGCTATTACAAATACCAAAGCATATATGGCTGCTGCAATAAGGGTAATGCATAACCCGATAAGAAATGCCTTGCCAAATTTTATTTTACCCTCGTTATACTTATCTCTAAAAGTTTTTATGGCTATAAAGATGGTTGATATTGACAGTATCATTGATACATAGCCAACAAGCATAGATATGCCTTCATTCTCTTTACTTAAATTGTTCATTAAAGGCAGTGATAACAGCATAAGGACTGATACAATAGCACCAGCAATAAGTCCGTAGCGAATAATTATTTTTTTCATTTCTTTTTTCGTTTAATTTCAGGGCAAATGAACGCCAAAGCCCTATACTAGCGCATCACCCGTTTGGGTGATTTTAGCAATACCACAACGGTGTTCGTTTTTTTTTACAGTAAAGTTAGGGTAAAATATTTAGCTCTTTGGCTCTTTGTATGGCTTGGGTACGTCGGTTTACATCCAGTTTGGCAAACAAATTGGCAAGGTGTGTTTTTATGGTATTGGGCGAAACAAATAGTTTATCGGCTACCTCTTGGTTGGTATGGCCTTTGGCTATCAGTTCCAATACTTCGTACTCGCGTTTGCTAATGCCCAACTCATTAATCATTTTTTCATCCACTTGCCAATTCTCTTTTCCCTGCACCTCTACTATTATTTTGTTGGTTTTGCCGGGATTGATTCTTGCATATTTTAAACCTACCCAAATGCCCACAGCGCAAAATATAACGGCTACTATGCCTGCGTATACCTCAAACACATTACTACGTATTACCAAATTAAACTCAAGCAGTTTTAATAGTATAAGTAAAGTCCCTAAAGCAGCCCCGTACAAAACTATTTGTTTAATAAATGATATTGATTCGCCTTTTTTTGTAGTCATTACAACTGCAAAGTAATGATTTTTACTGCGGTCAAAAAAAACGCCGATTATACAATCGGCGTTTCTGAATTTTAAAAGTACCCCTCAATAATCAACTATTCACAAGCAGTTGCCTGTAAGTATTTTCGTATTTCTTCGGGTCGGTATGGGGCTAAACTTTCCCAGTGATTTATAAAGGTTACTTTGGCATTAGGCATATATTTATCGCTGCCACAAACCGCACCTGAGAAAACATTATTAATAAATTTGGTAGTATCATCAAACCAAAGACCGTCATTTGAACGTGATAAGTGGCAAGTGCGGCACGATGGCCCTACTACATGGGTATAAAACTCTTTGGGTACCACATTGCCCCGTGTTGGGTTGGCAGCATTTATATTCCACCCACTTACCACAGCCGCATTATTGTAGGCAGTACCTGCTGTTTGAGGGGTGTTGTTATAAAAAGTACGTACATAATCTTTTATGGCTTTTGTAGTTTGTGTGCTAAGTATAGCATTGTTTAGCTGTCGCAAAGAGTCTTCTTGTTCTACACGTGAATATCCTACTATTGGTGAGTAGTTGAACGAAACAGGGTCGAATGCTAAATACCTAGGGCTACGCGGGTGAGGATTATTTACGCTATCGTTACCTACAAAGTTGTAAAATGCTTGCAACTGGGCGGGTGTGGTTACCAAGGTATTATCATACGCCTCTCCACCATGACAAACTATGCAAAGACCCGGTATAAATTTAACCCCTCCACCATCTAGGTCGGCAAAGTTTACCAAATCGCCTGCACCATCAAAAACATAAAATTTAATCACAGGTTTATCGTTTGCCACTATTGGGCTATACTCCATACACACAGTAGCTATAATATTGCTGTCGTTAGCACCGTCAACATCATTTTCATAATTCGATACATAGTAAGCTACATTAGTGCCTTGTGTTTTTTGGTGCATACCGCGCCAAAAGCCTAAATCGCCGGCGTTGTAGTATAATGCACTTGCATCGTCAGATGCAAAGCTATTGGGGTTGAAAAAGTTACGCGCTTTCCATTGTGCAAAGGTAATTGGGTCGTTATTAACACCGTCGTTATTAAAATCTAAGGCACCTATCAAACGATAATAATCAATTCCATAAGCTGAGTCATTATTAACTCTATTTAAAAATACTTGCCCCGGATTGTTGGGTAAAGGTGCATCAGGTAAAATATACAATTCAGTACAGCCGTCGTAGGGCGGTTGTGGATTACGGTTAGCAGGGCCCGGTATTGCACCACCAGTGGTAACATTATGCACTCTAATGGTAGAATCGTTGCGTATTACATCTATGGTTATTAATGTATTGGCGGGTAGGCGCACTATTACTTGGGGTAAATTATTTATGGCTGTAAACAGTTTTACTCGTGGAGCACCTCCCGATGACGATGGAATAGTTACCCGTATATCAATTTCATTGCCGCCTGTAAATACGGGGCGGTTGGGATTATCTTGTAAAACTATACAAGTAGCATCACTTTTAGCTATGTCGACATTTAAGGCTGAAAATCTATTGGTTTTTGCCAAATACTTGTTGCCGTTTTTCTGTGCCATACCAATTTCAATCCACACTCCGGTTTTCTCATCGTAATCCCACAAAGTCATACTTGCGGGCGACGTAGCTTGTATTAGGTTAAAAATAGGCACTTCAATATCAGCCTTAATACTAGGGTCTAGTCTATATTTTTTCTCGGGGTTAGCCTTGTCTCTTATCTGCACATCAATAGCGCCATAGCTTTCCAATATTTTTTGTTGCCCCCCTTGTTCAGCCCCAAAATCACCGGGCATTAAGCCGTAGGGACTGTACAAATCAATAGTTCGTAACGATACAGTTACATCAGTAGTTACCTTGTTTCCATTAGCATCAATAATAGCATTAGCAGGTATTTTTACCTTGGCCGCTGTGCGGTAATTTCTTTGTTTGTCATCATTAAAACGGGTAAACTTATCTTCTTTCTCAATTATTACAATCGAATCTTTAGGGTCGAAAACTTCGGTGGTAGATGGAACCAACACATACTCTTTGCTTACCGCATCGTTAAAATATATGCTTGAGTGTAGCGAGTAACCTGCTTTTTCTATATTTAAAACATAGCGGTATGTGCTGCCTTGAGGTATTTTAATGCTAAAGTAGCCTTTTGAGTCGGTTTGAGTTGTTTGCGTTCCGTTGATAGTAACTAAGGCATTGCCAACAGGTACTTTACTGGCTATGTCTTTAACTGTTCCTGTAAAAGTTACCGTTTCATCACCTGCTACTATTGAATATTTTTTGTAGGCAACGCCTCCAAAATCATCAGTAATTATAGCATATACCGTGTATCTTCCTGCTCTATTGGGCAGCCGCCAGTTTATTATCGGCGAGTTTGCGCTTACAAACCCTGAGTTTTTTTCCATTGCAAACCATTTATAGGTAAGGGCATGGTTTTCGGCATCAGTAGTTTTTACTTCTAGCTTAATGGTAGCGTTGGGGCGGGTACGTAATAAGCCTTTATTGCTTCCTGCATCATAGGCTGTAAGACGTTTTATAATTGGTGTAGTATTGGGTAACTCTAAATTAGCTGTATTAGAATTGTTGGTGATTACTGTGTTTACTAAAGCATTTTGGCAGGTAGCTGTTACCTCATAAGTCTCCTTTATTTTTACACCCATTAGCAGGTATTCGCCAAAAATATTACACACATCTCTTATCTCAGCACCATCACTACTTCGGGCAATTATATCAGTATGAAAATCAATACCAAATGCTATTTGACGATAAAACCCGGGTAATTTATCTTTTTGCAATACACTACCGTACATATAGTTTCTTGTATCATAATTTATCCGCAAAGGGCCGGGGTGATTACTGGTGTTGTTTACTACAAAATCGTAACACGTTTGTACAAATCCGTCTTTTTTAAGGCAAATAGCATATTTGCCTGCCCCAAGTATAGTTGTGTTGTAACCACCATCATAGTCGGTAACAGTTTCGTGCACTGTAGCCCCTGCTGAGTCGGTTATTTGTACAATTACATTGGGTAGAAAAATTTGTTTTCTGTTTTTACTTTCTTGTCCTTGCACCTCAGCATATACGTAGCCCCGTATACTTCCGTCTGATGCAGTTTTGATAGGTTTTTTGGGTTTGCACATTTGTAACACAAAGGATAGTGAAAACAATAGGGCAAACAGCAACAAAGTGATGTAGCTTTTTTTCATGGCAATTGATAGGTTAGGTTAGACAGGACAAAGGTATTATCTTGTACTAAGTTGTAAAAGAGCTAATTAACTCAAAATTACCCTAGTGTTTTAACGGTACAGTTACCGTTTTGACTACATTTTCATTCTTAATTTACCCTTACACCAAAACCGATAAAATAAACGCGTACATTTTATCTTCATTTGCTACCTACTACAAATTAGCTCAATTGTTATTTTTTTGAGGGGGTATTAATTGATAATTTTGTATGTATGCGTTTATATAGCACATTTTTGTTGGTGGCTTTGCTTTTTTTTGGTTGCAGAGGTAAAGAAAAAGTTGCACGCTTTTCTAACGGAAAACCAATACCTAAACCCATAAGTTGGGTAAGTGATTATGATGGTATTTTTACCGATGAAGAGGAAAAAATACTAAATACCTTAATAGCAGGTTTTGAAAAGGAAACAGGTTACGAGATAGCAATAGTAACGCTAGATACTAACACCGTTGCTAATTTTTCAGATGATATGTTTACCCTAACTTTTGAAATTGCCAAAGCTTGGGGAGTAGGTAAATCAAATAAGGATAATGGTGTGTTTATTGGTATTTGCAAAGGCAAAAGAAAAATGTACATTCAAAATGGTATTGGGACAGCTAAAGTATTGAGTGATGAACAAACTAAAAAGTTTATCGACAGTGTTTTTGTGCCCTATTTTAAACAAGGCGAGTATTATAAAGGAACGCTGGAAGGAACAAAAGCAATAATCATTTTTTTGCGGGATAAAGAAATACCTAAAGAATAGTAAAAGAAATAACATCACATGAAAATATACACTAGAACAGGCGACGCTGGCGAAACCAGCTTATTGGGTGGTACACGTGTACCCAAACATCATTTGCGTATTGAAAGCTACGGCACTGTGGATGAGCTAAACTCGTGGGTGGGTTTGGTGCGTGCAGGTTTTACTGATGCCGATACACAAGTGGTGCTAGATAAAATACAAAACAACTTATTTGTTGTAGGGTCGCACTTAGCTACCGACCCCACTAAAACCAATGTAAAAATACCTCAACTGCAAGAAGAGGATGTTTTGGAATTAGAAAATGAGATGGATGCTATGGATAAGCAATTAGCTCCTTTAAAAAACTTTGTATTGCCGGGTGGTTCGGTAGAGGTGGCACATAGCCATTTGGCACGTTGTGTTTGCCGAAGGGCTGAACGTTTGGCTACTCAACTATCGTACAACGAAGCGGTTGACCCATTAGTACTTCGTTATCTAAACCGACTTAGCGATTATCTTTTTGTATTGGGTAGGTTTATAGCCCATACCAATAATGTGCATGAAATACCTTGGAAACCTAGGGGATAATCTTGTTTCAAGACGAGACAAGGGTAACAAAAAAGGGTGGCTTACAAAGCCACCCTTTTTTATATTTTATTAAAACGGTATTGATAATAGCCTAAACTATTGCCTTGCTTCGCTTTTTAGTTGTTTTAAATCTAAAATTGCTTGTGCAGCTTCTTTAAAATTAGGATCAACTTTTAATGTTTTTCTAAAGTATTGTTCGGCGGTATCAAAATCATTAGTTTGCGCATACAATTGCCCCATAAGCATCAAACAAGCTACTTTAATTTTCAACTCTTTTTGTACTTGTCTACCGTTTTCAAACACAGTATAAGGTACTTTTACTTTATTAGAGTTTGGATTGTCTATAATAGATTGTAAAGTTTTTAACCCTTCATCAACTTGGTTACGCTGCAAAAGCGATTGACCGTATTGAAACTTAAGCTGCAAGTTATCAGGTTCAAACTCAAGCAATTTTTTCAAATTGTCAAAAGCCAAATCAACAGCACCCAATTGGTAAGCCATAGATACGTTTACTTGCAATAGTAAAGTATCGTTAGGACGTATTTTTAGCAACTCGCCACTGGTTTTAAATGAGGCCAATACTTGTTGCGTTTCAAGATACAGTTGCAGCAAGGTATCTTTATATTCTACCTTTGATGAATCGCGCATCAAAAAAGAGTTTAAAGCAGCTATTGCAGTATAGCCGTCTCCTCTTTCAAAAGCCCTTTTATACACTTTCAAATCGTGTTCGGCCAATGGGTCAACAACTTTGTCAGTCTCGCCTTTTTTAGTTTCGGTTGACTTAGTGTCTTTGCAAGCAACGGCTGCAAACAAGGTGATTACCAGTAGTAATGCTGATATTTTTTTCATGGTGTGCAAAGGTATTTTATTTTCTATAATTATTTAAAAGGGCTTTGTAGTCTTTATTTTAAACTTTCAATATATCCCGTATCCACCAAAACTGCGTTGTTATCGGCGGCATGGGTGGCCAGTTTGTCGCATCTTTCGTTTTCGGCATGGCCGGCATGGCCTTTCACCCAAAAAAACTTTATCTTATGTTTTTTGTAAAGCAATGCAAAACGTCGCCACAAATCAGGGTTCTTTTTATCCTTAAAATTTATCTTAATCCAATTCCATAGCCAACCTTTTTCTACGGCTTCGCATACATACTTACTATCGGTATATATTTCAACCTCAAGGCCTTCCTTGGTTAAACTTTCAAGAGCTACAATAACCGCCATCAATTCCATGCGGTTGTTTGTAGTGCGTTTATATCCTGCTGATAATTCTTTTATGTGATTGCCCCAAACCAATAGAGCACCGTATCCCCCCGGGCCCGGGTTTCCCCTAGCCGACCCATCGGTATAAATTTTTAACTTCAAAATTTTTCTCCCCTATCGTATCACTCGTTTATAATAGCCCGTATACGAGTCGTCGTCCTTCCCGTCATCGTCAAAATCAATTTTACTATTCAAAAACATAGCAGTATCGGTCAACTCAGTCACATACCTATCAGTAATTGTGCTGTCCATACTGCGCAGTATCAGCGTATCGTAACTAAACCCCCAAATACCTGCACGGCGAAGTTTCACATCATCATTATAGTCTTTCAACACAAATAAATAAGTTCCCTCAACACCATATTCTACCTCAGCAGGTTTATAGTTAAAATCGCGGTAGTTTTTTGTTTCATCAACCACAATAGTATCTTTTTTCTCCTCACTAAAGGCATTTAATACCGAAGTTTGTTGTTGAAGTACCCAACGACCCACAATTTTTTTTGGGTACTCTTTTACCCGTGCGTCTTTAGTGTCGCAAGCCGTCGTACAAACCAACAAGCAACTTACATATAGTATAATAGCCGTTTTACCCATAAACTTAATGTGTATAAGCAGCAAAAGTGCTTATTTTAAGTTAATTTTGCGAAAATTTTAATTTCACCCTTTTTAACCTGATGAATATACGCAATATTGCAATAATTGCCCACGTTGACCACGGAAAAACAACCTTGGTAGATAAAATTTTGTATCAAGCCAACCTTTTTCGCGACAACCAAGAAAAGGGTGAATTGATTCTTGATAACAATGATTTGGAGCGTGAACGTGGTATCACCATTTTCTCTAAAAACGTTTCTGTACACTATAAAGATGTTAAAATAAACATTATTGATACCCCTGGTCACTCCGATTTTGGTGGTGAGGTAGAACGTGTATTAAAAATGGCCGATGGTGTATTACTATTGGTAGATGCTTTTGAAGGCCCAATGCCACAAACTCGTTTTGTGTTGCAAAAAGCACTTGAACTTGGTCTTCGCCCCATAGTAGTAATAAACAAGGTAGATAAACCCAACTGCCGCCCTGATGAGGTGCACGATGGTGTTTTTGATTTGTTTTTTCAACTGGATGCAACTGAGGAACAACTTGATTTCCCTACGGTATACGGTAGCTCAAAACAAGGTTGGTTTGGCCCCGATTGGAAAAAACCTACCGAAAATATATCGCACCTGCTGGATGCCATATTAGAGCATGTACCACAACCTGTAATACCTGAAGGTAGCTTGCAAATGCAAATTACCTCGCTTGATTTTTCAAACTTCCTTGGTCGTATAGCTATTGGCAAGGTAGCCCGTGGCGAAATACGCGAAGGCATGCCTGTAAAACTGCTTCGTTCAGACGGAAAAGTATTGCAAGCTCGTATAAAAGACCTACAAACTTTTGAAGGTTTGGGTAGGAAAAAAACCGACGTTGTTTTGGCAGGAGATATATGTGCTGTTGTAGGTATGGAAGATTTTGGTATTGGTGATACCATTGCCGATTTTGAAAATCCTGAAGCATTGCCTTTGATAAAGGTAGATGAGCCTACTATGAGCATGATGTTTATGATTAACAACTCGCCGTTTTTTGGACAAGACGGTAAGTTTGTTACTTCTCGTCACTTGCGCGACCGTTTGATGAAAGAAACGGAAAAAAACCTAGCCATGAAAGTGGTTGAAACTGATAGTAGCGATAAGTTTTTGGTATACGGAAGGGGCATTTTGCATCTTTCTATACTTATAGAAACCATGCGTCGCGAAGGTTTTGAATTTATGGTGGGTCAACCACAAGTGTTGATAAAAGAAATTAATGGTGAGAAGTGCGAACCTTACGAGATATTGGTGGTAGATGTACCCCAAGAATCGGCAGGTAAAGTAATAGATATGGTAACCGTAAAAAAAGGCGAAATGCTTATTATGGAAACCAAAGGCGATAGGCAACACCTTGAGTTTAAAATACCTTCACGCGGACTTATTGGTTTGCGTAGCTCAATGCTTACTGCTACTGCAGGTGAGGCTATTATGGCACACCGCTTTAGTGAGTACCTGCCTTGGAAAGGTCAAGTGCCGGGACGTAGTAACGGTGTATTGGTATCGATAGATAAGGGTATGGCAACGGCCTACTCGATAGATAAACTACAAGACAGAGGTATATTTTTTATTGAACCGGGTGAGGTAATTTACACAGGTCAAATAGTAGGCGAAAACAACCGCCCTGCCGATATAGGTGTAAACTTGGTAAAAGCCAAACAGCTTACCAATATGCGTGCATCGGGTAAAGACGATAGCAGCAAAATAGCCCCTAAAATAGAATTCTCGTTAGAAGAGGCAATGGAATACATACAAGAAGACGAGTGTGTAGAAATTACCCCAAAAATTATACGCTTGCGTAAACTTATTCTTGATGAGAACGAGCGCAAACGCCGAGAAAAATCTGTAGCTTCAGCATAATTTAGTGGTAAGTTATCGGTTATTACCTTACCAGTAAATTATTGCAGGTAAGGTAATAACCATTAACCCACACAATTAATTTATAATAAATACTCTAATGCAACTATTAGACGGGAAAAAAGTAGCCGCTAAAATAAAAGCCGATATTAAAGTAGAGGTAGACACCATACTTGCCACAGGCAAACGCACACCTCATTTGGTAGCCATATTGGTAGGGCACGATGGCGCAAGCGAAACCTATGTGGCCAGCAAAGCCAAAGATTGCCAACAACTGGGCATGAGTAGCACAGTTATCCGCTTTGAAGATACCATTAGCGAAGCCGAACTTTTAACCGAAATAGAACGCATAAACAATGATGCGCAATACGATGGGCTAATAGTACAAATGCCATTGCCCAAACATATAAACGCATTAAAAGTTACCGAAACCATTAGCCCCAAAAAAGATGTAGATGGTTTTCATCCCTATAATGTAGGTTTAATGTTTAAAGGCTTACCCGCCTTTTACCCTGCTACACCCTACGGCATTTTATTAATGCTTGAAGAGTATAATATACCTACCGAGGGTAAACATTGTGTAGTAATTGGTCGCAGCGATATAGTAGGTAAACCTATGAGTGCATTAATGGCACGAGCTGCTTACCCAGGCAATTGCACAGTTACCCTTTGCCACAGCCGCACAAAAAATATAGAACACTATACCCAACAAGCCGATATACTTATAGTTGCACTTGGCAAACCCGAGTTTGTTAAAGCCAACATGATAAAAGAAGGTGCAGTAATTGTTGATGTGGGTATTACCCGTGTTGATGCACCTGAAACTGCAAAAGGATATGTGATAAAAGGTGATGTGGCTTTTGATGAAGTAGCTGAAAAAGCAGCATACATTACTCCCGTACCGGGTGGTGTTGGGCTAATGACAAGAGTAGGATTGCTTAAAAACACCCTACAAGCCTACAAAAATACAAATATTTAATTTTTATGAACCCTACCCCACATACGGCAACAACATTGCCTGTTATGGAGCACTTTTATACAGTGCAAGGCGAAGGGGCATATAGCGGAGTACCTGCCTACTTCATTCGTTTGGGTGGATGTGATGTAGGTTGTTTTTGGTGCGATGTAAAAGACAGTTGGGATGCTGAAAAGCACCCTAAATTTACCATTGCTCAAATTGTAAGTTGGGTTACAGATACGGCTGCTAAAATAGCTGTAATTACAGGTGGTGAACCACTAATGCACAATTTAGACGAGCTTACAACCGAATTGCACGCCAAAGGCATACGCACACATATAGAAACATCGGGTGCGCATCAGCTAAGTGGTACTTGGGATTGGATTACTTTCTCTCCAAAAAAATTTAAAGAACCACATTCTGAAATTTTTGACAAAGCGCACGAACTAAAAATAATTGCCTACAACAAACACGATTTTGAATGGGCAAAACAATACCAACAATTGGTAAGTTCCTCTTGCAGCCTCTATCTGCAGCCAGAGTGGGACAAAAGTGAACAAATGCTACCCCAAATTATTGAATTTGTAAAGCAAAACCATCCGTGGAGGATTTCCCTCCAAACACATAAGTTTATGAATATTCCGTAAAAATTGGTTAGGAATTAACATTACAATTTGCCACATTGCAAATGGTCATACTAATTTCTGTTTTTTTTACATAACATAAGAGTGAATAGCAGCGAAAACGATTTTTTAAACCATATAGTTAACAGCTTGTCAAACAGTCTGTTATTGTTGGATGAAACAAACAAAATAATATGGTTGAATACAACTGCTGTAGCTTATATGAAAAATCTTTTTGGAGCGGATGTTTCTATAGGAGACAGCTTTATAGATATTTTAGCACCTCAGCATCAAGAAGCTCTAATTAAAAATGTACAAAAAGCACGTGCCCACGAAGAAGTATACCGAGAAACCCTTTTAAATTTTAACGGTAAGCCCGTTTGGTATGCCTCAGAAGTAAAAGCTATTGAAAACGATGGGCAGTTTTTGGGTATTCTTATAGAATCCTATGAAATTACTAAGGCAAAAAAAACACAACGCGAAAATATATTAGCCGGAGCTACACTTAATGCAATAAAAAACACCTCAAACGACACCTCAGTACTTATAAGCACTGATAAAAAAGTGCTTTGGTTTAACAACCTTTTTGAAGAAAATGTTAAACGTTTTATTGGAGTTTCTCCAATAGTAGGAGGTGATATGATGAGCTATGTAGTTGATAGCATTAAAGAAAACTTTACCTTATATTTTGATAAAGCCATAAATGGTGAGCATATAGAAGTAGATAATGAGTTAGCGATTTCGCCAGATTTGGCTGAGTGGTTTAGCCTAGATTTTTACCCTGTATATAATAGTTCGTCTAACTTATTAGGTGTATTTTTTAGTGCCCGTAACATAAACAATAGAGTTAGAGACAAAGAAAAAATTATAGAGACCAATACAAAGCTGAAAGCAATAATTGACAATACAGCTGATAACTATATACTTTTTGATGCTAACTTAAATATAATACTGGCAAATAAAAATGCTAATACCGCTTCAGAACAAATTCATGGTGTTCCGCTAAAAGAAGGGGCAAACATTAGCGACTACTATATAAGCGGTGTAACCGAGAGGTTTATAGAAAACTCAAAAAAAGTTTTTAAGGGCGAAGAAGTAGAATACGAAGAAGAAATAAACGTTAATGGATACCATTTTTGGGAGCAGTACAGGCTTTTTCCTGTGTATAACAATACAGGCGAGGTTAATTATTTAGCATTCATCTCTAACGATATCAGCGAGCTAAAAAAGAATTACCGCCAGCTGCTTATCGAACGAAAATTATTTAATCAAGGCCCTGTAGTAGCATTCAAATGGTCTTTGTTTATAGATGGCTCAATATCAAAGTACGTATCCTCTAATATTGAAGACGTTTTTGGATATACCATTGATGAAATACTGGGTAAATCTTTCTTAGATTTTTTACACCCCGATGATTTAATACTGCTAAAAAATTATGTATTAAACCCAAACTGGAACCAAGTAAATATCGACAATCATGCAGGCCCATATTTAGATTTATCGTATAGGGTACGCTGTAAAGACGGTAGTTATAAGTGGGTAAATGATTATTCGTTTCTGGCCGAAGAGTCAAATAACGAAACACTGGTATGTGGCTACTTAATAGATATTACCGAGAGAAAAAAAGCCCTAATAGCCCTTGAAGAAACCAATAGTCAACTTAAAAGTGCATTAGCTAGAGTAAATACCCAATCAAAAATATTAGAGGTAACCACTAATATAATAGTACTAACAGATGTTAGAGGCAAGATAACATGGGTAAATGATGCCTTTGAAAAGGGAACAGGTTATTCGCTCGACGAGGTATTTGGAAAAACGACTGAAAAAATATTACAAGGCCCCGAAACTAACCTTGAAACTATTGAATACATCAAACAGCATGTAAAAAATGAGAAAAAGGTAAAAACAGAAATTTTAAACTATAAAAAAAATGGCGAAAAATATTGGCTTGAAGTAATTATTGAGCCTATTTACGATGAAAAAGGTATACTAACTGCTTTTTTAGCCATAGGAAGTGATATTACCGAAAGAAAAGATTTTGATAGAAAGCTGAAAGAGAGAGACGAAAGGCTGAAAAAATTCTCATTCATCACCTCACACGAACTAAGGCACGAGTTTGCCAAAATATTATTGCTGCTTGAAAACAAAGAGCTATTGCTTGAAGAAGCTCTTGGCGAATTAGATGTTTTGACCGAAATTGAGATAGCTGCAAACTCAATGAACGATATCATTTCTAAAATGAATAATCAGCTATACATAAGCGATACAAGTGAGGAACATGCCAACCAACCTTCGTTAACTATTGTTGAGGAAGTATGTTTAATAGATGATGATGAAATTGTATGTTTTATCAATACCAAATTGATAAAAATGTCTTTACCTGATAAAAAAGTTGTAGCCTTCCAAAATGTTGATGATGCCCTAGAATACATAAAAGCTACACCACAAATTCAACGCTATATATTTTTAGATTTGAATATGCCCTACAAAACAGGTTGGGATTTTTTAGAAGAATATAAACCACCTTCTATCTCTTCACCTGTAATTTTACTTACCTCTTCTATTGATGACACTGACAGGGAAAAATCTAAAATTTACCCTCAAGTAATATCATTTCTTACCAAACCTCTTACAACTGAAAAACTAGAAGTATTTATACGCTAGCATTATCTAGTTTTGTATTATAGGTGCTGTGCATTATTTTGGCACTTTATTCGTTACCTTAATACAAAAATCCCTTTAGCAACAATGCGAAGTATAGCCCAAACAATACTTGTTTTTATAGCAATCTTCTTTTATTCGTGTGCAAGCTCACAAGGTTTGCCCAATAGCAGTAGCAAAAGCAAAAAAGCAAACGAGTACTTTAATACTGCTCTGTTCCATTTCAATTCATACCAAACCGAAAAAGCCTTAGAGTATGTAGATAAAGCTATTGATAAAGACGATAAGTTTATTGATGCCTATATGCTAAAAGGCGATATACTGGGGCTTTTGGATAAGTACGATGAAAGTGAACAAACTTTTGATAAAATATTAACCTTTAGCCCTGAGTATGTAAAAGCATATTACAGCAAAGGCAAAATACAGTTTAGGGCACAACGCTACGCAGGCGCAAAAACCAGTATCGAAAAATTTTTAACATATCCCTACTCGCAAAAAGGCTATAAAGCTGAGTGCGAACTGATGCTGAAAAGTTGCGAGTTTGCCATTACCCAGCTAGAAAACCCGGTTCCGTTTAAGCCCATTAATATGGGGCCAAACATTAATAGTGCTGAAAATGATTATTTCCCCGGTTTAACAGCCGACGAGCAACGCCTATATTTTACCCGCCTATTACAAGGGCGAAACGAAGATTTTTACCAATCGGTTTTGGTAGATAGTGTTTGGCAAAAAGCCAAAAATATGGGCACACCTGTAAACACTGTAGAAAACGAAGGTTTTGTATCCATATCAACCGATGGGCAGTACATCTTTTTTACCGCTTGCAATCGCCCCGGTGGCTTTGGCAGTTGCGATTTGTACTTCTCAAAACTAGAGGGCGACCAATGGAAGGCACCTATAAATATGCGTAACCCTGTAAACACAGGAGCGTGGGAATCTCAGCCCTCACTTTCGTACGACGGTAAAGATATTTACTTCTCTAGCAACCGTCCCGGTGGTTATGGTGGCAGTGATATTTGGGTAACTTCGTTTGAAAACAATAGATTTACTGAACCTCGCAATTTGGGGCCAACCATTAATACAGCCGAAGACGAGCAATGCCCTTTTATACACATGGATAATAAAACCCTGTACTTTTCATCAAAAGGATGGCCGGGTATGGGCAACAGCGATTTATATTTCTCAAAACGAAATGCCGATGGCGGTTGGGAACCACCCACCAACTTGGGCTACCCCATAAACACAGGTGCTGATGAAATAAGCCTTATTGTAAACCGCAGAGGCAACTGGGCATATTTTTCAAGCAATATGGCAGGAGGTTATGGAGCGTTAGATATTTATGGTTTTGAATTGTATGAAGGTGCAAGACCTGAAGCATCAAGCTATGCAAAGGGTGAGATATACGATGCTGAAACAAAACAAAAACTAGAAGCAAATATTGAACTTATTGATTTAGCTACGGGCGAAGTGGTGATGACATCACGCAGTAATACAAAAACAGGCGAGTTTTTGATGGTACTGCAACCCCACCACGATTATATGCTAAACGTGAACAAAGAAGACTATCTGTTTCACTCAGAAAATTTTGCTTTAAAAGAATCACCCTCCGATAAACCTTTTCTTATTTCAGTACCCCTAAGCCGTATTAAGATTGGCGAGAAAGTAATTTTGCGTAATGTATTTTTTGATACAGATAAGTTTGATTTGAAGGACGCATCAAAATCAGAGCTAAAAAAACTGGTTGACCTTTTGAAAAGTCAACCAAAACTTAAAATTGAAATTGGCGGACATACGGATAATACGGGTAGCAAGCAAAAAAACAGTGCACTTTCACAAAGTCGTGCTAAATCGGTTTACGATTTTTTACTAACCCAAGGTATAACGGCTGATAGACTTAGTTACAAAGGTTATGGCGATAGCAAACCCATTGCAGACAATGCCACGCCAGAAGGTCGCCAAAAAAATCGCCGTACCGAGTTTATCATTATTGGCAATTAATAAGCAACTGTTTCACAGTAATTGACTTTGAAAGTCTAAGGAAAATTAAATTGCCCACAAAAAAATCTTTTACCTTTGCGCCATGCGCTATAGCAACACTATATTAGAGACCATTGGCAATACGCCCCTTGTAAAAATTAATACTATTACAAAAGATATACCCGCCCTTGTTTTGGCTAAGGTAGAAACGTTTAACCCCGGCAACAGCATTAAAGACCGTATGGCTTTAAAGATGATTGAAGATGCCGAAAAACGTGGCGACCTTAAACCCGGTGGGACTATTATTGAAGGAACAAGTGGAAACACCGGTATGGGCTTGGCTATTGCTGCAGTGGTAAAAGGCTACAGGTGTATTTTTACTACTACCGATAAACAATCGAAAGAAAAGGTAGATGCGCTAAAAGCATTAGGTGCTGAGGTAATTGTATGCCCAACAGACGTTGATCCCGAAGATCCTCGTAGTTATTATTCTGTATCAAGCCGATTGGTAAACGATATTCCTAATTCTTGGAAGCCCGATCAGTACAATAACCCATCAAATGCCACTGCCCATTACGAGCAAACAGGCCCTGAAATTTGGGAGCAAACCGAAGGGAAAATAACACACTTGGTAGTTGGTGTTGGTACAGGTGGTACTATTAGCGGTACAGCTAAGTTTTTGAAGGAGAAAAACCCTAACGTTAAAATTTTAGGTATAGATACCTACGGCTCGGTATTTAAAAAATATAAAGAAACAGGCATTTTTGATAAAAACGAAATATACCCTTACATCACAGAAGGTATAGGCGAGGATTTTTTACCCGCTAATGTTGATTTTAGCCTGATAGACCATTTTGAAAAAGTAACCGATAAAGATGCAGCTATATTTACCCGCCGAATAGCACGCGAAGAAGGTATTTTTGCAGGTAATAGTGCAGGTTCGGCAATGGCAGGACTTGAGCAAATGAAACATTTGTTTAAAGAAGGTGATGTAGTGGTAGTTATTTTTCACGACCACGGCACACGCTACTTAGCCAAAATGTTTAATGATGATTGGATGCGCGACCGTGGTTTTATGCAAGAAAAAAACCCAACGGCCATTAACCTTATCGAAAGCCATAAAAACCTAAAACTACTTACTGTTGATGCCGATGCTAGTATTGATGATGCTTTGGCATTGATGCAGAAGTACGACATATCTCAAATACCCGTAACTCGCGGAGAGGAATTTGTAGGTAGCCTTAACGATAATCATTTGTATGCCAAGCTGATTGCCAATGCTGATTTGAAACAAAGTAAGGTAGAAGAGTTGATGCAGCCCCCATTTCCTTTTGTTGATCCGCAGGCACGTTTAGATCAAGTATCTAAACTGATAAACAGAGATAATAGTGCAGTTTTGGTGCGCGATTGGGGTGGAAACCTACACATTATCACCAAATACGATGTGATACAGGCTATTGGCTAAAACCGATAGCCTAGTAACTAAAACCTCCAACCCATATTAAAGGCAAAAATGCCATCAATATCAGCAAAGTGTGTTGATGTGGTTTTGCTTTTAAACCTAGCCATGCCTATGCCAGCCTGCATACCTAAATAAAGCGATTTTGTAGGCTGGGCATAAAAGCCGTTACTAAAAAATATTGAATAGTAATTATAATCTTGTAATGTGCTTCTGCCGGTAAGGTTATTATAATTGTAGCCGCGTGCAGTACCAATTCTAAACGATGGGCCTAAAAAGTACTTTATCTTTCCTTGCCCTGTGGGGTACAAATTCAAATCAAACCCTGTCGACCATAAACGTAGGTAGTTTAAAATATCGGTCTCAACGTCCTCAATATTATAATTAAAGTTGTATTTCAGCCCCACCATACCGTCGCCCATTATACGCTCGTAGCCCAATTGTATATTGCCGTTTAGCAAATTCAGATAGTTTATACTTATAATATTTCGCCCTAGTTTTTCCGAAAAAGCTTTCTTTTCGGCAGCACGTTTTTCATCATCAGTTAGTGTTTGTGCACCATCAAACACATCAATAACACCATCTTTATATTCAATAAGCAAAATTTGGCTTTTGGGCAGTCGGTACAAAGGGCCATCGGGGCGGTTAAACTTTTTATATACAATCTCGGTAGGGTTTACCTCCTCAACCACCACACTATCTTTTGAGCCATCTTTTCTATACATTATATCTTGTGAAAATAATGTGGAGCTAAACAACATAAACAGTGTAAACACTAAAGTAGTAAGCAGTTTCATAAGTTTGTTTTTTTAAAAGCGTTGCCCAATATTAAACATCAAAAAAGCATAGGGAGTTATATCAGTATCAATTATACCCACGCCTAAGCCAATTTGCCCACCTAGGTATAAGTCGTTTTTTGTAGTGTGTGCCACACCATTATTTATTAATACAGCACCAAACCTATCCTCGTAGTCAAAAAGCCCCACCCTTAATGATGGACCTATAAAATATCTGGTTTTACCTTGCCCACTCGGGTAAAAATTAAAATCTATGCCAGTGTTAATTAAACCAAGGTCTAAAACATTAACAACAGTAGCAATCAAGTTTACCCGTATGCCCATGTACCCATCAGCCGATATATTTTCATAGCCCAAATGAATATTACCTGCCAGTAACCCCAATGTATTGCCCATAAGTATATTACGGGGTAGGTTTCTACTATAATCAACAGGTTTGGGTATTGTTTTTATTACCTCAATAGTGCCATCACTAAATTCAATTAATACAACTTCGTTTGCTAAAACTTTATAAGTAGGGCCTGTGGGGTGAAAATGTTTTTTGTATACAATAAGTTCAGTACCAATTTCAAGCACCTTAACAGTATCTTTTGTACCGTTTTTAAAAAAGATAATATCTTGAGAGTATAGGTTGCTACTCAAAAATAGTAGCCAAGCAGCGCAAAACAGTTTTAGCCCGTAGGCTTTAGTTCCATTGCAGGTCTTCAGGATAATTTGATACTTCTTTATACTCATTGCCTAGTTTTTGCATCGCTTTGCGCCAAAAATCATTATCAGCTTCTTCGTCAAATACCAAATCATCAAAGCTATTGGCTACAATCCATGTATTTGCCTCAATCTCATCGTCCAACTGCCCAATTCCCCAACCACTATACCCCATAAAAAAGCGAATCTCATCCTCGTTCACCAAATTTAGCTTTATTTTCTCTGATAGTTGTTCGGCATTGCCTCCCCACCAAATATCTTCGCCAATTTTCACAGCACCTTCAATTTCGCTCCCCAGTTTGTGTATAAAGTGTAGGGTATCAGGCTGCACAGGGCCACCTAAAAAAATATGCGGGTCAAAACCAAAGTCGTTACTAAACTCAGGCATCAAATCGTGCATATTAAAATCAGTAGGTCGGTTCAATACAAAGCCTACCACACCTTCATCCTCGTAGGCACTTATTAGCACCACACTCCTCTTAAAATTCCCATCGCGCATAAAAGGCTCTGCAATCAGCAGCTTACCTGCACCGGGCGTAACCAATTTATACTCTATCATATCCTTAGACTATTAACGTATTAACTATGCTGCATGTTATCAAAAAAAACATAAATACAGCTTATTTTTATGTAGTTTTTCGGTAAAAAACTTATCCCCACCTATATAGTAAATAGCTACTATTGTGCCAACCGTTACAATACATTTCGGTTCGGTACTATTTTTTTACGTTTCATCGTACAAAATCAATCATTTAACGCTTATTTTTTAGTGCCCGCTATCAATTATTATACCTTTGGCTCAACAAAAAACAACCTGTATGCCCGAAATGTTTATTGATCAAATGGGACGAAAAGTAATGCTAAATGGCACACCTAAGCGCATTGTATCAATAGTTCCCAGTCAAACAGAACTTCTTTTTGATTTAGGGTTATGTAATGATGTGGTAGGTATTACATGGTTTTGCATACATCCTGCGCACCATTTTAATGCTACAACAAAAGTTGGCGGAACAAAAAAGTTGGATTTTGAGCGTATTGCTGCCCTTAAACCTGATTTGATTATTGGCAATAAAGAAGAAAACGAAAAAAGTCAAATAGAGGAATTGGAAAAGCACTACCCTGTGTGGATGAGCGATATCAAAAACCTTGATGATGCCCTTTTGATGATAAAAATGTTAGGTGAAATAACCGAGAAAGGGGAGGAGGCACACGAGCTTTGCGGGAGAATAATTGATGGGTTTGCCCAATTGTATAACCAAACCAATACAGTAAAAACCCGTGCGGCATACCTTATTTGGCGCAACCCTTATATGGGAGTAAGCAGCGATACTTTTATTGATGAGATGATGAAACAGTGCGGTTTGGTAAATGTATTAAAAAACTTTAGCCCTAAAACTAAAGCTAACGATATAGAAAGCCTACGCTATCCTATATTATCTATAGACGAATTGAAAGAGCTTAACCCTGAGGTTGTACTACTATCAACAGAGCCATTTCCGTTTAAAGAAAAACATATAGCCGAGATAGGAGAAGCATTGCCCAATGCCCAAATACACCTTGCCGATGGCGAAATGTTTAGTTGGTACGGCAGTCGCTTGCAACATAGCCCCACATACTTTAGTACCTTAATGAAAAATATAGGCATACCTGCTTTAGCTTAAAAAGCTTACATAATAGCCTTTGCAATGGGCTAACTCCTATCAAAAATTTGTACTTTTGCCCCTCTTTTTTTAGTAAACACCCTTTGTATGAATTTTGGAATACCCAAAAAGTTTATCTATATATCACTGGCACTACTTGCCTTTAATATGTATGCCGCCAGTACCACGTATGTAGCAAGTACTGAGCATAACAACTTTTATAAAATTGCTTATATCACCTTTCCGTTTTGGGGAGCAGTAATGGCAGGTTCGTTATTAGGCTTTTTGGTATTACTGTTTCCTACCAAACAACAATACAGGGCTGAAATAAAATACACCCGTTCAAAAATTGTAGGCATACTAATAGCCAACCTAGTATTTGTATTGTTATACATATACAAACTGTTTGAATTTTACGGAACCACAGCCGCCAATGGATAAGCCCCTACAAGGTTTAAAAGTTATTGAATTGGCCAGCGTATTGGCAGGCCCTGCCGTTGGTATGTTTTTGGCCGAACTGGGAGCGCAAGTAACCAAAATAGAAAACCCCAATACAGGTGGTGATGTTACCCGAAACTGGAAATTGCCTACCGAAGATGCCAACAGCCCTATATCAGCCTACTTTTGTGCCGTAAACTGGGGTAAAGAACATATATTTTTAGATTTAAAAACCGAAGAAGGCAAACAGCAAGTGTATCAACTGTGCCAAACAGCTGATATTGTGGTAGCCAACTATAAACCGGGTGATGCTAAAAAACTGGGTATGGACTACGATACCCTAAAAGCCATTAACCCCAAGCTAATATTTGCCGAACTTACAGGGTATGGAAACACCGATCCTCGCGCTGCTTTTGATGTGATACTGCAAGCCGAAACCGGCTATATGTATATGAACGGCACACTCGAAAGCGCACCACTAAAAATGCCCGTAGCCCTTATGGATTTACTGGCTGCCCACCAACTGAAACAAGGCATACTGCTTGCCCTTTGGGAAAAAGAAAAAACAGGAAAAGGGTGCCATGTAAGCACCAACCTGTTTGATGCAGGTTTGGCTATGCTTAGTAATCAAGCAACAAATTGGCTAATGGCAGGCCATATACCACAACCTATGGGCAGTGCTCACCCCAATATTTGCCCTTATGGCGATATACTGGTATGTGCCGACGGTAAAAAAATAGTACTAGCCGCAGGTACAGAGCATCAGTTTGACGTGTTGTGTAAAATATTGGGAAATGCTGCATTGGCGCAAGACCCTCGTTTTACAACCAACCCGCAACGGGTAACACACCGTGTAGAGTTAGTGCCTGAGTTAAATAAACTTTCGGCCAACTTCGCTGGTGATGATTTATTACTTCAATTGCAAACCGCCAAAGTACCCGCAGGGGCTATACTAAATATGCAACAGGTATTTGAAAACCCCCAAGCGCAAGCAATGGTGATAGAAGAAGATATGGACGGGGTGAAAACTAAGCGCGTGAAGACGGTAGGGTTTACATTATCATCTTAACTATGAATTGGTGGTCTGAAAAATTACTTTCAATAAGTCTTCAAGCAGTATTATTTGGTCTGTTGTTTTACTTCTTCCCAAAAAAGAAATCAAAAATACAAACTGATAAAACTCTTGTTGAATTATCTATAGAATTTAAAAAATTCTATTTAGTATCTTCATTACTAATCTTTGTTTTAATAACAATATTAGCTATACTTTTTACGTACACTTTTAACTTTATAAGTGGAATAAAATTTTCTTATATTAAAGATGCTCTAATTTTAGTAAAGCCTGATTTATGGTCGTGGGGACTTGCAGGAGGTGTATTGTCTTTTGGAGTATCCTATAAAATATCAATTTGGCTAACTAAGCTATACCTTAAAGATAAATTTAACGATTATATAGCTTACAGTAATATAATGGCGGGGCTAGATACAGACAAGATAATGCAATTTTTAAGTCCTGTATTTATTGCATTTAGTTTGTTCTTAGCCATAATTACCTCAGGCTCTTCAACCGTTTTGTATAATGATAGAATAGAGGTTGATTATTATTTCTCGTTTTCAAAAAAAGTATACCAATACACCGACGTTGTAAAAATTAAAGAAATTGAAGGTGAAAGCAAAAATCGCTTTGAGATTACTTTTAACGATGGTAAAGTTTGGAACTCAGCTCAAAATGGATTTAGTGATTACTATAAAGATTTAGAAATAGTCGATATCATTGAAGAAAAAACATCAGATGAGATATGGGAGGAATAAGCCATAATTTCCCTTTCGTAAAACTTAATGGTATCTTTGCAGTTTATAGTATATAATGGCCATTGTAATAAAAACCCCAGAGCAAATTGAAGGCATTAGGCAAAGCAGTTTATTAGCAGCTACTACCCTAAAATACCTTGAGCAATTTGTAATACCCGGAAACACCACCGAATTTATTGATAAAAAATGCGACGAATTTGTTCGCGATAATAATGCTGTAGCAGCCACTAAAGGCTACAAAGGTTATAAACATTCAAGTTGTATTAGTCCCAACGATGTTATTTGCCACGGAGTACCCGGTAAATACGAGTTGCGTGATGGTGATATAGTAAATATTGATGTTACCACCATACTTAATGGCTACTTTGGCGATACCTGCAAAATGTACGAAGTAGGAAATGTAACCGACTACGCTAAAAAATTGGTGCAAACTACCAAAGAGTGTTTGTTTTTAGGTATCGAGCAAAGCACTGAAGGCAACTTTTTAGGTAATATTGGTTACGCAATAAACCAGCACTCTATAAAAAACCATTACAGTGTTGTGTATGAATTTTGCGGACACGGTGTGGGGCTTAAATTTCACGAAGACCCCGAAGTAGCCCACATTGCCGATAAAAACACAGGCCCCAAACTAAAAGCAGGCATGGTATTTACCATAGAACCGATGATAAATGCAGGTAAAGCTCGCTCTAAAGTTGACCGTAGAGATGGTTGGACTGCACGTACTATTGATGGTAAACTAAGTGCACAGTTTGAGCATACCATATTGGTAACCACGGGCAAACCAGTAGCCCTTACCGATATTGATAACGAATTGGTAGCCGCAGGCATTTGCCAAACCTACGAGGATGCTATGGCCAATTGGGTTGTTGCCGCCAAGTAACACATACAATAGCTATCTTCGCTACAACGCACCTACTTGCTGTGAACCACAATAACTACTATTTTCTAAAACACCTTGCCAAGCAACTGGATAGTCTTTTGCACGAAGCCTTGTTTGTTGAGGCTTACAGCACATCAAAACAAGAAATATGGTTGTTGTTTAAGCTAAACACAGGCAACTACTTCGCTTTTAAAATTAACTACATACAAAAAGACACCGTACTTTCTTTCCCTGCCGATTATAATGTGCCCAAGCACAAGCAAGCCCAGTTTAGGCAACTACTATCGCAAAGGGTAGCCAAAGTAGTGCAACAACCCTTCGAGCGTAGTTTTTATATTCAGTTTGACAATGAAGCGATATTATTAATAAAGCTGTTTGGCAAAAACGGCAATGTAATATTGTTTGAAAACGGAGCGAATACCGAAGTATTTCGCAGCCAGCTAAAAGCTGATAATACATTAACATTAGCGGAAGCCTTGCAAAGCAAAACCTTTGCAGTACAAGATATTTTAGTCCAAACATCCATAGACCAAGTGGCAAAGAAACTGCCATTTTTTCCTCCCGATGCTTTAGAAGCATTAAAAGCAGGGGCTTCAACCGAAGCGGTTTTAAATAAGCTGGAAAAAGAAGAGTTTTATATCAGCAAAGTAGAGGACGAATACCAACTACGTTTTTTTAGTGATGGTGAAGAATTGGGACAGTACAATACACCCGTTGATGCCCTAAACGATTTTGCCCGTTTGTATTTGGGCAAATACTTTTTTGATGATAAAAAGCACCGCATACTGCAAGGGCTTATCCAAAAAAGGGATAAGCTGGAAAAAGCAGCGGCATCGAAAAGACTTAAGCTCAAAAAAATAGAAACACAAACGCCTTACAAGCACATAGCCGATATACTAATGGCCAATTTGCATCAATTACAAAAAGGATTGACGGAAACTAGGCAGCTAAACTTTTATAACGATACTGAAATCGATATTAAGCTGAAAAAAGACCTTAGTCCGCAAGAGAATGCCCAAAACTATTACCGCAAAGCAAAAAATCAGGTTAAAGAAGAAGAAATTTTAAAAACACAATTGCAGCAAGCCGAAGACGAGTTGTTTTTAGTGTTACAACAAATTGAAGATGCCGAGCAAGCCGACAACGGCAAACAACTGCGTGGGTTTGAAAAAGAAAACAAAGACCAACTAGCACCTGAAAAGCCTAGCCTTTTTAAAGAATTTCCGTTTAAAGGATATACCATTTGGGTAGGCAAAAACTCTCAAAACAACGATTTGCTTACTATGAAGCACGCTGCCAAAAACGATATTTGGCTGCACGCACGCGGCATGGCAGGCTCGCACGTGGTAATAAAAACCAAAGCAGGACAAACTCTTCCTGTTGATGTGCTAGAGTATGCAGCATCAATAGCTGCTTATTTCTCAAAAGGGCGCACCGATAGTCTTTGCCCCGTTATTTATACCGAAAAAAAGTATGTGCGTAAAATAAAAGGAGCACCCGCAGGGCAGGTAGTAGTGGATAAAGAAAATACCCTACTGGTAAAACCTGCTTTTATTGATGGCTAGTCCGTTAAACTACATAAAGTGAGTGAACACTCACTTTTGCTAAAATTCACCCTAAAAACACGTCTTTTTATTGAATAAAAAGTGAGTAATCACTTTTTTAAGTGTGTTGAACAAATTTTCTTAAGTATTTGGTCGAGCAGACGCTCTATTATTTTGGGCACAAGCTGACGCTTGCGCCGGCAAGGGTTCATTTCCTCATTATGCTGAACTTGTCTCGCTCTACATTTCACATGAATTGGTCATTGAGACCCTGAACTAAATTCAGGGTGACTAATAATAAAAGAAAGAGTAAAATCCTTTAGTACCATTGGGGTGTATACCCTCAATAGTTATTTGGCCTTTTACACGTTCAAAATCTTTTATAAAACTGTTCACGTCGTTGTATTCAACTTTGTTTAGGGCTACAAATACAAAGCCCTCGGGGATACCCATTTTGCGTATACGGCCGTTACGAATGTTGCTTACCTTAAAACCACCTTTTATTTTATAGCGTTCTTTTTCAACTTTCGATACGGGCTCAAAATCAGCACCCAAAACAGTTGATGTAATGCTTTGCTTTTCAATTACCTCAGTAGTTCCGTCTCGGTTGGTAAGCGTTAGGGTGAATGTCTTTTCAACACCTTTTCTAAGTACAATAACCTCAATTTTATCACCCGGGCGGCGGTAGGCTATTTGCTCGTCAAACTCGGCTTTGCTGTTTACCGTTTTACCTTTAACCTTTATAATCACATCACCCTCGTTAATGCCTGCTTTGCTGGCAGGGCTGCCTTGCTGTAATACATTTACATACACACCATCGTTAAGGCTTAATTTTTCTGATAAATCGCCGTCAATATCCCTTACTTGCATACCTGTAAAGGCGCGTTGTACTTCGCCAAAATCAATAATATCTTTTACTATTTTGCCCACAATATTAGCGGGAATAGCAAAACCATAACCGTTGTACGATCCTGTTTTGCTCACAATAGCTGTATTAATACCTATTAACTCACCAGAAGCATTTACCAATGCACCACCGCTGTTTCCGGGGTTAATGGCTGCATCAGTTTGTATAAAAGATTCTATTGGGAATTGATTATCAACTATGCTGATATTACGGCCTTTGGCACTAACAATACCTGCCGTTACTGTGCTGGTAAGGTTAAATGGATTGCCAACTGCCAATACCCACTCGCCAATTTTTAAGTTTTCAGAATTACCTATTTTAATATTTGGCAATTTTTTAGCTTCAATTTTCAGTACAGCAAGGTCGGTACTGGGGTCGTCGCCTACAATTTTGGCAACAAAACTCTTTTTATTGTTGTTCAGCACTACCTCAATTTGGTCGGCACCGTCAATTACGTGGTGGTTGGTAACAATATAGCCGTCCTCGCTAATTATCACTCCCGAACCCGAACTTGATACAGGCCCCATACTGCCAAAGGGATCCCAACCAAACCATCCATCCCAAGCACTACGTTGTTGTCCTATTGATGTTGTTTTTATAAACACTACGGCAGGGGTAGCTTCTTCACTGGCCTTTACAAAATCGGGCACACCCAGTGCAGCTTCGCTTCGGTAGTTTACCCTTTCGGCTTGGGTGTAAGTATCACTATTTTTGTGGAAACTAGCGGTTTTTGTATTGTTGGTTAAAGAAAACATCCATGCGCCGGCAAAACCGCTAATCAATCCGGCAGAAGCTAAAATCAAAACTTTCTTCATCATACTACTAAAACCTTAAATACAAATTTATAAGTATATGTAAATCTATCAAAATGCGCGCCAATAGGCAATAGTTTGGCAATAAAAAAGCCGATAAATTTATTTATCGGCTTTTGGTTAATACTTTTATAAGGTACCTAATACTTTAGTGCATTAGGGTTGGTTACAATTTCGGCATTAAAACCAATCCGTAGTTCGGGTGTTATAGGGTCGTTACTGATAATATAAATGTATTTATCTTGTATACCGTCTCTACCTGCCGAGTAAAATTTACCCCGAACAATGGCAGTCTCACCGCGTTTTATCTCGTTTTTATCAATAACAGATGCTGTGCAACCGCAAGTTGTATTTACACTGCGTATTAGCAATTTCTTTTTACCTGTATTGGTAATAGTATATTGAAAATCAATAGAATCACCTTTTAGTATTTTTCCTAAGTACAGCATTTGTGCATCCACTTGTATTTTGGGTGCTTTTTCAAGTTGCCTTTTACTCATTTTCGGAAATTGTTCTCTTACATGAATTTGAGCATATATAGGTATATTACTTGTATAAGGCGAATCGTTAGTGTTTAGGTAAAACACATAATTTTTCTCGCCCCATTTTTGGGCTGCCTTAGTATGAAACTTGGCTTTTATTATAGTTTCTTCTTTGGGTTTAATGCGCAAGTAGGGTACTTCAAAGTTTATATATTCAGGTACATTCATTACACTACTAATGTATACGTCTCTGTCGCTTTGGTTAAATAGTTTAAATTCTGACGAGTCAATTTCGCCCATAAAGCTTTCACCAAACACCAAAAAGTTATTATCTATGCGCAAACGTCCAAACTCAAGTGGATATTTCTCAGTAATATCAAACGGGCGAGGTATAACACTACCTCTAAAAGTTAGTGTCATTGATGAAGGTATACCGTTGGTACGTGCATATACCACTTTTTCAAAAGGGCCACCCAAATTAGTAGGGTCGAAAATGGCTTTTATATAACCTTCGCCCCCCGGTGGAATTGAATCTTTAGACCATTCGGGTTGTGTGCAACCGCAACTGGGCTTAACTTCGGTTAAAACCAAAGGTTGGTCGCCCATATTTTTTACTTTATATATGGTTTCCACAGTACCATCCAACTCATTAATTTCGCCAAAATCATGGTCGTATTTCAAAAATAATGCTTTGGGTTGTGCCAGTAGTGTGGGTAGTGTAAATGTGGCTATAACAGCACTTAATATTAACTTCTTCATCATAATCAGTATACTCTCTTGCAAATATTGTTCCCCTAATTGGTTTAAGAAAGATGTTTTTTGCGCAAATACCGTTGCTTTGCTAACTTTGAAAAGTGCGAAACGATTTTCTAAACCCCGAAGACGAGGAGTATTCTCCTGCCGAGAAAGATATAGAGAAAGTATTGCGCCCCAAAGCTTTTGATGATTTTGCGGGGCAAGATAAGATACTGGAGAACCTTATAATATTTGTAAAAGCAGCCCTTTTGCGGGGCGAGGCTTTAGACCATGTATTGCTGCACGGCCCTCCGGGGTTGGGTAAAACTACCCTTTCGTACATTATTGCTAACGAGCTTAATGCAGGAATAAAAGTAACATCAGGGCCTGTGTTGGAGAAACCCGGTGATTTAGCAGGTTTGCTTACCAATTTGGAAGAAGGGGATGTGCTTTTTATTGATGAAATACACCGCCTTAGTCCTGTTGTTGAAGAGTACCTATACTCGGCAATGGAGGATTATAAGATTGATATAATGCTGGAGAGTGGCCCCAATGCCCGCACGGTGCAAATAACTTTAAATCCGTTTACATTGGTGGGTGCAACCACACGGTCGGGCTTGTTGACTGCACCACTTAGGGCAAGGTTTGGTATTACTGCCCGATTGGAGTATTACGACTCGAAATTGCTTACTTCTATTTTAATTCGTTCAGCCGAAATATTAAAAACAAGTATAGTAAAAGAAGCCGCGTTTGAAATTGCCCGCCGTAGCCGAGGTACGCCCCGTATAGCCAACGCTTTGCTGCGCCGTACTCGCGATTTTGCCCAAATAAAAGGCGATGGAACTATAACGCTTGATATTGCACAAATGGCTTTGCTTGCGCTAAATGTTGATAGCAATGGTTTGGACGAGATGGACAACCGCATACTAAGCACCATTATTGAGAAATTTAAAGGTGGCCCCGTAGGGCTAACCACTATTGCCACAGCAGTAGGAGAGGAGGCCGGCACGATAGAAGAAGTATACGAACCTTTTTTGATACAAGAAGGCTACCTGCAACGCACACCACGCGGGCGTGAGGCAACTGAAAAGGCTTACCACCACCTAAAAAAGATACCCCACATGGGCGGCAAGAATACACTTTTGTAATGTGAGTAGTTCTCCAGTCATGCTGAACTTGTTTCAGCATCTCACTTTTCATTAATGGTTATTGGACAATGAGATGCCGACCTGCGTTAATCGCCCAACAGGTTAAAACCTGCCGCTATTTATACTCTAACGGGTTTACCGAAAGGTATGAGTTGAATTGGTTTTAAACCGATGAATATTTTACGAAGCGGACGCTTCTTTATTTTCGGCACGAGCGGATGCTCGAGCCAGCTTCTCATTGCAATTATTTTTGACTTTAAGATTTACAGATTGATAAGTTAATCAATCAAATTGCAATTTCCCCCTCGCTGAGGGGGCTGGGGAAGGAAAATCACCATTGCACAATCTAAAAAAGTAAACTAAGTTTGGGCAAATAGTCGTTGTATCAGTATTTAGCCGTGCCACTTAAAATTACCATACCCGTAAAACTAAAAAATGCAGCACGTTGGGTGTGGCAAAAACGTTGGATTAGGCGCGCCATCTATTGTGTAGCAGGTGTTTTTTTTGTTTTCTTTATTCTAAATATATTATTTCCCCTACGGGTAGAAACTGATTACTCGCAGATAGTAACTGCTGATGATGGTACGGTGCTTAGTGCCTACCTAAACAGTGATGATAAATGGCGTTTGTATACCGAGTTGGACGAAATAACGCCCGAGCTTTCAAAAGCCATTATTTATAAAGAAGATAAATACTTTTATTATCACTTTGGGGTAAACCCTGCTGCAATGTTGCGGGCATTGTATAATAATGTAACAACGGGCAAGCGCACATCGGGCGCATCAACCATTACCATGCAGGTGGCGCGTTTGCTGTACCCTGCCGAAAGAACCTATCTAAACAAAATAATAGAAACCTTTAGGGCTTTTCAGTTAGAATGGAAATACAGCAAAAACGAGATTTTGCAACTGTACCTCAACCTAGTACCCTATGGTAGCAATATAGAAGGAGTAAAATCGGCCACCTTACTTTATTTAGGTAAAATGCCTACTCAACTCAGCTTGGCTGAAATTACTGCACTTTCTATTATTCCTAATCGCCCCATTAGTTTAGCATTGGGCAAAAACAATTTTCTGATAGAAAAAGAACGCAACAAATGGCTTGAGCGCTTTAAAACCGAAGGTGTGTTTGATGCAAAATTGGTTGAAGATGCCTTTTTAGAACCCTTTAATGCACAACGACGGTCGGCACCTGCTTATGCACCGCACCTTTCTCGCCGATTGACGGGGCAGATAGCACAACAACCTATTATAAAAACCGCTTTGCAGTTTAATAAACAACAAGAGGTAGAAGCCATTACCCAAAACTATATACAACGGCTTAGAAATATAGGCATACATAATGCTGCCGTTTTGGTGGTAGATAATGCAAACCGTAAGGTAATTTGCTATGTTGGTTCGGCTGATTTTAATAATCCTGTTGATGGCGGGCAGGTGGATGGGGTAGTGGCAGTTCGCTCACCGGGGAGTGCACTAAAACCCTTTTTGTATGCAAAGGCTTTTGAAATGGGATTCGCTACCCCCAAAACCATGATAAACGATGTGCCGCTTAGTATAGCAGGGTATGAGCCCGAAAACTACGACGAGAAATTTCATGGTAAAATAACCCTTGAAAGTGCTTTGGCACTATCGCTAAATATACCTGCGGTGAAATTGCTTGACCAAGTAGGGGTGGATGTTTTTACTAAAGAAATGGTGAAAGCTAACTTTGCTAGTGTAAAGCGACAAAAAAGAAACCTTGGCTTATCACTAATACTGGGCGGATGCGGGGTAACGCTTGAAGAAATGGCCGCGCTATACAGTGCCTTTGCCAACTATGGCAGCTACTCGCCCATAAACTATTTGGCAAGCGATAGCATAGCCCTAAAAATACCCATAATAGCGCCCGAAGCTGCTTTTTTGGTTACCAATACACTAACCCAAATTACCCGACCTGATTTACCCAATAACTTTCAAAGTAGCCCCCATTTGCCCAAAATAGCATGGAAAACAGGTACAAGCTATGGCCGCCGCGATGCTTGGAGTATTGGCTATAACCGCCGCTATACGGTGGCAGTTTGGGTAGGCAATTTTGCAGGTACGGGTGTGCCCGAACTTTCGGGGGCTGAGGTGGCTACGCCTTTGTTGTTCGATATTTTTAATAAGATAGATTACAACTCATCGCAACATTGGTATAGCCCGCCCAAAAAGCTAGATATACGCTATGTGTGTAGCCGCACAGGCGATTTGCCTGCACAATATTGTACTGATTTGGTGGAGGATTATTATATCACAGGCATATCGCGCTCGGTGGTGTGCAACCACAAAAAAATGGTGGCTGCTGATTCAAGCATTAGCTACTGTACCTCCTGCCAACCTTCCAATGGCTATATACGCAAACTGTACGATAATATTGAACCTGAGTTGGTAGCCTATTATGAGGCTAATAAAATTAGTTATCCTAAAATACCACCGCACAACCCGCAATGCCTGCGTGTGTTTAAAGAAAATGCACCACAAATAACCTCTCCTGCTGATGGTACTGAGTTTTTGATTGAAACCGCCGACCCGCAAAAGGTGATGCTAAGTGCTGCCACGCCTACCGATGTAAAGTTTGTATATTGGTATATAAACGATAAGTTTTTTATGAAAACAACTGCACAGCAACCCGTGTTTTTCCAGCCAACGGTGGGCAAAACAAAAATATCGTGCGCTGATGATAAAGGCCGCAACAGCGATGTGTATATTAGGGTAGAGGCTTATTAATTTTAACGTGAGTTTTGGATAAGATCTCTAAAAGTGGGTGCGGTTGGCAGTCATTCCCATTTAAAATGGGAATCTGTGTGTATGGGTGATAAGAGATATTGTCTACGCGCTGATTCCCTCTTTCAAGGGAATGACGTTCCCGCCGCACTAAATATTCAACTGTTAGTTTGACCTTTTTTAGGCAGTACTAAGTTTATTTAATCTTTCAAAAAATCTAAGTTGCGTTTTAGTCCTTTATAGCCTGTACGTTTTACGGGGCTGTTTTTAAACAATTTTTTAAAAACGTCTTCGGTTATTTCGTGCCACTGGCGGGCATCCATAGTCATCAGTTCAGGGTCGGGTTCAAATTCAGGCTCATTGTGTGGTTGGCTAAACCTATTCCAAGGGCAAACCTGTTGGCATATATCGCAGCCAAAAGCCCAATTGTCCATTTTGCCTTTAAACTCCTGTGGTATTTCGTCTTTTAGTTCTATGGTGAGGTAGCTAATGCACTTGCTGCCATCAACCCAATAGGGGGTAATTGCATCTGTGGGGCAGGCATCAATGCACGCTGTACACGTGCCGCAATAATCTTTTATGGGTGGGTCGGGTTCAAGTTCAAGGTCAATAATCAGTTCGCCCAAAAAAAAGTAACTGCCCTGTTGTTTGTTAATTAATAGGGTGTGTTTACCCGTCCAGCCTAAACCGCTCTTTTTCGCCCAAGCACGTTCCATCACAGGGGCACTATCAACAAATGCACGGCCGTTTACTTCGCCAATGGTATCGTTTATATAGTGCAGCAATTGCTTTAGTTTATCTTTTACCACAAAGTGATAATCAGTATTGTATGCATACTTACTAATTTTAGGTGAATCCTTATCCTGCTGTTGTTGTGAGGTATAATAGTTATACAGAAAAGATATTACTGTTTTGGCACCATCGACAAGTTTAGTAGGGTCAAGGCGTTTATCAAAATGGTTTTCCATGTAGCCCATTTTGCCGTGCATACCTTGTTGCAGCCACTTTTCTAGTCGGGGAGCTTCCTCTTCCAAAAAGCCTGCTTTGCTAACACCGCAGAAGCTAAAGCCCAATCGGCGGGCTTCTTCTTTAATCAAACGGGTGTGCAGGGTTTTGTTCATTGCCCAAAAATACTAACAAGTAGTAACACTTGCTGTTACTATGTTACTACTATTTGGCTTAAGTCTCCTCCATCAAAACCAATAGTAATAGCTTTAGCCTTGTTTAAAAAAGATGTTTTTGCTGGAGGTGAAATTAAATATTCTTTAAGCCATCGGCTGATTTGTTCCTCAACTTCATTCCATTTTTTACTAGATAATTCTGGAGGTAGGTATAAGTATTTTTTATTGGGTATATAATCATCGTTACATGCCCAGTCATCATTTTCGAGGTCGTACTCATTTGAGCCTGATAAATAAACAACATATCCATTCTCACCTTCAAATATTCCAAAATTGAATGCTATTATAGAATCGGGTATTAGCTCTTTGTTAATTTCTACTAACCAGTCAGTAAAAGTGTTGTTAATATTATCCATTTATTAAGTATTAAGATAATTTCAATATATAGAAGGTGTGCAGGGTTTTGTTCATTGCCCAAAAATACTGTTACTATTGGTTTAATATTTAACTCACCCTAAAAAAATGAAATATGTATGTGTACACAACATTTCCCCTCTCTAATTATAGAGAGGAGCGATTGTCTGCAATTTGACCGTTTAAAGTTTCAGGGGTGAGTTTAACATACTAACAAGTAGTAACATAGTAACACTATTAACACCCTGTTACTATGTTAGTATTACTTCGACAGGTTAAAACCTGCCGCTATTAATACCCTATCGGGGTTATGAGTATGGTATGAATAGTATTGGTTTTCAATCCGATGTAAGTTTTTTCATGCAAAGGGTTAAAGTCATTTAGTTGGTGAGTTAACGGCTATCTGAGAATATAATACATTACTCATTTACAGCAATACTGTCAAATCTACCATCAACTAATCTGTAAACCTGTGGTTCGTGAAGTTTTTCATAATAACAATATAATATACCTATTGCACCAAAAGAATTTTGACTGATAAACGTATAAAAATTGCGAATATTTTGCTCCATACTTACGTGAGTCTCAAGTGCAATACTAATTACATATGTGCCGTTTAAAAATTTCCCATAAATAATATTTGAAAGCCCTGCTCTATCTAACTCTTCTAATAAAAAACCTCTTTTACTTGTAGTGCTTTCTTCGAATAACTGTGGGTTGATAAATGGTTCTATGATAATCCAGCCAAATAAATTCATGTTTACTAAAAATATTTTATATTTCTTCAGAGTTGAGGATCAATGGTTTTAATGGACTTATTCTGTAGTCTTCTGAAAGGATTAATCGCCCATTTTTAAGTGAAACAATTTTAAATTTGTTTAAAGCACTATTAAACTTATTATCACCTAATACGTATAATTCTCCAACAGATGCTAAATTATATTTTCCTAATAAAAGAAAGAAATTAATGTAGTTTTCATAGTCAACCAAATAATTGTTAGTATTAATAGTAACAGAGATTAGATAACTTGTTTCCATTTTTTTAATATTAATAAAGTTTTTATTAAACTCTTCCAAATATTGAAATAGATTCTTTTCAGTAACACTACTTTTTAGAGTGTTTTTTCTAGGTACACAAAACCAACCATAGATTTCCATATTCAATTATACAAATAAGTATTACCACTATTAGCAACATAGTTATACTCTGCCACTATGTTAGTATTACTTCGACAGGTTAAAACCTGCCGCTATTAATACCCTACCGGGATTACGGTGTAAATAATATTGGTTTTCAACCCGATGTAAGGTTTTTCACGCAAAGCGGGTAAGCTAGACTTTTACGTTTACGTATATCTTTATATTATTAGTACTAGAATTGATTAAGTCGCTATGTCCGGAAGCGAACAGTGCTAACACCTAATAGTGTTAGCACTGTTAGTATATAACTACTCGTAAGGGTTAAATAATGTATACATGCAGGTATCAACATACTTACCGTTGAAGTAATACATGTCTTTAAAATATCCTTCGCGTATAAAACCGTTGCGCTCGGCTAAGTTAATGCTGCCTGCATTGGCAGGGTTTATACTTGCTTCAACTGCATGAACTTTCATTACTTTAAAAGCATACTCAAGCCCTGTTTGCATAGCCTCTTGCATTATTCCTTTACCTTGGTAGTCTTGGTGTAGCATATAGCCAATTTCGGTGCGGTGGTTTTCAGCATCAATACGCCAAAAACCATAAGTGCCAATAATAGCAGGGTTATCTTTTAAGCATATAGCCCAAGTAATCCCCTCGTTATTGGCCAGTAATTTTTTCACCCTATCTACCAATGCCTGTGCATCATCAATGGTTTGTGCAATATGGCGGCTGATGTATTGCATATTGATGGGGTTTGAGCGCATAGTAAACAAGCCGTTTACATCATCATCAGTCATTTCACGCAATTGTAATCGCTCGGTATATAGGGTAGGAAAGGGCGTAAAATCAATGGTAAGCATAGTTTTGTTTTTTGCAATTATAATAACAAGATATAATACTAACAGTAGTAACATAGTAACAGGGGTGTTAGTAGTGTTACTATCTGTTACTAATTTTTAGACAGGTTAAAACTGATGTAAGGTTTTTCACGCAAAGGGTTGAAGTCGCAAAGTTGGTAAGCTAGATTTATTCAGGTATGGGTATCATTATATTATTGGTACAAGAATATATTAAGCCGCTATTTCCGCAAGCGAACAATGTTAAAGCAATAAATACTTACAAGTATTAACACTAGTAACAGGGTGTTAGTAGTGTTACTATTCCGTTTATCTTTTTTCTAATTCCTTTAAACTATTACTATATTTAGAAAGATCAACAGAAAAAGATTCTCCATTTTGCCAAAAGGTTAGTGAACGTATTTGAGGGAAACTATCCCCTAAAGTTCTATCATCAAAACCAATTGAAAAGATATTTGCTGATTTTGATTCAACCCCATTAAAAAGACCTTTACTATTTTTAGGGGCATTTTTTACTTCGTTTGTGGGTTTATAAAACATTATGCTTCCCACTGGCGTATCGGTTACTACAGTATCAATGTATTTATAAGCAAACTCAACAAACCTATAATCATCAAAACACTCTTCATCGTAGTTAAATACAACCAAATCGTGCATATAAGAAGTGCCATTTTCTCCTGTCCCACTTATAGCATAAAACCTTTTAATATCAGTATTACATTTCGTTTCTCTATCTTCTTTTGTATTACAAGATAATAATAGGGACAAAAAGATTAGTACTCCTTTATTCATTTTTATTTTGTTGCTCTTGCATACATAGAATTAAACAACTAGCAAAGTTAGTAAAAACACTATTTTTTGTAGTGTTACTATCTGTTACTATTTTGTTTAGTTTAAACTTTTCAAATCACACTATTCCTATATTTTCGATGCTGCGCATTATCTTCGCGCACTTATGCAGTTAGAAAACAATCAATACACCGTGGGTGGGGTAAACTTGCTTGATGTTTGCAGGCAATACGATACACCCGTTTATGTTTATGATGCTGCGAAAATTGTTTCGCAATACCATAGTTTAATCAACGCTTTCGAAGGTACTAACATAAAGATAAAGTACGCCATGAAGGCACTAAACAACATAAATGTATTGAAGCTGCTGAAGAAGGAAGGCTGCGGAATTGATGCCGTATCGATACAAGAAGTGAAACTGGCACTTAGTGCAGGTTTTGAACCAGCCGAAGTACTTTTTACCCCTAATTGCGTATCTATCGAAGAGATACAAGAGGCGGTAGAAGCTGGGGTGAGAATTAATATTGATAATATCTCGATACTTGAGCAATTTGGAAACCTGTATGGCAATACCGTACCCGTGTGCATACGCATCAATCCCCATATTATGGCGGGCGGGCACAGCCACATATCAGTAGGACATATCGACTCTAAATTCGGTATATCTATATATCAAATGCGCCATGTGGGACGTGTGGTAAAATCGCACAATATAATAGTAGAAGGTTTGCACATGCATACAGGCAGCGAGTTTTTAGATGCAGGTGTGTTTTTGCAAGGTGCTGAGTTGCTGTTTGAAGCTAGTGCCGATTTTCCCGACTTACAGTTTTTAGACTTTGGCAGTGGTTTTAAAGTAGCCTACAAAGAAGGCGACGTTACCACCGATGTAAAAGAACTGGGTAAAAAAATAACTAAACGCTTCAACCAGTTTTGCAAAGAGTACGGTCGCGACTTAGAGTTGTGGTTTGAACCAGGTAAATTTATGGTGAGCGAAGCAGGCTATTTTTTGGTAAAAGCTAACGTAATAAAACAAACTACGAGCACCGTATTTGTAGGGGTTGATAGCGGGCAAAACCACCTTATACGCCCCATGTTTTACGATGCTTACCACCATGTAACCAATATTAGCAATCCCGAAGGGATACCCCGCATATATAGCGTAGTAGGGTATATATGCGAAACCGATACATTTGGTTGGGATAGAAAGCTAAACGAAGTGCGCGAGGGTGATATACTTGCCTTCCACAATGCGGGTGCTTATTGCTACACTATGAGTAATAACTATAACAGCCGCCTACGCCCTGCCGAAGTACTTATACTTGACGGCAAAGCCCACCTGATACGCAAACGCGAAGAGTTTGACGATTTGGTGCGCAATGTGGTTGAAATAGAACTTTAGTATATAGTTTTAAGTTTCCTGTTTTCAGTTTTTTGGAAACAGGAAACTTTTATATTTACATCGATGTTCGGTCTGTTTAAAAACAATAAGCCCAAGCTTACCATTACTGAGGAAGATAAAAACTGGGTAGAAACCAATTTGCTGTGGTTGGGAGAAAGATACGGTATAGGCAGGGTGCTAAAAAATCCCTTTATTTACCCTTACTACGAAGAGTTCCCCTATAAAAACCTTAGAAAAGAAGAAGAGTATGCGCCGTTTTTTGCAAAGCTGTGCGGTATTTTTGGTTTAAATACAGATGATTTTATATCGTTTAAGTTTTATAAAGAAGAATCGCAGTGGGTAGAAATTATTCAAGCAGATACACCAACAGTATATAACCTAGAAGAAGATAGAAGGTTCAAAATATATCTTAGCGATGAAGATTTTGATACAATAGAGCGCACGGTGGCTTTTGTAGTTTATAATTTGATATCATTTAAGCTGGGAAAAGATGGTTATTATAATAGTGAAGATGATGATAACGAAAGTTTTGTAGCATTGGCAGCAATGTACTTTGGCTTTGGAATATTTTTGGCCAATGGCAATTTTTTGCAAAGCAGTAGGCAACAATCAATGATTACCAATTTTCCTGAGCAAGCTATGGCTTATACCAATGCTTTGCTGTGCCATATTACGGGTACCGATTACGAAAAAGTAAGTAAGTTGCTAAATACCAATACACAATCAGCCTTTAGGCAAAACTATCAGTATTTGCAAAACACAAACGATACCACGCTTGATAGGGCAACCCTAAACGGATATATAAGACTAAAAGAACTGAACGAGAGTATTGATATTGCTACAAAAGAAAAGAACTTTCCGGCAATTATAGATGCGTGGGAAGAAGTACTTAAAATTAAAGACCAAGATTATGCTGCTTGGAATGATTTAGGCTATGCCAAACTAATGTTGGGAAGATTTAAAGAAGCGATTAAAGACTTTAATGAAGCCCTTAGGATAAATCATTTTGGCTCTTTTTCATTTGATAATAAAGCATTTTGTAAGCTGCAATTGGGTGATTTGCAGGCTGCCTATATGGATATTATTGCAGCAATAGAGTTTGGCGGTTCAAACTCATACACATGGCGTACACTAGGCATTTACCACTTGCTAAAGCAAGAATATGCCGATGCCGTTGAAAACCTTGAAAAGGCTTTTGAAATGGATGCACAAACAGATTTAATACACTTTTACCTAGCCAAAGTATACGATGCGGTTGGTGATACAGAAAAAAGTGGTTTCCATCATCAAAAATCAATTGATGAAAATGAAACCACTGAAGCCTTTTTAAAGGCAAATACTATTTAAAAACAACCCCATCACTTTTCTACAGCAGCAGTTGCTATTCAGCACAGTAAATTGTTGGTTAAAACCGTACTAATAGTACGAAAACGGAGTATTTAAACGGCAGTATTGTTCTATTTTTTACCACCCTTATCCAATAATTTCAAAACCTCTTGCGGGCTAATATCTTTATGCGCTAGTCTTAGGCGTTTGCGGCACAAAAAACCAGTGGGTAGTTTCTCTATATTAAATGTTCTGTTCAATTCGCGGTTGCTAAGTCCAACCGTGTAGGGTATCCCATCCAATACCTTCATAGCACTTATGGTTTTGTAGTAGTCTCCAAAGTTTAGCGTAACAATGTTTATACAATTGCCATACTTGCTGTGTATTTGGCTAAGGGTAGCAGTATCTTGCTCAAAAGTTGGGTTCTCGGTATTATAAAAGTATATATACAAACCTTTGCTACGGTATTTCTTTATTTTTTTAGTGGTTTTGCTGTCGTGCAGATAAAAGGTAAACTTGGGTATTTTCTTACCAATGCGCAATGCTTTTTTAGAAATAGCATCTTTATCCCAAAAGAATTTTATATACCTGCCCGCAGGGTCAATCTCAGTTACACGGTATACCTTGTAGTTCCTTTCAAACTCAGTGTTTTTTATTTTCTCATCAATAGCAAAAGCAAAATCATCTAAAAATATAGTATCGCCTTGTTTGGCAACAAAAATTTGGTCGTATTCAGCATTAGTATACAAACCATCGTAGTTTCCGTCGTACAAAGCCAACCTTAAAGTATCTTGCTCGCCATTGTAAGTCGCCCCACGCATATTTTGTCGGTTTTCTTTAAAACTGTAGTCAATACCGGCAAATACCTTATTACCTTGGTTCTTACGGTAATAATCATCCATTAATGAACGGTATTTTGTATCCTTATTTAAATCAAACCTGCTTAAACGTACAGTGTACATTGCCGCAGGAAATTTTGGATGCGGCAATTTAACATCAATATAAAAAGTAAAATTGCCCAGTGTATCAGCTGCGCCATCGTCAGTAAAATCAAGGTTATTGTTACGGTCAATATGTAAAATTGCAGGTTTGCCCCAACGGCGGTGGTTGTTTAGTAAAAAAGTAATATAACCACGGTTGATATCGGCAGGAGCCCCTGAGTAGTATATAAAACCGTAGGCTGTATCATCGGCTCCTTTCATATTAGGAAACTGTTTTATGCTAAAGCTTTCCAGCTTCTTTTGCTCAATACCAAACTTTTCATACTCCTCAATACTATTGCCCGTATACTTAAATACAGGTATTATCTGTTTGCTTTTGTGGTAGCGTTCATCATAGGCGGGTTCATTAAAATCTACTTGCACAATGTTTTGTGCAAAGTGAAACAATGGTGCTAAAAAGCATAGTAGTAGGCTAATTTGTTTAAGCATTACAGCAAAGGTAAAAAATAGAGCATGCAATGTAATAGTTATGTTGTTGGTAAAGTAACTAAGAGTGTTTGTGCCTGTCAATCATAATTATACAATGTGTTGTCATTTTATTTTGAAAACCACATCAATGTTACTTTTTTACTTGCTTTTGATTACGAAATGGATAAATTTGTTTATTAAATTATTGTTAAAAGAAACTCTTATGAAAAAAATTTACCTTACCCTGGTTGTTGTATTGCTTGCATTTGCAGGGTGTAAAAAAACGGAAGATTCATCAACACCCGGAAATACTGGTGGTGATGGTATTACAGTTGCTGAAGTAAATACAGCTTTAGTAATTAAGCACACAGGTAGTGCATGCCCACCATGTGGTGCATGGGGATGGATTGCTAATGAAGATATTATTAGTACCAACAAAGGAAAAGCCGCATTTATGAGTGCGTACAGTCAAAATTTTGTGGCTAAACTATTTATTACTCAAACAGCTACCGATATGGATGCAGCTTGGGGTGTAACCGGTTATCCTACTTGGAGTGCTGATGGTGTTACTCAAACCGACCGTCCAGGTGGTAGTGTAAACGTAAATAGCGAAAAAGCTAAAGTAAAAGCTGAGGTTGAAGCTCATAAAGCTGCTCCGGTTGTTGCAAACGTAGGTTTTACTACCAGCTTTAATGGTGATGTAATGACCATTAAAACCAAAACTAAATTCTTCAAAGCAGCTTCAGGTGATTACCGTGTAGCTGTTTATGTGTTAGAAGATGGTGTTGTTGGCGCACAAAGCGGCCATGCAAGTACTCCAAACGTATCTCATCATCACGTAATGAGAGGTGCTGCTAAACTTGACGGTGCTTCATCTGCTCCAACTTGGGGTGAAACTGTAGCTACCGGTTCTATTACTGCCGGCACTGAAGTAAGCAAAACTTATACTATGGATGTAAAAGGTTATAACAAAGACAACATTGAAGTTGTTGCTGTTATTTGGAAAAAAGACCTAGGTAAAAGTGTGTTTGTAAACGCTAGTACCAATCAAAAATAAGAATTGACCAAATAAAATAATGGCCCCTAAAGGATTATCCTTTAGGGGCTTTTTATTTTTATATTGTATATACTCCGTGCAGCGATTGTGCACAAAACATTGTCAAATACATAAAACACGGAAAAAAACACTGTGATAACCTTGCAAGATGAAGAATTGATAAAAGGCTGTTTAGCAGGCAAAAGGGCTGCTCAAAATCGTCTTTTTGATAAATACGCCCCAAAAATGTTGGGGGTATGCTTCCGTTATGCACAAACCGAACACGATGCCGAAGATATTATGCAAGATGGGTTTGTAAAGGTATTTGCCAATTTAGAAAAGTTTAGAAAAGAATCATCGCTAGAAACATGGATAAAACGTGTGATGATAAATACCGCACTAAACTTTTTAAAAGCTACACAAAAGCTACGAATGGAGGCCGATATTGATGTAGTAGAAAATAATGCAGATACTGCTATAAGCCAATACCACACTATAGATACTCAAGTACTAATGCAATGTATACATAGCTTACCCGCAGGGTATAGGGTGGTATTAAATATGTTTGCTATTGAAGGCTTTTCGCACAAAGAAATTGCCGAACAATTAGATATAACCGAAAGTACATCACGCTCACAGTTTTCAAGGGCAAAGGTGTTATTACAAAAAAAATTAGACGCTATTACACAATACGATAAGCACTATGAAAGACGAAGAGTTCAATAATTTTTTGCGTGAACGCGCTGACTCTTTCGAGCTGAAACCATCATCAGGCTCGTTTGGGGCTGTGCAACGCAAAATGCAGCGCAGTAACAAAAGAAGAAGAGTAATTATACTTTTCAGTCTTTTGGTGAGCACTTTTGTAAGCGGGTACTTTATATTTTCTACACAAAATATATCAAGCACAATGCCTACAACGGTATCTAATACTTCTGGTCAGCAACCGGCCATATCAACCGAGCAAAACCCAATAAATAATGTTGCTTCAAGTGATGTTGAAATTACTGAAAAACAACAAAATACTTTAGCCAATGCAGGTATAAACAACAAGCAAAACACAGCAACAGCAACCCAAACAGCAAACTCACAAAACAAAAAGCAGCAAACAAAGCATAAGGGGGCGTCTACATCCACCATTACTTTAGGTTCCGAAACTCAAAATAAAAATAATAGAAGTGAAACTAAGGATAACGGTAATACTAATGCAGAGCAAGTAAGCCCTATTGCTAAAGGCACAGAAGAAGCCCTTGAAGCGAATAATAAAGATAAGAAAGATGATGTTGCCGATGTTGCCACTAATGATATAAAAGAGGCTGAAAGTAAGCCTGTGAATGAAACGTTAATGGTTAAAGAAATAGAACCCGAAAACAAAAAAGGTACTACTACCGATAGCACAAGTAAAAAATGCAATTGTACTGATAGCAAATGGGCAGTAAAAGCTTACTACAATCCATTTACAGCAGTTTATTTAAACAATCGTGTTCAAAACAATGATGTTGCTATTAGCAGCAACAGTATTGCCGCTAGTGAGGTAGATGAATATACGGAGGAACTAAATGGAGGTTGGGCTTTGGGACTAAAA
The DNA here is from genome assembly GCA_965249955.1 of Bacteroidia bacterium. Taxonomy (GTDB): domain Bacteria; phylum Bacteroidota; class Bacteroidia; order UBA8524; family UBA8524; genus SB11. The sequence continues at coordinate 3,301,890 of OZ252261.1, forward strand.
GCTGAAAGGGCACTAAATGCTAAGTGGACAATTGGCTTTGGCATTAGGTATAGTAGTTTTAGCCTCAATCAAGAAATTAAAAGAGTTAGTTATACCAAAGATTCTACTGAAACCTATGGTTTTGATCCCTCAACAAATCAAAGCATAGTTACAGGGTATACAGTATACTCTATGCCCGACACTAAAGATAGTACAAAGGTTAATGTATCACTAAAAAGTTTGCAACTGCCTGTTTATGCAAATTATACATTTGCCGCAAACAAGCGTTGGCAGTTTGGTATTACGGGAGGATTTACAGCCTCGTACATAGTAGCAGGTAAGTATACCGAGGTATATGCAAAACAAACCTCAGCTAACACTAGAGATAACTTAGTTTATAGCGATAATTTATGGCAAACCTATCGTAGGTTTAATGTGAACTTAAATATTGGTTTTGATATTAACTATAATATTAGCAACTGTATGGCATTATATGCCAACCCAACCTTTGGTACATCAGTATTTAGTTTGCAATCAAAAAACTCTCAAGTACCCGCTCGCAGGCCACTATTTATGGGCGTAGAAACAGGAGTTAGAATTAAATTTTAATAGTAGAGCAGCGTTTTGCAAATTAAAAATGTCAAAATAAGAGATAAAATAAATAAACTATGAAAACTACAAAAATTAAAAATCTGTTAGTAATTATGCTAGGCATACTTGCTTTTACAGCATGTAAACAAGAGCCACCGGCACCACCTGCATGTGGTCTTAAAGGTCAGTTTGTTGAGCAAGCAGGTGTTAATGCTTTTTATGGTAGTTATATAATAATGCTTGAAGATGGTACAATGCTATACCCTTGTAGCGTTGATAACAACACCATAAACCGTAATGAAATATATAACGGTATGCCTATTACACTAGACTATCAAGCACTGATAAGTCAAGAGATAGCCTGTGGAGAAAGCTCAATTGCACCGGGTGGATGCGTAGTATACAACAAAGCCCGTATTACCTGCATAAGTACACAAAGAGATTTGTGCGGTACAATAGAACCGGGGTGGTGCGGAACTAGATAATTAATAAAAATAAAATGGTTTTTTAAGCCCCTGCGTAGCAGGGGCTTTTTTGTTTGTATCTGTTTGATAAATAGGTATTAATGATGATTTTTTTTTAAATGATGCAGCACTTGTAGTTATTATTTTGTCAATATATTATAACCAAATAAATAAAACTATGAACATTAATTTTTTAAAAAGCACAAAGTTATTATCAAGTGTGATAGTACTTTTATTAGTTGTCGCCATGTCATCGTGCAGCAACCAACCACCAATTGATGGGCCGGGTAAAGGAGGGGTAATTATTGATAACCCTGATGATGGGGTAAATTATCCTGGTGATGGTGATAAAGACAAACCGCCTGTTGGTGATCCTAGTGATAATGATTTGCCAAAAGACCCTGCAAACCCTGATGTTTGTAGTTTTGAAGGCGAGCTTTTCTGGCCTGTTGATGGTTGCAACCTGTCTATTAAACTTAGTGATAACACATCGCTATACCCAGTAAACCAAGATAAATTGACCGGGTTGAAAATAGGCGACCGCATCAAGTTTGGTTATGTATACAGGCACGAAGTGTTTACTAACTGCATGAGTGGTTATAACATTGAGATTAAATGTATGCAGGTAATAAACGGCAACTAAAACTAACGGTTCAAAAAAATGCTGCATAATTTGTATGCAGCATTTTTAAATCAATAATTGTCAATACATAAACAACAAACGTGAAAAGTATGAAAACACTTAAAATATTGCCACTGCTATTTGTACTATTAATGGCAGCCTGTACAAAAGGCCCAGTTGATCCACCTAACGACAATACTAAAACCTGCGCAAAAAAAGGAAAATTTGAGACCGCTGTTTGTGGTTGGGGGATATACGAGCAGATGTGGATAAGGCTTGATAACGGTATGCTATTACAGCCCTGCAAATCATCAGTAGCTATGCTTGATAAAAGCCAGATATATGAGGGTAGGGAAGTGGAACTAAACTATGATATATTAGATAAAAGTGCTGCTGAATGCAACGCCCTTACCACTTGCTTGGCATGGCCCGGCGAATTTAAGAGTATAAACATTACCTGTATAAAATTACTAGGAAAAGACAAACCAAACGAAGAACCAAAAAACTGCGAAGTAAAGGGAAAAATTGAAAGAGTGGTATGTGGTTTAGGTGTTTTTGAAAATTATTGGATAAGGCTTGATAATGGCACTTTGTTAAAACCTTGCCAGTCTGATATAGCCTTAGATATCAACACTATATACGAAGGGATGCCGGTTGAGCTTAGTTATTATGGAATTAAAAGCTCTATGTGCCCTGAAAGTACTTTGGATTGTTTTGCCGAACCTCCACCACACGAAACCGTAAGAGTAACCTGTTTAAAACCATTGAAAGATGAAAAACCAGAATGCCAATACAAATACATGGGTATTTTGTACGATTGGCACGGCAAACTTGATGGTTGTGGTTGGGTAATAAAACTAAATGACGATACTATTTTAGAGGTATTGGATAGCGATATGGAAGGCCGAAATTTAGATGACGGCACACCTGTTTTATTAGATTATTCTGCGGCACGTAGGGGTAGTATTTGTATGGCAGGTATACCTATAGTTATTAAATGTATTAAAGTAGCTAACACTACAAACTAATAAAGCACATCAAGAAAATCGTTTTAGCTTTGATAAAAAAGAAGAAGGTCTGCCACTTGTGGCAGACCTTCTTCTTTTTAAATTGTATTATTACTATTAGTCTCTTCTACTCATAAATATCATTATGTAATACAGTAAGGTGGCTAGTGATGATAATGCAGCAACAACATAAGTTGAAGCAGCCCAATTAAGTGCTTTACGAGATTTTTGCATTTCGCTGTCTTGTATCAAACCCGATGCTTGCAACCAAGCCAAAGCTCTTTTGCTGGCATCAAACTCAACAGGCAAAGTAATAAAGCTAAACAATGTAGTTAGCGAAAACAATACTATACCAATACCCAGTAGGGTAGTGCCCATACCAAAATACAAAGCCACAATGCCACCCAGTATTATCCATTGCATATACGATGAAGCAATACTAACAGGGCCTACCATAATACTGCGAAACTCAAGCCAACTATAAGCTTTAGCGTGTTGTATAGCGTGTCCGCACTCGTGTGCGGCAACAGCAGCAGCCAAAACACTGCGTCCGTGGTAAACTTCAGGGCTAAGGTTCACCGTTTTGTTTGCAGGGTTATAATGGTCGCTAAGGCTTCCGTTAACTGAAATCACCTTCACATCATACAAATTATTATCGTTCAAAATACGCTCGGCAATTTCGCGTCCGCTAAGGCCATTACTCAAGCCTTCTTCACTCATTTTTTTAGCTACCGACTTAAATCGTAGGCTCACTACAATACTTGCAATAAAAGTAAGTATCATAAAAACATATCCTAGCATCATCATTTTTATTCTCTTTTTATTTTTTTAACTAATTACTATTCTCAAAACCAATACCAAAGTCAATCTGTCAGCGTATTACATAGCGTACTACCAGTACAATCATAGCTATTAAAAACATCAGTATTGATATACGGTTAATACCGTGCATCATTCGTAAATTAAAATTATCGGTTTTTTCGCCGCTTTTGCGCCAAAAAATCATGTACGATACAAATTTTCTCCACATAAAAGTATAACCGCTGCGCGGGTTTAAATGTTTTTATAGCACAAAGATAGCCTTTAATCTAATTCAGTTATATTCGGGCTACTAAACACTACATTTGTTTTATTCAATTAAAAAAAGTGCTCATGAAAAAAACACCTACCCATAAAATATTGTTAGCCATTGTGGCAGCAACTGCCTTTATTGCAGGCTCAAAACCAATTTCAGCACAAAAAATGACATACCCTTCGAGCAAAAAAACCGATGTGGTTTTTGAATATAGCGGACACAAAGTACCCGATACTTACAACTGGCTAGAAGCCGATGGCTCTGCCGATGTACAAAAATGGATAACCGACCAAAATAAGTTTACTCAAAATTATATAAGCACAGTACCTTACCGTGATAGAATTGCTGCCCGATTGAAGCAAATTTGGGATTACCCCAAATACTCAGCCCCTAGCAAAAAAGGCGAGTATTATTTCTTTTCAAAAAACGATGGTTTGCAAAATCAATCGGTAGTGTATTATCAAAAAGGGCTTAATGGAACACCCGAAGTATTTTTAGACCCTAATAAACTATCAGACGATGGAACGGTGGCCCTTACAGGTATGTCGTTTAGCAACGATAACAAAAAAGTAATTATATCTACCTCAAAATCAGGTTCTGATTGGCAAACACTTGAGGTGTGGGATATAGCTACCAAAAAGCCCAGTGGTGATAAGCTAGAGTGGGTTAAATTTAGCTCAGGTGCATGGCAAGGCGATGGTTTTTACTATACCCGCTATCCACAACCCAAAGAAGGAGCCGAGTATTCTCAGGCAAGCATCAACCCAAGCATTTGCTACCACAAACTAGGCACTCCACAAAGTGCTGATGAAGTTATATATAACGATGCAGCAAACCCATACCGCTACTACGGTACACAAATTACCGAAGACGAGCGTTTTATGTTCATTTATATATCAGCGGGTACAAGCGGCACAGGCGTGATGTGGAAAGACCTTAAAGACCCTAAAAGTAAACTGCAAACCCTGTTTGAAGGTTTTGAATACAACTACGGTATAGTAGAAAACGTAGGCGATAAAATATTGGTGCATACCGATAATGGTGCAGCCAAATACCGCTTGGCGTTGGTAGACCCTAAAAACCCAGCTGTTGAAAATTGGAAAGATATTTTGCCCGAAGGTGATGACTTACTTGAAGGAGCTACCACAGCAGGCGGAAAACTATTTGCATCGTACCTGCATAAAGCTGCCACCAAAATAGTACAGTATACCTACGATGGTGTGATGGAGCACGAAGTTGCTATGCCTGCCATAGGTTCGGCAGGTGGTTTTGATGGTAAAAAAGAAGACAATGAAGTGTTTTATACCTTTACATCATTTGTATATCCTCCAACCATATACACCTACAATATTGCCACAGGCAAATCAACCGTATACAAAACATCAGAAGTAAAATTCAATTTTGATGATTACGAATCGAAACAAGTAACCTACAAAAGCAAAGACGGTACAGAAATACCCATGTTTGTAGTACACAAAAAAGGCTTAAAGCTGGATGGTAATAACCCCACCTACCTGTATGCTTACGGAGGATTTAATATCAGTCTTTCGCCATCGTTTAGTATTAGCCGTATGGCTTTATTAGAAAAAGGTTTTGTATTTGCAATGCCTAGCCTGCGTGGGGGGGGAGAATTTGGCGAAGATTGGCACAAAGCAGGCATGAAAGAAAAGAAGCAAAACGTATTTGACGATTTTATAGCCGCTGCCGAATACTTAATAGCCGAAAAATATACCAACAGTGGCAAACTGGCCATTGCAGGCGGTAGCAACGGAGGCTTATTGGTAGGAGCTTGCCTAACTCAACGCCCTGATTTATACAAAGTATGTCTACCCGCCGTAGGTGTGTTGGATATGTTGCGCTACCACAAAAGCACAGCAGGTTGGGGTTGGGTAGTTGAATACGGTACTGCCGATAGTGCTGCCGATTTTGATTATTTGATAAAATACTCGCCTTTGCATAACGTAAAAGACGGCACTAAATACCCTGCTACACTTATAACCACAGGCGACCACGACGATAGGGTAGTGCCTTGGCACTCGTTTAAGTTTGCTGCCCGTTTGCAAGAAGCACAGGCAGGTGCAAACCCCATAATGATACGTATAGAAACCAAAGCAGGACATGGTGCCGGTAAACCTACTGCTAAAATAATGGATGAGATAGCCGATATATATGCCTTTATGTTTAAAAACATGGGTATTGAGTATTAATCTCAATAATTCAAAACATTCCACTTTTAAAAGGTCTGGCTATATAGTCAGACCTTTTAATTTTATAGGTAACTAAGGTTTTTTCGACCAACTACAAAAGTTGAGTACTAAGGATTAACCCCTGTTTTTGTATTATTGGAGAATATTTAATCTCTTATGAAAAGCGTACTTACTGCACTATTGATATTAATTTCTTTTAGTTTTCTATCGGCACAAAACAATGTTGTTATTGATAGTAGCCTTTGGCAACCCAACGGAAAAGTAAATAAGCTTAAAGTAATGGGCGATACTTTGGTTATTGCAGGAGACTTTAATATGGTGGGGCCTAATACCCCCTATGCGTCAGGCTTTGATAATAATGGCGATTTGATTGCCAATTTTCCGCATACTAATGGCGAAGTAACAAAAGCTATTGCTGATGATAAAAACGGATTTTATATAGCAGGAGATTTTACTAAAGTAGATGGCAAACAAAGAGGGGGAATTGCATATATAGACTCTAATAATAAGGTTACTTCTTTTTTTGAAAACAGAGCCGTTGACGGAAATGTATATGATATGGAGTTGAAGGACAGTTTACTATATATAGTAGGAGAATTTACTGGAACTAACAACTATACAGGAGGGGGGGCAGTTATAAAAGTAGATACTGCATTAGTAGATTTTTCATTTCCAACTATTGAGGGAGATGTGTATGCATCTGAAGCTGATGGTGAAGGGGGGGTGTACATTGGAGGATTATTTACTAAAGTAGGCGAATACGAACGTGCAAACATTGCCCATATAGATAAATATGGAAGAGTTACACCATGGAATCCAGGAACGGATGGTGAAGTAAGAGCTATTGCAATAGATGAAAGACACGTATACATAGGTGGAATATTTAACTATGCAGGATGTGCTGAAAGAAATAAACTTGCCGTGTTTGAAAAAGGAAAAAGCACTCCCAATACTTGGAAATACTCATCATTGGATTTTAATGGAGCCGGCATTTTTTCACTATTAGTTTATGGTGGTAAACTATATGCAGGTAGTGGGAATTATTTTGGAGGTATTGGCAGTGGGGGATCAGGACCTGCCGGTATATACTTTATAAGCAGAAGCAGCGGAAAAATATTAACCTATACAATAAATATGGCCGATATTCATGCTTTAGAAGCAGGTCCCGGATATATTTTTGCCGGAGGCGATAAGTTTACTGCAAATTTTAATGAACAAAGAGTAGTACGTGTAGATACCAACAGCGGTTCACTCACAAGAATTATTTTTCCTGAAATAGAAGGAACAGTATATGGACTTAAATACCACAATAATGTGCTTTATATAGGTGGGTATCACACCAACTATACCGATATTTTAGCTTATAATTTTTCTACCAACAGCAGGTATTCATTTAAAAGCCAAATACCCGGGGTTGTTTATGATATGGAAGTATTTAACGATTCTATTTTAACAGTCTGTGGGTTTTTTAAATCAGATGTTGATTATCAGAATAATATAGTTGCATACAATACTAACTCGCTAGAAAAATACAATTTCCCCTATCAATCAGCATCGCCGGTACTTACTATCAGTAAGTTAAATGCAAATACATTGTTTTTTGGGGGACATTTTTCAACGCTTACTATTGGTAACTATCAAAATGTGGCGGCAATAAATATTAATACCTCAAAACAGAAAAATTGGGGGTATAATTTTGATAAAAAAATATCGGCTATACAAATTAAAGACACCAGTATTTATGTAGGCGGAGAATTTACAAGAGTAAACCGTTCTCTTAGACTAGGTTTGGCAAAACTAAACCCTAATGATACTGCTTTGCCTGCTTGGAATGCCACACTTAACAGATTTGTAAATGATTTGGAACTGAAAGGCGATACTTTATTTATAGCAGGTGATTTTACAAAAATAGGGGCTGCAAATATCTCAAACCTGGGCGCCATTAATATTAATACTGCAATAGCACACCCTTGGGATGCAAAAGTGAAAGGAAGTGTATTGGGTATTAAACTTCACAACTCGACCTTATTTGTTAATGGTTCTTTTGTAAAAGTAGACACCTTTTCAAGGCAAACCCTTGCTGCACTTGATGCACACACGGCTGCCGTATTACCTTTTAAAGGAGCTACGCTAAAACCAGGCGTATCGTCAGTTGAAAAAATTTCAGTTTGGAAAAATGATTTGGTTTGTGCTGGTAATATTACTGATTACTTTGATAACCCCAGAAGGTATATAGCCATTTATGACATTAATACAGGGGCAGAGGTGCACCAATCAATAAGTACCTCCTTCTACCTAAGTACAATTGCAGCAACAAAAAACAACACTCTTTTTATTGGTGGGAAATTTAAAATATCAGGAGGTGAAGTACGCAGAAGCATAGCTTTAATTAATCTTAGCACGGGTAAACTTTACCCATGGCACGCTGATATTGATGAGGAAGTTTTTGATTTTGATATAGCCGATGGCAAAATATATTATGTAGGTTTCTTTAAAAATGTTAAAGGCACAGCTCGAAACAGCATAGCAGCATCGTACCTTAGCAATGGAGCGCTGCATACTTGGAACCCAATTTTAGATAAATATTCAGGGCTGATACACATTAGCAATGGTAAAGCATTTATAGGCAATGGCCCCTTTACTACAATTAATGGTATAAGCAGAAAATACCTAGCTGCTATTGATACGGGTACTGCACAGGCAACCTCTTTTCAGCCGTTTAAAAATGCCACTTCTTATACAGTAATATATAGTTTACACTCCTACAAAAACAGTTTGTATGTAGGTGGTTCTTTTACCTCTATTGATACTAAAAAAAGAAATTTTATTGCATCATTTGATGCAACAACTGATGCATTATTAAATTTTGACGCTAAACTATCGGGCAATAATTTAGGAGTAAGAGTTGAAGAGATTTTTAACTCAAACAGCACCTTATACTTTGGAGGCACTTTCACCAAAACAGACTCTATACAAGCCAACGGCTTTTTAAGAGCCGATGCAGATTCTGCAAAAACAGATACTTCATGGTTTCCTCACTCAAACGACTATGCCATGCCAATGGCTCAAAATAATAGCGAAGTATTTTTTAAATTAAATAAATCAGAATTAAACAACAGGTGCAGGTGTTTTGTATCGGCTATTGATACGGGTACAAAAAAAATGAGCCCTTGGTATCCACAAATAGAGCTAAAGCCAACAGCAATTGGTTTTGCAAACGATAAAGTGTATTTAGGGGGCGAGTTTACTACATTTAATAATCAAGAAAGAGACTATTTAACAGGTGCAAGATTAGAGGCCATCGAAATTTCTCCATTAGAAAGCGATAGCTTTTGTAGAGGTGGCACAATGGTAGTAAAAGCAAATGCTTCGGGTAACTTTACTACTTCAAATGAATTTATTTTGCAGCTTTCAGACTCAATGGGAAGTTTTGCAGCCCCCATATTTTATGATACCATAACCTCAACAAACGATTCTTTTGTTTATCAAATACCATTAAACCTTACCCCGGGTAATAATTATAGGCTAAAATTATATAGCACAATGCCCGCCTTGGTAAGTAGAGAAGAAATAAGCATTACTATTTTGCCCGATCCCAAAGCAAGTTTTTCTGTAACCGATACATACCAATGCCCCTACGAAAACTTTACATTTACCAATACATCAAATATACCCGGAGCAGTAACTTGGAAATATGGCGACGGAGATACAGGCAACCTGCAAACACAAACCCACAGCTATAGCAACAGCGGTAATTATAATGTGCGTATGGTGCTTAAACCTTATGGGGTAGGCTGCCCCTTAGATAGCACTGAAATACCTGTTGTAGCTTTGCCAGTACCCCAACCTTCATTTGCACTAAACGATAGCGTATTGTGTAACCATAACGATACTTTTAACCTTACTAATACTTCTATCATAAGTGGGGGTAGCATTGTGGCTTATACTTGGAATTTTGGTAATGGTACTACATCAACAGATACTAATACTACTGTCTCTTATATCGATACAGGAAAATATACCGTAACCCTTATAGCCATTAGTGATAGTGCTTGTGTAGACAGTATAAGAAATAACATTTTTGTGATTGAGAAACCCCAAGCCCATTTCTCTACAAATTCTATAGCGCAATGTTTCACAGGCAATAATTATGTATTTACAGATTCAAGTATAATTTCTCCTTATGCCACTAATATTACTTATGCTTGGAGTTTTGGCGATTTAGCCACTTCAGCCCAACAAAACCCAACCCATACCTATAGCGATACTGGCTATTATATAATTACACTGCAAGTAAACCTTGCCAACAACTGCTTTGATACTACACGGTCTATTGCCATAGTTGTTCCCGAACCAAAAATTGACACCATTTTTGGGCCTACAATAGTAACAAAGCAAGATACCAGCAGATACTCTATACTAACGGATACCTTTACCACCTATTTTTGGTCAGTAGATTATGGTACAATTAGTTTAGGGGCAGACTCTAGCTATGCCGATATAATTTGGGATTCTGTTGTAGCTGCTACCAATACAACACTCAAAATTTTCCCCATAAATATAGCGGGGTGCTATGGCGATACGGCTTACCTAAATATAACCATAAGTCCTTTTCATGTGGGGGTAGTTAATATTATAAATAATAAACTAAAAATATACCCTAATCCGACAAAGAAATCAGTTTTCATTGATATAAATAATAAAGAGATTATAACAGGGCAAGTACAATTATTTGATGTACAGGGAAGGGAAGTGTTTAATCAGACCTTTGATAGCATCCCGATGCATGTTTTGGAAATTGATGTCTCAAAAATAGGGGCAGGAACCTATCAACTGTTGTTTAGCAGTGGAAAGTATATTTCTGCCGACAAACTAATAATTCTCCAAGATTAACTGTTTTATAGAGCTTTTTAGTATTTTTATATTGAACTATAAAGCAACTTTAAGTTGCTACACATAGTCTAATAGGTAATATGCGAAAGCAACTGGTAGCGTTTTTAGCTTTATTGATAAGCCAATGGGCCATAGCCACCCACATTGTGGGCGGCGAGGTATTGTATCGCTATTTGGGTAACAATAAATACGAAGTTACCCTGCACCTATTTATTGATTGTATTAATGGTGCTTCAGGGGCAATAGCACAAGACAGTTTGGCCAACTTTACTGTTTTTAGAGCGTCTGATAGCTCGCTTTTGCAAAGCCTTAGCAAAGCTGTGCCGCGCAATACACCCGAACGCATAACCAAACTAAATTACGATTGTATTGCCTTGCCGCCCAATGCCTGTGTAGATAAATACATATATATTGATACTTTGGATTTACCCCAAATAACAGGTGGTTACATTATAGCGTTTCAAAGGTGTTGCCGCAACCACTCCATCAACAACTTGGTTAATCCGGGAGCAACAGGCGCAACCTACTGGACACATATTCAGGATACTCTTAATATAGGTGTTAACAATAGTGCTTATTTTAAAGAGCTACCCCCAAACTTTTTGTGCACCAATGCACCGTTAAAGTTTGACCACTCAGCTGTTGACCCTGATGGTGACTCGCTGGTATACGAGTTGTATCATCCCTATTTAGGTGCAACCGATTCAGATCCTCGACCCACATTTTCACAAGTATCAAGACCTCCTTTTGTAAGAGTAAATTTTGCCAATGGATACAGCTATACTAATCCTATTGATGGCAATCCCGCTTTGGCTATAGACCCTGTTACAGGGTTGCTTACCCTCACACCATCGCAACAAGGGCAATACGTTATAGGTATATTGGTAAAAGAGTACCGCAATGGTGTATTGGTGGGTATTACACGCCGCGATTATCAGTTTAATGTGCTTAATTGCCAGTTTAAGGTAGTATCTACCTACAAAGCCAACGATAGCGCTTGTGGTTATAAAATGGTATTTAAAAACAGCAGTAGCGGTGCAAAAACATTTAGGTGGGATTTTGGCGATACATTAAGTACTTCTGATACTTCAACACAACAAAGCCCCATATACGATTATCCCGCCGCAGGCGAGTATAAAGTGAAGCTGATTGCCTGTGATGGGAATTGCTGCGACTCGTCGGTTAGCACTGTAACTATTCTTGAACCACTAGATATTAAATTGGGTAGAGACACCTTGCTGTGCACACAACCCTTTCAGTATATTATTGATGCAAAAGATACTACTGCTAAATACCTGTGGAGCACCGGAGATACTACGCGAGCCATTACTGTTACCCATGCAGGCAGTTATTGGGTAAAAGCCAGTCGGTGTAACGATGTGTACGACACCATAAAAATAAGTATACCGGATTTTAGTGATTTCACTCTGCCTAATGCCTTCTCTCCCAATGGTGACGGGTATAATGATTTTTATCCTTTGATGGACAACAGGGTAGACGAGTACGAGGTAATTATATTTAATAGATGGGGTGAAAAAATGTTTGAAACCACCTCAAACCAATTGTGGGATGGTAAATTTTACCATCAAGATGTGCCTCCGGGTGTATATTTTGTGCAATTGCGCTACAAAGATTGCCGAAGTACCGATGCCAAAGAAATGCGTGGTACAGTAACTCTTTTTAGAGAACGTTAATCATTTTAGTATTTTATTCCTTCAAGCATCTACCTGTTTTTAATATTCGGAGTTCGTCATGCCGACGCAGGTCGGCATCTTATTATCCAATTCATGTGTAATGCAGAGTGAGACCTGAAACAAGTTCAGGGTGACGGGCGGGTAGATGAAGTAATCTTTAAGTAGTAAATTACTTTCTTTTTGCCTCAAACTCTTGTTGGGTTATTTTATAACATACGTGGGGTATATCTTTAAAATCAAAAGAATTTATAAGGGTTAAGCCCGCTTTTAGCATTATGTTTCTTGATGCTTTGTGGGCAGCATCTACCATGCCGTATATCTCGTTTAGCTTCAATACATCAAAACCATATTGCAGCGAGGGTAGAGCTGTTTCGGTAGCATATCCTTTGCCCCAAAATCGTTTTATAAAACGGTAACCAAAATCATAATAATTGCTTTGGTTGTTAACAGTTTCGCGCACAAACTTTAAGCCTGTCCACCCCATAAATTCATAGGTAGCTTTATCAACCACAGCCCAACGACCAATGCCATTATCAATATATTGCTGTCGGACATAAGCAATCATATCCTGTGCCTGTTGTAAGGTTTGTATAGGTGTTTTACCTAAAAAAGTATGTACATCAGGGTCGCTATCCAATTCAAACATGCCTTTATCATCGGTGGGCAGCATCTCACGCAAAATAAGTCGATCGGTTTCGGCAAAAATTTTCATTGGTGTTTTAATAATCTAAAAAGAAGGACTTTTTGGTTCTGTATTTTTCCATCAATTCTTGTGCAGTAGTTTTGTCAATTTTAAACAAATGCACTATTGATGTTGATTTTTCACTCCCTCTACCGCTATTTTCTAAAAATACATTTTCAAAACTAAGATAAGCCACTTCTTCATCGGATAAGAAAAAAATACTGGCACGTCCAAACCTGTTAGGCATACCTTTATCAAGGTCGTGCAGTGCCTGTCCTCCTTTTTCTCTTAGTTGTTCGATGAAACCATTTTGAGTTACTATATATTCAAAAAACTGTTGCAATACATATTTTCTATACCATTTATTTAGGTTTTCAGAATAGGGAGGTAGTGGGTGAAAATTTATTATTAATGGAGGAATTCCTAAAACTAAACCGGCTTCAAAAATCCATATTATTGTAAGTGGCCAACCGTTTACTACTGCATCACCAATACTCCACGCCCCCTCTTGGTTTACTATACCAATGGTATGTATTAAATCAGCAGGGTTAAGAAAAACATCCATTAATACACTTAGTTGTAAAGTACCTGTGAAACCATGTATCAAGTAAGCTATATATACTACCCATTGTACATAGTAGGCAATAACGCCCATGTATAAGCCAAATAGCAAGCGTTCTTTTTTGTTACGAAGCAAACCTATTTTGGCAACTATTTTGGCTGAATAGCCTAATACCACAGCATATAGTATAGCTATAAAAATAAGTATGTAGGGTATTAGCATAATATTTACCAAAAAAATATATGCTATGGATAATACTGTTGATAGTATCAAGCCCACACCATAGGCTATTAATTTGCCACCAAGTGGAGCACTGCCTGTGGCTTTGTAATAGTAGTTAGTATCTGTTTGCATAGGTGATTAGTAAATCCAAATATATGTTCTATATAAATTAAAAAGTCCTTATCAGTAGGTTGATAAGGACTTTTTAATCGAAAAAATGTAAATACTATTTCTTAAATGTCAATGGCACTGTAAGTTTTATGCTAATATTTCGCCCCATATTAAACACACCATTACGGCCTGTAACAGGATTTTGAGCAGCGTACTTCAATCGGCTTAGGTGGTTTTGATAACCAACATCCAACAAGTTATTTGCAGTAAGGTATACGTTAAAAAGGGTATTGCCTTTTGTGTTGGTAATTGCAGCTCCAACACCTGCGTTTAGTAGTTGGTAGCCTGCGGTGGTGGTCTCAGTTTCGTTTTCACTAAGTACTTTGTTTTGGGCAAAGTATACATCGTATTGCACAAAAGCGTAGGGATTGCCCAAGTATTTACCCGCTTTTTTAAAGTTTGCCCTTAGTTCGGCTTGGTAGTGGGCGGGGGGCATAAAGGGCAGGTTTTTACTGCTATCGTTAGTTGCACTATTGTTTACACCTTGTACATAGCTAAAACTGTTTTGAAAGTGCAACCAATCCCAAGGGTGGGGATGGAAATCAATACTAATTTCACCACCTGTTAGTGTAGCATTACCCTGTGTATATTGGAAAGTAAGCGTAGGATCGGTAGGGTCAACAATACTATCGCCACCATTAACCGAACGCAGTTTTTGTTGATAGATATAATTTTGGATATGATTTTGAAACACCGCCGCATCAATAGTTATATGCTCGGTAGTATAGCTAATTCCTAAATCGGCTTGCAAGCTTGTTTCGGGTTTTAGTAGGGTGTTACCGTACTCGTAGCGCAAAGTTCCCTCGTGTTTTCCGTTTGAAGCCAGTTCTGACATATTTGGAGCACGGAAACCCCTAGCAACATTAAGTTTAAGCAACCATTTATTGTTTAAGGTATATGTGCCACCAACACTACCGGTTACATTATTAAAAGTTCGGGTAAAGGGTGCAAAGCGAGTTTCGGTAGTAGCATCAGGCTGTGGTACGGGTTTCTCATCAGCATCTAAATACAAAGCATCAGAGTTTAGTGTGCGGATATCGTACCGCACTCCGCCTGAAAGGGTAAGTTTCCCAAAATTCTTTTTAGTAACTGCAAATGCGCCAAAATCAAACAACTTATAGGCGGGTATTATAAACTCTTCACCCTTGTTTTGGTTTTGCTGTTGCATACCGCCAATGCCTACGGTGGTTTCCCATCCTTGCATTTCGGGTAAGTAGTATTTTATATCGTAGCTAAGGGTTTGTAAAAAAAAGTATAGTTCGTAATCATCGGGTGCAAACACATTACCAAATTCTTTGCGGTGGTTTTGCTGATACGATAGGTTTATGCCCAACCTACTTTTACCCAATATAAATAGGTTTTGAAGTGATGCTCGGTAATGATTTACCTGTTGGCGAGGCACAAATAAATCGTATGTGTTGGCATCGTTGTTTTGTATTGTTCTTTCGTCAACGGTACTGTCGTTTATGGCTACTTCTCTAATAAAATTTCCTAAACTATCGCGCTCGCCTTCTACCATACCAATGTTTTGGTTAAATGCACTAACGCTAAGATGACTATATCCCCATTTTTTGTTTATGCCCACCATACCGTTAAAATTCAACTCGTTATAACCTGAATTGAATACATTACCATCGTATCGGTTTTTATAGGCAGCAGCTTGTTTACTACTCACCCTTGCCAACCAGTTAATGCCGTTTATGTTTCCTGCGGTCATGCCGCTAACACCTATCAACCCATTATTGGTTTGGTAGTTGGTCAGTATATTACCTATTATTTTTCCATCGTCAACAGGTTTTGGTGCAAGTAGGTTTATTACCCCTGCCATAGCATCACTGCCATACATTAAGCTACCCGGGCCTTTAATCACCTCTATACGGTCAATACTATACTCGTCAATCTCAATACCGTGTTCATCGCCCCATTGCTGGCCTTCTTGTCGCAAACCATTGTTTAGCGTTACCACGCGGTTGTAGCCCAACCCACGAATAATGGGTTTAGATATTGCCGCACCTGTAGTAAGCTGGTTTATGCCTGCTTGCCTGCCAATGGCATCAATAATATTGGTATTGCCTTGTTGTAGTAATATACTTTTGGGAACTATTAGCGCGGGCACAGGGTTTTGGCGCAGCTCAGTAGCTTTTGATACACCCGTTACTATTACCTCTTGCACTTCGGCTACCGATTCTTCTAAGGCAAAATTATGAGTGGTGCTTCCCTCAATAGCTATGGTTTTTACCTGTGTATTGTAGCTTAAATAACGTATTTCGACCAAAAAACTACCTTTTGGCAGGTTGCTTATCGTGTAGTTTCCGTTGGCATCAGTTGATGTGCCTTGTTTTAAATCGGGAATGTATACCAAAGCACCTAATAATGGAGCTTGGGTGTTTTTATCGGTTATTTTGCCTGTTAGGCTATTTTGGGCATTTGCAAATAATGCAGCAGCCCATATCAGCACAAATGCTGTGATGTATTTTTTCATTTTTGGGTGAGATAAGAAATAATTGTTGAGAGTATTAATTAATAATGGGGGATAGGTGGGTTTTACCTTCCCTTTGCCCCTTCCTAAAAACTGAAGGGAAACTAGTTGCACACATCAGCACAACTTATAATAATCTATAGATAAGGTTATACCACCGGTGGCCCTTTGTTGGTTTGCGAGGGCGAGAATACAGGTGTATAGTTTTTTGAATAGTCTTTGGTGAGAAGGTTTGAAGCCTCTATACTACCCGTGGTGTATGGCGTTGGCTGTGTATAGTGTTGTTGCGGATGATGCGATAATAAATAACAAAAACTACAACTTTCGTGCTGCTCAGCATAGTGGCTGTTGTGCTCACAACGTTCTACGGGTGTATGTTGGTGGTATAGGCTAACGTGGCAGGGTGTAGCTTTTTGGCAAGCATCGTTATCAACACAAATATCATCAGTGTGCGAGTAACTATGCACCCATTCTAAAGGAACAAGTGAGTATAAAAAAACCACAACCAATAGAGCCGCAAGCACTTTGTTTTGCCTGTTTACTTTTGGTTGATATATAGTTTTTGTAGCTCGCACTCTTTTGTTCTGGCTGCAAAAATCAGTATAAAAACTTTTAAATGCAATTTTGTTGCAGGAAAATAATATTTAATGTTGACGAAGAGGCGAAGAAAGCAAAATGTACAATACCTATCACCAAAAGTGCATAACTATGGTTTGAAAAAAGAATGTTAAAGCATGACTTTTGTACTTGGTATGAACATTGCAATTAGTTGAAACGTTTATGCTAGTGCATTACAAAATTTAGAAACATTTAATAATATATAAAGAAATGGCTTTAGAAATAACCGACAGCAACTTTGAAGAGGTTGTATTGAAATCAGACAAACCAGTATTAATAGATTTTTGGGCAGAATGGTGTGGCCCTTGCCGCATGGTAGGCCCTGTGGTTGAAGAATTGGCAGGCGAATACGAAGGTAAAGCGGTAATTGGTAAACTTAATGTTGACCATAATCCTGAAACCGCTATTAAATACGGTATACGTAGCATACCAGCTTTATTATACTTTAAAAATGGTGAAGTGGTAGACCGTCAAGTAGGCGCAGTACCTAAAAACATATTAGAAGGTAAACTTACTGCCCAATTGGCATAAGCTTATTGATAGAAGACAAAAAGGCGGTTTTTGCTACGCAAAAACCGCCTTTTTTATTTTATTATCCAACACAATTTATAAAAAATAGAACAAGGATAGTTATATCTTATTAAAAGTGTTTCTTATCGATTATTGTATAAAACCATAAGAATTAGTGAGTTATTTTCAGATAAAATAACCATTATGGAAACGAAAGCTAAATTTTTAACAGATACAAGAGTAACGGGCTTGTTGTATTTAGGGCTGGCAATTTCAGGAGCTTTTGCTTTTCTATATGCCAAAACCAATATATATGTAGAAGGAGATGCAGCGCTTACCTCATCAAACTTAATTGAGAAAGTGGCTTTAGCCCGCACAGGTATAGCTATGGAGTTGTTGCTGGTTATTATGCAAGCATTGGCTGCTTTGTGGTTTTATAAAATTTTTAAAAACGTAGAAAGCTTTGCTGCAATTGCCCTAATGGTATTTGGGGTGGTAAATGCAATAGCCATTCTTATATCTTCAGTAGCTTGGGTAGCAGCCCTAAATGCTTCAATTTCAGGTGAACAAGCTTTTTTTGTATATTATTTATTTCACCTGCACGAAGTAATATGGTTAGTGGCAAGCCTCTTTTTCGGGTTGTGGCTAATACCTATGGGCTATTTGGCAGCAAAAGCATTAATGCCAAAAATATTAGCAATTATTTTAGTTGCAGGAGGTGTAGGCTATATTCTTTCAGTATTTGTTTTAGTGGTATTGCCCGAACAAAAAACCTTAGCAGAAGTATTACCCATGTTAGCTACAATAGGTGAGTTTTGGATGATTGGGTATTTACTTGTAAAGCCACGTTTAAATGTGGAGTAAGAAATTATAAGTTACAGGCTGTTTACCTTATCTATAAACACAGCATAAGAAATAAAACCTTTGTACTTTCGTTAGCTAACTTAATGCGCAATATCGCCATCATCCTATTTTGTTTAACGCTGTTATCTTGCCATACAAAGCAAAAAGAAAATAGTGTACCCATAGATTCTGTTATCCCTGCTGATTCTGCCAAAGCGGTAAACAATGTAGTTGATGAAGAAATACCCGACATTACCTATTGCAAGTTTGATAACTGGCATTTGTATTTTGATTCGGTATTGGATGTTAAAACGGCAAAACAACTGATAAAGGACGAGCCCTTTATGGAATATTATTTGCAAAATGAATCGTTTTATGTGTTTCAAAAAGTGAAGCGGGACATTTTGGCCCGCAAACCATTGGCAAAAAAGTTAGGGTTATCGTCGCAAGCACTTATTGTTGAACAACAAACTATACAGGGCTACCCCAACAGGGCATTTATTTTGTGGGTAGACAGCGGTAGGGTTGGTTTTGAAAGTGAGCCCTACTCTTGCCCGTCGGTTACAACGGGTACGGGATTTTTTCAAGGCAGGGTAAGGGTTTCATTAATAGATGTTAAAAATCAAAAAATAATAAACACAATACCGGTACACGGGTCATCGTGGGTCAATGTGCGCGATTGTTTTACAATCCCCTTTTGCATTGCCAACCCAAAATATAAGTTTGAGTTAGGGCAGTTAAAATACCATGCTATTGGCGGTGACAGTATAAAAGACGGCAGGGCTACTGTTTTGTATTTAGACGATTATAACGGCGATGGTAAAAAACACGAGTTTGCTTTGTACGAGCAAATGGGCTGTATATCTTGTTTAAGCACCTTGTTTGGGTACTACGAAAAAGCGGATAGTTTAATCAATTATACAGTAGTATTAGAAGAAACTGATTTAGACTCGGCACAAAACAAACCTTATACAACGGTTTCAAATTGGGTATCGCAAATGTTTACTTTGAAACCTAAAAAAGGTATGTATAATTTTAGTATGGATTATAGGGGCAGGGGAGGCGAACTTTGTTATTATAATGTGGCTTTTAGCAAAGAAAATAATAGGTTTGAAGGTACGGTAAAGTTTACAACACAAGAAAACGATACATTGGGGATGAGTTGGATAAAATATCCCGAACAGCGATAAGCAATGGCAGTAATTACACAAAAAGAGTTAGAACAATACGGTAGCCTTGAGTTGCTTGCCAAGCAAGTGGTTGAAGGTTTTATAACAGGCTTGCACAAAAGCCCCTTCCATGGCTTTTCGGTAGAGTTTGCCGAGCACAGGTTGTATAACAAGGGCGAAAGCACCCGTCATATTGATTGGAAACTGTTTGCCCGTACCGAAAAACTGTTTGTGAAACGCTACGAGGAAGAAACCAACCTGCGTTGCCAAATAGTGATTGATACGAGCAGCAGTATGTTTTATCCTGAAAAGGGATTAAGCAAAATACGCTTTTCTGTTTATGCTGCTGCCGTGCTGATGCACTTGCTAAAACAACAACGCGATGCCTTTGGGTTGAGTTTATTTGCCGAAAATTTAGATTTCCATTCGCAGTGCAAATCATCAACCGTGCACCACCAGCTAATGTTGGCTCAGTTGGAACAATTGCTTCAAAAAGAAAAACTAAACAGTACCACATCATTAGCCAGTGCACTTACAGCCATTGCTGATAGGGTACACCGTCGCTCGCTTATAGTGGTTTTTAGTGATATGTTTCAAGCAGGGCAAAACAACGAAGAGTTGTTTAGGGCTTTACAACGCCTAAAATTCAGTAAAAACGAAGTGATACTGTTTCATGTAAACGACGGCAAACACGAAATGGAGTTTGATTTTGATAATCGCCCTTACATATTTGTTGATAACGAAACAGGGCAGGAGTTAAAGTTACAACCCAACGAGGTGAAAGAAGCCTATTTGCAGCAGGTTAAAAACTACATGGCTGAGTTACGCCAACGTTGTGCCCAATACCGTATAGAGTTTGTTGAGGCTGATGTAAACAAAGACTTTAGCCAAATACTGGTGCCCTTTTTTGTGAAACGCGGTAAGATGTATTAGCTCAATGTTAGTTAATTAGCTATTTGTTATGAGTTATTAGGTGGGGCGACTCAAGTCATTCCTGCGAAATCATGAATCTATAAAAAGCTATTTTACTATTTCTTTGTATGTCTCTGTAAAACTGATATACAAATAGAAAGTTATAATTGGGATAGTGCAGCTTAAAAATATAAACTCAAAATTCTTAATTAGGAAAGGGAAGTGAGCTTGATAAAGATCTAGCAAAAGATTCATTATAAAAGCGCCCAATCCATAGGTTAGAAGTAAAATATTATATTTTTTACGGGGCTTAGTTTTTTTATACCAATTATAAAAAATAAACTGACTAAAGATTTGATATAAGCCTAAGAAAATGCAAATGAAAAATATTGCATTCCTAATATAATTCGTTTCGATTAATAAATATAGTACCAAACCAATTTGTATAATACTATCAATAACCTTTAGGGTTTTCATTTTACAAATCTCTCTTTTGTTCGTTTACCGATATTATAAGGCTAAAAACAGCCATAATAACCCCTACCACTAGCATTGTATATAGGTAGTATAAAATGCTTTTTTCTGCTAGTAAAGCGATACATACCCATAAAGTACTACCAACAAATATTGCAAACAAGCATCTATTATAGATTATCCTTAAACGGCTTCTGTAACCAGAAAAGTATTTTATATAGTGACTTATAAACTGATAAGCACCCAATACAAAGTAAAATACTATAAACGCAAAATATTGTTGCCCCGCTGCCACAAGCAATATAGCTATAAATAAAAGCGAGCTTTGTAAAGCAAAATCAACTTTTATCCAATTGTATGTTGAGGTTTTAGTCATACAATATTTATTGAACTTTAGCGGTAGCTTTTAAAATTCTATATTCTTTAACAGTAATAATAAAATAAAATACTGCCATTGCAGTCCCTGTAAGCATGGCAGGTGCAATACTTGATTCATTCCGAAAATAGAAAGGGGAGGTGCAAATGGGTATTGCTACTAAAAGCAACCAATAATATACTTTTCTGCTTTGTGGCAATTGAATCCATTGGTGAGAAAACAAGTGAACTATTACGCTTGAAAGTTGCCAAATGGCTAAACCTCCGTAAAATATTAAGACACCCAAAAGAAGCCCTTCAAGTCCATCCTTTGCTATTAAAGCAACAACAACTGCAATTATGGGTATGGCTATTTGGGCTACAATATCAAATAGTTTGAATTTCATATTTATTTCACCAATTTCATTAAACCGCCCAGCAACCAATTGTCTTGGGCACGGCTTAGTTTATCTAACGCACCATCGGCTTTGCCTATTACATCTTCAATATTTTCTATGGTTTTGGTAAACTCTTTAGCCTCTTCGCTTTTGTCGGTTTTATCCAATGTTTTCAGTTCGCTCATCACCTGCATCAACGGCTCTAACTCGCGTTTGCGGCGTTCTTTTATTATCTGCATTGCGGCTTTCCACATATCTTTTTCAGCATAAAAAAACTCTTTCCGTTCACCCGGTTTCAAGTCTTTACGTACCAAACCCCAGTTTATCAAGTCGCGCATATTCATATTCACATTTCCGCGCGATATTTTCAACTCCTCCATCACATCTTCAGTACTTAATGATTTTGGCGATATAAGCAGCAAAGCATGTATTTGTGCCATGGTGCGATTGATGCCCCAATTGCTACCCAAACTGCCCCAACCTTGTATAAATTTTAGTTTCGATTCTTCGTATGTCATACACAAATATACAATACATTACTGAACTTTCAGTTTGTTTTGAAAGTTAGATTAGTATTCTGTTTTTTAGTGATGAAAGGGTAGGGATACAAAAAAACTCCATTATTAAATATTTAATAATGGAGTTTAAAGTGTTATTAGTAATTGTTCGCCTTACTCGTTATCGTCTTTTGGAGGTGGAGTTTTTAGTACGCGTACAAAGAAATATACCATACAGCTAGTAATTATTACTTGGGCTGATATCATTATTATAAGTGCATCGGTGTTCATTGTGTTAGTGTTTAAGGGTAAAATTAATTGGCGTTTAACTCTGCATGTTGGCGTTTGCGGTAGGCAATGTATACCAACCAGCTAATGCCCGTAAACAAACCTATAAGCAAAGCACGTGCAATGTATGAGTATGTTCTGTTTTGTTTTAGTATTGCTAATGCACCAGCATCAGTTGTGTTGCTTATTTCTTCATTAAGCCCCTTTAGTCGCAACATATTTATTAGCGATTCATTATCAAGTGGCCAGCCATTACCCGCCGTTAAGCTATCAAAAGCACCAATCCAATCATTGCCTAGTGGGGTAACTAATGCACCTACAAACACAATAATTAACATTACAGGGGTAACAAAGCGAATAATGTAGCGGTATATAATGGGCACTTTTATATCTGCTCCTGAGTTTATTTCAGCCCAGCCTTTTGTCATTCCAAAAATCCAAGCAAATAAAATTGTTTCAGCCATTGCAAATACCACTAGCGATACCGTGCCCGCCCAGTAATCGTATTCGCCAAAGGCTACTAGGTTTACACTGCCGTTTGCCCGTAAAGTGTATAGCAGTACAGTTGGTAAGCCCATTATTAAAACTATAAGCCCAAAGGTTATAGCTGCCTTATTTCGTTTCACATTAAATTCATCTTGCAAAAAACCCATTAGGGGTGTACCCATAGCTAGTGATGAGGTGATGCCCGCAAAAAATAACAAGCCAAACCAAAACAACCCTGCTAACATAGATAGTATAGGCCCCCATTTCTCAAAAAGGAAAGGCATAGATTGGAAGGCAAGTCCAAAACCGCTATTACCGGGTTGAGTTAACCAATCAACACCAAAATAACCCGCTGCAATGGGTATTACTATGGCACCGCCCAAAACAACCTCTACAAACTCGTTAGTAAAACCCGCTGAAACAGCGTTTAAGGCCACATCATCTTTTTCGCGCAAGTAGGCGGCATAGCAATGTACTGTACCCATACCTACTGAAAGCGTAAAGAATATTTGTCCTGCGGCTGCCAGCCATACTTTTGGATTACTGAGGGAGTCGTATTGCGGTGTCCATAAAAAGTTAAGACCATCTAGCGAATTAGCATCAGGAAACTCAGGCGAAGCACCCGAAGTGCCCAATGTAAGCCCTCTTACAGCCAAAAAAGCACCAAAAACAAGCAGCATAGGTATACCTATTTTAGCTGCTGATTCTACACCTTTTAGCCCTCGAGAGAGGATATAGGTATTAATAATTAAACAAATGATATAAAATACCACAGCCTCGTAGGGTATACCTGTAGTGCTACGCGATACATCAAGATACTTAAAAAAGAATGCTGATATTTCAGTCATCGTTTTACCATCAAACGTGCCTGCAATACTGTGAAAAACGTAGGATAATGTCCAAGATTCTATATAGCAGTAGTAAGCAGCAACAGCTATGTTAGTAAATATGCCAAAAACGCCAAAGTATTTCCAAAATCGGCGTTTATCCATAGTATCTAATATAAAAGGAGTACTGTGGTTACCAAATTTGCCGCCAAAACGACCCATACTCCATTCTACCCACAAAAGAGGGATACCCATTAATAAAAAACATACTAGGTAGGGGATAATAAATGCCCCGCCACCATTGGCTACCGCCTGTGCCGGAAAACGGAGAAAGTTGCCTAAGCCTACCGCATTACCCGCCATTGCCAAAATAAGCCCCACGCGGCTTCCCCATTTCTCGTTTTGTTTGCTCATGATGCCTTGTACAGTTTATTTCAAAATGTTAGTTTGATGCAAAATGCAATTTTTTTAATCCAAAACCAAAGTAAATGGAAGGCACTGCTGCCTATTTTTGTGTATTATTGTTTTGAGATATAAAGGTATGATAATTTTAGAGCACGAGCAGATAATACGCACCATAAAACGTATTGCCTACCAAATATACGAGCAGCATGTTGAAAACAACGAACTGATAATAGCAGGTATAGAAGAGCAGGGTTATTTTTTAGCTGTAAAAATTGCGGATGAGTTGAAGCAAATTTCACCATTAAAAATAGAGATGGCCGCTATTAGCATTGATAAGGCGCACCCTGCCGAAAGCACAACAAAAATATCTTTAGATGAAGCCTCAATTAAAGGCAAAAGTGTTGTAGTAGTTGATGATGTGTTAAATACAGCCCGTACAATGGTATATGCCATATATCCTTTTTTTAAAGCAGGGGCAGCAACAATATATACTGCAGTATTGGCTGATAGAAACCATAAAAAATATCCTGTAGCTGCAAATTTCACAGGCATTTCATTAGCCACAACTTTGCAACAGCATATAAGCTTTGATGTTAATAGCGATAAGAGTATGCAGCTTAGTTTAAATTAAAAGCTGTTCTATAAGTTATGCCATGCTCTAAATAAAACTTTAAAAGAATAAGAGCTTCACCCCAGCCGCAGGCACACTCTAGCATTTGCCACATACCTTCATCGGTTGTGGAGTAACCTACTTCTGTTACCGTAATCTTAGTGCCTTCATCAATAATGTCTAATACAAATTTCACAGTAGTATCGTGTGCCCCTTCATGCCAAATAAATGAAAACTCTTTGTTTGGTATTGCACTTATTATAGGGCCGGTTTCTTTTCCGTTGGCTTTATAAGGCCCGTCTAAAGTCCATATAAACTCCAGTCTTTTTTCCTCAAGGTTTAGAGTAGTACCATTGGTAAACCAACTGTCCCACCCTTTTGCAGTGGTTAGCGTTTCATATACTTTTGCTATTGGGGCTTTAATAAAAGCAATATGTTTTATAGGAGGTAGCATTTTCATAGTATTATAAATAAAAAATGCCGCTTGTAGGCGGCATTTCAAATATATTAAATCCAAAAAATTTACATAGTGTTTATTTTAATGCGTTTAGATATTTCATCTACATCGCTTCTAAACTTTTTGTCGGTCTCAATCAAATCATTTACCGTTTGGCAAGCGTGTATTACCGTACTGTGGTCGCGACCACCAAAGTGCATACCTATATTTTTAAGCGAAGCCTTAGTAAGGTCTTTGGCAAAAAACATTGATATTTGGCGTGCTTGTACAATTTCGCGTTTACGGGTTTTTGATTTTACTTGGTCTACCGATATACCGTAGTAATCGCACACCAATTTTTGTATGTAGTCGATTGAAATTTCGCGAGAAACATTTTTCACAAAATTCTTCATCATTTGCTTGGCCAGCTCAATATCAACATCCTTGCGGTTTAGTGATGCTTGTGCCAGTAATGATACCAATGCACCTTCAAGCTCGCGGATATTGCTATCAATATTATGTGCTACATATTCTACCACATCGTGTGTAAGCGATATACCATCACCGTACATTTTGTGTTCTAATATAGCCACGCGAGTTTCAAAATCAGGAACTTGCAAATCGGCACTTAAACCCCATTTGAAACGAGATAGCAAACGCTCGTCCATATCCTTCAAATCTTTTGGAGGACGATCAGAACTTAAGATAATTTGTTTACCGTTTTGGTGCAGGTGGTTAAAAATTTGGAAGAAAATTTCTTGTGTTTTCTCTTTGCGAGCAAAAAACTGAACATCATCCAATATCAATACATCAAGGTATTGGTAAAAGTTAATGAAATCGCTGTTGTTGTTGTTTTTAACCGACTCTATAAACTGATTGATAAACTTTTCAGCCGATACATATAGTACAAACTTGTTTTTGTTTATCTGTTTAATGTGGTTGCCAATGGCGTGCATTAGGTGGGTTTTACCCAAGCCAACACCACCAAAAATCATAAGAGGGTTAAACGCTGTGCCACCGGGTTTATTTGCTACTGCAAAACCCGCGCTGCGTGCAAGGCGGTTGCAATCGCCTTCAATAAAGTTTTCGAAAGTATAATTAGGGTTTAGTTGAGAATCGATATTCACTTTTCTAAGCCCTGGTATTACAAAAGGATTTTTAATGTTTGTACCTAAATTTAGTGGCATTCCCACCTCATTAGGGTCAATTTTTGCCGCATTGCTTGTGGGCATATTTATAGTATAAGGGTTGGTGCCCGTATTTTCTATAATTATGTTGTACTCCAACCTTGAACCAACGCCTAATTCTTGTTTCAGGGTTTTGCGCAATAGGGTTACGTAATGCTCTTCTAGCCATTCATAAAAAAACTGACTAGGCACTTGTATGGTCAACACCTTATCATCCAGTTTAATGGGTTTGATAGGGTCGAACCATGTTTTAAAACTTTGAGGTGGAACGTTGTCTTTAATTATCTTTAAACAGCTACTCCATACTGATTCTGCGGTTTTCTCCGTCATAGGCTCTATCTCCATTCTTGTCGTGTCTTCGGGTAATCGTTTGTAAAATTGTGTCTAAAAAAATTAACAAAAAAATTTTTTTAAGTTGATTTTGTGGAAACTTTTAACATAGTACTTTGCGGGTTTGCGACCATAGTTCCGTGAACCATAGTGATATCAATTTTCCCGAGCATCAACCCTGCCCATCCCACTTGATTTATAATTACATCTTTGCCATCTAAATTTTTTAGTAAAGTAGGTTTTTCCATAAATGTATGAGTGTGTCCTCCTAAAATAATGTCTATATTTTTAGACTGTTGAGCAAGCAACTCATCCGACACTTTATCACCCCCATATTTATACCCTATATGGGATAGCAATATTACAACATCGCAGCCTTTATTGTGCTTTAAAAATTGAGCATTTTTATTGGCTGCTTCAATGGGGTTAGTGTACTTCAAGCCTTGCCATAAGTCGGTTGGCACTAGCCCTTGTAAATCAATACCTACGGCAGTTACTCCAACTTTTATATTTCCTTTTTTAAATACTTTATACGGCTTAAAAGTATCTTTCAACACTGTGTGGGAAAAATCGTAGTTGGCATTCAAGATGTCGAATTTTGCATGATGAAGTTGTTTTTTTAAACCTTCAATTCCTCCATCAAAATCATGGTTGCCCAAAGTAGAACAATCGTACCCCATTTCGCTCATTAGTTTAAATTCTAACTCGCCACCATAAAAATTATAGTAGGGTGTTCCCTGAAACATATCGCCGCTATCTAGCAGCAATACATTTTCGTTTTCGCTCCGTATTTGTTTTATCAGTTGGGCACGATAAGCCGCTCCGCCCATGCCTTCATATTTGCCTCCATCCATAGGGAAGGGCTCTATACGGCTGTGCCAATCGTTAGTGTGTAGTATGGTAAGTGTATCTAAATCATCGCTTTTGGCAATACTTTGCAGCGGAAAATTGCTTAGTGCCAATGCCATGCTTGCACCCAAAGTGGTTTTTATAAACTGCTTTCTATTGTATGGTGATGCGCTCATCGGCTTTGGGGTTTAATGGTACATCGGTTTTCCATAATTTTTGTATGTGTTCCATAATCATATTACGTATGGGTATGGAAACTGTATATGTTTCTAACACATTTTCGCCCAACATAGTATAGCCATCGCCACCGTTAAACAAAAAATCGTTTGTGCATAGTATATACTCTTTGCTAAAATCTATTGGTGTGCTATTATAGTTGGCAGCTAGTAATTTCCCCTCAGTAGAAATAACCATTTTAAAGCCAGATATGGCTTCACCTCCCTTGGCGGCTATTTTTTCTAATACTTTTTTAAAGGTTTCGCCATTTACTTTAGCAGCTATTACCATATTATCAAAAGGCAAAAGCTCAAACAAGTTTCTTTTGGTTATATCGCCTTGCGGAAGCGAGGGCATACGTATGCCGGAAATGTTGGTAAAAGCAAAATCAACATCTTTACCTATTAGTTTTGATGTTTCATCTTTCATCACATCGGCAATGTAATTGCCCAATGTGCCGTTAGGTCTTGTGTTGATAAGTGATACTTCGGCATGCCCAATTACCTCATTCATTTGCGAATCAAGCTTTGCCTTATAGGGTGCTATAATTGATAATATAACACTATCGGGTAGCAATACACTGTCAGTAGCCAGTATACGAGTATTGGTAGTTTGGGTTTGGGCAATACTATACTGTTTGCTACGGCAACTGCCTAACAAAACAAGTAATAGTAGTATTATGTAGGTGAATTGGTTTTTCAAAACGGACTGCAAAGAAGGCACAAAAACTTTTTTTGTGGGTTAAAAAAACGTTAGGATGTTACAAAAAATTCTATCTGTTTGTAAGCCTTTACGATAAATTTAAAAATACGTCTTTTTTGCGAGATTAGGGTTAAGAAATTGTGTGGATAACATAAGTTTCTGCAAATAATTTTAGATAAATTAGTACTACTAATGGAATAGTTTACCGTATTAAAGTAATATTTCCTTTTTTTACTACTACTCCATTTGCTTCAATCTTCACAAAATAAACACCATTTTCATAAGCCTGTTTGGTTTTAGCATCTAGCCCGTCCCAACAGTCGTTGCTGTTTTCAGTTTCCCACAACACATTTCCCCAACGATTAAATACTTGTATTTTGGCTTTTACTTTTTTTTGCGCTGATGAAAAACAAGCTACATCATTACTTCCATCACCATTAGGGGTAAAAGAGTTGGGTATTGTAAAGTCTTCATTCGTAGCTGTATTTGTATCATCACTATTTGTAGTTTTTGAGGTTTTACAGGCAGATAGTATGCCTATACAAAGTGAAATTAATACGAGTATTTTTTTCATTGTTTTTATCTTATAAGTGTTACCGTACCCGAATAGTCTAGTTTATCTCCTTTAAGACGTTCGAGTTGTGCAACAACAAAATATACTCCGGCAGGTAAGAGGCTGCCGTTTTTATAGTGCGTGCCATCCCAGCAGGCATTGGTTTCTTTGGTTTTCCAAACCAACTCGCCCCAGCGGTTAAAAATTTCAACCTCTATTTTATCACAATCAACCAATAGCCCTTTAAACGTGTAGCAGTCGTTTAGTCCGTTTACATCTTTAGGCGTAAATACATTAGGAAAACTCCATTCGCTATTACTATAATCTTTTAGAGTAATGGTTTTGGTTAAGCTGTCTTCACAAATAGTACCGGGGTTGGTTATTAATGTTACACTATGCGTACCTGATGAAGGGAACGTGTGTTTTGGCTCTTTTGCTGTGCTTGTAGTGCCATCGCCAAATCGCCATAAAAAGCCCAGTCCATTACCAGCCTTACTTATAAATGTAGCCTTGGTGGTTTCGCAATCTTCCTGAGAGTAATCAAAATCAGGGACTTGCTTATCTATTACTTCAACTGTTCTAAAAAAGCTATCAGCAAAGTTGCACGAGTTGGGGTTGCGGATTATTTGTTTTATACGGTATATACCCGGTTTGGTATAGTTGTGTGAGGGGTTTTGTGTGGTATCGGTGGTGCCGTCGCCAAAATCCCAAAAGTAGTTTAGGGCATTATAGCTTTTATCAAACACTTGCACATTCATTGGTGTGCAACCCAAAATTGGGTTTACATCAAATTTAGCATCAACAGAATAAGATATTTGAAAATCAAGTTTTAATGATGTGTTGCTACAACGTGGGCTTAGGTTGGTTTCGTAGGCCGCACCTGTGGTGGTGGCTATATCGCTAACAAAATTGCTGGCACTGCGGTTGGTTGGGCAACTGCCACAAATACTTTGGTATATCACCCCTCGTTTATCAAATCGGCTAGTTCCACCGTCCACATGGTCGTCGGTTTGTGTCCCACCAAAAAATGTAGCGTACAATAGGTTTTGTGCACCCGGGGTAAGCACTGCAATCCAAAAATCTTGTCCGTCAGTCGTCGCCTGTATAGCAGGAGGACTATTGGTCACGGGTAGTCCGTTGGTAGAGCCGGCATGAAGGGCAACATTAGCGCCCCACCCTGATACGTATATATTATCACAATTATCAACCAAAAAGGCAGTTAACGATATATCAGGATTGCCAATGCGGTTACCTATTGTGGTGTTTAACAGCAGTGTGTCAAGCTCTGTACCTAGTTTAGCAATAAACTGACCTCTATTGGGCATACCGTAGCCTGCATTTACAATAGGTATATTTCCTTCGGTTTGTCCTGCTGCGTATATATTGTTTTCACGATCAACCTCAACAAAATATACTTGGTCGTAGCCGGCACTACCATAATAGGTAAGGTGCTTAAGTGCATTATTGTTTGCCGCGTTGTAAACAGCAATAAAACCATCAGCACTTCCACCTAAATATTTGGGATGTAATGCGTTGGTTGTAGTAGGTAAATTGTCGCTAGTAGTTCCACCCCCTACTATTATATCATCGTTATCATCAACTTTTATTGAGTATAAAGCATCGTTGCCTTTCCCACCCATAAAGGTGCTCCAAAGTAAATTTTCAAGCGTGCTGTCCAACGAAAATACCACGCCATCAAATCCTACATTTTTAGTGCTTTGGCTAGCCATTTTTGTAGGAAAATGTTTCGATTCAGTACAAGATGCTACCAAAATATTTCCCTTTATATCAACCAAAACATCGCCCCTAAAATCATCGGCAAAGTTGTACACTAAAGGACTTCCGTTTACTCCATCATTAGCACTGTCTCCCAAATATGTAGAACCTAAAAGTTTTGTGCCATTGACATTAAATTTTACCAATACAATGTCAGCATTCCCATTTCCATTGGATTTGGTGGTATCGTAACAGTTTTTTAGAACAGGAAAGTTGGTAGAGTATGTACTGCCCAACATCACCAATCTATCGTACTCATCTACTATAAGGCTATGGGGGTAATCATTATCTGTACCGCCAAGGTAGGTAGCATACAGCAAAATTTTACCGCTTGAATCGTATTTGCTTATAGCTATATCACAGGGGAAACCACTATATGGGCCATTATCAGATCCTGTCCCTGCGTATGTTTGCTGAAAAGCACCTGCCGTAGTAGGGTATTTGCCATTGGGCAATAGTGTTGGTTCTGATACGTTACCCCCTGCATATAAATTGCCATGCGAATCGTAGGTGGCGGTAAATCCAAAATTATCGGCAGTAGAGCCACTATAGGTTACAAATACCAATACCGGATCTATCACTAAAGGATAACTCTTATTATAAGTTTCTACCTCAAAACCCAAAACACCGTTTTTTAGGGTGTAATTACACTTAACGTTTACTTTCTTTTTGCCTATATATTGGTAGGCTTCAGGTATGTTTTCTATTAAGGTATTTACCGATGTTTTTACAACCAGTTTACCCTCGTGCAGCAAAATGGCTTCTTGACCTGTATACTTTAGCTGTATGGTATTGATGTTGGTATTTGGTGCAACAATAAAATCGTACTTTAACCCAGCGGGTGAGTTGTACAGTTTCATATCTACACCCGCCCAAATATTGTTTAGTTGTAATTGGTAATAGCCCTTTACATGAGTAGCCCATCGCTCGGCATTGTTGCCTAAATAATAATTGTAATACGGTGCTGATGGCGATGCGGGAGTGATAACGCTTTGCTTTGTAGAGTTTACAAAATCAACCTTTAATATATGGTAGTTGTAGCCTTTAGGAATATTAGTAGTATCACCGTGCCTAAGGTTATGCGCTATTTTGCCAAAGGCATCATCGTCATAAAAAAACCAGTTAAAACCACCTTGTTCCAAATGTAGGTAGCCTGCGGGCACTTTTGCCCTATACAATATCCTATCATCCCACTGTCCTTTGTTTTCAATAAACTCGTATTGAGCAAATAGGGAAGGGGTGCAGCACAATAGCGCGATAAAAAATAATATGTGTTGTAGTACCTTGTGCAATATTGGTGTGTTTATAAAGCAGACCTGTGGCACGCGTTAAATGTTGCCCACAAACACAAATATAAGTTATTGCACTACAAAGCCATTTTGCGTTACCCACAAAAAAT
The DNA here is from genome assembly GCA_965249955.1 of Bacteroidia bacterium. Taxonomy (GTDB): domain Bacteria; phylum Bacteroidota; class Bacteroidia; order UBA8524; family UBA8524; genus SB11. Next base: position 3,334,377 of record OZ252261.1, read on the forward strand.
ACAAGTGTATACTATTTAGAAGGGTAAACCTGTATTGATTTATATATAATGATTTTAGCAAATGGGGTTATCTTCGCGCAAATTTTTTTACAAGTAGTAAATGGAACTGAACGAACAGGAGATAATCCGCAGACAGAAACTTGACCAATTGCGCGAATTGGGTATAAACCCATATCCCGCAGAACTTTTTGAAGTAAACGCTACATCGGCCGATATTTTGGCCAACTATACCGACGAGAAGGCGGACGAATATAAACAGGTGCAACTTGCAGGCCGTGTGATGATGGTGCGCGATATGGGCAAGGCTGCTTTTGCAGTATTGCAAGACAGTAAGGGAAAGATACAAGCATACATAAACCGTGATGCTATTTGCCCCGATGAAGACAAAACATTGTACAACCGTGTATTTAAAAAACTGGTTGATATTGGTGATATAATAGGTGTAACAGGATATGTGTTTACCACCAAAACAGGGGAGATAAGCATACACGTTACCGAGTTTAAGTTTTTGAGTAAAGCCGTTAAGCCTTTACCGGTTGCCAAAGAAAAAGACGGTGAGGTATACGATGCTTTTAACGACCCTGAATTGCGCTACCGCCAACGCTATGTTGATTTGATAGTAAACCCTCACGTAAAAGAGGCGTTTACCAAACGATCGATATTGATGAAAACCATGCGCGATTATTTTAACGATAAAGGCTATATGGAGGTTGAGACCCCCATTTTGCAGCCTATACACGGTGGTGCGGCGGCTCGTCCGTTTAAAACACACCACAACGCGCTAGATATGCCTTTGTATTTGCGTATAGCTAACGAGTTGTACCTAAAACGCCTTATTGTGGGTGGATACGATGGTGTGTACGAGTTTGCAAAAGATTTCCGTAACGAGGGAATGGATAGAACCCACAATCCTGAGTTTACGGTGATGGAGCTGTATGTGGCTTATAAAGACTACTACTGGATGATGGATTTGGTAGAGGAGATAGTAGAAAAAATAGCCATTGCCCTGCACGGAAGTACCAAAGTGAAAAATGGTGAAAACATTATTGATTTTCAACGCCCTTGGAAACGCTATACTATGTATGGTGCTATAAAAGAGTTTACGGGTATTGATGTGAGCGAGATGGATGAGGCCGAAATGGCTGAAACAGCCAAGAAATTGGGTGTTGCTGTTGATAGCACTATGGGACGTGCAAAACTGATTGACGAGATTTTTGGTGAAACTGCCGAGCCTAAACTTATACAGCCTACGTTTATAATGGATTACCCTGTTGAGATGTCGCCATTGGCAAAAAGCCACCGTACCGAAAAAGGTTTAGTAGAGCGTTTTGAGGCGATATGCAACGGTAAAGAAATTTGCAATAGCTTTAGCGAGCTGAACGACCCTATTGACCAACGCCAACGTTTTGAAGACCAATTGGAACTAGGCAAACGTGGTGATGCAGAAGCAATGGTGTTGGACGAAGATTTTCTTCGCGCACTTGAGTACGGTATGCCGCCAACAGCAGGTTTGGGTATTGGTATTGATAGGCTGACGATGATAATGACCGACTCTAAATCGATACAAGATGTGTTGTTTTTCCCTCAAATGCGCCCTGAGAAGAAAGAAGATACTATTGTGCTAAACGATGAAGAAACTTTAGTGATGGACATTTTAAAGAAAACCGAAAAAATGCTTTTAGCCGACCTTAAGGAAGCATCGGGCTTGAGCGGTAAAAAATGGGATGCCTCGATTAAATTTCTTACCAAAAACAACTTGGCCAAAGTAACCAAAGTTGATGATGTTTTAGAGGTAGCAGTAGTATAAACCACATTTATAAACCAATGCAAAAATGGGAGTGCAGAACTGCACTCCCTTTTTTGTTTTTTTCCAACGGCAAAAAGTCATGCTGATCCCGAAGGCTTTCGGGACAGCATCTTGCTCTGCATTTTATATAAATTGGGCAACGAGACCCTGAAATAAATTCAGGGTGACTAAAGAAAGTAAACAGTTTTGCTAAAATTTGCCCTTCTCGTCATGCTGAATTTAGTTCAGCATCTCATTGCTCAAAACCCAAAGCAAATTCAACACTAAAATAACTCATCATACAAATCAACAAAATGAGGATTATGCTCACGTATCAAGTTCATTTTCCAATCTCGACGCCAATTTTTTAGTTGCTTTTCACGCTGTATAGCAGTATTCATGCTAAACAACTGTTCATAATATACCAAATGGGTTAAAAAGTACTTTGAAGTGAACGTGCTCCCAATTCCATTCTTATGTTGAGCAATTCTATTTTTTAAATCAGCCGTAACACCAACATATAAGGTTGTACAAAGCCTATTAGACATTATATAAACATAGCCGTTTTTTAACACTGTTTTTTGAATATTGAGATGTCGAAATAAATTCGACATGACTAAAGAAAGTAAACAGTTTTGCAAAAACTTGTCCTTTTCGTCACCCTGAACTTGTTTCAGGGTCTCGCTCTATATTAACGATTATAAGATAGAAAATAAGGAACGAGGCTGAATATTTACTTCACTAAATTGAAGTTTTCATGCACTAACCAATATTTCATAAACTCGGCATCACCTATGTTGTATTGGGTCGAAGTGCCAACAGCCGTTTTATAATCTATATTGTATGTTTTACCTTTTATGCTGTCGTCAATATTTAGTTTTCCTCCAAAATCAATAATGCCATTAAAAGTTTTAGCAATTTTTAATGCTAATATACCCAACAGTTTATACGATTCAAAGTCATTAGTCATTGCCATTAATAAAATGTAAGTATTGGGTCTAAAATTAGTTTTAATTTCTATTTGATCTAATTCTTGGGTGTCGTATTCCGATTCGTCGCTATCCATGTCTATTATATCAAAACTAAATGGCTTTTGTTCACTCATACCATAAGAAGCAGAACTTGAGCTCATATAAAAGTCTTTACCTTCTCTTTCCTCAGATAGTTCATCAATCAGCACGTATAATTTTTGAATATTAGTAGTAGAAAATCCCTTCAATAATACTGATAAAGTAGGTCCTGCCATTTGTTCAATGCTAAATGACAAATGCTTACCCTGCCACCAACCTACTATACTTATTTCGGTATTCAATGGGCGATAAGCCGGTGATGCGTTTAAAAGTTCCTCTAAAGGCCTTAGGGTCGGTATAGCCAATATTGTACATCACCTCGTTTATGTTCTCCCGCGAAGTTTCAAGGCTCATTTTAGCCACCTCTATTTTTACACGTTGCACATATTCGGCTACTGTATTAGCAGTAGCTTTTTTAAATCGGCGTTCAAAATTGCGGCGGCTTAGGGCTACCACTTCTGCTAATTCATCCACAGTTATTTTTTCCTTATAGTTATTCTCAATGTACTCCTGCGCTTTGCGAACAGGTTCGTCCTCGTGTCCCTTTTGTCCTTGGAAAACCACAAACGATAGTTGGTTTTCGCGTTCCATTTCAATAGCAAACACCTTTGCCGATAGTATAGCCATATCCCTGCCTGCAAACTTCTCTATCAAATATAATATCAGGTTTAGGTACGAGAAAGCCCCACCGCTTGAGTATATGCCATTTTCATCAGTAATAATCTTTTCAGTTACCAACTCTACATCAGGAAACATTTGCCTAAAAGCATTTTCAGCCATCCAGTGCGTAGCGCATTTTTTGCCTTTGAGCAATCCTGTTGATGCCAGTATAAATGCCCCCATGCACAAGCTGGCCACCTCAGCACCCGCTTTGTATTGTTGCTCTATCCAAGGCACAAACGCTTTGTTTATTTCCATAGCCTCCACAATATCGCCATCTACCGCAGGTATAATAATAAGGTCGGTTTGTTTCACATCTTTTAGCAGCACATCAGCATTTATAGTATACAGTCCGCCAGCAAGTTTGGTTTCTTTGTCAAGTCCCACCAATTGCACCTTAAACAAAGGGTCAAGGCCTCTGTCTTTAAAAAACAAATTTACCTGTGTCAGCAATTGACGTGTACCCTCTAAACTGCCCAGTATAGCCTTTTGTGGTACTAATATAGATACGTGCTTCATACACCAAAAATAGTAAAAAATGTGTCGCAAACTACCCCCTTTATTGCCGTAAAACCACCCGAAACCTTTTGGTTGGGTATAGTAGGTTTGTATTGTATTTATAACCAGTTTTAGGACAATGGAAAAATATATTTTGAATGAGGATATCAAAACGTTTTATATAACAGCAAAATCGTTTCCTGATGGTATTGCGGATGCTTACGACCGATTGAACCAAATAGTTTCTCAAAATTCCAAAAGAACCTTTATAGGTTTTTCATGTCCCGATATAAATGGAGTGATAGTATATAACGCTGCTGTTATTGAAGACTACGAGGGAGAAGGCGAACAACGCGGGTACCCTACTTTTACTATAAGAAAAGGCGAATACGTATCGGAAACCATTACCCACTGGAAAGAGAAGCAGGCCACTATTGAACATACTTTTAGAAAACTGGTGCGCCACCCCAATGCTGAGTGTCCTTGTGTAGAAATGTACAGTGGCGATGACATGGTATGTTTGGTTAAGGTGGGTGAGTAAGGATAATTTTCAATGTGCTAATGATAAGAGCAGAAAATAACAGTTGAAAGAGTGCTCTCCTTCTAGGCTTGTCGAAGGGCGGGATTTAACTCACCCCAAAAAAGGAAAAAGGGGGAATTGCGAAAATTCGCTCCTCTCTAAATTTAGAGAGGGGAAAAGTTGAAATAGGGAAGTGCTTTAGAATATTTGGGGTGAGTTAGGGCTAAGAATAAATAAAAAAATATTTGTAAAACCCAAAGGTTTTTGATACTAATAAATCAATTATGCAACAAGGTTTTAGTAGAATTGTATATAACTTAAAAAATATTTAAAAACACTGTAACAACATGAGAAAGTTGAAACTGCAAGTGCAAATAACCGTTGACGGTTTTATTGCGGGCACACAGGGCGAAATGGATTGGCTTACTTTTCCTTGGACAAAGGATATAGAAGAGTATGTAACCCAAATTTCCGAGCCTGTTGACGCTATTTTATTGGGCAGAAATTTGGCACAGGGTTTTATTCCCCACTGGGCGGCAAATCCTGAGGGAGAAGACCAAAAAGGCATTGATAAGATAAACAATACCAAAAAATATGTATTTACAAAAACACTTCAAAAATCGGAGTGGGCAAATACTGAGGTTGTGAATGGTGAGCTAAAAGAAGAGATATTAAAGTTAAAAGCACAAGATGGCGGTGATATGATTGTATATGGCGGCGGAACTTTTGTAAGCGCATTGCTAAAAGAAGAGCTGATAGATGAGTTACATTTATTTATTAATCCTGCTGCAATAGGAAATGGGATGCCGATTTTTAAAGGGTTGGAAAAAACACAACGCTTTAAACTGCAAAAAGCACAAGCATTTGAGTGTGGTATAGTACTTATTAATTATCAACTAAATAAATAAAAACAATGACAACGCAGATTTTTGTAAATTTACCTGTGAAGGATTTAAATAAATCCATTGAATTTTTCACAAAGCTTGGATATTCATTTAACCCCCAGTTTACCGATGAAAAAGCTACCTGTATGATAGTAAGTGATAACATATTTGTTATGTTATTAACCGAACCTTTTTTCAAAACCTTTACCACAAGAGCCATTTGCAATACACTAAAAGAAGTAGAAGTAATAAACTCTTTTAGTGCCGAAAGCAGGGAAAAAGTGGATGAAATAGTAGAAAAGGCAATTGCAGCAGGTGCTTTTGAACATCCTGTCCAAGATCATGGGTGGATGTACATCCGCAGCTTTAACGATTTAGACGGCCACCATTGGGAATATGCATATATGGATATGAGTGCAGTGCCCCAAGCATAACAAACTAAACAATAAAACAATGACAATAATTAACACTTATCTAAACTTTGACGGCAAAGCCGAAGAAGCATTTAATTTTTACAAATCAGTATTTGGTGGCGAGTTTGTTACTTTTCAACGTATGAAAGATGCACCGGGTATGGAGCAATTGCCTGCTGCTGAAAAAGAACGGATTATGCACGTATCGCTACCTATTAGCGAAGGGTATACACTTATGGCTAGTGATACTTTACCTTCTGCGGGACATACGATAACAGAAGGTAACAATTACCACATATCTGTTGGGGCAGATAGTGAAGAGGAAACCCGCCGATTGTTTAACGGTTTATCGGCAGGCGGAAAAGTAACCATGCCGCTTGAAAAAATGTTTTGGGGTGCACTGTTTGGTTCGTTTACTGATAAATTTGGTATTAATTGGATGGTAAATTACGAGTTGCCAAAATAAATTCAATAAGCATAGTGATGGGGTTGCCCTTGCGCTATGCTTATTTTACTATCAATTGTAAAGCGTATAAACCTTGTTAATCATAAAAAATAATTACAAACTATGAGTGCAATTAATGTTTACCTTGTTTTTAACGGTAATTGTAGCGAAGCTATGGCCTTTTACCAAAGTTGCTTTGGTGGCGAGCTTACCCTACAGTCTGTTGCCCAATCGCCTATGGCTGCCGAATGGCCTGCTGATGCACAGCAAAATATCCTTCACGCAATGCTGGTAAGTGATGGTATAACACTTTTTGGCTCAGATATGATGGATGGTGCACCAATTGAGGGTAATACCGTCAATTTATCATTAAATAGCAGTAGTAAAAAAGCGATTAATCAGTATTATACTAAACTTAGTGATGGAGGTAAAGCTCTTCGCCCCATGCACAATTTCTTTGCAGGCAGTATGGGCGCGCTTATTGATAAATACAACAAAACATGGTTGCTATACAGTAATAATTCACAAGACTAATTACTGATTTTTAACTATTAAAAACATGAAACGAATTAAAATTTTTTATTGGGTGTTTACCCTTCTATTTGTAGCAATGATGCTTTTTTCAGCTATACCTAATGCTATGGTTGATGACCAATCGGTTGAGATATTTCATAAACAATTGGGTTACCCCGTTTATTTTATCCCATTTATTGGTTGGGCAAAAATTATAGGGTGTATCACCCTATTAATACCCGGTTTCGCTCGAATTAAAGAGTGGGCTTATGCAGGCTTGTTTTTTGATTTAATTGGTGCAACATATTCTACAATAGCCATAGGTACGCCCGCAATGTATTGGTGGCCAATGCTACTTTTTATTGGTATGGGTATAGCATCATACATTTTCTATCGTAAGAAGTTAACAGCAGAAGTATAATTATGAGCAAGATAATAGTTGATGTAGCTATGTCGCTTGATGGGTTTATGGCGGGTGACAACAGAGGCCCGCAAAACCCATTGGGCGATGGCGGCATCGCCATACATGAATGGATGTTTAAGCAAAAAGGTTTTTACAGAAGTCATGGAATGGAAGCTCCTAATGAAGGACTGGAAGATGGTGCCGACGGTAAGCTGATTGAGGATATTATGGCTTGTACGGGTGCTTATATTATGGGTAAAAGGATGTTTGAAGAAGGCGAAGCTAATTGGCCTGAGGATTTGTTTAAGAAAGATGTTTATGTTTTAACCAATGAGGTTAGAGAACCTTGGGTACAAAAAGGCTCAACAACATTCTATTTTATTAATGATGGGATAGAAAGTGCGTTAGAAAAAGCCAAAAGATCAGCCAACGGACAAGACATAAGAATACAAGGTGGGGGAGATACCATACAGCAGTTTTTAAATGCAGGTTTGGTAGATGAATTTACCCTGCATATATCACCAGTGTTTTTAGGTAGCGGTATTCGCTTGTTTGACAAAATAGATAAAGAAAAATACAAGTTTGAAATAGTTGATGTTACCCCATCACAATTAACAACCCATATACAGTATAGGGTAATAAAATAAACCTGATACTACTTTAAAAGCCAGTTACAATTATGGTTGAGGTATTTAAAACAAATGTGCAAAAAGCCTCTGAGGCCAATAAAATAATTAGCCAGTTGAACCGCTTTTTCCCCGACAGTAAAATAAACTTCGACCTTGAAGATTGTGATAGAGTACTTAGAGTGGAAGGACGAAATATAACAGTTGAGAAGGTAGTAGAGTTAGTAGAAAAGCATGGGTTTAATTGTGCCGAGCTAGAGTAAAACTTGAAAAGAGAGTTAAGAAATAATATTGGGTAGATGAAATTTTTTGTATTACTACCAAATAAAAAATATTTTATATTTGCAGCATCAAAACTGATAAAAATTCTACGCCGATGATTTAGTTAATATCCGTCACATAGTATAACTGTTTAATGTTTTGTGGCGGAACAGCTGCTTGTTAGTAGCTATTATCAAAAAAACAATGCTTGCATGTCTTAGCATGCCTAAGGATGTGTATTGCATAATTCTAAATAAAAGTCAGTTTAATAAAATCAATTCTTAATGAGTAATAAAGGAGTAAAACCACATAGGTTTTCGGATTATATACGTATAATAAAATCAGCTTTAAAAGGTGAAGAGCATGATTATACCACTATAAACTTGCGTAAAGCAGTTGTGTTATTGGCAATTCCAATGATGTTGGAGTTAGCCCTTGAGTCTGTATTTGCAGTTGTTGACATTTATTTTGTAAATAAACTAGGTGTTCATGCTACATCGGTAGTAGGTCTTACAGAGTCGGTAATCACCATAATATATTCGGTAGGTATAGGGCTAAGTGCTGCTGCTACTGCTACTGTAGCACGAAGGGTAGGAGAGAAGAATAATGAGGGGGCAGCTCGTGCAGGGGCACAGGCTATTGTGTTAGCCATTATAACGTCATTGGCGTTGGGTATACCCGGTTATGTTTACGCAGGTGATATACTAGGGTTGATGGGTGCAGAGCCTGCCGCAATAGAAGAAGGTATAGTATATACCCAACTAATGTTTGGTGGCAATGTGGTTATTATTTTACTGTTTCTTATCAACGGAATTTTTCGTGGGGCGGGTAATGCCTCAATAGCAATGAAAAGTTTGTGGATAGGAAACTTATTTAATATTGTGTTAGACCCTTTGCTGATTTTTGGTTTATCGTTTATACCGGGTTTAGGCATTGCGGGTGCGGCTATAGCTACTATAAGCGGACGTACTATTGCTTTGGCTTACCAGATATATCATTTAAAGCAATCATCAGGTATTATAAAAATAAAGGCACACCATTTTAAACCTGATTTTACGGTGATAAAGGGGCTTATATCTATAGCATCTCCAGCAGCCTTTCAGTTTATAATTGCATCAGCCAGTTGGATATTTTTAGCATCAATGGTGGCTGATTATGGTAGTGCTGCGTCAGCAGGATATCAAACAGCTATACGCCTTTTTATATTTTTTATTTTACCTGCATGGGGCATGAGCAATGCCGTAGCTACACTTGTAGGGCAAAACCTTGGTGCAAAACTGCCCGAAAGGGCTGTGCAAAGTGTAACTATAACAGCCAATTACAACATGATTTTTATGGCTATTGTTACTGTGTTGTTGTTAATATTTGCACAACCACTGGTTGGTTTTTTTGTGCCCGCAGTTGAGTTGGCACAAAGAGAGTATGCAATATTGTCGTTACAAATATTAAGCTCGGGATATATATTTTATGGCCTTAGTATGATATTTACGCAAGCTTTTAATGGCGCAGGTGATACCAAAACCCCCTCATGGATATACTTTTTTGGGTTTTGGGTTTTTCAGGTGCCTTTTGCCTACCTATTGCATAAATATACAGGTATAGGTGTTGCAGGTATTTTTTTGGCAGTTCCTATTGCTGAAACATTAATGGCCATAGCTGTTTTTATTTTATTTAAACAAGGGAAATGGAAAAAGGTTGAAGTATAAAAGTTTAAAACTAAACAAAAGGAAAGAAGATTAAAATCTATCTAAAAAGTCTTTCTTTTTACGTTTTGATATAGTTATTTCAGTACCGTTTACCATTGTTACATAGCCGCCCTCGCCCCTGTGGTAGTGGGTTATATGCCCAATATTAACAATATGCGAATGGTGCACACGTATAAAATCTGACGGAGGCAATTGGTCTTCATATTCTTTTAGGTGGCGGGTACTTAAAATTACCTTGCCACCTATTAATGCTATTTTGGTATAGCTGCCTTCTGCCGAAAGACAAATAATATCATCAAGGTTTACAAAGTTAAACCCATCACTGGCAGGTATAGCTATTTTACCTGTTTTCCCTACTTTGGTATCAAGTTGTTCCAACAAAAATTTGATGTTTCCTTCTGTGCTTTTTTCTTTAAGCCTAGCAAACGCTTTTTGTATTGCGGCCAGTAAATCATCAATACTAATGGGTTTTAGTATATAATCAAGTGCGTTGGTTTTAATAGCCTGCAAAGCATAATTATCGTATGCGGTTACAAATATTACTTCAAAATCAACTTTGGGCACACGCCTAAGCAAATCAAAGCCACTGCCATCAGGCATGGATATATCTAAAAAAATAACATCGGGCTGTTGGCTTTGTATTAGGGTAAGGGCATTTTCTACACCGTTGGCAAGGCCAACAATAAGTACGCCATCACAATACTTTTCAATAAGTGTTTGCAGCGTTTCTCTACTTTTCCTTTCGTCATCAACAATTATGGCTCTCATCCGCTTTTAGACTTTTTTATTGGTATTACAAGTTTAACTAATGTTCCTAACGGTATTCCGTTGTTATCAATTTTATCTTCTATATCTATCTCAATCTGCACATCATCAAGCCCAAAAAGAGCTTCAACGCGTTCGTCTATTAACTTTACCCCTTGCGATTTGTGTGTGGGGTTAGTTTTGTGTCTCAGTTCTCCTGCCTTTTTTCGGCCTACTCCGTTATCGTTTATGGTACAAGTAAGCTTTTCATCACTGGTATTGTACTGTATTTCAATTTTTAGCCAACCTTTTTCGGTGCGGTGCATTAAACCATGGTTTATTGCATTCTCAACAAAAGGTTGTAATAGCATAGACGGTATTTTTAGCTCATTGGTATTTATATTGGGGTCAACCGTTAGCCAGTAGTCAAACTTGTCTTCAAAACGAAGTTTTTCGAGTACTAAGTATAAGTTTAGTAGTTGTATTTCATCGCTTAACAGTATGTAGTTGCTTCGTGATGACTCAAGAAACAAGCGCATTAACTTTGCAAATTTGGCTAAATACTCGTTGGCCTGTAAGGTATCTTCTTTTACTATGTAGTGCTGTATTGCTGCAATAGTATTAAAAATAAAGTGGGGATTCATTTGTGCCCTAAGGGCTTTCATTTCCAGTTCGGCCATAGCCTTTACTATCTGTGCCTTTTCGCGTTCTTTCTGCACTATGGCTTTTATTCTTTGGCGCACTAGTAGTATTATCAGTATTACAATAATTAGTAGTATTAATATCCAAAATAATGGTTGTTGCCACAGTGCAGGTTGTATATGTATTAAAATATTCGCTTGTCCATCCCAAGTTTTGCCGTCGGCAGAACCTTTCACAATAAATGTGTAGTTTCCCGGTGGTAGGTTGGTATACACTGCTACAGGGTTATCGTACGAGGCTTCTTGCCATTTTTGTTCAAACCCTTTTAGCTGGTATTTGTAGGTGTGCTTTGATGGTTTGCTAAACTCTAATACAGCAAACCGAAAGCTAATATAGTTTTGGGAGTGCTGAAGTTGTAAAGGCTCATTATACTTAAAAGGGTGGTCTTCGCCCTTAATTTTAATATTGGTAATTTCTATCTTAGCAGTATTGTTTCTGGTGTTGTTTATTTTATCGGGGAAGAATGAGGTAAGCCCAACTTTGGTTCCTAAGAAAATTTCGCCCCACGGTGTCATTGTAGCTGCGCCAAAATTAAAATCATTGCTTAGCAAACCGTCATCTTCTGTATATACGGTTACTTTTTTTGTAGCAATATTTATTTTGTTTAGTCCACCAATTGTACTTACCCAAATATTTCCATTACCATCGGCAACTAGACCACTTATAACATTTTCCGTAAGCCCGTTTTCAACCTTGTAATGGGTAATTTTTTTTGTTTTCTTATTTAGCTGCGTTAATCCATTTTCTGTAGAGCCTAACCAAATGTTTTCAGCTTCTTCAACAATTCCCCAAATTTCTCTACCGGCAAACTCAACACCTCCTTCTACTTTGGGAGGTAAAAGTGCGTATGTATTTTTTGCAGTATCGTAAACTATGCTATATATACCTGCTGCTGTTCCTACCCACAGGGTATTGTTTTTTAGTGGCGTAATTGTCCAAATAGGTTGCGTACATTGTGCTCCGTTTAGCAATACCTTGCTATATGTTTTGCTGGTTTTGTTGTAAACCAAAAGTCCACTGTGAATGGTGCCAATAAAAATTAAATTTTTTATGGCTTTTAGCGACCAAATTTGATTAACCAGCTCTTTGCCTTTAGCAGTATAGGGAGCCATCTGTTGTAATATACTGTGCCCTTTTGGCATATAAAACAGCCCTTCTGTTCCCCCGGCCCATAAGTCGCCATCATCGTCCGTTTCTATGGTATTTATAGTAAAATCAAAATCGGTAGTTGCATTTATTCTTTTTGCCGGAAACCAAGTTTGACTAATTGTGGTTCCTGAAACGGTATCGAATACTAGTTTACCAAGCTCACCTTCTTTTGTGCCTAGCCAAAGTGTATTGTTTTGGTTATGCAGCGCACGTATATAGTTGTGTTTTATTTTTTGAAGGCTGTTGTTGGTTGTTTTGTTTTTAAACTGAATATTGTTCTTGTTGATTTTAAACAAACCTGTATTTGTTCCAATCCAAATTAAACCGCTATAGTCTTCTAAAATAAAGTTAATATATTGATTTTTTAACGATGAGGTAACAGGGTTTAAATCAGTAATGTCAACCACATTAGCTTCTGCATTTATCTCATACAATTTGTTTTCGGCTTCAAACAAAAGGTTACCGGTTTTAGTAAACCCGGATTTACTTTTAAAAATATTGTGCTGTATAGCTATTGATTGATTTTTGCGCGGGGTTTTCTCCGTAAGGGTATAAGTGCTTACAGTCTTGTCTATTTTAAAGAAATACAAGCATTTTGGGTGTAATGCAACATCTTCAAGTTGATGATACGCGGGAATACCATTAAACAGGGTAGTTGTATTTTTTATTATGTTATATGTGTATATGCTTGTGCTATTGAGTACCAATGTATTGGCTTGTGATTCAATAATTTGTGTTACGGGGTTTGTAAACTGTTGTTTTAGTGTAAAACTATCTCCTGTAAGTGAACCAAACTGACCTTTTGCTGTACCCACCCAAATTGTATTTTGACTATCGCAATAAAGTGTGGTAATTGCTTGTGCTGACTTGTGGTGTTTATCCCATTTATGTTTTTGCACATTGAATCGAGCTATCAACCCACCTCTAGTGCCAATCCAAATATTACCACTATTGTCTTCTGTTATGCAGTTTACTGATGCAATCCAGTTTTTTTCTTTGCTTAAAAAAGCATCGGTATAGGTTTTAAACTCTCGCCCGTCGTATCGGCAAAGCCCATTAAAAGTACCAATCCATAAAAAGCCCTTTCTATCTTGGTGTAGGGATAGTATTGAGTTGTTTGGTAGTCCGTCTTTAGTAGTATAAAAATCTATATTATCCCAATACGTTTGTGCGTGTATAGTTAAGTTGCACAGCATTAACAGCAAGCAGCTATACACCCGTAGTGATGGTTTTTTTAATAGATGTGTGTTTATAAGCAAGTGTAGTGTATCAATTACTTTTGGTGCACTATTTTACGCATAAATTTTGTTTAACACTACTTTTATCAGTTTTTGCGAGGATAAGTTTTTAGAAATTAAGATTGATATAAGCGGCGGTTCGATGTGTGTGTGATAGGATACTAAATGTGTTTAGTTAATCATATTAGCGGCTACTTTTTATGCGTTAGTTAGTAACGCTGCATGGGAAAAATATTTTTGTCGTCTTTTAGCGTGTTTTTGTCGATAAAAATGCCATTTTGTATAAAATTTTTAAGGAGTTCTTGTTTGGAGTTTTTTTTTGATTTTACTTTACAAAAGTTATATTCATATAGTGCAACTTAACACACATATATCAACTAATCCTATTGTAGGTAGACACTTTATAAGTGACTACTTTCAAAGTATTGGTCAGTGTTATACAGCTCACCCGTCGGTGAATGTAAGTGTGATAGTAAGGCTACAAAAAATGCATTCGTTTTATCTAAACGCATTGATGCTATTGCTTCTTAAACGATACATAACCAACAACACTTAGTTATACCAACAATTTCTTTTTAACCTTAATGTAAAGGCAGGGCTAGTGGTTCAGCCTTTATCTTATCTCCTGCGCTATACTGTGGCAACAGTTTCATAGTGGCTATTAACGTAATCTTCTTTCTTTCCGTAATAGGAAAACTCTGTAATTGTATTTAGGCAACAATGTCCAATGTTAAAACAAATTTACCGAATATTTAAAACTTTTACACAAACTCAAAATGACAAGTCTCAAAGCTAAGATTAGAGCTAACAAAGTAATCTTTACACTCCTGCTATTTTCGTTTTTACTGACTAACTCTTCGGTAAAGGCTCAATTGGTTGGTGGAACAACATATTCCATTAACGGTACACAAAATCCTCCATCTTCATTTAGTACAGTAGCTAATGCTTTTACTTACTTAAATGCTAATGGTGTTTCGGGTTCTGGTGTAATCACTCTTGAAATTGCTTCTGGTTATACAGGGGAATCGGGTGTTATTCCTGCATTAACTCCATTTGTAGGTATGGATGCTACTAGACCCATTGTGTTAAAACCTGCTAGCGGGCAAACACCAACTATTTCAACGTCTCCTGCTGCTACAAGTGCAGTTATTCGTTTTAATGGTGTTAAGTATTTTACCATTGATGGTTCAAATAACGGCACAACGTCTAGAAACTTAACTATTACAACTACTTCAACTACTACAACTGTAAGGCTTATTGATTTGGTGCCTACTTCAACTAGCAGTTGTAAGTTTATTACTATAAAAAACGTAAACCTTACAGGTAATTCAACTACCACTGGGGTAAATACCTACGTTGGTATATATTTAGGTAGTGGAACGGCTACACCGGGTGCAGCTTTACTTACCGGTAATGATTCAAACCTTTTTCAAAACAACATAATTGAGGCTGTTAGAAATGGTATTTATTTAAGAGGTACTAATACAGCTACACAATACGATTCTTATAATAGAGTATTAAATAATACTATTGGGGGTACTATTGCTCCAGGTGGTTCACAAAACACTACATTTTTTGGCGGCGTTTCTACTGTAAGTGGTATTTATCTTAACTCTCAAAAAAATGCAATAGTTGATGGTAATACTGTAAGAAACTCGGTGCAGGGTTTTTACTATGCACGTGGTATACACCTCGATGCTCTTTTATCAACAGGTGCTTCAAACAAAGATGTAACCATAAACGCTAACAACATTTACAACTTGGTGTATAATGGAATAAGCGGTTATGGAAACCATGGTATTAGAGTGCAGATAAACAACAATACAGCAAATAATATTCGTATTACAAATAACTTTATAAGCAATATTGCTGCTGATGGTGATAATGTTACCAGTTCTTTTGACTACAGTATTGCTGGAATTCAGATACCATCAAATGCGTCAGCAGCCAATACTGATGCAGGGGTTTTTATCTATCACAATAGTATAAACTTGTATGATAATGGTACTCAAAAACTATTAACACGTACAAACCTTATAGCTTCGTGTATAGCTACACAAACCAACGTTGCAGGTGGTGTACATATAAAAAATAATATTCTAAAAAACACATATCCTGCTTCAAGTTCAACAACATCAAGGGCTTTAGCATACTTTTCTCAAAACACTACCAACATTCCATATATAGTGGCAAATGGTGGAAGTTGTGATTATAACGATGTGTATGTAAACGGCACAAACGTTAATAATGTATTTGGTTTTGTTAAAGGGGTTGATTACACCACCTTTGCTACTTGGAAAGCTAATGCTGTTGATGCCAATTCTTTAAACTTAGACCCTGGTTATTTGAGTGATATTAATTTACGCACACTTAGTATAGATTTAAATAATGCAGGAACCCCTGTTGGCGTTACTACTGATATTGATAAAAATAGTCGTAGTGTTTCAACCCCTGATATTGGAGCGTCAGAATACACTCCTCCAACCTTTAATGTCCTTGTTGAAAAGATAATCGGATTACGTACAGGTTGTAATTTGGGTACAAATAGTATTACAGCACTAGTTCGTAACGTAGGGATAAGCCCTGTTAGCGTTGGTGATACATTAGCACTTTGGTATAGTGTTAATGGCTCAGTCAAAGTATGGGATACCGTGTTTGTTTCAACAGCATTACTAACTGGCGATTCTGTGCAGCTTACTTTTTCTACATCACACAATTTTTCAGCATTTACCAACCATTTGGTATATGTTGGTGTTAAATATCGTAAAGATCAGTTCCCTGCTAATGACTCTACTAATATTACTATTAGTAACTTTAACTGTATTACTAGTAACCCTCATATTAGCGATTTTGAGACCAGTGATAATGGTTACACACAAACAGGGGGATGGGTTAGAGGTGTTCCTGCCAAAGCAAACATTAATACTGCCGGTAGCGGAAATATAGCTTGGGTGGTAGAAGGTTTATCAGGCACAACATACTCGAACAATTTAAAAAGCTACTTGTACTCGCCATTATTCGACTTCACAGCAGCTTGTCAACCTAGTGTATCGTGGTTAATGCGTTATGTTACCGAAAATAACTGGGATGCAGTTGTTTTTGAAGTAACTACTGATAATGTAAACTGGACTAAAGTTAATACTGTTACACCTGCATACAATAGTACTAGTGTAAATGGCCCTGTACCTCCTAATAAGTGGTCGGGTAATAACGGTGCATGGCAAAAATATACTGCCGATTTATCAGCATATGCAAATGCGCCTTTGTTTGGATTTAGGTATTATTTTGGAACTGATGGTAGCGGTAATGTTTATGACGGTGTTGCTGTTGATAGTATTGCCGTTGAGTTTTATCCTCCATTAGGTACGGTAAGTGTACTTTCTAGCTTACAAAACGATACCGCGTTTATTAAAGCACCTTACAAATTTACATCTAACCTTGCCGGTAAAGCAGGTATTGAGCACCGCTGGTATGTTGATGATGTTTTGGTTGACTCTTTAAATTCAAGCCTAAGCCAATCATGGTTAGCTAATGGAACCTCAAAAATTAAGTATGTAGGTAAATCTTGCGCCGAGATTGATTCAGTACTAATACCTGTTACAATAATTACTCCAGTGGGTAAACCAACAATTGACTTTATTGCTAATAGGTACACTGCCAATGCTGGTGAAATTATTAGTATAAATAGTCTTACAGGTAATGGAGCATTTAGCTGGAAATGGATTGTATCGCCTGACTTGGGTTACGATTACTTGGCAGGAATACCAACAAGCTCTTTTTCTTTTGTTAAATCTTCACAAGAAACAGAAGCAAATACTGAATTATTTTTCTTTTTGGGAAATGAATACGATGTATGTTTAGTTGCTGAAAACGTAAACGGTATTGATACACTATGTAAACCTAAATACCTAACAGTTTCTAATGCTTTTGCAGCATGTTCATACCCAAGTATACTTTTCCCTAAAGGTAAAGTGTACGATTCTGGCTTAGGTAATGCTACTTACGCAAATAATGAAAACTGTACCACAGTTATTGAGCCTGATTGCGCTGATACTATTTACGTAAAATTAAACGCGTTATCAACTGAAACAAACGCTGATTTCTTACGTATATACGATGGTGATGACAAAACAGGAACTCCACTATGGGATATCAACCAATACCCACAAGGTTTGAGCGGACAATTGGCCAATGTATTAAACCTTCCTTCAGTTATTGTAGCTACAAAAGGTTTTGTAACCGTTAGGTTTACCTCAAACGGCTCAGTAGTTAACGATGGCTTTGAACTACAATATTGGACAAAAGACGTAACTCAAAAACCAATAGCATCATTTGATATGCCTAAAGGTGTACAATGCCCATCGGCTAATATTGGTATCACAAATACTACTATCGCCCGTGGTAATACCCGATACAGTTGGGATGTTGATGGTGATAATGTAGACGACTATAACGACGAAGAGTTTACTTTCCAATACAGTACACCGGGTACTTATACTATTCGTATGGTTGCCTCAAACTGTATAGGTGCTGATACTGTATACAAAACGGTAGTAGTGCAAAACCCTTCAACTGTTCCTACAACAGCATTTGGTACAAAATATACCAATCCTGCCGTTGGCGATGAAGTTATGCTTGCCGATTCTACATTAGGTTGTGTGCAAGGAATGGAGTGGTTTATTAGCCCTTCAACTTTTACCTACATTAACGGAACAACAAGTAGTAGCAAAAACCCTCAATTAGTATTTAATGCGGCAGGTTGTTATACAGTAAAATTGGTTACTTGGAATGGTATAGGCTACGATAGCCTTGTACGCCCATGTTATTTCAATGTAAAAAATGTATGTATGCCTTTTGTATCGCAATTAAACAGCGATATAGGTATTAGCCGTGTTGTTCTTAATACAATTGATAACCAAAGCGAAGCTGGAACAAAAACATACTCTAACTATACCAATACTATTAGCACCGAGCTAATAAAAGGTGGTGTGTATGAGTTGACGCTTGAAAGACCAACCACGCTAAACAAAATGACTCGTAAAGCATGGATTGATTTTAACCAAGATGGAATTTTTGATGCTAGCGAAACAGTTGCCGTTGAAAACAATGCACAAACAGCTACTTTCAAAGCAAACGTTACAATCCCTCGCACAGTAATGTCGGGCTATACACGCCTAAGAGTTGGTGTAGTATTCTCTAACACCACAATAAACCCATGCGGTTCTAACTTTATTGGTGAGTTTGAAGACTATAGAGTTATATTTATTGAAGATGCAGTAATACCGGTAATTACTCTTACAGGTGCTGATACTATAAATATTGAACGCGGACGTGGCTACACTGAATTAGGAGCTACTGCTTTTGACAATATAGATGGTAATATTACCTCAAATATTGTACTTACTGGAGCTGTTGATACTATGGTAGTAGGTGCATACACCATTACCTACGATGTAAGCGATAGCTCGGGCAACAAAGCAGTAACAGTAAAAAGAATTGTAAACATTACCCCTGATGTTACTAAACCTATTGTAACCCTAAACGGTAATGCACACGATACAATTTTTGTATTTACTTCATACCCTGATTTAGGAGCTAATGCAATAGATATTGTAGATGGTAACTTAACATCAGTAGTATTGCTTACCAGCAACCTTGATACAGCCAAAGTAGGTACATATACACTTACTTACTCAGCTACCGACCTAAGCGGAAATACAGGTTTTATAAATCGTTTTGTTACCGTTTTAGATACTGCAAAACCAGTAATTATACTTACAGGCAACAACCCGCTTGTTTGGTATGTAAACACACCTTATGTTGACCCAGGACATCAAGTAATTGATAACTACGATACTGGTCTTGTAGCCACCATTACAGGTACAGTAAACACAAACGTTACAGGTACGTACCAATTGTTCTTCAACGTAGTAGATAATAGCGGAGACAGTGCAACAACAGTAATACGTGAGGTAATGGTAGTTGATACCATTAAACCAATAGTTACCCTTGTAGGCCCTTTAACCGTTACTATTGATGTATTTACATCGTACTTTGAGTTGGGTAGCAGTGCTACTGATAACTACGATAACAGCCTGCCCCCAGTAACCATAGTAGGTGCTGTTGATACTGCTGTTGTTGGCGATTACGAACTGAAATATGTAATTACAGACGTTGAGAACAATACATCGGATACTGTAATACGTACAGTAAAAGTAGTAGACCGTGTAGCACCAGTTATTATAGTACACAACCCTATAGTAATAGAGCGTACACAAGCTAAACCAAACCTTGCTGATTCAGTTTCGTACACCGATAACTACTACCCAAAATCAGCATTAACACTAAGCATTACAGAAAACATTGATGTAAATGTTGAAGGTTACTACACTGTTGAGTATGTAGTTACAGACCCTTCAGGCAATAGCAGTGCCATTGCCAAAGGCTTTGTATACGTAACAGGCGCAACAAGTGTACCTTCAGTAGTAAACAATGCAGCAGTTAATGTTTATCCCAACCCTTCTAGCAGCACAGCATACGTTGCCCTTGATTTTACAAGCGAAGCAACAGTATCAATAACCGTTTATAATTCAATCGGTCAAAAAGTGATGCAAGTAAATCCAGAAGGAAGCTTTACCTCAAAAGTTGTTGAACTTAACCTACAAAACCTACAATCGGGTAATTACTTTATCCATATAGAAGGTAACAACGGCGTAGCTATTAAAAAGCTGGTAATAGCAAAATAATCAAGTCTCATAGTTAATCATCATACCTACCTTAAAGGAGCCCGTGAGGGCTCCTTTTTTTGTTATATGGGGTTTCTTTTCACCCCGTCATTGCTATGCCTTGCGCAGCTTGATAGAAGCAATCCCTTTGAAACTCTGCAAACAGATTGCTTCAAAACCCGAAGACGGTTTTATCGCAATGACGAAATTCGCTTATATTTTACCCTCATCACAAAAACAAGCCCTCAAGCCTAACCACAACTTTGCCCTTCTCCACATGGTGAAGGGATTTACTGGCAACCTACCATCTTTATATTATTTTAGGATGAGGTCAAAAAAACATGTTACGGTGTTATCTAGTTACGATGTTATGTTGTTACGGCCAGAAAAGTGAACACTTTTACACTAACTCAAAGAACGCCTGACAGGTAGTAATTTGAAAATCGTTTAGGTGAAACAGCAAGGCTTATTTGCTGATTTAGCGTGGAGGCAGTCATACTGAGCGAGGTTGAAGTATGGTGCGTTAGACTTTTTAACTCACCCTCGAATATTGCTACCGCCCGACGTTCACAAAGTCGTCCCTTTCTTTTGCATAGAGAGGAAAAAAGTGGGTAAGTCAAAGTCTTGGTAATAATTGGGGTGAGTAAAGAAAAACCACACCAACCCCTCCTTATCCTTCCCGCAAACCCAACCGAAGGAGGGGGAATTGGCAGCCGCACAAGCTCACCAATTCCAAATATTCATCAATTATCAATACTCATCCGTCTATAAAAGGCTTGCAGCGTTGACTCCCCTCCTTGAAAGGATTCGTGCGTAGCAAAGGAGGGGCTGGGGGTGGTCAAACTAAACCAAGTGCCGCAAAATTTCAGCTATAACAAAATCAGGTTGCTCAAAAACCAGTTTGTTTTCAAAGCGGATAACCGTAACCCCAACAGAAGTTAGATATTTATCCCTTTCAAGGTCGTTTTCCAAATTAATAGGGTTGTTGTGTACTTCACCGTCCAACTCAATAGCTAATGAACGGTATGTACAATAAAAATCAACAATATAGTTATTAATGCTGTGCTGCCTTCTGAATTTAAACCCTGCCAATTGACTACTTTTTAGCAATTTCCACAAAGCCTTTTCGGCGGGTGTGGCATTGTTTCTTAGCTGTTGCCGTATTTGTTTTAGAGATGGTTTATTGTGCAGTTGCATTATTACGAATATAGTTTTTTGTACCGTTTTGACCACCCCTAACCCCTCCTTGTCCTTCCCGCAAACCCTATCGAAGGAGGGGGACTTGGCAGCCGCACAGGCTCACCAATTTCAAATATTTAATCAATTATCAATATTCGTTCGTCTGTAAAAGGCTTGTAGGGTTGGTGGGGATAAAGAGCGCGGCAGAGGAGGGGATGGGGGTGGTCGGTATTTACAGATTTATTGACTTGTTGATTAACAGGTTTTCTTTCCACCCCGTTATTGCGATGCCTTGCGCAGCTTGGCAGAAGCAATCCCTTTGAAACTATGCAAACAGATTGCTTCAAAACCCGAAGACGGTTTTATCGCAATGACGAAATTTCGTTAGCATTTTTCCCTCATCCCCAACAACCAGACCTCCCACCACAGCCCAACTGCGACCTTCTCCTTAAGGAGAAGGGATTTACTGGTAATCAACCGGCTTTAAAATATCTCAGGAAGAGGGCAATACCATCCCACCAATTCCCTCTCTTTTGGAGAGGGCGGCTGTTTGCAAGTCGGGCTATGGGGTGATTGGGGAGAGGTTAAGAAGCACAAGCGGTTCAATTACGTCAGCAAGGGGAGCTACCTTTTCCTTAATGTTCTTATTAAGTCCGCAACTTTCTTTTCAAATTTTATATGCTCTTCATTAGTTAGATCTCTGTCAACATTAAATTCTGAAAAATCAATAGAGTTGATTCTTTTTAACTCTTCAATATTCTCCCAATAGTCTTCTCTATTTTTTGGTGGAATATCAACTTTTTCGATTTCAAAAAGGTAGTTGTCTATATGAATTGGGAAAAGAACAATTTCCCATGTTTTTTCATACTTCTCTCTTCCTTTAGTAAGTTCAAAATGACATGCTTTACTTTTGATACTATCTTTTGAAGCGATAAATAAAAGACGGTCATGCTTTTGAATGTTTTCACTCATTATTTTAGTTAAATACTTTCCTCCAGGTGCATTTTCCTGCCATAAGAAAGTATTAACACCCTTAGTTCTTAGTTTCCCATTTAATAATGAGGCAAAAGCTTTATCTTTAAAGCTATAGGAGATAAATACGGTTTGAAAAATGATCTCTTGAGTTAATCCTTCCACGAAAGTTTTTATATCTGGTTCTGTAATTTCAAAAATACCTTTTAAAACTTTGGAATTAATCACTTCACTGTTTCTAATTGTTATGAAGTCAATAGAACTAAATTCATGACTGTTATTATTAGTAATATTAATTGTATTGCTCGATAATAAACAACGGGAAAATGAAACTTGTGCTAATTCACAATTAACAAATGAACTCTTAGTAAGATCTGAATTCTTAAATACCCCGTTTACTAAGCTACATTTAGAAAATAGCTTTTTTCCTTTAGTCTTTATAATATTAGAAAACTCAAATGATTGAAAGTTAATGTTTTGGAACAAACAGTCTAATACTGAATTACTTATTTGAAAACCAAGAAATTCTCTGGAATATGAAATAATAGTTTTGTCAATCGTACAATCAGCAATTTTGGAATCATATATATTGCAGCCAATAAATGTACATTCTTCAATTTGTGACTCTAAAATTTTAGAGTTTTCAAATACACAACTTGAAAAATTGCAATTTTTGAAAGTTGAATTTCCAAAAACACAGTTATTGAAGGTGACTTTATTGAAAGTACAATCCCTAAAAAAGAAACTTGAAAAAGTGTGTCCAATTATCTCAAGAAAGTCAAAATCAACTTTAATTTCTTCGTGAGTAGACTCAAACCACTTAAGTACTGATTTATTATCCTTGGTGGTCTTAGTTATTAAGTTAATAAAATTATCTGATGAACTTATTTTAATGAGCATCGATTAGTTTTTACAAAAAAAACTAAAAAATAATTAAAGTTGATTAAAATCTTCAAATTAGCACATAACCTCTTCAAGTATTACCTTTGCGGTTTCTTAAAACTGTAAACCATGAGTACAGCTACACCCGTAGAAATATACCAACCAAAGAATAAGATACGTATAGTTACTGCTGCTGCCTTGTTTGATGGGCACGATGCAGCCATAAACATTATGCGCCGCATACTGCAAAGCAGCGGTGCTGAGGTAATACACCTTGGGCACGACCGCAGTGTGGCCGAGATTGTTGATTGTGCCATACAAGAAGATGCGCAAGCCATAGCCATTACCAGCTACCAAGGCGGGCACATGGAATATTTTAAGTATATGCACGATTTGCTTAAAGAGCGCGGTTGCGGACATATAAAACTATTTGGCGGCGGGGGAGGGGTTATTCTTCCTGTAGAGATTGAAGAATTGCACCAGTACGGCATCACCCGTATATACTCACCCGATGATGGGCGCGAAATGGGCTTGCAGGGCATGATAAACGATTTGCTGAAACAAAGCGATTTTCCCACAGGCAAAAACCTTAATGGCGAAGTGAAACACCTTGCCCAGCAAGACGTTAAAGCCATTGCCCGTTTGATCTCGGCAGCCGAAAACGATTACGACGAGGCCGCACCCTTTTTAGAAGAAGTTACCCAAATAAGCAAAGACGTTAAAACCCCTGTATTGGGTATTACTGGCACTGGCGGTGCAGGTAAATCATCACTGGTAGATGAATTGGTGCGCCGTTTCCTGATAGATTTTAAAGATAAAACCATAGCCATTATATCGGTCGACCCTTCAAAACGCAAAACAGGCGGCGCATTGCTGGGCGATCGTATTCGTATGAATGCTATCCGCAATCCGCGTGTGTATATGCGTTCGTTGGCTACCCGCCAAAGCAACCTTGCCCTTAGCAAGTATGTAAAAGAGGCGGTGGATATAGTAAAAGCATCAAAATTTGATTTAATAATACTTGAAACTTCGGGCATTGGCCAAAGCGATACCGAAATTATAGAGCACAGCAATATGAGCTTGTATGTGATGACCCCCGAATACGGTGCGGCTACACAGCTTGAAAAAATTGACATGCTTGATTTTGCCGATATAATAGCCCTAAACAAGTTTGACAAACGCGGTGCGCTGGATGCCATTCGCGACGTAAAAAAACAATACAAACGCAACCACCAGTTGTGGGACACTCCCGACGAGGAATTGCCTGTTTACGGTACTATTGCCTCGCAGTTTAACGACCCGGGTATGAATAGCCTGTACCGCCATATTATTGATATGTTAGCGGCAAAAACAGGCGCCGATTTAAAATCGACGTTTGAAGTATCGGCAGAAATGTCGAAAAAGATATACATCATACCCCCCGAACGTACCCGCTACCTGAGCGAGATTACCGAAAACAACCGCGCTTACGACCGTTGGGTGGCTCAGCAAGAAGAAACAGCTCAAAAGCTGTACAGCCTGCGCCAAAGTATAGGGGCGCTTAAAGAAACTAAGGTAGCCGACCAAGACAACCTTGTAAAATCGTTAGAAGCGGCTTACGAAGAAATAGAATTAAACCTCGACCCTAAAAACAAAAAATTATTAGAGGAGTGGGAAGCCAAAGTAAACAGCTATAAAGCTGATTATTTTATATTTAAAGTACGCGATAAAGAACTTAAAATTAAAACCTTTAGCGAGTCGTTATCACACAGCCGCATCCCCAAAGTATCACTACCCAAATACCAAGCATGGGGCGATTTATTGCGTTGGATGTTGCAAGAAAACGTACCGGGCGAGTTTCCTTATACTTCGGGTGTGTTCCCCTTTAAACGTGAAAACGAAGACCCTACCCGTATGTTTGCGGGTGAAGGTGGCCCTGAGCGCACCAACCGCCGTTTCCATTACGTAAGTTTGGGTATGCCTGCTAAACGCCTTTCAACCGCGTTCGATTCGGTAACGCTTTACGGTCAAGACCCTGATTACCGTCCCGATATTTACGGAAAAATTGGTAATGCAGGTGTATCGGTATGGAGTTTAGATGCAGCCAAAAAACTGTACTCGGGCTTTAACCTTGCCAACCCTACCACTTCGGTATCAATGACTATTAATGGCCCTGCAGCCATTATCTGCGCATTTTTTATGAATGCCGCCATTGACCAACAGTGCGAACTTTATATTAAAGAAAACGGCATTGAAGAAGAAATTCGTCAAAAAGTAAAAGACATATATGCCGCCAAAGGGCTGCCCGAGCCCAAGTACCAAGGCGACTTGCCCGAAGGTAACGACGGTTTGGGGCTGATGCTTTTGGGTGTTAGTGGCGACCAAGTATTGCCCGCCGAAATATACGAACCGATAAAAACAAAAACCCTTGCATCGGTACGCGGTACTGTGCAAGCCGATATTTTGAAAGAAGACCAAGCGCAAAACACCTGTATTTTTAGTACAGAGTTTAGTTTGCGTGTAATGGGCGATGTGCAGCAGTATTTTATTGATAAAAACGTACGCAACTTCTACTCGGTGTCTATCAGCGGTTACCACATTGCCGAAGCTGGTGCAAACCCTATTACGCAATTGGCCTTAACGCTTTCAAATGGTTTCACCTACGTTGAGTACTACCTAAGCAGGGGTATGAATATCAACGATTTTGCACCTAACCTGTCGTTCTTCTTTAGCAACGGTATCGATCCTGAGTATAGCGTGATTGGCCGCGTAAGCCGTCGTATTTGGGCAAAAGCCATGAAAAACAAATACGGTGCAAACGAGCGCAGCCAAATGCTGAAATACCACATACAAACCAGTGGTCGCTCGCTTCACGCACAAGAGATTGACTTTAACGATATACGTACCACCTTGCAAGCCCTGTACGCTATTTACGATAACTGCCAAAGCCTGCACACCAACGCTTACGACGAGGCTATAACAACCCCGACCGAAGAAAGTGTACGCCGTGCCATGGCCATACAGTTGATTATTAATAAAGAATTGGGCTTGGCTAAAAACGAAAACCCCATACAAGGTTCGTTTATAATAGAAGAACTTACCGATTTGGTAGAAGAAGCCGTATTGGCCGAGTTTGACCGCATAAACGAGCGTGGAGGAGTTTTAGGTGCTATGGAAACCATGTACCAGCGCAATAAAATACAGGAAGAAAGCCTGTACTACGAAACCCTTAAACACACCGGCGAATTCCCGATTATCGGGGTAAATACTTTCTTGTCGTCAAAAGGTTCACCAACAGTTGTGCCACAAGAGGTAATACGTAGTACTAAAGAAGAAAAAGACTACCAAATAACCGCTATGGAAGCCTTGCACAAGGTACACGCTGATAAAACACCTAAACTATTGGCCGACTTGCAAAAAGCAGCTATAGAAAACCGTAATCTTTTTGAACAGCTGATGGAAGCCTCTAAATACTGCTCACTGGGACAAATAACCAACGCCCTGTTTGAAGTAGGCGGACAGTATAGAAGGAATATGTAGTTTCAAATTGTCGTACTGAGGTAACTCGAAGTATGATAATTTGAATTTACTGATTTGGTGATGTGCTAATTAGTTTACTTGAAAAACGATAAGCTTACTTATCATTGCGAGAAAGCCGTTTTCGGTTGACGAAGCAATCTGTTTGTAATTTACTAAGGAATAATCTAAAATGAAGTTTAAGTCGTTTGTATTATCATTTATTTTTTTTATTCCATTTGTATTATTCGGTCAAAAAACCACTCGGTTTTTTATTGAAAGAAATTTTGGATTAGATATTGACACTAACGAGTTTAATTTTAGATATACAGGGGGAAGTAATACTGTTTATGATACTTACAGCTACGAAATAAAATATTCTTTCGATAGTTTGAATGCGTTATACATTGAACCAAACGAAGAATTTCAGTACAATCAGTTTTATGGTGAATGTTCAGACTCACTCGTATACAGTCAGTTGCAAAATCATATAGAGAGAATAAAAAAGGATTCATCAATATATTGGGTAAGTGATGTGCGAGAGTATAATCATAATTACTACTACTTCATGAAAGGGGGTATGAAGGATTTACCTTTGGATACTTCAATAACCTTATGGTCAATGAAATGTTATAATGGTGAATTACTATTAATGGTTAATTGTTTTGAAGATTCAGGATCTTTGTTGTCTGTGAATCAAGTTGAAGAAGTATATATAAATTTTTTAGGCCGCCTTACATATTATACTAATCAAGAAATTAAGAGAGTAGACTCTGCTTTGTTTATTGGTCTTGAAACAAAAATTGAAATTATTGATACAATAAGCTGGGAAGGAAATATCTGGATTGATACTGAAAAAGAGTACGAGGTTTTAGAAGTTCTTTTTGAAGTGGATAGAGCACATAGGGTCTTTAACCCTAAAAAAGGCAAAAAAATTGAGTTTGAATTTTATAATAAGAGTATTTTTAGAAGTGGAAGAATAAAACCAACTGGTAAAGGGTATTTCAAGCTAATTAACCCATTGGGGAAAATAGCAAGATTACACTTTGATTTTTCTAAAGAATTTAATCATTAAAAATTGAACACAAAACCCTTCATAATCCTAGCCTCCGCCCGCAAAAACAGCGATACCCAAAAGCTGGTAGAATTGGTGTTTAAGGATATTGATATCACTTTGGTTGATTTGCTGGATTATAAAATTGCACAATACAACTACGAGGAAGAATACCCTACCGATGATGAGTTTTTAAAGGTGGTGGAGCAAATGCTTACGCATCAATTGATTGTATTTGCAACCCCTGTGTATTGGTATGCTATGAGCGGGTATATGAAAGTGTTTTTTGATAGGCTTACTGATATAGTAAGCTCACAAAAACATTTGGGAAGAAAATTAAAAGGCAAACGTGCAGCTTTAATTGCTGTTAGCACCGATGAAGAATTGCCCGAAGGGTTTGAAATCCCCTTTAAACGTACCAGTGATTATTTTGATATGGAATATAGCGGTTGCTTTTTTAGCCCAGCAAAAGCCATAAACAACCCTACCCAAATGCTAGTACAACAAGCAGGGGAGTGGAGAAGGAAAATAAATTATATTGTGAATACATAGAGAATTGAGTTAGTATATAATAGTGCGCTACTAAATAAAAAAGCGGCTTAGAGGCCGCTTTTGTTTTAAATCAAAAAAAGAGATTATTAAGCAGGTTGTTTTCGTAGTTTAATAAATAAGAAAAGGGCAATGACAAGGCTTATAGTCTCCGTTATTAACCATTGGCTTACAAAAGCATTAGGCACACCATCAACTATAACACCCGATAAGCGACCTAATACAAAACCCAAAGTATACAACACCAACAAGCCCAAACCCTCTTTTTGCATTTTAAAAGCAGCCCAAAAGCAGAATAGTCCAAAAACCAAATGCATACCACCATACACAGCTCGCATAGAGCTGTGAGCACTACTGTTATTTAAGTCGATACCCACGTTAGCCAAAACTGCCTGTGGATCTATTAATGCCTCAAAACCAACCTTAGCAAATGCTAAGCCCATAAGAAGCAAAAAGCCTAAAGAAACTTTGTTTATTACTTTCATAACTATTTAAAATTTTATGCAAAACTACGGGTGCATAGTAGCCGCATTTATAGTAATTTGCGTCAAAAGCAGGTACTATTTACGTCAATAATTATGTGGGTTAGCATGTCGGTAATACGTGATATTATTTACGGTGCAGTACAATATGGTGCTGTGGCTAATAATATATGTACAGCTACAGGTATACCCTTTGACGATTTAAATAAGCAAGAGTTAAAAGCCACTTTTACCCAAGGTCATTTGGTGTGGCAAGAAGCAGTGAAACAAACGGGTGATGAACTGCTGGGACTACATATTGGATCAAATACTACAACCTCTATTGTTGGGCTTGTAGGGCATTTAATGCAAAGCAGTGGCACACTAGCCCAAGCATTTGAAAACCTTAGCCAATACACGGTCATAATTACTGATATGTTTAGCTACAAAACGGTTATAGATAGCAATACTTTTTGCTTGTATCTTGAACCTAGTGCATACTGGCAAGAGCATTTCCCACAAACAGCAAGGCAAGCCACTGACCAAGCAGTTGCGGGTGCAATAAATGTATGCAAGTTGTTAACCGGTAGAAACCTTGTTGCTAACAGGGTGGAGATGACTATATCAGAACCGAGTAATAGCGGTGAGTATAAAAGAGTGCTTAACACTGATATACTATTTAATCAAAGCCATAACAGGGTTGTGTTTGATTCCTCTGTAGCCAATTTACCCATATTGGGGTATAACGAGGATTTGTTAACCTTATTTAAAAAGCTATCTGAAGAGGCTTTGCTAAATGCAGATAACCAGCCTACGTTTACCAATAGTTTGAAAAAAACCATAACAGGTCAGTTTTATAATCGTATACCACAACTTGAAGAGGTTGCTGCATATATGAATATTACTGCCCGTACACTGCAACGCAGGCTACAACAAGAAGGCACCAGCTTTCAAAAAATATCCGACGAGTTTAAACAAGAGCTTGCCATTAGACTATTATCGCTAAATAAATATACTGTGAACGAAACAGCCTATATGCTGGGTTATACAGAGCCTGCCGTGTTTAGGCGCGCCTTTAAGCGCTGGACGGGGAAAACACCCAAAACAGTTAAATAAATTATAACGTCAGAAGGGTGAAAACGGCAAAGCCATGTCATAAAAGGCTAAAAAAGTGCCGAGTAGTGGAAATCAACTACGATTACGCGATGGACGTCTTATTGTATTAATAATGAGGTGATTATTGCAGTAAGCTAAGTGAAAGGTACCCTAAAGTTATACTAAAGTGTATATTTTAGTATCCAGTTATTTGTGTTAAATACCGTTTTACAACGGTAGCTAAAAGGTGTTTACGCCCTTTTTTAGGTTGTGCAATCCCCCTTAATTGCAGGTGTATTCAATAATTAAGATGTGCTTACAGCTTTAAGCACTCTGATGGTAAAGTGCTAGCCCTAGTCAATTGCACTTTAAAATAACATCAAGTAAGTAATTTCTTTTTAATGAAAGTAATTTCTTTCTCATCATAGCTATACACGGGATCATCGCCCAACTTTTGCACTGCTTCTTTTTGAATAAAATAGTTTCGCCTTATATCTGTAAGGGTTTTTTTGCTATGCTTTATGCCTACAAGCTGTTGCATATCAACATCGGTATATATAGTATAGTTACCGTTTTCGGTATCAATATGCCAAATTAAAATACTATCAACAGCACTGCCTATAAACATAGGAAGCAACTGTGCATAAGCTTCTTCATCACTATGTTTTAGGATTTCTAAAACCATTTGTTTTGATGCAGCCGATTTTGGATTGGGAGGAGTAAAAGCCAATTCATTCTCACAATCTTTAAAACACTTTTGGGCAAGCGGGTGGGTGGCTTCATTTTTTTTCAAAATAGCCATAAGCCCATTAAATAATTTCTGGTAATTACTCATGGAATCTTTTCGGGTAGTACGAAACAAATATACCATTAATAAGCTTACATGTTAATTTTTAGCTCATAGGTTTGGGTATATGTATACATTTTTTTAAATTCGATATATAATGTTTAAGATAGAAATGAAAAAGAAGGCATTACTTTTTTCTTGTTTGGTAATGATGGTGTTGCCTTCAGTGCTTTTTGGTCAACGTTCAAACTACAACGAAGATGATGTGGTGATGATGCGAACACAGCAAACTGTGAGCGAGAACATTATGAAATTACTGGAAGAAAAGAATGTAGATAGTGCATTGACTTTTTTTAAAAAGAATGACGCGGCTACAAAAAAGAGTTTACAAACAATAGCCAATGCTATACAAAAATTTAAAAGCACATATACTTTAGAGGTTTCGCCTGATGCGCCCGATGATGTAGTTAATTTGTGCTATTGCAAGTACTCAGCAAACGAAGGTGAAGATGTGGTATACAAAATAGTGTTTCAGTTTGGACGGTTTGATAAATCGTATAAAGCTGAAAAAATAATTTTTAAATAACTACCTTGTACTTACAAAAAAGATAAATATCAATGCATTAATAAGAAAATACTATCAAAAATTGCACTATTACTATGGAAAAGAACACTTACATAACCGATGCTGAGTTTAAAAAATTAAGCCTTATTGAGCGGTACGCCACAGTGAGCGAGAAAGGCTATTATATAGCCAAACGTTTGTATAGAGGTATGGAAGCCTACCTATACAAAGTAGATGATTTTTATGTTGAGGTTTGGAAACGCTTTAAACTAGGCGAGGTATGCTGGATAGAAGTTGCCCCCGATGACGCTATTAGTAAATACGCAGACTATGTAGATTTGAAAAAACTTATGGGCAGTTAGCCTATTTTTTTAATTCAATATCAATAGCATTTAGTATCACTTGGCAAGCAAGTTTTATCTCGTTAGTAGTAATGCTTAGGGGAGGAGCTATGCGCATTTTGTGGCCGCAATGCAAAAACCAATCGGTAATAACACCGTTTTCAATACAGGTTTTTATCACCTGCTTGTTAAAATCTTCATCGCCCATATCAATAGCTAGCATAAGGCCTTTGCCGCTAATATCTTTTATAGCTGCGTGTTTTAGCTCATCTCTAAAAATGGCTTCTTTTTCTTTGGCTGCTTTGTAGCTGTTAGTTTCAAGCAACCACTCAAAGCCAGCCAATGCAGCAGCACAGCTAACAGGGTGCCCGCCAAATGTGGTAATGTGCCCTAAAACAGGGTTGTGAGTGAAGTTTTGCATAAGCGTTGCATCGGCTATAAAGGCACCTAAGGGCATACCTGCACCAAAGGCTTTTGCCAACACCAAAATATCGGGTACAATACCATATTGTTCAAAAGCAAACAAACTACCTGTGCGTCCCATGCCACACTGTATTTCATCAAGTATTAGCAATGTGCCTGTTTCATCACATTTTTGGCGTAGTTGCAAAAGATAATCTGGCTGTGGGGTAATATAGCCGGCCTCGCCTTGCACCGTTTCTATTACCACAGCAGTAACCTGTGTAGTTATTTTGTCTAAATCGTTAGTGTTGTTGTATTCAATAAAATTAACGTTGGGTAGCAGCGGGCGGTAGGCTTGGGTAAAATACTCATTATCCATAAGGCTAAGAGCACCGTGTGTAGAGCCGTGATACGCATTTTTTGCAGCAATTAGTTGTGTACGACCTGTAACTCGTTTAGCCAACTTTATTGCTCCCTCAATAGCTTCAGAGCCTGAGTTTACGTAGTAAACGCTATTTAGTGTTTTGGGTAAATGGTTGCAAAGTGTTTTTGCCAGTGCAACCTGTGGTTGCTGCACATATTCGCCATATACCATTAAGTGCAGGTATTGTGCAGCTTGGTGTTGTATAGCGGTAATAATTTTTTGGTTGCCGTGCCCATAGCTGCTTACACCAATGCCCGATATTAAATCGGTATATCTTTTCCCTTCGTTGTCATACAAATACACCCCCTCAGCTTTTTGTATGGTAAGCAACATGGGGCTATCTGATGTTTGGGCAATGTGTTGTAAAAAAAGTTGTCGAAGGGTGGTATCCATAGCGCAAAAATAAAAAAGTCCCACTTACCATGTAAGCAGGACTTTTATTAATTTAAAAAGTCAGATTACTTCACTTTTGTAGAAAGCTCAGAACCTGGTTTAAATTTAACCACTTTTTTAGCTGCGATTTTAATTTCTTTACCAGTTTGTGGGTTACGACCGGTACGAGCAGCGCGTTTAGCTACTGAAAATGTTCCGAATCCAACCAATATCACTTTGTCACCTTTTTTCAAAGCTGATGAAGTGCTTTCCAAAAATGAGTTCAAAGCTGCTTGCGCTTGAACTTTAGTAATGCTCGCTTCTGAAGCGATTGAGTTAATCAAGTCTGATTTGTTCATAGGTTAAACGATTAAATTTATATTATTTTCAAATGGTTAATCAAACTTACTATAAAATTTGATACTTGCAATAGTAAGTTGTAAAAAAATTCGTCGCAAACGCTTGTTAGCACTGTGTTTGTGTCGTAAATCCACTAAAATATACAGGTTTGGCGCGTGTTTGCTACTTATTCACATTATAAGATTGCAGTGTTAATAACGGTTTGCGCCGATACAAGAGTACTCAATATTTCAAATTTTGCCTGTTTATAATAGGGTTCTCTAACCTTTAATAAACCATTTATATAGCCAAAAAGGTCATTTTTTTCAATTTCTCTTAATAAAGGACGTTTTTGTATAGCTGATGAAAGTCTTTTTTCAAGCTCCTTAACTTCTTGGTTTATGTATATAGTTATACCGTTTTGGTTCATCCATTGCATATTATTGTGGTAGCAGGGCATACCCCCGCCTGTGGCTACTATGGTATTAGTTGTAAATGTAAGCCCTCGCAAGGTATCGGCTTCTAATATCCTAAAGGCTTCTTCGCCTTTTGAAGCAAAAAGTTGATTAATGGTTTGCCCACAGTTTTTTTCAATCTCCTTGTCAGTATCTATAAAGTGATACCCGTATTCGCTGGCTACCAGTTGGGCTATGCTGGTTTTGCCTGCACCCATAAATCCAACTAAAAAAATCACCATGTGTTTAGTTTATGCTAACTCGTGGGTCTAATACTTTGTATAGTATATCTACCACTATGTTTATTACAATAAAAATAACAGCTATTAGCAATATTGCACCCATTACTACGGGGTAGTCTGATTTTTCGAGTGCATCAACCGTTACTTTGCCTACGCCACGCCAGTTAAAAATATATTCAACAAAAAACGAGCCTGCCAACAGTGAGGCAAACCACCCCGAAATTGATGTTATAACAGGATTTAAGGCATTCTTTAGCGCGTGCCCCCATACTACCCTAAAGTGGTTTAATCCTTTCGCGTATGCCGTGCGTATGTAGTCTTGTCCCATTACATCAATAGTACTACTTCGGGTAAGCTGTATAATAATTGCCAGTGGGCGTATGCCTAAAGCAAAAGCAGGTAGTATAAGATTTTTTAGATTGAAAAACCGATTGTAGTTACCATCGTAATCTACAAGGCTCCCTGTCATATTAAGCCCTGTGTACTCGGTTAGCACATAACCAAATAACCACGCAATAATTATAGCTGCAAAAAATGAGGGCATTGATATGCCTATAGTGCTAATAAATAGTATACTTCTATCTGTAAAAGTATCTTGTTTTAAAGCAGCAAATACACCCATGCCAATACCTAGTATTGATGCTATTAGTATTGATGCTAGGGCAAGCACGGCTGTGCCTAAAAATGATTCTGATAAAATTTCGGATACCTTTTTTTTGCTTTGATACGAGCGGCGCAGATAAGGGTATTTTAGTACTGTAGCTGTTTGGCCTATGGTGAATAGAGTGGCAAAATTATACTTTTCTTTATTTTCTTGTGTGGGTTGATGGAAGGATAGAGGGGAGAGATCGTTAATATAAAACAGTAATTGTTGCCCTTTGCTTTTATCAAGACCGAACTCTTTTTTTATAGCATCTTTGGTAAGAATATCATCGCGTTGACCAGCCATTATCTCAGCAGGGTCGGGAAACCAAGCAAACAGCATAAACACCAGCAGTACTATTCCTAATAATACCAACAGGCCGTAAAGAAGTTTTTTGATAATGAAGGATAGCATGGCTATTTATCATTGAGCATTTATCATTTAATATTTTCAAATGATAAATGCTCAATGAACAATGTTTACTAGTTCTTGGCCATTATTTTCCTCACCTTTTCAGCTGAGGGAATGCTACGGGCAGGCCATGTTTTTATTACAACAGGCCCTTTCATTAATATTAGCCCCGCATTGCTGCGTATCATCGATTTGCCCATTTTAGGGTCAACACTATAAAAGTCAAAAATCAACCCATACTCATGGCGGTATTTTTCAGCATCTTCTAATGTAGTGCCTGTTAAGCCCCATACTTTTTTGCCGTCTTTTTCTATAAACTCTTTGGCCAATTCTGATACGGCTTTCATACCTCGTTTTCTAGAGTGCTCTAAATCGTAGGCTACAACCAATAGCTGAAAATCGTTGTTTTGCAGCATACTGTCTTTATAGTCTACATTATCGGGGTTGTACATAGTAAAACCCATAATTTTTGGTTTGCACCCTTCGCGAATTATCTTTCTGTCTTGTTTCACAAATTCAGCACCTTCAGGCACTTTCATTGCCATAACATCATCATAAGAAAAGGTAGTTTCTTGCTCACCCACCTTATACACAAAAGTCATTACAACACTATCTTTAGGTGCATCGGGTGGGCACACCATCAGTTCGGCTACGTTGTTGCCGTCATCCCAATACAAAAAGTTTATCATGGGCAGGTACATATAGCAATACACCGTAAACATGGTAAACAATACCGATAGCGATACTATAATATTGGTTTGCATATTGCGCGAAAACAATGAACGCGTATGCGAACGGCGTATAAATATGATAATGATAAACACCAGCAATATCAAATCTTTGGTGAACGATTGCCAAGGGGTAAGTTTTATAAACTCGCCAAAGCAACCGCAATCGGTCATATAGTATATATTTTTAGGGTTAAAGCTAAAAAGGTTTGCAAACCATTGGGTAGTTCCGGCCTCAGGGTTTTCAAAAAACCAATTGCTTATAGCGGTGTAACCTGTAAGCAATGAGAAGAATATTATCATTGCCATGATAAGGCTTGATGTAACTTTCATCCGCGTGCCTATTAGTACCGCAAAGCCCAATATTATTTCAAGCACACAAATAAACATGGCTTGAAATAAAGCGCTGCTAACTAAAAAATCGAGACCAAAAACATGGTAGTATTCCTCTAGCTTATATGAGAAACCAAGCGGATCGTTTGCTTTTACAAAGCCCGAAAAAATAAACAGTAAGCCCACCAATATGCGGCTTATAGTAGCTATTACTCTCATAAATTATTGTTTTCTTTCAGTCTTATTAAGGCGAAAATAGAATAGTTTATCATATCAAAGAAATTGGCATCAACCCCCTCACTAATAAGCGTTTTGCCCATATTATCTTCAATTTGTTTAGTTCTTAATAGCTTCATTAGTATCAAATCAGTATATGTGCTAATGCGCATATCACGCCACGCTTCGCCATAATCGTGATTCTTATCCTCCATCAAATTCTTTGCCTTTTTTGCAATATCGTCAAATAAATCGGTTAATTTTTTTTCAGGTATGTCTGTTTCCTCGTTGGTGGGCATACCTAATTGTATTAGGGCTATAATGCAATAGTTAATAATACCAACGTATTCACCCGCCACACCCTCGTCAATTTTTTGCGTACCTTTTTCTTCAATACTTTTTATGCGTTTGGCTTTTATAAATATTTGGTCGGTTATAGATGTTTGCCTAAGTATACGCCATGCCGTGCCATAGTCTTTATTTTTCTTTAAGAAAATATCTTTGCACAGGCTTATTGCCTCATCGTATTGGCTGCTAGTAGTAGTCAAATTAGTAAAGTTTTGTACGTTGCTGTTACTTTGCAAAATTGTATAAATATAGTTAGTACCCGTCGAAAATAAATAAACATTTGGATACCCTCAACAACATAAAGCCCACATATACCCTAAACTGCAAGGGTGAACTGTTAGTGCTAAACCGCCCTAAAATAATGGGAATACTGAATACAACGCCCGATTCGTTTTTTGACGGAGGGCAATATAACCGTGTGGATAATGCGTTGGCAAGGGCTGAAAAAATGCTGAGTGAAGGGGCTAATATTTTAGATATTGGAGGTTATTCCACCCGTCCCGGAGCAGTTGAAGTAACCGAAAGTGAAGAGATTGATCGTGCAGCAACTGTAATTGTGCATATTAAAAAGCATTTCCCAAAAGCTATACTATCTATTGATACCTTTAGGGCAAATGTGGCAAGGGCTTGTATAAAAGAAGGCGCAGCCATAGTAAATGATATTTCGGCAGGTGATGATGATACCGAAATGATACCCTATGTAGCAAAAGCCAATATACCTTATATAATAATGCACAAGCAAGGCACTCCGCAAACCATGCAAAATAATCCTCAATATAGTAATGTGGTGCAAGAGGTAGTAGCTTATTTAGCCCAAAAAGTAGCGCTTTTGCGCAGCATGGGTGTAAACGATATTGTTATTGACCCGGGTTTTGGTTTTGGCAAAACGGTACAGCACAACTATCAACTTTTAAAACATCTTAATGCTTTTAGTGCCTGCGGTGTGCCAATATTGGTTGGACTTTCGCGTAAAAGTTTAATCAATAAAGCATTGGGCATAAAAGCTGCCGAGGCTTTAAACGGTACTACCGTTGTAAACACCCTTGCACTACAAAATGGTGCAAACATACTGCGCGTGCACGATGTGAAGGAAGCTAAAGAAGCTATAGACCTTGTACAGATATATATGCTGCAGTAAACCTAATCTAAGACTGTATTAAGGCAGTTTTTCTTGTTAAAACACAAAATACCGTTATTTCACGGTGTTAATTTGGTGTTTTCTACGTAGTAATGTACGTGGCGTAACGGTAAAATTGTATTCAACGCATTGCTTAGCTTATGGGATTACTTAAAATACACGGTGATATACGGCTGGAACAGTTTTGGCCACGTGGAAAATCGGAGTCGGATGCTTCGAAAATAAAAATAACTTTGGGTGATAATGCTTTTGAATACAAAGCAGATGGTCAAGACAACTATACACCAACTCTTGTTTTTAATGAAGCTTACGTTCCTTATCAACGAAAAAAGCAAAAAATAATAAAACGGGGCAATCAGCTTCTGGTACGTTTAGAAGGGGTTGATGCTCCTGAGCTACATTACACGCTTTATGGCCCTACACCTACTAAACACCCTACACGCAGAGGTAATTTGGATGTGTTTGATTATGAAAGTTTGATACAAGAAAGTAATTCTATTGAATACAGGCAGCCAATGGCCGAAACAGCAGTATACCAATTACTTACATTTTTAAGCAAAGCCGCTAAAAGCGGTCAAGTACCATGTACTTTTATATGCAATGCCAATACTCCTGCTGATGCTTGTGATAAATACGGACGTTTAGTGGGGAGTATGTATATAGTGGTTAATAAAAAAGAAATACACCTAAACCAATGGTTACTGCAAAACTCTTTAGCTTTTCCCGCACTATACAATAGCATGTCTATTGAAATGATAAAAGACTTTGCAACCATTACAAAACCATTGCTGCATGGCAATACCGGCGTGTATAAGCACTATAAAACCTATATAGGTGTTTTTGATGACGAGTTGCGTTATCGCCCCGAAATAAAAGCACAAGAGGTAAAACAAATATTATTACAAGATAAAGGGCATCTTATATACCCCAAACTATATAGGCGTTGGTGCATATACAATATATACAGGTTGGCCAGAGTACAGTTGGGCACATTTAGCGATTACCTTACTGTTGTTGATGATAAAATTTATTTTACTGAAGAATATTTGGCCAACAAGGGAGATGTGAAAAAACTAAACCAAAACAGCTTGGCAGCTCTTGTGCAACACAATAGGTTTACACAAGAGCTTAATAGTATAGTTTTTACCAAATCTCCAATCTCTCTTAAAAGTAAAAACGGAAAAAATATAAATGAGTGGTAATTAGTAGCTGGGCTTATAAAAAGCCCAGTGCCATCATATTTTTATACCAATAGTATAGTTATAACATACCAGTAAGTAAGTGGCTTATACAAAAACTGGGTACTTATTACTAACTTATGTGTGCAATAGATAATTTCTTTTTTTACACACTATGTAAAGGTATATGAACACATACACTGGTATAAAACTGCATAACAATCCCCGAATGAAATATTTGTTGCAGCCGCAATATCAACTATTGAGGCACAGCTTATATATCGGTATTATTTTATTGTTTTGGTTTGCCTTTGGGTATAGAAGTATAAAAGAAGGCTATGTAGAAATATTGAAACTAATAGCCTATGCACTAAGCTACGTAGTAATTGTATACTTTAATTTTTTAGTGCTGATGCCCCGGTTGTTGTATAAAAACAAAATATGGCAATACTTGGTGCTCACCTACGCATCATTTATAATAGGGTACGTGATACAGCAAGTTATTTATGCCGACGACTGGCAAGGCCTATCAATAATGCTAAACAATCGTTTTGATTTAATACGCGACATGATTATAAACGGAATTACCTTTTTTATGTTTTGCGGCATAGGGTGGTCGTTCAGTATGTTTAAAATGTGGCTTACCGATGAAAAGCGTATACAAGACTTAACTACTGAAAATCTGAAGGCCGAGTTATCAAACCTAAAAAATCAAGTAAACCCTCATTTCCTGTTCAATGTATTTAATAATTTATACGTTACAAGTAAAACAGAACCAGCCAAAGTGCCCGATATGATTTTAGATATAGCAGACCTGATGCGCTATCAATTGGACGAGTGTAGTAAAGAAAAAGTGCCCTTAGATAGCGAGATAAACTATATAAAGAATTTTTTGAGGATAGAAAGAGAAAGAAAAGAGAACCCTGATATACAATTTTTTGTTGAAGGAAAAACAAGTAATATGATGGTAGAACCCTTGCTATTTGTAGCTTTAGTAGAAAATGCTTTTAAGCACGGGCTATCAAAATTAGAAAAAGGTTACGTTTTTATCACACTCAGCACACATAATAGTAACAAAGTGCATCTTAATGTTAGAAACAGTAAACCTGTTGAGCCTATAAATGAAGCTAAAACCCGTGCAGGTATTGGGTTAGATAATCTGAAAAAGAGATTAGAACTAAGTTATCAGAATAGGCACAAATTGGATATTGTTGATGATAAAGATGTATTTACAGCTAACCTAGAACTTCAACTGGAATGAAATGTATTGTTATTGATGATGAACCACTTGGTAGGCAAGGGGTAGAAATGCTTGTGAGTGAAATGCCCGATTTAGAACTACTAAATAGTTTTTCAAATGCTGTTGATGCCGGGCAATTTTTGCAACAACAAGGTGCTGACCTGATATTTCTAGATATAGAAATGCCTCGAATTAATGGTATTGATTTTCTTCGAAATTTGCCAAATGCACCAATGGTAATTTTTACTACTGCATATCCTCAATATGCTATTGAAGGATTTGAGTTGGATGTGGTAGATTATTTAGTGAAACCTATCCGTTTCGAGCGTTTTTTTCGAGCAGTAACAAAAGCACGCGCAGTACACAATGCTATGCAGGGGCTTAACGATGCCAATAATAATTTTGCAATTACTGATGAAGACCACGTTTTTGTGCGTGCCGATAGAAAGTTTGTAAAACTATACCTTAAGGATATTGATGTAATAGAGGGGTTAAAAGACTACTCTATAATACATACCAATGGCGATAAAACAATTACCGCCATGAACCTTAAAACAATCGAAAGTCAGTTGCCGCCCGATTTGTTTGTGCGTGTAAACAAATCATACATTGTAAATAAAAATCATATCTCGCTTGTAGAGAGCGATAACCTACATATAGGCAAAAGGCAAGTGCCTATTGGCGAACGTTACCGTCAAGATTTTTTCGATCGTGTAATAAAAGACCATTGGATAAAACGCTAAGCGTTTATTTCCTTCGGCCAAACAAAACATTGTCGATAGAAAACTTGCCTGCACCCGCAAGCAATACCAATAACATTATAGAAAAATAGATTAACGCCAACTCGTACGAAGGGCGACCAACAAAAGGGTCGCCGTTTAGTATGGCGTGTTTATATGTGGCGTATGCCATAGTGCACAAAACGCCAAAAGCAGCTAAAGGTGTTAGTAAGCCTAAAGCAACAAACAAACCACCAAAAAATTCAGAAACGGCAGCCAAAGCCTGTAAAATAGCAGGTATATTACTATCATCGCCCATCCAGCCCAAAGGGTTTTGTATTTTACCCCACCCGTGCTGCATCATGGCAATACCGGCAACAAGCCTTAGTATTACAATGGCTATATTATAATTAGTAGAAGCTTGTGGAACTGCAAATATTTTCCTCATTATTCCACAGATACACTATCCATTGCTTGTATTTCAGAAGTGCTGTCTTTAGATTTTTTCTCTATATCCTTAGTCCACTCGGGCAACGTACCTATATAGGGCAAATTTTGCCTTGTACTTTCTGCCATTTTATGGTTGGGGTACAGTCCCAAAAACTCTTTGTAAGCAGCTTTAGCCTGTGGCACATCGCCCAACATATTTTCATAAATAAATCCCTTATAAAACAAAGCATCACCAGCCATTTCATTTTCAGGGTAACGCTGCGTAAAAAGCGAAAACAACTCTATACTTTTTGCATAAGCACCGGTGTTTTGGTACAATTCGGCAGCCTTAAACAGATACGAAGGTGTTTTTTCATCCTCTTTAAATTTTTCAGCATACTCCTCATACAGTTGCGCCAATGCCGTTGCCGATTCAATATTTTCTTTATCAGCCTTAGCTTCTGTAGCCGTAATTTTTTGTTGCAGTTTCTTTTGTTCAGAGTTACAGCTTACTAGCAAGGCAAGTAAAAAAATGTATACAAATGGTTTCAGTTTCATAATGTGTGTAAGCAAAAATAAGG
This sequence comes from Bacteroidia bacterium, assembly GCA_965249955.1. Lineage (GTDB taxonomy): Bacteria > Bacteroidota > Bacteroidia > UBA8524 > UBA8524 > SB11. The sequence continues at coordinate 3,376,298 of OZ252261.1, forward strand.
GTTTTGTTCACATCTGCATATAAACTATATAATGCTTTTTTGTGGAGTACATAAATTTAACAGAAAAATACATTAAAAATATTATGTAAATATAAAAAACATAAATACCTTTGTGCCCGATGATGATATTTTTACAACATACCGCATTCGATTCTTTTCTGCTAGCACATAGCAGTGAGTGCTGCTGTTGTATCTGTTGTTGCTAATAACAACCCCTTACTTTTTTCAATTTCCAGTTCCTCATTTCATTTTTTTTAATCGATAAAAAGTTATGGACGCTTTAGCGGCTTTAATACGCAATTTTTACGCAGCAATATGTTGCCTAAATTCTAGGTAATACTAAACTTCACGGGCTTTACCGTAAAATCTTCTCGTTACATTTTCACAGTTTAATTAATCATTTTAAAAACCAAAAAATATTGGAGGGAATAACTATGCCTTTTAAATTTGAAACATTACAATTACACGCCGGCCAAGAAGTAGATAAAACAACCAACTCACGCGCCGTGCCCATTTACCAAACCACCTCGTATGTATTTGATAATACCGAGCACGCAGCCAACCTTTTTGGCCTAAAACAATTTGGTAATATTTATACCCGCATAATGAATCCAACTACCGATGTGTTTGAAAAACGCATTGCAGCCCTAGAGGGTGGTGTGGCAGCATTGGCAGTATCCTCAGGGCAGGCAGCCCAGTTTATTGCCCTTAACAACATATTGCAATCGGGCGATAACTTTATAACTACCTCTTATCTATATGGAGGTACGTACAACCAGTTTAAAGTAGCCTTTAAACGCTTGGGCGTTGAAGCAAAATTTGCCGACGGAAACAAGCCCGAAAGTATAGAAAGTCTTATAGATGATGATACCAAAGCCATTTATTTAGAAACTATTGGTAACCCAGGATTAAATGTGCCCGATTTTGAGCGCATTGCTGCCATAGCCAAACAGTACGATTTGCCTTTAATAGTAGATAATACCTTTGGTGCAGGCGGTTACTTTTTTAAGCCTCTTGAAAACGGTGCTAATATAGTTGTAGAGTCGGCTACTAAATGGATAGGGGGACACGGTAACTCTATTGGCGGAGTGATAATTGATGGCGGTAACTACAATTGGGGTAACGGAAAATTCCCTCAGTTTACTGAACCATCAGAAGGGTATCACGGGTTGAAATTTTGGGAAGTATTTGGTGCCGATGGCCCCTTTGGAAACATTGCTTTTATCATTCGTGCCCGTGTTGAAGGCTTGCGTGATTTTGGTTCGGCAATTAGCCCCTTCAACTCGTTTTTATTAATCAACGGGGTAGAAACACTTTCACTACGTGCTGAGCGTCATGGGCAAAATGCCCTTGCCTTGGCAAAATGGTTAGAGAAAAACCCAAAAGTTGAAAAAGTGGGTTACCCGGGGTTAGAAAGCAGCCCATCAAATGCCTTAGCCAAAAAATACCTTACCAATGGTTTTGGCGGAGTACTAAACTTTGAACTGAAAGAAGGCCAAGAAGCCGCTCGCAAGTTTATTGATAGCTTAAAACTGGTTAGCCATTTGGCAAACGTAGGCGATGCAAAAACATTAGCCATACATCCTGCAAGTACTACACACGAGCAGCTAAATGAAGAAGAACAAAAAGCGGCAGGTGTTGCACCTGCACAAGTGCGTGTATCGGTAGGTATAGAGCATATTGATGATATAATTGCCGATTTTGAACAGGCTTTTGAAAACATTAATACGCAGCAAGCCGCCAACGCTTGCGAATTACCTGCAAGGTAACCCCTTAGTCCTTTAGGAAAACCTTACAACAACCTTTCATAAATAATGTACTGCCTTGCTGCTCGCAAGGGCGGCAGGGTAGTTTTTGTCCTAAAAAAAGAGAAAAAATGACTGTTATAGCACAAGAAACAACAGGGGTATTTGATACCGAAACACAGTTTACTTTAGAAAATGGCGAGGTATTGCCATCGCTTACCATTGCCTATACCATACAGGGAAATATTAATGCCATTGCTGATAATATAATTTGGGTGTGCCATGCACTTACAGCCAATGCCAATGCTACCGAATGGTGGGGGGATTTGATAGGAGAGGGCAAAACCTTTGATATTAATAAGTATGCCGTAGTATGTGCCAATATTATAGGCTCGCCTTATGGTAGTACAAGCCCGCTAACCATTAACCCCAACACAGGTAAAAACTACGGTTTAGATTTTCCTTTAGTAACCATACGCGATATGGCAAAAGCATGGGAACTATTGCGTAAACATTTAGGTATAAATAGTATACACCTGCTTATTGGCGGCTCAATGGGCGGGCAGCAAGCACTGGAGTGGGCAATAATCAATCCTGATGTTATACAAAACCTTGTTTTACTGGCAACCAATGCGCAACATTCGGCTTGGGGCATAGCTTTTAACGAAGCTCAACGATTAGCCATACAAGCAGGTGAAAGAGGTTTAGAAGCCGCACGAGCCATAGCCATGTTATCTTACAGAAATTATAATCTTTACAACCAAACACAGGCCGATGAAGACAATGTGTTACAAGAGCACAAAGCTGCTACCTACCAACAATATCAGGGGCAAAAATTGGCAGCCCGCTTTGATGCGAATTGCTATATAAGCCTTAGCCGCAGTATGGATACTCACAATGTGGGTAGGGGACGGGGAGGTGTTAAACAAGCCCTTAAACAAGTGAAAGCCAAAACAGTAGTAATAGGTATATCAACCGATATACTTTTCCCTCCGCAAGAACAATCGTTTTTAGCGCGCAATATCAAAGGGGCATATCTGGGTATTGTTAGCTCCATTTATGGGCACGATGCCTTTTTGATAGAAACCCAACAAATAGCCAACATTATAAAACAATACAAACTGGTATGAAAAATTTAAAAATAGGATTATTTGGCTTTGGCTGTGTAGGTCAGGGCTTTTATAAAGTATTAGAAAACAACGGACAAACAAAAAACATAGCCAAAATAGTGGTGAAAGACCCAAGCAAAAGCCGCTCGTTACCCGCCAATAGGTTTGTGTACAACAAGCACGATATTTTGGGTGATGAAAGCATTAATCTGGTGGTAGAAGTGATAGATGATGCCGATGAAGCCTTTGAAATAGTAAAAACAGCATTAAGCAAAGGCAAAGCAGTAGTTAGTGCTAACAAAAAAATGATAGCTACCCGCTTGCAAGAGCTGCTAAACCTGCAAAAGCAATACAAAACACCCTTTCTGTACGATGCAGCAATCTGCGGCAGCATACCCATACTGCGAACGGTGGATAGTTATTTTGCTACCGATGAAATACAAAGCCTGCAAGGCATTTTTAACGGTACTACCAATTATATACTAACCCGCACAGCCGAAGGCGAAACCTATGCCCAAGCATTAGAAAAAGCACAACAACTGGGCTTTGCCGAGACCGACCCTACACTGGATGTAGGGGGCTTTGACCCGAAATACAAACTCACTCTTTTATTGGCACAAGCCTTTGGTGTAGTAGTCCCTCCAACAGAAATACTGAACATAGGTATTAACAAACTACTACCTCTTGATGTTGAGTTTGCCGAAAAAAGAGGGTATAACATAAAACTATTGGCTCAAGCTCAAAAAGCGGGAAGCCGCTTGTGGGGTTATGTGCTGCCTAGTTTTGTGAGCAAAAAAAGCCGATTGTTTGGGGTGAAAAACGAGTACAATGCCGTGTGGTTGCAAACTCGTCAAGCCGATGGGCAGTTTTACGAAGGGAAAGGGGCAGGTAGCTTGCCCACAGGTCAAGCAGTGGCAGCCGATGTGTTGGCTTTAGCGCAGGGATATAGCTATCAGTACCCAAAACTTGAAACCATTGTCCCTGCTTACACTGATGACAAAGCCTTGCGTGTATACCTTCGCTATGGGGATGAAGCCATGGCCAAAAAGTTGGGTTTTGTACCCGATGGGGTAATCCATTATGCAAAAGGGTATTACCAAAGTACAGGGACAGTTTACATTGGTGAATTACTAAGAAACAATGCAGCACAAACTGAAGGTTTATTTATAGCCGCATTGCCCGAAGGCGAAGACGAAAACAAATTTTTGGATGAAGAGCAAAACCAACGCAAAAAACTATTAGCGTATAGTGCATTGCCTTTGATGTATTAATTTGATGATTAAGTTATGGGGTTGAAATCCCATTCTGTTAAAATTACATCCCTAAGAAGGACTTAAGTCCTTCTTAGGGATGTAATTACAAAAGCGGTTGGTTTTAACCTGCCGCATATAGCTGTCATTCCCTCAAAAGAGCGAATCTATGTGTAGGTAATAACCTTTCGCACAGATTCCCAATTTTAAATGGGAATGATTTTCCCTCCGCACCTCTTATTTTCTTTTTCTGTTAATATCAATATCCCTCTTTTCCTGTTTTTAGCCTCACCATAAGCCATGTAATTATAGCCGAACCTATTACCGTAGGGGCTAGCCATACCACTACCGAAGGCAGAAAAGTTAAATTTACAGCCAAAAATGCTGTTACCGTTGCTATATATCCCGCCAACATACCCGTAACGTGGCGGTACAGCCAGTCCTTAGGGTCAGTGGGGCGTTTAATAAAACGTTGTATAGTTCGTAGCACAAGAGCAATACCAATCCCTCCAAAAGCCAAAGCTACAAAGCCGAAGCCATTTTCTGCCAACAATGCTTTTGTTCCAAAATACACCAAGCCAATATTAAACAGCAAGGTAATAGCAATCACAGCCCAATCGTACCACTTTGGTTTTTGCCCTTGGTGAAGCAGCTTTTGAGCTAACGCACGGCGGGCATCCCAAATGGAGTAAAAGCTAAAAACGCCCACCATAAATAAAAACGCATTGCCCTTATAGCCCGCTATAAAAAAAGCAGTAGCAGTAACCACCAGCATACTATAAAAATAAAAACGCCCTGCAATGCGGTGTTTAGGTGTTTGCTTGCGCAAATAAATAGCAAAAGGGGCAGAGAGAAGAGCTAACGTTCCGCCTCCAATATGTACCATAAGCGATAATTGTATTAGTGTTTCCATAGTGTAACAAAGGTTGCCATAACACCATCATTATAAAATAAATAGGCGATAAGATGTGTTTTTTTGTGAGTGAACGATAGAAAACAGCCGATAGTCTGAAACAGCGCACACATAAAATAAAATACGTTTATTTGTAGGCTTTGTAAAAAAACAAATGATGAAAAAAATATCACTACTGCTATTATTCCTTATTTCACTGGGTGTTTATGCCCAAAATAAGCAACTTACTATTGAAGATTGCATACTAAAACGCGGTACCACCCTTGCCCCCAAAAACATTCAAAATTTGGCGTGGGTGCCCAATACACAATTGGTATCGTATAGGGTAGAAGACGAGACTAATGGCGATTATCTTGCCGTTTACAACTTTAAAAACAAAGCTCAAACCAATATAACCCTGCAAGATTTAAACCTTGCTTTGGCCAATTTTCAATCGGTATTTGGTGCACCGGGCAAGCGCAACGATAAATTTAAAACGCTACCATCGGGTTTGTCGTGGCAAAACAAAAACGAGTTACTAATAGCTAGTGGTGATACGTATTACCTATACAATTACACCGAAAAAAATATGAGGGTGTTGAATACTACCCCCGAAGGTGCTGAAAATACAGATAAACACACCAACGGAAACATTGCCTATACCATAGGCAACAACCTATATATAAAACCAGCCATAGGCAATGCTGTTGCCGTAACCAATGATACTAAAGACGGTGTTGTTAACGGTATAGCCGCTCACCGAAGCGAGTTTGGTATAGTAAAAGGTACATTTTGGAGCAACGATGGTAATAAACTAGCCTTTTACCACATGGACGAAAGCATGGTAACCGAAGTAACCCGTTATAATTTTGGTACATACCCGGGTGGTAACAACGCATTCCGTTACCCAATGGCAGGGCAAAAAAGCCATCATGTTACCATAGGTGTATACGATGCCGCTAAAAACAAAACCGTTTACTTAGAAACGGGCGAACCGCTAGAGCAATACCTAACCAATATTACTTGGAGTCCTGATGATAAATACATATACATTGCCTGTGTGATGCGTGATCAAGAACAAATGTACCTGAAACGTTATGATGCAGCCACAGGAAAACTAGAGCAAATATTGTTTGAAGAAAAAAACGACCGTTGGGTTGAGCCTGAAAATGGCCCCATGTTTTTGCCTAATGATGCTAAAAAAATGATTTGGCAAAGTGAGCGCGATGGCTACAACCACCTATACCTTTACAATACTGATGGTAAACTAATCCGTCAACTAACAAAAGGCAATTGGATGGTAACCGAACTTTTGGGTATTGACGAAAAAGGTAAGTATGCCTACTTCACCGCAACTAAACGCAGCCCTTTAGATAATACAGTATATGCTGTTAAACTTTCAAACGGAGATATTACCGAATTGGCAACCCAAGTAGGTAGGCACTATGTACAGTTTACTACTGATTACAGCTACTTTATTGATAACAATACAAGTTACCAAGTACCTCGTAACATCAGCATTAAAAATGGCAGCAATGGCAAAACCGAATACGAAATGCTTAATGCTCCCAATCCATTGGCTGATTACCAATTAGGAGAAACCAATGTGTTTACTATTAAAAGCACCGACGGCACTACCGATTTGTATGCCCGTATGATAAAACCTACCAATTTCGACCCTAATAAAAAATACCCTGTGGTGGTATACCTATACGGTGGCCCTCATTTGCAACTAATAAGCAATAGCTTTTTAAATAGTGCCGACCTTTGGATGAACTATATGGCACAACAAGGTTTTGTAGTGTTTAGTATAGATAATAGAGGAAGCGCCAACAGAGGTTTTGAGTTTGAAAGCGCCATACACCGCCGCGTGGGTACTGTGGAGATTGAAGACCAATTGGCGGGTGTGAATTATCTTAAACAACAAAAATTTGTTGATAGCAGCCGCATGGCTGTATTTGGTTGGAGTTTTGGTGGTTTTATGACTACCAGCTTGATGACCCGCACGGCAGGAACATTTAAAGTAGGTATTGCGGGCGGCCCTGTTATAGATTGGCGTATGTACGAAATAATGTATACCGAACGCTATATGGATGCCCCGATAGAAAATCCTGAAGGTTACGAGAACAACAGCCTGCTGAACTACGTGCAAAACTTGCAAGGCAAACTTTTAATGATACACGGCACAAGCGACAATGTGGTTGTGTGGCAACACAGTTTAGAGTACGTTAAAAAAGCAGTTACACTAGGCAAACAAATGGATTATTTTGTATACCCTGCCCACGAGCACAATGTACGCGGAAAAGACCGTGTGCACCTATACCAAAAAGTTACCGATTATATAATGGACAATATTGATAAGTAGTCAATAGTTTCAAGTTTAAGGTTCTATGTTTTAAGAATGTTGTTTCAACCCAAAACCCTTAACCTAGAACTAGCCCTTAAAATCTGGAACTTTAAACAGCCTTTGCCAATTAAGCCCCAAAAACCTATTTTCGCATAAATTTAATACCAATGGCTAATACATCCGATGTTTCAGTAGGTACATTTTTGCGCCACAATGGCGAGATAGTGCAGGTAACAGAATACCAACACCGTACCCCCGGCAACTTGCGTGCTTTTTATCAGGCAAAAATGCGCAACATAAAAAGCGGCAAAGCAGTAGAATACCGTTTCCGTAGCGGCGAAGAAGTAGAATTAGTACGCGTAGAAGTTCGTGATTTGCAATACTTGTATAAAGACGGTAACAGTCTTGTATGTATGCACCCTGATACTTTTGAGCAAGTATATATACCCGAACACCTTTTTGGCGACAGCCTTCGTTTTATGAAAGAAGAAATGACCGTTAAGGTTTCTTTTGAAGACGAAACACCTCTACAAGCAGAAGCGCCCAATGCTGTTGAGCTTACCATTACCTATACCGAACCGGGTGTAAAAGGTGATACAGCTACCAACACATTAAAACCGGCCACTTTAGAAACAGGTGCCGAAATAAACGTTCCCTTGTTTATAGAAGAAGGCGAAACCATTCGTATTGATACACGTACAGGCTCGTATATGGAGCGTGTGAAAAAATAGTTGTTCATTTTACAGTGAACATTTAACATTTAATATTTTCTTTTTTTAGAGATAATACTGTTGAACCGCCCGCAAGGCGGTTTTTTTATGTACGGCCTTGCTGTCATTCCAAACTTGTTTCAGGATCTCATTCTACATTTTATATGAATTGGGCAACGAGACCCTGAAATAAATTCAGGGTGACGGAACAATAAGTGCGGCCGCCATCCTGATGCAACTCAAAGGGAGAGAAGAGCAAGCTAACACACGTATGGTTCGTCCCAAATGCTTTCGGGACACCATGGCAGCCACCGCACACACCTATCGTGATTGTTGAAAATTGTGCAGTCCTCCTAGCGAAGTCGAAAGGCAAAAAAATCAATTCCCTTTAGTTTCATGCTCTGTAAGCACCTCAACAGTAGCAGAAGCAAACTGTACTGCACCATTTGTTTTCTCTACACTATTTAGTATTTTGGTAAAAATAGCATCGCGTGTAGATCGGCGTGCTTTATAGTCTGTTATATAACGTATAGTATACTCTACCCAGTTATCCGTTAAAACTAAAGTAACCATAGGCTGTGTAGTTGCGTTTTCAATACGGTATTTAAGCACCATGTTTTCCCATGTACTTTTCGATTTTTTAGTATAGTCGCCAACAACTTCATTGGTATTTGTTAAAAAAATCTCCCTTGCCAATTCATAATTGCTGCCATACTTCACCACCACTTTTAGCTCATCCCACAAAAAAGGAAAATCGCTGTTATAATTAAAAACAGGCTCTTTAAATACAAAACTATTGGCCACCTTCACTATTCGCCCGTTATACAAATCGCCATTAACCCACTGTCCCGTTTCCATTAGCGTTGTGCGCAGCAATCCAATATCAATTACATCACCTGTTATTCCTCCTAGTTGCACACGGTCTCCCACCGTATAAAATTCTCTAAACATTATAGCCAACCAGCCTGCAAGGCTGGCAATCACTTCCTGAAGCGCAAAGGCAATACCTACACCTGCTACACCCATTATCACAGTTATACTGCCTAGTTTATTGCTAAAAGCAGTGAGCAAAATAACAATACTTAGCAGGTACCCTAAAAATGTAGTAGCCTTTCTTGTTTTATAGCGTGCATCAGTATTTTGTATGTGTTTGCTTAGGCTTTTTCTTACAAAGCGCAGCAATACCCACAATGCAATTATGGCAATTGCCACCCACAAAATTTTTAATTGTGCTTCTTTAGGCAACCAATTTTCTATATCAAAATCCATTTTCAAAGGGTACTACTATTAAACGAATACAAAGTAAGTATAATTCACTAGAAACTACTTTAATGGTTGTTTGTGAGTGGGTAGTCATTCTTGCGAAAAAAGGAGTCTGCGGGTGGTGTGGATTAGAATTAAAAGCTGGCTCAAGCGTCAGCTTGTGCCAAAAATAATAGAGCGTCCGCTCGAGTTATGTAGTTAAAAGTTAAAACTTTTAGATTAACCTAAAAATATTTTTATATTTGCCTTGATGTTTAGTTTTACCGAAGAAAATTACCTAAAAGCTATTTTCAAACACTCGCAAAAAGAAGGCGGCGAGGTAAGCACCAATACTATTGCCGACGAGCTGAATACCAAAGCGGCATCTGTTACAGATATGCTGCGAAAATTGGCCGATAAAGGACTGATAAACTATGAAAAATATAAAGGGGTAACCCTTACCAAAGCAGGACGAAGTATAGCTGTTTCTATTATTCGAAAGCACCGTTTGTGGGAGGTTTTTTTGTGTGAGAAACTAAAATTTAGGTGGGACGAGGTACACGAAGTGGCCGAACAATTGGAGCATATACATAGCGATTTATTGATTGACCAGTTGGACGAGTTTTTAGGCTTTCCAAAAAACGACCCTCACGGCGACCCTATTCCTAATAAAAATGGCGAGTTTCCTAAAGATGCTCAAATAAGCGTTGAAAATGCACAAGTGGGCACACACTATACCATTAGCGGGGTGAGTGATGAAGACAATAATTTTTTGAAGTACTTGAATAAATTAGAGATATCACTGGGCTTGCCCTTTGAGGTACTTGAACGTTTTGAGTTTGACGGTAGCATGACGGTAAAAATAGGCGAGGAACGAAGCCTGCAAATAAGCAAAGAAGTTGCCCAAAACTTGTTTGTAGCCAAAGTATGAAAGAGAAAGAACACGCCTCAAAATCGCTAAGCGAGGTACACGGCAGTGTGAGTGTGCCTCATAAACGCGGTTTTTTTAAAACCCTTTTAGCGTTTTTAGGGCCTGCCTATCTAGTTAGCGTGGGCTATATGGATCCGGGTAACTGGGCTACCGATTTGGCAGGAGGCAGTAAATTTGGCTATGCCCTTATTTGGGTATTGCTAATGAGTAACCTAATGGCTTTGTTATTGCAAAGTCTTAGTGCGCGTTTGGGTTTGGTGCGTGGCCTCGATTTAGCACAAGCCAGCCGACATACTTATCCGCGTTTTATTAATATCCCTCTGTATGTATTGGCCGAAATAGCCATAGCCGCTTGCGACCTTGCCGAAGTTATAGGTATGGCCATAGGCTTGCAACTGTTGTTTGGTCTCGATTTGCTAACGGGGGTGTTGATTACCGTAGCCGATACGTTTTTGCTTCTTTTCCTTATAAATAAAGGCATACGCAAAATGGAAGCCTTTATACTTTCAATGGTTACCATAATAGGTATTGCCTTTTTAATCGAAATGCTGATTGTAAAGCCCGATGCTGGCGAGATGGTAAAAGGTTTAATCCCTTCACTACCCGGTGATGGAGCTTTGTATATAGCCATAGGCATTATAGGAGCAACGGTAATGCCTCACAACTTGTATTTGCATTCATCGTTAGTACAAACCCGCCGTTTCAGCAAAACCGATGAAGGTGTAAAAAAAGCCATTCGTTTCAATTTTATCGATTCAGCAGTTGCTCTTAACCTTGCTTTTTTTGTCAATGCAGCCATACTAATACTGGCAGCAGCAGCTTTTCATAATCGCGGTTACTTTGATGTGGCCGAAATTCAAGATGCACACCAATTACTCACCAATCTTTTTGGTAGTACAGCCCCAATATGGTTTGCTATTGCACTAATAGCCGCAGGGCAAAGCAGTACCATTACAGGCACATTGGCTGGTCAAATAATAATGGAAGGGTATCTAAACCTGCGTATTCGCCCTTGGTTGCGGCGTATTATTACTCGCTTGTTAGCAATAGTCCCTGCCGTTTTCACCATAGTTTATTTAGGCGAAGAAAAATTGGGCGCATTGCTTATTCTTAGTCAGGTAATACTAAGCCTACAACTGGGCTTTGCCGTAATACCTTTAATACACTTTGTTAGCAATAAGCGCAAAATGGGTATTTATGTTATAAAGCCGTGGGTACAAGTATTGGCTTGGCTGTGTGCCATTATTATTGTTGGTCTTAATGTTAAACTGGTTATTGACGAAATAAGCAGTTGGCTTCAAAGTGCAGGAGATAATAGTATTTATATATACATTTTTGTATTGCCCATTATTGTGTTGGCAGGTATACTGTTGCTTTACATTATTTTTAGTCCGTTTATAAAACCCGATAAGAAAGTAAAAACAAACAATATGCCGCACGGGCAGGCTTTAGATTTAGGAGAATTAACCCTTAAAGAGTTTAAAAACGTGGCTATTACTATTGATTTTTCTGATATGGATAAAACAGCTATAGAAAATGCCATATCGCAGGGCGGAAAACAAGCCCACTATACCCTGATACATATTGTAGAAAGTGCCGGGGCAAGTGTTATGGGTGCGGATATTCACGACCATGAAACTGAGCAAGATATAGAAAACCTTAGCAGCTATGGTAACTACCTGCAACAGCAAGGCTACCAAGCCGATGTGCAAATAGGCTACGGAAACCCCGCAAAGGGTATTGCTGAAATTGTAAATAAAAGCAATTGCGACCTTTTGGTAATGGGGGCACACGGACACAAAACCTTTAAAGATTTGCTGTTTGGTGCTACCGTTGATGCGGTACGCCACAACGTTAAAATACCTGTATTGGTAGTGCGGGGGTAGATTTTTGGTAATAGATTATGAAAATCTATTCTGTTAAAATTACAGCGCGAAGCGGGACTTAAAGTCCCGCTTCGCGCTGTAATTACAAAACGGTGGGTTTTAAACCCATCACAATAAAATAATAGCCACAAAATCTTTTACTTTTGCAGTAGATACAGCTATGAAAAACCCTTTTACGGCAGGAGATAAAAAAATATACACCAAAATAGTTGCCGCTAACGAAATTGCCCAGTTTGAAAGCGGACAAGTACACCCCGTATACGCTACCTTTGCACTAGGCAAAGATGCCGAGTGGAGTACCCGCTTGTTTGTGTTGGATATGAAAGAAGAGGATGAAGAAGGTATAGGCACATTTCTTACCGTATACCATCAATCACCTGCATTGGTGGGGCAAGAGGTTACTTTTGAGGCGGAAGTAGTGAAGATTGAAAAAAACGAAGTAATTTGTAAATACACCGCTCGCGTTGGCGATAGGGTAGTAGCAACAGGTGAAACAGGGCAAAAAATATTGAAGAAAGAAAAAGTAGAACGACTTTTTGCAAGCATACAATAAACACAATTTCGAATTATGAATTTATAGTTTGAAATTAGTGAGCTATCATCCTAAGCTTGTTGTAGGGTGTGTGGGCAAGAATAAATAAAGAATAAGAGAATACACAGTTGGAGAAAGAGATAAACATAGTAAACCGCAAAGCAAGGCACGATTTTTTTATTGATGAAACCTATACGGCAGGTGTTGCCCTTAAAGGATCTGAAATAAAAAGCATCAGGCTGGGCAATGTGAATATGAGCGAGGCGTATTGCGTTTTTTTGCCCGATGGTTTGTGGGTGAAAAATATGCACATATCAGAGTTTAAACAAGGTGGTACATACCACAACCACGCCCCATTGCGTGATAGAAAACTATTGCTTACCAAACGAGAATTGCGCAAACTGAAAGCCAAAATGGAAATTAAGGGCTATACCATTGTGCCCTTAAAATTCTTTCAGGCCGATACAGGCTACGCCAAACTAGAAATAGGCTTAGGACGAGGTAAGAAAATGTTTGATAAACGCGAAGACCTTAAAAAACGCGATGTAGAACGCGAGATTAAACGGTTTGTAGGGTAAGTATTATGTTTTAAGGGTTAAGCTTTATGCAGTGTAGCTTTTCATGCTTAAACTTAAAACAGGAAATCAAAAACTACATATTCCACCCGTCTTCACCCAAAAGGGGCACAAAAGCAAAGTTTTTAAATACTTCCCTTTTTATTTCACCATTAGGCAGTTTGCTTATGCGCACCATTTTTTGTGTTTCGGCATCGCCAACAGGTATTACCAATATACCGCCAACACTTAGTTGGTCTACCAATGCTTTGGGTATGGCAGGCGCGCCTGCGGTAACAATTATACGGTCGTAAGGTGCATACTCGGGCAAGCCCAAAGTACCATCACCAAAATAAAACAGTATATCGTTATAGCCCATGCTTTTAAGCATTGGTTTAGCTTTTTCGTACAATCCCTTTTGTCGTTCAATAGTAAAAACGTGTGCACCCATTTGTGCCAATACAGCCGCTTGATAGCCGCTGCCTGTACCAATCTCGAGCACCTTAAGCCCTTTTTTCACTTGCAAAAGTTCGCTTTGGTAGGCTACCGTATAGGGTTGTGAAATAGTTTGCCCGTCTTCAATCGGAAAGGCTTTATCGTCGTAAGCAAAATCAACAAACTCTGCGCTAAAAAAATAGTGTCGGGGCACATGTAGTATAGCTTGCAGTACTGTATTATCGCTTATACCCTTGCTCATTAATAACTCTACCAAGCGTTTTCGCTGCCCTTTATGTTTATAAGTGTCCTTTATCACGATGTTTTATGCACAAAAGTTGAAAATAAATAAAATCCCGCACGGGCTTTATCATCATTTTTGCAAATGTAAACCATAAGGCATGATAAAAATCGGAGTAATTGGAGCAGGACACTTAGGAAAAATCCACATTCGCCTGTTAAAAGAAATACCAACGTTTAATTTAGTTGGCTTTGTAGATAATAGTGATGAGAACGCTGCTAAAGTTGAAAGCGAATACGGTATACCTCGTTTTGCTACTTTAGATGCTTTGTTAGATGTAGTTGATGCAATAGATATTGTTACCCCAACTTTTAACCATTACGAAAGTGCTATAAAAGCCATAAAGTTAGGAAAACACGTGTTTATAGAAAAACCGTTGGCCAACAATATGCAAGAGGCTAAAGATTTGGTAGCGCTTACCCGTGAGGCAGATGTAAAAGTTCAGGTAGGGCACGTAGAGCGTTTTAACCCTGCTTTTATAGCTGCACAGCAATACGAAATGAAGCCCATGTTTATTGAAACACACCGTTTGGCCGAGTTTAATCCTCGTGGAACGGATGTAAGCGTAGTGCTTGATTTGATGATACACGATATTGATATTACCCTTAGTGTTGTAAAATCTAACGTGAAAAAAATAAGTGCCAGTGGTGTTGCCGTAGTAAGCGATACACCTGATATAGCCAATGCCCGTATAGAGTTTGATAATGGCTGCGTGGCCAACTTAACGGCCAGTAGAATATCGCTTAAAAATATGCGCAAAACCCGCCTTTTTCAGCGTGATGCCTATATAACTATTGACTTTTTGGGTAAAAAAATGGAAGTATTCCGCTTAGAGGATGCGCACGGACAAGAAAACCCATTTTCGGCAGTTTTAGACTTAGGAGAAGGCAAAGGCAAAAAAATAATTCACTTTGAATCACCCGAAGTTGAACCCGTAAATTCGATAAAACGAGAGTTGGAACTATTTAACCAATCCATTGCTACCAATACCAACACAGCAGTTACTATTGAAGATGGTTACAATGCTATGCAGGTAGCTTACGAGATAATAGAAAAAATAAATATGATGCGCGTTTAATACACAACGGTTGTTTTTTCGTTGTCTATAGCAAATAATCATATTTTTGTGCCATATGCGTAATACCATATTCTTTTTACTGCTGTTTTCTTTTAGCCTTGTATTTAACTCGTGCAAAAAAGATATAGATATACCTTCGTACATACACGTAAAACAATTACAGTTTACGGTTAAAAACGGTCAAGGTACGCCCTTACAAAATATTACCCATTTTGGAATCTATATAAACGATAACCTTGAGGGTATTTTTGAAGCTCCTGTAACTTTTCCTGTATTGCAAAAAGGGACTAATAAGGTAGAGATTCGTCCTTTTATAAAACGCCTTGCTCGCGAGGGGTTTGTTATCTATACAATGGCAAACGGTTTTTTTAAAACCGTAGAGCTTAAAGAAGGGCAAGTTGATACTATTAGCCCGTCGTTTCAGTACGAAACCAATACTAAATTTGCTTGGCTTGAAGATTTTAATGCCAATGCAAAATCAATAAAAATAGTATCGGGTACTATGGATACTATATTACTTACCAAAAGCAAAGGTGCAGGTGCTGATACCTCTTTGTATGCCTATATGAGTTTAGGTAATGTTCAAAATTCTTTTTTTGAAGTAGAAACCGAAGATGCTTTTACCTTGCCATTGGATGGACGTGATGTGTATTTAGAGTTTCATTACAAGTGTAATATACCCTTTTCGGTGGGTTTGGTAGAAATAGGTACCAACGGCGAAAGATATGCCTTGCCTTCGGTTAGTCCTTATGAAACCAAAGGTGAATGGGCAAAAGGATATATATACCTGAACGATGAGTTAGTGGCCGCAGCTGCAGGCACTAAATACAAAGTTTTTTTTACTGCACTTAACGGCGATATAAACATTACGCCTGAAATTTTTATAGATAACCTTAAACTAATGTATCGTGAATAAAACCCGCCTGCGTTTTTCATACATATTGTGGGATTTTATTGCCTCGGCAGCTACGTGGGCATTGTTTTTTGTTTACCGTAAAAAATACATCGAATCGTCAATTTTTGGCTTCGATATTCCTTTCGAACCCAACGATCGCAACCTATACCTTGGTCTATTAGCTATACCCTTGTATTGGTTAGTAATGTATACGCTAACCGGCAACTACAAAGAGGTGGTTATCCGCTCGCGGCTTAGGGATATAGCGTATGCCTTTAATACCAGTATACTGGGAGTATTGCTGCTATTCTTTTTCCTTCTGTTGGATGATTATGTAAAATCGTATACTGATTATTATAAATCGTTTATAGTATTATTTAGTTTGCAGTTTTTCCTCACCGCTATACCGCGCTATATAATAGCCACGCAAATAAAGCGTAAAATACAAAGCCGTACCATTGGGTTTAATACTCTTGTAATAGGCAGCAACCAACGCGCTTATGATTTGTATAAAGAGCTAGAGAACCGCAAAAAATCAGAAGGGTTCTTTTTTAAAGGCTTTATAAAAACTGAAAAAGACAGTGAGGATAAACTAGGTGGTCACTTACCTGCATTGGGCAACGTAAGCGATATAAAAAGAGTAATTGCTGAGAAAGAAATTGTTGAGGTTATTATAGCCATTGAAACATCAGAACATCATTTGCTTGAAAGCATAATGAATGAACTGGAGGGGGAGAAGACCAATATTAAAATTATCCCCGACATGTATGATATTATTTCGGGTACGGTGCGGGTAAACCACATACTAGGTCCTCCACTTATCGAAATAAAAACTCAAATAATGCCTGTTTGGCAACAAACAGTAAAAAGGTTGTTTGATGTTTTCTTCTCAATTTTTGTAATGATAGTGGGCTTTCCTTTGTTTTTAACAGTAGTGTTGGCGGTGCGTTTCACCTCAAAAGGGCCTATATTTTATTTGCAAGAGCGTGTAGGCTGGCACGGCAAACCTTTTAAGATTATAAAGTTTAGAAGTATGCGGGTGGATGCCGAGCAAAATGGCCCACAGTTGGCACGCGAGAACGACGACCGAGTTACCCCTGTTGGTTTGTTTTTGCGCAAAACCCGATTGGACGAGTTGCCACAGTTTTTTAATGTGCTGATTGGTGAAATGAGCTTAGTAGGCCCTCGCCCCGAACGCCAATATTTTATTGATAAAATAGTAAAAATAGCCCCCCAATACCGCCACCTGCACAAGGTGAGGCCGGGTATTACCAGTTGGGGACAGGTGAAATACGGCTATGCCGAAAATGTAACCGAAATGGTTGAACGTCTAAAGTTTGACCTGCTGTACATTGAAAACATAAGCCTTGCAGTTGATTTTAAAATACTTATCTATACCGTTTTGATAATGGTGCAGGGTAGGGGTAAGTAGTCTTCATTTTACATTTATCATTTATCAAAAAAGTAATTGATGAAAATACTTATCACACTAATGCTTGTAGTTGCGTTATCCTCTTGTTCTAATACAAAAGTTCAATCATCGGATAAAAATACATCTAATAGTATAGATAGTAACCAATTACGTATAATAGAAAAATTAGAAGGTAATTGGTACAATGCCACTTATTTTGAGGTATTAGCTAAAACCAAGGATTATTTAAAAGCCTATGGAGAAGTAGATTTATCAGTGACTTTAAGCATTGATAAGAAAGAGCTTTTATCAGATACGCCAAGGATATACTGGTTCGATTATGAAGCAGGTGGAGATTACTTTGCAGTGAGTTATAAAGCTAGTTCTAATAAATATGTAATTGAGAATAGGGAAGTAAAAGGGGATGTGGTATATAGTATTGAAACGACTCAAGGAAATGATAGTTTTTACTTAGTCGCCAATGATGGTAAACGAGACCTTTTTTTACGAGACGATTATGAAAGCCATGAAGATTTTATGGGAAAATATTCCAAAGCAATGATAGAGGGCGACTATTATGTGAAAAATGATACTGCTAAGCGTGTTAGTTTTATGCCTAATGCAAATTTTAAAGGGTTTGACGGGAAATATAAATACTACACACTAAATATATGGAGTGCTGATTTCCATGAATGTATCACACTTTATAATTCCCGAGAAAATTCTTTTAAAGAAGAGTTCTTTAAATATAAGATTTACAATGATTCGGTAGTACTAAATAGGGTTGATGAATATCTAAATCCATTAGATTCTACTTTGGTATTATACTCTACAAATCTAAAACCTCAATAGTGTAGGTAAAGTTTTTGGTTTTTGTTTCGCCTGCAATGCTTACGTTGGTTAGAGTTACAGTGTATACATTGCCTGCTTTTACTTCATCTTCCATTTGCCATACACAGGTATTTACAGCATAACCTTTTACCACAGGTTCGGGTTTAATTTTTACGTTTTTACCCTTTAGGGTAACTTTAATTTTAGCCGAACTGAAATCAGCATTTTCCAGTGAGAAACTCCAACGTTTGGGCACAAGTTTTATAGGTGCAAAATCTTTGGGTGGCCAGCTAAAATACTGTGTTCCGTCCCAGTTAGGGGTACGGTCTTTTTCAGGGTTGTTAAAGTATTTACCAAAAACGTAAAGCGACATACTATTATCGGTGCTACCGTGTCCAAATACTTTATTGTAGGGGTTCAAAATCCAACGTCGGTGCCCCACCGATCCATTTCCTTCACCATTATCTTCCATTTGTCCCAGCAAAGCATTCGTGCCTGCATGACCTAACGATAAATTGCTGCTACCTGCTGCTTTTTTACCCTTTTGGCTAAAACATTTCCAGCTACTATCTGGCGCGTGGCTAAGTTCGTTGCGGGCTTTCATCATCAAGGCTGCAAGCTGCGCCATCTCGTTAAGGTCGGCATCTAAAAAGCAACTGTCATACATACCCACTTGTCGGCGCAAATAGTTTAGCAGGTTGATAAACTTTTGCTGCGCTTCTTCACTTACCTTGCCGGGTGTGCACGAGGGCACATAGCAAACTACCTTCATTTCAGCATCATCCAATATCAGGTTTGGGGTATAATTGGCTGTGTAGTCTTTTACCACCATTTCTTTTTTCAGTTGCATCATGGTGGGGTGGGCAGGGTAACGCTCCAAACCTCTATAAGCAACTGTATAGAAGTGTGCAAAGTTGTTTTGTGCCGAGTACGCTTTTAATACCTCTACATATAAGTTTTGCTCTAGTTGTATCAGTTTTTTATTATTGGGTGCGATAGCCAAAAAAGTCTCTGCTAAGTCTAACGACAGCTCATCTTTTGGAGCTTGTGTTAGTAAATCAACAAGTTTATCCTCAAGCGAAACCTGCATTGCAGCCAACATTGCCTTATCTTTTGGGTAAAGACTTTTGGTTTGTTGTAAAAAGTAAGAGGCCGCGCGGTAGTTTCCATCTTCTAAAATAAAGCCATAAACATATTGTACAACCGGTTGTCCGCCTTTATTGGCAATAGCAGTGTTGTAGCTTATTAACAAGCGAGTTATGTTTTTTAATCCCTCTTCTATACGCTTTATGTCTGAGTGGTCATACAGCGATGTTATAAAGCTGTTTATATAGCTTTGGGTGTAAAAGTCAGGGTTTTGCTGTTCGCATTTACGTATAAAATCAAGCATTAACTGTGTGTTGTCAATTTCATACTTAACCATTAGGATTAAAATGTGCTCGTTGGTTTGTTGCAACATTTCCTCAATGGGGTCGTACGCATCAAAGCAGCTATCTGCCCACAAAAGTTTACTAAGTAGTTGCTGCAAATCTTTCTGATAGTCTGATGTTATAGTGCTATTGTATTGCTGCTGTATTTGCCCCACCATCTCATTACGCACGAAAGTATCTTTAGGAAAAACCTCTACTCCTTTGCGAAGTATATCTTCGGCATTGGTATAGTAGCGGCGTTTCAAATATTCATTCGATAGGCGAGCAAAAGCTTGGGGCAGTTTATCGTAGCTACTACCTTTTTTATAATCGCGGTATATACCCAACACCGTATTACGCAGCAATACAAAACCATCTTTGTTTTGGTATTCATCCTCAAGCATGCAAAGGCTTTTTTTGTATGCACTTGCTGCATCGTTAAAAATGCCGTTTATATTGTCGTACAGGCGTATGGCATTGTTGCACTTGCCGTCTTTTACCAGCGCATCGGCTTTGGCAGTGGCCTGTACTTGCAGTGTAAAAAAATCATCTAAATACTTATCAAATAGTATAGCTTCGCCATCTTTTCTAGTAATTTTTCGGGCGGCTGTAAGGGCTTTGTTTACTGCTATTTTATTTTGTTTGTGGCTTTGGTCTTCACCAATAGCCAACCAGCTTTTCATTAAGTATACTTGCGGAATAAGCTCTTTTTTCTCGTTTTTGGCATATTTTTCAGCCTTTTTAATGCACTTATCGTATTTACCTGCATCAAATAGCTTTTGCAGTTTGGGAAACTCTTTGTATTGCGCGCCAACTGTGGCAGCCAATAGCTGAAATACAATTATCCATACCATTTTTTGCATACGCTTGCGAAGTTATAAGAATAACGTCAGGGTGAAAATATCTATTGCTATTTATATTTTAAGAATGGGGAAGGTGAAAGAAATTAGGTGTTTTTTATTCGTTTTCTGTTAATAGGATTAAAACCCTATTCTGTTAAGATTACAGCGCATAGTGGGACTTAAGTCCCACTATGGACTGTAATTGTAAAAACGGTTGGTTTCAACCAATTGTAAATTAATCATCAATTACTAAAATGGCGATTGGTTGAAACTCACCCCAGTTTTATGGGAAAGCCGGAATTACATAACGGCGCCCCTCTCTTAAAAAAAGAGAGGGGTATTTATGAGCGTCGATACTAAACTTATTATTTGGGGTGAGTTGACAAAATACTAGTTATAGGTGTAATAAGGTATAGATAGCCACTATGCGCTGTAATTGTAAAAACGGTTGGTTTCAACCAATTGTAAATAACCAATCACTAAAAATAAGGGTCAACATCAACCTGCACCAATACTTTGCGGTTGTCTTTGTTTTCCATAAAGGTATCAATGCTGCGCTGTATGGTAGCTTTTACCCATTGCACCGATACTTTTTCGCGCTCTATTTTTACCATTATGTTACGTATGTACATATTTTTTAGTCGCGATATGTATGGAGCTTGAGGGCCTAAAATTCTATCGCCTAGTTTTTCTCGCAGTATGTGTGCCAGTTGGGCAGCCGCTATTTCTGTAACCTCAGCATCTTTGTGTTTTAGGCGCAAGTTTATAAGCTTGAAATAAGGCGGGTAGTGAAAACGATAACGCTCGTTAAGGTCGGTTTGATAAAACCCTTCATAGTCGTGTACTAGCACGTATTGTATAGTGGGGTGGTAGGGACGGCGGGTTTGTATCAACACTTGCCCGTATTTCTCTTTTCGTCCTGCCCGGCCAGCCACTTGGCTCATTAGCGAGTAAGCACGCTCATTTGCTCTAAAATCAGGTTGGTGTAGCAGTTGGTCAGCATCCAAAACCACCACTAGCGATATATCGTCAAAATCCAAGCCCTTAGCCACCATTTGCGTGCCTATTAGCACATCAATATTGTGGTTTTCAAAATCGTTTATTATGCGATGGTAAGCATTTTTGGTGCGGGTATTTTCAAGGTCAAAACGTTCAGTACGGGCATTGGGCATAATCAATTGCAGTTCCTCTTCAATACGCTCGGTACCATAGCCCATCATTTCAAGGTGGTGGCTTTCGCAAGCCTCACACTTGTTGTAGGGGGCGTGTTGGTAACCACAAAACTGGCACTTAAAGGCACGGTGGTATTTATAGTAGGTAAGGCTTATATCGCAATTCTCGCATTTGGGCACCCAGCCGCAGGTTTTGCAAACGGTAATAGGCACAAAGCCTTTGCGGTTTTGAAAAAGTATGGCCTGCTCTTCGTTTTTTATGGTTTGGGTAAGCAAGTCCAACATGTGTTGGGTAAAAGGGCCTTTTAGTAGGTTTTTTTTGGCTGCCTCGGCCATATCAACAGTAAGTATTTGGGGCAGTTGTGCATGCCCAAAACGTTCTTCCAGTTTCACCAAACCGTATTTACCCGCTTTGGCATTGTAATAGGTTTCTACCGATGGGGTGGCTGTGCCCAATAGTGTTTTGGCTTGCCACAAATGGGCAAGGTAGATGGCTGCATCGCGACCATGATAGCGGGGTGAGGGGTCGTTTTGTTTAAAGCTGCCCTCGTGCTCCTCGTCAATAATTATAAGCCCTAGATTTTGAAAAGGTAAAAATATTGCCGAGCGGGGGCCTACTATTACTTTGGCTTTTTGGTGGGCTACGTTGTTCCAAATTTCTACCCGTTCCTGCTCGTTAAAGCGTGAATGTGATACTGCTACATCGTTGCCAAAGTGGGCACGCAATCGGCTTACCAATTGTATTGTAAGGGCAATTTCGGGCAAAAGGTATAGTACTTGCTTGCCTTGCTCTAAGGTTTGTTTTATCAGTTCAATGTATATGTGGGTTTTGCCACTGCCGGTAATGCCGTGCATTAGTACCACATCTTTTTCGGCAAGGGCGTTTTCTGTTTCTTCTAAAGCCTTTTGTTGCAAAGGGTTTAGGGTGTTTTCTATTAGTTGGGGTTGTGGCGTGTTTAGCCTATCAACCTGTATTTCTTCTTCAACAAAAACACCTTTTTTTACTAATGATTTTAAAGCGGTTTTGTGCGAAGTTTCAGGCGCTATTTCATCTTTAAAAATATCATCTTGTTGGTGTTGCAGGCTAAAAAAGTGCATCAGCACATCCAACTGTTTTGGGGCGCGTTTTTCTAAGCCGCTGAACAAATCGCGCAGCAGTGGCGAATCGTTAGCAAGGTCGGGGTTTAGGCGTACTATTGTGCGGGTTTTGGGTTTGTAGCGGTCTTTTATTTCTTCGTTTATGATGATAAACCCTTTATCGAACAGCGAACGGATAACAGGAAAGGTGTTTTTAATATTGAGAATATCGGCCACATCACCCAGTGCTATTTCTTGTCCTTTTTGATTTTTTATAGCGAAAAGAAGAGTTTCTTCTTTTTGGCTTAGCTCGGTATCGTCCATACCTTCGGCTAAAGCATTCCATTTTATTTTCGATTCACTTTCCAGCTTCATGGCCGATGGTAAGGCGGCTTTCATCACATCACCAATGGGTGCCATATAGTACTCGGCAATCCAATCCCAAAATTTTAGCAGGGTACTATTTACTATAGGCTCATCGTCTAATACATGTAAAATGTATTTTGCCTGATAGCCTTTTGGAGGATGTATAGATACTTCTCTTACAACGCCTGAGTATATTTTGCGTTTACCAAACTGCACTATTACACGCTTACCCACTGCTATATCATCGTTCATCTCAAAAGGCACGCGGTAGGTGTAGGCTTTTGGTAAACGTAGGGGTAAAACTACTTCGGCAAAAAGTGTTTCACGGTCTTGTGAGTCTGTTTCGGTATTAAACTGCAATAGCGACATGCGTGCGTAGCAAACTTACTAAAGTTTTTGGGTGAGGGCGAAAAAGAAAAGATAAACGGCAATTATAATGCCTTTTTGCTTGTTTTTGCTTTCAGCTCGGCTTCAATCTTTTTAGGATATTCAAATAAGATTAGTTTACCGGTTTTTGGTGTAATTTCTTGCCAGCTTTTCACATCAAAGTCTATTTGTACCAAGCCACTGGTGGGCATATTATCAATGGGCTGGCCTGTAAAATAATCAACAATAAGTGTAAACGAGGGGTTGTGGCCTACTAGCATCACTTTTTTCAGATTATCATCAAGGTGATATAGTAAACGAGCTATTTGTGCCACATTGGCACCGTACAGCTCCATATCAATTTTTATGTTGCGTTCTTCGTATCCAATTCTATCAGCCACAATAAGGGCGGTAGTCATAGTACGTTTTGATGGGCTGGCAATTATTAGTTGTGGTTTAACGCGCAATGTACGCAGGTGCCTGCCCATTAGTGGCGCATTCTCTCTTCCTCGCTTGTTTAGCGGTCTGTCAATGTCAGAAAGTTCTGCATCTTTCCAACTCGATTTTGCGTGGCGAAGAAAATATATAGTTTTCATAACAAGCCTTTTGCCTATCAGGGCATAAATATAGCATTAGCAGTTAAATATACTATTATTTGCTAGTATT
Organism: Bacteroidia bacterium; assembly: GCA_965249955.1. Lineage (GTDB taxonomy): Bacteria > Bacteroidota > Bacteroidia > UBA8524 > UBA8524 > SB11. Next base: position 3,400,345 of record OZ252261.1, read on the forward strand.
ATGGGCTTTTTTTCTTTTGTCATCGTTGTGCACATAAAGATTTTTTATGGCATAATAAAACAATGTACCCCAACCAAACATAAGTAAAAGACCTCCCACCGGGGTAATTAAAAATACAAATTTTGGCAGATTAATGCTTAACACATCACAAGCTACTATACCGTATAGCGAAAAACTAAAAAATAATATGCCTAGCGTAAAAGCTATGTAACTAATTTTTGCAAACGACTTACGAATTTTTCCTGCCAATGTACCTAAACCCAGCAAGGTTAAAGCACCATACATTTGGTAGCGAGCAGCCGTTTCTATTTGTCCCAATTGCTTAGTGTCAAGACTATCTTTTAAAAAGTGTGCTCCCATAGCTCCAATGGCTATTGCCAATAAGCCAAACAGTGCAGCCGCGGCAATTATTCTGTTTTGTATCCCCGTCATCAGTAAAAAAAGAAAAATAATACAAGTGCAAAGTTTCGATGATTTGTTCGGTATTATTACTAATGTTTTTCCACAAACTGTTTTTAATACCTTTATATGCAAATAATGTATTTAGCGTATTTTTGATGTTTTAATTCATAGCCTATGAACAAGCTTTTATTAAGCCTCGTTATTTTTTGTTGTGCCCTACAACTATCTGCACAAAACTGGATTGGCGTTGCAAATGGCAACTATGCAGGTACTAATGGTGTTTATCTTAATCCTTCATCAATTGTTGATAGCCGTGTAGGTGGGTATATCAACTTTTTTGGTGTGGGTACTAATATGTATAATAACTATATTAGTTTTAGTGGGGATAAATCATTGTATCGTGCATTAAGAGACACAAGCACCAAGCTTACTGATGCAAATTTTAAAGAAAACCTTAATGGAAAAGATAAGGTTGTTAATTTTTCTACAGAATTGCGCGGGCCTAGCTTTATGGTTTCGCTTCATCCTAAACACGCAATAGGTGTTACTACCCGCAGCCGCACATTTGTGCAAGCAGTTGATGTATCGCAGCCTATAGCGCGTATGATACGTTGGGGTTTAGATGACTCTACAACAGGTTTTCAAGGCCCTGATGGGCTTTCTTATGAGCAATTGTATAGCGAAACTCGTTTTGGTATAAATGTAAACAGCTTTGCCGAAGTGGGTTTTACATACGCAGCAGTTATTTTAGATAAAAAAGAACATTTCTTAAAGGCAGGTTTTACCTATAAATACCTTGCCGGTTTATACTCGTTTTATTTTAAAAACGAAGGTGGCGGAGGTGTTACCATTAAAGGTGTTGACAGTATAACTTTTACCAATACAAACATACAGTACGGCTATGTAGGTGAAAATCTGTACAAAACCGATAGCAATAGCTATGGTCTTGATTTTGCTAGTGTTTTTGGCCCCAATAGGGTAGGCAAGGGCTACGGTATTGATTTAGGCTTTACCTACGAGTTTAGGCCTAATCATAAAGAATACCGCTATAAACTGGACAATAAAGAACGTTGGGATAAAACAGAGAATAAATACTTTTTGCGTATTAGCGGTACACTTATGGATTTTGGGCGTATTAAATACAGCAGCCCAAAATATGTACGCAGCAATACCTTGTCAAAAAATAGAACGGTTACATGGGGTAGTATAGATACTGTGGGGAAAATATTTGAAAGTGTAGATAATGTTGGGGTTGATGAAAGTGTGCTTGATCGTTTTGATCGTGCCGCAGGTGCTGTTTTTGGTTTTGACGATAAGAAAACCGAGTTTACATCAAAACTGCCCACAGCCTTTAATATACAGGCCGATGTTAGGGTAGTGAACAATGTGTATGTTAACGTAATGTGGCTGCAAGGTCTTAGAGGAAAAGGAGCTATAGGAGCACGCCAGTTTTCAATGTTGGCAGCAACGCCTCGTTTCGAAACCCGTTGGTTTGAAGCCTCTATGCCATTAGTGCTTAATAATGATTATCGTAATTTTTCTTTTGGGCTTTTTGCCCGTTTTGGCCCCTTCTTTATGGGGTCTGATAACCTAACAGGCTTATTTAAATCTAAAAATGTAAACGGTTTAGATTTTTATGCTGGTATGTCGCTACCCTTGTTTAAGCGTAACCCAAGGGATAGAGATAACGATGGAGTATCGGATAAAAAAGACCTTTGCAAGCGTGAAGCAGGTAAGTGGGAGTTTATGGGCTGCCCTGATAGGGATAATGATAGCATAGTTGACTCTAAAGATAAGTGTCCTGATGTGGCGGGTTTGCCACAGTTTGATGGTTGCCCTGATACGGATAAAGACGGTATTGAAGACTCTAAGGACGAATGCCCTGAGGTATTTGGATTGGCTAAGTTTAACGGTTGCCCTGATACTGACGAAGACGGTATAGAAGATCGCTTAGATTCTTGCATTAATGAAAAAGGAATGCCCGAACTAAACGGCTGCCCTGATAGTGATGCCGACGGTATTATTGATAAATATGATGAGTGTGTAAACGAACCCGGTTTGCCACAGTTTAACGGTTGCCCTGATACCGATGGTGATGGTATACCTGATAAGCTGGATAAATGCCCCGGTAAAAAAGGCTTGGCTGAATACAATGGCTGCCCTGATACCGACGGCGATAAAATACCTGATAATATTGATAAATGCCCTGATGCAGCAGGTTTGCCACAGTTTAACGGTTGCCCTGATACCGATGGTGATGGTGTGCAAGACTATGATGATTTGTGCCCGCTTACCCCCGGATTAAAAGAAAACAACGGTTGCCCAAAAGTTGAAGAGAAGATTGAGATATTGGAATTGGATGAAGAGGAAGAAAAAGTGTTGCGTGAGGCCTTTGATAACTTAGAGTTTGAAACAGGAAAATCAATAATTCAGGCTGAATCATTCAAAAGCCTAGATGAGTTAGTGGTATTAATGAATACAAAAACCAATTATCGCATATATATAGCTGGTCATACAGATAATGTAGGTAATGCCAAAGCAAACCAACAATTAAGTGAAGACCGTGCCAACGCTGTGAAAAAATACCTTATTGATAAAGGTATTGCTGAAACACGTGTTAAAACCGAAGGGTTTGGCGATACTCGCCCCGTAGCAAGCAATAAAACCGCAGAAGGCAGGCAGAAAAACCGAAGGGTTGAGTTTAAAGTAATAAAATAGGTCGCAGTCATTACAATCATAAATAATCCCGTGTTACATCAGTAGCACGGGATTATTTTTTTGGTTATCAACACTCTGTGCGTGCATCTCACCTTAAAAAATTGTTATTTTGATGTAAATAAATTGCCCATGATGAAATTTTACTCAAAGCTATTTTTATTATTTCTATTTGTATGTCCTTCGGTTATTCAGGCACAGCACTGGTTGGGCTATGCTAATAGTAGCTATGCCGGAACAAACGGTATGTACCTAAACCCCGCTACCATAGCTAATAATAAGTATAATTTTTATATGAATTTGGCTAGTTTCAATACTAATTTATATAATAATTACATAAGTCTTGATTTGCCGTATAGTGCTTGGCGTGTGCCTTTCGGAACAGTGCAAAGTCAATATTTAGACGGTAGTGGAAACCCTACTTTTGAGGACAACTATCTAAAAGAGAACTTAAACGGAAAAAATAAGGACATAAGTTTTATGACGGAGGTTAGAGGGCCTTCGTTTCTGTTTTCAATAGGCCCAAAACATACAATAGCTTTTGGTACACGGGTACGGGCAGGGGTGCAATTGCTGGATATGAATGAAAACTTGGCACGTATTGCCCGTTGGGGAACAGACCCTACTAACCCTGCATTTTCAGGGCCTGATAGCTTGGCATATAATACCCTTTATGGTCAAAACGATTTTACATTAAATGCCAATGCTTTTACTGAATATAGCTTTACTTACAGTGCTTTGGTGTACGAGGATAAGGAGCAAGCTTTTAAAGTTGGAGTTACCGCAAAACGCCTTACAGGTTTGTACAGTTCGTATTTTCAGAACCAACCCAATGGAGGTATAATAGTTTACAATGGCGATAGTATGGGGTTTGTAAATGCCAATATACAATACGCCTATGTTGATGAAAACTATTACACTGCCAATGGAGCTGATTTAAGTGCTTCACGTATACTGTTTAAAGATCCATTGGGTAAAGGTTGGGGGTTTGATATAGGTTTTACCTACGAGTATAGACCCGACTATAAAGATTTTAAGTATACTATGGATGGCAAAAAACGCTACGATAGAAGTGCTGTTAAACATAAGTTTAGAATAGCCGCAGCACTTACTGATTTGGGAGGTATAAACTATAACAATAGCAGATGGGTGGGCGAGAGAGTATTGCCTCAAAACCTTTCGGTAAATGTAGGGCAGTTTGATACCTTACGTCGTGCTTTTGATGATTTTGGACAAGAGAACGGAGACTTAAGTGGTTTTGATAGAATGAACGCCTACATAGGCCGTATTACCAATGGTTTTCAATCAGCAAACAACTCCTTTCGTTCTAAATTGCCTGCTACTTTAAACCTACAATTTGATTACAATATCTACCGCAATTTGTTTGCAAACGTTACTTATATACAAAGTTTGCGTAAAAAAGGTGGTGTAGGAATGCGGTACTTTAATCAACTTTCCGTAACGCCTCGTTATGAATCAAAATGGTTTGAAGCAGCTATACCCTTAGTAGTTAACAACGATTTTAAATCGGTAAACTTTGGTTTGTTTTTCAAATTTGGCCCTATGTTTATAGGCTCTGATAGGGTAGGGTCTCTATTATTCAAATCACGTAACCTATACAGTATGGATGCCTATGCAGGTATAGCTATACCCATAGCCTATAAAAAGCCAAAAGATAGAGACCACGATATGGTATCTAACAAAAAGGATAAGTGCCCCGAAGTGGCCGGTGTATGGAAGTTTAAAGGTTGCCCCGATACCGATGGTGATGGTGTTGCTGATTCAGAAGACCGTTGCCCTGATGTTGCAGGAATAAAATCGATGAAAGGTTGCCCTGATACGGATAAAGATGGTGTTACCGATAGTTTGGATAAATGTCCTGAAGTGGCAGGTGATAAAAAGCTTGACGGTTGCCCCGATGCAGACAATGATGGTATTGCCGATAGTGAAGATAAATGCCCTGATGCTGCCGGAACTGCTGCAATGAACGGCTGTCCTGATACGGATGGTGATGGTGTGGCTGATAACGAAGATAAATGTCCTAATGCAGCGGGTTTAAAACAATTTGCAGGCTGCCCCGAAGAAGTTAAAGACACTACTCCTACATTGGTGCCAAAAACGAAACCACAACCCCAAACCCAAAACGAAGATGAGGTGCTGCAAGAAGCCTACAATAATTTGCAATTTGCCACAGGCAGTGCAGTAATAAAAGAAGAATCTTATGAGGCGTTGAATAAGCTGGCGCAATTGCTTAAAGCAAAACCCAACTACCTAGTATCTATTGAAGGGCATACTGATAATGTAGGAAGTTCTGCCGTAAACTTAACGTTAAGCAAGCAAAGGGCGCAAGCAGTGCGGAAATATTTAGTAGAAAAAGGCATTGATGCCAAACGAATATTTACAGAAGGGTATGGTGATTCAAAACCAATAGCTACTAATACTACCGCTGAGGGAAGAAAGAAAAATCGCAGGGTTGAGTTTTTAATAATACGTGTAGCCAAATAATTTTTTTTGCATGTTACAACACTTATTACTAAATCGCAGTCCGTATTAATATTATAAACAATAACTAAATTACTTTAAATACTAATTATGAAAAAGTTATCTCTACTAACACTTTTCTTAGCAGTAGCAGTGGCATTCTCTTCTTGTAAAAAAGATGAAGAAACTGCAACTCCAGGCAATACAGGCAATAATGAGCCTGCTATTGCACAAGAGCAAAAAGCAGTTGCTTTTTACTTATCAGGTAACTGGTGCGGCCCATGCGGTCAATACGGTAAGCCCGCAATGGCAGCTGTTGAGCAAGCTCAAGGCGATAAATTTGTAGTTGTTGCTTGTCATTTAAACAGTCAAGGAACTCCCGATCCATTAAATACTCCTGAAGCTAATGCATTAGCAGGTGCTTGGGCTGTAAACTCAGTACCAACATGTGCTCTTGGTGGAGCTGGTCTTTCAGGTTACAAAGTAGGCGGTGGTTCATCAATGAAAACAGGTATAGAAAACCAAGTATCAGTAATACAAGGTAAAACTGCATCTGCAAACTCTTCTATTAAAGCTACGCTAAATGGCACTTCACTTACTGTAAATACAAAAACTAAGTTTTTTGATGCAACTAGTGAGCCTCACTTCATTTCTGTATATATAATTGAAGATGGTATAGCTCTTCGTCAATATGTTTCTGGTACAGGTTGGGATAATAGCGCGATACACAATAACGTACTTCGCAAAGCACTTACCACCAATACTACCGGTGATGATTTAGCAACAACTGCTACATCAGGTCAAATAGTTTCTAAAGATTTTAGTGGAACTATTGAGTCTGCTTGGAACAAAGATAACCTTAGAATAGCTGTTGTAGTTTGGAAACAAGGTTCAACAGGTCGTGTTATTGTTAACGGAACTGTGGCTGACGTTAAATAATTATATCTTTACATAAGATTTTTAAAAACCCGCTAACAGCGGGTTTTTTTGTTTTAACTTTATAGTATCGCTTTTGTTAACAGAAACTTACTGAGTATATATCAATAGAAGTAATAGCAGCCAGTGAACAATATTAAAACTAGATTTGTGCTTGAAAGCAACTCGTAGATAATGGATGAGTTAATAATAGATTACATATCTAAATATATTTCACTTTCTGACGAAGAAATAAGAATAGTTAGAGAGCAAAACCTAATAAGGCAATATAAGAAAAATGAAGTATTGCTTGTAGAAGGAGCATTAGCTACTGAATGTTATTTCGTTTTAAGCGGATGTGTAAGGGCGTATTACTTGATTGACGGTGAAGAACGCAATACTGATTTTTATATAGAGAACCAAACAATTACACCTGTTAGCTACCAAACTCATACTTCATCTCAATATTATTTGTCGTGCCTTGAAGACTGTGTATTGGCAGTAGGTAGTGGTGAACGAAATAGAGAATTGGTGAAAAAAATACCAAAATTATCATCTTTACTACTGCAAATGAATGGTGAGTTGTTGATACAAAAAACTGTTGAATTGGATGGTTTTAAGAACTTTAACCCCGAACAACGGTATTTAAAATTGATTGAAAAAAATCCTGATTTGGCAAACCGAATACCTTTATACCATTTGGCAAGTTACTTAGGCATCACACAAGTGTCATTAAGTAGAATTCGCAAAAGAATCTCCAATCACCACCGTTAAGATTGCATTTATTATCAAAAGATAATTTTTGAAAAAATGCCTAACTATACTTTTGCTCTTCATAATATTAATAGAGCAAATGGATACTGTATTTTCAGAAAATAAGAGTACTAAAGCGAATGCTTCTCTTACAGGAGTTTTTTTTATTGTTGCTGCTGTATCATCTATTATAGGGTTGAAACTGTATGACCCTATTTTGACTGATAATGATTTTATTATTTCGGGCAGCAATAATTACAATCAAATTATTTTTGGGGCTATTAACGAATTAATTTTGGCAGTAACAGCCACAGGTACAGCAATAATGCTATATCCATACCTTAAACGATACAACGAAAGTTTGGGAATGGGCTATGTCAGTTTCAGAATATTAGAAGTGTTTTTTATTCTGTTAGGCATCATCAGTGTTTTGTCTGTTCTTGCAATAAGTCAATATTATTCAGCAAATACCATTACTGATAAATCCCATGCCACATCACTGGGTTTGGTATTTATTGCAATGCATAAATGGACTTTTATTTTAGGGCCTAATTTTATGCTGGCCATTAATACTTTTCTATACAGTTTTGTGTTTCGCAAAACAGGTTTAGTACCTAAAAAATTATCAATGTTGGGTACAATAGCCTCATGCTTAATTATGGTTGCTGCTTTGCTTGAAATGTTTGGGATTATTGAGCAAATTTCGATGTGGGGCATTTTGTTAGCACTACCTATTGCCCTTTACGAAATGTCGTTAGCAGTATGGTTAATTGTAAAAGGCTTTAAAGTGGTTTAGCGCACGAGGAGTTAAGCTAATAATCAACCTGCATTATCAGCATGAAGAACTTTGTTTATATGCCCTATAATATCCGTTAACTGTGTTGGTTCAAACCAAGTATACTCAGTATCTTTTCTAAACCAAGTAATCTGTCGTTTAGCATAGTTTCGGGTATGTTGTTTTACCAAGTCAATAGCTTTTGCCAGCGATGTATTTCCGTTAAAATAGTCAAACAGTTCTTTGTAGCCAACGGTTTGTAAAGCGTTAAGAGTAGAATAGGCAAGTAACCCTTTTACTTCGTTTTCCAGCCCCTCATCCATCATAGCATCAACCCTTTTATTTATGCGTTGGTAAAGTTTCTCTCTATCTGTATTTAGGGCAATTTTTATAGGAATAAACGGTCTTGATGCTGCAGTGTTTTGTTTTAATACTGAAGCTTTTTGACCTGAAACTAAGCAAATTTCTAAAGCCCGTATTACCCTGCGTGGGTTGTTTGTATCAATAGCATTGTAGCTTTCCTCGTCAAGTTCTTTAAGTTGTGTAGTTAAAGGTAGTAATCCTTCACTTTCATAGCGTTGGTTTAATATCAGTCGGGTGTTTTCGTCCGAGGGTAAATCGTCCAAACCGTTAAGAAGTGCATTGATAAACAAACCTGAACCTCCTACCAAAATTACAACATTGTGCTTAGTATAAAGAGACCTTAAAAGCTGCAACGCATCCCGCTCAAAATCAGCGGCAGTATAAGGCTGTTGTATACCTATATGGCCAATACAATGGTGCGGGGCAGCTGCAAGCTCATCGGTTGAGGGTTTTGCTACACCAATATTTAATTCTTTGTAAAATTGCCTCGAGTCGGCCGAAATAATCTCAGTAGTAAAATGTTGCGCTAGTTTTATTGCTAAGGCTGTTTTGCCAATGGCTGTTGGCCCTGCTACAACAATAAGGTATTTTTGATTTTCAGATACCAAAGCTTAATCTTCGTCCAATAAGCTCAAATCATCGTCTACCATGTCGTCGTCTTCACTGTCACTATCCTCGTCATCAGTAGCATCACCAAAACCTTCATGTTCTTTTAGTTCTTCTTCGCTCACATCACCTGCAAGTAAGTTACGGGCTATGTATTCAAACTCATCTTCTTCAAGTCCCTCACCAAATTTTTTGTCTTTGGCGGCATATTGTTTGGGTGCTTTGCCAACACTTTTAAACACACTGGGGTAATCCGTAGCGGGGTTTTCAGTCATCACTATGCCTGCCAACTCACAGTTAAACCACCATTGGCCATCGTATACAAACAGTATTTTTTGGTGTGGGTCGTTAATAAAAGCATTTAGCTTAGCATCTTTCATCACTACATTTTCGCCTTTTTTCTGCTTGCTTATCTCTTCACCTTTTCTCCACATATCATCGCTCATATAAAACGAAGCATCGTGTTGGTTATCAAAACCAATCGATTGAAGAATAACATCGTGAAAGTGTGTAAAGGTTTGACCGGGTTTTATCTCAATCACTCGGTATACATCTTCGTTGTCTTCAAAGTAAACTTTAAACTTATATAGTGGCATAGTGTTTCGTAAAAGCAAATTAACTAAAAAAGATAATTGTGCTAAAATTTTAATGTTATTTTGATTTTAAGCCCATTTGTTCTGCTGTCTTTTTCATTAGCAGTAAGGCTTCTTCTCTGTCGTTTTTTATTTCACCTTCTAAAATAGCCTCGCGCACTACATTTTTTATAGCACCAATTTGAGTATTGTTTGTAATATCAATACTTTCCATAATATCAAAGCCTGTAATGGGCGGCTGAAAATTACGCAAGTTATCTCGTTCGGTAACGTCTTCAATTTTTTGACGCACTACTACAAGGTTGGCCAAAAACTTTTTCACCTTAGCCTCATTTTTCGAGGTAATATCGGCCTTGCAAAGTGTAAGTAAATCTCCAACATCTTCCCCTGCATCAACAATTAGGCGGCGTATGGCACTATCGGTAACTACTTCTTGTGATAAAACTATGGGGCGAAGGTGCAAGGCCACCAGCTTTTCTACATACTTCATCTTTTCATTCAGCGGAAGTTTGAGGCGGGTAAAAATCTTTTTCACCATGCGTGCGCCCTTGTCTTCGTGTCCGTGAAAAGTCCAACCGTGTCCTTTTTCAAAGCGTTTGGTTAGTGGTTTGGCTATATCGTGCAAAATAGCTGCCCAGCGCAACCAAAGGTCGTTTGTATCTTGGCTTATATTATCCAACACCTGCAAGGTGTGGTAAAAATTATCTTTATGTCCTTTGCCGTTTATTATTTCTACTCCTTGCATGGCCACCAATTCAGGAAAAATAATCTTTAGCAAACCTGTATCGTACAGGTATAAAAAGCCTATTGATGGGGTAGGCGCAAGTATTATCTTGTTCAGCTCGTCGCTAATACGCTCCATCGATACTATTTTTATTCTTTCGGCATTGCGGTGTATGGCCTCAAGCGTTTTAGGTTCAATTGTAAAACCCAGTTGACTGGCAAAGCGTATACCGCGCATCATGCGCAAAGGGTCGTCGCTAAACGTTATATCAGCATCTTGTGGAGTTCGGATAATCTTGTTTTCAAGGTCTTTTATTCCGTCAAAAGGGTCAAGCAACTCACCATAGGTATCGTTATTCAGTGAAATTGCTAAGGCATTTATGGTGAAATCGCGACGGTTTTGGTCGTCTTCCAACGTGCCGTCTTCAACAATAGGTTTTCGCGAATTGCGGTTGTACGATTCTTTACGTGCGCCCACAAACTCAATATCCCAGTCATCATCAGTTTTTAGCATGGCAGTGCCAAAGTTTTTAAAATAACTGACGTATGGGGTATTTGGCAGGTTGTTGGCCACCTCGTGCGCCAAGTCGATACCACTGCCAATAGCCACTATATCAACATCTTTACTATCGCGACCTAAAAAAATATCACGCACAAAGCCCCCAATAGCATAGCACTCAACACCAAGTTTTTGGGCAGCTTGACCTATTACTTCAAATACAGGATGGCTTAGATGCTGTTTCATTTTACGGGCGGCAAAGATAATTAGCCAAGGCGAGATTTTACTAATGGCAATAGATGTTATAAATTATAAATTAGCGAAATGAAATTTAGGTGGGTGCCTTGGTATAAAACTACTTTTGAAATTGATGAAAAGTGCATTGATTTTATGGAGAGGTTGAAAACGGCTATTTGCTTCGACGATTGGGAAGGAAAAAGAAATGATTATATAGGCTATGTTGGTAGTAATGGATTTAGATTTTTCTTTCGAAAATTTCTCAGTAAGTATAGTCTAATACAAGAGAAAGAGTTTTTAGCAGAATATTCAACAATACTATGGGGTAAAGTGGTAGAAAAAGGAGAGAAATGTAAAGTGGAAATTATTATATCTATATACTGGTTAGGGTATATTTTTTTCCTGCCCTTGTTTGTTATACCAATTATAGGTTTTATTGTTAATGGAGACTTGTTTAATCTATTTTTCTCTTTATTAATTTATGGCATTACTTTAGTCGCTTTTAATCTTAGGGCTCACGTACTTTATAATTTCTTTCTAAAGATTCTTCATAATAAGTCTAACTTTTATTAATAGCACTCACCATTTTTTGCACATCAATACTAAGTACACACTTAAAATGTCCTTTTGGGCAGGCTTTATGCCCGTGCAATCCGCATGGACGACAATCTAGTTGTAAATCAGTTTCTATAATAGCACTATTATCACTTAATGGCCCAAACCCAAAACTGCTTACTGTACTGCAAAACATAGCGCGTGTAGGTGCATTGATGGATGATGCCAAATGCAACGGTGCTGAATCGTTGGTGTAATTCATTACAGCATCGCGCATTAGTGCGGTGGTTTGCAATAAACTAAGCTCACCCGCAAGATTGGTACACGATGTATTGGTATTTGTAACTGTGTTTATTATTTCATTGCAGAGTTGGGCATCACTAGGCGCACCCAATAAATACACATTAATAGGCGAGGGGATAGCATTAAGAAACTCTACCCACTTTTCTTTGGGAAACTGCTTGGTGAACCATACAGAAGCAGGAGCTATACAAATATAAGGAGCACTTTTATACCCGTCTACTTTTTTATAATCAGTAGCATTTGGGTATAGTTTTGGTTTTGCAGCCTCACTATCCGTAATCGCACTTATTAAATAATGATTTCTTACAATCTCGTGGTGGTTGTATTGGTGTTCTACTTTTTGGGTAAAAAGAAACGACAAGGGATTTTTGCTAAACCCGATTGTTTTTTTGGCTTTTGAAAAAGCTGTTAGAAAACCCGATGCTGCAAAACGCTGTAAATTGACTGTTAGGTCATATTTGTTGTTTCTTATGATTTTCAGCGTGTTAAGCAGGTTTTTGTATTTGCCTTTTTTCTTATCCCACACCAATAATTGATGTATAAATGGATGTTGAGCAAATAAACTCTCGTTGCCTTTACGTACCAAAAAATCTATTTGTGCAGTAGGGTAATATTGGTGCAGTTTTTCAAGAATACCTGTTGCCAAAATAGCATCGCCTATAAAAGCGGTTTGTATAACAAGTATTTTGTTTAGCGGTTGGGCTGCCATTGGGCAAAGATAAATAAAGTTACTTAGGGCAAATCTTTAAAAGATCCTTTTGGTAGAGGTAGAATAAAATCAATCTCCGGGTATTCTAATTCTCTATAATCTAACTGTAATTTAAAATCATAATTAACTAATAAACTATCAGTTTGTGTAGCAGTTAGTTGGCAAAAATCCTTATTGTAAGTGGTTTGTGCTGCTTGTTCTAATACTTGTGTATAAGCTGATAGAATGGTTTTTATAATATAATTGAAGTTTGTTTCATGGGTTTGATAATCCCATATGATTCGGGTATTAGCTTTAAGAGGTGAGTCAGAATATTCAGGTTCTTTTCCATAGTTTTTAATATGTTTGATTACCATTGCTTTAACGTTTGATGTGTCTTGGTATTCTGCTTCAACAAGGTATTGACCTATTGAGTTAATTCTTATGTCTAATCTATTTTTAAAACCACAGTATGGTGGGAGGAAAGCAGGAAATGGGTTCCTAATAAAAACCTTTAAATAAATAGGTGATTTCCCTCTATCAATAGTGTATTTGATTTTGAAAAACACAAAATAGTCTTGTGTAGTTGTGGTTGTATCAATCAGGCGAGCTAATCGTTCTTTTATTAAAGAGAGACTATCATCATACTCAAACTCAATAACAGGTAAACTATCGGCACCACTAAAAAATGCTTCTAGTTGTGGCGAACAGAAATAGCTTTTAGGCTCTTCTTTCTGCCTGGTTTGCTTACACGCAACTATACTTATAATGGCTAACAAACCAACAACGTATTTCATAAAAGTAAAACGCTAAAATACCTATATAGGTTGTGAGTACTGCTACCCTTTGCCAATTTTTTGTTCCCTTGCGGTTGCTGTTATGCGCTTATTATATAAAAGTGTGGGTAGGTAGCTACAAATATTGTTAGCTTATATTTGCGCCATTATTACATAAAAACAACCCATGAAACTTGATATATTGGCCTTTGGCGCACACCCTGATGATGTAGAGCTGGCCTGTTCGGGCACTATAGCTGCACATATTGCTAAAGGTAAAAAAGTAGGCATTGTAGATTTAACTCAAGGTGAATTAGGTACACGCGGTAGTGCTGCCCAACGATTGGTAGAAGCTACCAATGCCGCAAAAATTATTGGTGTAGAAGTGCGCGAAAATTTGGGCATGAAAGATGGTTTTTTTGTGAATGACACTGCCAATCAACTTAAAGTGATAGAAATGCTACGCAAATACCAACCCGATACGGTATTGTTGAACGCACAAAGCGATAGGCACACCGACCACGGAAAAGGTGGTGATTTGGTACAAGATGCCTGTTTTCTTTCAGGATTAATAAAAATTGAAACTCAACACAATGGCGTAAACCAAGCCCCTTGGAGGCCAAAGCTAATGCTACGTTACATACAGGATTATTTTATAAAACCCGACGTTGTTTTTGATATTACCGACTACTACGATATTAAAATAGCCGCTATAAAAGCCTTTGAGACACAATTTTTTAACCCCCAATCAACAGAGCCAATCACGCCGATTTCTACCCCTCATTTTTTAGAGGCAATAACAGGTCGTTGCCTTGATATGGGTAGATTTATAGGGGTAAAATATGCCGAAGGTTTCAATACTGTTCGCCCCGTTGGTGTGCAAGATATTACCACACTTTTTTAACCGATAACAATAAAAAGTTGAAACAAAAGCGGCATATCTCATAATAAGCCGTATTTTTGCAGCCGTTTTTTTATGCTCAACAGGAGAATTCTGCGGATTAAGGTATTTCAGGCATTATATGCCAACAATAGGGAAGAGCAACCGGTAACGGCACGTTACGAAACCTTCTTGCTCAATAGTATCAAGCGTATCGAAGAGATGTATCTTTTCATACTCAACCTGCCCGTTGAGTTGAAATATTTCATCGAAAACGAAGCTAGACCCGAAGATATTAAATATTTCCCTACTCAGCGTGATATAGAAACAGGTAATACCTTTCTATACAACGGGTTGATTAATATTCTTCAAAACTCACTTTTCTTTAATCAAAGACACAAAAAAGTAGTTAAACAAAACTGGAGTGATAATAAAGAATTGCTTCGCATTATATTTAACGACTTTAAAGGAGGTAGACTGTTTCAGCAATACCTTGATGAGCCTGTGAAAGATTTTGAGGCTCAAAAACGTCTTATGCACTCGTTTTTTGCTGTTTATTTGCCTGAATCGGATGATTTTGAGCAATATATGGAAGAGCTGAGTATGCACTGGCAAGACGATAAAAAGATTATTTTTAAATACTTAGCCAAAACAATTGAGGATATAAAAGAAGGTAGCGATGGCGATTTTTTGGTTGACCTGACAAGCAACTGGGATGAAGACTGGGAATTTGCACGCGATTTGTTTAGAAAAACACTAAACAACGATAGCGTTTACCTTGATTTGATATCGAAGAAAACCGAAAAATGGGATAGTGAACGTATTGCTACTACCGATTTGGTATTGATGAAGATGGCTTTGTGTGAAATGATAGACTTTCCCTCGATACCTGTTAAAGTAACCATAAACGAGTATTTAGAAATATCAAAACTATACAGCACACCCAAAAGCAATTCGTTTTTAAATGGTGTATTAGATAAAATTAAAAACGAGTTGAAGGCAGAAAATAAAATTTTGAAACAGGGAAGGGGTTTGGTTGAATAATTGCTGCATATTAACTTTGAAATAAAATTTAAAAACCTAAAAGCTAAACAATGAAAAAAATAGCATTATTATTTGTTGTAGCCGCAATGGCAACTGCCTGCGGTGAAAAAAAAGGAGCGGCAGTAACAGAGGCCGAAGGACAAACTAATACAGAAAATACGGCAGACGTAGACCCAACAGTAATAGATAACCCTTCAACAGCTACTGAGCCTACAGCGGCAGTAGACCCTGCAACTGCACCAATGATTACATTTGAAAAAGATCAATTGGAATTGAAGGCTATTACTGAAGGTGAATCGGTAGAAGTAGTGTACAATTTTACAAACACAGGAAAAAGCAGTTTAGTACTTAGTGCAGTTGAACCTACTTGTGGTTGCACAGTTACTGATGACTGGCCAAAAGAACCCATTGCCCCAGGTGCAAAAGGTAAAATAAAAGCTAAATACAATAGCGAAGGAAGAGGTACAGGACAGATTACTAAATCTATAATGATTAAATCAAATGCTCTTGCACCTGATGATATAAAAGAAGTTAAATTTACCATACAGGTAAACCCTAAAAAATAATTATAGATGAATTTGATGTTAATGCACGTTTTGTTGCTGGGTGGTGGTGCTCAGGGATCAGGTGGACAAGGTGGAATAATGGGGATGATGCCCTTTTTACTAATAATAGTGGTGATGTACGTATTTTTTATACTTCCTCAAACTCGTAAAGCGAAAGCACAGCGTAAGTTTAGAGAAGAGTTGAAAAAAGGCGACAAAATTGTGAATGTGGCCGGTATACACGGCAAAATAATAGAAATGGGCGATACCAATATGGTAATTGAGCTTGAAGAAGGTGTACGCATGAGAATAGAAAAATCATCTATATCTATGGAGGCTACACAAGCCATAAACAACCCCAAAGTAGAAAAAGAGAAAAAATAAGTTAGTATTTTATTCTATACCAAAAACTCAGGTACTTTTGTGCCTGAGTTTTTTTTGTTTATACCAATACATAACAATATATGCTAAAAATAGGGGTTACAGGTGGAATAGGGAGCGGCAAAAGCACTGTGTGCAATATATTTGAGCAAATGGGCATACCCATATTTAACGCTGATTTACAAGCCCGCGACTTGATGAATACAAATACCCAATTGATAAAAGCCTTAAAGGCAACTTTTGGTAATGATATATACGGAAACGATAAGCAACTTATTCGCACAAAACTGGCACAAATTGTATTTGCCGATAAAACAAAAGTAGAAAAACTAAATGCTTTGGTACACCCTGCCGTTAAAGAAGCCTTTAAACAATGGGCAGAGCTACAACCCCATTGCCCTTATGTGATAAAAGAGGCTGCATTGATGTTTGAAAGCGAAAGTTATAAAGATCTTGATTATGTAATTACAGTTAGTGCCCCAAAGCAGGTGAGACTGCAACGTGTGGTTGAACGCGATGGTGCTAAACGGGCAGATGTGTTGAAGCGCATGAACAATCAGCTTAGCGAGCGTGAACGCATAGCTCGTGCTGATTTTGTGATTAAAAACGACGGTAAGCAACCTTTAATACCTCAAGTGATGCAATTGCACCAATTATTTTTAGAAGCGGCACAGCCATTGGTTTAATTAACTGATTTTGTAAGAGTTTAACAGATATTCATCCAAAAAAATAGCCCCGCTTACAAAGCGGGGCTATTTTATATACCTATTAATGATAAGCCTTAGTGAGCACTATCATTGTGCATTTTATCGTGGTCAACACCTTCTGGGTGGTGTCCTTCTTTAGCGTGTTTTACACATTCAGCTTTTTGCTCAGGGGTACAACCTACGCTATCGCAGTAAGCAGCACACTCTTCAGGGCTCATGTGCATACATTTTTCCATATCGCATTTAGCATTAGTATGAGCGCCATGATGTCCACCGTGCGCACTGCACTCGGTTTTAGCACCGTTTACACAGCAATCAGCTCCACCAGCCATAGCACCATGTCCGCCACCGTTTACAGCAATATGAGGAGCTATAATTAATGAAACGATAGACATTAATTTGATAAGGATATTCATTGATGGGCCAGAAGTGTCTTTAAAAGGATCGCCCACAGTATCACCTGTTACAGATGCTTTGTGTGGTTCTGATTTTTTGTAGTACATCTCTCCATCAATGTTAACACCTTTTTCAAACGATTTTTTAGCATTATCCCATGCACCACCTGCGTTACTTTGGAACATACCCATAAGTACACCGCTAACAGTAACACCTGCTAATACACCGCCTAAAACTTCAGGGCCAAATATAAATCCTACAATCACAGGAACTACAAGTGCAATAGCACCGGGTAGCATCATTTCGCGAATAGAAGCTTTAGTTGAAATTTCAACACATTTTTCATACTCAGGTTTGGCTTTATACTCCATAATACCCGGTATTTCGCGGAATTGGCGACGTACCTCGTTTACCATATCCATAGCTGCGCGGCCAACGGCTGCAATAGCTAATGAAGAGAATATAAATGGTATCATAGCACCAACAAATAAACCTGCCAATACGTTGGCTTTGTATATATCAATAGCATTTATACCTGCTATACCCACAAAAGCTGCAAATAAGGCTAGTGAGGTAAGAGCAGCCGATGCAATAGCAAAACCCTTGCCTGTGGCAGCGGTAGTGTTTCCTACGGCATCTAAATTGTCTGTACGTCCACGAACTTCTTCAGGTAGTTGACTCATTTCTGCAATACCACCTGCGTTGTCAGCAATAGGGCCAAAAGCATCAATTGCTAGTTGCATGGCTGTTGTTGCCATCATACCTGCGGCAGCAATGGCCACACCATATAAACCTGCTAACTCGTATGAACCGTAAATACCGGCTGCCAATACTAATATTGGTAATACAGTACTTTCCATACCTACCGAAAGACCACCAATAATATTGGTAGCATGACCTGTTGATGATTGACGTATGATTGAAAGTACAGGACGTTTGCCCATTGCTGTATAGTACTCAGTAATAATACTCATTAAAGTACCTACTACAAGACCAAGTATTATAGCCCAAAATACATTCATGCTGGTAAACTCGTATCCACGTATAACTAGGTTATCGGGTAACATCCATTTAACAACAAAAAATGAAAAAATAGCGGTTAAAACTATTGATGAATAGTTACCCATATTAAGGGCTTTTTGTACGTTTCCGTTTTCACCTTTAATTTTAACAAACATCATCCCTACAATAGAGAATATAATACCCAAACCTGCAAGAAGCATAGGTAATAGTATTGGAGCCATACCTCCAAAGTCATCAAACGATACAATTTCACGACCCAATACCATTGTAGCCAATATAGTTGCTACATAAGATCCAAAAAGGTCGGCACCCATACCTGCAACGTCACCTACGTTATCACCCACGTTGTCGGCAATAGTAGCAGGGTTACGCACATCATCTTCAGGTATACCTGCTTCAACTTTACCCACAAGGTCGGCACCTACGTCGGCAGCTTTAGTATATATACCGCCACCCACACGGGCAAAAAGAGCAATACTTTCAGCACCTAACGAAAAGCCTGCAAGCACTTCAAGTGCTTTTTCCATCTCTTTTCCGTTAACGCTGGCACCGGTATTTTTTACATAAATGGTATAAAATAATATAAAAAGAGAGCCTAAGCCTAAAACGGCTAAACCTGCAACACCCAAGCCCATTACAGAACCACCTGTAAACGATACTTTAAGCGCTTGTGCAAGGCTGGTACGTGCAGCTTGTGTGGTACGTACGTTAGCCTTAGTGGCTATTTTCATACCTATATAGCCTGCTACTGCTGAAAACACAGCACCAATTAAAAACGAGATAGCTATAATAGGGCTTGATGTCTCAACTGTCGTTCCGCTCCAAGCAAGCAGGGCTGCAGCTATTACTGCAAAATAAGAAAGTACTTTCCATTCAGCTTTTAAAAAGGCCATTGCACCATCGGCAATATATCCGGCCAGTTCTTTCATGTTGTCATCACCAGCGTCTTGTTTGTTTACCCAAGCCGATTTAATGGCCATAATAATCAAACCAACTACACCAAGTGCGGGAATTACGTAAATAAGGTTATCCATACTTTTCTTTCTATTCGGTTTTTTTACAAGTCGGCAAAAATAAGGTTTTGTGCTTATAAAGCGAAAAATAGTTGTAGCTATAGCTAATTTAAAGTTTTTATTAACAGATAAGCAGTATAGAGCATACACATTGTAGTTGAGCCTTAATTAAGTGCTACAAGCTATGATACATAAGGGTTGGAACACTTTTTTTGTGTGGTTTTATAGCGAAATATAAGGTGTAAGGGGCTGGGTATTAAATATCCACATATATTTAATTTTTACTTTGCGAAGTGAAAAAGGGCATGGTATTTGTTTTTTTACGGCTGAATATTTTTTTGTGAAAACAACTACCCGATTAATAATAACATTATTGCTGTGTGCCTTTTCTTTCGGTGCGTGGGCTTTCGTGCCGAAAGGTGGCGAACCTGATACAGCAGTTAATACAGATAGTTTTGATTTTGTTGAGTGTACAATGGTAGACTCTGTGCTTGATTATGCTGATAATTTTTTAGGCATTAAATACAGAGGCGGAGGCAAAACCCCAAAAGGTTTTGATTGCTCAGGATATGTACGCTATGTATTTAAAAAGTTTGGCTACAAAACTCCTCCTTCATCTTCGGCCATCAAAACAGTGGGTAAAGAAGTAGAAAAAGATTCTGCCAAGGCAGGAGATATTATATATTTTACAGGAAGAAATGCTAAAACAAAACGCCCCGGTCATGTGGGTATTATTACTGAAGTAAAAGACGGTGTAATATATTTTATTCACGCATCAGTAAATTACGGCATATCGTATTCGCATACAGCTACAAATTATTACAGTCGTCGTTTTTTAGGCGTTCGCAGGGTAATAAAGTAGTCATTGCCTACTGTTTCTTTGTCACCATTCCATCATCGCCAATTAATAAAAAATTTTCAGGGAAGTCTTCATTAGTAAGGTCTTGTATTAATTTCAATGCCCATTTTTTTTCGCGGTCAACCATTGGGATGCCTTCACCCACTTGTTTTATAGGTGTTATTTGCGCCGAGATAAAGTTGCCTTTAGTATCAGTAGTTACCTTTACTATTGGTGCTACACCACTTTCAGCAGTCAGGCTAAAACGGTCGTAAGTAGCAAAGTTGCCTAAACTATAACATATAAGGTGGTTGTTGTATAACTCTATGGCACGGGTAACGTGCGGGCCATGCCCAAATACAACGTCAGCACCTGCATCAATTACAGCATGGCTAAATTCATATACATTACCTCTGTTTTCACCAATAAATAGTTCTGTTTCTTTGGTTACGTGTTGCTTGCTTCGTCCCTCGCCACCACCATGAAACGATACGATTACAATATCGCACAAGCTGTCTAAGCCCTGCACTATTTCTTTAGCACCCTCAATATCATTTATGCTTACAGTACCACTGTTGGGCGCAAAGGCAGCCAATCCGTATTTAATACCGTCTTTTTCTATAATAGTAGTAGGACAGCTTAATAGTCCTGCGTATTGTATGCCGTACTCTTCAAGAGTTTTCATGGTTATTTCACGCCCTTCTGCACCAAAATCACCACTGTGGTTGTTGGCTATACTAACTAAATCAAAGCCTGCATCTTTATAGTATTGCCCATAATGACTTGGCGAACGAAAGGCATAGCATAGTTTTGGGTTTCTGCACCTTTTCACTTTCCCTTTTGTACCCGCCAAAGTCCCTTCAAGGTTGCCAAAGGTTATATCAGCATCTATCAAAATGGCACGTACACTATCCAAAAGGTTTGCGCCATCGTTAGGGGCAAGGTGTTTAGTACTGGGGTAGTTGGTGCCTAGCATCATATCGCCTACACCAATAATAGTTACTGTTTGTATTGCACTATCGTTTGTTTGCAATAGTGTATCGGTTTGTGCCGTTAAACTATTATTTGTAAAAAGTAGTATAAGAAACAGTAGAGCTAGGGTAAGTTTTTTCATTGAGCGTCTTTATCCAGAATATCTTTTATATCAACCAGCAAATTGCGCACTTTGTAAAGGCTATCAATAATTTCCACCTTTTTGGTGCCGTTGCCTTTATCCAATTTTAGTTTTTCGTTAGCACCTTGCAGGGTATAACCTTGTTCTTTTACCAAATGGTATATAAGACGAAGATTGCCCACATCATCTTTGGTAAATTGACGATTGCCTTTGCTGTTTTTTTTAGGTTTCAGTATATCAAACTCTTTCTCCCAAAAACGAACAAGCGAAGCATTAACTCCCAGTATTTGCGATACTTCGCTAATGGAGTAATACATTTTATCGGGGTTTTCTTCTTCAGGTAGCATTAGTCGAAAGATTGGTTGTTTGAAGCTGCAAGTTCTTTAATTTTTTCGTAATCCGCAGGGGTAAGGTCATTATAATAAAAATGTACAGGGTTTACCTTCCTGTCGTTTTTAATCACCTCGTAGTGCAAGTGTGGTGCTGTAGATAAGCCGGTTGAGCCTACTTCGCCCAGTTTTTGTCCTCTGGTAATTGTTTCCCCTTTTTTCACATTCATTTCACTCATGTGGGCATAAAGGGTTTCGTAGCCATAGCCGTGGTCTACTATTACGTGGTAGCCATAGCCTTCGTTATAGGCTGCAAAGCTAACAACACCATTGCCCGTAGCGTATATGGGCGAACCTTTTGGGGCAGTAAAATCCATACCCGTGTGCATTTTTCGGGTTTTATATATAGGGTGTATACGATAACCGAAACCTGATGCAACACGACTTAAGTTTTTATTCTCGATAGGCTGTATAGCAGGTATACTGGCCAACATATCTTGCTTGCGTGTGGCACGTGCAATAATATCATCAAACGATTTTCGTTGGTGTTTCATAGTTGCAGCCAAAGTAGCCAAGCGTTCGCTCATTCGTTTTACTTCTGCATCATCATCAAAGCCTTTTATTTGCCTGTATTTTTTGTGCATTTTTTTATCCAAGCTGCTATCGGTTAAAGGTTCAGCCTCAAACACCACGCGGTATATTTGAGTGTCGCGTTGCACCAACTCATTTAATGATGAAGAAAGCTCGTCGATAGATTTATCGTAAAGCGAAAGCTGCAATTGGTAATTTTCAATCTCTTTTTCTAGTATTTTTTCTTTTGGCGAGCTAAAATAAGTATAGGCCAGCCACATAATGCCCGCACCAAAAACTACAGATGCGCATAAAAAGCCAAATGTACGTAAAGCAATTTTGGCCCAATTGCGTTTCTCAATCTCGTATGTGAGACTGTGCGGGTCGAAAAAGTATTTGGTTTTTTTTGCCATTTATGTGTTTTATAGCCTGCTATTTTTCAATTTAGCGGTTATCTATTTGCTAAGTTGGGTTAAAACTCCCTGCCTTTTCCTATTTTTGCGGCTTGGTTCACCACCTCCATATTTTATGGCGGTTGCGAATGTAGCTTATAACAAAAATAATTCCAATAAACGTTAGATGAACGCTCAACAGATAAGGCAACAATTTTTAGATTTTTTTGAAAGCAAAGGCCATAAAATAGTGCCCAGTGCCCCGCTTGTAATTAAAAACGACCCTACCCTAATGTTTACCAATGCGGGTATGAACCAGTTTAAAGATTACTTTTTGGGCAACCAACAAGCGCCTAATAAACGTGTGGCCGATACTCAAAAATGTTTGCGTGTGAGTGGAAAACACAACGATTTGGAAGACGTGGGGCACGATACCTACCACCACACTATGTTTGAAATGCTGGGCAACTGGAGTTTTGGTGATTATTTTAAAGAAGAAGCTATTGAGTGGGCATGGGAATTATTGACCGAAGTTTTTAAGCTGGATAAAGACCGCTTATACGTTACTGTATTTGAAGGCGACCCGAAAGAAAACCTTGAGTTTGACCAAGAAGCCTACGACTGTTGGAAAAAATATATAGCCGAAGACCGCATTTTGCGCGGCAACAAAAAAGATAACTTTTGGGAGATGGGCGATACAGGCCCTTGTGGCCCTTGCAGCGAAATACATATAGACCTTCGCCCTGATGCTGAAAGAAAAGAAGTTGACGGTAAAACATTGGTAAACAACGACCACCCGCAAGTAATTGAGGTGTGGAACAACGTATTTATGCAATACAACCGCATGGCCGATAGCAGCTTGCAGCCATTGCCCGATAAACACGTAGATACAGGCATGGGCTTTGAGCGTTTGGTGCGCGCCATTGAAGGCAAAACCAGCAACTACGATAGTAGTGTGTTTATGCCTTTAATAAATAAGGTAGAACAACTAAGCGGCATAAAATACAGCGGCGGCGACAACCTAAGCAGCAACCCCAACGAAAAGACTGATATAGCTATACGCGTAATTGTAGACCATATACGCGCTGTGGCGTTTACCATTGCCGATGGACAACTGCCCAGCAACAACGGTGCAGGCTATGTAATACGCCGTATTTTGCGCCGTGCTGTGCGTTACGGTTTTAGTTTCTTAAACCTGAAAGAACCCTTCTTTAACCAATTGGTGCCTGTACTGGCCAAAGAATTTGGTGATACTTTTCCCGAAATACGTCAGCAGATGGATTTTGTGCAAAAAGTGATTTTGGAAGAGGAGAATAGTTTCCTTAAAACCTTAGAAAACGGTTTATCATTAATAAAAAATGAAAATATAAGTGGTGAGCACGCTTTTAGGTTATACGATACCTTTGGTTTTCCTATTGATTTAACGGAACTAATAGCCAAAGAAAGAGGGCTAACTGTTGATGTTGAAGGTTATAAAGTTTTTCTACAAGAACAAAAAGACCGTAGTCGTAAAGCTGCTGAAACGACCAAAGACGATTGGGTGGTGCTTCGTCAAGCTCAGCATGACAGTAGCGAAACCGAATTTGTAGGCTATGATGTTTTAACTACCGAATCACATATAGTTCGTTATCGTAAAGTAGAGGAAAAGAAAAAACAGTTTTTCCAATTAGTGTTGGATAAAACCCCTTTTTATGCTGAAAGCGGGGGACAAGTGGGTGATACAGGCTACTTGCAAAGTGCTAATGAAAAGATAAACATTATTAACACCCAAAAAGAAAACAACCTTATCATACATATTACAGATAAGCTGCCCGAAAATATGGAAGCCGTATTTACTGCACAGGTAGATGAAAATCGCCGTAGGTTAATAGCTGATAACCATAGTGCTACGCATTTGTTGCACGCCGCGCTTAAACAAGTGTTGGGTAGCCATGTCAACCAAAAAGGTAGTTTGGTTGCTCCTGATTATTTGCGTTTCGACTTTTCTCATTTCGCTAAAATGACTGAGGAAGAAGTGAAAACCGTTGAGCATATTGTTAACCAAAAAATTCGCGAGAATATTCAGTTAAACGAACAACGCAATATCCCCATTGCAGAAGCACAGGCACAAGGCGCAACTGCTTTGTTTGGCGAAAAGTATGGCGATACCGTACGTGTAATCACTTTTGATAAAAACTACAGTATGGAGCTTTGCGGCGGTACACACGTGCCTGCTACGGGGCAAATAGGTTTTTTTAAAATAACTGCCGAAACATCGGTAGCTGCTGGCGTGCGCCGTATTGAGGCCATTACTGCCGATAAAGCCGAAGAGTTTATTAACCAACAAATAACTTTGGTTGAAGAAGCCAAGCTATTGGTAAACAATGCAAAAGACCTTAAAAAAGGTATCGAGAACCTACTAAACGAAAAAGCCGAACTGCAAAAACGCTTAGAGGCTTTAGAAAATGCTCAAGTACAGCAAGTAAAAGCTGAGCTTAAAAATGCTGCTGAACCTATTAGCGGTATTAACTTTATTGCGCAACGTACAAGCATTGGTAGTGCCGATGCTATTAAAAACCTAGCTTTTTCATTAAGCAAAGAAGTAGATAATTTATTTATGGTATTGGCTGCCGAAGTGAACAACAAACCAAACATTACCGTAATGATTAGCGAAAACTTGGTAAAAGAAAAAGGCTACGATGCAGGTAAAATAGTTCGTGAATTGGCAAAACTTGTTAAAGGCGGGGGAGGGGGACAACCCTTTTATGCCACAGCAGGCGGTAATGATATTAGCGGATTAGATGCTGTAGTTGCCGCTGCAAAAGGACATTTGGGCACGGCATTGGCATAGTTGTTAAGCCTTGTTATAGCTGTAAATGCAGCTGTTAGCTTTTATTTTTCATGGCTGTAATAATGGCGTCTGTTCGCCTATCGGCATACATGCGGTTTAGTGAAACTACTGCCCATATAAAAGCGGGTATCCAGCCTATAATGGTTATTTGTAAGATTAGGCAAAGTATTCCTGCTCCAATCTTTCCTTGAAGCATTAGCGATAACCACGGTAAGAAAAATGCAATTACATACCTCATAGCACTATTGTTTGTTCAATAATAACAAAATATGTTTTTTTGGCAAAACTACCTCACTAAACTTACATTGCCTTTGTAGTTAAATACCTTTAATAGTTTATTGCTATACCCTTTAAACCTGATTTTATAAAGATATATACCTTGTGGGCAATTTTTGCCTTTATAAGTACCGTCCCAACCCTGTTGTGGGTTGTTTGAACTAAAAACCTTTTCGCCCCAAGTAGTAAATACCTCAAACTCAAAATTAAGTATATCCAACGCCGTGGGCATAAAAATGTCATTAAGCCCATCACCATTTGGAGTAAAAGCATTGGGTAGGTAAAAATCAAAACCACACAAACGGGCAACCGTGCTGCCATCATCACCCTTACAGCCTCTATAATCTTCCACCATCACATAGTAATCTCCCGCTTGTTTCACAATAATCCATTGGGTAGTATCGCCCGTAGGTGTCCATTTATAATGGTGGTAGCCCTTGCCTGCATCTAATCGAATAAAATTAGCAGTATCGTGCTCGCAAACAGTGAAGCCATTGCCTAATTCTATTAATATGGGTGGATGCTCTTTGATGGTAATACTATCAGTAGCTTTACAATTTCCCGAACTTACTTTTACCCAATACAAACCTCCTTTCGTCACTCGTATACTATCTGTAGTTGCTCCTGTGTTCCAAACATGATTAAGCCCCGTAGCATCCGTTTTTAATTGTATACTATCGCCAAAGCATAGCGTTGTATCACCAAGTATTTTTATGTTAGCAGCTTCAATAATGGTTATTTGTTGAACCATTAATATTTCTAATCCACACCTATACCAGTTTAATACTACCCAGTATTTACCAGCCTGTTTGTATTTGTGTGCAGGTTTTAATAGGGTTGAGCTTACATCACCTTGCAGTGGATCTAAAAAAGTCCACCTTACCGAATCAGGTATGTTGATATTTCCTGTAATAAAAAATTGCGTTGAATCACTGCTTAGGCAAGTATTGGTAAAGCCAATGCCTAGTCCGTGTGTAGAACTGCTTGCTTTTGGGGTTGTGGTATCGGTAAGTAAATTGGGGAACTCAAAATTTACTGTTCGCCACGCGCCCAAGTGCAATACTTCTTTTGTATAAGCCACAGCACTTGCCGCAGCATTGGGAAACAGGAGTGCATCTATAATGGGTGAGGGGATATTATTATCGTGCGTAGATATGTATAATATTCCATCGTCTCCAACCAAAAGGTCATTAAAATTCTGGTCGCTGGTGGCTACTACATTCCAATTGCTAAAATCACTTCCCGAGTATTGCACCAATTGACTTTCTATATACCCATAAGCAATATATAATTTACTATCGTCGGGAGAGAATGCAGCACCGTAGGCATAATCCCAAATATCATCCTTGTACAATGTTTGGGCATTAACAATTGTACCGCATTGTTTATCAAAATCTAACAGTTGAGCATAGGCAGAATTTGCAGTAGTATAGTGGGTTGTTGCAAGTTTGTCTCCCTTGTGGTTGCTTACCAAATCAGCAAAAGAAGCTTCTTTCACCCCAATAGTACTAATTATTGGTGATAGAGTAATACCTGTAGAGTTTATTTCGAAAGTATAAAAGGCATTGTCGGGCGCACCCGTATTGCTGCTATGAGTAATAAGCCAAAAGCTGTTGTTGTGTTGGTGCTTAACAGCGGTTAAGGCTTGCGATACATTGGTATACAACTGTTTATTCTTTGAAGTTACATTGCCCAGTCCATTATCCAGCGTCATATCAACAATTGAGTAGCTAAGAATACGCTGTGGGCTGACTGAAAATATAAAGTATTGATTTTTTTTAGAAGGAAAGGGAACAATCAATGTTCCTTGAGCAAGCGCACTGTTTATAAGTCCTGTGCCATTGGGCATTTGTTGGTGGTCTTTATTAAATACGTTAACACCATCAGTATAAAATAGTAATGCACCTGTGGTTGAATCAGAAACACTTGCCGAAGCACGGGTATCCATAGCATTATTAAATCCAAGATTAGCAGTAGGAGGAGTGCCAATAAATTCTATGGCTGCGTTTTTACCAAAATACCAGTTGGCATTGTTTTTTTGCGCCACTACTAACGAGGGTATTAAAAGCAGTGCCGTGTAAAAAAGTAACTGTTTTTTTTGCAAAAGCATATATTCAATATTGGTTCGTTTTTAAAAGAACTGTATGTTATTTCGACAAGATGAGTGGATAAAAGGTTGCACGGTTGTAAATTTACCGTATGAAATACCTGTTGTCTGCCATTGTATTATTTTGCCTTTATAGTGTTGTTGCTGCACAACAACTACCCAATGGAAGCTTTGAAAACTGGAGTTTAAAGAATGAGTATATAGAACCTGAAGGATGGATAAGCACTAATGCTTATGCCTACTTTGGAGCTGTTGAAACTTGTTATCCTTTTGAGGACGCGCATACGGGCAAGTGGGCAGCAAAGCTAGAAACACGTATTGACCCACTAACCAATGATACTTTGCGTGCTTTGATGGTGGTAGGTGATAGTTACGATTTTCCGGGTATTCCTTTGTATCAAAAATACAATTCGGTTAGTTTTTACTATAAGCATAATCTAAAAGACACAGCTCTAGCCGCTTTTTTTCTTACTAAGTGGAATGCTACAAAAAATAAAAGAGATACGCTTGCCAGTGCTTTTAATTTTTTTACTGATAGCTCTTCAATCTATAAACAAAAGAGTTTAGTATTTGATTATGGACAGAATACAGCTAAGCCTGATACTTGTATTGCTTTCTTTTTAAGTAGTTTAAAAGAAAAAGCTAACCCGTATAATTTTTTATTGCTTGATGATATTAGCGTAGACGTGTTTTTAGGAATAGATGAACCTCAATTACCTCAAATCGAAATATATCCTAACCCCAGCAACAGCATTATTAGCTTAAATAGTCCTTTACAAATACAATCCGTAAGTGTTTACTCACTCACAGGTAAACTAATAATGCAGTCAGAAGTCAATACCTTTAGTATTAGTCAATTAACTCCCGCGACATATATACTTTGGGTAAAGTTTAGTAATGGCCAAACAGTAAGCAAAACCATCATTAAGCAATAAAAAAAGCAGGCTTTCGGCCTGCTTATATTTATATTTTTTTTGGGATAAAGCTTTATTCTACACCAGCCAATTCGGCAAGTTTATCTTCTAATTCTATTTCAGCGCCGGGTTGGTAGCCTTCGTGTTTGTATACAATATTACCGTTAGTGTCTATTATAAAAGTAAAAGGAGGGTTCATCACATTCATAGCGCGTTTCAAATCTTCATTTACATCTAGCAAAATGGTATAACCTTCCCAACCTTTACCGTCAACAAATGGTTTTACTTTATTTGTTGTACGCGAGTTATCAATAGAAACAGCCACAAACTCAATATTGTATTTTGCTTTCCACTCTTCAATCACGTCATTTATAGCAGTCAATTCTTTTACACAAGGGCCACACCAAGTAGCCCAAAAGTTTAGTACTACAATTTTTCCGCTATCGCTTAGGTGAGCTATATCAACACTATTACCATTAAGGTCTTTTAGCGTAACATTAGGCAGTTTACCGCCTTGTGAAAAAGCTGATACCGATATAAAAAGAGCTATTATGGGAAGGATAAATTTTTTCATACAGTTATTTTTATGCAAGTATATGTGTTTCAATAAAAATGCCAAAGACTTTCGTAGTTAATTAGTTGTTTGAAAGCTAAAAAATTGTGAGGGTGAAAAAACGGTATTGAAGTAGTTAAAACACCCAATTTGTATGAATGGTTATAATATTAAGTCTGTTTACACATAATTTTGACCCTTCAAATTAATTATTAACCGCTATTTATGAAAAAAATAATTACTCTCATAGTTGTTGCCTTATCATTAGGACTTTCTTCATGTACAAAAGACGATTTAGGTGTTGAAGTAAAAACGTATTTAGATATTTATGTTAAAGATAATTTAGGAAATCCAGTACAAGGTGCAGAGGTTAAGTTATACTCATCAGAAACAGATTGGAAAAATAGTTCAAATCAGGTAGGAGCAGCTCAATACTCTAATTCAGAAGGAAAAGCAGTTTTTGAGGGAGTTTCAAATATTAAATATTATTGGCTTGCTACAAAAGGGTGTAATAATAATGTTAATGGTTCAGTAACCACAGTATCCCCATTAAATAAGGGCGAAAGAAATTCAGTGAATACTATTTTAACTTCGACAGGAAACATAAGACTGAACAGCACATCTAGTAATCCATATAGAATTTATATTAATGGTAATGCTATTTTAGATATGCAAGGAGGGGCTGTTCAGTATTGGAACTATTTGCCAGTAGGTACTTATACAGTTAGGGTATTACAATTAAGCGGCTATATTTTATATCCAACAGATAAAACGTATTCGGTAAATATTACTTGTGGAAATACTACAGCCGTTACTTTCCCATAATCAAACGTTTTTTTTAAGTCAAACCCTACAAATGAGTAAACTCATTTGTAGGGTTTGACTTTTAATATTGTCAGATGTTTTTCTAAATCCAAGCTGGCTCAAGTGTCCACTTGTGCCAAAAATAATAGAGTGTCCACTCGAGTATTGCAAATAGATTTTTTTACAATAAATCATACCCATTTGTCCGCTTGCGGATATAGCGCCTTCCTAAATTCTGCACTAACCAAATACGTATTACAACAAGCAATACATTTACCATGCTTACTTAGCGCCTTCGCTACTTTGCGTGTAATCTTCCTGCCAACTTTGTATACACATACAAAATACTTGTGGAATACCTTATTAGCTAAACAAACGGCAAACACTATCTTTGCAGTTAAATGAAAGTCGGAATATTCTTCGGCGGAGCATCACGAGAAAGGGAAGTCTCTTTTTCGGGTGGACGCACAGTGTACGATAACCTTGATAAAGCGTTGTTTACGCCCATCCCTTTATTTGTAGATAGTTTTAACAACATTATTCTACTTAATAAAGAATTGATATACAAAGGCAGCATACGCGATTTTTATCCTCCTGTGCAATACTTGCCTTCAACGCAATACAACTTTCAGGTATATGTCGAGAGTTTAGAAGCCGATATAAAAAGCGGTAAAATAAACCAAGACGAAATGATTGGTCGTATTGGTCGTAAGGTAACCATTGACGAGTTGCCCCAACTAATTGATATTGCTTTTCTTGCACTGCACGGCAGCTTTGGCGAAGACGGTACTTTACAAGGTTTGTTAGAGTGGCTTAAAATTCCCTACACAGGTTCGGGTATATTGCCTTCGGCCATAGGTATTAGCAAAGCCGTACAAAAACGCTTTTTGGGTGCAGCAGGTTTTGATACACCCGATTTTATGTTGGTAAATCGAGTGAACTGGGAAGAAGGGGCAAAAGACATTTTATTGTACGATATAAAAACACATTTAAGTTTCCCTATAGTGATAAAACCGGCCAATCAAGGTTCGTCATTAGGGGTAAGTGTAGTACATAATTTTGATGAGCAAAAAATTGAAGAAGCTATTAATAAAGCTTTCTTTAACAATACTTTACAAAAAGCCGATTGGGGAAAATTGACCCAGTCACAAAAAATTGATTATGTGCGCAGTATATGCGACATACGTGAAGGGTTGGGCTTGCCTTTGTTGCTTGATGGTGAGCAAATTAACACCCCCGATGAAGTGCTTGAAGCTATTGTAAAAGGCTTTGCCAATGGCGAAAGTATAAGCTTGCAAGCCCTGCAAAACGAAAGTGAAATACTGGTAGAAGAGTTTGTTGAAGGTAGAGAGTTTTCGTGCATAGTAATTCGCGGGCTTGATGGTAACCCTATTGCTTTGCCTCCCACAGAAATTGTAAAAGGCAAAGAGGTGTTTGATTATAAAAGCAAATACCTGCCCGGACTTTCGCGCAAGCTAACCCCGATAGATTTGCCCGCTGATGATATACAAGCCATACGCACCAAAGCCGAAGAGCTGTATAGCTATTTTCGATTTAATACCTATGCTCGTTTAGATGGTTTTATTACCGAAGAAGGCGATATTTTGCTAAACGATCCCAACACTACCTCGGGAATGATGCCTTCGTCGTTTTTCTTCCATCAAGCGGCAGAAGTAGGGCTTAATCCATCGCAGTTTTTGACATTCATTTTATATACCAGTCTGCAAGAGCGTGCAGAAACAAGTATAGATAATCATACGTACCAAAAGGCATTTATCAGCCTTAAAAAGGCAATAGAAAACGCCGATAAAAGTAGCGACAATAAAAAACGCATAGCTGTGGTAATGGGTGGCTATTCTACCGAACGACATATATCTATGGAAAGCGGCAGAAACATTTATGAAAAGCTGGCCTCATCAGTAAAATATCAGCCTATACCTGTTTTTCTTACTGGTAGTGATGATGCTTTTGAGTTGTACCATATTCCTGTAAATATGATGCTTAAAGACAATACAGATGATATTGCCGATAAAGTAAAAAACTATCACCCTAACGAGTATTTACAACAAATAATAGACGAGTGCCAACCGCTTATAGAAATGCTGGGCACAGGCGAAAAGTTTGATGCTACACCTCATAAAATTACCATTGAGCAATTGGCACAAATGGCCGATGGTGTGTTTATCGCCCTGCACGGTCGCCCCGGTGAAGACGGTAGCTTACAACAACAGCTTGAAAAGGTAGGATTACCTTATAACGGCTCAGGATTTGAAAGTTCGCAAATCACTATAAACAAATACGATACTGCTGAAGTGCTTGCTGCCAATGGCTTTAGCGTAGCTCCTCATTTTTTAGCACAAAAAGCCGATTG
The DNA here is from genome assembly GCA_965249955.1 of Bacteroidia bacterium. Taxonomy (GTDB): domain Bacteria; phylum Bacteroidota; class Bacteroidia; order UBA8524; family UBA8524; genus SB11. Next base: position 3,432,816 of record OZ252261.1, read on the forward strand.
GTTGGCCAATAAAGAAGCCTTTTACGATAAAATACTGGCTGTAACGGGTTTACCCATGATAGCCAAACCTGCTGATGACGGTTGCAGTAGTGCAGTGAAAAAGATTAAAACTCGAGAAGAACTGGATGCCTTTTCTCATTTAATGTTTAGGGAGACAATAGAACGTAACCCTGAGATGGAAAAAGTATTGAGCTTATCGCCCAAAGAAGAATTTCCTATAAAAGCATATTTTTTAGCAGAAAAGTTTATTGATAAAACCGATGCTAAAATATTTTTAGAAGTAACGGGCGGTTTGCTTACTCATCACCAGCCTGATGGCGGTATCGAATATGAAATGTTTGAGCCTAGCGAAACACTTGCTGAAAAAGAAATACTATCGCTTGAAGAGAAGTTTTTGGCAGGGCAGGGACAAAATATCACTCCCGCACGGTACGCAAAAGAAGCTCAATACAACAAACAGATAGGTGAAGCCGTTAAACAAGAGTTAAAACGAGCAGCTCAACTATTAAAAATAGAAGGCTATGCCCGTATTGATGCTTTTGTAAAGGTGCATAACGACGATAGAATAGAAGTTATTTTTATTGAAGTAAATTCGTTGCCGGGCATGACCCCCGCAACTTGCATTTTCCATCAAAGTGCAATAAACGGATACATGCCTTTTGATTTTATTGATAAAATATTAGAATACGGTTTTAATAAAAAACACACTTTGCAAGCATCGTAATGGCAAATAAATTCGTCAATAGTATACTACAAGCAAAATGGTGGGTAAAACTACTGCTAGCCATAGTACTTATCGTTCTTTTTTTGGTAATGGTAAATTGGGTACTGAAAGCTATTACCCATCACGGCGAAAGCTTGCCTGTACCTAAAGTAAAAGGATTGGTGTTTGAAGAGGCAACACAGTTGTTGGATGAACAAGATTTACGCTATGTAGTGTTCGATTCGGTGTATGTGCCCAAAGCAAAACCCAATCAAATTGTAGAGCAAAATCCCTCGGCAGGGTCAAAAGTAAAGCGTAACCGTATAATATACCTTACCATAAATGCTTTACCGGTGCCAAAGGTAAAAGTACCTTCGGTAATAGATATGAGCCTGCGTGAAGCAGTAAGTAAACTGCAAGCGGCAGGGCTAGAGGTAGGTGAAATAACTACTAAACCTGATTTGACAATTAACTGGGTGCTAGAGCAACGTATGAACGGCAGAGCAGTAAAAGCAGGGACTGAGGTAGATAAAGGAAGTAAGGTTGACTTGGTGGTGAGTAAGGGTGAGAACTCTGAAGATAAAGACTTGACCATGTTGGATATACGTGGGTTAACTCTTGATGAAGCAACTATTGAGCTAACCCTTGTAGGGCTAAATATAGGAACGGTAACCTATGATGAAAGCGTGAGCAACAAAGCACAGGCTGTTATATACAAGCAAATACCACAAAGCGGTAGCGAAGTATATATGGGCAAAGAGATAGATATATTTTTAAAAGAGGCAGACTAAAGAAAACAATGCGAAAGAAATATTTAGGTATACTATTAATACTATTTATTGTTAAAGGAGCACAAGCGCAACAGGGCGAAGAAATGTTGCTTCCACTTGGTGCAAACCCAATTTTGCAGCAGGCTGCAAAGCAACCAAAAAACAATGGGTTTGCTCGTAAAAGCGGCGTAACAGATACTTTATTATTGCCTTTTTTTGATGACTTTTCAGGTGGAGAAGTATTTCCTAATTCTAGTAGGTGGACAGATAGGAATGCCTATGTAAATACTGATTTTCCTTTTCAACCCCCCAGTATAGGTGTAGCCACATTAGATGCCTTAGACAGTACAGGTCGTCCCTATTTTAATATACGAGCAGGTATTCGTGGTGGTTGTGATACAATGAGTTCACAACCTATCGATATTTCAACCTATACAGTAGGAAACAATATTTATCTTAGTTTTTTTTATCAAACACAGGGTTTAAGCTATTTCCCTATTCAAGCGCAAGACTCTTTAGTATTACAGTTTAAAGATAATAATGGGTTTTGGTATCCCGTATGGTTTGCTAAAGGTACAAAAGCTGCCCCTTTTACTCCCGCAATAGTAAAGGTAGACAGTGCAAAATACTTTCATGCGGGTTTTCAATTCCGTTTTATTAACTACCAAGAGTATTTAGGCGGCGTGGGCCAATGGCATATTGACTATGTATATATGGAGCGCAACCGTAACGATACCGATGTATTGTTTAATGATGTTGCCGTAGTGCACAAACCAGCCTCATTAATATACGAGTACCAAGAAATGCCTTACGAGCAATACAAAGGTTTTGAAAATGCTGAACACCGCACAACCCCTCAAGGATTTTTAAGTAATATTTTCAATGTAGGTCGTACGATAGACGTTTTTAATCGTGAGGTGAGAGACAATGCCAATAACCTTGTAGTAAACTCGCCCCGAAGTGGTTTAGCATTGGGAGCACAAACCCAAAAAGGCTACGATTTTCCGTCAACATTAAATACAGTTGCGCTTAATAGCGATACTGTAACCTATACCGTTACTGAATACCTTAAGATAACCGGCGCAAACTTTAGGAGAGCAAACGACTCGGTAAGCCGTAAGCTAACCTTTGCCAATTGGTATGCCTACGATGATGGTACTGCTGAAACAGGCTATGGAATACGTAGGGGTAAAGGTAAAGTAGCATATCGATTTAGGGTAAACAAGCCCGATACACTTAGAGCTATTTCTATTTACTTTTTTCAGGCTGAGGATACTATTAAAAAGCCAATAATACTTTCGGTATGGAATAGCATTACCCCCAATGGTTTTGGTGAAGATTTGGCCTACAAAAAAGTAATAGGCTACCCCACCTATACCGATAGTATAAATGGCTACCATACCTATGCTTTAGATAGCGCCATAGCTGTTGCCGATAGTTTTTTTATAGGTTGGGAACAAACTACAGAGTTTTTTTTAAATGTAGGTTGGGATAGAAATTTTATGTTGAACGATGATAGTGTACCCAATCCTGCATTATACTTTAATACTACGGGCAAGTGGTACCAATCGTATATACCCGGTACTATGATGATGCGCCCGCACTTAGGAAAAAACTTTTTAGATACTATAACCCTAAGCACAAGGCAACCACTTAAAGCACAAAAAAGTAGCTTTGGTGTATACCCTAACCCTACTGATAACAAGCTATGGCTGCAATGGGAGCAAGAGGGAGAGTACCCCGTTTCTATTAGTGATATAACAGGGAAAACCTTGTTGCAAACAACACATACTACACATCAAGAACAAGCAATTGATATAAGCCACTTGTCTAATGGTTTATATTTTATAATTTTACACCACCCTACACAGGGAAACTATACTACCAAATTTATAAAACACTAATTATGGCCGATATAACTGTTGAGGAACTAAAAACCCGTATGGATAACGGGGAAGACCTTATTGTAATTGATGTACGCGAACCCCATGAATACGAAGAGTATAATATTGGAGCACGCCTTATACCATTGGGTACACTACCTAATGTAGTGGATGAATTAGACGACCTAAAAGACGAAGAAATTATAGTACACTGCCGCAGTGGTGCACGCAGTGCCAACGCCAAAGCCTACTTAGCCTCTATAGGTTTTAATAATGTGCGCAATGTATTGGGCGGCATTATGGATTGGCAAATGAAGTTTGGCACCGCCAAATAATCACTAAAAAACATATTCTTAAAAGTATAAAGCCCTTGCAAAAGGGCTTTTGTTGTTTAAACGACTTCCTCCTAATCCCTTTCTAAAAAAAGAAGAGGAAACTTAATTTTCTTTTGGTAACGTAGACATATTATTTACCGATGGGCACAAGTACAAGCGCACATCATCAAGAAAATAATAGGCTAAGTAGCTTATGCCCTCGGTTTCATCAATATCAGTATCGTACCCATCATCGGTTGGTTTGCCTTGCGGTTGCTTAGTAGGCTGTCCCATGCGTTCCTCAATCAGCGTTTCATCGTGGTTAAAAAAGTTACCAATAGTTAGGTATTCGTACGCACTATCCGCCAAAAAGCTGGCATCAATACGTAGCCATTCTTTAGTATTGTTTATCACCCGTTCTACATTTACCTGCGGCTGGGTAAGTATAGGCGCACAACTGTTGCGCTGGGGGTTGTTTGTTGTAAGCAAAGCCCCAATATTATTGGTAGCATAGTAACTGTTTGCTCCCAAAGCTACCCAAAACTCAATACAATACAAATTACCTACTACTAGCGGTTGGCTAAGTTTCACACTCAAATACTCGTGCCACTCATTCGGTCGGCAGCCCCCATCGGGCGAGTAGTTTATTAGCCCTATCATTACCTTGCCACTATGGGGCTCCATAGTTCCTTCGCCGGTGTGTGGTGTCTTAGCCCAGCAATCGTCGTCGGCATAAACACTCATCACATCAGTTGATGTACCTATGGTAGTATACCAGTTGTATACATAATCGTTTATATCATTATTATCTATAAGCCAACTGCACGGAAAAGGTTTTTCTGTTTTTTGTTCAAAATCGCCATTGGGCACAAGGTTTATCTGTCCGAAAACTAATGCGGGAAAAAGAAGGGGGAGTATAAACAAGCGGCGTACCATAATGCTTTAGCTTATATAAGTATAACTGGTAAAAGCATATAATTAGTATTTGAACGAAATGCTTTTTGTGTATAAAATGTAGAGGGCTTTTGCCTCAGGATGGCTTTATTTGAGCTATGAAACAACCCGAGAGCCTTGAATTGGTAGCCCAATTCCATACTACGTTTAAACACCCCATACTTGAAACCCCTACTATACCCGATAGTAAACGTTGTGATTTGCGCGTGAGTTTGATTGCTGAGGAGCTGGACGAGCTACGCGAAGCCATTTCCGATAAAAATATGGTAGAAATAGCCGATGCCCTTTGCGATATACAATATGTACTTAGCGGTGCGATATTAGAGTTTGGCTTGGCGCATAAGTTTAAGGCCCTTTTTGAAGAAGTGCAACGCAGCAATATGAGCAAGGCCTGCACCAGCGAAGAAGAAGCCATTGCCACAGTAAATTATTGTAAAGAAAAGAAAGGGGAAGAGTGCTATTACAAACAAGAAGGCGATTTGTATTTGGTATACCGAAAAGAGGATAACAAAACCATCAAATCAATTAATTATAGCCCCGCTGATTTGAAGGGGATTTTAAATGAATAATAATGGACTTTGAAGTTACGACTGGGTTAGGTAAAATATACATTTGTGATTTTGAAGATAGTGCTTACTTATGTTGTAAAACACCTGTTTGCATGAACTGGATAGACAGCAATGAATCAAGATATTTAGCCGTATTGCCTTATGATGAAAAGTACCGTGAATCTGTTTTTGAGCCTATTAGAGAAGGTTTATATGAAGATTTTAGTGAGAATGAACAAGGCTTGTACAATTTACTGCAACCACTACTGGCACAATTTGCTAATGGGGAATATTATTTAGGGTTTTATAATGAAAATGATGACGAGCATCCAATTTATTTATCAGGAGTAGAAACCCCTTGGTTTTATTCTGTAGATGGAATAGAACAATTTACTGAAAAACCATATACTGACCCTACAGGAAGATGTACTATTTTCTATTTAGATAGTATACAAGAACCTCACTGGTATATAGGAGGAAACGAAGATGTTGTAGCAAGTAAGCCAACACAGGATTTTGATAGTGAAAGGGTTTTATTTTTTGAGAATGAAATTAAAAACGGTAAGCGACCTTTTGCAATCCTTTTTCATGGGGAAAGGACATTTTTTGTATTAGATGGTCATCATAAGTTAAGAGCATATTACAATTTGGGTATAATTCCACCTGTTACAGTAATAAGAACCACCTATGAACCTCATTTGAAAGAAATAAAAGATGAAAGTACAATTAGAGATGTAGAATACTTATCTAAGAACATGTATTCTCCACACCTAGAATATTTTATTGCACAGTTCTTTGAATTCTCTTCTAATTCTTTTCTTGAAATAATTAAAGAGAAGGATGTTATTTTATATATAAGATTAATAAAAATTTACAAAAAATACATCGAAAAAAAAGAAAAAAGTAGGGTGATATGGGAACTAGAATTTAAAAAAGAAAATATAGTAAACAAACAACAGATATATTGGGAAAATAGCAAAGAAGATAATTACTCTAGTAATTTAACTGGTAAGGAAATTTTGCTAGTGATAGTCATAATTATTTTAGCATTGCTATTAATATTAAGCTTAACTTGATTTTAACAATAAAAAAGGAGTGCCTTAGGCACTCCTTTTAAGAATTTAATTGCTTATCGAAACCTTTATTTTAAGAAAACCTTTGCGGTTTTGTTGGTGTTTTGGCCTGATACTTTTACTATGTAGTAGCCTGTGGCTACACCGTTAACGCTTAGGTATTGTGTGTTTTGTGCAGCGTTTTCAGTTGTTGTTTGCGCTACTTTTCTTCCCACAAGGTCAAACACCTCAATAGTGTAATTATCTTGTTGCAATGCTGTTACAAAAACGGTGTTGCCGTTGCTGCCAATAAATACATTTTGGTTTTCTAACTTGTTAACAGCTGTGTTTGTACCTGTTTTACGTGTATAGTGAAGTGCAAACCGTGTGGTTGGGTTTATGCTGCTATCTTGGTTGTTAAAGGTATAATTGCCGTTGGCCGTATTGTGCATAGTGCCGTTTTGCAAATCTTCAAGATAAACTGTTACATCGCTTTCTATATTCTCAAGTGTAAAGTGTATAGTATGGTTTCCTTTTACCACAGTTCTAAAACCAACGGGTATGCTAATGCCATTAGCGGGTATGTTTTTTAGGTTGTTTATTGATGTACGTTGACCATCAACAATAGTAAACATTGTAGGGGCATAAATTCCATTCATAACCTTTGCGGCATCCCAAAAGTCTAAACCATTTTCAGCATCATCATTAGTATATACTCTCGCTTCGTCCCACTCACTGTTAGGGTTAATAACTCTAAGTGTAGTAAAATTTGGCAATGATGTTTTATCCAAATAGTTGTTTGAGTTTGAGGTGATACGGTTGGCAGCAGGTAAAGTAATAGAATTGCCATCAGTATTTATTTGCATTGTGATAGCGTGAAATGGAGGAATAACTCCATTACTTAATGAACCTGTTACACCATTCCAATCCCTTACCGAGTTGCCTTCGTATACATACATAGTATTTGATTGCAAATTGTTGATAGTACCTGTGTGGTTGTAATTTGAAGGCCATGGGTTGCGTAGTAAATGCCAACCGGATGTGTCTGAAACTGCACCTGTACGACTTAGTGAAGCTGTTGTAAAATTGCCTTTAGCATACGTTCCGGTTAAGTCTAAAATAGCATTAGTACTAAGGTTTTCACTCCATAAGTAAATAGAGAAACCAACACTATCCATACTTTTTGAACCTGAAGTTACATTTTGCCATGCTCCACGGGCTGATGATCCGCCTTCAACCTCATTTAACAACCATACATTTGAGTATGTGTAGTTTGGAGATCCGTAATTTATTCTAATATCATCTTCTAAATCGCTTATGGTATTGCCTGTAAAGGGCGATGAAATGCTGCGCCATTTCCCTCCTGATGATTTTGGTATAATGTATTGTGCTGTAACAGCACCACTTATATCTCCACCGCCTGTGCCTGCTATTTGTCCATAAGTAATAGAGTCGGTAGCAATTAAAATAAGGCTGTTGTTTGTGGTTAAAGTGCCGTTAGTATGCGTATATACCCCTGTAATACTCAATGTGCCTGTACTTATAGTTGCACCCGCCAAATTATTTAATGTGATATTGCTAACTGTTGGCGAGCCTGTTATACTTTGAGTTGAGCTACCGTTTAGGTATACATTTCCTGTTGAAGCGCTTATTGTTCCGGCTCCTTTAAAAGTACCAGTAACATTTATATTGTTAGTTCCTAAGGCTAATGTGTTACCTGCATTTACAATTAACATATCTGTTGTTAATGTACCTGAACTACTACCCGAAAATGTTACGGTTGCGCCATTACTTATTCTAAACTCACCAATAGTATCAGTAGTATTAATATTTACGATAGGAGATAATTGTACACTACCATCAAATTTTAAAACATCTAACGCGGTTGGAGAGTTTCTAGCAGGTGTCCAGCTTGAAGCAGTGCCCCAGTTACCCGATGCCACGTTCCAAGTATACTCTTCGGGTACTATTATAGCCCCTGAGGTATTGCTTGTAGCACTAGGGCTACAAGTGCCCGTAACTATTGCATAATAGTATGTAGTGCCTGTTATATTTGTTGGTGGGGTATAAGTGTTTGTTTGTGCACCATTGCTGTTGCCCAAGTTTACACCTCCGCTGTTTGCAGCCACAGTATTACTATACCATTGGTAGCTTATACCCGATCCTGTTGCTGTTATAGTTAATGGTATTGCAGAGTTACCACTTGAAATAACTTGTTGTGAAGTAGATGGATTTGCACTTATTGAAGGGAGTGTTGATACGGTTACGGCAACAGCTTTTCTTGTTTTGCTTTCGCATCCTCCCAAAGTTTGGGTTGCATAGTATGTTCTTGTAGTTAACACTGTATTAGTAGCTAATGCAGATCCGCCTGATGCTGCCAAGTACCATTTGATTGATGTACCTGTTGCTGTTAAATCGGCAACGGTTGCTGTGCCACAAAATGATTGTGAGCTACTTGCCGTGGGTTCTGCAGCGCATACTGTTCCATTAAAGGTAAAGTCGTTTATACTATATGTGCCGCCACTCCCGCTGGCATTCCACGCGTAATAGCGAAATGTGATAGCAGAACTGATGTTTTGATAGGTTGATGCAGATAAACTAATGGCACTAGAACCTGTTGTATTTGGAGAGCCAATGTTTGCCGTATAACTATCGAGACTAGAACGGAAGGCGTAAGATGTTGGGCCTGTGCCTGATTTTTGACCAGTATATTCAAAACTCACAAAATCTATTACATAACCAGCGTCAGGGGTTAATGTAAATTCAAAGTAATCAGAGGTATTTAGTGATGAAGATGTTGACCAACCTGTAAGGTTATAGCGGTCGTTACCAGCATTTGAAGCAACACCAGAGCCATGCCCTATACCTGATGCTGTAATGTGACTGGCTACTGTTTGGCCTGTGGTGTATGGGTTTGTTGCACTTGGGGTAGAGCCTGTAATGGGGTTGTTGAAAATTGATTGCGCCCCACTAGCAAAGGGAGTAAGTAATACGATGAAAGTAAAAGTGTTTTTTATCAGTGCAGATAAAAAATAATTTTTTTTTAGTGATGTGCGGTTTTTCATAAGAAAATGATGGTTTATTGCTATGCAATAATCCCTTACCATTGTCATCACAGTTTAAATCCATTGTTACACTTTGGTGAATAAAATCGTGGTTTTTTCTCTTTTTTCTACTGCTATAAATATATGTGTAATATTCTGTTTATTAGTATTTTGTGTTTGTTGTTGGTTGTGTTTGTTACTGCATTGTTTCTTTAATATATTTTTTATTATAGCTATATGTTATTAGTTGAGGGTGTATTGTTTGTTTTTTAGTACAGGCTTGTTGGTGTTTGTAAATTAATTATTACTGGAGCGAATCTTGTTTTATGCCATGTAGTTAGTAAGCTTTCTGTTTATCTTTTCTTTAGTTTAAAAAAATAGTAAATTATTTTAATTATTAAATCGCTTGTTATTTGTTTTTAAAAAAGATTAAGGAGTTTTGATTTATTAATAAATCAGTATATAAGTATGCTTGCAATGCATTAGCCATTTATGGTTAAATATATTTATATAATACTATGCTATCTGTACTACAAAAGTTGAAAATCTATAAGCCGACATTGCTAAGCGTTCGGTGTAGTCACACATAAGCTGGGGTTTTGTAGCTATTGCCAAATTTTATATTGGCTTAAGGGGGTAAAAGTATAAAGTACGGTTTGTTTAGTAAGGCAACAGTTTATCTGTTTTTCTTATGTTCAGCAGCGTAAGCCTCAACGGCCTCATACCATTCTTGTCCAAACTTGCGTATCAAAGCATCTTTTACAAAGCTATACACGGGCATATTAAGCTGTAATCCAAGGTTGCAGGCAGGTTTACAGATATCCCAAGTATCATAATTTACACCGGTATAGTGTTTGTACTTTTTTGTGCGAATGGGGTATAAGTGACAACTGACAGGTTTTTTATAATCAATTTCACCTGCTTTGTGGGCTAGTTCAATAGCACATTGGGTAGTACCCGTTTCATCATATACCACAAAATTACATTCTCCCGTAGGTTGGCAAGTTGTAACCAGTTCTTTATCAGTATCTACTTCATAAAAACCTCTTTTTTTAACATCTTCGGCAAAAGATGGCTCCATAAAAGGGATAATTTTAGGTAAAATTTCTGCAATAATATCAATTTCATCTTCATCAAGCGGAGCACCCCTATCACCTTTAATGCAGCAAGCCCCTTTGCATTTTTCAAGATGACAGGTGAATTTTTTTTCAAAAAGATCTTCAGATAAGATGGTATTCTCTATTACTATCATTATAGTTTACGCTTAAACATTTGGTAACAATTTCGTAACATTGTATATTGAACTTCGCAGCCGAAAAAATAAATTATTATGAAGAAACTCTTAACCCTTTTATGCCTACTTGTATTTGCAAAGTTAGGCTTTTCGCAAATTGTAATTTCAGGATATTTGCCTAATCCTGGTGGAACTGATGGAAACTATGAATATGTGCAGTTAGTAGCTACTGAAAGCATTAATTTTGCTAACACACCCTATACTATTGTTTGGTTAAACAATGGTACTGCTACAACCAAAGGTTGGGTAGAGGGCGGAAATATTTCATACTCATTTGTAGTTAGCTCAGGTACAGTAAGTAAAGGTGATGTTTTTTATGTTGGTGGAGAAGGAAAACTTATTACTGGTTCAGGATCTACAGATATTAGTAGCCTAAACTGGGTACGTACCATTAACACTGCCACAACTGGTGGAGATGTGTTTGGTGCTGCAAACGCAAGCGGATCTTTAGGTAATGGTACAGGTAATGCTGATGCTGTTGGTGTTTTTAGTGGTCAACTAACAGTTAACGATAGCACTAAAAAACCTATTGATTGTGTTTTTTATGGTTCTAGTGTTGGTAATGCTTTTGTGTCTAGCACAGAAGGATATACTGTTGCTGATAACGATTTATATAGCAGCAGTCAAGGTTTGTTTGGTGAAGGTACTAACACAACTATAATGCTTAATCCTTTAAGCAATGGCTTCGTATCTTTAACGGGTACTTATGATGCAAGCACTAAAACTTGGACTACTGCTCGCACCGCTTCTAGTATTTCACTTTCAACAAGCTCGGTAGCAACTGATATTGCTAGTGCAATTACTATAGCATCAACTAACCCAGCTATTACAGTTAATACTACTGGTTTTACAAATGATTTTGGTCTTACTTATCCAAACACACCTTCATCAGGCTCTAACTTTATTTTCTCAGGTTCTAATCTTACTGATTCTGTTGAAATATCAGTTAATGCTCCTTTCGAAATTCGTGTGGGTATAAATGCATACAAAAGTGGTTCTATAAAACTGGCTAATAACGGTGGTTCTATTAATACAACCGTTCTTGATGTGCGTTTTAATCCAACTACAACTGGTGTTTTTACTGATACTATATACTTTACCAGTACTGGAGCAAACACAGAAAAAGTGTATGTAAAAGGTACTTCATCAAACAACCCTGAAATCTCTTTTCAAACAACATCGTTTAATGTTAATGAAAATGGTGGTTCTATCACCTTGCAAGTAAATATTGCCAATCCTAACAACAATTCAACTTCAGTTGATGTAGTGGTATTGGGTACTAGCACAGCTACTGCAGGTAGTGATTTCACCTTTTCATCACCACAAACAATAACTTTTCCTGCAAACTCTAGTGATAGTATCACAATTGTAGTTCCTATAATTGATGATAATATTGTTGAAGCGACTGAAAAAATTTGGTTTGGTCTTGCAAATGCTAATAACGGTGCTGTATACGGCACTAACGATAGCGTAGAGGTTACTATTTTTGATAACGACTACCGCAAAGTAAATATTGCTGATATACGCGGTGTAGACGTTAATGGCGTATCGGATTCGTTAGGTAAATTATATGAAGTTACAGGTGTAGTATACGGTAATAACCTACGTACATCAGGTTTGCAATTTACACTTATCGACCAAACTGGTGGTATTGGTACTTTTGGCCCATCGGTAACTTTTGGTTATACCGTTGCTCAAGGTGATAGTATTACTATTCGTGGCAGATTGAGCCAGTTTAGAGGTTTGGCACAACTTGATTTTATTGATACCATTATCTTCCATCAATCAAATCAACCTTTAAAAGCTCCTCGTGTTGTTACTACTTTGGATGAGAGTACTGAATCTAACTTGGTACGTATGAATGGTCTTACTGCAAAATCAGGTCTTTGGATATCGGGTAACCAATATGTTTATGCAAATGGTGGAAACGATTCTTTCTTAGTGCGCATAGCTCCTAATACCAACAACCTTATTGGTAAAACTATTCCGGCTAACTTTAGTTTAGTAGGTATTGGTGGTCAGTTTGATGATAATACTAGCCCTTATACTGATGGATATCAATTATTCCCTCGTGATACTAACGATGTTATTGTTCCTCTTGATTCACTTTCAGCATTTAACTTACTTACGCCTGCCAACAATAGCAGTATAACTATTCAAGGTGCTGCTACACAAACTATAAGCATGACTTGGGAACCTTCTCAACAAGCTGCCGGCCTATTGCCTCCTTCATACGAAGTTTTGGTTGATTTACCTACCGGTAACTTTAGCAGCCCATTAGAAACAATTACATCAAACCTTGGTGGTACTGCTGCTGCTTATACATGGCCTTATTTCCAAGTAATTAACCTTATGAATGCACAAAGTATATCAGTAGGGCAATCAATATCTCTTATTTGGACTGTTAGAGCAACAACAACTAATAATGCTTCACGTTTAGCAAACAGTCAATTCAATATCACATTATTGCGTGATGCTATGAATAGTGTACGCGTGGTTGATAATGCAACACTTAGCGTTTATCCTAACCCAACAGCAGGTAACGTATTTGTTACTGCTAACGAAGCTATAAACACTATTACTATTACTTCACTTGATGGTAAAGTACAAAGTATACAAAACACCGTTGGTGAAAACCAAGCGCAAATAGCTACCAGCAATTTGCAAAACGGTTTATACCTAATAAACGTAGAAACAGCCAACGGAAATTATACCCAAAGGCTTGTAATACAAAAATAATCTGTAAGATAAAAGTCTTACAAAGCCCTGCATCATTGGTGCAGGGCTTTTTTTATGGCGGTGAAATATGGATTAGAAAAACTTTTGCTAGTAAAACTTTTTTGTAGGAACTTTGTACTAACAATTAAGCAGATAATTAATTGTTTTCATAGTTTGGCCCCGGGAGTGTCGGGATGACACTTGCGGGGTTTTTTATTGTTCATTTTTTTTAAAGTATCTTTTCAAATTCAAAATTTTAATTATCTTTGCAGTCCTTTTTTGGAGAGGATGTAAAGCTAAAGTATGTTGTATAACACCAATAGCAAGCAACTACAACTAAAAAAGATTATTTTTTTGGACTCGTGGCTTAATGGATATAGCACCTGACTACGGATCAGGAGGTTGGGGGTTCGAATCCCTCCGGGTCCACACGATAGAAATTATTAAAAACTAAAAGCTGCCCTTTATAGGGCAGCTTTTTTTTTGAAGAAAATATATCTACCATTGCTGAAAAGCTAATCAACAACAAGTTGAACTACATTGATTAGAAGTGATTTACGTACTAACGGTAAATTTTATTTACTTTAGTACTTAAACAGAAAGAAGTACGAGCAATGTAGATATAGCTTTTATAAATAAACTACTGTACCTATTACTCCATAAGGTATTCATCTTCACAATTATTACATATACGTGTAAGAGTTTTTGTTTTGAGCCACTAACCACGAAAACACATTTATTATGACTTTAAATGAAGCTTGTAACTTTTTTAATAGATTAATACAAACAACAACTAATACTTCTGAAATAAAGGTTTATAAGAAGTTTATTCATTTGTTAAGTAAATTAAGAAGTAGAGAATTCTCAAAAGACGAAATTCAATCTATTGAAGCCAAACTGGATAGTTTAAATTTAGAACTGACCTCTGTGGGAAGAAAAAGATACTTTAAAAATGCACTAAGTAGATTTGAGACATACTTAGTTGAAACCTTTTCCCTAGTTTCAAAAGGACATTATACCAATATTGGCATAGGCTTAGGCTCTTCTTTTGGAGTTGTTTTCGGGATTGTTGTTTTGTCGGGGTTAGAGCGGTCGTTAGATATCTCTTTGGGTTTAATTGTAGGGATGTTAATTGGGTTAGCTATTGGACGATTTTTAGACAGAAAAGCTATGAGTGAGGGCAGGGTTTTATGATAAGTTAGTGTAAAAATGATTTTTTGGGTGTAAAATACTTGCTCCAAAAAAAGGTTTTCCACTTGTGTTTTTATTATTGTATACAGTAAAAAAGGTGAAAACACCCTCTGTTGTTGTAGTAGCTGTGAGCTTTGGTTTTCAACATCGCTTGTTTTAATTTTTGTGTAAAAAATTTTAATATTTCGGTTTTTTTATTTTGATTGATTTTGTAGTATTGTGTACACACATTACCTACCCTAGAAATGAAAAAACCATCATCTCCTTACTTTGAAAATGTATTATTGATAGACGATGAAGAGATTGATAACCTGATTAATGAGCGTTTGATTCAGGCTGCTTATTTTGCCAAAAATGTGCATACTCGCACAAGTATACCTGCGGCTTTAGGTTTTTTATATAAAGCTATTGAAACAGGGCAAAATATTCCCAATGTAATTTTTTTAGATATGAATTTGCCACAATACGATGGCTTCCATTTTTTGATGGAATACAAGCAGATGCAATATAAGTATGAAGAGCTTCGTAATACTAGTGTTGTTGTTCTCTCGGCTTTTTTAAGAAAATATCCAGAGCACCTTTTAAATTCGTATAGCTTTATAGTAGATAAGGTAAACAAGCCTTTAAAAGACGTTGAGTTGAATGAGCTAAAAGAAAAAATTGGTGGCAATTGGGCACTATCGGCCTAAATTTTAATAAGTGATAAGCGAAGATAGTGCAATAGCTTATTGTTGTTAGCCGATTTAAACCTACGCCAATACTTTATTATATTTTCTTTTTCGTTGCCATTATTTGCATGTTTAATAAGTAGTGAAATTATCTTTCCAAATAGTTTCACTAGGGGCTTTAGAGTCTCGTTATCAATTACAAGTCTTTTAGCACTTGATAAAAATCGTTCGGCAAGTTCGCTATCATTTTGAAGTGCATATAAAAATGCCTGAAACAGTTTCATTTCAGTTTCAATAATCAAAAACTGCTTTAGTGAAATAGTATTGCGTAAATCATTAATCAGCTTTGCAGCTGTGGCATACTGGCCATTATAAAAAGCTGCAATAGCCCTAAACCTATAATAGCATATATAGTGGGGCGTTTCATCACTATTTGGGAAGTAAAATTTCTTTAGTCTTTCTTCAGTTTCAAATATAAAATCTACTTCGCCATCAACAGTAAGTTTGTACACCATTGAGTTTATCATTTGTGTGATAAAAAAGGGCCACAATTGTTGGTGAGCCACACGGGGTATAACAGCATTTATTTGCTGCAAATAATGGTTTGCTTTTACTCTGTTATCTATTCGTACATAAAACTCAAAAAACAAAAAGGGCACTAAATATTTTAGGTTTTGATAAAAAGCATCTTCAGTGTAGCGTCCAAAAATTTCATTAAACTGAAACAAAGTTTTTTCTATTTCAATTTCTTGTAGCGCAATCTCTTTTGGTGGTAAAAAAGCGCAGTCGTGGTATATTTTTGCAATATTATATATAACAAACAAGCGGTGCGATGGGTAAAGTTTACTAATACTTTCAAGTTCGGGCAATTGTAGCTCAATTTCATCTTTATATTCACCACTTTTGGTAAGGTACGAGTAGGATAAATAGTATACAAAATCATACAAGCGATCTTCGGCTTTGGTTATAGCCAAAGAATAAGCTATATTTTTTTTGTATTCCATCTCATAATGCTCATACGAAGGGAAAAAACGGTTAAGCCTTGCTAATAGCTTATATATAGTAGCCAATTCACTTGGTAAATCGTACTCCTTTAGCTTCTTCTCCATGTCGTACAAAATGCGTAATGCCACATCTCGCTCATTTTGAAGTGCCAGCTGACTTAGTTGTGCAGTTTCCTCTTTTAGTTGGCTTAGTTTGTTGTTATCTAACTTGCCCAAAAGGCCACTTATTTTTTTCAGTAAGCGCGATTTATGGGTAGTGTATGCACCTTTTGATAACCCCAATTGTATATGGAAATTTTCAGGTTCACTGCCATGCTTTCTAATATAGCTAAGTAGCAAATTATTTCTTTCGTTTTTGGTTCCACCAAGCTCTTCTAACAATTGTTCGTATTGCTCTTCAGGCATTGTGAAAACCATTTTTTCTAAAACATCCATGTTAACTTAATATTATGTGTTTTTTAATGTATTTTTGATGAAATTGTTATAAAAATCTTCATTTATGTCGATGGTATTTCAGGGTGTTTAAACTGTTAAAATTCTTTTTGTGTTGTTTAATCAATTTAAAAACAGTGCTTTAGTTTATATATAGTTCTTTGTTTTTCTTAAAAAAATAATATTTCATTACGTATGAAACTTATGTGTATCTATTAAGAAAAATATTTGGGTGCTAAGATATAATTTTGTGCTCAATAATTAAAAAAAAATACTCAATTATGAAAAAGTTATTACTTGGTTTTGCTTTTCTATTTTTAGGTGCACTTGCTGTTTCTGCACAAAATGATACTGTTTGTGTGGGTTCTACGGGCGTTAGCTATTGGGTTAGCGGCATGGCAGGTTCTACCTTTTCTTGGACTGTTAACGGAGGTACTCAAGCCTCAGGAACTAATACAGATAGTATTACTGTCGATTTTTTAAGTACAACAGGTATAGATACTATTGAAGTTGTAGAGACAGATTCAAACGGCTGTATTGGCGATCCCGTTAAATTAGCTGTTGTGCGTATGCCTTTGCCTGATGCTACCATATCAAATGCTGCAGCACTGTGTTTTTCTGATTCAACCACATTAACCGTTACCCTTACCGGTACTTTCCCATGGGATTTAACCTATGATGATGGTTCGGGTAATCAGGTAGTTTCAATAACAACATCGCCCTATACTATAAATACCGGTAGCTTAACTGCTTCAAAATCGTACACCCTAGTTAAGGTAGAAGATCGTTTGGGTTGTTTCTCTAATCTATCGGGTACAGGTACTGCATCTACAGTAACAGTATTCCCAAAAGTGGTTACTCCTTCAATACAACACAACTAAGCTTTGTGTAGCAACATTAGTATTGGTTTCATAAACAAAGTAATTTCTAATCAAAATTCGTATTAGTGAAGTCCATAGTTACATACATGTGCATATTAACCCTGTTTGCCATTAGTGCAGGTAGGGTTAATGCACAATATGTAGATACGGTTTGCGCAGGCGAAAAAGGGGTGAAATACTTTGTTAAAGCCAATGCAGGTTCAACTTATGTTTGGACTGTTGAGGACGGGGTTATTGTTAACTCATTAGCCGACGGGTCGCAAATATGGGTTGATTGGGCTAAAGATAGTGGAGTAAAAAAAATTACCTTGAAAGAAATTAATAGTAATGGGTGTATTGGAGAGCCTACACTGGCATTAGTATTAATGAAGCCGATAGGAAAGGTTGATATTTTTGGGCCTGATATTGTTTGCAGTGGAGAAACTGTACAATTAAAGGCTGTTGGTGCTAGTAAATATTTGTGGAGTACAGGTGCAACAAGCGATATTGTTACCGTTCGACCAAATGTAGATACCAGTTATTCTGTAATTGGTTATTTTGATGATTGCGGTGTATCAACATCGTTACACGATTTAAGGGTTAAATATAAACCCATTGCTGATTTTACTTTTAATCCTGATAAGCCTATAATAAGCACACCTATACAATTTGACTATACAGGAACAAGCAATGTTGACGACTGGAACTGGCAGTTTAGTGAAGATAATAAGCAATCAACTTCAACACAAATAAGCCCTAAATATACCATGCAGCAAGCAGGTATATTAGCTGTTCATTTAACCGTGAAAAATGATTACGGTTGTATGGACAGTATTACTAAATACATTGTGGTTGAAGCCGGTATTAATGTTTTTGTTCCCACAGGTTTTACACCAAACGATGACGGGTACAATAATATATTTTTACCTGTTTATGAAAATGTAACATCGGTAGAACTAAAGGTGATGGATAGGTGGGGTGAAATTATGTTTACAACCTCATCACAAGACCATGGGTGGGATGGACGGTACAAAGGCGTACCCGTTCCCGATGGGGTTTTTGTATATTTAATTCATGCAAAAGGGGTAGATAATAAAAGCTATGTGTTCAGGGGCACAGTAACTGTGGTTCGATAAAAATACTATGAGGGTGTACATAAAAATAGTTGTATTGGCTGTGTTGCTTGCCGCAAGTACAGGGGTATATGCCCAAGTAACTTGCAGTAGCACAACACCTGTATATACTATTGATATGACTGGAAATCCCGATAGCTCATGGACTAGCCCTTCGGTTTCTCGTAAGGGGCAATGTTGCGGTGCTTCAAGTTCAGACAGGTGTATACGTTTTGATATTACGCTTGATGCAAATGCACAAGGGGTAACTGTTACAGTTACCGGCGGAACGGGTACTACTGATTACACTATAAATTGTGGAACATCAAAACCTGTTGGTGATACCATTTGCCTAAGTGGATCAGCATCTTATACTATTACCATTTGCAAGCCCGGTAGCAATGTGCAAACCTATACAGTTACATCAGTAGCAAAGCCAATGCTAAGCCAAAGTACAGTTTTAACTTCGCCTTCTTGCTCAAAAAATCTTACTGTTAGTGGATTGCAAGAGAACTCAATTATTTGGAAATCATTAGGAAATGATACTACCTACAATGGGTACTTAGGTTGTCAATCGGGTTGTGATACCACATCTATCACTATACCGGCAAGTGGTTTCCCCTCTTATGTTGATTATGTGGTATCAGGATATAATAAAAACTTTTCTTGTGATACTAATCGGTTTTACGATACCGTAAGAGTATACATGTATAGCAATCCATCGGTTTCAATTTCACCCAAGCCAATACAACTTTGCTACGGAATCTCATCAACCTCTGCAACAGCTTCTGTTTCAGGGGGGCTTT
Source organism: Bacteroidia bacterium (assembly GCA_965249955.1). Classification (GTDB taxonomy): domain Bacteria; phylum Bacteroidota; class Bacteroidia; order UBA8524; family UBA8524; genus SB11. Next base: position 3,452,169 of record OZ252261.1, read on the forward strand.
CGCCTTATCAATTGCTATGGTCAACTTCAGATACCTCATCAGTAGTAACTCTTCCCATCGGAACACATTGGGTTAGGGTTACTGACTCGCTGGGGTGTATTATGAATTATGATACCGTGGTTGTATCAAATTTGCCGCAAATTCTGGCTCATGCTGGTAACGATACCAGTATATGTTCGGCGGCAAACTCTGTATACCTTAATGGCAGTGTTAGTAATGCCACAGGCGGGAGGTGGACAGGTAGAGGCGGTAACTTTATTGGTGATAGTGCCACTTTAAAACCCATATATATACCTAGCTATGCCGAAGTACAGGCCGGAAGCACTTATTTAGTATTAACAACCACAGGCAATGGTAGTTGTAGTGCTGCTAAAGACACTTTGTTTATTACCATATACAATGCCCCTAAACCTGTAATTAGTGGTGATATAAAAATTTGTGCAGGCACACAAAACGTAGCCTACTCAGTAAGCCCATCTATAGGCCATACCTATGATTGGCATGTGGTGGGAGGGACAATAGCATTGGGACAAGGAACTTCTCAAGTAAATGTTAATTGGGGTAAAGCAGGCCCGGGGTATATTTATATGATACAAGCCGACAGCAATGGTTGCCAAGGTGTGGGAGCAATAAATACTATTTCGAGGTTCGATTTTAACTCGAGACCACTAACCAAAGCCACTATTGGCCCCGATGCTACATCAATCGATGCCGATGCCTACCCTGATGGTTTTGGTTATAGAATAACAAGCAACTGTGGGGGTAGCAAAGGAATTGACCTTACGGTGCCCGGTTCTGTTTTTAATAGAGGAAAAATTTGCATGACATATAGCTGGCAGCGTGACGAAAGTTATGCTGATTTTTTTACTCGTGGGGGTGTAACATTTAAAATAAATGGAGGAAGCCTTGAGCTTTCTTTAAGGGTTTCTGATGGGCTAGGAGGGTATACTAATGTTGGCCCCCTAAACACGGGCTACTCAGTCCCGAATGATGATGTACACCGTTATTTTACTTTTTGCTATGATAGCGCTACAGGTGTTGGTGTAGCTATGCAATTTGACTCAGTAGTTTGGACTTATAACGGAACACCCGGAAGGTCTTTATATTGGACGGGAGCGGGTGATGCTACCATAGGAACAATTATGGATGGAAGTTGCAGTGGGCGAACGTTGCTTGATTGGTCAAACATATCAGTGCCAATTACAATAACAGCATTACCCAAAGCAGCAATAGTAGGGCCAAACAATGTATGCCAATACAAAACAGCAAGTTATGTTGTAAACGATACCGTAGGCTATTATACATACCAGTGGTTGGCCAATGGGGCAACAATACTTTCAGGACAAAGTACCGATAGTATTTATGTGCAATGGGATTCATTGGGAACAAGAACTTTATCAGTATTATTAACTGATACTATTAACGGTTGCGATAGCACATTGTATATTGATGTAAGTGTAAATCCTCAACCTGTTCCATCTATTGCAGGAGCTGATTCTATTTGCCAAAGTATAGAGAGTGCTTTTATTGCCCCTGCTAATGCAAATTATACGTATCAATGGACAGCCTCAACGGGCTTGTTTACAGGTGTAGCAACTGATGATACTGCGACAATTAGCTTTGCACAAGGAGGAAGTCATACTATTAGCCTCAAAATCACCAATGCAGTTACAGGCTGTGATAGCAGCATTACCAAAACCATTTTTGTTGATAGCTTACCAATAAGTATAATAAGTGGAAATAACCCTGTATGTGAGGGTAGTATTGGTAATGTATATCAGGCGGTTTCAAACAGTTTATACAGCTATACATGGGTGCCTACTTTAGGTACAATTACAGCGGGTGCAGGTACAAATGCTGTTACTATTGATTGGCCTACGGCAGGTAGCGGTAACTTACAACTATCCATAGTAAAAGCTCCGTTGGGCTGTATCAATAAAATACAATATCCTGTTACAATTACTGCCAAGCCAGTTACTGGTGCAGTGCAATACCGATAGTACTAAAACCAGTACTTTCACTTAGTTTTTCCATTTACTTTTATTTGTACATTTGATACAAATACTATTGCATATATGGAAAACAAAACCGACAAAAAGTCCTTCAAAACAACACTATATCAATCACCCTATGTGCTTATACTATTGGGTGTGTTGGGTTTTCTTACAGGGCATATAATTATTTTTGGTGCCGATGCTTTTAACCTTAGCACCAACACTCCCAAAGCTGTTTTTTCTGAAATAAACTTTACCCCTAAATGTCCACCAAAAGATAGTCTTTGCGGCAAAATTATTTCTTTTGAAAGCGATAGCAGTAATAAATTACTAATAGGCTACTTGGCGCACGATAGCATAGCAAAAACGCGAAAAGTTAAAGATACCTTACGCCAAAACGGAAAATTAGACACAGTTTTTGTGCTGCAAAATTACTATGCCGATACTGTAACTCAAACCCTTATTAGTCAAGCTGTTTTAGATAAAGAATACAGAAAAAACTACTCATCCGATATCGATTTTTTTAGGCGCAACCCCACCTTTACCCTGTGGGTGGTATTTATCATAGCCATGTTTGTAGTGTGGTTTATAGCCTTTTTGCCTCTTATATATTTTAATAGCACAATATTAAAAGAGTTTGGCAAGCCCAATGAAAAGTATGCCACCCAAACAAGAGGATATACAGCTTTTATAATAGCAGTACTGTTGTTTTTTCATTGGATACTTATACAGTCGTTTATGGATTCTACGCCCTTTAGCACTTTTTTATTTTTAAAAGGCTTTGATACACGGTTTGTAGCAATGAATATATTGGGTATACTGGCTGCAACCCCTGTTTTTGTGGGTATGATGCATATTTATAAACTTAGCAGTGGTATTACAGCTTCAGAAACAGACAAGATTGATAGATTAAAAGAAAAACTTAAAATACTACTCCTTTTTATATCCATAAATTTTTCATTTGTTATGGTAACAACCGCTTTGTTATACAACAGTATTAACAAACTGGCCTTTGTAGCCAAAGTAAGTGCCGACCTAAAGTTTTCGCCCATACATAACGATTTTGTTGTTGCCTATGGTGCTGTATACAGTATACTCATAGCCATATTTTACATACCGTCTGCAATAAAAATATACTCGTTAAGGCAAGAAGCCGTTGCACCTATTGCAACTGATGCACAAGGAAAGGGCTTAAAGTTTGATGCAACAATAAAAACCGTTTTGGGCGAAATACTAAAATCATCAGCCCCATTAGCAACCAGTATAATAGCATCGTTACTCAGTCTGTTTTTTCAGTAAAAAGTAATACAGCAACACTTGTGTTTTGTATTTACAACAATCACTTGCTTGCAAAAAATCTTTTACTATCTTTGAGTAAATGTACAAAATACACTTACTTGTGTTGTGTAGTGTTTTTGGGCTGTTTGGCAGTTTTAAAGCAAAAGCACAAAAAGATATTAGAGAAGAAAGTATTTACTTTTTACTCACCACTCGTTTTTTTGATGGTGATACAACTAATAATGCACCTACAGAATGGTGCTCGTACATTAAGGGCGTTAACAACCCAAACATTACAGATCCGAACGATGTAACATGGAAAGGTGATTTTAAAGGCTTGGTACAGCAGTTGGATTATATTAAAAACATGGGGTTTACCGCAATTTGGATTACCCCTATAGTACAAAACCGAAGTCCCTTAGATTATCACGGCTACCATGCTTGGGATTTTACAAAAGTAGACACTCGGTTAGAGTCGACTGGATATACCTTTAAAAATCTGGTAGATAGTGTTCACGCCAAAGGTTTAAAAATATTTTTAGATATCGTGTTGAATCATGCGGGACGGTATGGTATAAAAGGGCGTGCCGAAATAAAATACAATACCGACCCGACAAAAAATTGGGGACAAGATAAAAACGGAGCAGTATTAAAAGATAACCCAAATTGGGAATACGACGGCTTGACTCCAAACCCTGACGATGGGAAAATATGGAGCAGAGCAAATTTGGCTAAAATGCCGGCACCCTACAATCAAAACCTAGCCAATTACAATTGGCCCAGTACAGAAAATTATGTAAATACCTCAAGTCCGTTATGGTATCACCACAGCGGTAATGGTTTTGCACAAGGGTACGACGATACCTTGAACTTATACTACCGTGCTTTAGCAGGTGATACTCCTGATTTATTGACAGAGGGAGATAGTGTGCGAAATTACCTATACAATGCCTATAAAACCTTTATTGATATGGGGATTGATGGTTTGCGTCTTGATGCAATAAAGCATATGCCAAAGAGAGATGTACTGTGGTTTGTAGATGCTTTTAAAAAAATAAATCCCAATCTTATGATAATGGGTGAAGTGGCGCAATTGAGGCACGAGTTGCACTCTGTAGAGGAAACTAATCCGCACTGGTATACTTGGCGCGAAGGGGTAGGTAATAGTACAAACAGTGGTATAGCAGTTTTTGATTTTTATGCACTAGGCACATTTCATTTGTTTGAAAAAGGCGAAAGCTACTCAAATGTAAAAAATGCTGCCCGATACGATTACTTATACGCCGACCCTAGTACCAACATAATGTTTATAGATAACCACGATTTTGGTTCTAACAACGACTGGAATAGGCGTTTTGGAGGCAGTGGTGAAAATTTGGCAGCCGCACTAAATTTTATGTTTACCTGGAGAGGTTTGCCCTGTGTGTATTACGGCACAGAAACTCAATTTAAAAAAGGGGTGTTTGCTGATATTAAAAGTAGTGCTGATTTAGAAAAATCGATAGATAATACAGGTCGTGCCTATTATGGAAACGAAATTGCAAATGCCCCCAATCATACAGTTTATAAACACTTAACCAAGCTTAATGCTATGCGCAATGCCATACCTGCTTTGCAAAAAGGCGACTGGCGTTGGGATGGAAGTAGTAATGGAAATGGAGTAGGCTTTGTACGAAAGTTTGGTGCTAGCGAGGTAGCAGTAGGCTTGGCAAAAGACGGACAAGTAACATTTAATTTTAGTAGACTTACTAACGGCATATACCGCGATGCTGTTACCGGCAACGAGGTAACGGTAAGCAATGGTACACTAAGTTTTGTTGTATCGCCTGCTAGTGCAGGTGTATATGTATTAAACGGCACAGGTATTATTGGCGAAAAAGGCACAGGATACTTTCAAAGTACAGGAAGTGGTGGGGGAGGTGTACCCACTACGGTAAGCTATAACCCTCAACATCCCAAAGCAGGCCAACAAGTTACCGTAACCTATAAAGGAAGCCTGGCAGGTAATAGTCAGGTGGTAATGCACTATAGCTTTGATAGCTGGACTATTGGGGGTATAAACGATATAAACATGACCAAAAATGGAAGCGAATGGACTGTAACAGTTGCTGTACCTGCAACAGCCAAACACGAGTTTGTTTGTGTTTTTAATAACGGAGCTGGGACATGGGATAATAATAACGGAATTGATTACCGTACTGCTTTGGACGATGGAACAAGTACTATTGGAATAGCACAGTTATACCCTGCTAATGGAGCAGTTGCTGTATGGTTGGGTACTTCGCTGGGAATAACTTTTACTGAAAATGTAAAAAAAGGAACAGGCAATATTTTGGTTTATGAAAACGGAAATCTTGCCCAAACTATTGATGTTAGTAGCAATGCAGTTAGTGTATTAGCAAATACAGTCAGTATACAAAGTGCCACATTTGGAGCAGGTAAAAAAGTACATATTATTATACCTAATGGTGTTTTTACTGATGATGCAGGAAATACCTTTACAGGTATTAACAGTAATTTAGAGTGGACTTTTACCACCAATACCAATGTGAGTATTGATGAAGCAGTAACTATTGACGCTACTATATATCCTAACCCGTTTAGTAATGGGTTTATACTAGATGTAAACAAACAAACCACCCCTATATACATACAAATACTTGATGTTTTAGGTAAAAGCATAACTATACAACCTGAAGAAATTGATGGCGTATTGATTTTTGATATGCAACAGTATCCTGCAGGTTGTTACATAGTAGTATTGCAGGTTAAAGGCCAAACAATACGCAAGAAGCTGATAAAGCAATAAAGGTTTTGTTTAACAAAACTACCGTATAACGGGTTTAGTGGTGTTTACCCGTTTACTTTTTAACCCCTACGTAAATACTTTATATTTGCGGAAGGGGTTAATTGTTTTATATGGCAGTATCAAATGTATCGCGTCAATTAAAGGACATTATTTTACAAGCAGAAAACCTAAAGCATAGTGCCAATTTTGAGGTTGACGCTATAAATTTTTCAAAGTATAACGATGAACTGAAAGCCTATTTATGGAAGCATTATGATGATGAGTTGATACACGATAGAGTGCAGAAAATTCCAAAAATTACTTTTAAGCCTATGGTGCATCAACTTTGGTTTTGGTTGGTGTTGCCATTAGAGTTAGTGTATTTAATTAAAATATACAGAGCCAAACAAATATGTATTGCCGAAGTAGAAGAAGCTAAAAATGTATATTCCTCAATATTATTTTTATTGAAAAATGAGTAATCACCTTTCTATACTCACCTCGCAAGGGTATGCTATTACCAAAAAGCTTTTTTCATCCATAGAAGTAAATAAAATTAACTCTACTATTGATGTTGCCGATAAAATAGGGAACGATTTTAGGCAAACCAAAGGAGTATTTGCAATACGTAGGCTTTTAACCTCAATACCATCATTAACCCCTATATTATTTTCAAATAACATTAAACAATTGATACAATCATTTGGCAATGGATACTTTTTATCAAAATGCATTTATTTTGATAAACCTTCGCTATCCAATTGGTTTGTAGCCTATCATCAAGATTTAACAATAAATGTAGTGCAGAAAATTGAAACCGAAGGCTTTACTAACTGGACAAATAAAAACGGATTTTATGCTGTACAACCTCCTTTGAAGTATTTAGAAAACACTATCACACTAAGAATACATTTAGACGATACTGATGAAAAGAACGGGGCACTTTGGGTAAAAGCAAAATCACATTTAGAGGGTGTTAGTCTAATTGAAAATATAGTGGGTATGTATGAAGAAGATATTTGTAGGGTACAAAAAGGATGTGGTATGCTAATGAAACCCTTACTTTTTCATGCTTCAAAACGAAACACAAACAATAAACAGCGCAGGGTAATACATTTAGAGTTTAGCAATATGAATTTACCCAACGGTTTGGAGTGGAGCGAAAAAATTGAATTATAAAATAATATATTGCCAAAATGGTAGATATAGAATATCAATATGCAAGCCGAACAAATTGAAATAGCATCTGTAACCGAAGCAGGTAAAATAGGAATACTATACTTAAAACACTTTTGGTCTATTAAAAAAGCAATACGCAACGGACTACAAAGCCAAATAAAGGTAGAAAGTAACTGGAGGGCAGATACATTATTGTTTACTGCCTTGGGGTTGGGCGTAGAGCAAGTGGTGAAGTATGTATATATGGAAAACCCCACTTTTGAAGAGTTTGAAGACTGGATTTTACAGTTAAACGGCAATCAAATTTCAAAAGAAAATATTGAAATATTTAATGCCATAATAAAGGGCGAGCACGTTTCTCTTCAATCGGGTATTAACGATGATGTATTGACCAATCAAGAGTTAGAGTTTTTTAATACCAACGGCTATGTAATAGTTCGTAATGCGGTGTCAAAACAAGACTGCGAAGCAGCGGTGGCGGCTATTTGTAGTTTTATTAGTGCTGATTTAAATAATCCTGAAACATGGTATACAGTTCATCAGGCCAAGCAAAAAATAATGGTGCAATTGTTTCAACACCCTGATTTAGAGAAAAATCGCAATTCGCCAAAAATTCGTCGCGCCTACGAGCAAATATTTGGGCACGGAAATATTCTACGCAATACTGATAGGGCGGGGTTTAATCCCCCTGAAACAGTAAAACACCCTTTTCAAGGCCCTGATTTACATTGGGATATTAGCCTTAATTTACCTATTCCCTTTGGGCTACAAGGTATTTTATATTTAACTGATACTGCCGAAAACCAAGGGGCATTTACCCTTGTGCCAGGGTTTCAGCACAAGATAGAAAGTTGGATTAACTCACTGCCAACACAAGCCAATCCACATACTCAAAATCTACACGCACTTGGCTCAAAACCAATTGCCGCCAATGCCGGCGATTTTATAATATGGCATCAAGCCTTGCCGCACGGCAGCTCGGCAAACACCGCTACAATGCCACGTATTGTTCAGTATATTAACTATGTAGCAGTAGATTTTGAGTATAGTGAAATATGGCAGTAATACTTATTTAGTAAATGATTTTACTTTAGATCTAACTTCTATCAAGGTTAAGTTAGCACTGTTAATTTCTTCTTTTGTAGCTTCAATTTTTGGACTCAAAGTGGTGATTATTTCGCTACTTACTTTTAATAATTCTTGGTAGTACACTTTCTTTTTATCGTAGTCAGCAATTTTTGCTTTGTACTTCACCAGTTTTTCAGAAGCAGTATCACCCTTTTCAATAAGCTTATTTATTCGCTTAGTGTATTTAGCGTTTTTTCTATCAAACTTACTGATGCATTTGTTCGATTTTTTTACATTCTTCTCTGCTTTCCTATTCTCTTTAGTCAATACTTTTAAGCTTTTCTTTTTATTTTTTATATAGCTAGGTAAGTAGTCGTTATAATAGTTGTATGTAAAGTACTCTAGGTAGCTTTGTAGTTTTTTAAACTCTTCGGGGTATTTTTCTGAGTTTAAAAAAACATCATAACCTAGTTTGTAGGCTACATTTAACAAAACATCATTATCCTTATTGTATATGTAAACCAATAAATCGCCTCTTTTATCAGTTATTTGGTTTATAACTACTTCGGTAGCACTTAAAACGTCGTCCTTTTCAGACATTTTTTGGTCAAGGTTAACCTTTACAAACTTTAGCCAACTCTTTTTTATTTGTTTAATGTCTCCTTTTAGTTGAGAGTTTGCCACAGTGGTTGTTATACCATTAATAAGTATATCTTCTTCATTGTATTTGATAAATGATGTTTGCGAATAAGCAAGGGTGCTAGCTAAAAGCAAGCCTATTAAAATTATATTTTTCATAAAGGGTAGGGTTTATTTTTTTATGGTGATAACTAAAATTCCTATCGTTTTATCTAAGCCTAATATTGGATTAATTAAAGATAGGGTGCTGCTATCGTTTTCAACAATATCAACACTATTCAGCATTTTGCCATTGGCCATAGTGCCTTCAAGCTTTTTATCTGTAGATTTTACAATAGCTCCGGTTACAGGCTCAATCAAATCAACCCTGTTAATGTTCTTTTCTTTAACAAAATTATTAAAAAACTGATCAATCTGCTCGGTGTTTTCCCTTAACAACTCGCTACGTACAGCCCAGCTTAATACTTTACTTGTTAGTTTAATGTTTGATAGTTCAATACTATCAATTTTTAGAGTGTATGTGTTTTCTATTTCTTGTTTTTGTTTCGTATTGTTTTTTTCAATGGTATTAATTTTCATATTAAACCATACGTATACAACAATAAGGATGATTAGAAGCAGAAATGAGACAATGTGTTTAAAAAAAAATTGTTTTAGCTTGTTTTGTTTAGGTAGTTCGTTATCCATGGTATATATAATAAGCTATTGTATAGCATTAAACAAATATAACTATACAATAGCTAATAAAAGCGAATATATTTTTAACTATAAAGCGAGTTATACCAACAGATAAAGGGCTATTCTACCAAAAGTTTTTGTGTGGCGGTTTGCTCCCCATTGCTAATATGAAGTAGGTATATGCCTTTAGCTATATGCGAAATATTTAGAGTGCTGTTTTCGGTTAATACAAGCCCATCAATTTTTCGGCCTTGCAAATCGGTTAAAGTAACTTGTAAAGCATTTGTACCGGTATAGGTTAAATTAACTTTTTCGTTGGCAGGGTTGGGGTATACTTGTACACCAAAAACCTCTTGTGGAGTATTAACACTTAATGAAGTACAAACACTATCTGAAACTAAAGACTCACAACCATTAGCATCAACAAAACTACTTTTATAGCAGCCATTGCCATTAATTGTAATAGTTTTTGATACATCAGTAGTTTGTACTCCGTTTTTAAACCATTTATAACTTGCAGCTGTGCCTGTATGTACACATTCAATAGTTGTTCCGCCAGTATAGGTTAGCGTTGGCTTTATTGTTGGAGTGTTTGATAATGAAAGTGTAGTAATAACTGATATACCTGTACATTTTCCATTGCTTATTATTACTTGGTAGTCACCGCCGTTAAACGCCTTATAATCCTGATTTTTAGCATTAAAAATAGGAGTGTTATTTCTTACCCATTGGTAGGTACTACCTATTGTACCTCCGTTAGCACGCAAAAGAATACTATCTCCTAAGCAAAAAGTTGTACTTGAGCCTGTTATTTGTGCTATTGTGGGGGTAGGTTTTGCATTTACGCTAACCATTACACTTTTTGAAGTATCGGGGCAATTGTTGTTTACCCCATAGCTTACTATTAAACGGTAGCTGCCTGCTGTTTTAGTTGCATAATTGTTTTTGGTTGATGCTTGTACGGTATTTCCGTTTTGTTGCCATGTAAAATTTGCAGAACCATTTGCCAATGGTGAAGTAAATAAAACACTATCGCCACTGCAAAGTACAGTATCACCGGTAACTACAAACGTAGCCGATGACTTATTTGAAACAGTAACCATTACCGTTGCTGAGGTATTAAAACAAGTACTGTTTGATACTTTTACAGTGTAATTTCCGCTTGTTTTTGCAGTATATGTATTGCCGCTTGTAGATACTACAATATTGTCTTTTTTCCATTCGTACGATAAGCCCGTACCCGATGTAGTGGTTAACACTACACTATCGCCTGCACACAAATTTTGTGCACCACTGGGTGTAATGGATGCACCGGGACCGTTGCCCCAAGTAAGCACTTTAACAGTTGATGTATCGGTACAGCCATTAACAGTAACAACTACTTTGTAGTTACCTGTTAAGCCAATATGTAATGTATTATTTGTAACAGGCGGCATTATTGCCCCATTGTTTCTATACCAATGGTAGGTAGCACCTGCCACATTAGGGCTGGCAACAAAAGTAACCGTATCGGGTGCACAAGCTGTTATAGAGTCTGCACCAGCAATGCTTGCTGTTGGGGTAAGGTTAATGGTTATGTTTTGCCCGTTGTTGTTGCCTGTAACCGCAGGTGAAGTGCTGCGCACACGCACTCGGTACTTGCTGCCGCCCGTAATGCCAATTTTGGGTAAGCTTGCGCTAAAAGTGCCATTACCTGTTGCTGCAATACTATCCAACAAAACAGGTTTTGTAAAAGAACCGCTTGAATCGCTTAGTTCAGCATAAAACTTGTTACCTCCGTTAAAACTGCCGTTTACAGTATAGGGTATTGATATTGATGTTCCCGAACAGTATGTGGTGGGGTTTACAGTGCCCGTAGTAACCACTTGCGACTGTACTTTGTAACTGTAGTTACTACCACCATTATTGTCGTAGTTTATCGTATACAAATCATAGTTGTTAGTAATGTTACTTTTAGTACTGGTAAATACATAATAGCTTACAATTGTATCAAGTGGTTGCCCGCCAATAGTAGCTGTGTAGGTAGAGCCACTGCCTGTGGCAAGCAAAGTGCTATCGGTAGCCCAATTATCTATTGAATAGCGCACATAAATTTTTTCTTCCGATGATTTTGAGCCGCTTAAATTTACTGTAACGGTAACAGGTGCAGAAGGCGTAACCGAAGAAGGGTTTTGTGAAACCGAACTAATAGTAACAGGCTTATTGGTAGTGTACATAAAAATAGCGCGATTATTGGCGTAGCCTACATCCTCCCAATTCATAGTATACCAACCATTGTTTAGCGTTATTTTGTTATCGGCACCGCTATTAAACGCGTAGGTTTGTAAAGAGTCTTTTATCACTACCACATCAGCCCATTTATTTTGGTAGTAATTGGTTGATGGCCCCGATATAAATAAGAAATCAAAAGTACCTGTATCACTATCGGCAAGCGTATCTGTAGCCGATACCCAAAAACTTGTATGCCAACGCAACGTACCGTTTTTTATTATATCCAGCTTTCCCCCTGTATTTTGTGTAGCACTGCTAAAAACATCTTTATTGGGCGGGGTACTCCATCCGTTAAATTGCCCCGACATATTTATACCTTCAGGTTCGTAAATTTGGCCTTGGGCAAATGCAATGGTTAATACTAAACAAATAGTAGCGTATAGTTTTTTCATATAGTTTAATTTCAACTGTAAAGATATATAAAGTGTAATAAGTACACAATTGGTGTTTGTGTTTTTTATTGAACCTAAAAAATGAAAACTACTAATGTGAGTGTACAAAGTGTGATTTTTGCAGTACAAAGTTGGAATATTGCCAGCTTGGTAAGAAATTTGCCCATCTTTGAGCGATTATTTGTTTTTTAAAAATATGAGTACTGAAAATATAGAACACGTAGAATGCCTTATTATAGGCTCAGGCCCTGCGGGGTACACCGCAGCAATATATGCTGCCCGCGCTGATATGAAACCCGTATTGTATGAAGGAATGCAACCCGGCGGACAGCTAACCATTACTACTGAAGTTGAAAACTACCCTGGTTTTCCTACAGGTATTGAAGGTCCACAAATGATGGATATGTTTAAGCAGCAAGCCGTGCGTTTGGGTACTGACGTGCGCTATGGTATGGTAACTTCGGTTGATTTTTCATCGTTGCCACACACTGTTGTAGTTGATGAAAAGAAAACCATTACAGCCGATTCAGTAATAATATCAACAGGTGCATCGGCCAAATGGTTGGGTTTGCCTAGCGAAGATAAATTTAAAAGCAATGGCGGCGGTGTAACAGCTTGTGCCGTATGCGACGGTTTTTTCTACCGAAATAAAGATGTAGCCATAGTAGGTGCAGGCGATACCGCTTGCGAAGAAGCCAGCTACTTGGCAAAAATTTGCAAAAAAGTATACATGTTAGTGCGTCGTGATGAGTTTAGGGCAAGTAAAGCCATGCAACATCGCGTAAAAAACACACCCAATATTGAAATACTGTTTAATACCGAAACCGAAGAAATACTTGGCGATGCAGTAGTAGTAGGAGCACGTGTTATAAATAACCAAACAGGTGAAAAAAGAACTCTAGATATAGATGGTTTCTTTGTAGCAATTGGTCACGTTCCAAATACAGGCATATTTGCCAAATACCTTACGCTAGATGAGCAAGGTTATATCATCACCCAACCCGATAGCACCAAAACAAATATTGAAGGTGTTTTTGCCTGTGGTGATGCACAAGATAAAATATACCGACAAGCAGTAACTGCTGCGGGTACGGGTTGTATGGCCGCTCTTGATGCCGAAAGGTATTTAAGCGAAAAGAAAACCTTAGCTTCAATGGAACAAGAAGCATAAGCAACTCACAATATTTTCTAGTAAATTTCCCCCATGAAGTATTATTTATGGGGGATTTTTGTTTTTGTATTGTTTGCAAATACTAGCAAAGCACAAAATATTGATAGCGCAGCCCAAATTGAAGTTAATGGCTATATAGATACCTACTATGGCTTTGATAACAACAAACCCACAAACGGAAATCGTCCCTATGCAATAGCCTCAGCAAGGCATAACGATTTTGCTTTAAACCTTGCCATGCTTGACATGAAGTATACCTCGCAACGCATACGTGCCCGTTTTGCGCCTGCATTCGGCACGTATATGAATAGCAACTACGCTGCCGAGCAAGGCTCACTGCGCAATATTGTAGAAGCATCGGCAGGGGTGAAGCTAAGTGCAAAAAAAGAAATTTGGTTAGATGCGGGCGTGATAAACTCACCTATTGGTTACGAAAACGCCATATCAAAAAATCAACTGCTATATAGTCGTTCGCTATCAGCAGAATTTTCGCCCTACTATTTAGCAGGGGTAAAATTATCTATTCCCGTCACAAAAACATTAAAGGCAAGGGTTTATGTAGTAAACGGTTGGCAGCAAATAACAGATGTAAACCACAAAAAATCGGTAATACTTAATCTTGAATACAAACCTGAAAATTGGACAGTAAATGCTAGTGTGTATTCTGGTGATGAACGTAACTTGGGCAGTGTAAACCTACGAAACCGTACTTTTTTTGATGCCAACGCCACATACATCCACAAGGCTTTTAAAACACAGTTTGGTGCATCGTATGGAACACAAAAGAGCTTTAGAGGAAATAGTGATATTACTAACCATTGGTGGCAAGCAAACGTGGCTGCCAAATATAGTTTTACAAATAAAGTATCGCTAAGTGCACGTGCCGAATTATTTGATGATGAAAACGAAGTGGTGGCTATGGTGGTTACTCCAAGTTCTTCTTTTTATTGCAGTAGCTATACAATAGGTGTTAATTATAATATTACATCCAATGCTCTATTTAGGTTTGAAACCAGAGCCTATTTTGCCGATGAAAAAATATTCTACAATCCCAATCGCGGCATTGTTGAGTCATCAGTTGTAGGTTTAGTTTCGTTAGTAATAAACTTTGGCACTTCGTTTACCGTAAAACAGCCCTCAAATTCTACAAACGGCAATTAAGTATCTACAAAAGGAAAAACAAATGACTAAAAAGACAGTCTTTATAGGGGAAACAATAAACTTTATGAAAAAAACATTACTAGGCCTTACCCTATTGGTATTTCTTACTGCGGCATCGTGCAAGAAAAATGAAAATGCTTCACCTGATAATAGTACCCCTGCAACTATTGACAGTGCTTATACGAAGACATTTACTTTTAAATCGTTAGATAGTCTAAAGATAACCGCCGATATATACCATATAGGCAAAGACAAACCCGTTATGATATTATGCCACCAAGCAGGGTGGAGCAGGGGAGAGTATAAAGAAAGTGCTCCTGTTTTTAATACGTTGGGCTACAATTGTATAGCCGTTGATTTGCGAAGCGGAAACGAAATAAACGGTATAGAAAACGAAACAGCCAAAGGATATAGCCCAAAAGGCTTGCCACAAGACTATGTAAACGCTGAGCAAGATATTATTGCCGCAGTTAACTATGCCTACACTATGTATGGCAAAAATGTGATTTTGGTGGGTAGTTCATACTCATCAGGGTTGGTATTAAAGGTGGCTAAGCAAAACAGTAAAGTAGATATGGTGCTTTCCTTCAGTCCCGATGAATACTATGGCAATTTGATTGATTTAAAACAAACCATTACCGGATTGGATAAACCTACGTTTATCACATCTGCCAAAAACGAAGCTGCGGGGGCAAAAGCCCTATTTGATGTAGTTACTGCAAGTAAAAAAGTGCAATTTACTCCACAAGGTGCAGGGTATCATGGTTCACGTTCATTATGGGCAAGCCTTACAGGAAACGAAGAATATTGGGTAGCTGTAAAAGCATTTTTGGGAAAATAAATGATTATGTAGTTTTACTTTTTGCACAAACAAAAAGTAAACAAAAAAGCCACCCCGTACCAATAGGGTGGCTTTTGTTTTGCAATTGATAGGGAAAAATTAAAACAAGGCTATTTGCCCCGGCCTTCTAAAAGAAGTTTTATCAAGTTTGGGAAACTCACGCCCTCTAAAAAATTTGGCGCACGATATTTTGTGCAACATCCTAATATTTTCGGCCACCTTACCATCGCCTACTTTTCGCACGCCAAAGCGGCTATCATTTAGCTGGCCTGCGTGGCAGGCTTTTATCAGTTTCAGCACCTTGTTGGCACGGTCGGGAAAGTTTTTGTGCACCCAATCGGTAAAAATGGGGGCAATACTGCCGTTTAGCCGCACTATAGTATAGCCCGCACCCAAAGCACCGTGGTTGGCTGCTTCTTCAATAAGTTTAGGTATCTCGTAGCTGTTTAGTGCAGGTATTATGGGCGCCGTCATCACCCCCACAGGTATACCCGCTTCGGTTAGTTTTTCTATCACCCGCAGGCGTTGTTTGCCCGTTACCGTGCGCGGTTCCGTTACCAAACGCAGGCTCTCGTTTAGTGTAGTTAAGCTTATATACACACTTACCAAATTTTGCTTTGCCATTTCGCTTAGTATATCAATATCGCGCAGCACCAAAGCATTTTTAGTTATTATGCCCACAGGGTTGCGGTAGCGCAGGCATATTTCAAGCATTTTGCGGGTTAGTTGGTATTTGCGTTCGGCAGGTTGGTAGCAATCGGTATTGCCGCTTAGCATTATAGTATCAACCTGCCAGCTTGGTTTTTCAAAAGCCTCTTGCAGCAATTGCGGTGCTTGGGGTTTCACCATTATTTTGGTTTCAAAATCAATACCGGCCGAAAAACCCCAATACTCGTGCGCGTTGCGTGCGTAGCAATATATACAGCCGTGCTCGCACCCTTGGTACGGGTTTATCGAGTATGCAGTAGGCATATCCTCGCTATCGGGTTTGTTCACAATCTTTTTGGGGTATTCGTGAAAAAACTCCGTTTTGTGCTCGGTTGGTAAATCTTCATCCAAACCCTCAATATGCTCTTGCACCAATTGCTGGGGCATATACTTGTTGTGTGTATTTAGTTGTGCGCCTCGCCCTTTATGATAATTGTTTGTATTTTCAACATTCATTTGACTATAATATAATCAAAAAAGAAAATGCAAAACAAGTATTGGGTAGAAAAACTTGTTTTTGGAATTAAGAAAGTATTGGGTTTAAGCCGAAACAGAAGTTTGCCTTTTGCCTGTTGATGTAACTAGGTAAGTGATAATATCGGCGGCAGTTTTTAGTAATAAAAAGTATATAAACTTTGTAGCATCAAAACGGGTAAAAGCCATAAAAATAAACAAGTGCATGGGCACAATGCGCAAATAGGGAACAAAAATACTAAGGCTTGGGGCTTGCCCATCTTTATTATATACCATTTTTATAGTGTTGGTAACACTACCCGCAATAATGGTAGCTAATGAAAAGCCCAATACCGAAAAATCAACTATACCGGGTATTTCATCCATCATTGTTATCAAAAAGATGAAATAAACAAAATGGAACATGCCAAAGTGAAAGGTAAAAAACAATGGCCCTATCAATCTATTCTGTCCACCGTCAATTCGTTTTTTAATAAGCAGTTGTATCACATAAAATACACCAATAAGTACGCTTTGTAGGTAGTAGGTAATAATAATTGTACTAGCTTCTAGTGGATTGCGTAAATACAAAACAATCATCAGCAGGTTTAAAACAAGCATTGTAATAAACTGTGCATCGGTATAAAGCTTGTAGCTGCTGTTTTTTTGCTTTGGGTTTATGTGGTATACGGGCATAATAATATTCTAAACTACATACTGTATTTACCATGCTGGTAAATGTTGTGGTTGTACTATAATAATAATGTATAAAGTTATTTTACCGGCAGACTTTAACAGCCAGCAAAAAGAAAAATGTCATTTTTTTCGAAAATGTCATTTTTTTGTCATTAAATTTCGTAATATCGCGTTGTTTATAATCAATCTAAATAAAGAAAAAGACAGCATGATACTAGAAAGGCTAAAAACCGAAACCCGCCCTTACCACGACCGTATTGAGGAAGTTGGATTTAGTAACCAAATAATGAGCGGACAGCTAACGCTTGATGAGTACAAAATGTTGGTGATAAACAACTACCGTATGCACAAATTGGTTGAAGGTAAAATGGCGCAAATGCCTGAAGTTACAGCCCTTGAAGGATTGGATTTTGAAAGCCGTAAAAAAACTGCGCTGCTAGCAAAAGACCTTACTGATTTGGGGTTGAACCCTGATGATTATACCACTGAAGGTATGAATATAGATTTAAGCGATTTTCATAAAGCTATGGGAGTTTATTATGTGCTTGAAGGTTCTACCTTAGGAGGTAGTGTTATAGCACGTAAACTAGCCACTAACCCTAATTTGGCCAATGAAGGTTTAACCGACTTTAACTTTTACGGTTGCTATGGCGATATGGTAGGGCCACGTTGGAAAGCATTTCAACAAGTGTTGCTAAACGTAGCTACAGATACTGCTGCCGAAGATAAAATGGTAGCAGGTGCATCTGCTGCTTTTGAAACTATGACAGAAATGTTTATAGCTGCCCGTGCTGCAAAAGCATAATTTTTTTAGTCGTTAGTCATTTTAAATTCGAATAGAAAACCGCCCTAAAGGCGGTTTTTTTCTTGTACGAAAACTACTTGCAGAAACAAAAATCAAGTATTAAGTTAAAAGTTTGTTAACAACCACGTACGTTAATATAACGATATTTGCCCCCGAATGCGTAAAACCGTTTTAATACTACTTCTTTCAGCAACCAGTCTTTTTAGTGTTGCACAAGTTGTTCCTTTCGACCAAAAAGCTACAAACGTAGGCAATATAGGTCTATCGGTAAGTAATGTTGGTACCATTGGTCGTCCACAAATAGTAAGCAACCCACAAGGTATGCCCAGTATGGAATACCCTATAGGTTCAGGTGTAAATCTTTTGTTTGAAGGCGGCTTATGGATTGGAGCTAAAGTTAATGGTGATACTCGTGTATCTACCGTTGCCGATGATGCCTCATCGGGCTACCGTGCAGGTCTTGACGGGTTCGAATTTACTGCCACAGGAAATATTCAGGAACGATCAACACTTGCTAACAGTGAGTTTTTTAGCTCGACAGCCATATCGCACCAAGATTTTATTACCACGTATACCGATAGTAATGTAATAATACCCGGTACTGTAACACCAATACAGCAACACCAATTTCCGCTAAAAGCACAGGTGAAAATGAAAACTTATGCGTGGAACTTTAGTTTTGCTGATTATTTTGTAATTGTTGACTATGAAGTCACTAATAAATCAAACAATGTTTGGGATAGTGTTTGGTTTGGCCAGTGGAACGATTTAGTGGTGCGTAACCTTAATGTTACCCAAGATGGTGGAGCAGCCTTTTATAATAAAGGAGGTGCAGGATTTATAGATAGTTTTGGTGCACTATACGTATACCAAGTATATGGTGATGATATTGATTTTACCCAAACCTATGCCTCTTGTGTTACCTTAGGTGCTGAGTGGCGCGGGCAGTTTATTCATCCCGCCAATAAAGATAGTTTAATAGCTAAAGGGTATACAGCACCCACTATAAATCCTAACTTTTGGATATTTGGTTTCTCATCGCTAAACGATTTTGTGCCCCCAGCCGATGATTTAGCAAAATATGCTCGACTTAGTTCGCCCATAAACCTACAAGATGCTGCTGTGTCTCAGCAACTGCGAACAGGTACCAACCTTATACAGTTAATATCATTAGGCCCTGTGCCACAAATGTTGCCCAATGAAACGGTACATTTTACAGTGGCTTATGTGGCTGCAAGACAACTTAATGGTCCTGTAGATAATGCCGCAGCCAGAGAAGAATTGGTGCGTAACCTTAATTGGGTGCAACGTACCTATAGGGGAGAGGATGTTGAAGGTAAAGGTGTTTATAAGCCTGAACTTGATTTGAACAACAACGGCAAACTAGATAGGTATGTATTGCCCGAACCTCCTAAAACTCCAAGAGTAAAAATTGTGCCTTCAAACAATAAAGTAGATATATATTGGGATGCTTCGGCATTGAACTCTATCGACCCAATATCTAAAAAGAAAGATTTTGAAGGGTTTAAACTTTACCGCAGCAATGCAGGTGATGATAAAGGTTCTAACCTTATAGCCGCATCAAACCTTGTGTCACAATGGGATTCAGCAGGAAATAAAATCGGATTTAACAACGGCTTCAGTTCTATACAATTACAGCAACCTAAATATTTTGACGGTGATACAACTCCGTATGTATTTCATTACGAAATGAATGGTTTGCTAAACGGATGGCAGTATATGTTTATACTTACTGCCTTTGATGAGGGAGATGAAGAGTTGGGGCTTGAGTCTTTAGAATCATCTTTTACCGAAAATGATTTTAGGGTGTTTACAGGTACAGGCGTTAATACCAATTTTGAAAGCGATGATAAAGCCAATAAAATAGGCGTTTACCCCAACCCATACAAAACCACATCGGCTTGGGACGGTAATACACCGCGCACCAAAAAAATATACTTCTACAACCTGCCAAAGCAGTGCATCATTACCATATATAATATAGCCGGTGATGTGATTACTACACTTAACCACGATGCAGCTACCTACAATGGTGATGATATACGTTGGTTTGATAATTTTAGCGATGTTAGCAGTACCATATTTGCAGGTGGCGAGCACGCTTGGGATTTACTATCAACTACAAAAAATTCAATTACCACAGGCACTTATATGTTTACTGTAAAAGATAAACAAACAGGCCATGTGCAGGTAGGCAAATTTGTAATTTTAAAATAAGACAAAAATAAATAAACATGAAAAAGCAGCTATTTACACTACTGTTCGTATTTGCTACATTGTGGGCTATGGCACAGCCACCTGTTGTGCTTATAGACACTGTACAGTACATGAATCCAACACGCTTGGGACAGGTTACCTTTAATCAATCTGGACAGGACAGTACATTACCCGACTATTTGCGTCCAATTCCTCACAATGCCCGTTACGGTGATACTGTAACCATTGAAGGTATAGTAACTTTTGAACCTACTACTTATGGTTTGTCTACCTCACGCTCACGCCGTTCAGCATTTTTGCAAGCTTCTGATAGTCGCTCATGGTGTGGTGTTGAAGTAATGCTTGATACAACTGCATTTCCTTCAGGTTCACGTCCAACACAAGCCCAAATGGAAGCAGCAAGCCAGTTTACCCAAAACATGAAACTAGGTCGTAAAGTACGTGTAACAGGTATAATAGGTCATTTTCAAAACAACTCACAACTATATGTATTACCCGTACCTACACAAGTTATTAGTTTAGGTAATACCATCAATCCACAAACAGTACAAGTAAGTGATTTGATGAAAAACAACCAAGGTAGCCAAGAGCCACAGTTTGCTACAGGCGAGCAATGGGAAGGTGTATACGTAGAGCTTAAAAACGTACGGGTAGCCAGTGTAACAGCCAGTGGCCAACGTTGGTTTTGGAGTGTAAAAGATGCTAGTGGTAACGAAATAAGTATTCGCGATTACTCAAACTACTACCGTAACGATAATAACGACGATGATGTTAACACACCAAGAGGTTTCACACCTCCTCCTGTAGGTTCAAAATTAGCTCACATACGTGGTATAATTGCCGAAGGTGGAAACGGTGGTAGCAAACAATATTATATAGCACCTCTTTATCCTGATGATGTTGCTGCGCCTAGTGCTGAACCACCAACAATTGCTAACGTTACCCGCAACCCTGTTGTAGTAAATTCAACAGCAACACCTACAATTACAGCTACAATTACCGATGATAGTACCGTAACATCAGCAACGCTATACTATGCAGTAGGCTATAACAACAATAGTTTTACTGCTGTACCTATGACTGCAAGCGGAAACACATACACAGCATCAATACCTGCACAAGCCAACGGTAGCATAGTAAAATACTACATACGAGCTATTGATAACGGTGGTAATATACAAGACGCCCCTGATACACTGGCCCTTAACTCAGCCTACAAAGTACTTAGCGGCATTAATAGTATTAAAGACATACAAGAAACTCCATACAGCAATGGTGGTAGTATGTTTGTTACCCAAACCCTAACAGGTATTAATGTTGCAGGTGTAGTAGTATCTACCAATGCCGCCACAGATTTAGGTTTGTTTGTATTGCAAGATGGAAACAGCCCATGGTCGGCCATATACGTGCGCCCAACATTGGGCGATGGCGTTACAGGTTGGAAACGTGGCGACTCAATAGTAATTACCGAAGCATTGGTTACTGAAAGGTACAACCTAGGTAGCGACCCATTTGGTAACGTATCAACATCGTTTGGTGTTACCTTTTTAGAAAACGTTAAATTTACTGTGGCAGGCCGTTGCAAAACAATGCCACAAGTAACTAATGTTTTAATAGACTCATTATTATCACCATCATTTAGTAAAGAGCCTTATGAGGCAATGTTGCTAAGTTATACCGATGCTTACGTTATCAGCCAAAATCCTGATGCACCTAGCAATTTTGGAGAGTTTACCGTACACACCAACCAAAGTGCACCCGCAGGTTTCCGTGGCGAAAACTACTCAAACGATTTAGGGTTCACCTTCAATACCGATTCATTAACAGTAGGCGAAAAGTTGCCTGTATTTAAAGGCGTATTATCGTATGCACACGGTAACTGGAAAATATACCCACGCAACCGCACTGATGTAGGTAAACGTGGCGACTTAATCCCTCCGTACATTGCCAAAAACGGAGCCGATACTGTATACCAAGTACGCACACAACCTTATACTGATTTGGGCGCAACTGCTTGCGACGATATGGACGGTAACATTAGTGCTAACGTAACTATCAACTCATCAACGGTTGATGTAAACGTAAACGGTACTTATGTAGTTACCTTTAACGTAAACGATGCAGCAGGTAACCCTGCCACCCCACAAAATCGTGTAGTTATTGTACAATCAGGCCAAAGCATTAACGAGTTGGGTAAAAACCTAAGCGTAGGTTTATACCCTGTGCCGGCAAGTACAACACTTAACCTAGCCATAGTAGGTAACTATGATGATGAAGCAAAAGTGAACATAGTTGATATAACAGGCAAAACCATATACAGCCAAACAATCAGCTTTGTGGCAGGTCAAAACACCATAAGCCTGCCAGCAAGCCAACTTAGTAATGGTATCTACTTCTGCCAATTCAGCAGCAAGTACTTCAACACCACACAAAAATTTGTGGTAGTGAAATAAGCCTCAAAATTTAACTTTTATAGAATTTAAGCCGTCTTTAAACTAAAAGGCGGCTTTTTTTGTTTACATTTATGTACAATTATATACATACACCGTTATAATGTTATTAAGGCCGCTTTGTCATAAGCGCCAAATTGGAATTATATTTGTGTTTTAACATCCAAACTTTTTTTAAGAAAGGATACCTAATAAAATGGAAGCTAAATTTTCACCAAGGGTTAAAGAAGTAATTCAGTATAGCAGAGAAGAAGCCATACGTCTCGGACATGATTATATTGGTACCGAGCACTTGCTGCTGGGTATCATTCGCGAGGGTGAAGGAAAGGCGTTGCAGGCATTGCGCTTGCTAGATGTAGATTTAATCAGGCTGAAAAAATCAGTTGAAGACAATATACGCGGCACAGCCAGTGGCACTACTGCCAACCTAAACAACATACCTTTAACCAAACAGGCAGAAAAAGCCTTAAAAATAACCTATCTTGAAGCCAAAATATTTAAGGCTGATGTGATAGGAACAGAACATCTTTTGCTGTCAATATTGCGAGATGAAGACAATGTGGCATCACAAGTACTTAGCCAATATGGCGTAACCTACGAAATATTTAAAGCCGCATTGGAAAACAACATCCCCGATGTACGTAGTGAATTTCCTGCCGATTCTCCCGAAGATTATTATCGCGAAGAGAAAAAACAGCAAGACACTAAAAAACCAGACGGTAAATCTAAAACGCCTGTTTTAGATAATTTTGGTAGAGACCTTACCCGTGCTGCCGAAGATGGTAAGCTAGATCCTATTGTGGGACGTGAGAAAGAAATTGAGCGCGTATCACAAATACTTAGCCGCCGTAAAAAGAATAATCCAGTGTTGATAGGCGAACCGGGTGTTGGTAAAACAGCCATTGCCGAAGGCTTAGCACTACGCATCACCCAACGCAAAGTATCACGCGTATTATTTAACAAACGTGTAGTTACCCTTGATTTAGCATCATTAGTAGCAGGTACTAAATATCGCGGACAGTTTGAAGAGCGAATGAAAGCCGTGATGAACGAGCTTGAAAAATCGCCCGATGTAATACTGTTTATAGATGAAATACATACCATAGTTGGCGCAGGTGGAGCATCAGGCTCGTTAGATGCCAGCAATATGTTTAAACCCGCACTAGCCCGTGGCGATGTGCAATGTATAGGTGCCACCACATTGGATGAGTACCGCCAATACATAGAAAAAGACGGTGCGCTAGAACGTCGTTTCCAAATAGTAATGGTAGAACCTACCAGCCCCGAGGAAACCGTTGAGATACTTAACAACATAAAAGAAAAGTACGAAGAGCACCACTCAGTAACCTACACCCAAGAAGCACTTGCTGCTTGCGTGCAATTGAGCAATCGCTACATGAGCGACCGCTTTTTGCCCGATAAAGCTATTGACGTATTAGACGAAGCAGGCGCACGTGTGCACCTAAACAATATACACGTACCTCCTGCAATACTTGATTTAGAGAAAAAGATAGAAGAGATTAAGCTAGAAAAAAATCGAGTAGTAAAAAGTCAGAAATACGAAGAAGCAGCAAAACTTCGCGACAAAGAAAAACAACTGATAGAACAACTAGAAGTTGAAAAAGCCAGTTGGGAAGAAGAAACCAAAACCCAAAAATTTACCGTAGGCGAAGAAGACGTAGCCGAAGTGGTAGCTATGATAACTGGTGTGCCCACCAAGCGCATAGCACAAAGCGAAGGTGTCCGCTTGCTTAAAATGTCAGAAGAGCTTAAAGGCCGAGTAATTGGTCAAGACAAAGCCATACAAAAACTGGCAAAAGCAATACAACGTACCCGCGCTGGTCTTAAAGACCCTAATCGCCCAATAGGTTCATTCGTATTTCTTGGCCCCACAGGTGTTGGTAAAACCGAACTAGCCAAAGCACTTTCGAGCTATTTGTTTGATAGTGAAGAAGCCCTTATACGTATTGATATGAGTGAATACATGGAAAAATTCGCTGTATCACGACTGGTAGGAGCTCCTCCGGGTTATATTGGCTACGAAGAAGGCGGACAATTGACCGAAAAAGTACGTCGTAAACCATACAGCGTAATACTTTTAGACGAGATTGAAAAAGCTCACCCCGATGTGTTTAATATACTATTGCAGGTATTAGATGAAGGCTTTTTAACAGACAGCCTTGGTCGTAAAGTAGATTTTAGGAACACCATCATACTAATGACCTCAAATATCGGCTCACGTGAGTTGAAAGACTTTGGTCAAGGAGTAGGTTTTGCTACCTCAACCAAGTCAGGCAATGTAGAAGGAAACTCAAAATCGGTAATAGAAACAGCGCTAAAGCGCTTCTTCTCACCCGAGTTCTTAAATCGTATTGATGATGTAATTATCTTCAATCCGCTACAAAAAGAATCTATTATACAAATATTAGAGCTTGCCGTAGCAAGGCTTGAGAAACGTATAGAAAATGTGGGTTTTAAAATAAAACTAACCGCAAGTGCCAAAGAATTTTTGGCAGACAAAGGGTTTGATGCAGATTTTGGAGCGCGTCCGCTAAACCGAGCCATTCAAAAATACTTAGAAGACCCTATTGCCGAAGAAATTTTGAAGCACGAGCTAGCCGAAGGAGACGTAATAGAAGCCACCCACGTAAAAGATAGCGAAGAACTGAAATTTACAACGGGTAAAAAGAAAGACAACAAGCGCAAAAAAGATGCGCCTACCGAAGAAGAAAGCTAAAATCAATTAGTTTATCACTATACCAACCCTGCCCCACAAGGCAGGGTTTTTTGTTGTTATGCTGATTCCTAATGCTTCGGGACAGCATCTCGTCCTACATTTTACATGAATTGGGCAATGAGACCCCGAAACGATAGTATAACTGTAAGTAAGGGTTATTGATTAATTTTCATCTCCTTCAAAATTACACCTATGGAATATGAAGATAGGATGTGTTTTTTGAGTGAAGTATCAACTACCAATTTGTATTCTCCACCATCAAATTTACTTACGGCTTCTTTTACAAACGGTTCGTAGTGTGAGGCTTTTTCACCCATAAAACAGCAAGGGTCGCTTTGATTAAGAATTTGTACTTGTTTTCTGTTTTTTCCTATCGAACCTAAAACATAAAAATCCAGATAATTTACTTCGCTATACAATTTAGGATACATTTGTTCAAAATCGCCCAAACTTTTTGCAGGTTCTGTAAATCGTATATACAAAGGCATACTTCCAGCCACAGGAAAGCTATACTTTATGCGCGTGTCTATTCCGGCACAAATAGTAGTTGTCCAACCGCCACCTGAAAATCCGCACATATAAATGTTTTTAAATTTTTGTTTTGAGGCATGGTTAAGAGCAACTATAACAGGATTGATAAAATACTGTAAAGGGTGGTCTAAAAACTTTAGATTATCGTGACTTTTCCCCAAATTTAGCATACCCATATTAGGAATACGTATTGGAGCAGGGGGAAGGTTTCTGCCTTGTAAGGGCATACACATAGCATAAACGGTGTATCCGTTTTTTATCCATTCTTTAATGGCTGCTTTATCGTGAGTGAAATCAGCGCCGTGTCCTTCGTGGAAAAGAACCATTTCGTTATTAGGTTCTTTAGGATGGAAAATATACCCCTCTGAGTTAATATTATATTTTTGTACCACAACAAACTTTTCAATACGCTTTAACCTTTTTGTACCCACCCATGCAGTATCTATTGTTTCATACAAAGAATCAGGCAATTGTTTAGGTAGTTTGTTAGTGCCAAAAATAATATTAATGGCTTTACTTCTTAGGTTATTATAGCCTGAAGTATTAACCCTTATCAGTCGTGATACATCAATACTTTTATAGGCCTTAGAAAATGATGGGCTTTTTTTATCTCCATCCGACTTGTTTTGGCTCGATTTAGAATTGTTAAATTCATACTTATCAATTGCTCCTGCAGCAATACCATAAAGGTCACTCTTAAAAAACAAAAGAGCAACTAATAGTAATATAAACAGACCTAAGTATAGTTTCTTCATAACTTAATTTGCTATTAAAACCTCTTAGAACCTAGTGTTAATAGAGGTTTAATAGATATTGAGCCCCGAAAAAAGGGATAATTATTCAATTATCCAATATTTTTATACCAAACAGGTGTGTGTTTAACTACACTAGGCTTTTTATTGTATTCTCTAAAGCTTTAATGATTACTATTATATCTGCCGCACTGCATCTATCGGTTTTTTTATTTTTTTTTACCATCAGATGTTTGGTGTTAGAAGAAAGGTGTTAAAGGCAATAATTAACCCTCAGTATCTTTTTTCAGCTTAAAAATTTTTTAGATTTCTAATTTGAAAGTCCAATTTCGTAAACTTGCACTGTGCCCAAGTATTTAGATACCTCGATAGAATACCTTAAAGGCGTTGGCCCTCAAAAAGCCGATACTTTAAAGAAAGAGCTGGGCATATTTACCTATGGCGATTTATTGCAGCACTATCCCTTTAGGTATGTTGATAGAAGCCATATATACGCCATTCGTGAGCTTACGGGCAATTTTGCCTACATACAGGTAAAAGGTAAGTTTACAGGTTTTACTATGGAGGGCGAAAAGCACACCAAACGCCTAAAAGCCTTGTTTACTGATGGTACGGGATTTTTAGAAGTAGTGTGGTTTAAAGGCATTAGCTGGATACAGAAATACATTGTGCCCAACAAAGAGTATGTGCTTTTTGGCAAACCCAACGATTTTAAAGGAAAACTAAGCCTTCCGCATCCTGAAATTGAAGAAGCAAGTGAGTTTTTAAAGGATGGAAGTGCAGGCTATCAACCTGTATACAGTACCACCGAAATACTAAAACGCAAAGGGTTAGAAAGCAAAGGTATATCCAAACTGCTGCGCACCCTAATGGGCGATGCCGCCTTTAAAGTAGATGAAATATTACCCCAAAATATTGTAGAAGAGTTTAGGCTGATGAACCGCCAAACGGCTTTCGAAAATGTTCATTTTCCTACTAACGATGATATGCAGAAGAAAGCCATCTTTAGGCTAAAGTTTGAAGAACTGTTTTTTTTGCAACTAAAAATGTTGCGTATACGCGGTATGCGCCGTAAAGATGTTGCAGGTATACCCTTTAGCAAAGTGGGACATTATTTCAATACCTTTTATAGCAATGTATTGCCGTTTGAGCTTACCAATGCTCAAAAACGGGTAGTAAAAGAAATACGTCAAGATATGGGTAGCGGCAAGCAAATGAACCGCCTATTGCAGGGTGATGTAGGCAGTGGTAAAACCGTAGTAGGTTTTATGTGTATGCTTATAGCCATTGATAATGGTACACAAGCCTGTATGATGGCTCCCACAGAAATACTAGCCCAGCAGCACTACAACAATATTCGCAAGTTTGCTGATGATTTGGGACTTAATACAGCTTTGCTAACAGGTAGCACCCCACAAAAAGCCCGTCGTGAAATGCTGGCCAGCCTTGAAAACGGCACATTGCACATACTGGTAGGTACTCACGCACTAATAGAGGACAAAGTAAAATTCAATAATCTAGGCTTGACTATTATTGACGAGCAACATCGTTTTGGCGTGCAACAACGGGCTAAGTTGTGGAACAAAAGCCTAAGTATGCCTCATGTGTTGGTAATGACCGCCACCCCAATACCTCGTACCCTTGCTATGACGGTGTATGGAGATTTAGATACCAGTATTATTGACGAGATGCCTGCGGGGCGTAAACCCATAAATACCGCCCATAGGTACGATAACAATCGCCTACGAGTTTTTGGTTTTATTAAAGAAGAAATTGCCAAAGGCCGTCAAGCCTACATAGTATATCCGTTGATAGAAGAAAGCGAAACACTGGATTATAAAAACCTGATGGATGGCTACGAATCCGTTACAAGGGCATTTCCTGCGTCGCAATACACCATTAGCATTGTGCATGGCAAAATGAAGCCCGCCGATAAAGAATATGAAATGCAGCGTTTTAAACGCGGTGAAACACAAATAATGATAGCTACCACAGTTATAGAGGTGGGTGTTGATGTGCCCAACGCCAGTGTGATGGTAATAGAAAGTGCCGAGCGTTTCGGGCTTAGCCAAATGCACCAGCTAAGGGGCAGGGTAGGGCGTGGTGCCGAGCAAAGCTATTGTATATTAATGACCAGCCACAAACTTAGCCACGATGCCCGCCTGCGCATGGATACTATGGTGCGCACCAATAATGGTTTTGAAATAGCCGAGGTTGATTTGCAACTACGTGGGCCCGGTGATATTGAAGGTGTGCGCCAGAGCGGTATTGTTGATTTGAAGCTGACCGATATTAGTAAAGACAAAGAGTTGATAATACTAGCCCGTACAGCCGCCGAAAAGCTGGTTGATGAAGATATGCACCTGCAATTACCAAAAAATCAGCAGTTGTTAGCTTATTTACAAAGTCGCCGCAGAGATGGTTTTAACTGGAGCAGGGTATCGTAAAT
The DNA here is from genome assembly GCA_965249955.1 of Bacteroidia bacterium. Taxonomy (GTDB): domain Bacteria; phylum Bacteroidota; class Bacteroidia; order UBA8524; family UBA8524; genus SB11. Next base: position 3,481,448 of record OZ252261.1, read on the forward strand.
AGTATTTATTATGAACGAAGAAGAAAAAGCATTGTGGCAAAAAATTAATGCTTACGACCCTGATGAGCCTGACGCCACTTTCTCGTTCACAGCACGTTTGGCAAGAGAAAACGATTGGTCGCTTGATTATGCCTTGCAAGCTCTACACGAGTATAAAAAGTTTATGTTTTTACTTTGTGTTAGTGGCAAACCCCTTACACCATCTGACGAGGTAGACCAAGTTTGGCATCTGCATCTTATCTATTCAAAATTGTATTGGGAAGATTTTTGTACCTGTGTTTTACAACGCAACATACACCACAACCCCACACAAGGTGGGCAAGCCGAAGGCGAAAAGTTTACCGATTGGTATGCGCAAACTTTTATAGAGTATCAAAAATATTTCGACAAAACTCCACCATCAAATATATGGCCACCTGCCAAAATAAGGTTTGGCGAGATTATATTTACACGCGTAAACAAACACCGCTTTTGGGTGCTAAAAAAGCCAAAATGGTTTATTAAATGGAAATCTTAAAACAACTTTCACCTGCACAAACCCTTTCAATAATGAATAGGGGGGAGTTATCTCAGAAAGATTTTATACGTTATACTTTAGCCGATTTGGTTTTTAGAGGGATACTAAAAATTGAGGATATTGAAAAACAAGCATCTGATAAAGATAAAGTGCGTTGGGTTACTTATGTTGATAAGGGGGCAAACTATAAAAAATACACATTAAAGCCTTTTGAAGAGCCTTTTATAAAATCGTTTAGGTTTGATGATGATATGCGGGTGGTGATACGCAACTTTATTATTATTTGTAAGCAGAAAACCTATTTCTTTAAAAAGCAATTGTTTGATAGCAAAGAGCTTAAAGAGTATTTTACACAAAACTTCTTTCAAAAGTATTTACTCAAAACATTTCAAGCCACACCAAAATGTATTTCTGTTTCAATTGCACTAAGTAACTTTTTTGATGAGATAGATAAAAACTTAGCTACATTGATTGCCGAGCGTAAACTACCTGCTATTGTTGATGAAATAGGTAGTAATATAGTTTTGTTAAGCAGCTTTAACCCAAGTTTACTTAAAACAATTGCTGAACAATACGATGCCGTAGATAGAGAATATCAAAGTGATGGTGGTTACTGGTGGTGGGGCGATAGCGGTTATGGCGGTTATGATCAATATGATCATTTTTTAGATGAAGGAAGCAGCTATGATACTACCTACGATAGTATAGGCGATTCTGGAGGCTCAGGTTGTGGTAGTGATAGTGGCTGCGGAGGCAGTGGATGTAGCGGGTGTGGGGGTTGCGGAGGATGCGGTGGCTGTGGAGGTTAATATAATTTACTCAAGAATATTTAAAACCGATGCCGTAGGGTCAACCTGTACACCATTGTGAGTTACACTAACATTAGAAAACGTGTAGCAACCCACTTTAGGCTTAGTAGTAGTCCAGCTAAAATTTGAGAGCGTGTCGGTTTTATTACCATTTCCCTTATCCGTAAAAATAAGGTAATAGCTTTTTGCTTGTGCTGAGTTGCTAAAATACTTCTCGGCTTCATTTATCACATACTCGCAGGTTTGTGTGCCGTCTTTTAGCTTTGCAAACCTAAAATTGTTACCAATAAAACCCCCATCAAGCGTGTCGCCAGTTGCAGTATCAACAACATATAAATAAACGTTTTGTAAGGCAGCCCCGCCATCATTGGTTTCAATATACACCCCAAACGAAGGAGCAGTGTAGCAAATATGCGCTCGTTCGGTTTTTTTACAGCCCAAAGCCAGTAATACCAAGCCTGATACAAGAGTTACTAATATAGTACTACGCATTTTATTGTTTATTTATGCATCATAACGCATAATCCTGCCCAAATAGTATGTTACCTATGCTCTTCAACTCTCACCGTCCAGCCATTGCGCATAAAGTACTTTATCCGTGTAGGAAACAACAAATTATTAATAGTAGAAGCCACTATGCCGGCACCAAAACTTATACCAACCCTTTCTAGTCCCGTTAAGTTTGTATTAGTACTTACCTCATTTATTGTTACTAGCAAACCCACAAAAGTTACTATTTGTGTACCACTTTGCAGCAATTCGCGGTATTTACTAAAACGCCTAAAACCCAAAATATCACTAGTTCTCACCGTCCAGTTATCTTCAAACCGAATTAACGAGTCATTTATCATTTCTATTTTTCCGTAAATAGTTTGTATTTGTCCCAAGTAGCCTACGTATAGCAAACGCACATTATCGTGTTCCTTAACAATTACAGGCTTGTGGCTGTTTAGCGTATCGGTAAAAACCAATCGTTTTTGGGCACAAACCGTTAAAACCGTTAAAAAACAAAGGGCAACTAGGGTTATATATTTCATATCTATTTAATAAATTCTTAATTTCATACAAAAAAACACATTTTTGTATCTTTATTGTTAATTATAACGTGAATATGCGCCTCGAGGACGAAATAAAGCAGAAAAAGTTTAAAAGCGAGTATATAAAGCTGGCTTTAAATATCATGTATACTGGTAACTGGTTGCATCTGCTACAAACACGTAAGCTAAAAAAATGGGGACTTAGCCACCAACAATACAATGTTTTGCGAATACTTCGCGGGCAATACCCAAACGCTGCTTCTGTTGGTTTAGTACTTGGTCGTATGCTTGAGCCATCATCAAATATTACCCGTTTGGTAGATAAGTTGGAAATTAAGAAGTTGGTAAGCCGTTGCGAGAACAAAGACAATAGGCGTATGCAAGACCTTAGAATTACTGATACGGGGTTAAAGCTTTTAGAGGAAATAGGAGGGGAACTGGACGATTTAAGTACCTTGTTTGACGATATTGACGCTAAAGATGCTGCTGTGGCTAACAAGGTTTTAGATGCCCTACGCGATTATGTAGGCAAGCAAGCTGACTAATATCATTTTTCAGTTTAAAACTCTTTGTATATTTGCACCTCTAAAAAAATGGCAGCAAAACCATACCAAATATTACTGTATTACTGCTATGCAAAGGTGAACGATGCCGAGCAATATGCTCAAGAGCATCTTAAATTTTGCAAAAGCATAGGCATTTTAGGCAGAATTATAGTGGCCGATGAAGGGCTTAACGGAACTGTTTGCGGCACACCCGAACAATGCCAACAATACATGGAGTACGTGCATGCTGATAAGCGCTTTGCACATACCGAATTTAAGATTGATGATAGCAACGAGTTGGTGTTTTACAAAATACACGTTCGTTATAAGCCAGAGATTGTACACTTAGGGCTAGGGCGCCAACACGGTTGGGATGTAGACCCAACGGTGAAAACAGGCAAGCATATTGATGGTGAAGAGTTTTTATCGCTTAAAGAGCAAGAGGATGTAGTGGTGTTGGATGTGCGTAGCAATTACGAGCATAGTGTAGGCAGGTTTAAAAATGCAGTTACACTAGATATGGATAATTTTAGGGAACTGCCTAATAAACTAAACGAGCTAGAACACCTAAAAGATAAAAAAGTAATAACCTACTGCACCGGTGGTATAAAGTGTGAAAAGGCAAGTGCACTTTTACTTGAAGCAGGTTTTAAAGATGTGTACCAACTGCACGGCGGTATAATAAAATACGCCAAAGAAACAGGCGGAAAAGATTTTGACGGCGAGTGCTATGTGTTTGACGGCAGGGTAACCGTGCCCGTAAACAGCGTTAACCCAACCGTTATTTCAACCTGTTATATATGTGAAACCCACACCAGCCGTATGGTAAATTGTGCCAACCCTGAGTGCAATGTACACGTACCCATTTGCGAAAGTTGCGGCGAGGAAATGGATGGAGCGTGCAGCCCTACCTGCAAAGAGCATCCTCGTAAACGCCCATATAATGGCACAGGATACTATGTTAGCCCGCACCCCACTTTGTAGTTTTATAAAAAATTAGGGTAGGTATTTACTTTAGTACTTTCAAGTAGTATTCACTTTTCAACAAAGTAATACTAACATGAAAAAACTAACCTTTATTTTAGCTTTTGTAGTTATTGCATTAGCTGCTTGCACCAGTAGTAAGGTAAACAAAAAACCTTCTGAAACCCTTACTCTAAAATTCAAATCAATTAAAGGTACTAACGCAAGCGTGGTGGCTTACAATCCACAAAAGCAATTGTACTATACAGCCATAGCGGGCAATCAATCTTTTCCTATAGAAACCTTTAACCAAAACGGTGAATTTTTACATACAGCTACATTGGGTTTTGATTTGCGCGGGTTGTGGTGGAATACCAAAGAAAATACGCTGCAAAGCAATGCCTATGCCGATTTGGGCTTAAATGCACTAGAAACTAATAACGGTGGAACTGTATCGGGTAAGTTTACTTGGCTTACCATCAAATCAGGGCAGCCCGATGATAATTCGGTAGGGGCGTATAATTCAAAAGAAAATCAAATTTTATACTATAATAACGGTAAGCTGTATAAGGTTGATGCAAGTAACTATGCCCCTTTGGGTGAGGTTGAACTTAAAATGCCCGTGTCGTTAGATGACATCAACCAAACCACAGTTATATATACGGGCATTAAACACAAAGAAGTAGGTGTGTTAAATTATAAAGATAAAAAAGTGTATTTGTTTAATATAAACAGCGGCAAACTAACCGCTACCATAAACCTACCTGCCAATGCCGTAACCTTTCAAATGTTTAGGTTTTCATACGCCAACGGCTACGTGTGGTTGTACGATGTAGATGTGCGTATGTGGACAGGATATAAAATTGTAAAATAGTTAGAATAAGTTAACAGGTATTAATAGAGTTGGGTTTTAACCCGATGATAGACCCACCCACATTAGTTTAACAGTTTCAATAATGGTATTTAAAACCAAGCCTATACATTTGTATAGGCTTTTTTAGTTACAACCTTTTGTGCAATGTTTTGACTAAAGAATATGGTTTTACTTATGAAAAAATATATTCTGTTGCTAATTTCAGTCTTTAGCTTTTTAGCAGCAAAAACACAAACCTATTATTTTCCGCCAACTACGGGCACTACTTGGAATACCGTTTCACCCGATTCATTAGGATGGTGTGCCGATAAGTTAGATACTGTATATAGTTTCTTAGAAGCCAAAAAAACCAAAGGGTTTATAATATTGAAAGGAGGTAAAATTGCTGCCGAAAAATATTTTAACGGGTTTACACAAGATTCTTTGTGGTATTGGGCATCAGTAGGTAAATCGCTAACCTCTTTTTTAGTTGGAGTTGCCCAACGAGAAGGCAAGTTAGATATAAACGATAGTGTGAGCCATTATTTGGGTAGCGGTTGGACAAGTTGCACCCCTGAGCAGGAAGGTGAAATTACTTTAAAAAATCTTTTAAGTATGACTAGTGGGCTGGATGAAGCACCAACTGTTCCCCAAGAGCCTAACCCCAGTGATTGCACCAAACCTGAATGTTTACAATACAAAGCAGATGCAGGTACACGGTGGGCATACCACAATGCAGCCTATTATATGTTGCATGCCGCATTGGATAGTGCAACGGGGTTTAATCAAAACCTGTACACGTTTCAGAAACTACGTAATAGCACGGGTATAAATGGTATTTGGTACGAACACCTTTTTATAAGTAGGGTAAGAGACTTGGCTCGTTTTGGATCTTTGATAATAAACAAAGGTAAATGGGGCAGCACCACTATTTTAGGTGATAGCAATTATTTTAATGCTATGATTAATTCATCGCAAAACATTAACCCGTCGTACGGATATTTGTGGTGGCTCAACGGGAAATCATCTTACAAAACACCCGGTTTTCAGCTTTCGTTTAATGGCGCTTTAATACCCACAGCCCCTATGGATATGTATGCAGGGTTGGGTAAAAACGACCAGAAGCTTTATATCATACCCTCAATGGATATGGTTATTGTACGCATGGGCGAATCGGCAGGTGCGCCATTATTTGCCTTATCATCGTTTGATAGTGATTTATGGAGTTTGCTAAACGATGTGTTTTGTGCTCAAAATCCCAATGTATCTGTGCAAGAAAAAACTAATACTGTAGCAACGATGCGTATATACCCAAACCCAGTTGCTAGTTTGCTTACGGTAGATACTAAAGAGCCTTCTATTATGCAAATTATGGATTTAAGCGGCAGAGTAGTAGCCCAACAAAGTATACAAAGTAGCACACAAATAAACATTAGTGGTTTAGCGCAAGGGATATATTTTGTAGTACTAAGTAACAAACAAGGGGTATACAAAGCTAAGTTTGTGAAGCAATAGTGGGTTTTTTGTGTAAAAGATGATACAAATCAGCAAAATTTGCTTTTATTTATAATGGTTCTAAACTATTTTCGCGCCCCCTTAAGAATGATAAACCATCAAGGGGATGTGAAAAGAACCGATGAAATTATCACAAAAATACTTCGTATTAGCTAGCCTATACATAGTGCAGTCGGTTCCTTTATCGTTTTTAAAAACAGGATTTCAATCTTTTCTACGCGATCAAAATTTTCAATACGATGATATCAGCAGGCTTATCGGTTTGTTGCTATTACCTTGGGTAATAAAATTTCTTTGGGCACCCTTGGTAGATAAATGGTGTGGCAACAAGCTAAGTAAAATAAAATATGCCATACTACTGTTTCAGGTTATTGGAGCCGCTTTGTTGGGTTTTACTGCTACTGCAAATTTTCCTGAAGGATTTAAAATCATTACACTTAGTTTTTTGTTGTTTAGCCTTGTTGCTGCTACACAAGATATTGTTGTTGATGCACTAGCTGTGCTAACATTACCTAAAAAAGAACACGGTTTGGGCAATACCCTGCAAATAGGGGGGTATTATTTGGGTGAAGTACTAGGCGGAGCTCTAATACTTATTATTTTCGATCGTTTTGGATGGAACTGGGCAATGGTAGCCTTTATGGCTTTTTTCCTTTTGCCTTTTATTCCTGTATTACTATACAAACCATCAGAAAAATTAGAAATTCCTAAACCTTCGTCCGCAGGTTTTAAAAACGTAGCTGATTTTTTTAGATTGAAAGGAATGGCATTTTGGCTTTTAGTATTAGCTGTGTACATGGGCAACCAAGTATTAGCCCGTACTCTTTTGCCTAGTATGCTAACTGATTTGGCTTTTAGTAAAACTCAGATAGGTTCAATAATTGGTATTTGGGGAAATACTGCTTCCGTTTTTGGGGCGATAATTGGCGGCTTACTAATAAATAAACTAGGAAGAAAAAATAGCTTAGTTGGCTTTGGCTTACTTAAAGTAGTGGCTCTTATAGGTTTCTTTTTGATAAAAGAGGGTGCAGCAGAAAACACTATTTACAGTGTTATTATTGGTAACGATTTTGCTTCAGGCTTAGCAACGGTTACTATTTATACTATAATGATGGATAAGTGCCGACTTAGCAGCCCCGGTACAGATTTTACCATCCAGCAATCAATTACACAATTTGCTGTTTTATTTTTTGTGGTGATTAGTGGCATATTGGTGAAAACCCAACAGGGAAATTTTTCGCTACTATTTACTGTAGCATTTGGTGTTGGTTTGCTGGGTGTTTTACTAGCTGCTCTTGGGCTAAAAAGCGCTACACTTGACAATGGAAAAGATATTGAACGCTAAAAACAGCGTTTAAATACTGTCATTAAACTGTCAAATAACTTCTTCAATAAAACCAATCATTCATTATTTCCGTATTTTACTAACAGATGACAGTTAATGCTGTTTATTTACAGCATAAAGGTGTAAAAATCAGTCTGTTAAATAACATAGAGCTTAGTGTCATATTATGGTCATATTAATTTGTAAAGGTTCTAAATAATGACATAGAGGCCTATTTTTGCGGCATAGTTTTAAAGATAAATAATGAAAAGAAACAACACCATTTTTACAATTTTATTCTCTCTAGCTTTTCTTAGCGTTTCAGCGCAAAAAGATTCAGTGCAGATGGAGGCAGGTTATGCCAACGATATTTTTTACAGTTTATTGAACGGACAGGTTAAAAAATCGCCCAACAATACTTGGGATTTAGGCTTTCGTACAGGTTTTCGTACCGATGGTATTTTTGTAAACTCAACTAATGTAGCCGGGCCAACAGTGCGTACAAGTAAACTGTTTTTATACCCAAAAGGTAATATTTCAGCGTGGAGTACATTTGACACTACTGGTCACAACCAATGGTTAGAGTATAACAATTCTGATTCATCGTGGGAGTTTGGCGCATTTAACCGTGCAGCAAGTGGTTTTCCTGATTTTTCATGGGGAGTATACAATACCACTACCAAGTTAGTTGAAGGCGATTCTTTGTATTTGCTTGAGGTTACCAATGGAGCTTCTAAAATTTACAAAAAACTTCAAATCATTGATAAAAACTTTGGTGTATGGCATTTCCGCTACGCTGATGTTGATGGTTCTAACGAAGTAAACGACTCTATAGTAGCTAGCAATGCAGATGCTAAAATATTAGATTACTATTCTGTACTTGATGGTTCAAAACCAAATCATGAGCCTGATAGCTTAAAAGATTGGGATATTGTGTTTAAACGTTATGATGAATTGATACCTCCTACTTTTACACAGTATTATCCGGTAATGGGTATTTGGGCAAATAAAGATGTAGTTGTTGCCGAGGTAAGAAACACCAATATTGCAAACTTTGATTATACCACTTTAACTGCTAACGACTATAAAGTAACTGCAAACATTATAGGTTCTGATTGGAAAAACTTCGATATGAGTATATTCCAATGGGTAATTGAAGATTCACTAGCATACTATATAAAATCACGCACAGGTGCTATATGGCGTTTAGAGTTTTTGGCCTTTGGCGGAAGTGGAAACGGAAAAACAGTTTTCAATCGCACACAAATGTCTCCCGGTTTAAGTGTAAATCCTGTTGCTCCGGTAGCCTCATTTGGTATCTACCCTAACCCAACCGCAGGTAATCTTGAGGTTGTATTTGAAAATCGCGAAAATTCAGTTAAAAACACCATTAAAATAATGGATATGGCGGGCAAAGTAGTATTGCAACGCAATGTTGAAAGTACCCCGGGTTTCCACGCTAACTCTTTTGATGTATCGGCTCTTGCATCAGGTGTTTACATAGTAAACCTTGAAAATAACGGCCATGTTATCTCTCAAAAATTGATTAAAGAATAATTTTAGAATAAAAACACTTACTGATTTTGAAAACTGCACAACACATAACATTAAGCATACTAAAAGGTAGTGTTCCTTTTAGTAGCAAAGCTGTTACTGTAAGTGGTTTACATAAGTTAGTATTAATATTACTTATAACTGCCCTTAGTACTGTATGTGCTAATGGGCAGTTTTTTATTAAAGTTACTGATAAAGAAGCTCAACCTGTTGCTGATGCAATAGTGTTTGTTATCCCTCAAAATGTAGATAACCCCTACAAACAAGCAAAACAGTTTTATACTGATATAAATGGTATAGCAACCTCAACTATAGGTGGTTGGTGTGCCATAGAAATTTCGGGCGATGGTTTTACCACCATAAAAGACACCGCAAAGCTGATTGACGGTGCTACGCTTACATTATCTCTTAACCAATTGGTATATTCAGCATCAGAAGTAGTAGTAACAGGCCAATACGAGGTTACTACGGCTGATAAATCGGTATCTAAAATTAAAATAATTGATGCCAAACGTATTGAAGCACAGGGCGCAGTAACACTTAAAGATGCTTTAAGTAATGAGCTTAATGTGCGTATGAAACAAGATAATATTTTGGGTAGCAGCCTAAGCTTACAAGGCATTAGCGGTCAAAATGTAAAGATATTGATAGATGGTGTGCCTATGATAGGCCGCTTGGACGGTAATATTGATTTATCGCAAATAAACTTAAACAACATAGAGCGTATAGAAATTATTGAAGGCCCTATGAGTGTAATGTATGGCACTGATGCTTTAGGCGGTGTTATTAACCTTATTACTAAAAAAACAACCAAACACAGTGTTGAAGGTAATGTGAACAGCTATTACGAAACCGTTGGTAATTATAACCTTAATGCTCGCTTAGCTTTCAAAACAAAAAGTCGTACCAATATACAAGTTAGTGGCGGACGTAACTTTTTTGATGGTTATGGAGAGACTGGTGTTGGCGGACGTGTGCAACAATGGAAGCCTAAAGAACAATACTTTGCTGATGCAACCGTTGGTTTCAATATTAAAAAATCAACACATAGGTTTCAGAGTATAGCGTTTAATGAATTACTGCTGAATAGAGGTGAGCCCGTATCACGTCCATACAGCGTGTATGCTTTTGATAACTACTTTTATACCCGTAGGTTTAATAACTCACTATTTTCTGATTTTAAGCTTAAAAACGGAGCTCACATACAAATTACAAGCTCATACTCTTGGTTTCGTAGAAATAATATTCAAAAACGTCGCGACTTATTAACCCTTGAAGATACACAAACACAAGGTGCTACCGACCATGATACATCAATATTTACATTAGCCATGTCTCGCGGTACATATACTCAACAAGTAAACCGTAAACTAGGCTACCAATTGGGCTACGATGTTAATTTAGAAAACGGTAAAGGTCGCCGTATTGAGGGAAATAGCCAAAGTGTTGGCGATTATGCTGCTTATGCAACTATAGAATATAGGCCATTATCTCGTTTGGTATTACGTCCGGGTATTCGTGCATCATACAACACACGTTACGGTTCGCCCATCACCCCATCGTTCAATACCAAATACACCATTAATAGTAAAGTAAACCTTAGAGCATCGTATGCACGAGGTTTCCGTGCGCCATCAATAAAAGAACTTAACTTGTTTTTTGTGGATATAAACCACAACATACAACCTAATCCTGACCTTAAAGCTGAATTGTCTGACAATGTTAATGTGTCAATACAATACAATACTACTTTCAAAAATAAGGTAGCAATAAAAATTGAACCCTCAGTATTTTATAACGACATACGTAATATGATTTCGCTTGCCGTTGTAGATGCCACAACCCAGTTGTACAACTATGTAAATATAGGCCAATACACCAATGCAGGAGCCAATCTATCAGCCGAAGTGAAAGTAGCTAATATTAGCGTACAAGCAGGAGCATCGTTTACGGGAGTTAAAAACTATTTTGAAGGAGCTATTGTGCCCCAATACAATACAACAAAAGAGTATAGGGCAAACCTAGCCTATACATTACCCAAGTGGGGAACAAGTTTTAACATATTCTACAAATACAACGGTAGAATACCCGGTTACGCAGTTAACAGCAATAATGAAATAGTACAAACTTATGTACAGAGCTATTCAATGGCTGATGCATCGGTTTCACAAAGTTTTTTAAATAAACGCATCACCCTAGTAGTGGGTGCACGTAACCTGCTAAATGTAGGTCGTATAAGTTATAATGCCCCAGTTGGGGCACATAGTGGTGGCGGCAATAGTATGGCAATTGGCATGGGTCGCACCTTTTTCACAAACATAAAAATACACTTATTTAACCCAAATAAATGAGGAATAAGATTTTAACATTATTAAGCGTTGGCACACTTTTACTTTCTTCGTGCTGGAAGGATGAAGATGCATATCACCTTCCCCCTAGTGGCGGTGCAATACAACAAGAACTTAGCTTGGGAGCCGATTACGATAAAATAGTTTACTTTAATGTAGATAAACGTACATTTATGGTTCGCTACCTAGCCGATTGGGATTTGGGTTTTGAAGCTAGCGCAAACGGGTTACACGTAATAACAAACACAGGAAAAGGTTTATTGGTGCACGAAACTAATTTGACAGACATTAACGCTCCGTACGTTGTAAATATACCAGGTTTAGAGTGGAGGTTTGATGTTCCTAGTGGAAATAAAGATTCAACTGCCGTGGGACAATGGTGGAGTGGAGCTGACGGAATATCAAAAAACATTGTATATGTGGTTGATATGACAGTAAACTACAAACAAGGCGAACGCTACAAAAAAGTACAAATACAAAAAGCTGACGAAACAGGTTTTTGGGTTAAAACTTGTGATTTAAATGGAAGTAATGTAACCAGTTACTTTATACCTAAAGATACTACTCGTAATTTCTCTTATCTTGATATTACCACAGGTAAAATTCAGGTCGATATGGAGCCTGCCAAAGACGATTGGGATTTAGTATTTACCAGATATAGCCATATTTTTTACGATCAGGGGCCGGATCCTTTACCCTATTTGGTTACAGGAGTTCTGCTAAACGGTAACGGAGTACAAGCATACGAAGAAAGAATACGCTCGTTTGATGATATTGATTTAGAGTATGCAACAAACATTAAGTTTACTAACAATGCTAATACAATAGGTTACGACTGGAAGTATTACAATCAAACATCAGGTCGCTATACCGTTGATAACAGTCGTACTTATATCATCAAAACCATTTCAGGCTATTACTATAAACTACGTTTTATAGACTATTACGATAGCAATGGGGTAAAAGGCACACCCGTTTTTGATATGCAAAGGTTGTAGGCTTTTTTATGCTTCAAGCGGAAAGTTCTCACAATCGTTATAAGGCACATACCTAAAATAGGGGTAGGGGAATATTTCTACATCATCGTACAACACATAGTGTTTAAACTGGTCGCCCGATGTGCCGTTTAGGTTTACACATACTTTTAGTGTGCCATTAATATTTAGGTTTACATTGTCGGCCTCAATTTTAGCCTCACCGGGTGCTACAATAGTTATGGTGGCTTCTATATCACCATAATGTACATCCATTAAAACATCTTTTACAGAGTAAAAGATAGAACCAATTACTTTTCCCATGTTATACAATTTTTAGTATACCAAAACTAAGCAAATCCTTTTAAAAAATGGTATATAATTATGGCTAATAACTTTGTTTAGAATGATTCTAAGTAATATATTCGCGCCATAATAAAAAACTAATAAACATGCGTATTTCGGTACTTTTAGCAGCAGCAGTAATAGCCCTCTCGGCGTGTAAAAACAACAACGCCCCCAATGATGGTAACAAAACAGACAGTGCAGCAGGTGATAGCAGCACAGTTGAGCAAACACCAGTAGAAAAACACTTGAGCAATTTACGTCAGCTTACTTGGGGTGGGGATAATGCCGAAGCTTATTTTAGCTTTGATAGTAAAAAGCTAGTATTTCAAAGTCAAAATCCTGCTTGGGATTTGAAGTGCGATCAAATCTTCTATTTTGATATAGAAAGTATGTTGGCCGATACCACTATGCGCCCTAAAATGTTAAGCACAGGGCAAGGCCGTACTACCTGTTCTTATTTTATGGGAGGCGACCAAAGTATAGTGTATGCAAGTACACACTTGAACGATAAAGAATGCCCGCCAACACCACAGCCACGCGAAGACGGTAAATACCTTTGGGCGGTGTATGAAGGCTTTGACATTTTTACAGCAGACTTGGAAGGAAAAATAAAAAAACAATTAACCAAAACTAAAGGTTATGATGCTGAAGCAACAGTATCACCTGATGGAAAGAAAATTGTGTTTACAAGCACACGTAGTGGCGATTTAGAATTATATACTATGGATGCTGATGGAAGTAATGTAAAACAAATAACCAACCAGTTGGGTTATGATGGTGGTGCATTCTTCTCGCCTGATGGAACAAAGTTAGTATTCCGTGCCTCGCGTCCAACAACTGATGAAGAAGTGAAAGAATATAAAGAGCTATTGGCACAAGGTCTTGTAGCACCTACCAATATGGAAATATATACTTGTAATGTTGACGGTAGCGATTTAAAACAAATTACACATTTGGGCAAAGCAAACTGGGCACCTTTTTATCACCCAAGCGGCAACAAAATTATTTTCTCATCAAACCACCACAGCGATAAAGGGTACGATTTTCAATTGTATATCATAAATGTTGATGGTACAGGATTGGAGAGAATAACCAATGCAAGCATATTTAATGCTTTCCCAATGTTTTCGCCCGATGGTAAAAAACTAATTTTTAGCAGTAACCGTAATAATGGCGGCACTAGAGATACAAACCTTTTTATTGCTGATTGGGTAGAGTAATATATTTTTTAATTAACTGATTGATTTATAGGCTTAAAAATGCGTCTAAAAAAAATAATACCCCTACTGTTACTTAGTGTTTGCACCACAGTAGCTGTTGGTCAAAACATTAAGATTAAAAAAGTAAAAAAGCATATTAAAACACTTAGTAGTGATGCTTTTTTAGGGCGAGGAACAGGTGAAAAAGGGGAGGAGCTAGCCGCTGAATACATTAGCGATTACTTTAAAAGCCTAAAATTAAAACCATTTGGTGATAGTGGTACATATTACCAAAATTTTTCCTTTACTTTCCATAAGCCTACTATGGCAAATCCGCACGGAGAAGGCGAAGCAATACCTAAAACAGGTAAAAATGTAGTAGCCTATCTTGATAATGGTGCCGAGTATACTATTATTATTGGAGCACATTACGATCATTTGGGTACCGGTATAATGGGCAGCAGTCGTGATGCAAACCCTGAAGGCAAAATACACAACGGTGCTGATGATAATGCATCGGGTACAGCAGGTATGATGGAGTTGGCACGTTATTACACCAAAAACGGTAAAACAGAAGGCTGTAACTTTATTTTTATTGCCTTTTCAGGTGAAGAGTTGGGACTGGTAGGTTCAAAAAAATTCACTGAGTATGCAGGTTTTAATGCGACATCAACCCAATGTATGATAAATATGGATATGATAGGTCGCCTAAACGATAGTACCAAAAAAATATTGGTATACGGTATAGGTACTAGCCCCGTATTTGGAAATGTAGTGCAAAAATATATACCAAAGGGAATATCTATTACTGTTGATTCATCGGGAACAGGCCCTACAGATCATACTAGCTTTTATTTGAAGGATGTACCGGTTTTGTCGTTTTTTACAGGTCAACACAAGCAATACCATACACCTGAAGATGATGAGCACTTGATAAACTATAATGGTATTAAAAATGTGCTTACCTATGTAGCTAATATTGCTGATGATGTTGCCGAAATGCAAAAAATTGAATTTACTGAGGCAGCATCAAGCAATCAAGAAAGAGTGAGCTTTAAAGTTACATTGGGAATAATGCCTGATTATACTTTTGAAGGCCCCGGTTTAAAAATTGATGGAGTAACACGTGGTAAACCTGCTGATAACGCAGGTATTATTACAGGTGATATTATTGTGGCAATGGGCGATATGGATTTGAAGGGTATTATGGATTATATGAAAGCCTTAGGTCAATATGAAAAAGGGCAAAAAACTACTGTAAAAGTTAAACGTGGTGAAACCATGCTTGACTTGGAGGTTGAGTTTTAAACCTAAAAAAAATGGGTGATTAGAAGTTCTAATCACCCATTAAAAAGTATAAATAAAGGCTGCCTAGGCAGCCTTTTTGTTTTTGCGGCGTACCCGCATATTTAGTAATTCAACAATTAGTGAAAATGAAATTGCTGCATATATATACCCTTTGGGTACGTGGTGGTGAAAAGCATCAAGTACAAGCATAAAGCCAATCATTATTAGAAACGACAAGGCAAGTATTTGTAGTGAAGGATAGTTGCTTATAAAAGCACTGATTTTGCCTGAAAACACCATCATTATAATGATTGAAATAACAACAGCTGTTATCATCACCGGTAAATCATGCGTCATTCCAATAGCAGTTAATATAGAGTCGAAAGAGAAAACAATATCCAGTAGCATTATTTGTATCAGTATGTTAGCAAAGCTAACTTTCTTTCCATTTTTAGCCTCCTTTGTATGCTCTTCGGCTTCCATTTTGCTATAAATTTCACTGGTACTTTTGGCTAACAAGAATATACCTCCAAGCAATAAAATTAAATCGCGACCGCTAAAACTGAAATTTTCAATTTCTACTCCCCAAAAAGCAAGACTTTTAATGGTAAATAAAGGCTCTTTAAAGCCCATTATCCATGTTATGCTAATAAGCATAGCTATACGCATTAATAATGCAAGAGCTAAGCCTATTGTTCGTGCTCTAGGCTGGTCGGCTTGTGAAAGTTTGTTTGTTACAATTGAAATGAAGATAATATTGTCAATGCCCAATACTATTTCCAAAAATGTAAGCGTAAACAAGGCCATAAGGCCTTCACCAGTAAAAATATGTTCCATAAACGGTGTATATACCGCAAATGTAAAAGGTTTTTATTTCTTTAGATTAAGAAATTAACAGCCATTTGTAGCGTTGTCTCCAGCTAAGTCTGATAACTTTTTGTTTAAAGCTTCACGTTTAGCCATAATTTTTGCAGGTTGTACAAAGTAAAAATCAAATAGTGACTCTAATACATCCAATACCCACTCAGCCTCCTCAGGTGTAGCATCTACTACCTCACCCGTAGAAAGACTTTTTGAGGGGTAAATTTTAAAGTTACCTAAGTTTTTAATCTCTACAATACTTTCTATTAAGCTTGGTGGCATTGTTTTGTTATTAGCAACATCATCAATTTCTTTACTTAGGTTGCTTGGCTTAATATCTGCTTTATCTCTTAATATTAACTGTAAACACTTACGACCAAGAGCGGCAGCCGCTTGTTGGCTAAACGGTAGTACTAAACATGCTTCTTTATAAATATCGGCATATTGCTCTTCCACTTCCGGCGGAGCTGCTAATCTTCCTGATGTTTGAGGGTAAACTGTTTGTTTTGAAACAATATTGTGCAAAAGGTAGTTTCCGTTCTCATCTTGTGATACATTTCCTTTACCTAAATCGATGATAAGTTTTTTGCAATCAGGATTGGGGCAAAGTGATACAAAGGCTCTCCAGTAAAACTCTGAATCATATCCTAGGCTAATCTCTTTAACATTCGCATTAATTTGAACTAAACAGTGGGGACATTTCATAGGTTAGGGGATTATTACGTAAATTTAAACAAACTATTACTGATATTTTCTGAAACGCAAGTACGATTATTTTATTGTGCAGCATTTTGTCATTTTTTTTCTAATGACTTCTAAAGGCAAAATAGTTACTTTTTTCAGGTTCTACGCATCTTTTATACTTCTTGAAGATTTTATGACATTGTGTGAATACTATTTTTGACAATACTGTTAATGTTTGTACAAATAATGTTTTAGCAAGTTTCTGATTTTGAGCAAAATACTTCGTTTTTGTAAAGTATTGATGTTTTTGTTGTGGATAATAGTGTGGATTATTTTAGTTGATATGAAATAAAGTCTAGTTTATCATTAACCAAACAAATAAACTATTTAATACTTGTGTGAGGGTAGTAGAAGAGGTTTATAGTGAAGGATAGAGAAACAAAAAGTGCCATAATTAAGATTAGTGATAGCGTGGCGGTATATTTTAAGTTTCTTTATATAATAGTATAGTAATCAAAAATATTTTTTGTGTTGTTTATATATAATGGAGTAAAGCTAAATAAACTTGAGTTATCAGTCAGTAGAGCTCTGGTGAAACAAAAAAGCCCTGACTAAATAGGCAGGGCTTTCGTATATTATACTGTGAGGTATTACTTTTTATCGTTTTTGCCGCCATCGGGTTTAGCTATGCTTTCGCGCATATCAGTATCGGCTTGTATGTTTCGCATTTTATAGTAATCCATAATACCAAGGTTACCGCTTCTAAAGGCTTCGGCCATAGCCAAAGGTATTTGTGCTTCGGCTTCAATCACACGGGCACGGGCTTCTTGTATTTTAGCTTTAAACTCTTGCTCTTCAGCCACAGCCATTGCACGGCGTTCCTCAGCACGGGCGTTAGCTACTTTAAGGTCGGCATCAGCTTGGTCGGTTTGTAGTTTTGCACCAATATTACTTCCAATATCAATATCAGCTATGTCAATTGATAATATCTCAAAAGCAGTACCTGCATCTAAACCTTTATCCAAAACCACTTTCGATATTCGGTCGGGGTTTTCCATCACTTCTTTGTGGTTAACCGCAGAACCTATAGTGGTAACTATACCTTCACCTACACGAGCAAGTATTGTTTCTTCGCCTGCACCACCCACCAATTGTTTTATATTGGTACGCACCGTTACACGGGCTTTAGCAATAAGCTGTATACCGTCTTTTGCTACAGCAGCTACGGGAGGGGTATTTATCACACGAGGATCTACTGAGCGTTTTACTG
The DNA here is from genome assembly GCA_965249955.1 of Bacteroidia bacterium. Lineage (GTDB taxonomy): Bacteria > Bacteroidota > Bacteroidia > UBA8524 > UBA8524 > SB11. The sequence continues at coordinate 3,499,536 of OZ252261.1, forward strand.
CATCAAATACATCACGGCCAGCCAAATCAATAGCAGTAGCCATTCTAAAATCAAGAGGGATATTTGCTTTATCGGCACTAATAAGTGCTTTTATTACATTATTTACATTACCACCAGCTAAATAGTGGGTTTCCATTTCGTTTAAAGATATGTTCAAACCTGCTTTGGTAGCAGTAATTAGCGCGTTAACAATAAGTGATGGCGGAACTTTACGAAAACGCATAAGCACCAATTGTAAAAGGTTTACCCTAACACCCGAGATGATGGCAGTGAACCATAACCTTACAGGAATAAAGTAAGTAAGTACTATTAGTGCAATAAGACCACCAACGGCCAAAAAAACAATCATTATATCCATAGTATTTTAGTTTTCAGTTTTTTGTACAAATATTTTATTTCCATCAATCCTAAGTATTTCAACTGAAGAGTGCACGGGTATTTTTTCACCTTCACTGCTCACTTCCACTTTTTCATCATTAAATAACGCAGTACCCATTGGTCTAAGGTCAGATATAGCTATTCCTTTATCACCAATAGCAGGTGTATATGTGTTGCCGCTATTTACATTGCCTTTCAGTTCATCATTTAAAGCTAATTTTTTCCAAGCACCAGACTTCAGGCTTATATATACAGCACTAATGGTAGCAACAGTGCTAATAGCCAGTGCTATATGTCCAGATGTTGAGCCGTAACTATCGTATACTCCGTATACCCCCCCTCCAATCATACCTAAGGCAACTATGCCTAGTATACCACCCGGTACTACTAAAATTTCTAGCACCATTAGTACTATACCCAATACGATTAGAAGAATTATTACACCTAGGCTCATTTTAGAACTAAAAATTGGCTTTTGATTACCATAGCAAAGATATGGGTTTTCTATGAAGCGCACGTTAAAATAAAAACCATACACGTTGATGCAGATAAGGTTCTCATTTTTTGTTTCAAACAAATAATAGAGATAAACTTGATTAACTATTTGGCCAAAATAGTACGAGTAAGATAACTGTATATGTTCCTTGTATTGGGACAGCGCCGTATACAAGCAATCAAGTTTTTACAGGTGGTGGTAGCCCACCATGTACAGTTACAGTAGATTATACGTATGACGTAAACGGCAACATAATAATAAATATCAACTAAAGGTTTAGTCTTTTAAATGATAAAGCCATATTTCTTAGCTAAGAAATATGACTTTATATAAAGTTTGAGTGATATACAGTTTAGTTAGCCGAGCTAGTATTTAGCTTTGCTAAAGTTTCTTTTACAGCAGATAAATTAGGTACATCACCTGCATTCTCTAATACTTCGGCATACTGTATAGTGCCTTCACCATCAATAACAAAGGCTGAGCGTTTTGATACACCACGCATACCCATAACAAAGGTTTCGTACATACAGCCATAAGCAGCTGATGCTTCTTTGTTAAAATCACTCAGAAGGGGGAAATTGTATCCTTGCTCCTCTTTAAACTTTGCAAGAGTTTGAGGTGTGTCTACAGAAATACCCAATACTTCAGCATTAAGGTTTTGGTAGTTGGCTATATCATCGCGTACACCGCAAAGTTCAGCCGTGCAAACACTGGTAAATGCCAAAGGAAAAAACAATAATACTACGTTTTTACCTTTATAGTTTTCTAAAGAAATTTCTTGTTTATCAGAGCTAAAAAGCTTGAAGGCTGGGGCTTTATCACCTATTTTTAAAGTATTCATATTTTGGTTAACAATTCTTGTTTGTTTATGTTTTGCTGTACAGCTTCTGTGCCATACATTTTTTTTCTCATCTGTGCCGATGTTAGCGTACTGCCGTCGTGGCTCCATCCCGGAGGGCCAAAGATGTACATTAACCTGTCTTTAAATTTGGGTGATTTTTTTAAATCAGCCCATATTTTGCTCCACTCGCCCCATACCACGCGGGGTATATTAAAGGTTGATAACGGAGTAGTTAACCCATAACTTACCTCTTCTTTTTCTTCAGCATAGGTGCCAAAAATCTTATCCCAAATAATAAGTACCTGTCCCATGTTTTTATCAAGGTATTCAGTGTTACTACCATGATGCACACGGTGATGAGAGGGGGTAACAATAAATTTTTCTATCCAGCCTAGTTTGCCAACTACTTTGGTGTGTACAAAAAAAGCATAGGCTTGGTTTACTGCATATATAAACATTACCTCTTCGCCTGTAAAGCCTAATAGGCCACAAGGTAAAAAGAACAAATACCTATATAACGGCTGCATTACCGATGAACGTAAAGCTACGGAGAAGTTAAATAAATTGCTGCTGTGGTGGTTGGCATGAACTGCCCAAAAGAAACGGCAATAATGCTCTACACGGTGAAGCCAGTAAAAGCAAAAGTCTTGCGCTAAAAAAACACCAACCCAGCGCAGGGCAGGGTTTTGTATATTTATTATGGCGTAGTTAGCAGCTACAAAGTTTAATGTGCTAAAGCACACACCTATCATTAAAAAATCGAAACAAGCACCTAGAAGGCCTAAGCCCAAATTGGTAAAAAAGTCTTTCCCTGTATATAGCTTTAGCCCATGCAAGCGGCTAAGTAAAATTTCGCCTATAATAAAAATGGCATACAGTGGAGTGGTTATATACAGTAGGTACTCGCTCATACAAGGGGCAAAAATAACTATATTGCAAGTATTTTAGTTCTACTTTTTTAAAAGCAGTATATGATAAGATACAGTGTATTACTTCTATTTTTTGTGATGAGCATTAGTGCAAATGCGCAATCGTTTTGTAGTCATTTTAAACCCACACAAAGGCAAAGGGTAAAAAAGGTGATGGTTGAGGATAAACGCACCGATTCGTTTGATGTAAAACACTACCACATTAATTTGGATTTCAAAAAGTTTTTCACGCAGCAAATTAGCGGCTATACCGATATTAGTATTAAATCAAAAGTTAATGGTTTGCAAAATGTTAGGTTAGATTTATTAAAGTTATCAATTAATAAAATTAGCATGGGTGCAACACCCTTAAACTATACCTATAACGATACTATTTTGTTGGTAGATTTAGGTACAGCACGTAATGCAAACGATACCTTTACTATACGAGTGGAGTATGAAGGTAAACCCCAACAAGATAAATCGTGGGGAGGGTTCTATTTTTCAGGTTCGTATGCGTTCAATATGGGAGTTGGCTTTGATGCTAACCCTCATAATTTTGGGCGTGTTTGGTTTCCATGTGTCGATGATTTTAAAAGCCGTTCAACCTACGAGTATACTATAACTACCCCAAACAACTATCGTGCTATGTGTAATGGCTTATTGCAAAGCGAGACCTCAAACCCCGATAATAGTATTACATGGTACTGGAAACTAAGCAATACAATACCCACCTACTTATCGTCAGTTGCTGTTGCGCCTTATAAAGTATTTAATGATAGTTATAGCGGATTAAGCGGATCTACCCCTATAACTCTTGCAGGTATCGATACAAACGCTTTAAAGGGGTCGTTTACTAACCTAAAAGGTGCTTTTGCAGCTTTTGAAAAATGGTATGGTGTACACAGATTTGAACGCGTTGGATTTAATGGCGTACCTTTTAATGCAGGAGCAATGGAGCACGCTACTAATATTGCTTATCCCAACTATGCTATTGATGGTACAACAGGACAGGAAACTCTTATGGCACATGAGTTTAGCCATCATTGGTGGGGTGATAATACCACTTGTCGCACTGCTGAGGATATGTGGCTAAATGAAGGATGGGCATCTTACTCAGAAAGTTTATTTTTAGAAGAGATATACGGCAAACAACGCTATAAGGATAATGTAATGGCCAATCATTTTGAGGTGTTGCGTTGGGCACACTTGCGTGACGGACAGCCTTGGCCTATAAGTGGCATACCACACGCATACACTTATGGAGCCCACGTATACAAAAAAGGAGCTGATGTGCTGCATACTTTGCGCAACTATGTTGGTCAAGCACCCTTTACAGAAGCTATTAAAGATTTTCAGGAGACCTATAAATACAATGATGTTAGTAGTGAAGATTTGAAGGCAATGTTAAAAAAATACCAAAGCAATTTGTTTAATAACATGGATGATTTTTTTGATAGCTGGGTGTACGGTAAAGGTTTTCCAGCAATTTCGGGCTATATAGTTGGTGTAACACAAATTGGTACAGGGTCAAATTTTAATTGTTCAATACGCGTTCATCAGCAACTTAGGTTTACCGACAGGCCGTTCAAAAATTTGCTGGTAAGTACCCATTTTTTAAGAAGTAAATATGATTTCAATACCTACTACTGGAATTTTTTGATGACTAATACCGATACTGTGGTGGTGATAAGAGTGCCTTTTAATCCTGTGGCAGTTTTTCTTGATAGGAATAATGAAATTAACGATGCTGTAACCGAAAATGAAATTTGGCTTAAAAACAACAATCAGTACAATTTTAACTGGGCGCTGATGAATGTGAACACTACTGCCAATACTACAACTGATAGTACTTTGGTAAGGGTAGAACACCACTGGACAACCCCTGTGCCTTCAGCTATTCCATATCCTAATTTGTACGCTTCAAGCAGCCGCTATTGGCGTGTATTAGGCCCGTGGAGCGATACTCTTTTGGATGTAAAAGCTACCATAGTTTATGACGGAAGTACCCCAGGTGGTTTTTCATCAGGTTGGTTAGATAATGATATTATAAAAACTACCGAAGACAGTTTGGTGTTGCTATATCGCCCCGACCCACGCAGCGATTGGACTATATATCCCTACTATCAAAAAACTACTGGGAATGTTAAAGATAAGCGCGGCAATATTACTTTGAACGGTTTAAAAAAGGGAGAATATGTACTGGCTATGTACGACCGTACTTTGGGTGTTAACAATACACTAAAAGATAGTAAACAAGGCAAGCTAAACATATACCCCAACCCTGCTGATGGTTTGGTGAAAATAGAGTTTGATGATGTGTACCGCACTTCAGAATTGAAGGTGATGGATAATACAGGTAAAATAATACAAGCTATACCCTTATTTTCAGGTCAAAACTTTGTAGAGATAGATACATTGGAGTGGGCGAGTGGAATATACTACGTAAGCCTAGCCAACGGACTTACACAAAAACTAATTGTTGAGTAGTGTTTGCTGGATATATCTAGTTATAATACTGTTTATTGACATTCAATAATTGAGGACGGACAGTCATTCCCTTGTAAAAGGGAATCTGTGCGATGGCTTATATTATTTCCTCCTCAAAGGTTTCTGCTTTCGCAGGAGTGACCGTCAGTCGCACCAACCTCATAATTCAAACTAATAATAACAAAAAACGCCGTGCTTACTAGCACGGCGTTTTTTGTTATAGGAAAGTGTAGGTATATTATTTTTTACCTGCTTCTTTCATTAAATCATCAGCCATTTTTTCGTAATCAGCATTTTTAGCTTCTTGTGCTAATTTTTTTGTAACCTCTGCACTAGCAATAGCTTCTTTGTTCTTTTTTAGCTTAAGTTCTATACGAGCCACTAACAGTTTTACCCAAAAAGCTTTAGGGTTTTGAGTGTAGGCTATATTAGCCCACTCAAGTGCTTTTTTAAGGTCTTTATCATTGTCGTAGTAGTAACGAGCGGCAGCAAAGTAGGGGCGGTTATCTTCAATAACTGTCTTTTTAATGTTAGCCATAATGGTTTCATCAATATCAGCAGTTACTTTTATAGCCACACGTGTGTTTTCCCAAACTAACTCTAAAGTAGCTGAGTTATCGCGCAAATCAGCCATGTTAATAGTAAAGCTCTCTACTTTTTCAGTTACAGTAGTGGCTTTTACGCTAAAACGCAATACCTCGTTAGCTTTGTCATAGCTGGCAACATTACCACCAAGGGTAAGATCTTTGTAAAGCATTACTTCCCAATTGTCTTTATTAGGAACAGTGTAGATAGCATACGTACCCGGTTCTACTTTATTACCTTCCAACTGAATAATATCAGTAATGGTAATTTTTGTTGAACCATTGGCACCTGTGCGCCATATTTCACCAAAAGGAACAAGGTCGCCAAAAACAGTACGGCCTTTTGCGCCGGGACGTGAGTAGTTAATTGTTACCTGTCCCAAAGCAAAATCTTGTGTAAGAGTTTGTGTGGGGCTGGGGGCAGGAGTTTTAAGTTGTTGTGCTTGGGCTGTAAACAAAGCCATAGTAGCTACTACAACAAGTGAAAGTAGTTTTTTATAATTCATATTGGGTTGAGTTTTTAAATGAATGCGCAAATTGGTAGAGTTTCGCCTCAAAAGCAAGTTTTGATGTTTAAACTTTTATTGTTGAGTAAAATTATTGAGCCTGTTTTATCATTGCCATCAATGTATCAAGGGGTTCGTCAACAACCACCTGAAAAGCACCCTGAGCAGATGCACTACCGCTAAGATATATAGTAGTAGCCGTTGTATCAGTGGGGAAGGGTTCGGCAAAAACAATGTTGTTGATATTTATTAGCCCTTTTTTTCCAGTGGTTTTATCTACCGTTACGTGTATAAAATCTTTCATGCGGCAAAGTTAGTTATTGATGATTTGTAGTCGGTTGGGTTTTATTAAAAATTTATGCAAAATGATAATTGTTAAATGACTGTTGACATAGGGCTGTCATAAACCACCCCGAAGTTTGTATTATAAAACTAAAAACCATGAACATAATTGAAATTTTGCAAGCCGAACTTGAACAAGAAGCCAACACTACGCGCAAGTTTTTATCTATTGTGCCCGAAGATAAATACGATTGGAAACCGCACGAAAAAAGTATGTCGCTAAGGCAATTGGCTGCTCATGTGGCCGAACTTCCGGGTTGGGTAAGTTTGACGTTGAATACTGATGAGCTTGATTTTGCCAAAAACGAATACAAGCCTGTGGTAATAAACAACGCTAAAGAGTTGTTGGATTATTACGAAAGCGTTTATGCAGATGCAAAAGCCCGCCTTGCAACAGCAACAGTAGAAGAGTTGGAACAAACGTGGACGCTACGCAGCGGAGACCAAATATTTAGTACAGGCAACAGGTATGATTTTATACGAGTTACGTATTGCCAAACTGTACACCATCGTGCACAGCTAGGTGTTTTCTTGCGCCTGCTAAATGTGCCAATACCGGGCAGCTATGGCCCCAGTGCTGATGACACGAGTATGTAAAAATTTTTAAAACTATGAAAACAAGCAGCACTGAGAAGAATACTCTTAGTGCTGTTTTTGTTTGAAATAAGCTTATCTCTGTTCTGACACAAGGCTTTTGCGCATACAGATGCTGTTGTTAAGGTTTACATATACACCGTATTTCTCAGTAACTACATACCCTATTTTTTCATACAAAGCCACCGCTTCGGGTTGGTTGTCGCCTGTTTCTAGTATACTGGCAGTATACCCCAGTTCGGTAGCCCATTGTTCAAGGTTTTGCATTATTAATGCACCAACACCTTGTTTGCGGTTTTCAGGGCGAACAAACATTCGTTTTATCTCTATAGCTTTATCATCGTAAGGCTTAAAGCATCCGCAGCCAATGGGCGTTTTGCCATCGTATACCACAATAACAGTATCAATTCCATCCACCTTATTGTGGGGAGTGTACTGTTTTTGTATTTCTCCGTATTGCTCTGCTAGGTAATTGTTTAAGTCGATAACTAAAGTGCCAAAATCAATGTTTTGGCTGGTAGTGCGTTTTATAGTGTGCATTCTTAAATCAGAAATTTTAATTCATCAATTTGTTAAGAATGTCTTGTGCAGCTTTGGCTATCACAGTGCCGGGGCCAAAAACGGCAGCAACACCTGCTTGGTATAAGAAGTCGTAATCCTGCTGTGGGATAACACCGCCAGCAATTACCATTATATCATCACGGCCGTGTTTTTTTAGTTCTTCTATTACTTGAGGGACAAGTGTTTTATGTCCTGCTGCTAAGGAAGATACACCCAAAATATGAACGTCATTTTCTATGGCTTGTTTGGCTGCTTCGGCAGGGGTTTGGAATAGGGGGCCAATATCAACATCAAAGCCAATATCGGCAAAACTGGTAGCAATAACTTTTGCGCCTCTATCGTGTCCATCTTGCCCCATTTTGGCTACCATAATACGGGGACGGCGACCTTCTTGCTTGGCAAATTCATCGGCCAATCGCTTAGCTTCTTTAAAGTCTTCGTTCATACTAATCTCTGACGAATATACCCCTGAAATTGATTTTATAGTAGCTTGGTAGCGGCCATATACTTTTTCTAAGGCTGCTGATATCTCTCCCAGCGTTGCACGTTTACGGGCTGCATCAACTGCTAAGGCTAAAAGGTTTCCGTTGCCTGTTTTGGCTGCATTGGTTAGTGCCTCAAGGGCAACTTGCACTTCATCAGCATTTCGTTCGGCTTTTAATTTTGCCAAACGCTCCAGCTGACTATTGCGAACTTTTGCGTTGTCAACTTCCAGTATATCAATAATTTGCTCATCTTCTGCAATGTATTGGTTTACCCCCACAATAACGTCTTTACCGCTATCAATGCGGGCTTGTTTGCGGGCTGCGGCTTCTTCAATACGCATTTTTGGTACACCGGTTTCTATAGCTTTTGCCATACCGCCCAGTTGTTCCACTTCGTCCATCAATACCGATGCTTTTTGTATTAATTGATCGGTAAGGTATTCTACATAGTAGCTACCGCCCCAAGGGTCAACCACGTTGTTTATGCCTGTTTCTTGCTGTAAGTATATTTGGGTATTGCGTGCAATACGTGCCGAAAAATCGGTAGGCAAGGCAATAGCCTCATCTAAAGCATTGGTATGCAACGATTGTGTGCCTCCTAGTGCAGCCGCCATTGCTTCGGCAGTGGTGCGCGCTACGTTGTTAAAAGGGTCTTGCTCGGTTAAACTCCATCCGCTGGTTTGGCAGTGGGTACGCAAAGCCATTGATTTTTTGTTTTGCGGATTAAATTGCTTTACTATATCTGACCATAATACGCGACCCGCACGCAGTTTGGCAATCTCCATAAAGTGATTCATGCCTATGCCCCAAAAAAATGAAAGACGAGGGGCAAAATCATCAATACCCAAACCTGCTTTTATACCTGTACGTATGTATTCTAAACCATCAGCAAGGGTATAGGCTAGTTCTATATCGGCAGTTGCACCTGCTTCGTGCATGTGGTAGCCGCTTATTGATATAGAATTGAATTTGGGCATATTCTGCGAAGTGAAGGCGAAAATATCGCCTATAATACGCATTGAAGCATCGGGAGGGTAGATGTAGGTGTTACGCACCATAAACTCTTTCAGGATGTCATTCTGAATAGTACCCGATAATTTTTCAATGCTAACGCCTTGTTCTTCGGCAGCAACGATATAAAAGGCCATAATGGGCAATACTGCGCCATTCATGGTCATAGATACCGACATTTCATCAAGGGGAATTTGATCAAACAGTATTTTCATATCCAAAATACTGTCTATGGCCACACCTGCTTTACCTACATCGCCTACCACACGCTCGTGGTCGCTATCATAACCTCGGTGTGTGGCTAAATCAAAAGCAACTGAAAGTCCTTTTTGACCCGCGGCAAGGTTACGACGGTAAAATGCGTTTGATTCTTCGGCGGTACTGAACCCTGCATATTGGCGTATCGTCCAAGGGCGTTGCAAATACATACTGCCATAAGGGCCACGCAAATAGGGGGGTATACCCGATTGGTAGTGAAGCGTAGGCAGTCCCTTAACATCCTGATGGGTAAAAGTAGGCTTTACCGCTATTCCTTCGGGTGTTTGCCAAGCGCTGCTTTCAGCTTTTCGCTGTTCAGGTTGGCGAGGGGTATTGTGAACTTTTACGTTGCTAAAATCTTTTCTCATGTAAATTGCTTTTGGCGGTTAGCCTTTGGCTATTATTAGTATTGAGAGTCTCTTTATTAAACTATTCTTGCCCTAAACGCTCTTGCTCAGCTTTGGCTGCAAAACGGTGTAGCGGAAATAATTTATTATCTGCCAGTTGCGTAGGCTCTATTTCGTCTTTCATTTTCTCGTTGGCGTTAGGGTATTTGTTCACGCCCAGTATCACTTGTTTGCCTTCATCTACCAATTGTTGGGTGGCTTGGGCTTGTTTGGCAACAGTTTCTTGCAAAAAGCCGCTTTGTATACCTGCTATCCAGCCGCCTTTGGCTTCTATCTCTTTAAATAACTCCCAGCTTTTAGTGGCTATTTCATTACTTAAACTTTCAATATAGTAACTGCCGTGTGCTGCATCGGCTACTTTATCAAGGTATGCTTCTTTTTTAAGTACCAATTGTATGTTGCGGGCAATACGTGCCGAAAAATCATTAGGTCGCTTAAATAGCAAATCATACGGATACACATACAAAGCATCGCAACCGCCAATAACCGCTGCCATAGCCTCGGTACCAGTGCGTAGTATGTTGTTGTTGTAATCGTATATGGTGGTATTGTTCAGGGCAGTTTCGCATTGTAATGTTACGGTTTCATTTGCCCCATATTGCTGTGCTAAAAGTGCATATAGTTTTCGCACGGCACGTAGTTTGGCAATTTCAAAAAAATAATCGCTGCCAACAGCAAGGTTTAGGGTAAGTTGTTGTACTCCTAAGTTCAAATACTCGTTGGCGTGCGCCAATGTAAGCGCTATTTCTGTGCAAGTATTCGCCCCTGCATTGTGGTAGGGTGCAGCATCAACCAAATAAGTTGTATTTGACTTATCAATGGTATTTGATATAGAGTTACATTCTCCATTTTCAGCCAAAACCATAAGGGTATCAACATATACTTTTGATGATGAAGGAATAAATCCTTTTGCCCATAAAGTAGTTGTTTGTGAGGGTGTTAGTTGGTCAATGACCGATTCGTCATTAATTGTAAATGCAACCTCTTCAGTGCCTTTGTCTATTACATTTTGAACTATTTGTTCTGCATTGCTAGCATTACTAATAGCTATACGTTCTTGTATAGTCCATCCTTGTTTTGCGGTGCTAATAGGTGTTAAATTTTTACCCTCAATATCGTCAAGGGTATAATAGGGTTGCACAGGTACACCCTCGGCAGTGGTTTTATACAGTGCAGCAAAAGCCTCTTCGCCCTTTACCTCTTTAATTACCTGTTTTTTCCAAGCATCAAAGTCGGCAGGTTCAAAAGCATTGTATATGCTTTGGCTTTGTGGCATAATTAAAAATCAAAAATCAGTTTAAATTCTTTCTTTAAGAAGTTGATAGCCTTATCGGTAGGTACTTCTTCGCGACGTATTACTTCTTCTAATATTGCTTTGCTCAAATCTACTCCCATTGAGTTTGAGTCTAGCTTAGCAAGGCTTTCATTTATCAAGCGAATCATTTCGTCTTTTACCACCTTTAGTACTTGCCACGATTGTGGAGAAACATACAACTGTTGTGCTAAGTTGTGGTTAAACTCGTCGTTTATAGTTGTAATTAAAAAAGTTTTGTATGCCGATGCTGTTGCGTTAGGTTGGTTGGTACGCAATAGTAAGTTGCTAGGGTTAATGCGTTCAAGGTAAATGGTTAGTCTTTCGTAGGCTTGTATTTTGGCCGGCAGCATACCTTTTCGGTTTTGTTGTCTAAACTCAAGCAAACGTTGCTCGTAATGGTTGTCGAGCATTTTTTTGAGGGTAAAATAGCTTACTAAAAATACTACCACTGCGGGTAGGATAAACTTAAAAATATCGATAAAGATGCTTAATGAATCCATGTGTAGTTTTTTAAAAGGCCGTAAAATTAAAAAATTATAGCGAGTGTGCAATTTGAACGTGTCAACATCTGAAAAATTGTCGTTTTTTAAACACACCGGCAATTTGCACACTTTTTGCGATATTTGTGCTAAATACTATATGTATAGCGAAAAAGATGGAAGTGATAGAGAAAACCAAAATAGTAAATAATGCGCCGATAAGTTTTACTGAAGGAGCTAAAAACGAGTTGATGCGATTGATAAAAACTTTAAGTATTAGCGAAGAGCAGGGGTTGCGTATTGGTGTAAAAGGCGGAGGATGCTCGGGTATGTCGTACTTATTAGCGTTTGATAATAAAGAAGACGATGATAGCGTATACCTTACTGAAGGAATAAAAGTTTTGATAAAAAAAGCCCATTTAATGTATTTGGTAGGTATGCAAGTAGACTGGGAAGATGGGTTAAACAATAAGGGGTTCACTTTTAGCAACCCCAATGCAGCAAGCACTTGTGGCTGTGGAGAGTCATTTTCAACTTAATTGCTTTTATTGGAATAAAACCTAGCTCAGAAAACGTTACTTAGTTACATTATATATAGCTCTTACATGAGCTAACAACTCTAATTAGTATAGATAGTTTCTTTTCATCGAAACAAAAGGCATAATAGTAGATAAAAGTATTACCCTATTGGTAGTTTTTTGCCATCTTTGATTGCACAATATAGCTATACAATCCATTGAATTTTAGAGATACTGTAAAACTTGCTTTTAACTCCATACGCATCAGCAAGGTGCGTACCTTTATTACCAGTGCTATTATTGCCATTGGTATAATGTCGCTAGTGGGTATACTATCGTCAATAGACGCTATGAAAAGCTACCTCAGTCAAAGTTTTAGCGAAATGGGAGCAAACTCTTTTAACATAAAAAACAGAGGAAATCAATTGCATTTTGGCGGCCCCGGAAGGCGCAAGAAGCCCTATAAAAATATAACTTTTGAGGAAGCAATAGAGTTTAAAAAAGAGTATGCTTTTGATGCAACAGTTGCTACATCAGTTAATGCAGCATTTTCGGCCACAGTAAAATACTTATCAAACAAAACCAATCCCAATTCAGTAGTTATTGGTGTAGATGAAAACTATCTGGGCGTGTCAGGCTACAAGCTTGCTCAAGGCCGTAACATTACCCCCGCCGATTTAGAATCATCAACACCTGTAGCTGTTATAGGTTCAGATATACAATCAAAGTTATTTACCAATAAAGAGAGCCCAATTGATAAAGAAATTTCAATTGGGGGCATAAAAATGCGAGTAGTGGGTGTATTGGAGTCGAAAGGGAACTCAGCAGGTTTTGGTGGTGGTGATAAATTGGTATATGTTCCGCTAACTTTTGCCAAAAGCCGAATGGGTACGGCAAACTCATCGTTTTTGATAACCGTACAAGTTGCGGGTACTGAAATGTTAGACAATGCCATGGGAGAGGCTGAAGGTAAATTTAGAACAATACGTCGTATACATCCGCTTGAGGATGATAATTTTGAGATGACAAAGAGTGACGGATTGGCGCAAGACTTAATTAAAAACTTAAGTATGCTAACGTGGGCGGCAAATATAATTGGAGCCATAACCCTTTTCGGCTCGCTTATTGCCTTAATGAATATAATGCTGGTAACAGTAACGGAGCGAACACGCGAAATTGGTATACGAAAATCATTAGGAGCCACAAAGGCTACTATACGCAAACAGTTTTTATATGAGGCTATAACAATTAGTCTTTTAGGTGGTTTTTGTGGGATATTCTTAGGTCTATTAGTTGGTAATGGTATATCTGCAGCTTTAGGGGTGGGTTTTATAGCCCCCTGGCAGTGGGTGATATTAGCAGTAATTATATCTGTTCTTGTAGGGATAGCCGGAGGTTATTACCCTGCTAAAAAGGCTGCACAGCTTGATCCTATTGAGGCTTTGCGATTTGAATAATCAATACTTTTTTTACGTTTTTTCCTCGTACTTTTGCAGCGTTAATAATTTTAACCCAAATGGCAGTAGTAAGATTTAACAATTCTAACACCGAGTTTTTTACCACATTACGCAAGCGCGTAGACAATTATTTTAACGAAGCTAAAATTACCCCATCGGGTAACTTTAAACTTTACCTTAAAACAATTATTTTATTTTCAACCCTTATAGCCAACTATATAATTCTTGCCTTTTTCACACCCCCACAAGTATGGGTTAGCGTGTTATTGTGCATTTTGTTAGGCTTTAACTTTGCAGCTATTGGCTTTAATGTAATGCACGATGGCGGGCATGGCAGCTACTCTAATAACAAGATTATCAATAAAATTATGGCATTCTCACTAAACCTTTTAGGTGGTAGTGCCTATATATGGAACTTGAAACACAATGTAAACCACCATACTTTTACCAATATTGAAGGTATGGATGATGATATTGACATTAAACCTTTTATACGTGTACATGCTGATCAGCCAAAATATTGGTTTCACCGTTTTCAGCATTTTTACTTTATGGCTCTTTACGGCTTAACGTATTTGTTTTGGATATTTTATCAAGACTTTAAAAAGTATTTTTTGAGCCGTGTATCAGAACACACACCAATGCGTAAAATGAGCATTAGAGACCACATTAACTTTTGGATGTCTAAAGTAATTCATATTGGTATTTTTATAGTTATACCTATATACACTGTGGGTGTTGTTAATTTCATTATTGGGTATTCAATAATGTCTATAACTACGGGTATTTTAATAGCAGTAGTATTTCAATTGGCACATGTTGTTGAAGAAGCTGATTTTAAATCTCCTAATGAAGATAAAAAAGTTAGTGTGCAAGATGAGTGGGCTGTGCACCAAATAAATACTACAGTAAATTTTGCAACAAAAAGCAAAACACTTAGTTGGTTATTGGGAGGCTTAAACTTCCAGATTGAGCACCACTTGTTCCCTAAAATTAGCCACGTACACTACCCTAATATTAGTAAGATTGTACGCGAAACTTGTAAGGAGTTTAATATAGCTTATAATGAGTTTCCTACTATGTTGTCAGCATTCGTTTCTCATGCAAAACACATGAAAACAGCTGGTGTAGCATAATAAAAGTATTTAAGTTAAAAGTTAAACCCTTTACTATTATAAAAATAGTAAAGGGTTTTTATATTTATGACAATGAAAAAAATTCTTCTAATGTCGGACACTCATGGGTTTTTAGACCAAAAAATGGTGAAACACATTGAGGCTGCTGATGAAGTATGGCACGCGGGCGATTGGGGTACAATTGCCGTTAGTGATTATATAAAGAAACTGAAACCGCTGCGCGGAGTATGGGGCAATATTGACGACCACGATATACGCACCGAACACCCGTTGCATAATCGTTTTGATTGTGAAGGGATGGATGTGTGGATTACGCACATTGGTGGTTATCCGGGTAAATACTCGCCTGCAATACGTGAAGATTTAACCAAAAACCCACCACAACTATTTATCTGTGGACACTCGCACATATTAAAGGTGGTGCGCGACCCTCAATTGGGTTTACTGCATATTAACCCGGGTGCGGCAGGTATAAAAGGCTTTCATGCTATACGCACTATGATACGTTTTAAAGTTGATGCAGGAAAACTGTTTGATGTAGAAGCTATTGAGCTAGGGCATCGGGGCGACTTGGCTAATCTTGATGGCGCAATACTTACAGGTATGAGTTAAGGTTTTAGCTCATCATCTGTAAAATGACGGCGAGCTTTTTCTTGTTCAAATTTTTTAGCATTAAATTGTGTAGATTGATTTCGAGGAATGGACAGACTGCTCCAGTCACTATTTTTTATCATCTTAGCTATATACACTATTTGCCCTACATGGTATGGGTAGTGGGGTAATTGTCTATTAACGGCCTCCATAATAGTATGTCCGTCATTACGTATATATATTACCTTGTCCAAATCAGCATCTGTGATGCTGTTTAGTGCATTTATAAGGCAATTCCAGCCTTCTTCCCATTTTTCCAGTAGCTCAGTTTTATTTTTTATATCGTTTTCAAACTCAGCATCACGTTTGCGCCAAGGTTTTTCACCATCAGTAGTTAAAAAATCAGTCCATCGGCTCATCATATTACCCCATAAATGTTTTACCACTATGGCAATGCTATTACTTTCGCTATTGTATTGCCAGTGTATAGCCTCTTCATCAAGCTGGGCAAATGTTTTATCTCCCAGTTGTTTGTAATACAAAAACTGTTTTTTTATACTGTTAAGATAGCTGTTTTCCATAGTTGCAAAAATACAAAAAGCGGCACAATGGCCGCTTTTTGTTGAATTCTAAAAGTATATGCTCTAATGGTTAAAACTCAATTTGTTTCACAGCAACATTAGCTATTGTTAGCTTAGTTAAGGGTGTAGCAACGTTTGCTTTTTCAGTACCTGGCGCAATCAAAGCCCTAAAAAATATGGTAACACTAACATTACTAAGTTCACGGCTTTCTTTCAGTTTGCTCATTTGTTCAGTAATATCATATTCAAGCATACCCCCTTGTGGTTCGCTACCGTGGTTGTGTGCACTATGCATATGACCACCTTTAAAACCAAACATACCCATAGTACCTACATAGTAAGCACTATTAATGTCAGGGTCTGTTACATTATCAGGTAAGTTTATATAAACTTCATAGGCACCATCGCCTAAGGTATCATAAGTAACATTATCAAGGTTAAGTATAAAACGTTTCTTAGCATCTTTAAACTCATTTTCTTTCAACGGAGTTAGTTGGTCTGATAACGCTTTAAACTTAGGGGCAGACGTAAGTGAAATTGGGGTTTTAGTGCCTTTAATTTCAATTTTTTGTTTTGATGCCAGTATAGTTGTTTTCACTTTGCTCGAATCAATAAGGCTTTCGATTTTAGAAAACGCTTTTAAGTCCTTTTTTGCTAGTGCTGTAAGTGGCACATCGTCATAAGTATAATTAAGTTGTGCAGCAGTTTTAAGAATGTCTTTACCCATTATGGTAACAAAATCTTCTTTATCTGCATCATAAAAAGTAAAAGGGGTATTCATCCAAATTTCATTTTCCGTTGGATTACTACGACCGTCGCCAAGCTCTAGCCATTTTTCCCATAAGCGATCAATATTAGCGTGGTGCAACCAAAAAATAGGGTCTTGTGCCGCAGTGTTAGGGTCGCCCATCCAGCCGCCAATTGTGCTATGCACGATATTATGAGGTTGAGATTCTATACGTCCCGGAGGGCCTGTAAAGTGTGCAGGAGCAGGTATTATTTGACCTCCAAAGCCTAAACCTGAACCCGTTGGAGCCAAAAAGTTGGTAAACCCAAAAGCTACACTATAACTAACTACTGATGGGGGTAAAGCAGCACCTGCATTAATTGAAGGGTTGCGCTGTGCAACATAAAAAGTATTACTAGCATCAGCGGGTTGCCTAAATTCTTCAGGCATAACTGCTTGTGCGGGCACATCGCTATAATTCCAATAAGGAAGGGCAAAACTAGGGTCGCCTGATGATTTGCGGACTATTTTCTCGAAATAATATAAATACATACGGTGCCAGCTTAAAAAATAGTAGCTACCGTGCTGGCATTGGTTCCAAATGGGTTGTGCAGGTGTAGAGTATGTGCCGTGTATTGCTGCTTGGTATGCCCAACTGGTAGGGTCTGTAGCCGGTTTGGTTTTCATCACTTCAACCCCTTTTCTGTATGAGGCAACTACAGGATTATTAGCACCTAAATCATAAATGTTTCTGCGTATCAGAACATTATCTGTTTCCTCAGTGTCGGTTTCTTCTTCGGCTTTGGGTTTTTGTTTGCAGCTGTTTAATGTGGATAACGCTACAACAGACAGCAAGGCAACAATGGCCAGCAAGGGTTTGATGGTTTTTTTCATTTTTATAATTGATAGAATATTAAAACGAAGTAAGTATGTTTTTATCTGAAAAACAAGGTTTTAATTAATAATTAACTTGTAATTTCTTTTAACTCAATAGTCCAGCCCAAATCCATTTTAAGTATTATGGGAAACTCTTCGTTCTCCCAAACAGTAATGGTTTGTAAATCGGTTAATGAGCGTAGTGTGCTCGTTTTTAATTCAATAGCAGTAGTGTTTTGGGTTGTTTTGTATACTTCACCATCTTCTCTAAAAAAAGCAGTTTCTTCTTGGTCATCAAGGCTAAGCATTACCATTTCATCATCATCATGCATATCTCTCCACACATCTTGGCTTATCCATACACATGTTTTATCAGTTAGCTTAGTTAGTCCACCTGCAAAATAATTAAATAAAGCCGTAGCATTTTCGGTAGCTTCTTTGCTCATTTCAACAGTCCCTTTTTTGTTTATAGGCGCAGTCATTTGCCAATCGAAAGTGATACCGTTTTCTAATTTTTTTATTGTAATAATAAACTGATACTTGGTATTGTTATTATTTACATCGTATACCAATTTAGAGCCTACTTTAAGGCTTATTTTTCCGTTTTGAGTAGTTTGTGCCAAGCTTGATACTACAAACAGACATAGGGTTGCAAATAGTAAAACTATCTTTTTCATGGGTTTAATATATTGAATACATTTATATCCAACGGGTTACAAAAAGTAAACGCGGCACAAATGGTAATGTAAAGTTATGTTTTTTCATTCATTTGCAAGCATTAACATTTCTTTAAACTGCCTTATATTTGCACTTATTGTTTTTACATTATAATATAAACCATGAAATACCTGCATACTGATGAAAACTTTTTGGGAATAGAGGACGAGGATTTTTACTCGTACCAAAATGCAAAATTTGTAATACAATCATTACCCTATGAGTATACATCATCGTACTTGCAAGGTTCGGCAAAAGGGCCAAAAGCCATTATAAAAGCATCACAATTTGTTGAGTTGTACGATGAAGAGTTGGATACAGAACAAAACCGTACAGGACGTATTTGCACTCTTAAGCCTTTAAAATTTGGTAAAAAGGTGGATGCTGAGGCTATAGACTTGATAGAAGAAGCAACCGCTAAACTAATTGCTGATGGAAAGTTTGTTGTTTCGTTGGGTGCCGAACATACAGTTACTTATGGTTTGGTAAAAGCACACGCTGCCGCACATAAAAACCTGACTGTGTTGCAGTTTGATGCACATAGTGATTTACGTGAAGCCTACCACGATAATCCGTATTCGCACGCCAGCGTGATGAAAAGGGTATACGACATGCGCCTAAATATTGTGCAAGCCGGTATACGTGCCCAATGTATTGAAGAAGCTCAATTGATAAAGAAATCAAAGAAAATACACACTTTTTACGCTCATAAAATTCGTCAAAACGAAAAGAAATGGATAGATGAAGCATTGTCTAAAATGACTGACAATGTGTATATTACTATTGATGCTGATGGTTTTGACCCTTCAGTTATCCCCGCTGTTGGTACAGCCGAACCTAATGGATTGTTTTGGAACGAAAGTTTAGAGCTTTTTCGCAGAACAATTATGGAGAAAAACGTAGTAGGGTTTGATATTGTTGAGTGCGCACCGATGAAAGGCACAATACTAAGCGAATACACTTTAGCTAAACTAGCCTATAGACTTATGGGCTATATAACAACCAAACCACAACTTAAAAAATAAGTAACACCACAAAAAACACCATACATAGTGAGAGTATATTTTGATAATGCCGCCACCACACCTATTGATAAAGAGGTGCTAGATGCCATGCTGCCCATTTTGCAAAATGAATACGGAAACCCATCGTCAATACATGGTCATGGACGTAGTGTGCGTACTATTGTTGAGGAAGCCCGAAAAAAAGTAGCAACTGTATTGAATGTAACCCCTTCAGAAATATTTTTCACATCGGGTGGAACTGAAGCGGATAATATGGCCTTACGTTGCGGTGTAGAACATTTGGGAATAAAAAGTATTATCACTTCTCCCATTGAGCATCATGCAGTTTTGCATACTGCTGAAGATTTGGCCGAAGGTGGTCACGCTGCCTTACATTTAGTAAAGGTTGATTCTAAAGGTGTGGTTGACTACAGCCATTTGGAGCAATTGATGCAAGAAAACCCTAAAAGCCTTGTGTCGTTAATGTATGGCAATAACGAAATAGGTAATTTGTTAGATGTTGAGCGTGTATCAGCATTGTGTCAGCAATATTCCTGTTATTTCCACTGCGATACAGTGCAAGCCATGGGGCACTATAATATAGATTTAGCAAAAACACATATTGACTTTATAGCCTGCGCGGCTCATAAGTTTAATGGCCCTAAGGGAATAGGTTTTATATATATCAATAGAAACCTAAAGATAAAACCTTTTATTACCGGAGGATCACAAGAGCGCAATATGCGTGGAGGTACAGAAAATGTTTATGGTATAGTTGGACTTGCAAAAGCACTTGAAATTGCTGTGCGTGATATGGATATAAAGCACGCTCAAATACAGGATCTGAAAAATTATATGGTAGAGCGTTTAACTGCTGAAATACCCGATGTAAGTTTTAATGGAAACAGTGCTACTGAAAATAGTTTGTACACTGTACTTAATGTATCATTTCCGCCTAGCCGAGTTTCTGAAATGATGCTTTTTAGAATGGATATGGACGGCATTAGTGTTAGTGGTGGTAGTGCCTGCTCATCAGGCAGTGATGTTGGCTCGCACGTATTAGGTGCATTGGGTGTAAACCCTGCTCGTGCCAATGTACGTTTCTCTTTTGGTAAGCAAAACACCAAAGAAGAAGTTGACTACGTAGTAGAAAAAGTTAAAGAAATGATGGGAGTAGGCGAAACAGTAGCCTAGTTTATCACTATCTGTTAGTATAAAATTATTAAAAGCCGCCTAGTGCGGCTTTTTTTATCGATTAACGATTAATTGTTTTTGAAATTTCGGTGTATTGATATATGTTGCTAGATTATTTACTATGTACACTATGATTAAACGCTTACTGCCACTAAACACCTTGTTTATTTTGCTTATTATTAGTAATACAGCTATTGGACAAAATGTAAATATTACTTGGGGTAATAATATTCCCAGCCAAAAAAGGAGTAAATATAGTTTATTGCATGAGGCCTCAGACAAAAGTATTCTAATACAACATACTGATAAAAAAAGACGTATGTTTTTAGAAAAATATAGTAATGATGGTTATAGCTTGGTATCTTCAAATCAAATAGACTTAACTCTAATAAAGAACTCGAATAAAAAAAGTGATCGCTTAAGTTTTGAGAAGATATATGTTATGAAGGATGCTGTGTTTGTATTTGCATCTAACTATAACAAGGAGGTTGATTTATTTTCTATTTACGCAAAAATTTATGACTTTGATGGTAATGAGCTGAGTAACTGGAAAAAACTTGAAAGTGTAAGTGCTTCCAGTAGCCGTAGAAGAGGTGAATATGACGTAGAGATTTCACATGATAAAACTAAGTTACTGATTAAACACACCGTTTATACCAAAAGGAAAGAATTGGAGGAAAGATATAGTTATTCTGTTTTTGATTTAGAATTAATACAAATTTTTAAAAAAGAAGTTAAAATAAAAAAAGAATCAAAGAAAGATGATGTTTCAACATTTGGAGAAAAAGTAAGCAACTCTGGCTCAGTTTTCTTTTTTTCAAGGTTTAATGACGAAATAACACTTTACAGGCTTAGTGAGAGTGATGCTAATGAAACGGATGCAGATGACCTTATTAAGTACAAATTAGATTTTGACAAAAAAGATATTTTAGATATTGCAAATTTTGTAAGAGAAAGTGATAATAGAGTTATTGTAACAGGTTTTTACTCGGATAAAAATAATAAAAAAAATTATGGAATATCGGGTGTTGTGTATGTGGTTATGGACGATAAAAGTTTAGAGGAAACACTATCAAAAACATCGTCTTTCTCTGAGGAATTTTTAAAAAACTATATTAGTTCAAAGCGAATACGCAAAGGAAAAGGTATATCAACCTCGTTCGATTTAAGAAGCTTAATTATCAAAAATAATGGTGATGCTGTTCTTATAGCTGAAAATAGGTATGTTACTAAACACTGTACCCGAGATCAAAAAACAGGTCACGAAACGTGTACGTATACATATCATTTTGATCAATTGATGGTAATTGGTATTAGTGGCGACGGTGTATTAACTTTTGCAACAAACCTTGATAAATATGCAGGGGTAGGCAATTCTTTATCAGAAATAGTATCGTATAGCGTTTTACCAACTAATGATGGAGTTATCATTTTTTACAATGGTCATTATAAAGATTTTAGAGAAGGGGATAAAAAAACAAGAAGTTTTCCCGGATATAAAAAAGGAGTTTTGGTAAAAGCCTTTATTTCTAATACGGGTGAGATATCAAAAGAAGCTATTGTAAGACATAAAGAAGCTAAACTGATTGTTTACCCACGATATGCCTTAACTACAAGTGACAAGAGAGGAGTGATTATGTTATGTAATTATAAACGTAACATGAAGGTAGGTAGGTTTGAAGTTGAATAGATATTGAATGAGTATTTGTAAAAGCCGCCTAGTGCGGCTTTTTTTTGTCGATTAACAATTAATTATTTTTGAAAATTCGGTGTATTGGTATATGTTGCTTGAATATTAATACACACTATGATTAAACGCTTACTTTTTACTTTTGGGTTGCTAATTGCTGTTTATACACTAAAAGCACAAACTCTTAAAATAAATGAAGGAAGTCTTGCAGAACTTGATAATAAGAATTCTACTTTTCAAATACTTTCTACAAAACAAGATAGGCTGTTAATGCTTGAGAGGTATATAGAAAAAAAAAGTTACAATTTTTATTTACACCTATACAATCCGCATAACAGTTATAGTTTAGTAAAGAGAGTACCTATTGATTACTCTGAACTAAAAGGAGGTGTAAAAGTTGTTGAAACCCTTGAGGTTGTTAATGGTGAGATTTATGTTGTGATTAGCGCGTTGGATAAAAAGAGAAAAAAAAGAATATATTATGCTCAGTCATATGACTTGAATCTAAATATTAAAAATCAATGGCAAAGTTTATTGGAGGTTGATTTAGGGACTAAAGAAAAGGATTTACTTTTTTCTGAAAGTAGTTTTATATCCTTTTCTGCTGAAGACTCACTATTTTATATAACAAATAATATTATACAAGATGATGAGGGACAGGATATAAGACATTTTTATGATTTTAACTTTAAAAAGATAGAGGGTAGCATAGTAAAAGAGGAGAAAAGCATTGATGCCTTGTTGCCAGTAACAGATGGTTTGGATAAGTATATGAATGATTTAGCTTATTTTAACGGAAAGAACGGTATAGGTGTTTACGCATTTCTTATGGGAGAGGAAAAGGAAGCAAGTCATACCTCAGATCAAAATATATATTATTCATTTATAGATGAAAAAACAAAAGAAGTAATAAAAGGAGGGAAAATCACCACTTTACCAAAAGACGTTTATTTGGAATTAATAGTAGGGCATTTTGATACTACTCATGATATTCTCACTTTATCAGGAATATGTAGAAAGGGGGATAAAGGCGAAATTACAAATTTACTTTTCTTGAAATATGATGTGAAAGATGAGAGGGTTTTAGCAGAAAATTACAATACCCTTTCTCCTGAAGTAAAATCAGTAATTGATGCTTTGAGTAAGGATAGCAAAGGTTTAATAAAAAGATTATTATTAAAGACTACTAGACTTGCCAATGATGAAGGGTATATTATAAAAGGGAGTTCAGGAACTGGTGCTTCCAAGGGATTCTTTGATTCGTTTTTTGAAGTGGATTGGTATGTAACTAGTAATGATTTGTTTTACATTTCTTTATCAACTGATGGGCTAACATTAACTCAATCAGCCATACCTAATTTAATACACTGGAGTTTACCAGCTCCTTTTTTTTATACTAGAACTAATATTTTAGGTAGAAGGTATTTGGAAGAATATATTTTACAGTCTAATAGCGACACGAGTTATCTTGTATTTTTAGATAATTGCTCTGATTACTCTAAGGGTCAATATAAAGGTAAAGACAGAGAGTTAACTGAAAAAAATAAGCAATGTCTTGCGGTATTAAAAATACCACACAATGGGAGTAAAGCAAAAAGAGAAGTTTTTATTGACGATATTGCTGCCACTTATGGTATAAACTTATTTCCTCAATGTCTCATAAAGATTGCCGATAAAGAGTATATCTGGTATGGGTACAAAGATGGTAAAGGTAAGGTATTAACTTTCACCCTTGATTAACTATACCCCCAAATTACTTTTAAATATTTTAACGGCTATAGCTAACAGGATAAGCCCAAAAAATTTACGGATAACCAATAAACCGCCTGCACCCAGTTTTCGTTCAATAAAGGTTGTAGATTTAAGAACTATATAAATAAAAACTAAATTTAGCAGTATACCTACTAAGATGTTGTATAAGCCATAATCGGCACGCAAAGAGATAACGGTAGTTAGTGTACCCGAACCTGCTATAATAGGGAAGGCCACAGGCACAATGCTACCTGTTGAGGTATCGGGTTCGGCCTTAAAAATATCTATACCCAAAACCATTTCAAGGCCTAGTATAAATATTACAATAGAGCCCGCAATAGCAAACGAGCTAATATCAACACCCATAAGCCCTAAAAACTCTTCTCCAATCAGCAAAAAGAGTATCATTAACGCGCCTGCTGCAAGGGTTACTTTCTCACTTTGTATATGACCGATTTTGCTGCGTAACGATATAATAATAGGTATAGAACCGATAATATCTATTACCGCAAAAAGGGCAAATGTAACCGTAAGTATCTCGTCAAAACTAAACATTGGGGCAAAGATAAGAAGCGGTTTTCAGTTTCTAGTATGCTGTTTTAAGCTAAATGTATTTAAAATTTAGTAGAAACTAAGAGCAGAAAATCAGGACTTAAACTGCGACAGGTGCTTTTATTGCCGGGTGAGGGTTGTAATTTTCAAGTATAAAATCATCAAATGTAAAATCAAATACCGATTTCACATCAGGGTTTAATTTCATGCTAGGGTATAAGCGCACATCGCGACTGAGTTGTGTTTCTACCTGCTCAAAATGATTGCTATATATGTGTGCATCGCCAAAGGTGTGCACAAAATCTCCCAACTCAAAACCACATTCTTGTGCTACCATCATGGTAAGCAAGGCATAGCTGGCTATATTAAACGGTACACCCAAAAATATATCGGCACTGCGCTGGTACAGTTGGCAGCTTAGTTTGTTACCAGCCACATAAAATTGAAACATATTGTGGCAGGGCATTAACGCCATTTTATCCAAATCAGCCACATTCCAAGCACTAACAATAATTCTGCGGCTATCGGGGCTCTTTTTCAGCATATCCAGCACCTGCTGTATTTGGTCAATATGCCCACCATCAGGTGTTGGCCAACTACGCCATTGGTATCCGTATACAGGGCCTAAATTTCCGTCAGCATCAGCCCATTCATCCCATATTTTTACCCCGTTATCTTTAAGGTATTTTATATTGGTGTCGCCCTTTAAAAACCATAATAACTCGTGTATTATAGATTTTAAGTGCACTTTTTTAGTAGTAATTAATGGGAATCCTTCTTGAAGGTTGAAACGCATTTGGTAGCCAAAAACACTACGCGTGCCTGTGCCCGTACGGTCGGTTTTGGTAGTTCCATTTTTATAAACATGGTTCAAAAAGATTTCGTACTGGTTCATATAGCTACTAAAAATTTAACAGTACAAAATTTCGCTATTACAGGGGTAACACCAAAATGTATTATCAACAAAAGGTGAATAGAACCTAAACAACTCTTTATTTTATAGGTTCAACTAAATTTTTATCATAAAAATCCATAAAAACATGGCGTTTGTTTGGTTAGATTTGCACGATTTTGAATTTTAGTTATTACATAGGCAAGCGACTTACTTTTAAGGGGAAGAAAACATTTTCGCGCCTTATTATTCGTATTGGTATTGCAGGCATAGCTCTTAGTATAGCCGTAATGATAGGTGCTGTAGCTATACTTACAGGGTTTAAACAACAAATAACCAACAAGGTTATTGGTTTTGGCAGCCATGTACAAGTACGCGCTATGGATTTAAACCAGTCGTACGAAGCTACCCCAATACAAAGCAATTTGCCTTATGTAAAAGAGTTGGAAAAAATACCTGCCATAAAGCACATACAAGTTTATGCTACTAAAGCAGCCATAGTAAAAACCGATACCGATGTTGAAGGTATAGTACTTAAAGGTGTAGGAAGTGATTACGATTGGGAGTACATACAAAGCTGCTTGGTTGATGGTAAACTCCCTGTTTTTTCTGATTCTTTAACAGGAAATGAAATTTTAGTATCAAAACTGCTTGCTGATAAACTACGCTTAAAAGTAGGCGACAAAGTGCCTTTGTATTTTATACAAGAAACTGTGCGGGCAAGGGCATTAATAATATCGGGTGTATTTGAGACAGGGTTGGAGGATTACGATAAATCGTTTGCTTTGGTTGATTTGCGACACATACAAAAACTTAACGGTTGGGGCGATAGCATTGTACAAGGGTACGAGATTACCCTAAACAATTTTGAAACCATGCCGCAAACGGCACAACAAATAAACGATAAAATACCCTTAGAGCTTCGCGCATATACTGCGCAAGAGATGAAACCTCAGATTTTTGATTGGCTAAATTTGTTAGATACAAACGTGGCCATAATAATAGTGTTGATGATATTAGTGGCCAGTATAAACATGATTACAGCCTTGTTGGTACTAATAATTGAGCGTACTAATATGATTGGTATACTTAAGGCTTTAGGAAGCAGCAATTGGGGTATTCAACGTATCTTTTTATACAAAGCGGCCTACTTAATTGCCCAAGGTTTGCTTATTGGTAATTTATTGGGTATTGGCTTTTGTGTATACCAACAACAAACACAATTTATAAAACTGGATGCTGAATCGTACTATTTAGGTTTTGTGCCTGTAAATATTGATGTTTTGCCAATACTAGCCATAAATGCAGGTGCATTTTTAATCTGTTTAGTAGCAATGACTTTGCCTAGTCTAATGGTTTCACGCATTAGCCCTGTAAAGGCTATACGATTTGATTAGTTAAAACTACTTTTTCTTTTTTCGATTTCTTATGGCTTCGCTTCTACGGGGTTCTCTTACATTTTCAAAATTAAAAGGACAATGTCTACAAGCATTTCCACAGCAATACCCTCTTTTTTGGTGGTAGTGCTCGGTAAACACCATATATCCGTTTTCAAAATAATAATCTTGCCCTTCTTTATACATTTTTTATATTTTGTTTCAACTTTTGTACTTCGTTTGTCGTTAATATACAGCGTAAGCTAAAAAATGTTTAGTTTGCGCCGCATTTTAACATGAAAAAATTTACTACCCTTCTAATATTCCTTCTTAGTTTTTGTTTTGCTTATGCCCAAACAGGTGAAGTACGTGGTGTTGTATTTGATAAAACAACAGGCGAACCGCTTATTGGTGTTAGTGTAATTGTAAAAGAAACTTTACAAGGCGCTGCTACTGACTTAAACGGCTTTTTCACCATCAACAAAATTGAGGTGGGCAATTATTCTATACAGGCCACTTATTTGGGGTACGATACTGTAAAACTAAAAGTAAAGGTTGAAAAGGGAAGTGTGGTTAGCAAAACAATATACCTTAGTGAAGCAGTGCTTGATGTAGGTGAGGTTGTTGTATCGGCTGAGAAGCAAGAGAAAAAAACCAAAACTAACGTAGCCACAACCAAATTAACACAGAAGAATTTGGAGCAATTAGTTACTGTAGGTGGTGAGCCTGATTTAGTGCAAAGTTTGCAGATATTGCCGGGTGTAACAACTACGGGCGACCAAGGCGGTCAGTTGTTTATACGTGGAGGTTCGCCAATAATGAATAAAGTATTGCTAGATGGTATGACCATTTACAATCCTTTCCATTCAATAGGTTTGTTCTCTGTTTTTGATTCCGATATTATTCGTAATGCTGATATATACTCAGCAGGATTTGGGGCACAATACGGCGGCAGAATTTCAGCCGTTGTTGATGTAACAACACGCGAGGGGAGTAAAAACCGTTTCTCAGGCAAAGTATCGGCCAACCCTTTTACTTCAAAAATATTGCTCGAAGGCCCTTTGAAAAAGTTTAAAGAAGGTAGTGGAAGTATATCGTATATCTTTTCTTACAAGTCTTCGTATTTAGACAAGAGTTCAAAAACCTTTTACTCGTATATTGATAACAACCGTTTACCATACAGTTTTGAAGACCTTTATGGTAAAATATCAATGAACTCTCGCAACGGTAGCAAGTTTGAAGTTTTTGGTTTTGACTTTAGCGATAAAGTAAACTTTGAAAACAGTACCAAATACAATTGGAAATCAAGCGGCTTTGGAACTCACTTTGTGGCTATTCCCGATGCCACAAAAACTATAGCCGAAGGTTTTGTATCATTCTCTAACTACAAAATGCAACAGTTAGAGAAAGATAATTTACCCCGCGAAAGTGGCATAAACGGTTTTAATGTAGGTTTGAATTTTACCTACCTAATGGGGCAAAACGACGTGAAGTACGGGATTGAATTAAACGGTTTCTCTACCGATTTTCAAACCTACAATGCCGCAGGTCGTAAACTACAACAAGAAGATAATAATACCGAGATTGCCTTTTTTATTCGCCACCGCAAAGTGTACAAGCGATGGGTTATAGAGCCTGGTTTTCGTTTGCAATACTATGCTTCATTGGCCGAACAGTCGCCCGAGCCTCGTTTAAGCCTTAAATACAATGCTGCATCACGTCTTAGGTTTACTGCCGCAGGAGGGTTGTACTCACAAAACTTAATGGCTGCCGTTAGCGATAGAGATGTGGTTAACTTGTTTTACGGTTTCTTGGCTAGTCCTGAAAGTTTGCCGAATACCTTTGGCGGAAAAGAAACTCGCTTGCAAAAATCAAAACACGTTGTGTTAGGTGTAGAGTACGATATAACCTCTAATCTTGAGGTTTTACTAGAAGGCTATGTGAAAGATTTTGGACAAATAACAAATGTAAACCGCGATAAAATTTACGAAGATATACCTGAGAACTACGACAAGCCTGAGTATTTACGAAAAGATTACATTAAAGAAAAAGGAAGAGCAAGTGGTATTGATATCCGTTTTAAATACGACTACAAAAACATATATATATGGGCTGTATACTCGCTTACTTATGTTAGTCGTAACGATGGTATACGCACCTATTTTCCAAACTTTGACCGCAGGCACAATATA
Source organism: Bacteroidia bacterium (assembly GCA_965249955.1). Taxonomy (GTDB): domain Bacteria; phylum Bacteroidota; class Bacteroidia; order UBA8524; family UBA8524; genus SB11. Next base: position 3,528,446 of record OZ252261.1, read on the forward strand.
AACCTTGTAAGCTCATACGCTTTTGGTAAAAACAATAGTTGGGAACTAAACGCTCGTTGGAATTTTGGATCGGGCTTTCCTTTTACCCAAACACAAGGTTTTTATGAGCAGTTAAACTTTCAGAGTGGTATTAATCAAGATTATACTACTACAAATGGCGATTTGGGCATTTTGTATGGAGATATAAACAAAGGCCGTTTACCATATTTTCACAGATTAGACGTTTCGTTAAAGAAAAAAATTAAGCTGAATAAAAACAGCGAGCTTAACATTATAGCCAGTTGCATAAACACCTACAACAGAGCAAACATTTTCTATTTTGATAGGGTAAACTACACTCGTGTAAATCAGTTGCCCATACTACCCAGTTTAGGGTTTAACCTTAGTTTTTAGTATTTTGCTTTGTGCATAAGGCATCTCTAGTTATTGTACTTTTTTTTATGTTGTTGGGCAAAAAACTTTGTGCCCAAGAAAAAATGCTGCCACCACCTCCTAAACAAAATTGGTTTTGTGCTGGTGTACTTTGCCCTATTAAAACGCCTCCAAAAAATATAATTGCTTTTGAGTTTGAAGGATACCCCTCAGGGCAAATGTATGCTGTGCGGTACGAGTACCATTGGGGTAAAACCAATCAAAAAGAAATGAACTTTAGGCTGGGCTATAACCGCGCTTTTAGATACAATTGGAGTGGGCTAAATGATGATGAACAGGGGGGAGGCTTTGGTTTTTCAACAGGGTATAGGTATCATTTTCCACAAAAAAGATTTCTTAATTTATTTGTAGGTGCCCGCACGGATATTTGGCAAATGTTGATTTTTTGGAAAGACAATAACAATGTGCCTCAAAAAGGCACTACCCATATCACTGTTCTTCAACCTTCTGCTGAAATAGGATTTAGAGTATTATTTTCAAACACTATCAGTGCAACGTTTTATGGAGGTATTGGTCAAGAGATTAATGTGTCAACTAAAGGCAAAGAAGTGGGGCAGGGCGGGATGTATATTTGGGGAGCTACTTTGGGCTATGCTATTAATTGACCAAACGATAAAGTAAAAATCACATATTATTATAAATTTGCTGTTTTAGTAAAAAATCTAACCCCTTATAATGAAGACAGTTAAACTATTCACCTTTTTATCGCTCATTTTGTTCGCAGCAGCATGTAAAAAAGCTCCTGCTCCTGTTGAAAAGCCTCAAGGTGGGGCATTTGTTGAAGATTTATATAAAAATTTAACAGCATCCATAGTACGTGATCAGTTTAGTCCACTCGTTGCCGCGCGTGTATACACCTATTCGCTTATCTCGGCTCACGAGGCTGCTTTGCCTTTTTATAGTGGCTCAGAAAGTTTTGCAGGTAAACTAACCGATTTTGAAGGTGTGCCTAAGCCTGAAAATATAGAAGAACTCGATTCAAACGTGGTTGTACTTACCGCCTTTTGTGCTGTAGGTAAGATGCTTACATTTAAAAACCACAGCCTTTTAAATTTTGAAAAAGAGCAGATTGAAAAATATACTAATCTTATTGGGCAAGAACGTGTAGCAAAATCAGTAGAATACGGTAAAAAAGTAGGTGAAGCTGTTTTGGGGTGGGCAGGAAAAGATAATTATGTTGAGATAAGAAAAGCACCAAAATACAAAGCAAATACAGACTCGCGCGAGAACTGGTTGCCCACCTTTCCTGATTATAATGAAGCATTGTGCCCGTATTGGAACACCTTACGCCCAATGATATTAGATTCAGCTACTCAGTTTCCAATTGATAAACCTACCGCTTTCGACTCGGTAAAAGGAAGTCCTTTTTACGAAGAAAATATGATGGTTTATAATGTTTCTAAAGAGATAGACAGTACTAAAAAATTTATAGCCTTCTTTTGGGATGATAATCCAAACGTAACAGTTCACCATGGGCACATGGGTTTTAGTGAGTTAAAACTAACACCTGGTGGTCACTGGATGAGTATTACCGCAACAACTTGCCGCAGAGAGCGTAAAGACATGATGCAAAGTCTTAAAATTACAGCTACAGCTTCAATAGCTATATTTGATGGTTTTATTACCTGCTGGCAAGAGAAGTTTAAATACGATTACATTCGCCCCATTACCTACATAAGCAGGTATATTGATAGAGACTGGGTGTCGTTTTTACAAACACCAAATTTCCCCGAATACCCTAGCGGACACAGTGTTGTTTCAGGTTCAGCATCAACAGTACTTACACACTTTTTTGGTGATAAGTATGTTTTTGTTGATTCTAGCGAGGTAGAGTACTTGCATGGTGTGAGATCGTTCAACTCGTTTAATGAAGCTGCTGAAGAAGCTGCCATTAGCCGTATGTACGGTGGTATACACTTTACCCCTGCCATAGAAAACGGAATTATACTTGGTAGAAACGTGGGCAATATGGTGATTAAAGAACTTCAATAAACATAAGAGACTTATGTTTATTTGTAAAGGCGACCTATTAATAGGTCGCCTTTTAAGTTTGTACCTACAAGGGTTTAAAACATCATTTTTAAATAATACATTTGAGTTTTTTAAACAATAAATTCAATTATATATGTTTTCTATAAGAAAAAGCACGCTAATAGTATTATCCCTTGGGGTTGTTTTGCTATCAGCGGCTTGTAAAGACAAGCCCAAAGCTGATGCTGACGCCTCAACTGAAAAACAAAGTACCACAAAGCCTTTGTTTAGTTATATTGAAGCTAAAGAAAGCGGTATTGATTTTATAAACAAGGTGGATGAACACGACTCTATAAATGTTTTAAACTTTCTAAACTACTACAACGGAACAGGTGTTGCCGTCGGTGATATTGATAACGACGGTCTTTTAGACTTGTTTTTCACAGCCAATCAATCGGGTTGTAAGCTATACCGCAACAAAGGCAATTTTCAGTTTGAGGATATTACCAAAAAGGCAGGTATCGAAACTCCGGGGTGGTGTACAGGAGCCATAATGGGCGATATAAACAACGATGGTTTTATGGATATTTACCTGTGTCGTTCAGGTGTTTGGTCAAACTCCATCACCAACAATATGCTGTTTATCAATAACCACGACGGTACATTTACCGATAAGGCTAAAGAATACGGGGTAGATGATAGTAACCTAAGTAACGGAGCATCGTTGTTTGATATGGATAACGATGGTGATTTGGATTTGTACGTACTAAACTTCCCTAACCGTTTTGATTTGTATTTGGATAACCAAATGCTAAACAACACCCGTGCTGAAGAAAAAGTTACCCACCACATGTACGAGAATTTGGGCAACGGTAAGTTTAAAGATATTACCAAAGCCGCAGGTATGTTTAGCTTTGGTTTTGGATTAAGTGCCACCCCAGGTGATTTTAACAACGATGGACTAATGGATTTGTATGTGTGTAATGATTTTATGACACCTGATTTTCTGTACATCAACAAAGGCAACAAAACATTTGCCAACCAACACAAAGACTATTTTAAGCATACAACCTTTAGTAGTATGGGGTCTGACGTTGCAGATTTTAACAACGACGGCTTGGTGGATTTGATGATTGTAGATATGCTTCCCGAAGATAATTACAGCCGTAAAATGATGGCAGGGTCGGTAAACTGGGATATCTTTCAAATGGCGGTGCGTATCGGCTACGGACACCAGTTTATGCGCAATACACTACACCTAAACAATGGCAATGGCTATTTTAGCGAAATATCGGGCTACGCAGGTGTTGTAGCTACCGATTGGAGTTGGACGCCTTTGTTTGTTGATTTTGACAACGACGGTAATAAAGACTTGTTTATAAGTAACGGCGTATACCGCGATGTTACCAATAACGATTTTATGAATTACCAATACGACGAATTGAGAGGAAAAGACCGCTCAAAATTCGACCGTAGAAAGTTGTTAGATGCGCTACCGTCAAAAAAAATAAGCAGTTACATCTTTCGAAACAAAGGCGATTTGACCTTTGAAAATAAGACTGTCGATTGGGGTATCACCCAAAAGAAATTTGCCAGTACAGGTGCAGCTTATGCTGATTTAGATAACGATGGTGATGTGGATATTATCGCTTCAAACATTAACGATAATATACTGCTGTATAAAAACAACGCTGAAAGCCTGATAAAAAACAATTACCTAAAAATTAAGCTAAACGGTACAAAAAGTAACCACTTAGGGTACGGTACTAAAATTACCCTTATAACAAAAGAGGGTAAGCAATATTACGAGTGTACCGGCATTAGGGGCTTTCAATCGAGCAGCGACCCGAACATAAATGTAGGTTTAGGTAAAAATGCAGTTGTTGATGAGATTAAAGTGGTTTGGCCAACAGGCAAAATGCAAATATTAACCAATGTAGCTGCCAATCAAATTTTAACCATTAACGAGGCTGATGCCAATCAAAACTTTGCACCTGAAAAGCCTGCAGCAAAACTGTTTGAAGATATAACTGCAAATGCAGGCATATTTTTTAGGCATAGCGAAGACCTTTTTGTTGATTTTAAACGCGATAGACTAATACCACACATGCTATCACGCATGGGGCCGGGTATAGCCGTTGCAGATGTGAACAAAGACGGGAAAGACGATTTTTTTGTAGGAAATGGAGCAGAAAGTAAAGGTGGTGTGCTGTATATGCAAGATAATACAGGTACTATACGTGTTGCCCCAACACAGCCATGGCAAAAAAACAACTTAGCCGATAACATGGGCTGTTTGTTTTTTGATTTAGAAAACGATGGTGATTTGGATTTATATATAGCCTCAGGTGGCAGCCACGATGCGTATAGTGCAAGCACATACCAACACTATGTGTATATAAACGATGGTAAAGGTAATTTTAGCCAATCGCCAGTAAATGTACCTGTAATATCTAGCTCATCAGTTGTTGCTGGTGCTGATTACGATGGTGATGGCGACATAGATTTATTTGTTGGCGGCAGATGCCTGCCCGGTCAGTATCCATACACTTCTGCCAGTTATATACTACGTAACGATAATGGTAAACTAGTTAGTGCTACACAAGAAGTAAACCCTGCACTAGAAAAACCGGGTATGGTTAGCGCAGCAATTTGGACAGATTGCAACGGAGATAATAAACCTGATTTGATGATAGCAGGCGAGTTTATGAAAATTATGGTTTTTATAAACGAAAACGGTAAGCTAGTAGATAAAACCAACGAGTTTGGTTTATCATCAAGCAGTGGTTGGTGGAATAGCTTATCGGCGGGTGATTTTGATAATGATGGCGATATTGACTATATAGCAGGTAATAGAGGACTAAACGGCTATTTTAAAGCTACACCTACTGAGCCTGTTACTTTATACGCTAACGACTTTGATAATAATGGTAGTATTGACCCTATATTAACCTACTACATTAAAGGCAAGCCCTATCCGCACGCTATGTTAAAAGACTTGGCCTCGCAAATGCCAACCATACAGCGTAATTATGCCAACTATAAAGATTACGCTACACAATCGCTTGAAAATGTTTTTACAAAAGAGCAAATTGAAGCCAGTACTAAACTTGAAGCAAAATACTTTGCTTCGGTATATTTAGAAAACAACAATAATCAAGGCTTTACTATTAAACTACTGCCTGCACAAGCGCAATTTGCACCCATATACGGCACCAGTATTTGCGATTGTGATAACGATGGAGCCCTAGATGTTATGATAGTGGGTAATTCACTATCAACCCAAATAGAAATGGGGCACGAAGATGCCTTAAACGGATTAATATTGAGAGGTGATGGCAAAGGTAACTTTACGCCAAAAATTGCAAATGAATCAGGTTTTTATGCCCCTTATGATGCTAAAGCATTGGCGCGCCTATCGGGCGAAGGTTTTGAGATAATGTTAGTAGGTAATAACCTTAATAACATGAATGTTTTGCGTATGCGTAATAACGGCAAAACTCTTAAACTTGAGCCTAACGAGTATAAAGTGATTCTTACCTTAGCAAACGGCAAAAAACAAGTGCTGGAAAACGGTTATGGTAATGGCTACCTATCGCAAGACTCGCGAGTATTGCGTATTAGCTCGTTGGCAAAAAGTGCCGAAATATTTAACTTTAAAGGCCAAAGTCGTACAGTAAATTTTTAATCTTAAAATACTAATCATAAAACACCAAAGGCTGAACAATCTGTTCAGCCTTTGGTGTTTATATAGCCATAATCAAATAACCTAGTCGTTATCATTATTTGCCTCAGAAGGAATTCCGTCTGTATTTTGTTGTGATACAGCACCTCGTATTTCCGGATGACGTATTTCACCACCTGTTGTACCTGCCTTTTGCGCAAAAAGCATTGTGATTAAAGAAAACACAATGGTTAATATGTATAAAACAGCTGCAAATTTCTTTTGCAGCACATCTACAACAAGCGTAAATATTGCTATTACACCCAATGCTATCAAAATGCCCATAAAAGTATCGGTAGCCTCTTCGTGTTCGTGCACATAGTTTCTATCAATACCCTCCATATCTCTAAGCATATCTTCAGCACCTTCACCTGTTATATGTGCCGGAAAAACAGAAATTGCTGCAAAAATCAGCAATCCCAATCCCGTTCGTTTCACCGCTACATTTTTGGCTACAAAGCCAACAATAAGGATTAATAATCCAAATAAAGTCCCCAAAATAGGTAAATGGTTTACCAGTAAGTGATAGTGTGCTGAATTCATAATTGTTTTATTTAGTAAATACACTTGCAATTTATGGTGTTTAACTATGGTTTGTGTTAACCCTCTGTAGTAAAGCAACAAAATTGCGTTTTACTTACTCTTTGCAATTGGTAATAAGCTATTAACTTTGCCGTAATCATGCACCAGTTTTATACACTTATACTTCTAGTTTTTTCCATAGCAAATGTTCAAGCGCAGATAACTGTCGGAGCTGAGCGAACCAATGAGTACTTGCCATTAATTAAAGGCAAAACTGTTGCTTTGGTAGTTAATCCAACATCAGTAATAGGTAAAACACACTTGGTGGATAGTCTTAAAAGTTTAGGCGTAAACATAAAAGTGATTTTCGCTCCCGAACACGGTTTTAGAGGTGATCAAGAGGCAGGAGCTCATATACAAAGCGGAATAGATAAGAAAACTAAGCTCCCCATTGCATCATTATACGGAAACAAGAAAAAGCCATCGAAAAAAGACCTTGAGGGGGTGCAGTATGTTATTTTTGATATACAAGATGTGGGCGCGCGCTTCTACACCTATATATCTACTTTACATTACATAATGGAGGCCTGTGCCGAAAACAAAATACCATTAATAGTGCTTGATAGGCCAAACCCTAATGGACATTATGTTGATGGCCCTATTTTAGATACAAATTTCAGAAGCTTTGTGGGTATGCACCCTGTGCCCGTAGTACACGGTATGACGGTGGCTGAGTATGCCCAAATGATTAACGGGCAAAAATGGTTGCCAAAAGGTATACAATGCACCTTATACCCCATAAAATGTATAGGTTATACCCATAGCACCTTATACCATTTGCCCATTAAACCATCGCCCAACCTACCTACAATGGAGTCTATATACCTTTATCCGTCATTATGTTTTTTTGAAGGAACAGATGTTAGTGTGGGTAGGGGTACAGATAAACCTTTTGAAGTAATTGGTCGACCCAACTTTGCAAAAGGCAGTTACGAGTTCACACCGCAACGTATAGCAGGTGTAGCTGAAAACCCTCCATACATGGGGCAAAAGTGTCAAGGCGTCCTTCTAACAGAGTTTGGGCGTTCATTTATACCGTTAAACAACAGGTTGTATTTGGTTTGGCTGATTGATTTTTATAAAGAAGCACCCGATAAAGAAAAATTTTTTAATAGTTTTTTTGACAAACTGGCTGGTACCGACCAATTGCGTAAGCAAATACAAGCAGGTAAAACTACTATGGAAATATATCAAAGTTGGGAGTTACCTTTGCGTCAGTATAATAAAATGCGTCAAGAGTATTTATTGTACAAGTAGGCATTATTTTAGTGTCCGCATAAAAAAACTAATATAGGTTTGTTTATTAAGTAGTATTAACATACCTTTGCAATCCTTTTAACAAAAAAAACGAGCAATGGCACGCGTTTGTGATTTAACCGGTAAGAAAGCAATAGTGGGTAATCATGTTTCCCACTCTAATACAAAAACGAAACGTAGGTTTAGACCTAATTTGCAGGTGAAAAAGTTTTATATCCCCGAGCAAGATGAATGGATTACCCTTAAGGTATCTACATCTGCTATGCGTACGATAAACAAAAACGGTATTTCTGCCTGCCTTAAAAAATTTATTAACGAAGGTTCTATTTAATTTAGAGATAAGCAACCATGGCTAAGAAAGGTAACCGCATACAGGTGATAATGGAGTGCACAGAACACAAAGAAAGTGGTTTGGCAGGTACTTCAAGGTATATAACTACCAAAAACAAAAAAAATACAACTGAACGTTTGGAGTTGAAAAAATACAACCCAATCATGAAGAAGTATACCGTACATAAAGAAATTAAATAACCTATTAAACTATAATTGAGTTATGGCAAAGAAAGTTGTTGCAACACTTAAAACTGCTGGTGCAGGTAAAGATTGGGCAAAAGTTATCAAAACTGTTAAGTCGCCCAAAACAGGTGCATATTCATTTAAAGAAGAAATGATACCTAACGATCAAGTAAAAGAATACTTTAAATCGTAATAGGTTATTGATAAGATAATACAGTAAAGCTCCCAACCAAATAGGGGGCTTTTTTTATATATAGAAAATTATGGGCATTTTCAGTTTTTTCAGCAAAGACAAGAAGCAGAAGCTGGACGAAGGCTTAGAGAAAACCAAAACTGGCTTATTGGGCAAAATAAGCAAGGCATTGGTAGGCCGTTCAACCATTGGCGATGATTTTTTAGACGACCTTGAAGAAATTTTGGTGAGCTCTGATGTGGGAATTGAAACCACATTAAAAATTATTGAGCGCATACAAAATAGGGTTGCAAAAGATAAATACATGGGAACAGCCGAGCTGAATACCATGCTGAAAGAAGAAATGGCTGCCCTATTGCCTGATAATGGAAACACCACAGGCGAGTTGCAAATACCTCAAGGAGCAAAACCCTATATTATTCTTGTAGTTGGCGTTAATGGTGTAGGTAAAACTACCACCATAGGCAAGCTGGCTTATCAGTTTAAAAAACAAGGTAAAAAAGTACTGCTTGGTGCAGGCGATACCTTTAGGGCGGCTGCGGTAGACCAACTGATTATTTGGAGCAAAAGGGTAGGGGTAGATATTATTGACAAAGGGATGGAGGCCGACCCTGCCAGTGTGGCTTTTGAAACTGCCAAGGCTGCCGCCGAAGGCAATTATGATGTAGCTATAATTGATACTGCAGGCCGTTTGCACAACAAAGTAAACTTGATGAACGAGCTTTCAAAAATTCGCCGCGTAGTACAAAAACACATTCCTGATGCACCGCACGAAGTACTTTTAGTATTAGATGCCAGCACAGGTCAAAATGCCTTTGAACAAGCCCGCCAGTTTACTGCCGTTACCGATGTTAATGCACTTGCACTTACAAAACTAGACGGAACTGCAAAAGGTGGCGTAGTTATTGGTATATCCGATCAGTTCTCTGTCCCAGTAAAATATATTGGTGTAGGCGAAGGCATGGAAGATTTGCAAGTATTTAACAAACACGAGTTTATTGATTCGCTGTTTAGCGAGAACAAATAAAAAAGGTAGAGTATACATACCCACAAGATTACATTGCGAAGCTGGTTTTAATGCCTTGCTTCGCAAACTAATTTATAAAGCAACTGTTTCATAACATAATAACCGCAGTAAATGCGCACTAAAACACACAAGCAAAACAAAATAAACATTGTTACCCTAGGTTGCAGTAAAAACCTAGTAGATAGCGAAGTATTGTATAGCCAACTAAAAGCTAACGACTATGAGGTGGAGCACGAATCAGCCAAAGATGATTCAAACATTATAATAGTAAATACTTGTGGTTTTATAGAAAATGCCAAACAAGAAAGTATAGATACCATATTGCGCTATGTGGATGAAAAAGAATCGGGAAATATAGATAAGCTATACGTTACAGGTTGCCTATCACATCGCTATAAAGAAGACTTAGAACGAGAGATACCACAAGTGGATGCCTATTTCGGCACGCTTGAGCTACCCAATATACTTAAAACACTAGGAGCTGATTATAAACACGACCTAATAGGTGAACGATTAATCACCACACCACAACACTTTGCTTACCTAAAAATATCTGAGGGATGCAATCGCCCTTGTTCGTTTTGTGCTATACCCTTAATGCGTGGAAATCACGTTTCTAAGCCAATTGACCAATTGGTCATTGAGGCTAAAAACTTAGTGAAAAACGGCACAAAAGAAGTAATGCTAATAGCCCAAGACAGTACTTATTACGGACTTGATTTGTACGGCGAACGCAAATTGGGCGATTTACTACGTGCCCTTAGTGACGTAGAAGGTTTGGAATGGATACGCCTGCATTATGCCTTCCCATCACAATTTCCGGTTGATGCTTTAGAAGTAATGGCCGAGCGTGATAATATTTGCAAGTATATAGATATACCCTTGCAACACGCTACCGATAACATGCTTAAAATAATGCGTAGAGGCATTACCCGTAAGCGCACCGAGGAAGTTATACAAACCATTCGCGAAAAAGTGCCCGGTATAGCTATACGCACAACCATGTTGGTAGGCCACCCCGGCGAAACCGAAGAAGAATTTAACGAGTTGGTAAACTTTGTACAGAAAATGAAATTCGACCGTTTGGGCGTTTTCACCTACTCACACGAAGAAAATACACATGCACACACTTTGCCTGATGATATTTCGCAAGAAGTAAAAGACCAGCGAGCCGAGGATTTGATGGGTGTGCAACAAGAAATATCGTTAGAAGTAAACAAACAAAAAATAGGCAATACCTACAAAGTATTGTTTGATAGAGTAGAGGGCGGCTATTTTGTTGGCCGTACCGAGTTCGACTCGCCAGAAGTAGATAACGAGGTATTGGTTGATACCAAAACCAACTATGCCCGCGTGGGCGATTTTGCTTTAGTAAAAATTACCAATGCCGAAGAATTTGATCTTTACGGTGATGTGGTACAATAGGCTTAAACCTTAAAAAAAAAACGTAAGTATGCCATTTATAGCTGCCAACAACGGGCACCTTAATAATTTCTATTCAAAAACGGTGATGGATTACGTTAATCAATCGCCACAGCTACAACCCTTTTATTACTACGCACCCACACTTGATGGGTACAAGCAGAAAGTAGCACAGCGCACATTTAGTGCACAACAACGCCAACTACTGGTAGAAGTATTGCAACAACAGTATGCTGATTTGTTGAGTGATAACAATCCGGTAGCTAATAACATACAGGCACTTACTAATGAAAACACATACACGGTAACCACAGGTCAGCAAATACACATCTATCTTGGGCCTTTGTATGTTGTAAATAAAATACTTAGCACAATAGCTCAATGCCGATGGTTAGAGGAAAACTTTGAAGGCAAAAAGTTTGTCCCTGTTTTTTGGATGGCTACTGAAGACCATGATTTTGAAGAGATAAGCCACTTACAATTATTCTATAAGCAATTTGCTTGGCCACAGCCACAAGATTATAACGGTGCAGTGGGTAGAATAGCTCCACAAAGCATAAACCAACTAGAAGGCGAAATACGTGAGGTGCTAAACAACGACGAGGAAGCTAAAAAAATACTCGATTTGTTTACTGATGCCTATACCCGATATACTACCCTTGCCGATGCCACCCGCTACATTGTACACCAGCTATTTGGGCAACAAGGCTTAGTGGTTATAGATGCTGATAATACCCAACTGAAACAGGTATTAAAACCTTACATACACAACGATGTATTTACAGGTAAAAACTTTGAGACCGTAAATAAAACATCTGCTTTACTTGAAGAAAACTACAAGGCACAAATACACCCCCGTGAGATTAACTTTTTTTATTTAACAGAAAACGGACGTTACCGTTTGGCATTAGAAAACGGAGTATACAAAGCCCTTGATAGCCAAATAGCTTTTAGCGAAGAACAAATAAAAGCCGAGATAGAGCAACACCCTGAGCACTTTAGCCCAAATGTGGTAATGCGCCCCGTGTATCAAGAGTTAATATTGCCCAATATAGCATACATAGGTGGCCCTGCCGAAGTAAACTACTGGCTGCAACTAAAAGACTGCTTTGATGCCAATGAAGTGCAGTTTCCTATAATAGAGTTGCGCCAATCGATAATATTAATAAACTCTAAAATAGCCGAAAAGATAGAAGGTATGGGCTTTACCATTGCCGATTTTCTAAAAGATGCGAAAGAACTTGAGGCTGAGTTTGTATCAAAAAACAGTAGCGGCACACCTGATTATAGCACACATTACAAAGCTATTGAAGCCGAGTTGGAAGCCATTAAAAATAAGGCTTTAGAAGTAGATAATAACTTGCGTCCGTTTTTAGAGGGCGAGTTTAAAAAGATAACCGACACGTTTGAAAAACTTGATGCTAAACTAGACAAACTAGAAAAGAAAAAGTTTGAAAATCAGTTGAAACAGATAGAAAACATAAAAACGAAGTTTTTCACACCCCATCAATTAGCAGAGCGAACAGATACAGTGCTTTCGGCAGCTTTTCTAAGTAATCAACACAATATAGAAGCTTTGTTAATAAATATTAATCAGCAAAAAATCCCACTCGTCATAGCTATACCCCCGTTTGAATAAATCATTTTTGGCACGTCGCACCTATTGTTAAATTTGTTAAGAATAAATAGGTTAGGATTGTGCAATGGAAAGAGTAAAAACCACTTTTGATTATTTAAATTTTGTTTATGGTGTTGGTGCTGCAATAGTAATATTGGGTGCTATGGCTAAGTTTTTAGATTGGAAATTTGCCGATGAAATTTTTGTTATTGGCTTAGGCACAGAGGTAATTGTATTTCTTATATCTTCCTTTAAATTTAAAAACACACGTAGAAACTACAAGTGGGAAAAAGTATTCCCCGGTATTTTAGATGAAAGCGAAGAGGATTTTAAAACCTACGATCAGGTAGGGATAAACAACGATATAGTAAAACGCAATACAGCTTATTTGGATAGCAAGCTATCGCAAATGGAAGAAAACTTAGATAAGCTAAACACTATTTTTACTCAACTTACACACTCAATAGAAAGCATGAATACAAGTATTAAAAAACTTGAAGATGCCAACAATGGGTATGAAGGACAAATGAAAGAGCTAAAACGCAACCTTAATAGTGTTAATGAGTTTTATAACGACTTTAACGATGTAATGGGTAGTAGAGCTAAAAAAGAAGTAAAACAATAGTTTAAGCGGGGACAGTAATAGAGATGTTTGGCAATTCAAATAACGAGCTAAGGCAAAAACTCATCAATCTTATGTATTTGGTGTTTATTACCCTTGCTTTTATCTATTTGCCGTCAGACTTTATCGATTCATCAAAATACCTAAAACGAACCTTTGAGCAAAATGAACAAGAGTTTGCTTTAAAAACGGCGAACCAAAAAAGTTTGTTAAACGAGCAGTTATACCTTAACACTCCGCTAGCACAAGATTATTACAACATAATGGATATAGCTTTAGCCATAGATTCAGCCACAGCGCACATCAATCGTATGCAAAGTACATTAGAGTTGAATGTGGGAGGGTATAATGGCAATAACTATATCAACAAATCAAAAAACTTTCTATTATCAAGCAATCTTTTGGTTGATGATGGTAGGGCATCAGTACTTGAAGCCCAAATTGAAGCCATAAAAGAGAGAGTAAGAGGTCATAATTTGGCAAATATTACTCCCTTTCTCGATTCACTTCTGCCTACCAATATTAAAATTGTAAACTCAAAAGGGAAAAACAAAACTTGGGAGAGTTACTTTTTTAGTAAAACTCCTGTAGCTATGGTAAGTACCAATTTATCAAAAATTAAAGCTGATTTAGCTTATACTAAGTTAAAATTAGTCGAGTATTTGATAAACAATGTTAGCAACGGAAATTCAGATAAAAACGTAAGCATACTATCAAGCAACTCAATAGCAGTAGAAGTATTAGCTGCCAAAAGTTTTGAGTTGGGTGATAAAATTGCCTTTAAAGTGATTTTACTCGATTCATTAAGAAAAGGGAAAGGCAATGGAAGTGGGGGAGCTAGTGGTGGAGATTATAGCGGAATAAAAACTTACCTTAAAAAAGGTGGTAAGTTTATAAAAACATTAAATATTGGCGATGGCGGTATAGTATCGTTTACAGCCAACGAAACAGGTAAATTTGAGTTGGTTGTAGAAGACAGTGCAAAAGTAAATACGCAAAACTTTACGGTAACCAATTTGCGCAACGCCTATACCGAAAAAAACAGCCCTGAAATAATGTATTTGGGTATAGATAACCCAATACTAATACAAACTAGCAGGCTTGAAGGGCAGGAAATAGAAACTGAAATAGATATGGGTGAAGTAATACCCTTTGGCGGTAAATATTATTTACGTTTTACCAGTGAAGGTTTAGCTCACTTAAAAGTATATGCCAAAAATAAAGACGGTAGATTTTTGGTCACTGAAAAAACCTATGAAGTAAAAAAACTCCCAACACCAAGTATATTGCTTGATGGTAAAGCAGGAGGAAACATATCACAAAAAATACTTCAAGTACAAAACAAACTGGTGGCATTAGCCCCCAATATTGATGTAAATGATATTTACAATATTCTTAGTTTTGAGGTAATATGGGTACACAGCAGAGGCAAAGAATCAGTTGTAAATAGGGGAGAAACCTTTACCTATGAAGCAAGAAAACTACTTAGGGAAACTAAAAGTGGCGATTTAGTAGTTATTGATAATATAAAAATAAAAGCTACCGATGGCACATTAAAAGATGTTGCCCCAATAGTGTTTAGTGTAAAATAAGAGAGAGATAATAGTGCTAAAAGGAATTAAATATATGTTTTTACTGTGGGCTGTTTTAGCGGTACAATTGTGCCGTGCAGGAACAGACAGTACTGCATTTATTCCCCTTTCGGGCAATATATTCTCAAACAAAACATTAGAAAAAGGTCGCTATCTTATTAGCTCAAACCTAAGAATAGGAAAAGAAGCCGTATTAACCATAGAAGCAGGAAGCCATTTGGTGTTTAACCCCGGAACTGAGATAATAATAATAGGAGGATTAAAAGTTGAAGGCAAAGCTAACAATCAAGTGCGTTTTTATAGCCTCAACAGCAGCGAAGAAGGTATAGGTATAAATATTACAGGTGATAATAGTGCAGCCGAGATAAACATACAATATGCTGTTTTTTCATCACTTATACGTCCATTATCGTTTGATAATAAATGGTACCGAAAACAGGTAATCGTTGCCAATTCACAATTTACCAATATCAATACCAACGATGCCGCCATATTAGTGGCCAATGCTGAGTACCTTAAAAACAGGGAAACAATACCCTTTATTTTTGAAGAAAACCTGTTTAATGATAACTATAGTAACATTAACATTACCAGTCTATCAGCTCACAACATAGCATACTCATTTAATAATAATGTGTTTTGCAACAACTCTTACTACGATTATAGGGGAAGAGCAAAAAACAACGTTATTTATGGGCAGTTGGATAACGACGCAGACAAAAAACCGATACAGTTTGAGAACAATGTATTAATAAACAACTACACCTTTCACGATGAATCGGACTTAGTGATAGACTTTTCGGGAATTGGTTTAGAGGGTACAGCACAAGAGTTTGTTGCAAAAAATAATTATTGGGGACACGACGTTGACGAAGCAAAAGCCTCGCAAAGTACCTTTGGTTTTAATAAAGACAAATTTTCTCCCACAATAGTTTTATCACCCATTTCAACCAATATACCGCAAAAAACAAAAGCGTTTATTGACTATGCAGATGTAGGTGGGGTGGTTTTTGATGCAAACGCACCAGTGATAAATTATATAGGCAAAACCATTACCCTAAACCTTTCGCAACCCATTGATAAAAATCAAAAGCCACAGCTATTGGCGGTGTATTTAGATACATCTATAGGCAAAATATTAAGCCAACCCCTTACCGATTTCGAGTTTAACTACTCAAAAGGCAGTAAAACAGCAACAATAACTATTAAAAAAGTATCAGGAATTGAGCACGCTTTTTATTTAAAATTGGGTGGTTTGCTTGATGATGAAGGTTTTGAGCTTCCTAGTTTTGATATTGGCAGGTTGTATTTAAATAGAATATACGGACAGTATAAAAATAACCGAAAAATAAACTTAGACTTATTTTTTGCTAATGCGGCACTTTGGAAGAAACCTTTGCCTAGTGCTGCCGAAATTGAAACTATTGACCCCACATTAAAAGAAATGGAACAACGTAAAACCTCTGTAGAATGGGGTGTAATGAGCGGTGTTACCAACTATTTTGGTGATTTAAGTACCAATGATTTTAACAGAGACGAAATAAACAATGTATACGGTTTACGTTTTAGGTATAACTTTAAGAAAAGACTTAGTATGCGTGGTTTGCTGGATATAGGGCAGCTAAGCGGAAACGATCGTTATTCCGAAAACCCATTAAAACGCCGTAGAAACCTAAATTTCAGATCACCCTTATATAGCATATCTACTCAGTTAGAATATCATTTAAGCCCCTATATATTTAATGATAGAAATCGTTTTATACCCAGTATAAGCTCAGGTTTAACACTATTTTATTTTAAACCAACGGCCACATATAATGGAAAAAAATACGATTTGCACGCCATTGGTACTGAAGGACAAACAATTGGAGCATTAAAACCATATAGTCTTGTACAATTAGCATTACCCATTAGTTTAAGCTTTAAAACCCTGCTTGGTTACCATTTTGTTGCAGAATTAGAGGTTGATTTTGTAAAAACGTTTACCGACCATTTGGACGATGTAAGTACTAAATATCCTAATTTAGCTGCAGTGCAAGCTCAAAATGCAGGCGAAGATGCAACAGCAATAAAACAATTAGTAAACCCCGGTGGACTAACAGAAGGAAATGTGAGGGGAGACCCAACTAAAAAAGATTGGTATTTACTGTTAGGCGTTAGCCTTTCGTATAGGTTTTAAACAGTAGGTGTAGCAAGGTGTGTATAATATTATACAACAAAAGAATCGACACAAGAAATTAAAATATTAAGCACAAATGTTGTATAAATTGGCTAAAACATTGTGTTTCAGCTGAAAGTATTGTAATAAATTTGTTTTTGATTTTCTAAGCAAATAGTGATATAGCAGCATAAATATAAAATTGGTTAATAACTCAACCCATGTTTCACACTTTATATAATTTATTATTGAGTAAAGATTTACACTGATTTATGAAAACAATCTTTAAACTAACCCTATCCTTTATATTAATAGGATTGTTTGCCCTTCCTGCGGTGGCGCAAAAAAAGACTACTACTACAGATAAAAACAAAACGGCTAGCAAATCAAAATCCAAAGCAGCACGTTTTCTTTTTACCAAAGAAGCTAAACGTATGGTTGTTGGCCTTCAAGCAGGTACATCATTCTTTCATGGTGATGCTGATAAAATTAAGCCGGGATGGGCAGCAGGAGCTAACTTTCGCTACAATCTTTCGCACGTACTGGGTGTAAGGGTATTATTTAATGTGGCCAATGTACGCTCAGCCGTTCAAAAACCCGGGCAGTTTGGCTTTCAGTACTACGATTTAAGTTCAAACATATTTGAATACCAAGGTCAGATGATTTTGACAGTAGGTAATATTTCTTTCTTTAAAGAACAGTGGAAATGGAATATGTACACCTTTGCAGGTGTAGGTCAAGTAATGATGCGTAGTAAAAGCACTTTTGAGCTTACATCAAGTAACGTTGAACGAAATACACAATACAATAAAACACACATAGCGTTTACTTATGGTATTGGTATAAAACGTAACATTAATAAAAGCCTTGATATTGGATTTGAATACGGTATGCGTTGGACACGTACCGACTCTATGGACATTCTTAATGCGCCTATTCACCCCAACCGTAGGTTCGATTCTTATTCATTCCCTCAGTTGATATTAAACTTCAAAATTGGTAGAGGCGGACGTGAGCACTTGGATTGGATTAACCCTATTGCCAGTGTGTATGAAGAAGTAACCAATATTGCAGATAAATTAGATAAGTTGGATAAAGACTCTGACGGTGATGGTGTTGCTGATAGGTTTGACAAGGAAGAAAACACACCTGCTGGAGCTAAAGTATGGGGTAGTGGTGAAGCTGTTGACTTAGATAACGATGGTGTGCCCGATATAAACGACCAAGAGCCCAATACACCTCCGGGTGCTAAGGTAGACCCGAATACAGGTATGGCTGAAGATGAAGATGGTGATGGTGTACCTGATATTTTAGATTTATCTCCCAATACAGATTCTAGGTATATGGTAAACCACCAAGGTATACCCATTATGTCAAAAGAAGCTGCCGACCAAATAGTAAACAACCAAGGCGATAATATTATTACCAGTATTGGCGGTAGAGGTGGTATTAGCTTCTTACCCGCAGTATTTTTTGCTACCAATATTGATGAGCCATACCCTACACATTTGCCCGATTTACAAAACGTAGCACTAGCAATGAAAAATAACCCCAATATTAAACTTGAGGTAATTGGCAATGCTGATTTACGTAATAGCGATGCTTACAATTTAAAATTAGCTCAACGCCGTGCTGATAACGTTAAAAAAATACTAGTGAAATTTGGTGTTGATCCTTCACGTTTGATTACAAAAACAAACGGTGAGCGTGTACCAATTACTACCGGTACATCTGCAATGCAATTGCAAGCTAACCGTCGTGTACAGTTTTTTGTAGCACAATAATTAGTGAAACATCTTTTATAAAAAAAACGCGAGGCAAACACCTCGCGTTTTTTTATGCCCTAAGTTTCAGTAAACTAAAGAAGGGTTTTAATAGTTTTGGGTTAAAAAAGATAGTATTATACACCAACGCATTGGCGTATTTCTACACTAGTACCTTCGCCATTTAGTATCGGGCAAGCTTGGGCAATAGCAGCAGCATCGTTTATATTTTTAGCCAAAATAACTATGTAACCGGCTATTGAGTCATTTTGCTGACTATAAGCACCACTTTCCATTATACCCTTAGGTTTTAATACTATACCTTGTTTGGCCAAATGCGTGCCGCCTATCAGTTGTCCATTTACTTCAATACCTTCCGTCCAATCAGTCCACTGCCGCATATATAGTTCCATTTGTTGTTGTGACGGCTGAGCCTCAGGAGTGATAATATCCATGCGAAAAAAAAGCGTGTAACTATTCATAGTTGTCCTGTTAAGGTTTATTTATAAAACAAAGTTAGATATGTAAACAACATACCAACGGGTGCATTTGCGGCAACCTAAAAGGTGTTTTGCGACAAGAGTAGTAAGAATAGTAATGGCGTAAATAGGTGTAAAATGCCCCGTTTAGGTTAAATTAATACGCATTTATAAAACTTTTTTGATTAATAGTACTGCCTTCTATAACGATTAAAAAGGCAATAGACCTAGTCTTTATTTTCCTGCAATAGTATTTTTTTGATTATTACAATTTGCCCTAAGTGGTAATGGGTATGCTCTATTATTCCGTTTAAGTTTCTAAAATAAGTGCCGTATTTTTTATCGGTAAAGTTTTCACCAAGTATGCTATCAGGCAGTTTTTCAATTAGTTTAACAAAGCGTTCAACATCCTTCCAAATTTTATTTAATAGCTGCTCCCAATCTTCTTGCGACTGAATAGGGGGATGGCTAAAGCTAAACTCGTCCTTGGCATTTAGTGGCTCACCTTCTAATACTTTAGTTACAGCCTCTACGTAATAGCTTATATGATATACAAGGGTAGCTATAGTGTTAAACGTATACACTTTTGTGGTAGCCTGTTGCCAGCTAACATCTTTTAAATTGTCTTTTAAGTTTGATGTTGTCCAGTTTCCGCCAAAAAACACATCGTTCATGTGTTTGGCTATTTGTGCAGTAGTGTTCATAGTTTTACTTCTATTTACACTACCAAATATAACAGCCCCAATTAATTAAACGAAGCTCTAAACTGTAGTGGGGAAAGATTTGTTTTGGTTTTGAATAGTTTACTAAACGACTGTGGATGCTCAAATCCCAATAGATAAGCGACTTCACTAACCGATAAATCAGTAGTAGATAGTTTCTCTTTTGCCTTGTCAATCAATTTATCATGTATATGCTGTTGGGTGCTTTGACCTGTCAAAACTTTAAGTAACCCACTTAGGTAATTAGGTGATACATTAAGCATATCAGCAATGTATTGCACAGTAGGCAAGCCTTTTTCGGTCAAATCATCATCATTAAAGTAGTCAGATAAAATACCTTCCAGTTTTTCAAGTATTTTATGATTACCTATTTTCCTAGTAATAAACTGTCTATTGTAAAACCGTTCTGAATAGGTGAGTAGCAGTTCAAACTGAGCAATCATCACATTTTGACTAAACTTATCAATATTAGAACTAATCTCATGCCTAATGTTATGGGCAATATCAGTAACAATAGCTTCTTCTTTTTCTGAGAGAAATAAAGCTTCGTTTACTGCATAATCAAAATACTCGTATTGTTTTATGGTTTTTGCTAAAGGCGTATTCCATAAAAAATCGGGATGGATAAGTAATATCCATCCCGAATGTTGTGTGTTTTCAGTTCCTTTTTTTACCTCAATACTAAATACTTGCCCGGGCGACATAAAAAACATTACCCCATCATCAAAGTCATACTCTTGTTGGCCGTATTTATACTTTACATTAGAAGCACGTTTTAAAGAAACAGAATAGAAATCTAATATCCAGTTTATTGGTTTAGTGTCTACAAGCAAATGAGAAATGTTTTCCAAAAGAACAATACTAATTAAAGGGTGTTCAGGTTTGGGCAGTCCCCTTAACTTATGATACTCGCTAATAGTTTTTATTCTATGCAGTTTAGTATTTGACACGTACTAAGTTAATTATTGTTGATTATAAACAGCTGCAAAATCTTTTGCAAAGTCATTAAACTTCACATTTCCCAATACAGGGCGATTCTGGAAGTAATCTTCATACAACACATTTTCTCTTCTGCTAGCATTCATTTCTACCAATCCTTTAGCTATTTGCGGGTTCATTCCTGCATCCAGCAAACCGTTTAGTATTTCATCGTCAGAAACTACCAACCACTTTAAATCAGGTTTGCCAATTGCATTACCCAAAATGCTCGCTATTTCGTTTGGAGAAACCTCATCACTGGCTATATAACGTATTTCTCTTCCATTAAAAGGTTTTTCAATCTCTTCAGCAATCACTGCGGCAATATCTATGGGTGAAACCCAAGGTTCTTTTTCATTACCTCCATAGTTGCCAATTATTGCTTCTTGTGCTTTAATGGTAGGCATAAATGCAAACATATTGTAATAGAAACCAACAGGGCGCATAAATTTAATTGAGACATCGCTAGGTAATTCTCTTAAAATGTTCTCAGCATTGTAATGAAAATCCAAAAGACCATTGTTTTTATCAGTATGTGCGCCAACGCTGCTAAGGTGAACTACTTGCTTTACACCTGCATTTAAAATTGCTTGCTTATAATTATTTACAATGTTGTTGATAGAATCTATATAATTAAGACTTTGATCAAAGAAACTACCTGCTCCCAGTGCTTCCATAACATAAACCACATCAGCACCATTAAAAGTTACTGAGAGAAAACCAGCATCTTCCATTGTACCTATGGCGGCTGTTGCACCAATAGCTTCAATTTCATTCTGTCTTTCAGTTCTACTACTGATAACAGTAACCGAATGACCTTTTTGCACTAACTCTAGTGTAAGTGGCTTGCTAATATGACCTAATGAACCTGTTACTACAATTTTCATATTTCTGTTTTTTTAGTGATACAAAGGTGCGTAGCACAAGAAAAACAGATGTAGCCTAATCTACTGTTGTTGTAGCTGAAAACTATGTTATAGGATATATGAGGAGTGTAAAATAAAAAAGCCGAAGTATTACTACTTCGGCTTTTGTGCCCGGGGCGGGAATCGAACCCGCACTGGCATTACTGCCAACAGGATTTTAAGTCCTGCGCGTCTACCTATTCCGCCACCCGGGCAGACGCATTTTCGTTTTTCTAATTAAAAACGGGTTTGAGGGTCATTCGGAATATTCCGTTTTCTCTCAAACCCGTTCTTCTTTGGAGCAAGAGACGAGGTTCGAACTCGCGACCTCAACCTTGGCAAGGTTGCGCTCTACCAACTGAGCTACTCTCGCATTTTGTAATTTCCCTTAGATTATTTCCGTTTGGGGAGTGCAAATATAGTATTCTTTAAATTCAGCGCAAGGGGTAGATGAATATTTTTTTAATTTTTTCAGTAAAAAAACCTGTAATACCGCCTATGTTATTCATTTTCAATGTGGTTTTTTTATGGGGCTGAATGATTTTTTTTCAATAAAAGTGAGAACAAATAGGAGGGAAGTAATAGAAAACGTGTTTCGGCTTAGTTACTGGTTTCTTTTGGTTGGACAAACTCTTTTAATTCCTTTAGCTTCATCATGGCTTCTATGGGAGTAAGAACGTTTAAATCTACCTTGTTTAATTCTTCTTCCAGTTTCACTAAATGAGGGTTATCGGCCTGAAACATATTTACCTGATAGGTTTTTTGTGGTATCTTTTTTAGTGTTTCACGTCCACTTATCATAGCACGGTCTTGTTCTAGCCTTCCCAGTATCTCATCGGCTCGCTCTACCACTCGGTTAGGTATTCCCGCCATTTTGGCTACATGTATACCAAAGCTACTTTCGCTACCTCCTTTTTTAATCTTACGAAGGAAAATAACCTGTTGATCAACCTCGCGCACCGTTACGTGGAAGTTTACCACACCTTCGGCTTTCTTTTCCAATTCGTTTAGCTCGTGGTAGTGGGTAGCAAATATAGTTTTGGGCTTTTGTGGTTGCTGATTAAGGTACTCGGCAATAGCCCACGCCAGTGAAACGCCATCGTAGGTGCTTGTACCGCGACCAATTTCATCCAACAATATCAAACTACGGTTAGATACGTTGTTTAGAATGCTGGCTGTTTCAAGCATCTCAACCATAAAGGTTGATTCGCCCGACGATATATTGTCTGATGCACCTACACGGGTAAATATTTTATCTACTAAGCCAATTTTAGCACTTGCAGCAGGGACAAAACTACCCATTTGTGCCAATAGCACTGCCAATGCTGTTTGGCGCAACAGTGCCGATTTACCCGACATATTGGGCCCTGTAAGTATAATTACCTGCTGCTTATCGTTATCTAAAAAAATATCGTTGGGTACATAGCTTTCGCCAAGTGGTAATTGCTTCTCTATTACAGGGTGTCGCAGTTCAACTAGCTCTAAATCAAAGTCTTCGCTTATCTGCGGACGAACGTAATTGCTTTCGGTAGCTAAGTGTGCAAAGTTGCTTAGGCAGTCTAGCTGAGCTAAAACCAACGCATTTTGCTGTACAGGGCTTATGTATTCAGTACAAAAATCTAAAAGGTCGGCAAACAGACGGTACTCAATTACCAATATCTTTTCTTCGGCACCCAGTATTTTCTCTTCGTATATTTTAAGTTCTTCGGTTATATAACGTTCGGCATTTACAAGGGTTTGCTTGCGTATCCACTCGGGCGGTACTTTGTTTTTGTGTGAGTTGGTTACTTCTAAATAGTAGCCAAAAACATTATTAAACGATATTTTTAGCGAGGGAATGCCCGTGCGCTCGGCCTCTCGTTGCTGTATTTGTGCTAAAAAATCCTTACCCTTATATTTTATTACCCTTAACTCATCCAGCTCGCTATCAACACCATCGGCTATTATTCCGCCTTTGTTTATAAGTGCGGGTGGTTCATCTATTACCTCTGTGGCTATTTTTTCAACCAATAGTTTGCAAGGGTTTAGCAAATCAGCCAAGCGTTGCAACTCCATCAATCCGCTTTGGGCACAAAGTTCTTTTATGGGCTGGACTAATTCTAAAGAGCGACGTAATTGCACTAATTCTTTAGGGCCTATACGTTTTAGTGCTGCTTTTGATATCAGTCTTTCCAAATCACCAATGTGCGATAAATGTCGCAGTAATTCCTCGCGTTTATCGGCGTTATCAAAGAAATACTGTACTACATTATGCCTATCGGTAATGGGGCGAAGTTCTTTTAAGGGCAGCAATAACCACTTACGCAGCAAACGTGCCCCCATAGGGGTATAGGTATTGTCTATAATATCAATCAGTGCTTTACCGCTTTCGTTACTGGGTCGAACTAATTCAAGGTTACGGATGGTGAATTTATCCAACCAAACGTATCTGTCTTCTTCTAGCCTTGAAAGGGCGTTTATATGCCCTAAATCGTTGTGGTGGGTATCTTGCAGGTATTGTATGGCTGCACCTGCGGCTATTATACCCAACTCGTAATCATCAACCCCAAAACCTTTTAATGATTTTGTACCGAAATGATTTAGCAGTTTATCGTGGGTATGGTCTTTACCAAACGCCCAATCGTCCATACCGTATGTATAGAAACGATTGCCAAAGGTAGCCTCGAAGTTGTTTTTATAGTTTTTTGGGAAAACAATTTCTGATGGTTTTAAGCCTTGTAGCAGCTTATCAGCATAGTCAGCTTGACCTTGTGCCAGCATAAACTCGCCTGTGCTGATATCTAAAAAGGCTAATCCAAAAACGTCTTTCTCGCAGTATACAGCGGCTAGGTAGTTGCTTTGTTTTACCTCAACAATTTTATCGTTGTACGAAACCCCTGGGGTAACCAATTCTGTAACCCCACGTTTTACAATGCCTTTTACCGTTTTAGGGTCTTCCAGTTGGTCGCAAATGGCTACACGATAGCCTGCCCGAACCAGTTTGGGCAAATAATTATCTAGCGAGTGGTAGGGAAAGCCTGCCAACTCGGTTTCGTTTGCACTACCGTTGTGCCTGCGCGTAAGCACAATACCCAATACTTTTGATGCTGTAATGGCATCATCGCCAAAGGTTTCGTAAAAATCGCCCACGCGGAAAAGTATAAGCGCACCGGGATATTTTACTTTAATTTGCGCGTATTGCCGCATCAGCGGTGTTTCGGTTTTATTTTTAGCTTTTGTAGTCAAAACGATTTATGGTGCGCAAATTAAAGAATATTGAGTTAAACCGCTTAAGTGTGGATGAATATAAACACGCCGAAAAAATAAAGGTGGTGGTGGTGCTGGATAATATACGCAGTCTGCACAATGTAGGCTCGCTGTTTCGCACTAGCGATGCCTTTGCTTTAGAGGCTATGTATTTGTGTGGAATAACCGGCCAACCGCCCCACAAAGAAATTACTAAAACAGCACTAGGCTCTGACCTTAGTGTGGATTGGAAACACTACAAAACTACTATTGAGACAGTGGATATGCTAAAGGCCGACGACTATACTATTGTGGGGTTGGAACAAACCGAAGGCAGTATGTTTTTGAACGATTGGGAAATTGCCCCCAACACAAAAATTGCTTTGGTGGCAGGCAGCGAGGTGGACGGTATTGAGCAAGAAATTGTAAACGCCTGTGATGTTTTGGTAGAGATACCCCAGTTTGGCACTAAACATTCGCTAAATGTATCGGTGGCGACGGCTATTGCGCTGTGGCATATTGTAAACGCGCTGCGCAAGGGGTAGGTTTTTTATTTTTGATTTATTGACTTGCTGATTTAGAGATTTGATATTGATGCGCATAAGTTGTTATGCTGAGTGTAATCGAAGAAGTGCGGAGGGTGAGAAGGGCAAGCCAACACACGTATGGTTCGAGCGACCTCAATATGACACAACCACACACGCCTATCGTTATTGCGAAAAACCGTCTTCGTGTTTTGACGCAATCTGTTTGTGTAGTTTCAATAAGATTACTTCGGAAGACCTAGCAATAACGGGGCTGGAGGCAGTCATGCTGAACTCGTTTCAGCATCTCATTCTGTGTAAACGTTATTGGTCAACGAGATCCTGAAATAAATTCAGGATGACGGGGAAATGAGCGTGTTGTCATCCTGAGCGCAGTCGAAAGAGTGTGCAGGCGTAGCAGTTTGTTTTTCGTTTCGAGTTTAGAATTTCTGATTTAGTATTTATTAAACCACCCCTAACCCCTCCTTTACCACACACATACCGCCGAAGGAGGGGGATTTTGCCCCACAGACCGACAGATACAACCTCGTTTACTGTTATGAAATAATCATTCGTCTGTAAAAGGGTAGTGCGTTTGGCACCCCTCCTTATAGGGCTTGCAGCGTTGGAAAGGAGGGGCAGGGGGTGGTCGGGATTGCTATCATCGGTTTGAAACCCGATACTATTCATACCTGTCGGCAATCCCGATAGGATATGAATAGCGGCAGGTTTTAACCTATCGATGGAAGGTTGGTTCATTTTACATTTATCATTAAACAGTTTTTATTTAGCCTGAACAAATGGCTACCCTTCCATGCTTCGAGTGGCCTCAGCATCTCACTCTACATTTCACATGAATTGGGCAACGAGATCCTGAAATAAATTCAGGATGACGGGGAAATTAATATATTAGAATACCCTAAAAAGAAATTAAATGGATATTAAAGAATTTATACAAGAACTCGACATTATAAAACCCACACGAGAAACTCTAATTGATTCTTATAAGTTATCTCAAAAAGAAGCAGATGACATATTAAAAGGTTTCGAAATCAAATTTGATGGTAATTGTAAATGGATCAATAGTTTGTTCCAGCTTTGCTATTGCTGCAAACACAATATTTATGCAGCAACAAATATTGATATTATGCCTGAAATAAAAGAAATAGAGCTGTATGATGACGGGAAGTATTTATTGTTTGGCACACTTGATATTGATTGGCTTGTGATTACTGAAGCAGACGAAATTGTTTTGATAAATCCCGACAATGATTTTGAGATTATACATTACATAGCAGACTCGTCCACTAACTTTCTCAAAATTTTATTGCTGCTATTTGATTTTTCATACAAAAACCTTGACGAAGAAAAATTATCGCAGTGGACAATAAATAAAATTGATAAATGTGTTGAAGTTGCCGGTGGTGAAAAGTACAGACCATTTTATCAATTTTATTATGATTAGTGTCTTTCATGCGTAAAGAAAATAAATTGCACTATGGAATTTGATATCACAATAATGTCATTTGATGCAGACAATCCAATTTATATTGCGAGTTCAGCATTTGAAAGTTTATGTGTAATTGTTAATGATGAAATATTTAAATTTTTAGATTTCCCAGAAAAATGGAAACCCAATGAGTACACTTTTTTATTTATTGTGAGTTCTTCAATAAAAAATAAATCAGAGTTAGTTGTAAATAAAAAAACTCAAATTTCAAAAAAATCTAGAGAAGTAGAAAAATATGTGTACTTCCCTAATCCTGGAAAAAAACCCTATCCTTTAGATAAGTTTATCCCATTATTTTTCATAGCTCTTGAAGATTTATTAATTATGGAAAATATTTCCTACCAAAAATCATTTTTTGATGCTGCTGTAAATAGGGCAAATACCGAAATAGTTTCTAAAAAGGATTCTCCCGAATTTCAATACGACTTATCTAAAGATATTACTTTAAGTGAGGAAGAGATACAAAGAATTCTTGATGAAGATGATTAACAGTATCACCCCACCAAATCCCTAAACAGTTGTTCTAGTTTTTGTTGAGGTTCTGTACAAAAGCCGGGGTGTACTTTAGAGGTTTGCAATACCGTGCTGCGGTTGGCCGTTAGCCAACGGAAACGGTTGGCCATATCCAGTTGGGCTATTGCGCCTGCATGGGCATCGCCAAGGCAAATTTTTTCAAAGCCTTGCAGGTAGCTTAGTATTTCAGCAGGGTCTACCTCACTGCAAAAGGCTTGCAGGCGTTGGGCATTTACCGTATACAATACCTTTAAAAACTTATGCTTTTTGCAAAACAATACCACACCCACGTTTATAAACTCCTCGCGCTCTACACGGGGCACTACGCGTATCACCGCATACTCAAACAAGTGCTTTTCTTGCATTTTCTGCCTCCTCTACAAATATGGTTGATGCTTGCAAACGTTTGGTCAAAAAACTGCTGTATACCTCGCGGCGACTGTCGGCAGTTTCGTCAATAGTGTTTTCCAACAGCCATTCATCGGGCAATTGGGCTACTATGTTTTGTATTATTTCGGGGGTGAGCAAAGCGCGAAACCCCGCATCCGTTTGCTGCAATTGGGTAGCTGTGCGCAGCAAAACATGGTCTTTTATCAGTGCAAAGGGCTTGGTAGCTTGCTCCTCCCAATTCTCCCACGAGTGATGAAAGTATAGCGATGCTCCGTGGTCAATCAGCCACAATTCTTTGTGCCACCACAGCATATTGGTGTTGCGTGCCGTGCGGTCAACATTCGTCAACAAACAATCCAGCCACACAATTTGCGATGATAGGGCAGCATCAATATCCGTTACCGCAGGGTCGTACGTCATGCTGCCTTGCAGGTAATGCACGCCTAGGTTTAGCCCTTCACTTTTACGCAAAAGCTCTTGTATCTCCTCGTCGCCTTCAGTACGGCCAAAATCAGCATCCAAATGGGCAAAAACCATCTCGGGTACTTTTAAGCCCAATACTCGTGCTATTTCGCCACCTATAAAATCAGCAATTAGCGATTTCACACCCTGTCCCGCACCTCTAAATTTCAGCACATACAAAAAATCGTCATCCGCCTCAGCAATAGCAGGTAATGAACCTCCTTCGCGTAGCGGGGTAATGTATCGCACCACATTTACATGGCGGGGTGGGGCAAGTGGTAAGGGCATGGTTCTTTTTCGTCTTTTTATTAAAATAAATCTGTAATAAATTATAATCTGTTGCTATTCATACCCTTTCGGCTTTCCGTCAGGTATCAATTGTATTGCACCACAAAATACCAAAAGTTAATCAACCGCCAATATTTGTAGTGGGTAAAGCGTTTAGTAAAGCAATTTTAATTATTTTAGCTAAGTATATAACTATGAAAACACGTATCGGCATCTATTTTCTTCTTTTTTGCGGTGCTTTGGCACTATTTCCCTCGTGCAAGTTGGGGCGGTTTGTGTTTTATAATATGGCCGATTTAAAAGATTATAAAAAATTTCCTAAACGTACCATTAGTGCCGATAGTGTACACTTTATTTTCCCGCGTGCTCAAAAGCCAAAATACCCAAAACAAATTACCACGGCAAAAGGCAAAGAGATGAGTTTTGATGATTTTTTGAAGAAGAATAAAACAGTGGCTTTTTTGATTATTAAAGATGATTCTATACACTACGAAAACTATTTTAAAAGCTACGATACCGCCTCAATAATCCCATCGTTTTCAGTAGGAAAATCAGTGCTTTCAATACTTATAGGTTGTGCTATTGACGATGGTTTGATAGCTTCTATTAACGATTCGGTATTGCATTATGTGCCGTATTTAGATAAAAGTTTTGAAAAGGTAACTGTGCGCGATTTAATACAAATGACATCGGGTGTGCGTTTTAACGAAAGCTATTGGAATCCCTTTGGTCATGCCGCATCATTTTACTATGGCCGAAACTTGTATAAAGAATCTAAAAAGCTGAAGGTGAAAAACGCTCCTGCCAAAGAGTTTGATTATGTTAGCGGCAATACACAGCTTTTGGGCTTGGTGCTTGAAGGTGCTTTGCAGGGCAAAACCATATCGCAGTATATGCAAGAAAAACTATGGCAACCTATGCAAATGGAGTACGATGCCAGTTGGAGTTTGGATAAGAAAAACGGCGGTGTAGAAAAAACTTTTTGTTGTGTTAATGCTCGTGCTCGCGATTTTGCTAAACTGGGTCGTTTGTACCTAAACAAAGGCAATTGGAACGGTAAACAAATAGTTAGTGAACAATGGGTTGAAACATCAACCAAAATAGATACTACAAATGGCAGCGCGTGGCACTACCAATACAGTTGGTGGTTGCCTACTAAAACCGGCGATTTTATGGCTATTGGTATTTTGGGACAGTACATTTATGTAAACCCTGCCAAAAATATAGTTATTGTGAGAATGGGCAAACAAAATGGCGGTGTTAACTGGCGCGAAATAATGCCTGCCATTGCAGCTAATTACTAGGTATACTTAGCTTATTTCACAATAAAATTGTTTAAAAGCGTACTAAAAACACTATTGTATACTTTTTTTGGAGTGTAGCATTATATTTGAATTTATTGGGGGTGTTTTTTTATGATGGATTCTATATCCGAACTTAATACACAAGCAACTGTTTTTTTGCAAAATGCCTACGAGGGTAGGGGGAATGATTTGGCAAAAAGTATACAGCTTGCCAATAAAGCTTTATCAACAAGCAAAAAGGTAAACAATACCCTACTTATTGCCAAAAGTCTTAATATGTTGTCGCTTTTTTATATGATAAGGGGCGAATTTACCAAGTGCATTGATATGGCTAATGAGGCTATTGTGCATTTTGAGCAGCTAAACGATGAGCGTGGTATAACCGATGCCAAGTACAATATTGCAGGCGTGTATTACCGCACCAACAACTACCATTTGGGGTTGGTATATATGATAAACTGCCGCTCAGTTTATAAAAAGTATAAAGATTACCACAATTTATCGCGCGTAGAGAAGTCGCTAGGAACAATTTACGAGTATTTTGGCGACCAAAAGAATGCTATAAAATCATATCAAAATGCTATTGATGCAGCAAAAGAAGCTAATGATTTAAACCTTGAATCGAACGCATACAACCCGCTTTCAGGCATATATATTAAACAAGGCGAATTGGAAAAAGCGTTGGCTATGATTGAAAAATCGATAGCTATAAAAACCCAAACGGGTGATACGCGCGGTTATGCTTTTGCAGTGTATGGCAGGGGTAAGGTATTAACGGCTACTCATCAATTTAAACAAGCTGAGCACGATTTTATCGAAGCCATTGAAATACACCGTAAAGTTGGCGATAATTTAGGTTTGGGTATGGCCTACCACAAGTTGGGTAAGCTATACGAGGTAATGGGCGAGCTTGAAAAAGCCAAAGAAACATTGCAAAAGGGCTTAAAATGCAGCATTGAGTTTAATACCGTTATAATTAAATTTAAGTGCTACTATTTGTTGTATAGAATACACAAACAAGAAGGCGAAACAGAAAAGGCTTTGGAGTATTTGGAGCTTTACCTTAAAGAAAAAGAAGGGGTAATAAATACCCAAACCTTAAAGGTAATTGAAAACTATGAGCTGATAACCAAAGTAGAATCGCTGGAAAAAGAAGCAAAGCTACAACGCGAGCGAGCCGAAATAATTGAAAAGAAAAATAGGGCAGAAGAAGCTGCAAGGGTGCGGCAAGAGTTTTTATCAAACATGAGCCACGAGCTGCGCACCCCGCTTAATGCAGTGATAATGATAACCAATTTGCTTA
The DNA here is from genome assembly GCA_965249955.1 of Bacteroidia bacterium. Classification (GTDB taxonomy): domain Bacteria; phylum Bacteroidota; class Bacteroidia; order UBA8524; family UBA8524; genus SB11. The sequence goes on from OZ252261.1 coordinate 3,559,926, forward strand.
GTATTGGTGAGAATGAAGAGGAACGAAAGCTAATAAGCTCACTAAAGTTTGCATCAAACCACCTGCTACGCATTATTAACGACATATTGGATTATACCAAGCTGGATATGTCGAAAATGTCGTTAGAAAAACATAGCACAGCATTTAAACCATTATTAGAAAGCATAAAGCTAACCTACCAAAGCCTTGCTAAAGAAAAAAATATACAGCTTTTGCTGGATGTGAAAGAAGGAGTGGCACAAGCCTACGAGCTTGACGACACTAAAATATCGCAAATACTGGGTAATCTTATCAGCAACGCTATTAAATTTACTGATGTTGGAAGTGTAACCCTTAGCGTAGAAAAAATTAAAACTTTAAAAACTACCGATATACTTAGGTTTAAAGTTATTGATACAGGTGTAGGCATTGGAGAAAACAATTTTGAAGAAATTTTTGAGAGTTTTTCTCAACCCAAATCAATCACCACAAAAAAACACGGTGGTTCAGGCTTGGGCTTAGCCATAGTAAAAAAACTGGTCGAGTTGCACGATAGCACAATACATGTAGAAAGCAAGATTGGAAAAGGCTCAGCATTTTATTTTGATATTGAATTTAAACGTACTAGGCTTAAAAAGGTTGTTGTTGCTGAGACACCACATTTACTTACAGGTAAAACAGTATTGCTAGCCGAGGATAACAAGGTAAACGCTATGGTAGCTACCAAACTGCTATCGAATTGGGGATTGGTGATAGAACTGGCCGAAAACGGCTTAGTTGCTACTGAAAAAGCAGGGGATAAAAAGTATGACTTTATTTTGATGGATATACATATGCCTGAAATGAACGGCTACGATGCTACCTTGCAAATACGAAACACCATCAACCCAAACACTCAAACACCCATTTTTGCCCTCACAGCCGATACAACAGTAAGCACACAACAAGAGTATATAAATTACTTTACCAGCGTATTACAAAAACCTATTGATATTGAGAAATTGCAAAAAGCATTAACGTATTTATAGTTCTCTATGTTAGTACATTATAGTATTCTTTTGGCAGTAAAGGTTTAGGTAAATTTTCTTCATCAAGCATATCTCTCAGGTCAATTTCTATACCTCTACTAATAGCATTTATTGGCACATCATTCCAAAGTCCCTCAAAAGGGTTTTCGCTATAGTCGCCAATCATTTCCATAGTGTGAAACACCCACGATATAATCAAACTAAAAGGCACAGTAAGCCACACATAATACCTGCCCAGTGCATCAAACTCGTGCAGCATACCAAAAGGCACTAAAAGAATAAACAGCCACACAAAAAACAAATTCATAGTAGCGTATTGGCGGGGGAAGGGAAAGTTTTTAATCCTTTCGCTTTTGCCTTGTTGGGTATACAACTCAACCAACATAGCCTCCATAGCCGTATGCCTAAAATCATCAATATAACCCTCTACACGTATACTTCTTAAATCTTTTGATTGAAGGCTGATAAGCTGTGCCGCAATATTCTTCTTAGTAAAAACATACTCAATCTCATGCTCCGATAGTATATCTTTAAACTCCTCCTTTGTCATCGTATCAACATCAGTACCCAAAAATTTACGTGCATCAGCAGATAACTTGTCGTTATGCTCCCACTCTTTTTTAACGTGCATTTGGTGTGTAAGAGCTTTAAGCCATGCAATATGCCTGTATATTAAGCGTGTATGAACTTTTTTAAGCTCCTCATCGCTAAGCTGGTTTTGTGCATGCAGATTGGTAACATAATCAAGCGACATTATGCCCCACGAGCGGCTTGCATTTACAATTGCGCCCCATATTTTGCGTGCCTCCCACAACCTATCGTACGACGAGTTGTTTTTAAAACCCAAATAAAAAGCTACCGCAGTACCAATAATAGCAATAGGAAACCACGGTATAGCTATCCATTTAATACCTACAAACTCGTATAGTATTACAGGTATAGTTGTAGTAAAAATAAAGATGAAAATACTTTTACGAGTCCAGTGTAAGGTTTGCTTCAAACTGTAATATCTTCCTGCGTGCATTAGGGTTGTTGGGGTTGATACGGGTAAAAATATTAAAAACATTGTTACTTACCATGCAAGAAGGCGTATTTAATTGTGATATACTTTATATATTCGCACCCGTATTTAAAAAATATAGTTAGCATGAAAAAAGTAGCCCTTATAGCCGCCGCCATCACTCTTTCGCTTACCGCTTGCCACTACGGTAAAGAAGAAGCACAAGAATCATTAGAGCGTAACAAAACCTATAAAGACAACCCTGTTACTGAACAAGCTGCTGAGATTGACCCTGAGTACGTGAAACAACACGGTACGACTGAAACAGCACCCGCAGCAACACAAGAAACTGCACACGATAGCACCGCCCATACAGAAGCAGCCCCTGCACACAACTAAGTGCAATGGAAGAAATAAGTATTGCACAAGGTATTGGCAAACAAGCTACCTACCAACAGCTTTTGCCACAAATTGAAGCACTTATTGGTGATGAGCCCGATTTGACGGCTAACCTTGCCAATACGGTGGCTGCCCTGCACCATACGTTTAAGTTTTGGTGGACGGGATTTTACCTTGTGCAAAACAACCAATTGGTATTAGCCCCTTTTCAGGGGTCAGTTGCCTGTACCCGTATAAACTTTGGCAAAGGAGTTTGCGGTACTGCTTGGCAACAAAAACAAACCCTTATAGTGCCCGATGTTGAGAAATTTGAGGGACATATAGCGTGCAGTTCGGCTACGCAATCAGAAATTGTAGTGCCTGTTATTATTGACGGTGAAGTAGTTGCTGTGCTGGATATTGACAGCGAACATTTGAACAATTTTGACGAAACCGACAAAACTTATCTTGAGCAAATTGCCCTTTTTATAGGAAAAAAGTTTAATTAGCAGTTCGTTAACCTTTACGAACTGAATGGACAAGGAAAAAAGAAAACTATACCTCTTAATTATAGTAGCATCACTAGGCTATTTTGTTGATTTATACGACTTAGTACTTTTTGGTGTTGTTCGCGAATCAAGCCTTACCGATTTGGGCTATAGCGGCGACGAGCTGAAAGACAAAGGCATACTGCTGCTTAATATGCAAATGATAGGTATGCTGATAGGCGGTATTATATTTGGTATACTGGGCGATGCCAAAGGCAGGGTAAAAGTACTGTTCGGTTCAATAATACTATACTCACTAGCCAATATTGCCAACGGTTTTGTAACCGATATAACCACCTATGCCATAATACGTTTTATAGCAGGGGTAGGGCTTAGCGGTGAATTGGGCGCAGGTATAACCCTTGTAGCCGAAACCATGAGCAAAGAAAAACGAGGCTACGGCACTATGATAATAGTAGTTTTTGGAGCTTTAGGTGCAGTAGTTGCCGCTTTAGTGGGTGATGCTTTTGATTGGCGTGTGGCCTACTATGTAGGTGGAGGTTTGGGCTTAATACTATTGGCATTGCGTATAGGTACGTTTGAATCGGGGATGTTTAAGAACCTAGAAAAAACAGGTATTAAACGCGGCGATTTTATCTCATTATTCACCAATAAAAAACGTTTTAAAAAGTACATAGCCTGCATATTTGTAGGTTTACCCATTTGGTATGCCATAGGTATACTGGTGTTTTTCTCAACAGGGTTTGCTGAGGCTTTAAACGTACAAGGCGATGTAATAGTGGGGCAAGCCATTATGTATGCTTATATAGGGCTATCGTTTGGCGATTTACTGGCAGGTGTACTTAGCCAGTTAATGAAAAGCCGCAAAAAAGTAGTGGTCTACTTTATTATCACCACGCTGATAATGACGGTGGTGTATTTGTTTAATACCGGTATATCAAAAGAAGCGTTTTATTTTGAGAGCTTTTTAATTGGAACATTCTCAGGCTTTTGGGGTTTGTTTGTTACCATTGCCAGCGAGCAGTTTGGCACCAACCTACGCAGTACCGTTACTACTACCGTACCCAATTTTGTACGCGGTGCAGTAGTGCCCATCACCCTATCGTTTCAGTATTTGGGCAAAATAGAAGGCATAGGCACAATATACAGTGCGCTAATTGTGGGTGTGGTAATTACCATATTGGCACTGGTATCCATATTTAGCCTTGAAGAAAGCTTTAGTAAAGATTTAGATTACAACGAGTTATCGTAAAGGGAAATGCGAGAAATAATACTTGAGAAACTAACCCAGATTGAACAAGATAAACAAGTTAAAATACTTTATGCTTGTGAATCGGGTAGTAGGGCATGGGGGTTTGCTTCTCCCGACAGTGATTTTGATGTTCGTTTTATCTATATCCATCAACCTGATTACTATTTATCAATAGATAATGGTAGTGATGTAATAGAATTGCCTGTAAATGAAGTATTAGACATAAGTGGATGGGACATACGAAAGGCTTTAAAGCTATTCAGAAAATCAAATCCTCCGTTGATGGAGTGGCTGCAATCGCCCATTATTTACCAAAAGAATGATGCTTTCTTTGATGAAATAAAAACGTTAACGCCTGATTATTATATCCCTCGCAATGGTTTCAACCATTATTTGAATATGACCCAAAATACTTTTGAGGGTAGCTTGCAAACTGATATGGTAAAGCTAAAAAAATACTTCTATGCTTTACGACCTATTTTGGCTTGTAAATGGACTGTTGATAAAGGAGAGCTACCTCCTATGGAATTTGATAAACTACGAAGCATTATCACAGATTCATTGGCGCAACAAGCATTTGATGATTTATTAGCTCAAAAAATAAAAGCTGATGAAAAACAAACCATTTCACCAATAAAAACGCTACAAGATTTTATAGCAAATACAATTCTTTATTGTGTTGAAAGAGAGAAAGAAACAGTATATAAAAACAACAATACCGAGCCACTAAATACACTGTTTAGAAAACACTTAAATGAAAGTTGGTAATTACACTATTGATAAAAGTCAACTATTAATTAAAGCAATAAGCGGTAGTAGGGCTTATGGGCTTTCTACTCCTCAATCAGACACTGATATTAAAGGAGTTTTTATACAGTCAAAAAAGGAATATTTTGGACTGTATCCAATAGAACAAGTTAGTAATGAAACTAACGATATTGTTTATTATGAACTAAAACGATTTTTTGAACTTTTGCTAAAAAATAACCCTAATATTATTGAGTTATTAGCAAGTCCTTTTGACTGTATTTTATATAAAAGTTCTTTTTTTGATTTAATTAAACCCGAAAAAGTACTTTCTAAACTTTGCAAGCAAACATTTGTGCTTTACGCTGAAGCCCAGCTTAAAAAAGCAAAAGGCTTAAACAAAAAGATTGTTAATCCTATTGATAAAGAGCGCAAAAGCGTAGCAGATTTTTGTTTTGTGGTGCATGGCTCTAGCACAGTTCCACTCAATTCATGGCTAAAAAAGCATAACTTTAACCAACAAGACTGCGGCTTGGTTTCATTACCACATATGAAAGATATGTTTGCTATTTTTCATAATTCGCAATTAGAAAAAGTAAAACTTAACGGAATACACTCAGGTTTTGAGGCTAATGATGTTTTGCTGAGCAGTATACCCATTGGAATAGAACCTTTGGCAACAATGGGATTTAATAAAGACGGTTACTCCTTTTATTGCCGAGAGTATAAAGAATATTGGGATTGGGTTTCAAAAAGAAACAACAACCGCTATCAAAACACTATTAGCGAAGAAAAAAATTATGATACTAAAAACATGATGCACGTTTTTAGGTTGCTAGATATGGCCGAACATATTGCAAAAGAGGGAAGGGTTGTTGTAGTTAGCGAAAAAAGAGAATTTTTGCTGAGTATAAAAGCAGGAGAATTTAGCTACGATTACCTTTTAAAAAATGCTATTGAAAAAATAAGCACCGTTAACAGCCTGTTTGATAATAGTTTTTTGCCTGATACACCCGATGAAAACCATTTGCAAAACGTTTTATTTGAAATAAGAGAAGGTTACTACAACCCCTCTTGATAAAGATTACTTCGGGAAGACCCCGCAATGACAAGGTTCGGGACAGTCATGCTGAACTTGTTTCAGCATCTCGCTCTACATTTCATATAAATTGGGCAACGAGACCCTGAACTAAATTCAGGGTGACGGGAAAAAAGCGGGTTTGTCATCCTGAGCGTAGTCGAAGGAGTGCGGAGGGTGATAAGGGCAAGCCTACGCACATGGTTTCGACTTCGCTCACCATGACACCATCACACCCCCCGACATTCAACATCAAAACAACACTTCGGGGTGAGTTAAGCCAAATCATGGCAGCAGGTTAAAACCTACCGCTACTCATACCCTATCGGGATTACCGACAGGTATGAATAGAATCGGGTTTCAAACCGATGATAAAGCGGACAGTCATGCTGAACTCGTTTCAGCATCTCGCTCTACATTTCAGATAAATTGGGCAACGAGACCCTGAAATAAATTCAGGGTGACGGGAAGCAAGCGTGTTGTCATCCTGAGCGCAGTCGAAGGAGTGCGAAGGGTGATAGGGGCAAGCCTGCGCACATGGGTTCGACTTCGCTCAACATGACACAGCCGCACCCCCCGACATCCAACATCAAAACAACACTTCGGGGTGAGTTAAGCCAAATCATTTCAGCAGGTTAAAACCTACCGCTACTCATATCCTATCGGGATTACCGACAGGTATGAATAGAATCGGGTTTCAAACCGATGATAAAGCGGGCAGTCATGCTGAACTTGATTCAGCATCTCAATCTACATTTCATATAAATTGGGCAACGAGACCCTGAACTAAATTCAGGGTGACGGGGAAAGGTTTGGTTAATGGTTGTTAGCAAATACTAACAGGTACTAACATATTAATACTGTTAGTATGTTAGTACCGTCCCTTTTTGACCCTCCAATCATTTTTTAGCCTAAAAATAGTATTATTTAATTGAACAAAATATATTCTAAGAGGTTTAAGTATATCGAAACGTTTAAAATTTTTACGGGTATTTTCTTCGAATCTCATCACTCCAAAATCTGTTTTATAATAAAGCCTAGTTTCTTTGAAAGGGGAAGGTGCCTTGTGCAGTATAGGGAAGTACCTCCAAAAGTAGAATTTATAATTACAATAAATAGAAATATACCCTTCTCTAGGGTCAATGTCCCAGTCAATGTGTTCTATATATTCATAAGGTACTAATACTACAGAGTAGGCATATATAACCTTTTTAAGTTCTTTATCTTTCTTCCGCTTATCAAATCTATCCAAAACGTCCCATTCTCCATTTTTATTGATTAGTAAATCAAAACCAATAGTATTTCTTCCATCAAAAAACTCAATTCCCTCTTCTGTAAAGTTAAAGACTTCATATCTTGAATAATCAGAAATATCTTTAGATTCAATATTCTTGATAAGAAGTCTGGAGTACAGTCCTGTTATTCTTTCATAAGGGAGTCTTTTATAGTCTTCTTTATTTTGAGACTTTATAAAGACTTTTTCAAAAAAAGCATCCCGATTTTTAGTTCTTTTTTCAACTTTACTAATACTAAGTTCAAGCTTATTTTTTTTATGTTCAGGGTCAAACAAATTGAAGTAATACTTTTCAATGATATAAGAAGTAAATAAGCCGATAAATATGATGCAAAAGCCTACTAATATTGTATAAAATGGATTCTCATTAAACATTGTTAGTATTAACTTAATGCTTTTTTCAAAGCTGTATTCCTGTTTTGCCCAGGTATTCAAGCTTACTTGAATACCTATAATTATAACTGACAAAGCACTTACAAGTTTTATTAAATATTTCATGTTGACTTTATTGACGTGAAAGCGATATTTAAGTTATAAATATTTGACTTGAAGAATAGTATATTTTTATAAACATCATGTGTTTAAGTATACTAACAGTGTTAGTATGTTAGTAGCTGTTAGTACCCATTTTTCTCTAATATACGTTTCACTCGCATTTGATTAACTCCAATTCGCTTTGCTATTTCGTAATTAGAAATATTGGGTTCTTCTTTTCTTAGGGTTATTATTTCTTCGTCTAAATCGGAAGAACTTATCTCGTCAACCTGCCTCAAATGCTCCCTTTCTACTCCATACTCCATAAACTCAAAAGCAAGGAAATTGTGGGGTTGGGCTATGCGGCACAGCATTATGTTACGGTCGTTGTACAGTAGTTCGGTGGCACGGGCTTTTAGCTGTATCAGGTAGCGCAGGGTTTTGTCTTGGTAGCTTAGTCCAATGGCAAACAGGCTATCAATAAAGTTGGCTAGGTGCTTGCTGCCCGCAAGGTCGTTTACCGTTAGGGGGTTGGCAAGGCTACGCTTGGGCGTGTGGGCTACTACCAGTATGCTAAGGTTGTGTTTCATTTTCAGTTCTTTTAGGCTTTTCATTAGGGGCAGGGCTTCTTTGGCCGTTTCGGTAGCTTGGGTTTTTAGGTAGGTAAGGTTGTCAATTATCAGCACTTTGGCGTTGTGGGTGGCTATGGCGCGCTCTATACTGCTAAACAGGGCGGTTTCAAAGCGTTCAAAATCGGTGCAATTGGGGTTTATTTCTATCCGCAGGAAATTATCGTCAAAGGCGTAGTGTTGGCGGTAGTTTATACTGTATCGTTTCTCAAATTGCTTGTCGCTCATCTCAAAATCAAAATAGAGTACTTTTTGCTTGGGGGCATCTAGCTTAAAGCCCGATATGGCTACTCCGCGACTAATGGCATCGGCTATTTGTACGGCGAGTATCGATTTTCCGAGGTTGGTATCGGCAAACAGTATGCACAGCTCGCCTTGATGCCAAAATTCGCTAAACAGCATACGGGGTATGGGTCGGCGGCTGGCTTCTTCCATCCATTGGTTGGCTGGGCGAACGATTAGGAGGTCTTCGGTTGGGGTGTTGTTTGTTTTTGTGCCTGTAATGGGCTGTGGGGTTATGGGGGTAAATTGTTTCATTTTACATTTATCATTTAGCATTTAACAGTTATCATTTAGGGGGCTTTTGGCTGTTGGCTTGGGGATAAAGTAACTCACCCCGAAGTATTGTTTTGGTCGACTTGACGATATGCGCCCCTCTCTAAATTTAGAGAGGGGAAAGGTTGGGCAGTCGGTCGGTTATATATTTTTTGGGGTGAGTTAGACATTTAGCATTTAACAGTTATCATTTAGGGGGCTTTTGGCTGTTGGTTTTTGGTTTGGAGGAAAGTTTTATAGTTCACCGCACGCCCTTCGATTTCGCTCAGGGTGACAACGCACTTCATTCATCGGTTGACGGTTGACTGTTGTCCGTCGACTTATTTAAACGGATTGTATTTTATTAGTGAAAAATATTTTTTATCGGGGTGGGTGTGCAGGTGTATGGTGTGTCCGCCAATGTTGGTATCGTGTTGTTGCAGGTGGTGCATTTGGGTTTCAATAGCCGTCCACGCATCGTAGTAGCGCAGTGCAGTAATACCGTTGTATATTTCGGTTAGTCGGCGTATGTGTCGGTTTTGCTTGTCTATATATGCCCCGTTGGGGTTGGGACGTGAGGCATACAGTTGTAGTTCTTCAATCAGTTGGTTTATTACTTCTTCCAAATCATCTAGGGCAGCTTGCGGGCTTGTGTATGTATTCATGCAGTTGATATTTTATAAGGATAATTGGAGATGGGCTACATTGTGCATTTATCATTTATCATTTAGTGAGCTTTTGGCTTGTGGGTGAGTTAAGCCAAATCATTTCAGCAGGTTAAAACCTACCGCTACTCATACCCTATCGGGATTACCGACAGGTATGAATAGAATCGGGTTTCAAACCGATGATAAAGCGGACAGTCATGCTGAACTTGTTTCAGCATCTCGCTCTACATTTCATATAAATTGGGCAACGAGACCCTGAACTAAATTCAGGGGGACGGGAAATCCATAAAACAAAAAAGCTGCCCTTTTGAGGCAGCTAATTGTTTAAAGGTAGGATTGAAAGAAAATTTTTAATTGGTTAATGTAATTTCTACTCGGCGGTTGGCTGTACGACCTTCGTCTGTGTCATTACCTTGCAGAGGGCGGGTATCGCCAAAACCTTCTGATGAAATACTGTTTTCGTCAATGCCTTTGCTTACTAAATATTCTTTAACGGCATAAGCACGGCGTTTTGATAAATCTAAGTTATACGCTGCTTCGCCTGTATTATCGGTATGTCCTGCTATTTTTGTTTTTACCCCGTTTAGCGTAAGTATTATAACTGCCAGCCTATCCAACTCTTTTTTCGATGCTTCGGTTAGTTTATCACTATTGGTTTCAAACAATATGTTTTTTGCTATTGCCGATACATCGGTTTGCGCTTGTTGCAATGGGCTTTCGCTTTCGCCTTTGCAACCTTGGCTGTTTACTTTGGTGGGGTAGGGCGTTTCGGGGCATTTGTCAATATTATCAGGCACACCGTCGCCATCGCCATCGGTTTTGTTTTTGCCCAAGTTAAGCACAAAGCCTACTGTGTGGTTTAGTATTGCATCGTTACCACCAGTTGCAAAAGCATCAAACTTATCATTCATAGTTAGGTTATAGGTGCTTTGCACATAAATACCAAAATTGGGCGATAGGTTTAAGCGTACCCCTGCACCCAAAGGTATATTGGCAAATACCTGCCTGCCAAAACTATCGTTGTTGTAGTTGTTTATACCCATCAAACCTATACCTGCGGTAAGGTACGGTGCTATTTTAGAGTTTTCGGGCAGAATAAAACCATTATTAAACTTAATGTTTACATTAAAATTAGCATTAAGCATAAACGAGCGTATAGGGCGGTATACGGTATCGCCTGTTTCGTAATTAAAACGCCCGTAGTTAAAGTTAAACCCAGCATCTATAATTGGATTAACATAGCGGGCTACACGTACGCCCCAAGCTCCTCTAAAATCATTAAACTTTAAAAAACCGTCGCCCAAATCACCATTATACTCTCTTACGTTCAAATCAACACCAACACCCCAAGGGTGCTTGCGGTTTTGGGCTGTGGCAGCTACGGTTATAAATAAAAAAACGACTAGGTAAATTTTTTTCATACACTCTTTATTTTTTTCGTGCACAGCAAAAACTGTGTTTCGAAGTGTAAATATACTAATATTTAGTACTTATTGTACAAAGTACAATTACTATTTTATGTTAATAACTGTAAAAAAATTGTTTATCAATTGTTTACATGGATTTTCTAGTGGATAAACAGCATAAAAAAAGCCGCACAGGGCGGCTTTATATCTATAAATAGGGGAGTGTGGTACTATTTTCTAAATCGGGCGGCTACTACCAAATCTTTGCTGCCTGCGGTATACTCGTAAAAACCTTTACCTGTTTTTGCACCCAAGTGTTTGGCGGTTACCATGTTTACCAGTAGTGGGCAAGGGGCGTATTTTGGGTTTCCAAAACCTTCGTACAATACATCCAATATGGCTTTGCAAACATCCAATCCAATAAAATCAGCCAGTTGCAATGGCCCCATAGGGTGTGCCATGCCTAGTTTCATCACCGTGTCAATTTCTTCTACACCTGCAACGCCTTCGTATAGCGAGTATATTGCCTCGTTTATCATTGGCATTAAAATACGGTTGGCTATAAAGCCCGGGTAATCGTTTACCAACGTAGGTATTTTGCCTATTTTGGTCGATAGCTCCATTATAGTATCGGTAACCTCTTTGCTGGTGCTATAACCGGCTATTACCTCTACCAGTTTCATCACAGGTACAGGATTCATAAAGTGCATACCTATTACTTTTTCGGGGCGATTGGTAACGGCTGCTATTTGGGTGATAGATATTGACGATGTGTTTGAGCCTAGTATTGCGTGGGCAGGAGCAACCCTATCCAATTCTTCAAAAATTGATTTTTTAATATTAAAGTTTTCTGATGCTGCTTCAATAACCAAATCAGCATTGGCTGCGCCTTCGGCTAGTTGGGTATAGGTGGTAATATTGCTAAGTGCAGCAGTTTTTTGGTCTTCAGTCAAAAGACTTTTAGCCACTTGGCGGTCAAGGTTTTTACCAATAGTAGCTATTGCTTTGTCAAGTGCTGCTTGGTTTATATCAACCAAAGCTACAGTATATCCATTTTGTGCAAATACGTGGGCTATACCGTTGCCCATTGTTCCTGAGCCTATTACTGTTATGTTTTTCATAAAAAAAGTGGTGTTTTTTACTCTGTTTTGGCGGCAAAACTACTATAATATTTTAAACAGACTTATTCAAATTTTGATTTTGAGCTAGGGAAGGGTAGAGCCATATAAATAAAATGTCCCTTTCGGGGGAATTATGAACGCTGAATGAACTTTTTTGATTTAACTCTTTTCTATCGGTTTGAAAACCAATGAAAGCAATCCACCCTTCGACTTCGCTCAGGATGACAACCGCACAAGGCTTATGGGCTAGTTATTAGACTTTACTCACCCCAAATAGTTAGTTCTGTATCGGCGTTTATAATTCCCCCTCTCTTTTTAAAAGAGAGGAGCGCAGTTATGTAATTCTGACTTTTTAATCAAACTGGGGTGAGTTAAGCGCAACTACAATTTTTCTGTAACCTATAACTGAATATAGTTACCCCCTTTAGGGGCATTGTATACACTTTGATTTTACAGGTTTAACCATTACCAATATGTTGAGGCGGTTCATCAAGCGCTGGTTCGGCTTGGTCTGGTGCATTAGCCTTTATAGCTATATAATTAATATAAATATTGTAGGCTATAATAAATAGCAGCAATAGTAGCATTAGCCAAAAGCCCACCTCGTAGCCCAGTTTAATCTTTACACCAAAAGAACCATCACTACCTGCACCTGCTTGTTCTTGCAGTTGATAATTCATTACCACAATAAAAGTTAGTAAACCCACCAAAGCCAAAATAGCGGGCAAAATAGCTCCCAATCCTTTTTTTATGTTATTAGCAAAGCTAAGTATTAACCCAATTAGCGCACTTAGCAGCACTAATACCATAAACCAATTGGTTTTTATTTTTTCATTATTGTCTTGTGCATCAGATTCAGCAACTGCACTATCACTACTTTCATCATTTCCATCCAAACGTTTGCCAAATGCAGTCATTTCCTTTACCATTGGATTAGCTTCAGCATCAATAGTTTTTCCTACAATTAAATCATAGCCTTTTAGCTCTACCAATTTCACTGTATTGCACTTTATAGATACAAAAGGCAATACAAAACAAATAAGTATAATGGCAAAGGCACCACCGTTTATATATTTACTAATCATAGAACGTATATTTAGTTTAAAATTAACGATTTAGGCTTTAAATACAAATGTATTTTGATATTGAGCACTAAACACCATGTTTTCCACACCATTGTGGGCATTCTTTTAGGTTAACAAATGGTAAAATGAACTATTTTAGCGGCTTCGTTAAAGTAATATGGCAGAGGAGAATAACTTGAATGACGGATTGGGTGAAAAAATCATCCCAATAAACATAGAAGATGAGATGAAAACCGCATACATCGATTATTCGATGTCGGTAATTGTTTCACGTGCTCTACCCGATGTAAGGGACGGTTTAAAACCTGTACACCGCCGCGTACTGTATGGTATGACTGAGTTAGGACTAGGCAGTGGCCGAACCTACAAAAAGTCGGCACGTATAGTAGGTGAGGTGCTGGGTAAGTATCACCCGCACGGCGATACCAGTGTATACGATGCTATGGTGCGTATGGCGCAACCGTGGAGTATGCGCTATATGATGGTAGACGGACAGGGTAACTTTGGCTCGATAGACGGTGACCCACCGGCGGCCATGCGTTATACCGAAGCACGTTTGCGCAAAATTGCTGAGGAAATGATGGCTGATATTGACAAAAATACTGTCGATTTTCGCCCCAACTTTGATGATTCGCTTACTGAACCATCAGTAATGCCCGCCAAAATACCTAACCTTTTAGTAAACGGCGCAAGCGGTATTGCTGTGGGTATGGCCACCAACATGGCACCTCATAACCTTACAGAGGTTATTAACGGTATAGTAGCTTATATTGATAATAATGATATTGAGATAAGCGAGTTGATGGAGCACATCAAAGGCCCTGATTTTCCTACCGGAGGTATTATATATGGCCTAGGAGGTATTAAAGATGCTTTTGAAACAGGTCGCGGACGTATTGTTATTCGTGGTAAAGCACATTTTGATACTACCAAAACAGGAAAAGACCAAATAGTAATTACAGAATTACCTTATATAGTACAGCCTAACCAGTTGATAGTGAAAGCGGTAGACTTGGTTAATGAAAAGATTATAGAAGGCATTTCTGATATTAGAGACGAGAGTGACAGGGATGGTTTGCGCATTGTTTTCGATTTGAAAAAAGATGCCATACCTAATATAATACTTAATCAACTGTTTAAGTATACCCAATTGCAAAGCTCGTTTAGCGTAAACAATATTGCTTTGGTAAAAGGTAGGCCAATGATGCTTAACCTTAAAGACCTTATAAGGCACTATGTTGACCACCGCCACGAGGTTGTTGTTCGTCGCACCCAATACGAACTTGATGAGGCAAGAAAACGCGCACATATATTAGAAGGCTTATTAATAGCCCTAGATAACCTTGATGAGGTTATTAAACTAATACGTGCAGCCAAAACACCTGACGAAGCTAGGGAAGGGTTGATGGCAAACTTTAAACTATCTGAAATACAAGCGAAAGCTATTTTAGATATGCGTTTGCAACGTCTTACAGGACTTGAGCGCGATAAAATTCGTGATGAATATGCTGAATTGATGAAAACCATTGATTACTTAAACAGCATATTGGCCGACGAAGTTTTGCGTATGCAAATAATAAAAGATGAGATGATTGAGATGCGCGACAAGTATGGTGATGACCGTCGCTCAGAAATCGTTCCCGCATCTGATGAAATTAGCATAGAAGACATGATACCTGATGAGGCTGTGGTAATAACCATTAGTCACATGGGGTATATGAAACGCACCCAACTAAGCGAATACCAAGTACAAAATAGGGGAGGTCGTGGAAATAAAGGCGCTTCAAGCAGAGATGCCGATTTTATGGAGCATCTGTTTGTAGCAACCACCCACAACTATCTGTTATTCTTTACAGAAAAAGGAAAATGCTATTGGTTACGCGTTTACGAAATACCCGAAGCAGGAAAAGCTGCCAAAGGCCGTGCAGTACAAAACCTTATAAACATTGAACCCGATGATAAAATAAGGGCATTTATACCTGTACTTAACCTTTCGGACGAAGAATACCTAAGCAATAACTACATAATGATGTGTACCAAAAACGGTATCATCAAAAAAACCACCCTCGAAGCCTACTCGCGTCCACGCCAAAATGGTATAAATGCAGTAACCATAAGAGAAGGTGATATATTGCTTGAAGCATTGTTAACCGATGGTCAATCAGAAATAATAATGGCCAAACGCAGTGGCAAGGCTATCCGTTTCAACGAAAGTTTGGTGCGCCCAATGGGTCGTACAGCAAGCGGTGTAATGGGAGTGAGGCTTGAGAGCGATGCCGACGAAGTGATTGGTATGATTTGTGTAAAACCTGATACAGATGCTACTATAATGGTGGTTTCAGAAAAAGGATACGGAAAACGTACCGATTTAGAAGACTACCGCATAACCGGTAGGGGTGGTAAAGGAGTAAAAACCCTTAGCATTACCGAAAAAACAGGCAACCTTGTAGGTATAAAAAACGTTACTGATGAAAACGATTTAATGATTATTCTTAAATCGGGTATAGCCATCAGGATGCACATGGCCAACCTACGTGTTATGGGTAGAGCTACCCAAGGTGTAAGGCTAATTAAAATGGGTGCAAAAGATGAAATAGCATCTATAGCCAAAGTAGAACACGAGGATGAAGTTGAAGACGAAATGCTTGAAGGTGGTGAAATTGGAGAAAACGGAGAAGTAAATAACAATACCGAAGGTGAAATAGGTGAAGATACAGCTATTGACCCCAATGATAACCCACAAGACAAAGTAGAATAGTATATTGGCCATATTTTTGAAGTATAACCCATTTAAGTACAGAAGATTAAGAAGAATGAAAAAATCAGTTTTAACACTATTGGCCTCAGCCTGTGTTGCGCTGGCAAGTAATGCCCAAAACTACAGGATAGAAGATGCACTTAGCGAAATAAAAAACGGAAACTATGGTGTAGCTAAAGAAGCAATTGACGAGGCCGCAGCCAACTCAAGCACTTCTAACAGCCCTAAAATGTGGAAAGTAAAAGGTGATGTATATTATTATATAGCTGTTGATACCAATTACTCACACCTTGATCCTAATGCTTCGTATGTATCTTTAGAAAGTTATATTAAATGCGTACAAGTTGAAAAACCTGAAAGAAAGAAAAAATACACCCCTGAATCGCTGAATGCTATGGTATATTCAGCAGGGGCGGTTTATAACAAAGCTTTTTACTTTTACGAGAAAGAAGATTTTGCTAAAAGCCTTCAGTATTTCGAAATCATTTTAACAGCTTACGAAACTGATACTACCAACAACACCCAAAAGAAATTAGTTGCAAAAAATGATATAGTGCAAAACTGTGCAAACATTGCCATTAAGGCTAATGATAAAGCAAAAGCTCAAAAGTACTTACAGGATATGATTAACGACCCTAAGTATTTAAGTGCAAATGCCTATGTACAGCTATCGTATATGTATCTTGAAGGTGGCGATACTACCAAAGCCCTTGATATTATTGATAAAGGACGTAAAAAAATACCCGATGATAAAACCCTTTTCAACCAAGAGTTAAGTATCTACACACAGTTAGGTAAAATTAAAATACTACTTTCAAAACTTACGGAAGTACTTAAAAACGAGCCTAATAACACCTTATACTTATTCTACCGTGGTGCCATAGTAAATGATAACGCCATAAAAATTATGGAATCAGCTCCTCAATTTTCTGACTCAGCAAGTGAAGCACGCAAAAATGCCAAAAAAGCTACAAAACCTGCGGATAAGAAAAAGTATACTGCCCAAATGGATGCCTATATAGCAAAACGAGACAGTATTTATAAAGTAGCCAACGATATGTTTGCCGATGCTGAGAAAGACTATAACGAAGCATTGCTAATAGACCCTTACTATTATGACGCTTTATTTAACATGGGTGTTATGTTTTTTAACATGAATAAAGAATTGGTAGATAAATACAACTTTATTGATGTATACTCAAAAACTGCTGAAAAAGAGGAAAAAGAAGTTAAAGACCAAATGCAAGAACTTTATAAAAAAGCACTTGAGTATTTAGAAAAAGCCTACGAAATAAAAAGCGATGATGATGGTTTGCTACTAGCTTTGCAACAAACCTATTCACAATTAGGTAACAAAGAAAAATCAGAAGAAATGCGTAGCCTTCGCACAGGGGAGTAATCCTTATAAGCTTATAAAATATCAAAGGGGCATAAAGCCCCTTTTTTTACAAATATCAATTTAACATAATATAAATTATAGGCTTTTTTTGTAAAAGACTTATAGCTAATGATTGTACTGTGTAATTGGAAAATGATATGCCTGTGTACACGTAACTGAGAAAATACAAAACGTCATATACTTCAATATTTGAAACTTTACTGGAAAGTTCTGCGAATACTTCAAAATTTTGATTTCACTTTCACTATAGAAAAAGCTTTTAGTCAACATCATATCTGTTAAATCCTACTCAACTTGATGTTGTTTAGTAAAACTAACAAATGCAAAATATAAATTGCGCAGCTAAATAGCTGCGCTTATATTTGCAGTCAAATGACTGCATAATGGAATTAAGAAGAGATGTATTTCAGGCAATAGCCGACCCAACCCGAAGAACTATACTAACTTTAGTTGCCCTACAAGCACTTACACCTAGTGCAATAGCCGGTAATTTTGATTCATCGCGACAAACAATTTCAAAACACATACAAATTCTTACCGAATGTGAATTACTCACACAAGAGCAAAATGGTAGAGAAATTTACTACCACCTAAATCCTCAAAAAATGAAAGAGATAGCTGATTTTATTGAGCCTTTCAGAATAATGTGGGACGACAGGTTTAACAAACTTGAAACTGTAATGAAAAACTATAAGCCAAAAAACTAAAAGACTATGGAAGCCAAAACAAAAGTGAATGCCGAAGAAGGCAAACAAGAAATTTTGATTACAAGAGAATTTGATTTACCGCTTGATTTATTGTTTAAAGCCTATGCAGAACCTGAAATTGTAGAACAATGGATGGGAACCAAAGTGCTGAAACTTGAAAACAAAAAACACGGCAGCTATCGGTTTGAAACCACCGACCCTAAAGGAAACAAGCACGGTTTTAATGGAACTATACACGAGTTTGAGCCTAATTGCAAAATCACTAGGACATTTGAAATGGAGAATACACCCTTCCCTGTCCAACTTGAGTTTTTGGAATTTGAAAAACTGGCTGATAATACCAGTAAACTCACCATGCACATAGTGTATAAATCAGTAGCTGATAGAGACCAAATGCTAAAACTACCCTTTGCCCAAGGCATAAATATGGCACACAACCGCATACAAGAAATAGTAAGCAAGTTAAAATAAAACCTCTTGGTTGTGTGGCGGCCAGTCATCCCAACTTGATTGGGAATCTGCGTGAAGGAAATGGCTAACAGTCATGCCCCGCACACAGATTCCCTTTCCAAGGGAATGACTAACCCGCCACACTCAATGCACATAGATATTTGCCCAATTCACTCATTACAAATACATTAAAAAGAAGAGTATGACAAAAACACAAAAAATCATCTATTGGGTAGCTACCCTTTGGTTGGCATTAGGCATGGTATCAACCGCAATAGTTCAGCTAATAAAAATGCCCGAAGAAGTAGCAAATTTCACCAGTTTGGGCTTTCCCGCATACCTTATGACAATACTGGCCGTTTGGAAAATATTAGGAGTTATAGCAGTACTTGTCCCTAAATTTCCTGTATTAAAAGAGTGGGCGTATGCAGGTTTTTTCTTCGCTATGTCGGGAGCTGTGATGGCTCATATATCTAGCGGACACGGTGCTACAGAATTATTTGGCCCTTCACTCCTATTAATTCTAACTGTTGTATCTTGGTATTTCAGACCTGAAAGTAGGAAAATAGCTTAACATAATAATTTAGTACATTGACATGAACGGTTATTAGTCATTCCAAACTTGATTGGGAATTAGTGCGGTGGAAAGCATAACCTTTTAGCCCCTCGCTCAGACTCCTGCTTTCGCAGGAATGACTGGTGTGCCGCACACAACCCATTAAAAGCAAACAACATACAAATGAACCCGAAAGTTGATTTCTATTTTAATAAGGCCACAAAATGGCAGGATGAAATAGCCAAACTAAGAAACATTGCCCTTGATTGCGGGCTTACCGAAGAGTTAAAGTGGGGTTGCCCCTGTTACACATTAAACAAAAGTAATATAGTACTAATACATACTTTTAAAGAATACTGCGCCCTACTGTTTTTTAAAGGTGCATTGCTAAACGATACCCACAATATACTAATACAACAAACTGAAAATGTGCAGGCAGCCCGCCAAGCTAGATTTACCAATAGTTTAGAAATAACAGAACTTGAACCTGTGGTAAAAGCCTATATTTTTGAGGCAATTGAGGTAGAAAAAGCAGGCTTAAAAGTAGAACTGAAAAAGACTAAAGAATACACCGTACCCCAAGAGTTTCAAACCAAATTAGATACTATACCTGCCCTTAAAACTGCTTTTGAAACCCTAACACCGGGGCGACAACGCAGTTACCTGCTCTATTTTTCACAAGCCAAGCAAGCCAAAACTCGCGAAGCAAGAGTAGAAAAATATATCTCGCAAATTATGAATGGTAAAGGTTTGGAGGATTAGTATATTCGTTTAATCTAAATTTTAGTTTAATTGCTAATACCCAAAAGAATATTGATGAAAAAAGTAAACCTAGTTCTATTTCTATTATTTCTGCTATTATTAGCGTCATGTAGCGGATCAAGCACCTATCAAGGAAAGTGGAAAGCAACCGACCCGAGTGGAAACAAATTTGAAATTGAGTTTTTACCTAAAAGTTTTTCAGTTAAAGACAGTATAGGTGAAACGAAGAGTTACGACTATACACAAAACTCAATCAACGTAGAAAACTCTGTTGAAACCTACGGAATCAGATTAAGTGATGGTAGGGCATATGCTATACATTTCCCTATTGCAAACGATGAAAGCGTAGGTGTAATTTTAGATGGTGTAGGTAATACTGCCTATATAATTAGCAGAAGCGAACACACAAATACAAAAGATATTTATAAGTTAAAATAATACTGTTAAGCTATGCCCACCAAAAAATCAAAACTAGCAGAGATAAAAACCAAGCCCACTGCTGCCAGTGTGGAAGAGTTTATAAACAATGTGACCAACGAACAAAAACGTAAAGACAGCTTTGCGATAGTAGAAATGATGAAAAAAGCTACGGGCGAAGAGCCAAAAATGTGGGGTAGCTCAATCATTGGTTTCGGTAATAAAAGGTATAAAAGCCCTGCCACAGGCAGAGAGGTAGATTGGCTTTTAATTGGTTTCTCGCCCCGCAAAACAAGTTTATCATTATACCTTACTATGGATATTAAAAAGCAAGTAGATATGCTTGCAAAACTTGGTAAACACAAAACAGGCGTGGGTTGCCTATATATAAATAAGTTGGAAGATGTTGATATAAACGTTTTGCAAGAGATGATTGAAGCATCTTTAAAAAATCAGCCACAATAGTATAAAGTGGGGCTGTTGTCCCCCTGAGCTAAGTCGAAGGGGGTGCGTGGCCAGACCCCGCCATGCTTCGACTTCGCTCTGCATGACAGCCTTCGCGCATTAATCACAATCAATAACAAAATACAATGGCCAAAACTAATAATAAAGATCATTCTCCCGCACAGTTCTCAGAACTGCTTGAAATATTAAAAGCCCGTTTTGATAAAAATACAAATCGCCATAAGGGATTGGTATGGGCTAATATACTGACAAAGTTAGAAGCTGATACCCAAAAACTATGGACACTAAACCAAATGGAAATTACAGGTGGCGAACCTGATGTGGTGGGTTATGATGCAGAAACCGACGAATACATTTTTATGGATTGCAGTACCGAAAGCCCCAAAGGTCGACGAAGTTTGTGCTACGACCGTGCCGCACTGGATTCTCGCAAAGAGCATAAACCTAAAAATAGTGCTTTGGATATGGCAAAAGAAATAGGTATTGAGTTGTTGACCGAAGAGCAATACCGCCAATTGCAACAACTGGAAAGTTTTGATTTAAAAACATCAAGTTGGGTACAAACCCTTGTTGAAATAAGAAAACTAGGTGGTGCAATTTTTTGTGATTGTAGGTATAATACCGTGTTTGTGTACCACAACGGAGCCGAATCATACTACGCCGCGCGTGGGTTTCGTGGCTCACTAAAAGTTTAAACTGCGTAGATAAAGATATAATTACCTGCCCTCAATACCCTCTTTTGTTGTGTGTACCTAATGGCTTACCATAAGTTTTTCAGAACTTAGGTAGTTATTCTCTTTGTCTAAAAGTTGGCAAAAGTATAGCCCGCTTTGAAGTTGGCTAACATCAAAATCAGCCGAACCGTTGTTAAGTTGTAAGGTAACCACTTCCCTACCGTTAATATCTGTTAGTATTGCTTTACAGGCTTGCGAATTATTGGTCTTTAATACCACCGTATTTGTTGCAGGATTAGGGTGTAACGATAAACCTAAACTACCATTTACCTCTTCTACTCTAGTGGTTCTTTCGTTCACATTAATAATAGCACAACTAAAATCATTTGCTTGGTTAGAATCTACTTTTACTCCGTTTTTACTGGTGGTAAACTCCAAACAAAATAAAACAGGATTAGGTTCTTTACTAGTAAAACCAAAACCTTTGAGGAAATAAATACTATCACCCGGTGGAATATTACTATGCCCTATTAGCATTTTATTGAAACTACCAAATAAATAGTCACCGTCAATTTTTAAACTTACAAAAAACGAATCGTCAAAATCAATCCAATCGTTACCTACATTTTTAAAACTATAAATAAGATTAAAGGGTTCGTTAACATACACATCTTGCCCGTTTGTAGGGCTTAGCAACTTAAACTCAATATCTTTTTGCCCAAAAACAGGGGCAAACAGCAAAATTCCAATAGCAATAGTAAATAGTTTTTTCATGTTAAATAGAGTTTATACCCTATCTAATCGAAATTTGAGGCAAAAAGGTTGGAAACTGTACTACAAATCAAACAGTTTGCTTTGTTCAGTTTTAACAGGTGTTGAAGGAGGGGTTTTTGGTCGGTTTTTAAGCAACTCGTCCAATATAGGGTCTTCCTTCACTGTTTTTGGTGTTGTTTCGCCTCCATCATCATTGCTATCTTCGGCTTCTTCCTCTGCCACTTCTTCAACCTCTTCTTTTTGCACCAGCTCTATTGCCGATACATCTTTACTATTTAGTTTACTACCAATAGCCTTCCACCCTTTTATATCGTATTCGGCCAATGGCAGTGTTTCTTCATTACCCTCTTTCTTTTTACCGTACACCACGTGCAGTTCAGGTTCGGGATGATCAGTAGCACCTACTATATAGTTTTTGTTACCATCGGTAATACACCTAAACTTCTTGTCAATAGTTTGAGTTTCTATTAAAAAGCGTTTAATGTAGTAGTTAGCCGCATCATGGTCAAAGTATACCACCGTTAAAGCTCTATCAGGATGGTGTTTCTTTATAAAAACAATATCGTTTGGCTCGTAGTGGTTGGTAAGCTCAAAATTGGTCAGCTCATAGTCGCCGTTCTTAAACACAACTATTATCCTATCATCGCCATCAAAACTACCTAGTAGCTTACCGCGTTCTTCGGTATTCAGTCGGCCAATGCTTTCATCGTACCATATTTTTTGTGCACCTAATGTAGATACGCCTGCTTGCTTAAACTTAACGTTTTTAACCAAATGGCGGCTAAGTATATTGCCTTGCGACCCTCTTCCTTTAACAGCCAATGTGCTAAAATCGAAATCAAAGGCTAGTTTTTTGGCTTTTGAGTAGGCACTTAGTTGCACATTTACTATTTCAGCTTCGCCATTGGGATTGGCCGAGAAGTATAGCACTTTAGAGTCTTTTTTTCCTGTGGTCAAATCGTACTCTTTATCACGGGTTACTCCGCCTGCAATAAAACGTTTTACCCTTGAAGTTCCTGTTTTACCATCAGCATATATCATGTTGTAAACCATGCGGTCATCTGTTTTATGAAAAACGCCAACATGGATAATGTCTTTACCTACAAATGACTTGTCGGTTATTTTGGTAACTATCATTTTTCCGTCGTTTCTGAAAATGATAATATCATCAATATCCGAGCATTCACTCACAAACTCATCTTTCTTCAACCCATAGCCCACAAAGCCCTCTGCCCTATTTACGTAAAGTTTTTGATTGTTTACAGCAACCAAGCTGGCTTGTATGGTGTCAAACGTACGTATTTCGGTTTGACGCTCGCGACCTTTACCGTACTTTTTAAGCAGGTTTTCAAAGTATTTAACAGCATAATCTACCAAATGGTCAAGATTGTGCTGCACTTCCTTCATTTCATCCTCTAAATTTCTAATGTGTTCATCAGCTTTAAAGGCATCAAATTTTGAAATACGTTTAATCTTTATCTCTGTTAACCTGATAATATCGTCTTGAGTTACATCACGACGTAACAGCTTTTTATAAGGGTCTAAACCTTTATCAATAGCAGTAAGCACACCTTCCCATGTTTCCTCTTCCTCAATATCGCGGTAAATGCGGTTCTCAATAAAAATCTTTTCTAGTGATGAATAGTGCCAGTTGTCGCCCAACTCACCCATTCGTATCTCCAATTCTTGGTTAAGTAGCTGCTTAGTATTTTCAGTACTCAAACGAAGTATTTCATCAACGGTAACAAAAACAGGTTTGTCATTAACAATTACACAAGCATTGGGAGATATTGACACCTCGCAATCGGTAAAAGCATATAAACCATCAATAGCTATACCCGGCGAAACACCAGGCGCAAGTTGTATTACTATCTCTACATCTTTAGCGGTATTGTCTACCACCTTTTTAATTTTCAACTTGCCACTGTCGTTGGCTTTGATAATACTTTCTATTAAACCATTAGTTGTAGTAAAGAAAGGTATATTCTTAATAACTAATGTTTTATTATCTACTTCTTCAATCTTTGCTCTAACACGTATTTTGCCTCCCCTCTCCCCTTTTTGATAGTTGCTTACATCAATCATACCCCCTGTTAAAAAATCGGGGTATAGCTCAAAAGGTTTGTTTTTAAGTAGGTTAATAGAAGCCTGTATCAGCTCGCAAAAGTTATGAGGCATTATCTTGGTAGCCAAACCAACGGCTATACCTTCTACACCTTGTGCAAGCAACAGGGGAAACTTTAAAGGGAGGGTAACCGGCTCACGCTTACGGCCATCGTAACTTAGTTGCCACTCGGTAGTTTTAGGGTTAAATACTACATCAAGGGCAAATTTTGATAACCTTGCTTCGATATAACGGGGTGCTGCGGCCGAATCGCCTGTGCGTATATCACCCCAGTTTCCCTGGGTTTCTACCAGTAATTCTTTCTGACCAATACCTACAAGCGCATCGCCAATAGAAGCATCACCGTGTGGGTGATACTGCATGGTTTGCCCAATAATATTGGCCACTTTGTTAAACCTACCGTCGTCCATCTCGTACATGGCGTGCATAATGCGCCTTTGCACGGGTTTTAGTCCGTCGTTTATATGTGGTACTGCCCTTTCCAGTATCACATACGATGCGTACTCTAAAAACCAGTTCTCGTACATCCCCGATACAGGCAAAGCACCTTGCAGCACCTCCTTCTCGTTGGTATCAGGTGTTTGGTTTTCAGGGTTCTCGTCGTTGTTTATGTGTTCGTCACTCATGCTGTTTGTTCCAATTTGTGGGTATCGTCCTCACAATCTTTAATGCTATTAGTCTCTAAAAAAACACAGTCGGTTAGTGCTAAAACCTCGTGCCACACCATAGCGGGTATCTCTATCCTACTGGGCGTGTCTACTATGACTGTTTGTTCATTTTCAGTATCTAATTCAATGGTTTTCAGTTGTATACTTCCTGAAATAAGTATCAGCACCTCGGGGTTTTTATAGGCCGCAATACCCTTGTGGTAGTGCCTGCCGCTAATGCTGTCTTTTACTCTATAGCCTAATATAAATTCACCCGTACGCTGGTTATCAAACAACAGCGTTTTGCCCCGCTCGTGCTCGGCGTATACGGTAAGGGGTGTTATGTTAACCTTTGTGTTCATCTTTTCTTTACTGTTTCAACAGGTTAAAACCTGCCACTATTTATACCCTTTCGGGATTACCGTGAGGTATGAATAGCATCGGGTTTCAAACCGATGATAAATAATAACTCCAGCCGCTCAGATTCCCATTTAAAATGGGAATGACTGCCCGTCGCACTCCTTCAATAAGCTCAGGATGGCAACATCATTATTCTTTACTCACCCCTAATTATCCTAAAGCCGTTCGTTTATTCAACTTTTCCCCTCTCTTTGTAAGATAGGGGCGACTTTGGGTATGTCAACCTGTTTCATTTTTTGGAGTGAGTTAATTCTCTTAACCCCTCCGCACGTCCTTCGACTCCGCTCAGGATGACAACCCGCCTGTGCCAGTTACCCTGAATTTATTTCAGGGTCTCGCTCTGTAATACACCTGAATTGGGCAACGAGATGCTGAAACAAGTTCAGCATGACTACGCAACTCCCTCGTACACTACGTCTTTTTCAATACGCAGGTTACTAATAATAAATTTCTGACGATCCATTGTATTTTTACCCATGTAATACTCTAACAACTTGCGTACTGACATTTCTGGTTTCAATATTATTGGATCAAGACGCATATCTTCACCAATAAATAACCCAAACTCGTCGGGCGATATTTCTCCCAAACCTTTAAAACGAGTTATCTCAGGCTTGTTGCCCAGTTGTTTAACGGCTTTTTGTTTTTCGTCTTCGCTATAACAGTATATTGTTTTTTGCTTGTTACGTACACGGAAAAGTGGCGTATCAAGTATATACACGTGCCCGTTTTTTACCAAATCAGGAAAAAACTGAAGGAAAAAAGTCAGTATCAATAAACGGATGTGCATACCGTCAACATCAGCATCGGTTGCTATTACTACACGGTTAAAACGCAGGTTTTCAATACCTTCTTCAATATTTAAAGCGTGTTGCAGTAAATTAAACTCTTCATTTTCATACACCACCTTCTTAGTTAAGCCAAAACAATTAAGCGGTTTACCACGAAGGCTAAATACGGCTTGGGTTTCTACGTCGCGAGATTTGGTGATAGATCCGCTGGCCGAATCTCCCTCAGTAATAAATATAGTGGTATCGTATTTCTTCTCACTTTTCGATTCATCCAAGTGCAAACGGCAGTCGCGCAGCTTTTTATTGTGCAAGTTGGCTTTTTTAGCCCGCTCGTTAGCTAGCTTTTTAATGCCCGCCATGTCTTTACGTTCGCGTTCCGATTGTTGAATGCGTTTTAGCATAGCATCGGCTACTTCAGGGTGCTTGTGCAAAAAGTTGTTAAGCTCAGTTGACACGAAATCAAGCATAAAACTTTTCATACTAGGGCCACCTTCTGACATTACCTGCGAACCCAATTTTGTTTTTGTTTGACTTTCAAACACGGGTTCTTGCACTCTAACACTTATAGCGGCTATAATAGAGGCTCGTATATCGGCCACATCAAAGTCTTTTTTATAAAAATCGCGTACGGTTTTTACCAACGCCTCACGAAAGGCTTGTAAGTGCGTTCCTCCCTGTGTGGTATGTTGTCCGTTTACAAAGCTATAATATTCTTCACCATACTGGTTTTCGTGGGTCATAGCCAATTCTACATCTTCGCCTTTAAGGTGAATTATAGGGTAACGTATGGCTTCGGCGTTGCTTTTGCGTTGCAGCAAATCCAACAGGCCGTTTTTTGACATATACACCGAATCGTTGAAGTGCAAGGCTAAACCTGCATTTAGGTAGGCATAATTCCAAATTTGTTCTTCTAAAAATTCAGGACGGTAGTGGTAGTTTCTAAAAATGGTATCATCAGGCACAAACGTTATGATAGTGCCGTTCTTCTCGTTAGTAGCCTCTTCCTTTTGGTCGTTCACCAGTATACCACGCTCAAATTCGGCTATTTTGGTGCGACCATCACGTATGGATTGTACACGAAAGTGCGACGACAGGGCATTGGTGGCTTTTGTACCCACCCCATTTAAACCTACTGATTTTTGGAAGGCTTTGCTATCGTATTTACCACCTGTGTTTATTTTTGATACACAATCTATTACTTTACCCAAGGGTATACCGCGACCGTAATCGCGCACTACTACCTTGTGGTCGCTAACTTTAATCTCAATTTTCTTACCGTTGCCCATTACATACTCGTCAATAGAATTGTCGATAATTTCTTTGATAAGAATGTAAATACCGTCATCAGGCGATGCTCCGTCGCCCAGTTTACCAATGTACATACCGGGGCGTAGGCGTATGTGTTCGCGCCAATCAAGCGATCGTATTTCGTTTTCGGTATATGGTGAGTTATTTGGTTCTGCCATTTGTATGGTTATTTGTTATTGGTAGCTAGGCAGTTAATAAAAGGCGTAAGCCTCATTACCTCTGCGTAACTACTGCTATTGTTGAGAAATACAACAAAAACGATTGGTAAAAATATAGCTAAAAGCCTTGTACTTACTAAGAAGTTTTACAAAGGATGTGGATAAATGGTGGTAGTGATTAGTCAACAGACCAAAGTCGAGTGTTAACCTGTGAATGTAGCGTGGCTATTACGCTTTTATGCCTATGCGTAAAAAATCAGCAATTTGGCGAGCTGCTGATTTAATTTCGGTTTCAGTAATAGCCTTTTTCAGCTTACGTGTATTTAGCAAAGCATCAGTTTCTATTTTGTTTTGTATCACCAAATAGTCTAAAATATTGCTGTTCATTTGGGCAAGTAGGTAACTGGCCAATTCTATATTCAAATCAAAACGTATTCCACCCATTAACAATTCGCGTTCAATCATTCCCCGCATAAAATCCATCGATTTTTTTCGCATCTCAATCATTGCATTGCCCAAATCTTTACTAAAACGTTCGTTGTTGGCATTAACAAGTAAACGACTATAAAGAGGATTTTCAATATCAAAATTCATAGTCTCTCTAAAAAGAGTCGCTATTAAATCATAAAAATCTCTGGGAGGGTTTTTTAGCAAAGGCTTCACATACTCTTGCCTTTTTTTGGTAGCCTGATCTACAAGATACAGGTATAGGTCTTTTTTGTTTTCAAAGTATTGGTATACGCTACCCTTAGCTATTTCTAATACCTTAACTATGCGTGTAATAGAGGCGTGATCGTAGTCGTTGTGAGCAAACTCGTCAAGTGCAACCGCCAAAAAATTATCGCGCTTAGCCTTAGGAAGATTTAAAAATGTGGGTTTAGGCATACTATCAATCAGGTTGCGCCTGATTTTAAAAATGTGTTTTAAGTGTGGGCGAAAGTAATAATGACTAAACAGTCAGTATGCACAACTTATCTACATTATTTATTTTGTTTAATTTTTTATGGATTCTAAGCAACATTTTAACCGAACTCTGAGTCTTGTAGGTAGTTTTTTACCTACAATCGATGCGATATGTAGTTGGGAAATAATATTTCGTGCTCCTTAAACCAGAGCTAAGATTGGTAAAAGAACGATAAGGTAGGTTTGATCCGAGATGCCCCATTAATTAATTTTGATGGGGCTTTTGGTTTTTATAGGGTTTTCAATTGGGTAAAATGTTTATTTTGCCTTTGATGAAACGCACACAATTATTCGAAGAGATTTTGATGGGTTTATTGGTGGTATTACTTGCTGCCATTACCCTTTCGGCTATATTATTTACCCCTTATACCCAATACATAGCCTATACATTTTTTATTACATGGGGCATACAGCTATTATACTATATGGTTTCACTGCGCAATTACTTCTCGCTTATAATTTTGGGATTAACCGCAGGTGCAGGTGGGGTTTATATGGCTACAATTGGCAACCCAAATGCCGATACGGCCTTGTTGTTGGGTAAAATTTCATTGGGTATTTTTACAGCCTTGTTTGCTTTTAGGTTGTACAAGGCACGGGAAAGCATTCAGGGTAACGATATGCTATACCTTATATTAATAGTATTGTTGGTTTTTCAAATTGCGGTACAAGATGTAAAAACAATCGATGCTTTATCGTTAGCTGGTTTTGTAAACTACTTTACAGTAGGTATTATAGCACATATATTATTCAACGGTTTTTTGCATCAACCTTTAAAAAAGGGTGAAAAGATGGTTTTACTTACCGAAGTAGTATTTAGCCTATACAATATATCACTTATGCTAATCTCAAAGTTTGCTTAATGATTAGATGTATCACACTGTTTTTGTTTAGCCTTTTATTTATCAATGGGCTTTTTGCACAAAGTAATTTTCCGGCCAGCTGGGTTGGGGTTTGGCAGGGCGATTTGTATATATACAATAAACCAACAGACCCTGTAAAAATAACCATGCAGCTGCACATACAAGCTACTGATAGTAGCAATACTTGGCAATGGAAAATAATATATTTACTTAAGGATAAATCCCCTGATGTACGTAAGTACTTGCTTACTACACAGGATACTACAAAAGGTAGCTATGCTATTGATGAGTTAAATGGTATTGTTATAAATGCAAAATACTTGGGCAATACACTTATTACCCGCTTTGCGGTTAGCAACTCGTTATTACTAATAAAGTACAGTTTTAATAAAGAAAGTATTGATTTTGAGGTGATAAGTGGACGAGAGGATAATAAAACAGAAACGGGCAACATACCAACAGCCAACGTACCGCCTGTGTTTGTATACAGCATTGGCAACTATCAAAAAGCTACATTAACCAAAATACAATAGGCATTAGCCCCTCATTTTATCAAGTAAATCACTAAGTTGAATAGCTTCTTCTTCGCTTAGGTTTTGTATAAAGCTGTCCATAGTTTCGGTACTTGCATCCATTTCATCAATAAGAGCAAGCCCTTTGCTACTAATAACAATATCAACCAAACGTTTATCGTGGTGGGCACGTGCCACATTCACCAATCCCTTTTCTTGCAACCTAGCCACAATCCTGCTCACATCGCTCATTTTATCTAGCATTCTATCACGAACGACACAGGTAGAAACAGGGTTCTCTCCCTGCCCTTTTAGTAT
This sequence comes from Bacteroidia bacterium, assembly GCA_965249955.1. Classification (GTDB taxonomy): domain Bacteria; phylum Bacteroidota; class Bacteroidia; order UBA8524; family UBA8524; genus SB11. The sequence continues at coordinate 3,590,175 of OZ252261.1, forward strand.
CTTTAACACATTGAATTGTTGAGGTGTTACACCAAAACCCTTCATGTAATCCTTCAAGCGAAGTTGTAACCAGCTATGGGTAAACAATAAGTTTATTGCCGATTTTTGCCAAGGGTTTCTAAATTTCTTTTGACTTATCTCCTGCTCAATTTTCATATAATCAGCGTAATGCGCAAATTTAATCACTTATATCAACAACAAAAATAAACCGATAAAAAGTGATTTTTATTGCACTTTCTCGTTTTTTTATCCTAAACCCACTATTTAGGTCGGATATTTGACAAGCAATTACCTAAGAATTGGAGTTTCTTGTCTCAGGCTTACATTATATTTAATGTTTACAAGCCTATTTCTCAAAAAAACCGTATATATTTATAAAGTTTATATTTGTTATAAGTAATACAATAGATGCAACAAGCAGCCAACAGCATACTAACTAACGCCAATCTAAGGGTTTTGCATCAGCTAAAAACCTTAGCTCATTATATAAAAAATGAAGGGTATACACAATCGTTAGAGTTACTGGGTGGTAACTCAATAGGAAAGCATTACCGCCATATTATAGAGTTTTACCAATGCTTGCTAGGCTCGCAAGGTGTTATAAACTATGATAAACGCCAACGGAGTTTAGACTTAGAAAACAATGTTGATTTTGCCTTAGATACCATTAACACAATTATAGCTACGCTTGAAAAAGAACCTATTGCGGATGATTGTGATTATGAAGCTGATTTTTCTGACGATGGTGGCGAAAACATAAAAGTAAAAACAAGTTTTGCCCGTGAGTTAGCCTATAATATTGAGCACACAATTCACCACATGGCCATAATACAAATAGTGGTTCGCCATTATTTTCCCCATGTTATTTTAGAAGAAGGTTTTGGAATAGCTGCCTCTACGCTGCGCTACCAGCATCAAATTTCATGTGCACAGTAACATATTTACCCATAAAAGGTGGTGGTTTTATTATCACCTCAAACCGAGACGAGCGTAAGGCAAGGCCTACCCTTCCCCCACAAGCTTATAATATTAACAATCAAAACATATACTTTCCTAAAGATCAAGAAGCCGGCGGAACATGGTTTGCTGCCTCACCAAACTATACCGTAGTATTGCTAAACGGTGCCGAACACAAACACCACTATCAACCGCCCTACCGTAAAAGCAGAGGCTTGATAATGCTTGATTTTTTTAGTTATACGTCTCCTCAAAATTATGCCCAACAACACAACTTTGAAGGTGTTGAACCTTTTACCCTTGTTATAGCCAATAAGCAAAGTAATACACTGCACCAATTTAGGTGGGATGAAAAACACGCTGTGCTTGTTGAAAAAGAAAGTGCACAGCCTCATATATGGTCGTCGGCAACATTATACGACGAGGAAACCCGCAAACAGCGTGTAGTTTGGTTTGATGCTTGGTTAAAAGACAATAAAGAGTTTACGGTAGATAACATACTGCACTTTCATCATTTTGGGGGCACAGGCAACATACAAAATGATTTGGTAATGGACAGAGATGGACGGGTACAAACCGTGAGCATAACCAGTGTTGAGTATCAAGGCGAAAATCCTGTACTTTACTACGAGGACATTGTAAATCAAAAGCTATATACCACCCCACTTAGCACCTAATACTATGCAAAAACCCCTGTGGTGGATAAAACTAACCAACTACGAGTATTGGCCTGTTTGGCTGTTTTTTTTGCCGGGTATTTTTATATTTTGGCCTATACTGGCCATTAGGGCTAGGGCTTTGCTATACTTCACTGCAGCCAACCCCGGTATACCGCTTGGAGGTTTTTTTGGTGAAAAGAAATACGATATTATAAAAGATATAGCGCCTCAATACCTGCCACAATCGGTATTGCTTACTACAAACGATATAGCCAACGGTGTAGCAATAGCACAGCAAAACGGTTTCACCTATCCCCTTATAATAAAACCCAATGTGGGCGAGCGGGGCAACGATGTTGCCAAAATAAACAACCCGCAAGAGCTTGACGAATACCTGAGCCAATGCACCAACGAGGTAATACTGCAAGAGTTTATTACTTACCCGCAAGAGTATGGGGTGATGTTTTATAAATACCCTGATGGTAACAAAAAAGGCATTACATCCATAGTAAAAAAAGGATTTCTAACCGCCACAGGCGATGGAAAAAGCACCCTACGACAATTGCTTCAACAAAACGATAGAGCAAGGTTTCAGCTCCCATCATTAGAAAAAAACAAAAAAGTAAATCTTACCGAAGTGCTTCCAAACGGGCATACACAGCTAATAGAGCCTATTGGTAACCACTGCAAAGGCACTGCCTTTATTTATGGTAATCACTTAATAACAAACGAAATGATTGCTGCATTTGATACAATAGCATCGGGCATAAATGGGTTTTACTTTGGGCGATTTGATGTAAAGTGTAGTAGCGACGAGGATTTACAAAAAGGCATTAATATAAAGGTGATGGAGGTGAATGGCACCACCAGCGAACCCGGCCACATATACGATATGCAAACCATGAATATTTGGAAGGCATACAGTGCTATATGGCTAAATATGAAGATTATTAACACTATTGCCTTGATAAACCATTCAAAATTTAAAGTCCCCTATTCTTCAAAAAAAGAATTCTTAACTACCTTGTACGGGCACTTTTTTGCCAAGACCCGTTAAAATTTGGAAGCCGTTTTATATTTTTTAGCAGCCGCCGTTATTAGTTATGTAGCCTCGTTACAGTTGGGGCCAGTAAACCTTAGGGTGATACAATGCACTGTGCAACACGATAAATACTACGCCTTGCGTGTAGGTATTGGTGGCAGCCTGCCCGAAATTGTATATGCCGGCATAGCCCTTTACATTACCGAGCTTCTAAATCCAGAAAATTTTGAAGGCAAATGGATGCCACTTATCACATTGCCTGTGTTTTTATTTTTAGCTATTTATAATTTTAGAAAGAAGGCAAAAGCTCAAGACATAAATGAAAATATTGAAGAATTACGCAAAAGAGGGTTTTGGGAAGGTTTTGCATTAGCCATGCTAAACCCGCAGCTTATTACCTTTTGGCTGGTAGTAATCACCTTTTTTAAAACCAAAGGTTGGTTGGTAAACTCTACCCTTGCCCAACAAAGTATGTTTGTGTTGGGAGCTGCTGCAGGTGCGTTTGTACTGCAACTTACTTTTATTGCGGTGGCAGGCAAATACAAAGACTGGATTGTGAAAAAAGCAGGCAGCAGCTTCAATAAAATTATTGGTTTCTTATTTTTGACTCTAGCTTTAGTTGATACCGTTAGATTGATAAAAAACTTGTTATGAAAAAACTATATCTATTACTATTCCCTTTATTTCTATTTTCAGCACCAACATGGGGGCAAAAAGTATCTTTTGCGCCTAAGTGGAAAAAGGGCGACGCATTTAAGTACTTCTGTTTCAAAAACAAGTACAACCCAAAAAACACAAACTATAAACAAGACCAAGACACCATTATAGTAAACTTTAATGTACTTACAGCCACAAAAGACGGCTATACCTTAGCCTTACAATACGATTACAATAAAAGTTTACCTCCAATCTTTCCTCTCGAAGGATTAAGTAAAGTTGCACATAAAGTGAAACAAACCTCAATAGAATTAACGCTTGATAGCACAGGCAAATACATTGAAATAAAAAACTGGCAAGAACTAAAAAAACGTTGCGAAACAGAACTGGATGAAGGTAAAAAACTAGCAAAGGAAAACGAAAAAGGCACTTGGGATTATTGGCGCACTAAAGTGCAAACCAAAGCACAAATAGAAAAGATGTTTGCCGAAGATATTGAGTTTTTTTTTATGCTCTATGGCAGCAGCTTTATTAATAACAGCAAGTTTGAATATGAAGACGAAATAAAAAGTCCCTACGGAAAAGATATGCTGCCCGCCAATACAGAACTTGAAGCGCAAACCGATACTGAAAATTCAGCGTTAATAGAAGTGAAACTATTTACCCTGCCCGATGCACAAAAGGCGGCCGCAGAGTTAAAACAATATAGAGAAGCTGCCCGCCAACAAGAAGACGACCCCAAAGCCATTCCCGATGCTGATTTGTTTGACTTACAAGATTATTATGTGTTTTTAAACAATACCCAAACGGGCACACACCACACAGCCATGTATTTGCGCTACCTAAAAACAGGCAGTAAAGAGTTAATAGAATCGTTTAAGTTTATACTTGCGCCTTAAGCTTTCGTTTTTCAAAAATACCGTACAATACACTAAGCACCACACCACCTACAAGCAACATCATACCCGTAAAGCTAAGTACACTAAAGCTTTCATCAAACAAAAAATAGCCTAGCAACAAAGCGTATACCATACCTAAATACTGAAATATAGCCACCTTGCTAATATCTTCGGCTTGAAAAGCCCATGTCATATACAGTTGTGCCAGCTGGGTAGTAACCCCCATTCCTATTAAGTATAACCACTCCATAGCTGTAGGAGTTTCCCAAAACATAATAGTGGGCACTATAATTAAAGGGATGGTAACCAGTGGAAAATACATCACAATCACCCGTGGGTCATCCTGCCCCTTTAGTTTACCAATAATATTATATGCCAAACCTGAGAATATGGCCGAGCCAATGCCTACCAATAACATAAGCGTATCTACCCTTGCATCAAAACCTTTTACTAAAAACACACCAGCAAAGGCTATAATATAAAACAGCCATTTTATAGGCTGCATAGGTTGTTTTAGTATATAAATAGCTAAAATAGTGCTAAAAATAGGCGACAAGTATTGTATGGTAACTGCTGATGCCAAAGGCATATTTTTTACCGTAGTGAAGTAGAGCAGCAAACCAAAAAAGCCAAACAAACCGCGCAATAGCAACAGTTTTTTATTGTTACCCCAAAAAGAAATATTAGCCCGTTTTATAACAACAGCACTCATTAACAGGGTTATCCAGCTTCTAAAAAAAATCACCTCGTACACAGGTATACGGGGCAACAATTTCACCATCACATTCATACAGGCAAAAAACAAAGTTGCCAGCATCATATATCGTATACCCTTGTTCAATTCTTTAAAAAGATAAACCTTTCAATCAGGATAAAGCTGAGAAACTTCCGCCCTTAAAAACTAAAGGCAAATAGTGATTTGAAAAATAATTTTTAGGTCGATGCCTAAACTGGTTACATCCAACCTCTGCCAAGTGCTTCTCTAAAAGGCCAAGGAATAGATGCCAACATTACTAACAAAGCCACTACAAACAGTATAAGTGGCGTGCTTAGTTTTGTATTGTTTGCCAACGCCTTTTTTAGTTTGCTATGACCTATGGTTACTAATATTATAGCAATAACCATCATAGCTATATGTTCTACTATAAAGAACCTTAAATGAGGATATTGTTTACTTGCCTCCATAATACCCTTCATACCTTGCTCTTTAAGTAATCCAAACCAACCATTTCCAAAATAAAGTACAAGTCCAATTACTAATTGCAAATGTGATGAAGCTAGAAATATAGTTGAAAATAACTTAGTTCTGTTGCGAGCCGCCATTAGTATTGTAATTATGGCGCCAATACCCCCTAACAAAACAATATATCGAGTTATAGAATGAACTACTTTTAGAAAATCGTACATGGCAAAAGTGTTTGTTTGTGCAGCAAACCTACATAAATATGACAATATTTGACTATACATATTTGTGCTGCTATTAAAAAATATAAAATCAAGAATACTTTAGAAAAGTTATGTGCATAACCCAATCCTTAAAAATCAATAATTATTTTAAATTCTGAGCAAATGACTAAATAGTCATTAGCGTGTAAGCACTTATTAAATAAGGCGATAACTAAAGGTTAATAGCAAATATCGCCTGCACTAACTGGTAACAAAGGAATAGGGATGAAAAACCAGTAAAAACAGGCTATACAAGGTGTTTGCTAAACCACACAGTCATTATTATAGCTACACCCCTTGTAAACACTATATTCTTGCATTATCAACAAAGAAAAAATCACTTTAAAAAATCATTAAGCAAACATTATGTGTAGATAAACTCTTTCTACACCCCTTGCGCCCTGTACTGTGTGGAGATTTCCTGTTGATAATTATTTGATATAGGGAGGTATGTGGAAATGTGAAAAAGCTATGCCTTGAAATAAGAGAATATAAATGAAGATTTGTATAGGCAATTAGCCATAAATGTCCTGCCCTAAAACAGCAGGACTATTTTGTCGGTAGTGCAAGGCAAAATATCACCATTTGTGTGATTTACAACAACATAAAAAAGTAAAAGAATTTTAACAGGCATGGAAGAAAACCCAAATGTAGGCACAACACCAGCCACAACAATTTCAGGAAATACTAGTAGTACTATGAATCAAGACGAACCTATACTAAAAGAGAACAAAGACCGATTTGTAATTTTTCCGATTAAGCACGACGATATTTGGGCGTATTATAAAAAAGCAGAAGCTAGTTTTTGGACAGCTGAAGAAATAGATTTACAACAAGATGTTACTGACTGGAAAGAGAAGCTAAACGATAACGAACGTCATTTTATAAAACACGTTTTAGCATTTTTTGCTGCTAGCGATGGTATAGTAAACGAAAACCTAGCCGAAAACTTTGTATCAGAAGTGCAATACCCTGAAGCCAAGTTTTTTTACGGTTTTCAAATAATGGTAGAAAATATCCATAGCGAAACTTACTCACTACTTATAGATACCTATATAAAAGACCCAAAAGAAAAAGATATGCTTTTTCACGCTATCGATACTTTAGATTGTGTGAAGAAAAAAGCAGATTGGGCTTTGCGCTGGATTGAAAACGCAAGTTTTGCCGAACGCTTAATAGCATTTGCCGCAGTTGAAGGTATATTCTTTTCAGGTAGTTTTTGCTCGATATTCTGGCTTAAAAAACGTGGTTTAATGCCGGGTCTTAGCTTTAGTAATGAGCTTATTAGCCGCGACGAAGGTATGCACTGCGATTTTGCTTGTCATATATACTCAAAGCATATCAAAAACAAACTACCACAACAACGCGTAACAGAAATAATTACCAATGCGGTAGAAATAGAAAAAGAATTTATTACTGATGCACTGCCCGTTCGCTTAATAGGTATGAACTCAGATTTGATGGGGCAGTATATAGAGTTTGTTGCCGACAGGCTTTTGGGCGAACTGGGTTGCCCACGTGTATACAACGCCACTAATCCGTTTGACTTTATGGAAATGATTTCGCTGCAAGGCAAAACCAACTTCTTTGAAAAACGTGTAGGCGAATACCAAAAAGCAGCCGTTGCTAACAGCAATACCATTGCAGGTAATAACGAAGGGTTTACGTTTAACGAAGACTTTTAAACTTCTACCTTTTTAAAAAATACAGTTTCAATACAACTACCCGATTAGAATAAGATTATGATGTACGTACTTAAAAGAGATGGACGCCGTGAGAGCGTAATGTTTGACAAAATTACCGCCCGTATAAACAAATTATCATACGGCTTAGATATCAATTTTGTTGATCCTATAAAAATATCAAAACGTGTTGTAGAGGGTGTATACGACGGTGTTACAACCACTGAACTGGACAACCTTGCTGCTGAAACTGCTGCAAGTATGACTCCTATTCACCCAGATTATGCCAGTCTTGCAAGCCGCATAGCGGTGAGCAACCTGCATAAAAATACCGATAAGCACTTTAGTGTGGTTATGGATAGGCTATACAACTACGTAAGCCCAAAAACAGGCGAAAAAGCCCCGCTTATTGCCGATGATGTGTACGAGATAATCGTAGATAATGCAGAATTGTTAGACAGTACTATTATATACGATAGGGATTACAATTTTGATTACTTTGGTTTTAAAACCCTTGAGCGTAGCTACTTGCTAAAAATGAACGGTGAAGTAGCCGAACGCCCGCAACACATGTATATGCGTGTGGCCTTGGGTATACACAAAGGGGATATAGAAAACGTAATAAAAACTTACAATCGCCTTAGCGAAGGTTGGTTTACCCACGCAACTCCTACCCTTTTCAATGCAGGTACGCCCAACCCACAAATGAGCAGCTGCTTTTTGCTAACCGCAAAAGACGATAGTATAGAAGGTATTTTTGATACACTACGCCAATGCGCCAAAATATCGCAAACAGCAGGAGGTATTGGTCTTAGTATACACAACGTACGCGCCACAGGCTCGTATATACGCGGCACAAACGGAGCTAGTAATGGTATTGTGCCCATGCTACGTGTATTTAACGATACTGCCCGCTATGTAGACCAAGGTGGAGGAAAACGCAAAGGTTCGTTTGCTATATACCTAGAACCTTGGCACGCTGATATCTTCGACTTTTTAGATTTGAAGAAAAACCACGGAAAAGAAGAAATGCGCGCCCGCGATTTATTCTACGCCCTGTGGGTGCCCGATTTGTTTATGAAGCGAGTGAAAGAAGATGGCGACTGGAGCTTGTTTTGCCCCAACGAGGCAAAAGGCTTGGCCGATTGCTACGGCGAAGTATTTGAAGACCTATACACCAGCTACGAGCAAGCAGGCCGTGCACGCAAAACCATTAAAGCCCGCGAACTGTGGAATAAAGTGCTTGAAGCACAAATAGAAACAGGCACGCCTTATATGCTGTATAAAGATGCAGCCAATAGCAAAAGCAACCAAAAAAACTTGGGTACTATAAAAAGTAGTAACCTTTGTACTGAAATTATTGAGTATACCGCCCCTGATGAAGTAGCTGTATGTAACCTAGCGTCAATGGCGTTGCCTAAGTATATAACCGACGGCAAGTTTGACCACGAAGCACTTTTTGATGCAACGTACGAAGTAACTGTAAACCTAAACCGTATTATCGATGGCAACTTTTATCCGGTTGAAGAAGCCCGTAATAGCAATACACGCCATCGCCCTATAGGTATTGGTGTGCAAGGTTTGGCCGATACCTTTATAATGTTGCGTATGCCTTTTGATTCTCCTGAGGCTGCACAACTGAACGCCGAAATTTTTGAAACCATATACCACGCTGCTCTTGTAGCTTCAAAAGATTTGGCCAAAGTTGAAGGTCATTACCAAAGCTACCCTGGTTCGCCCGTATCACAAGGAATACTACAGTACGATATGTGGAATGTAACCCCTAGCAACCGTTGGAATTGGGCTGTATTGAAAGAAGAAATTGCAAAATACGGTGTACGCAATAGCTTATTGCTTGCGCCTATGCCAACTGCAAGTACTGCACAAATACTAGGAAACAACGAGTGTTTTGAACCCTACACCAGCAATATATACACCCGCCGTGTATTGTCGGGCGAGTTTGTAATTGTGAACAAACACTTGATGCGTGACCTTGTTGATTTGGGCTTGTGGAACGATAATATGAAGCAAAAAATCATTATGAGTAATGGTTCTGTGCAAAATATTGACGAGATACCTCAACACGTGAAAGATATATACAAAACCGTTTGGGAGATTAAACAAAAAGTGATTATTGATATGGCTGCCGACCGTGGTGCTTATATCGACCAAAGCCAATCGCTTAACCTGTTTATGGAAAACCCTAACTTTGGCAAGCTAACCAGCATGCACTTTTACGCTTGGGAAAAAGGCCTAAAAACGGGTATGTACTACCTACGTACCAAAGCCGCTACCGATGCTATTAAATTTACGGTGGTAAAAGAAAACCCACACGTAATGGACGTAACTACTGCTGAAAATGCGGCTTACGATAAAGCAAAAGAAACTTCAGCGCCTGTAGCTGCAACACCAACTGTAAGCAAAGAAGATTTGGATAAAATGCACGACACATTAGAAAACAAAACTTACGAGGACTACGAAGCGGCCGCCATTATTGCTTGCTCGTTAGATAATCCCGAAGGTTGTGAAATGTGTGGTAGCTAGTTCAATTTTTAGTTTAACTACATTTACCTTACATCCCCATTAACAATATGTTAGTGGGGTTTTTTTGTTTAACGAATTTCGTCATTACGAAAAACCGTCTCCGAGTTTTGAAGCAATCTGTCTCCATACTTAAAGATTTCTTTGGAAGACCTTCCTCTATACCTCTATGTTGTCAAGTCCTAAATAAAGTTTACTATAAAAAGGGAGAGAAAAAGTAGTTACTAAAACTGCTTGCCTTCCACTTGCTCTATCACCTGCCTAATATGTGCAGGAAAAGGTGTTTTCTCGTTTTTGTTAAAGTCAAACAAAACCATCACATCATCCGCCTCAGCAGCAAGGTGTCCCTCATTGTCAAAAATTTGATGGTGTATGCCAAAGCTGGTGTTTTTTATAAAGCTAATGTGCGCCTCTATTCTTACATTACCCGGGTAATACAGCGGTTTTTTAAATTGGCAAGAGGTGCCGGCCAGCATGGGACCTATATTTTTGGTTTGATGTAAGGCGGTGATACCTGCTGTTTCCCAATAATTTACCCGAGATGCTTGTACATATTTCATAAAAGCCACGTTATTAACGTGACCAAACAAATCCATTTCGCTCCAATCTATACGTAATACCAACTCCATTTTGCTAATCGTTTCTTATTGCGTAAGGTACAAATTGTTACTTTTGAAAACCAGATGTCTACAAAAAAGCCAATAAGCAACCTAAAACTGCAAATAACCATACTTAGCATTGGTTTGGTAATAATGGCGGGTAAGTTTGTGGCCTATTTTCTCACCCACTCAAACACAATACTTACCGATGCGCTTGAAAGTATTGTAAATATTGCCGCAGGTGCAATGGGTGTTTACAGCCTATATTTAGCTGCTAAACCTAAAGACACCGATCACCCTTATGGACACGGTAAAGTTGAGTTTATTTCGGCTTCGGTAGAAGGTACTTTAATAAGTGCTACGGGGCTGATGATGGTAATAAAAGCCACCATGAATTTTTTTGAACCTAGCGAACTTAGTAATTTGGACATAGGGCTTTACATAACCACAATAGCGGGACTACTAAATTATGTTTTAGGCTGGCGACTAACCAGTCAGGGTGCAAAAACAAATTCATTAACATTAGTAGCAAGCGGAAAACACTTAAAATCAGATGCTTACACAACAGTAGGTATACTTGTAGGGTTGCTTATTATTTACCTTACGGGCTATTTATGGTTAGATAATGCTATTGCAGTAGCGCTAGGTTTGTTTATAATTTATACAGGAGTAAAAATTCTGCGTCAATCAGTGGCGGGTATAATGGACGAAGCAGACAATGACTTACTGGTCAATATAATAGCAATACTAAACAAAAACCGCCTACCCAACTGGATAGACATACACAACATGCGTATAATAAAGTACGGCAGCAGTTTGCATATTGATTGCCATGTTACGCTACCGTGGTATTTAAACATAAAAGAAGCTCACGATGAAACGGAGGCAATAGACAGGCTAATAAGCAGTTATTACCCGCAAGGCGTTGAGTTTTTTATACATACTGACGGTTGTATTGAAGCATCGTGTAAGGTTTGTAGTAAAACCGACTGCAAGGTGCGCCAACATCCATCAGAAGGCCAATGGGAGTGGAATTTGCAAAATGTAATGCAAAATCAAAAACACGGTTTGTAGGGTCTTACTTTCCTAGCTCAGTTTTTAGCTGATTAATATGGTTTTGAAGGGCTTGTAACTCAAAAATGTTGTTTTGTAGCCTGTCTTCTGCCAATTGAAGGGCTTTTAATAGCTTGTCTTTATCAAAATCAGTGGTTTTTAGCATTGTTCCTTTACCCATAAGCAACCAATCAGGGTTTACAGAAGGGTATTTAATCAAAATTTTTTGCAGCATTTCTACACTTGGCTTATTTCGTCCTTGACTAATATGGGTTAGTACTGCTTGTGATATTTCTAAATCAGCAGCAAAAGCAGTTTTTGTTAAACTAAACTTCTCCATCACCAAAACTACACGTGTATTCAAGCCATCCATCGTGCGAATTTACAACTGTAAACTCAATTTTACAGTTGTAAATATTACTATTTTACACCTGTAAAGAGTTGTTTGCTTGTATTTACTTATAGTGGTGTTTTTATATTATATTTATACTTTAAATTTTAACTATAATATACTGATATAGAAACATATAAACACAAAAATGCAACACGAACAACTAGAGGTTGTAAGGCGATACACGTTGCCAGTATATGGCGTGCTATTGAAGGTTTGCAAGTGTAAATTTTAGGCATAGTTTAGCCTATACCCTATTTAGAAACAGGCGTTTTGTAGGTGTTTCATTACACGCCCAATACATTTTGATAGCTAAAGAAGAAAAGTGTTTTATAGCAGCTAAAAATCTGTTTTTGTAAAAGTGAATGCTGAACAGCATTAAATTTTAAGGTTAGGTATTCTTAGGCTAAAACTGATTTAGCCTTTATACAGAAGTGAAAAAAGTTTTTGTTGAAATATGGAAGTATACAGAAGTTGCTTTTAAGCTTCCCTATCGGCTATTTGCAATCAAATTGTTGTCATAGATAAATAAGGTATGCTCAGCATATTTAATATAGAACCTACCATACACAACCTACATCATTTTAAAAAGTTTCCTTTAGCGCATCATTTCTTTTACCCAAACTATTTAAACAGGCTACAGGTAATAACTGATACCTAGCTTAAGTATTAAAACACGCTTTCACCATAGCTTTTATTGCTGATCATCTTAATTAAGCAATGATTGCTTAAATACTATTTATAGTATGGGTTTGGAGGACTTTTAATCAAGTTTACAGCCGAAAAGCAACGTACTTTAGCTTTTGATATTAAAACGCTTTGTGAAGGCTTAATTTGATTGCTATAGAAATCTTTTGAGGATAGAAATGCCTTGCTATATAAAACAAAAAAGCCCTGCCGTTGCGGGCAGGGCTTTGTATAAAGCTGTTAAAAGTATTATTTAACTTCTGATTGAGTTTCTACCGAACGGTTAGCGTTTTCGTCAACCTTTTTCACAGTAATTTTATCAGGGTCAATAGTTTTTAGCTTGCCCCATCCTAGGTCTTTCAATCCTTTTTCTATTAGCTCTTCATCACCTACAACTACTATCACCATTTTATTAATATCCATCATCTTTTTAGCAAGAGCATCAATTTCTTGCTCAGTTAATGAATTAAGCACTTCAGTTTGCTCAGCAACATAGTTTTTAGGTAGGTTATACCTTTCGATTTGCGATAAGAACTGTGCTTTTTGGAAAGATGTTTGGTAACTAAGTGCGTCGCTTTGACGTAAGGCGTTTTTAGTATAATCTAACTCTTGTTGAGTAATACCATCATTTTTGTATTTTTCAAACTCGGCCAAAAGCTCTTTTATAGCACTATCAGTAGCTGCGGTACGTATACCTGCACCAAAGGCGAATACACCGGGATATTCTGAACCTGAGTAGCTGGTACGTGCACCATAAGTCCAGCCTTTATCTTCACGCAGGTTTAGGTTGATGCGGCTGTTAAAGTTACCACCCAATGGGAAGTTAGCTACTTGAGATTTAAAGTAATCACCTTTATAGTCGAACTTTTCTCCCATATACCCCATACGAATTTGAGATTGTGGAGCAGCAACTTTATCAATTACATAAATACCTTTTTCTGGTTTATGATTAAAGGTAAGTTGAGGTAGGGTAACGTTTTTAGTCTCCCATTTTTTCAAAAAGTCTAATTTAGGCAGTATTTCATCTTTTCCTTTGCTACCTACAATGGTTATAGTAGTAAGGGTTGGTGAGTAGTACTTTTTGTAAAACTCTTTTACGTCGTCCAAATCTATTTTATCAAGAGTTTTGTTAGTACCGCTTGGGCTTGCACCTAAAATATGGTCATCGCCATAAATAAGTTTTGCAAATGCTTTGTTTGCGGTAAGAGAGGCATCTTTAATTTCAGTATAAAAACCTTCAATCGCTTGGTTTTTAATACGTTTAAAATCTTCAGCATCAAACCTTGGGTTGTATAGCATATCTTCTAACAGCTTCAATGTAGCATCAACATTTTTATCAAGTGTTGTAATAAAAATTGTTGTTGCGGTAGTACCGGCAGAAAAGTTAATGTTTGCACCTAACTTATCTAACTCGTGCGAAAGTTGCTCAGAAGTATAGGTTTTTGTGCCTTCGTTCATCATTTCAGCAGTCAAACGAGCTATACCAATTTTCTTTGGATCATACGCTGAAAATAAGTGACCGCCTTTGATAGTCATTATTATATCAACAGTAGGAACTTCAGTTGTTTTAGTACCAATAATTCTGATACCATTATCCATTTTCGCGTTGTAATACTCAGGCACGGTTGCTGCTTTAGCAGGACCCGGAATTGGTTGTTTGCTGCGGTTGAAATTATCTTTAACAGGTACATAAGTTAAACCTACGTATTCTTTTTCTGATTCAGGATCGGTGATATCCGGGTATGGATTACGGCTAAACGAAGAGTCTTTCAACTCGCGTGCGCGTTGTACTACGTGTACATAGCAAGCATTACGACTTTTTACATATTTATCAAATACACGTACCAAATCGGCTTTGGTTACACTTTTGTAACGAGCTACTTCATCTTTCAAGTTGTAAGGTTTGTTTCCTAGCAACATTGCCCATTGTGTAAGCTGGCTTGATTTACCTTGAATACTTTCTAATACACCTACCATGTTGGCTTCCATATTGGTTTTTGCAGCCAATATATCATCATCAGATATTTGGTTAGGATCAAACTCGTTAATGGTTTTCTTTAATAAGTCTTCAATTTCGCGTTGTGTGTATTTAGGGAAGTATGCTATAACTATTTGAAATTCTCCGCCTAATTCGCGACATGGGTGTGAAGCTGATGCTTGAACGGCTTTTTCTGATTTTACAAAGTTTTTATATAGTGGCGAGTTGTTGTTACCACCAAATATTTCAGCCAATAAATCCAAAGCAGGCTCGTCCCTATCATAGTTAGGAACAGTAGGGTATACTACTAAATCTAACGGGAAGTAAATGTTATCAGGATAGGTTGTGTGTTTTTCAGAACCTAAGATAACTTTATCTGTACGCATTTTTTGTACAATTTTACCTTTTGCTATAGGGCCATAGTATTTTTCAACCATAGCATATACTTCGTTAGGGTCAATATCACCGGCAATGGTTAAAATAGCATTGTTAGGACCATACCAACGTAAGAAGAAGTTTTTAAGATCTTCAACAGTTACACTGTTCAAATCTTCAACGTATCCAATAGTTGGCCAGCTGTATGGATGACCTTGTGGATACAGGCTTTCGCCCAATTTTTCTACAAACGCCAAGGCATAAGGTTGATTTTCGATATTCTGAGATTTTTCGTTTTTAACGGTAGCGCGTTGTACTTCAAATTTCTTTTGTGTAACGCTATCCAACAAAAAACCCATACGATCGGCTTCTAACCAAAGTGCGGTTTCAAGCATATTGCTGGGTAAGGTTTCAAAATAGTTAGTACGGTCGCTATTAGTAGTACCGTTCATTTGTCCACCTGCACCTTGCACTATTTTAAAGTGTTGCTCATCGGCCACGTGTTTAGAGCCTTGAAACATCATGTGCTCGAAAAAGTGAGCAAAACCAGATTTACCCATACTTTCACGGTTAGAACCTACTTTGTAGGTAACTTCTACGTGAACGATAGGATCGCTATGGTCTTCATGCAAAATAACGGTAAGGCCATTGGCCATTTCCCATTTCTCGTAGGGAATACCCAACTCGCCTGCTGCGGGGGTATACTTGTTAATCAAAGTCCAAGTTGAGGGCGGCTGTGCGTTAACGCTAAGTACGCCTGCAAAAAGGACTAAAAATAATAGTCTTACTTTTTTCATACGGATGTAGTTTGTGTTGTATTATTAAGGGTTCAAAAATAAGTTATCTTGATGAAGATTGGCAGCTATTCGTTTAAAACTATGCCATTACCGATAAAAGTTAATTGTTTTTAACATATTTAGCATACAATTTGCTACACACAACGCATTTTTGTTTTGTTTGCTTCATTCCATTGAAATAGCTTATTTTTGCACCTGTTTAAAAGAAAAAGAGAACAATTATGCGTTTTGCTACAATTATAAGTTTAGTGGTTATTGGTGTTGTTTCACGTCTTATGCCACACTGGCCAAACTTTACACCTGTTTTGGCTGCTGCATTATTTGCAGGCGTGCACTTTAAAGACAAAAAATGGGCTTTTGCGGTGCCTTTAGCTACTATGATAATTAGTGATTTGTTTTTACCCTACCACTCAACAATGTTTTTTAATTATGGAGCTATTGCTTTGGTGGTATTTGTAGGAACCTTAATTACTAAAGTAAAGTTTACCAGTATACTTGGAGCTTCATTATTGGGTACAGCCTTATTTTTTCTTATTACCAATTTTGGTAGTTGGGCTATAGATCCTTATAATATGTATGCTAACGACTTTAGCGGCTTAATGGCTTCTTATGTTGCTGCAATTCCATTTGCAGGTAATAGTCTTTTAGCCGACTTATCTTTCAACGCAATATTCTTTGGTGGTTTTGCTTTGGCTCAAAGTAAAATACCTCAATTACAAGCAGTTAAAGCATAACAAGCACTACACTAAACGTTTAACTACAATAAGGTACTGAGGAAAAAGTGCCCCTAGTTTTCAATGAGTTTATTTTTTAGAATTGCCTCTAACTGAGTTGCTTTTTTAAACAATACATTGTCTTCTATTGCTGCGTGCTGATTCATATCACGATCAAGTTGTTTCAACTCGTGCATAATAATCCTATACTCAAGCACCTGCCCTTTTTCTACACTAAAGTTTTTAGTTTTAGCTTTTAGCTCTTCCATTTCATCCTCGTCGTGCTCGTGGTTGTGGCAAAGTACTTCTACTGTATATTTTGATAGTGTGGCTTTGGCCTCAGCAGCATTAAAATTTTCATACAACTCCTGCATTTTTAATATGAAAGGAAATACAAGTTCTTCTTCAAGTATTATATGCTTGCGCATTTGGTTGCTAAACTTGCGGTAACATTTTTCTAGTCCCCTATAACTTTCATCAGTGCGCGATAGTTGGGCTATCATACGCCTAATGGCAGGTAATTTTGTTTTGGCGTACTCGTGGTGGGTATTTATCAGGTATTCGATAAGAAATGGAATGGATACATGGTTAAAGTTAATGTTAAACTCTTGCCTACCCAGTGCTGATAGTTCTTTTACCAGTTTATCACTATCTACATTTTTTTCATCACATACTTGCTGTAAAGTTTTATCTAAATAGTGCTGAAAAACAATGCCGTGATTATCCAACACCAATGCTCGTGATGGATTTTGCTCTATAATATCTTGTATGGTTGTGTTTTTCATTTTCGTGCTTAGCAACATTATAAACGGTAAACATAGTTTGTGTTTACTATTTATACTATGATTTTAATCAGTAGCGAAACATTTACATACTAAGGTATTTAAAAGCAGTGCCCAAACAGTTAATAATATCAGTAGCTGAAAGGCTTTGATGGCTTTGAGTTTCCAATGCCAAATCGGCGGCCAATCCGTGTAGATAAACACCTAAAATACAGGCTTCTTTCTGTGTATAGCCTTGTGAACGCAGCGAGGTGATAATGCCAGTTAGCACATCACCACTACCACCTGTGGCCATACCAGCATTGCCGGTACTGTTAAAATATACTTCACCTGTAGGAAGAGCAATACTGGTGTGCGTGCCTTTTAGCACAATGTACACTTTGTGCTTTTGGGCTACTTCAATTTGCTTTTGTAGTCGATCGTGGCTGTTATTACTTTCACCGAACATACGATCAAACTCTTTGGGGTGCGGTGTAAGTATAGCTCCTGCGGGTAGTTTCACCTTTTTACGCTCAATAAAGTTAAGTGATAAACAATTAAGCGCATCTGCATCAACTACCAATTTCTCCCCCTCTACTCCTGCCAAAAAATCATCCATAGCATCACGGGTGGTAATTTGTGTTCCCATACCCACACCTATACCAATAGCAGTGTATTTTTGGGTATCGTGTGGCATAAAATCAAGTAAGTCTTCTTTTTGTATAGTTTCGGCCATCACCTCAGGTACAAAGGTTTGTATAGGTGTATAAGCGCATCGAGGGATAAATGCGGTGGTAAGTCCTGCCCCTGCTTTTACACAGGCTTTGCTTGCCAAAAGCACAGCCCCTGCTTTACCCATAGCTCCTCCAATAACTAAGGCATGGCCATAAGTGCCTTTGTGCGAAAACCTATTGCGAGGTTTTAAAATACTTTTAACATAGCTGCTTTGGAGCCAATAAAAATTTGAGGGGGTTTGTTGTAAGTATTCTTGCGAAAGACCTATATCAAGAACCACCAATTCGCCTACATTTTTACCCATCTCTGCAAACAGAAACGATTGTTTTGGTTGCTGAAATGAAAGCGTGAAGTCAGAAACTATAACTTCTTTATAATCAGTTAAATTATCAATCCAATCAGCAGGCATTCCGCTGGGTACATCTATACTTATTTTTGTGTTTGCATGGCTATTTATATGGGTAACCGTTTTTGCTGCTAAACCGTCCAGCGGGCGTTTTAAACCTGTGCCAAACAATGCGTCAATTATAGATGCGTACGAAGGTATGGGTACTAACTGTTTGTCGCTATCTACCTCAGTTAAAATAGCTTTGGTCTCTTTTAGGCGTTTAAGGTTAGTTTCAAAATCAGGCGATCCTTTATCGCTTGTTTTTACAATATAAACAGTAATGTTTTTGCCTTCATTAGCTAGTAAACGTGCTATTACTAAGCCATCGCCACCATTGTTTCCCATGCCGCAAAACACTTCAAAATCAGTCATTTGATTAAAATGACCATTTAGCCACTTAAAACATTTGGTAGCAGCACGCTCCATCAAATCTACCGATGCTATGGGTTCATTTTTTATGGTGTATTCGTCCCATGCTCTTATCTGTTCTGCACTATAAAGTTTCATTTTTTATATTCATCAAAAATCTTAAAATCACCTTACAATATCCACTGTTTTCAACTCTAACCTGTTCATAGCATTGTTTCTCAATTCCTTTACCCAAGGTTGCACTAACCGCACCGATTGTGCATAGTACAATGTAAGTACGGGTAGTTTAGCCGCTACAATAGCATCTAATTGGGCGTAAACTGCTTGCCGTGCACTATCGTTAGTTTCGGTAAGTCCTTTTTCATACAATTTATCGTATTCAGCATCGCTAAAACGTGTGTAGTTAGGGCCATTGGGAGCTTTATTTTTACTGTAAAACAGCGATAGGTAATTCTCTGCATCAGGATAATCAGCTATCCAACTTCCCCTAAAAAACTGAAGGTTGCCTTTTGATACTTGTGAACGGTGCGAAGGCCCGGGACTACTCTCTATTGTAGCTTGTATGCCAATATCTTTAAGTTGCTTTTGCAGGTAGGTGGCAATGTCTAAATAGTTTTGGGTGGTGTTTATTGCCAATGGGGGCAAACCTTTACCGTTGGGGTAACCTGCTTGCACTAACAATTCTTTTGCCTTTTGCTGATTGTATTGTTTTGCTGCTTTTAACTGAAAAAGACTAAGCCCGCCCAATGCAGGGGGCACAAAACCCGCATTGGCAGGTATACCTATATTGTTGCGTAAAAAAAGCAGCATTTTCTCCCTATCGATACAATGGCTGATAGCCTGACGTACAAGGGGGTTGTGCCAAGGACTATCAAACTTACCATCATCGGTAGTATCCATCAAAAAGCCCATATACTCCGTATTTAAGTACGGGCTTACCTCAAGCCTGAATTTTTGTTGGTAAGATGGTTTCAGTTTACCGTCTTTTGTTAATATCTCGTCTTTATAACTACCGTCAAGCCCGTCAAAAAAATCAAATTTACCTTGCACAAACTCCATAAAAGCCGTTTGCTTGTTCTCAATAAAGCTCACCTCAATAGCATCAAGCTTTGGCAGTGGTTGCCCGTTCTCAGTTTCAAAGTAGTTAGGGTTCTTTTCCAACACCAGTTTCACTCCTTCTTCCCACAGCTTAAACCTAAAAGCACCAGTACCCACAGGATGTGTGCGAAACTCTTTTCCATACATATCAATGGCTTCATGTGGCACTGCATAACAGTATGGCATGGTGAGCATTGATAGAAACGGAGGGAATGTTTTATTTAATCGTATTATGAATACCGAGTCATTTACAGCATCAAAAGGTTTGTATTTTCCTGATAAATAATCTTCTACATCTATTTTATCGTTAAAAATCCAAGCCCCTGTACTAGCCGTTTCAGGGTTTACAATGCGCCCTAAACTGTATTCAAAATCGTGTGCTGTTACTTTTCTTTTCTTTGATGTAAAACATTTATCTTCATTAAAATAAACATCATTTCTTAAATAAAAAGTATAAGTAAGTCCGCTGTCGCTTATTTTCCAGTTTTTGGCTATACAGGGTACAACTTTTAGGTTACTATCCAATTGTACCAAGCCGTTGTACAATTGGCTCACACTCCAAATAATATATTCGTCGCGTGCAAAAGCAGGGTCAAGCGTTGGCAGTCCTGTTTCTACATTGTATCGAAATACTTTTTTGGCATTGTTGGTATGTCCATTATTGCAGGCTATCAACAGAAAAACCATGTGTATAAGTATTGAAAACTTGGCGGTCATTGTGTATAAAAAAGCCTTCACTTACCTGTATTTTTGCTATCCATTGTAGTTACGAATATTGGTGTTTGATACCTTACGAAGCTACTTTTTTAATTAACATTTTGAGTATAACACACACATGGGTAAAATAATATCAATAGTGAATCAAAAAGGTGGTGTTGGCAAAACCACTACAGCCATAAACCTTTCGGCCAGTTTAGCAGCCTTAGAAAAAAGGGTTTTACTGGTAGATGCCGACCCGCAAGCAAACACTACATCGGGATTGGGTTTTGACCCTACTATTATAAAAACAGGACTGTATGAGTGTATTATACACGATATGCCCCCAAAAGAGGTAATCATTAAGTCGGATTTAGAGTATTTGGACATAATGCCCTCTAATATTGATTTGGTGGGTGCTGAGATTGAAATAGTTGATTTACCAAACCGCGAACGCATGATGAAACGTGCGTTTGATAAGATGCGTAACGACTATGATTTTATAATTATTGACTGCTCGCCATCGTTAGGTTTGATAACTACCAATGCACTTACGGCTTCTGATTCTGTAATTATACCTGTACAATGCGAGTTTTTTGCACTGGAAGGCTTGGGTAAACTGCTAAACACTATAAAAATTATACAATCTCAACTAAACGCTAACCTTGAGATTGAAGGTATATTGTTGACTATGTACGATAGTCGCTTACGCCTTAGCAACCAAGTGGTTGAAGAGGTTAAAATGCACTTTCAACAACTGGTATTTGATACCATTATACAACGTAATGCAAGGGTGAGCGAAGCACCAGGGCACGGAAAATCGGTATTGCACTATGATGCTAGCAGTAAAGGCGCTGTAAACTACCTAAACCTAGCCCGCGAATTGATGCAAAAGAACGGAATGACACGCATAGCAGAAGACGATAAAATACTGACGAACGACTAATAAATGAGTACACCAAAAAAGAGAAACGCTTTAGGGAAAGGGCTTTCGGCTCTGTTGAATAATGAAGAGGTGGCATCACTTACTGCTCCTCGCTCAAGCAATATTAATAATATATTCATCAGCCAAATTGAGGCCAACCCTTTTCAGCCCCGTATAGATTTTGATCCTGAACATTTAGAAGAGTTAGCTGCTTCTATTCGCGTACATGGTGTAATACAACCCATTACTGTACGCAAAATAAACCTGAACGAAGACCGCTATCAGATTATTAGTGGCGAACGCCGTACCAAAGCCAGTATTTTGGCAGGTTTAAATAGTATACCCGCCTACGTGCGTGTAGCTAACGACCAAGAAATGCTGGAAATGGCGTTGATAGAAAATATTCAACGTCAAGACCTTAATGCTATTGAGGTAGCCCTTAGTTACGACCGCTTGATGGCGGAATGTGATTTGAAGTTGGACGAGGTAGGCGAACGTGTGGGCAAACAACGTAGTACTGTAAACAATTATCTGCGCTTGCTAAAACTACCTGCCGATATACAAGCCGGTATACGTGATAGTAAGGTGAGCATGGGGCACGCACGCGCTATAATTAATATTGAAGATGCCGACGAGCAAATGTTGGTATACAGAAGAATTATTGAAGACGGTTTATCGGTGCGCGATACTGAAGAACTTGCCCGCCACAAAAAAGTAGCTGCCAAAACCAAAGAAAAAGCACCTGCGGTTAAAAAAGCTCCAATAGTTGGGTTTGACGAGTATGCAGGCCGATTATCGCAAAAACTGGAAGTGAAGGTGAAACTTAAAGCCAAAGGCAAAGGTAAAGGCGAATTGGTGATACCTTTTGAAAGCCAAGAACAACTGGAAAAGATTTTTGAATTGCTGTAAGTTAGTGTTTGGTGAGTAGTACTTTATTACTGATAACTAGCAACCAATATCTTAACATCTACTCTTAGCACAGTTTTTGATTATTTTTGCAGCGTGAAGATACACAAGGCACTACTATTATTATTTTTATTGGCTATTGCCCCACAACTATGGGCGCAAAACGACACTTTGGCAACTGACAGCCTTGCTACTATAGCACCTGTTGTTGAGCAAACTTCTGCCAAAAAAGAAAAAAGTATTGTTGCCCTAAACAAAGATGCTGAATTAGATACTACACTTTCACACTCACCGCGCAAGGCCATGCTATTATCAGCACTATTGCCCGGCGCAGGACAGATATACAATGAAAAATATTGGAAAGCACCTGTAGTTTGGGCTGGTTTTGCCGTTTTTGGTTACTTTATCAATCAAAACGCTAAAGAATACAGGCGTTTCCGCACTGCCTACAACTATAGTGTTGATGGCGATAGCACCACCATATCAGAATTTCCTAATGTATCGCCAACTTTACTGGCTAACGAACGCGATATATACCGCAAGTGGCGCGATTTATCGATAATACTATCTGTGGGTTGGTATGCGCTCAATATTATTGATGCCAATGTTGATGCCCACTTGTTTAATTTTGATGTAAGCGATGTGGCCACCCTGCGTTGGGAACCTACGTTTAACATGGCCTTTAACCAACCGCAAAAACCATTTGTGGGCGGCGTGAAGCTGACTTTAGGGTTTTAAGTATGCAAATCCTCTCCTACCAACCGCAATATGCCCAATATTTTGAGCAACTAAACAAAGAGTGGTTGCTAAAGCATTTTTATATTGAACCTATTGATGAGTATGTGCTTACCCACCCACAAGAAGCCATACTAGACAAGGGCGGACGTATTTTGTTTGCTGAATACAATGGCGATATAATTGGCACTATTGCCCTGCTACCTATAAACAGTAGCGAGATTGAGTTTATAAAAATGGGGGTAAATGAAAACTATCAAGGGTTGGGAGCAGGCAAACTATTGTTTACTGCAGCTATACAAACCGCTAAAGAAATGGGTATGAAAAAGGTAATACTATACTCAAACAAAGGCCTTAGCCCTGCCCTAGCCATATACCGCAAACATGGTTTTGTAGAAGTGCCCGTTGAAGAACACGTACACTACGAGCGTTGCAATATTAAAATGGAGTTGGTATTATAAGCACACTTTTCCTATACTATTTCACATTGGCTATACCATAAACAGTTATTTTAGCTTTTTTATACTACCCATGTAGTCTTTAGTATGGGAAAAAAAGTTATGTGCATAACCTAATCTTATACAAACAGCTAAACTTTTAACTCTTGAGAAAAAAACCATAAAGTCATTAAGCCGTAAAGCCCTAATAAATAATGCATTAGAAAATCATAAACACCTTTATTAATACAGAAAAGAATTAAAATACTAGTAAAATATGCTACAAGGGTGTTTATAAATCAAATTGCCATTATACAGCTATACCCCTTGCAAACACTAACATCTACATATCTATAACAAAGAAAATATCATTTTAAAAAATCATTAAGCAAACATTACGTGTCGATAAACTCTTCCTACACCCCTTGAGCCCAGTACTGTGTAGGGATTTGCTGTTGGTAATTATTTGATACAGGGAGGTATGTGGAAAATGTGGATTTCTAAACATTGAATTACAAAACAATATAGTAGAAATTTGTACAAGCAGAATCCCCAGCTGTAACTGGGGATAATACTTCTGCTATTAAATCTCAATGCGAGAAATTTATTTTAAATTAAACTGGACGGCTCGAGGGCTATCCCTAGAGGTTAAATTGCCTCTAAAATTTTTTTATGTCTTACTTCAAATCGTGATAGTTGTATCCAGATTTTTGTAGACTTAGATTTTTAGCCCTGTATAAAAGCAGGGCTTTTTTATTACACCACAAATATACATCTTGTTTTTAACAATACACAAAATTTTGAATAAATAGTTGTATACACGAATACACGTAATAATCTTAAAAACAACAACTTACAACTTGTGGAAAGCTACTTTTAATGACTTTTTTTGATTACACATTGCATTAAACAACCTCAGTACTTATATGAAAAAGGGCATTGCCTTTGTTTACTACAGGTGCATTGTTTACACAAAATATATAGCCGTCAAAAGGGGCTTTTACCTTCTTTTCAAACTCACCATAAGGATCTAAAATATAGCCTATAACGTCTCCCTTTTGCACCTTCGAGCCATTGACTGCAACTGCCTTAAACATTCCCGAATACAAAGCACGTACCCATTTCGATTTTTTTATCAAGATTGGCTTAGTAGTAGTATCCGTTTCGCCTTTTAGTATGCCTATATGTTTCATCACATTATAAGCCCCGTTAACACCGTAATCAATCACCTGTTGGTCTATATGCTTTGATTTACCGCCCTCAAACAACAAAATGGTTTTACCCAATTTGTTTACTGTTTCTCGTACCGATTTACTGATATTTTCAGAATGGACAATAAACGGTGCACAAAACACTTTAGCCAACTCCAATGCTTTATCATCGGTAAATACACAACGTACTTGAGCCATATTCTCTCTGCTTGCACCCCCTGTATGAAAATCAATTACATAATCCACCAAAGGAACTATCTCTTTTCTAAATGTATACGCAAACTGACTGGCCAATGAACCTTGCAACGAACCGGGGAACATTCGGTTTAAATCGCGTCCGTCAGGAAACGCTCGTTTTTGGTTTAAATACCCAAAAACATTTAAAACAGGAATACAAATTATTGTCCCACAATCGGGTTTATTATATTCTTTCTTGATGATTTCTCGCACTATCGCTACACCGTTTATTTCATCACCGTGTACGCCTGCCATTAATAGTATTGTGGGGCCATCGTATTTAGATCGATTAACAATTACAGGAATTTTTATTGGAGTACGGGTGTGTAGCTTGGCTATTTCAAGCTCCAAAAAGGCACTTTTACCCCTTTTAATTTCTTTGCCTAGTATCTTTAATGTATCGCCCGACATTGCCTGTATATAATTTGTACAAACTAAAGACTATTTGATAGAATTTGCGCTACTACTTAATTAATAAATTATAGTAATTTATCCAACTGCGCCAGCAACTCTTTCACCCTTTGGTCATTGGTAAAATTATCTAACGTGAGGTAGTGATAAAGTAAGATTATGAAACTGCTGTTACTAAAGGGTGCATAGTTAAAAGTATTGCCTTATGCACATCCCGAATAAATTCGAGACCCATTCGAAGGAATGACGTAACCTCCGCACCCTCTATTCAGGCAACTTTTCTAATTATATTATCCTGAAATCATGTTATTTAAATACAGCAACTTCAATCTGATCTCCGCCTTTCTCTTGACTAACAACAACTTTTTTGTCATAATAATGAACACAATCAATACTAAACCTTCCCGATTTTATAAATAACGCATGATAATATTTTGCTGCTTCGGCATTATCGTATTTAGCATTTGAATTTGCTTTGCCAAGAGTATTAAAAAGGCTTAGTGCCGCATCAGCAGAGTGGGTACCTTTAACTTTTGGAGTACTTTGGATATCACTGTTTAGTGTTTTTTCACAATTGGTATATAACACTCCAATTATGTCATAATCACTAAAAATAAACTTTACTATAGTGCTATCAACAATATCTAAGTCAACTAATGTCCTTCGCCATTCGGATCTTCTGTAGTTTTTGTCAATAGTAGCTCCTAAATCCATTTGATTTCCAGAAATTTTGTTACCTTCTCTATCAAACTTATATACAAAGTATGAATTAGCATTTTTACCCTTGCCTGAAAGATCACCAACCCCATAAATATAGAAGTAGTTATATTTGTCATCATACTTAATATTTGAGAAATGATAAGAAGAGATGCATGTTGAAGCATAGTCTTGCCTGAACGAGTTACCATCTAAATCTCTGAGAATATCGCCTTTAAGATTCCTACTATAGCTTATGCAGCATATTTGATGTTTGTAACTTTGCTCTTCTGAATTATAAAAATCATAACTGAACAACGTAGGAGAAAACTCACCCTTAATAGAGATTGACATTTCGGTGGTTTTAATAATTTTACCTTCAAAATCAAGCTCATATACGGTGAAGATAGCCTCATTAAAATCATTGTTTATAGTTTTTTTTGCTAGCAAAACACTATTGTCAGTATTACCCAGAAAAAAGATGCCTGGTGTAGTATGGTCTTCGTCTTTAAGTTCATCCAAGCCTCTTTCCAACTCAGTTTTTTTCTTTACCATTTCACTTGTTTCTGGGTCAAACCAGTAAAACATTACGGTTAGCTTCTTTTTTTCAATATTCTCATAAACCCCCATTAACACCTTGTTGTTTGCTATAATCTTGAAATCAGGGATAAATTGTTTGTCAGAAGATTTTAACAGAGATTCTTTTTCAAGAGTTTTGTTAATGTTACCGTCTTTATCAATGGTAACATTAATTATATCATCTTCCTTTGGTTTAGAAGATTGAAAGGCTTTTAAAAGCCTTGTTGTACGCAAGCTCGCAAATACTTTTTCAGAAAAAGGGTTTGATAAAAAGTGTAATTGATAATACTCTTTATCTTCGGTAACTTCTTTAGTATCAAACACCCATTTTTGGTTCAAATCCCAATCATACATGGTATATTTTTGGGTTTCATTTTCTCCATCAACAAAAGTTGTTATTATAAATCCTCTGTTACCCAAATTTATAATATGTCTTAAACTTTCTTTAGTATCAACAGGTTGGTTTATAGTTTTTTGTGCATAAGAGTTGCTATAAATTAAAACAAATAACAGAGTAGCCAATAAAGAAATATTTTTCATGAACGTAGTTTTAAAACCAAATATAGTAAATTTTTATTTATCCAACTGCGCCAGCAATTCCTTCACCCTTTGGTTATTGGGATTTTGCTTCAGTACCCTTTGCAATAAGGCTTTTGCTTTGTCGTATTGTTTCAGGTAGTTATATAGCCCCGCTTTGTTTAGCAATGCCGCTTCATAGTCGGGGTCTAATGCAAGGGCTTTATCATAGTACTGGTTGGCTTGTGCAATATTGCCTTGCAAAAAATGCAGGTAGCCCAAATTGGTAAGGCTTTGCACGTGTTTGGGGTAGCTGTGTATTACGTCTTCTAAAAGCTGTAGGGCTTCGGCAGCTTTGTTTAGCTCCAATTTCACCGCCCCAAGTTTTGCTTTAAACTCAATATTTTGTTGGGCTTGTTTCACCGCAAGTGCCAAGTATTTCTCAGCCTCGCTTAGTTTGCCTGTGGTATAATACGCCTGCCCTATGCGATAGGCCGTCCACGCATCAGGATTAGTGGCTTTGGGGGTATATTGCAGCAAGGTGGTAAAATCGTTTTTTAAATATGCCCAATGGATAAAATATTGGGGGGCAGCTTTTGCTTTTTGTAAATAAAACACCGCCGAATCAAGCAAATTAGGCTTTGTAGGCTCAAATTTCTCAAAATAGCTAAGGTATGCCCTTCCGCGTGTTAAAACGTCGCTATTGGCATTATTTACAGCGTATATGCCTATAAATTTCTTTACCTCGTTAGCATTTTTTGTTTTTTCTCCTTTTTGAGGTTTCCGTATATAATGGTCGTGAACCGTTACATGAGGTATATCAATAGTTCCCGTACTGGGCATGTGGCAACCGCTGCAATCGTTGTTTTGTTCCATTCGCACCGCTTCGCTTTCAGTGCAAATATTTTGTGCATGGCAATTGTTGCACGCGGCATTAAACACTTGCTTTCCTGTAACTTTTACCGAGATATGGGGGTTATGACAGGTGATGCACGTAAGCTGTAACACACTGTTTTCTTTACTGTTAAGTGCGGATTTATTGCTTTGCACAAAACACTGACTCATTTGCAAGCGTTGCGCGTGCGATGCCATAATAAACTCTTCATCGTTGCCCTCGTAACGAGGCATATACACATCCATAAAATCACTAAGCACCATACCGGGGCGAAAATCGGTAAAGCCCTTCCCTTCTTTTAATATTGCATTGCCTTGTAAGTGGCAACGCTGGCAAAGGTCTATTTGTCGTTCCCACGTTAGTTTGCGCGGGTTCACAATACTATAATCAATAGCTTTTGCAGTATCTACCAACTTGCCTGCTTGTATATTGGCTACGTGTACCTCACCGGGGCCATGACAACGCTCACAATCAATACCGTTAGGTATCATGGTAAACCTATTTTCAGAACCTTGTACAAAGCTGGGCAGGGCATTGTGGCAACTCATACACTCTAGGCCAATAATACGGCTAAAACGGGTGTTGTTACCGTCTTCAAAACCGGGGGGTAAGTCCCAGTGCCCGTCTTGGGTATAAAATGTAAGCGGAGCTTGATTGAGGTAGCCATTGGTTTCTATAATGTGTGAGTTGGTATGTTGTCCCGACCCAACAATATAAGCCACCATTTCCTCGCGTTTGTGTATGGTGTCTTTTCCTTCTAGCCTGTATTCTTTTATATAAAAATCATCGCCAGCCCAATAGGGTTGGTAATAAAAATTGCGGTATTTATCGTAAACAGGTTTGTGGTTAAAATTTGCCGAGCTTTTCTCTTTGGTGGCCTTGCCAAACGATTGCCCCATGCCTGTATGTATAAAAGTGCTGTGCTTATCGGCATGGCAAGCACGGCAGGTATTCATACCCACGTATTTAACGGTATCGTGGTGGTTTAAATACGTTAGTGGTGGGTTTTGGGTTGACGCTTGTTTGCTATTGGTACAATAGATATTAATGCTCACCACAAAAACGGCAAGCGATACCAACAGGGCTATTATTGAAGTTCGGCGCAACATTATTTATTACCTGAACGAAGTAAAGGGTAGAAAAGTTTAGAAACAAGTAAGGATTGGTGATTTGTTAGCTAAAAGCACATTACACTGTATAATGATAAATGTAATATGCTAATTAAACAACACCATTTTGGTAAAGGGGTTGCGGCGCAGATAGGCACTAACTATCAATTCAGAATCGATGGTGGGTTTGCAGGGTTTTATATAGTTTTCCAGCTCGTTACGGTTGCTCCAGCTTTGGGTTTTCTCTATAAATCCGTAGCCTTTTAGTGTGCCTTCGCTCACATACACTACTGTTTGCTCGGTAGGTTTACGGCCTTTGCCCAGTAAGGCGTACGTAGGCTTGTGCTCCGCTAGGCTATCAATAAACTGCTGCACACGTTGGTTATATTCACCGACATCATTGCGACAATTGCCTACACAGTGTTTCGTAATTACAGGATTACACGATTCTGACTCCGATGTATCAATGGCGCATAATTTGGGACAAAGTTTAAACTCGTCGGTTTTGGTTAGTAGAAAGTGCCTAGCTTCGGCCAGCGTACCAAAACGCATAAGGGGCTGTGCACCTCGGCGTATATAGTCTATCCCCAAACGTATATGCCCTTTACGGTCGGTATACTCAAACAAGCCCCATGCAAATTTTATTTTCTTTTGAGCGCGGTTGTATTTTGGCCAGTGTTTTTTTATTTCTTGTTCTTCAAGCAAAAGGGCTACCAGTTCGTTTCCGCATTCTTCGTGGCTTATGTGGGCTATTTCGCGCAAAAAACCTTGACGGGTTTCTTGGGTTATTTTTCCTGAAAAATGCTGCCCTACCCTTTTTTTAATATTGTTGGCTTTGCCAACGTATATAATTTCGTTTTTTGAGTTGAGAAAATAATATACGCCTGTAGTATCGGGCAATACTTCAAATTCATCACGGTTAAGGTGTGCGGGCAAGCGAAACTCGCCTGCATTGCCTTTTAGCGATTTTTGTATCACTCCGTCTTTATCGTTTTGCAGCAGTAGTTTAAAAACCTCAACGGTGGCCAGTGTATCAGCACCCGCACGGTGTTTTATGGTTTGCTCGATATTTAGTTCTTTACAAAGTGATGAAAGACTGTAGGAAGGAAAATTGGGGAATATTTTGCGTGAAAGGCGTACTGTACAAAGTTTTTTGGCATTCCATTCTATACCCGCCTCAGCCAGTTGATGGCGTACAAACGAATAATCGAAGTTAACATTGTGGGCTACAAACACACAAGGTTGCAATAGCTTATATATTTGCGGGGCTATCGCCTCAAAGGTGGGCGCATCATCTACCATATCATTGGTAATGCCTGTAAGGGCTGTTATATGCAGCGGAATTTTTGCTTCGGGGTTTACAAAACTTTCAAACCAGTCCACCATTTGTTCACCATCGTAAATGGCTATGGCAATCTCGGTGATGCGGTGGCCTTGTGCATACCCTCCTGTGGTTTCAATATCTACTATGGCGTACACGGTGGTGGTTGGTTTTAGTGGTTTGTGATTGGTATTTTATTATTTCGGTTTTAGTATTTAGAATTTATACTTTTTATTAATTCACTACACTAATATCGCCAAAATTCATATTCATTACATAACGCCATACTTCTTTTATTTCTGCTGCTTCTACCTCAAAAGGCTTGTATTGCGGGTTTAATGAGGTAAGCAATAGCTTGCCCTGCTGTTTTATTTTGTTGTAGGCGGTTTTAAACACCACACCTTCGTTTTCGGTAAGTATTATATAAGGTTGCCCGTCTTTTACATCCGTCCAGTCGTCCATATACTCGCCCACTACCCAGCTTTTATCACGTATGGGCAGCATACTATCACCATCAACCTGAAAAACACGGTATTTCTTATGCCTGTCTAAAAAAGGCAGGTTGGCCATAGGCAACTCACTTATAAAATCAGGATCGGCATAGCCTGCCAAATAACTGGCTTTTGCGCGCAAACCAACCACTTCTATATTATCGCGGTTTTCGCTATCTACCGTTGTAGCCAACACGCGCAGCTTATTCCCGTTTAGGTAGGCATCAATACCGTTATCCAGCTCACGCAATTGCCTTTCTGATAGTTTTGCCAAATCAACCTTCACCATTGTATCAATGGTAACGTTAAAAAATTCAGAGAATTTTATTAGCAAACCTAAGTCGGGCTGTATTTGCGACTCGTACCCTGCCAAGCTGCTACGATTTATATCTATAGCGGTTGACACTTCTTGCTGGGTCATTCCTTTGCGCTTGCGCAGTATTTTCAAATTTTGGTGTACAAACATTTTTTTTTGATGTTGATAACTCTCAATGCAAAAATATATAAAATTTAATTTTCAAACAAAAAAATGTTTAAAATACAAACACACTATGTATTAGTAACACTTACAGCGGGGTATTATATTTAAATTATGGGGGTATTATGCCTTTGTAACCACTGTTTTTGGTGAAAAATAATGCACATTTTGGCTGCGCGTGCAAATTTTTGCAGTAAACTATTGCGTAGATATAAACCCTATTGTATTTTTGTACCAGCTTTTCCAATCCGTCGGGAGACGGAACATAAGCAATGCAATTGATAGGGCTGCACTTGTTAACTCAAGTGCGGCCATTTTTTTTATATAAAAACGTTGATTTTACTAGGGTTGTAGCTGCCTGACAACAAAACTCACATAGGTTCTTAACCGGTGAAAGACATTAAAATTTTCTTCTGAAAGAAATTTCAAGCAAGGGGGTGAAATGACGGTATATTGATAAAGTGTTAAAACTGCAACTTTAAACCATCGTATGCAATATGAATGCCTTTTGGTAATTCTTGCTCCACTTGGGCGTGTTTTCCCATCTGATGACTAAGATGAATGAGATAGGTATTTTCTATTTCCAGTTCTTGCGATAAAGCTATGGCTTGATTAAGCGTAAAGTGCGATATATGCTCAGTTTTGCGTAGCGCATTTAATACAAGCGCCTTGCTGCCACGTATTTTAGCCTTTTCTTCTTCATCAATACTATTAGCATCGGTTATATAGGTAAAATCTTTAAACCGAAAACCTAATACGGGCAATTTATAGTGCCATACCTTTATTGGTGTAATAACTGTGTTATCAATACTAAAAGGCTTGTTTTCAATGGTGTGTAGTTTCACCTCGGGTATGCCGGGGTATTTTTCGGCAGCAAATACATAGTAAAAATCGCGATGCAATGCCTCTTGCACTATACTATCAGCATATACGGGTATATCAGATTGTTGTTTAAAATTATAGGCACGTATATCGTCCATACCCGCTATATGGTCTTTGTGAGCATGGGTAAAAACTACAGCATCAAGATGTTGTATGTTTTCACGCAACATTTGCTGGCGAAAATCGGGGCCAGTATCAACTACAAGGCTAAGTCCGTCAATTTCTAAGTGTATGGAAGTACGAAGGCGTTTGTCTTTTGGGTCAGTAGATTGGCAAACTTCACAATCACAAGCTATAACGGGTATTCCCTGCGAAGTGCCTGTGCCTAAAAAAGTTACTTTCAAAGGTGTTGAAGTTGCGGGTTGAAGAAAAAGAAAGAGGTCTCAGGCGGATTCGAACCGCCGTGAAGGGTTTTGCAGACCCGTGCCTAGCCACTCGGCCATGAGACCTTTTTTGAAGTGTGCAAAGGTATACCGTTTTTGCTAAACTTCAAACTATAGCACAAGTTATTGTTAGTTTCAGCATTAAGTGACTGGTTTTTAAGGGGTATTTTGTTGGTTTTGTCTAATTGTAGTATGTAACACAGCTTGTCGCTTAAATGATAAATGCCAAAATAGCTATATTAGCCGCCATTAAATGTGTGAATATGAAAAAACTAAGCATTATACTATTATTACTCATGTCCGTCTCGCTATCCGCACAAAACACTTTTACGCCTGAAAAAATGTGGGAGCTACACCGTGTTGGCAGCCCCGCTGTATCGCCCAACGGTGAGCTATTGTTATATACTACCCGTAGTTATACCATAAAAGATAATACAGGCAGCACTGTTTTGCACGTATATAGTTTGAAAGAAAATACACCTGCTAAAAATATTATCAATCTGCCCGAAAATCCTTCGCAAGTAGCTTGGCGACCTGACGGCAAGGCTATAACCTACCTTAGCAGTAAAGAAAACGAAACACAATTGTGGGAGTATAATATTACTACTTACACCCAAAAACGTGTTACCAATATTGAAGGTGGCATTACTTGGTATAAGTATAGCCCTGATATGAAACATATTGCTTACGGGCAAGATGTGAAGTTGGACAAGACGGTAAAGGATATTTACCCTGATCTTGACAAGGTAGATGCCCGAATTATTGACGGATTAATGTACCGCCATTGGACGCAGTGGAGCGATTATACTTACAGCCATGTATTTATAACACCCTACCAAGAGCAAAACCTTATAAACACCGGTAAGGATATAATGAAAGACGAGAAATTCCACTCGCCTTTGCACCCTTTTGGAGGCGACGAACAAATAACTTTTAGCGCCAACGGCAAGCAATTACTATATACTAGTAAAAAACTAGAGGGTACGCAAAGTGCATACAGCACCAATAGCGATATATATGTATACGATATTTCCTCTGCTACCACCAATGTGCTGAAAGGTTGCGGTGTGGGATACGATACCGAGCCACAGCCATGGCAAGCAAGTGAAGAATTGGTAGGGGTAGCGTGGCTAAGTATGGAACGTGCAGGCTACGAGGCCGATAAAAACCGCATACTTGTGGGTAGCGAAGACATTACCAAAGATTTTAAATACAGCGTTGATGGTTTTGTGTGGAGCCCAGATAAAGACAAAATATTCTTTCTATCTACCATTAATGCTACCCGTCAAATATTTGAGTACGATTTTAAAAGCAAAAAAATCAATCAGATAACACAAGGTGTGCACGACTACAATGCTATTGTTCCTTATAAAGATGGAAAGAAAACTATGCTGATAGGTATGAAAAACAGCATGAGCTACCCTGCTGCATTGTATAAAGTAGATATGAAGGGTAAAGAAACCCTTTTGATTGACCCTAATACTGAAATATTAAGCACAGTTTCTTTGGGTGAAGTGCGCAAACGTATGGTAAAAACTACCGACAATAAAGAAATGCTTACATGGGTAATATACCCTCCAAATTTCGACAGTACAAAAAAATACCCTACCCTGTTGTATTGCCAAGGTGGCCCACAAAGCCCAGTATCGCAATTTTTTAGCTACAGGTGGAATTTTCAGCTAATGGCTGCACAGGGCTATATTATAGTTGCTCCTAACCGTCGTGGCCTACCAGGGTTTGGCCAAGAGTGGAACGACGAAATTATGAACGACTATGGTGGACAGCCTATGCAAGATTACCTAAGTGCTATTGACGAGGTGGCTAAGGAGCCTTATGTAGCTACAGACAAAATGGGAGCTATAGGAGCTAGTTTTGGAGGCTATAGTGTGTATTGGCTAGCCGGCAACCATAATAAGCGTTTTAAATGCTTTATATCGCATTGCGGTATGTTTAATATGGAAAGTTGGTACGGTACTACCGAAGAATTATTTTTTGCCAAAAATGATAATGGTACGTATTGGGAAAACCCTGAGAACTACGAGAAAAACTCACCCCATAAATATGTTAAAAACTGGGATGCCCCTATACTGGTTATCCATAACGAAAAAGATTTTAGAGTGCCTTTGGGCGAAGGTATGCAAGCCTTTACCGCTGCACAAACATTGGGCGTACCCAGTCGTTTTCTTTACTTTCCTGATGAGGGACATTGGGTAAACAAACCTCAAAACAGCCTACTTTGGAACCGTGTATTTTTTGATTGGTTGGGCAAGTGGCTTAAATAGAAAATAGTACCAACAATTACTACAGTATAAAATTACAATAGGGGCAAGAAGATATTTTCTCGCCCCTATTTGTTTATAAAATACCTGCTTTCCTTTATACTATACCGCAAAAAACAGTTACTGCAATAATAATCCTGCATACAAAACACCACGTATAAAGCACTGATTATCAAAAAGATTTAATGTAAAAAAATTTGCTTTTATATATTTTTTTGTAATATTGTATCACAATTGCAATTGTTTTCAGAAACTATCCACTATCAAGCATTATTATGAAAAAACTAATCTTAATTGCATTGGTGTTAACCGGGTTAACTACCAACGCGCAGTATTTCCAACATCTTTACGGATCGGCAGCTAATGATGAATACGGTGTATCAGGCACCAACATTAATACCGTAGCACCAGCTGGTCAATTTATGGTAGGCGTTGGTCTATCATGCCTACCTGTAAGCAGTATACCTGCTACCTATACCCGCCTAAATGGAAACGTACCGGGGCCGCCACACTTTAACGAGAACTATGTGCTAGCAAACCCTGCCGGTGCAATGCTTAATGTAACCGGCTTGCCCCAAGCTATGGAACTTTCTACCTGTGGCTTGTTTGGTATTGTTGGTAGTTATACCGACCCATCGGTTACAGCCCCTGGAAACTCAGGTGTGTTTTTTATGCAAGTAGCCGCCGGTGGCGGTGTAACTGCTGTATTTAACTATATAC
Organism: Bacteroidia bacterium; assembly: GCA_965249955.1. Classification (GTDB taxonomy): domain Bacteria; phylum Bacteroidota; class Bacteroidia; order UBA8524; family UBA8524; genus SB11. The sequence continues at coordinate 3,625,909 of OZ252261.1, forward strand.
CGCCCGCAGGTTCAGGGTGGGATATAGTAGATGTTACCGGTGCCAAAAAATCTATTGTTTTCCCTGGCGACTGGTATATAACCGGCACTGCCTTAGACCCTACAGGGTTATTTAAAGTATTTGCTATGCGAATAAACGAATGCTCGGGCGCTATGGTTTGGAGTGTTATGTATGATATACAAGCACCTGTTATAAATGCTTGGGGCAGAGACATTGATGAAAACCTTATGAATCCTTTTGGTTTTCAAAGTGCTGCTATAGTGGGCAAAGTAAACGATGGCGTGTCTGACGATGCTTTTTTGTTTCATATAGACGCTAATAATGGTGTACCGGCACCTCACCCTGTAATAATAACAGGTAGCCCAAATACTACCGAAGAATGGAGAAGTATACGTCAAGCGCAAGCAGGGCCATTACCTCCGGGATTTATTTTGGGCGGTACAACAGATCTTTATGGTAATAAAGATTTTATGGTGACCCGTATGGATGGACTTATAGCTCCGTTTTTTACCAATGTTTATGATTATAGTGTTAATCCAAATACAGACAATATCTGCTATGATGTGATTGAAAGATTAAACTCTGCCTGCAATTATGAGTACTATGCTATTGGTAATGCTTCTAACGGTGCTTTTGGAGGTAGTGATGTAATGGTGGTGAAGATGGATCAGTTTGGAGTAACTATACCCGGTGATGAGTTTACCTATGGCGGTGGAGGAAATGATTATGCTACCAAAATAGACCAACGTACAACAACACCCTGTGCTGCTCCACCACCAAATTTGGACGGGCTTACTATGTTTGGTTCTACACAAGGTAGTTTTACAGGTTTAGGTGGTGCTGATATGTATATGATAAAAGCATATTTTAATGGCATTTCAGGCTGTAACGAAATGTTTAACAACCCCATACTACTGGGCGGAATGCAACCAAACCCTATGATGCCTGTTGTTGATATTTCTAAAATGGTACCTGATGTAAATCTATTAGCTATACACAATAAAAATTCTGATGTTACTTTATGCTTTGCCAATATAATTGGAGGAGGTAACAATGCGCGTGTAGCACCAAAAGATGAGGGTAAAGAAGCAAACCAAGCTATTTTGGTAATGCCCAACCCAACTGCCGCCGCCAGCCAAGAAGTTAAGTTAGAGGTAAATAGCAATATTGCTGGTGATGTTGAAGTTGAGATTTATGATTTGCTTGGCAAAAAACAATATAGCCACCAACATACTTTGGTAAAAGGTAAAAATACATTGCCAATTGACCTAAGTACTACTACAATGGCGGCAGGTACTTACAGTGTGAAAATGAAAGGGGAAACCCAAACCCAAACGGTTATTTTAATAGTAAAATAAATTCATTTTACATATTGGTACTAAACAACAAAGGCAGGGTTTTCGCCCTGCCTTTTTGTTGTGAAAAAAGTAATTGTTTATACCATAGGCTGAAGTTATTTGTCTTCTTCTTTGGCTTTCATTTTATTTACAGTTTTAATTACCATAAACAGAATAAAAGCAATGATTAGAAAGTTAAGTGATGCTTGTATAAAATTACCATACTTAACTTCTGCATCACCTACTTTGTATGATAATTCAGCAAAATCGTATCCGCCTGTAAGTATTCCTACAATAGGCATAATTATATCTTTCACTAGCGAATCGACAATCTTGCCAAATGCGGCACCAATTACCACACCTACGGCAAGGTCTATAACACTGCCTTTCATGGCAAACTCTTTAAATTCTTTTGCAAAGCCCATAGTTAATTTATTTAAGTAGTTGTTTTATAGGTTAGTTTAAATCGAATTTAATAAATTTATACTAAGCTTTGCAAGTTATGTGTGTTATTTATACACCTTCTCAATTATGAGATAACTTTTTTGCCATAGTTGCCGATGCTGCATCAGCGTATATTCCATACGCATTTACCAAAACACCTTTACTGCCATCTTTAGCTTCAATAGCATATAACACCGACTCGTCAGAAGGGTTTGTTTCCCCTTCAAACCGATAGGTTTCTGTTATTTCAAAATCTTCGGGGTGTAAACGTATATCATTTGCTGCACAATGCAGGCAATCGGGTTGTAAATTAAAATCAAGGGTATACCCTCTACTTTTTAAATCGTTAAGGGCTTCAACAAGTGTATCGTATGCTTTCATGTTAAAAAAGGGTTTGTTACTGCCAATATACTTTTAACATTTAGCATTTTCCATTTATCAGTAAAGAATTTAAAGGCAGTTTTAATTTGCTTTTTGCCTTTGGCTATTAGCTATTGATTGGAAGTTCTTTTTTAGAATTTTGAACTTAAAGTTTTGATTTTACTGTTTATAAGCTATTGCTTTGGTGTCCATACCCAATCGCCAATTGGTTGCAGATACCCTACTTTTTTACCCAATTCTACGCGGTATAGTTGTGCCAAAGGTTCAAATTCAAGTTTTTCAAAATTGGCATCAGTAAGAAACACGCCGTTGGCATTAACAATATAGCGGGTTTTGTAAGTTCCTGCACGGGCAAAATTATTTTCGTAGGGTTTTACCCAATCGTATTTTGGCTCGGCAACCCAAATACCATCGGCATCAATAACGCCCCACTTCCCTTTTTTTAATACCATAGAGAAGCCATTACTAAAAGGCAATGCAGTTGCAATATTTTTTTCAACCACTACCCCGCTTAGGGTTATTATTTCTCCTTTACTTTCGCTTTGTTGCGGTTGGTGGTAAAACAAACCATACCCTAAGTAACGCAAGTTTCTATAAGAGGTAGGCATAATAGTATCACCGTTATAATTAATCACACCCATTTTACTACCCGAACCTATTATGCAAAATTCTTGGTACAAGTTTTTGGAGTTTATAGGCCTGTTTACCAAAAGTTTTTTGTCATCACCGTCAATAATATATGTACTCGAGCCTTTTTGGGCTATTATTCGACCATCGGTCAATATTGATACATTACGTACTTTACCCAGTTTTTTTGGCTTGTTTTCTATTGTATCAAATACGTATACACTATACCTGTTACGGCTTTTACGCAACAAATATTTACCAGCTACAGGGCCTTCAATTTTTTGATATTTAAAGGGGATAATTACATTGTTGTTATTATCTATTAATCCCCATTTGCGTTTTTTGGCGACAATACAATTGCCTAGCGAGTCGAAGTTTTTAGTGCGTTTGTATTTGTTTTTGCCTACGATATCGGCGTTTTTATCTATTACCACCCATTTTGCACCACTTATTACTGCCGTAGCTCGGTTTTGCATAAAGGGGGTAAGTTTTGTAAATGTATTGTTTAAGTATTCTGTTCCTTCAGCATCAATAATAACATATTTCCCTTTTTTGCGTATCCAAGCGCGTCCATTACTAAATTCTCCTGCCCTTCTATATTCATTTGTTACTTCTTGCCCTGTAATATCTATATGGGTATATCCCTTGCTATTGCGTACCAGTGCAAACCCGTCTTTAAAGTTATTGGCGCGGTTATATTGCTGATTATTAATCTTTTCACCATTGCCATTTACATAATAATAAAGGTTCCCATTATTGTTATTTCTTATTGTAACCAAACCATAACCGCAACTAAAACTATTTACACGATCGAAGTTAAAACCTGTTATAGGGTCGCCCAGTGTATCTATATATCCTTCTTTGGCTATGTAATCTTCTACTAAAAATTGTTTCCCGTCAGAGTGAGGCAAGCGGGTAATAAGATGGTGTTGGGCTTTTACAACTTGCTGAAAGTTGTCATTAATTACCCCGTAGTAGTTCTCTTGTTTTACTATGGCTCTTCTGTTATAAAAGTTATTAGCAAAGGTGTATTTACCGTCTATTTTCCGCCCGTTTTTATCAATATATATCCAATAACCTTTTTTAAAGTCTATATCTCTTTGACCGGGATTACTACTTCCATTATCAAAATCTATACGCCCCCTTAGTTGATTAATATAACTCCACGCCGATATACGGTTAATATCGCTGCCGTCAAATGGTTTATTATCTATTCCACCAATAAAAGCCCTCGATATTCCTTCGTGTTGTTCATCAATATACCTGCAACCCGATAGCATTCTTCCTCCCCTTGGGGTGATAATAATATACTGACCCGATAGTAGCATTCCTCGCGCATAAACAAACCCCTTGCTATTTAGTACTATAGGGTCTATGTATGCCATTGAAGGTTTTACTAAAATTTTGCCATCGCTTTCACGCACCAAGCCTTTACGCCCCTGAAACAATACTTTAAAGCCTGCAATACCTACCGAATAATCTTTGTCTCCCAGTTGTACTATGGCATATTGCGAGGTATCGGTTCGGGTTACTGAATTAAATAAAGGTTTTATAAGTGTATCGCCATTGGCATTTTGCAAACCCCATTTATTTACTGCAGTATCGTAAAACCAATTGCCCATGCGCAGGTTACGCCTAGGTGCTGTGCCCAAATTTTGTGTATTGCGGCCTGCATTTTGCCACTGTGGCCCTCCTTTTACATCAAGGGTAATAACGTTTTGGTATTTTATAACCTCTGTTACCTGTCCTCTATCGTTTAGGGTATAAATTTCAAGTGTATTGCCTTTTTTGCACTTGGCAGTATTGTCGCCTAGGTCAATATCGTCGTATTGTGTTGCGGCTATTTCTCTTCCCAAAGTATTTATTAGTCCCCATTTATTGTTTTTCTTTACAATAGCTACATTATTTTCTATATCATCAATAAAATCGTACTTAGGCTCAACTATCTGCTTGCCTGTGCTATCGCACAAGCCTATCAGCTTATTATTTATGGTATAGTAGTAGTTGTCTTGTTCGTAAAAATCATCAAAAATGGCGGGCAATAGCTCGCTACCCAATGCACCATACAAACCTCTTTTTCCGTTTTTGGTAATAAGTAATGCTTCGTTGCCATACCTTTCGGCCGTTTGGTAGGCTGTTTTGGGTATAGGTAAGTGGGTTGATAGGTTTATTACCTCGCTGGTATCTTCTTTTTCAAACAACGCCCATGCTTGGTTTATATTTGTAATTTGCCGCCAGTTGTGGGCAAACTGTTGTTTACCCAACGTATCGTATAAACCTAAAAGATTGTCTTTTTGAACTAAAAAAAGTGAGTTGCTAAAGCCAGACACTGCCTGATATATAGGTGGTAAAATTTCACTACCTAACTTGTTATACAAACCTCTCTCCTCGTTTATAGCAACAAAAAAGTAATTGTTAACTAAATCGATATAGGTATAGGCTTCATCAAGTATTTTATCTCCGCTAAAATTGTATAATCCCCACAAACTATCGTCGTATGTGGTTAGTATAAAATCATTTGCGGGGTTAAATCGCCTCCATGTATTGCGCAAACTTACCTGAACAAAGTGTTTAATGGTTTTGTAATTAACAGGCAATATGGTGTTAAACATGATATCACTTATCCCTTGTTTTCCGTCTTGTTCAATCAGCAGAAAATCACCGCTAAATACTTCTACTTTAGCATTAACAGGCAATTGTGTTACTTGCCCCTGCTTATTTATAAGCCCGGGTACGCCATTGTGTTTTACTTTGGCATACATATTCCCCCTAAAACTCTCAGCACGCTGAAACTGTGGCTCTATTACCACCCTGCCCCTTTCGTCCATGTACCCCCAAAGGCCGTTTACCTTTATGGGCAACAACACTATATCGTTGTTTTGGGCAAAGGTGCTAAGGTGGCATACCACTACCAATATGATTGCTACTAACAGCCTCATTTGCGTTTGTGATTGGGTTTATTTTGGGTGAATTTAGCTAATAACCTGTTGGGGTTTATATACCATCAACAAATTTACTAATATCGGTGGTGCTACTAAATTTACGGTTTACCTCGTTAAACCTAAAGGTGTAATCGCCTCCATCTTTAAGACCTTTTGAGTTCATTTTAGCAAAATCGTCTTTGCCAAATACAGCTACTTTATCATCGGGCAATACAGCCATTAATACGTTATCCTTTTTAGGGTCGAATTTTATAGTTGGAGCATTAGGGTAGCAGTAAGTTACAGTATTATCGGTTTTGCAAATGTGGTATATATACATATTGGCATTATCAAACCCATCATCTCCAAGCTCCACTTTCCAGTTTATTGCAAACAAGCCGTCATCGCTACGGTAGCGGTCGCAATTATAAATACCAAAACTGCTAACAGTAAATGCACGTACAATCTCAGCGTGTTTATTATATGATTCATTAGAACCCTTATTCATAGCTGCTATTCGTGCTTGTCTGGTATTGTAGGCTGTTAAACTACTTTGGTATTTTGCCAGTGCTTTATCAAAAGCTTTGCCGCTAAGTGCGGGTACTACCAATGCTTCGTAAGTATTTTTACCCGAAACTACTTTAAGATTAAAGGTTGATGCTGCTGCATCGGCCAACTCTAGTGATACACTGCTCCACTTTTCTTTCATCAGCCAAGCATTGTTTTTAGGGTCGTTGGCTTCATCATCACCTGCATATTGCCATACTATACCGTTAAACTCTTTTAAATATGGGTATTTGTCATAGTCAACATTAAGGTTTAGTACAGTGGCATTAGGGTCGTATTTTTTGGGTGCAAGGGGTGCTGCTACGTTTTCAGTTGCTGTGCCATCTGAAGCCGCCAGCCCCTCAGCAGTGGTTGGAAGGTTTTGAGTAGGCACAAAGTCAGGATTTTTTTCAGGTTTCACTGCCGATGCTAATTCTTTCCACTCACCTTTTTCTTCATCAAAATAGTAGTGGTTATAGTTTTCTTCGGGTTTAAAAGAGGCTAATTGCACTTTTAGGTCTTTACCGTCGGCAATGGCAATTTCGTTAACACCGCTATACCCTTTAATTTCAAACATACCCGCACTTTCAAAATCGTACTCTTCTCCACCATCAGTCATTTTCATGGGTATACCGCTTACCATTATATCAACAGCACTATGAAACTCGCGGTATTTTAAATCTACCTGCCCGCTAACGGGTTGCCCGTTTTTATCAACAAAGGCATTTGGCGGCACCATTATTCTAGTACCGTTTTCAAGTTTTATCTCTCCGCCTTTCTCAGCATCAACAGCATAGGTTTGTGCTGCAATTTTTACATTTTTAAAAGGCTCTTTTATGGTTTGCTTACTTTGTGAGGTTGATTTCTCGGTTGTACAACGGAAAAGAAAAACACTAATCAGCAGCAGTAGCGAAACTACCCCTATACGGGTGATATTAAGATTTTTCATAAAGAAATATGGGGGGTTAAAAGGTTATTTATTACTGAAAACGTCAATTTGTTTTGCATTAGTATACCTATAACTACTTACTAGATGAAAAGATACACTTTGTGCATGGATTTTTTTTCTAATTAAATAGTTGGATTTCAATCCAAACCTATTTCTATATAAATTATAAAGCGAAGCAAAACTTAAAGTTCTGCTTCGCTTTATAATTTCAAGACGATGGGTTTTATGCCCGCCAACAATTGGCAAAATTAATCCTTGCCCAACTTTACTAAAAAGCCAACGTTTAATACTTGGCTTATTTGTACATCTTTATCTTGCGTAAGATCGTAATATAGTATTGACGAGAAGGTGGTGTTTATATACTTGGTTACTTTGGCTGTAAACATTATATCTAAACGATGTACAAAGTTACTAAGGTATATTTTTTCATAATCGAAAAAACCAAAGTAATTGGCTTTGAAATTTATGGTTGGTGTAATATCTCTGTTATAACCTGATACTATTTGCATACCAAATTGTTGCGAAAAAACTTTATTGGTGTCTACCCCATAGTTATTGGGCACGGTTTTGCGTATTTCTTTATCGGTAACAAAGGTGTAACGAAGAGAAGCTACACCAAAACGTGCAAAAAAGTATTTGTTTGGTTTGTACTCTACCCCCAATGGTATGGTAAGGTATGCGGGAGCAAAAAAATTACTTTTCCGTTCTACGTATAAAGTGTCGTCGTCGTTTTCATACCCGGGAGTAAACTGCGTTAAAAGGTTGGCTCCCATATAACCACTCCATTTATTACTAAATAAATAAGCAAATTTCACATCGGCCAAAAGCACATCAATTGTTTTGCTTTGTACTTGCCCTTTTACTTTTTGTATACCGTGTTGTGCATCCAGCTTACCTACGTAGGCAAATTTTCTTTTTTCGTACCCTGTATTGATGTTTAATGTACCCCCTATTGAGTACGAGTTTACACCGCCTCCATTCCAGTTGGGACTAAACGATGCTTGATTAAAATTCACTCCAAATGCCATTGCTGTAGTCCATTTTCCAGTATCAGGGCCAATTTTAGCTTTTAAAACTTCTATGGGTTTATTTTGGGCAATACCAATGCTAGCTAGCAAAACCAATACTAGCAGTAAACTATATTTTTTCATTAAACTGATGATATTTACTGCAAAAAAACTTAAAAAAGTTGAAAAGGAGTGTTGTTTATTGCTATTTAAAATCAAAAGCCTGTACTAAAAATGGACTTGTTGTTTCACTACCTACAAATTTACGCTGGCATTTATGTGTCTACACGATATTAAGGCCATTATGATTTTTACATAACTATACCTGTACAATAGCTGTTTTTTTAGTAATGCTGTACTTTAGCTAATAAGCTGGGTATGATTTGGTAGTGTCTCTTTTTAAATATTGATAATCAATTAATTAAGCACTAAAAATTTTTCTTTCTTAATTCATAACTTGCTGTACCTCCCGACGATGTAAACACCATTTTTATCAATCCGTTTGTTTTATTTACATAGTACGTTTGTTTTGCTCCACTTTTCTTATAAGTCGTTTCAATCTCTGTGCAGCTAAAAGTCCCAAGAGGTACAGTTATACTAAGTTCAATTTGTTTAACGGTTGAAAAAAGGCTGTCTTGCCCGTTAAAATCAGCCCATGTATCTCCTTGTTTAGAGTTTTGGCTCGCTATACGCACAGCATTGCTTTTGTCTCGCCCAAAATCATAACTACGCAGGTATTCACCCTCAACATATTGGTACGAAGTTGCTTTAGTCACTGCATCTTGCATAAACATTTCATAAATGCCTTTGTTTTCGGCTACTGTACTTATAGTTAGACTATCGTATATACCGCCGTTATATCTAAAATCATATATCCATTGATGCCCTACTTTAAGGTAAGCAAATGACTTTTGACTCTCAGGCTGAGGTACACTTTCCTCTTTTTTACACGATGCAATAGCGAATAAGCATACCGCAAACACTAGGATTGTTTTGATTTTCATATTTGTATCTGTTTTTGATGCAAAATTGTTAAAATGTACACTTTTTTATATCACCCATAAGGATGATTTGATTAATACACTTGTACTAAAGTGTTATTTTTGAACAAGGAAATGGATATAAAAGTTGCACTTTTAAAAGAACACAGCAAAATACAAGCTCAAAAAATTGCGGTATGGGCAAGCCAAAGCAATGCAAATTTTAATACACTGTTGGATGCTTTTTTAAACGGAGATTATCGTTTAAACCAGAGGGCTGCTTGGCCTTTGGGTATGGTAGGCCAAAAATATCCTAAAAGAGTTACCCCCTATTTGGGTGTACTGATTAATAACCTTACAAATAAGGGATTACACGATGCTGTGAAACGAAATACAGTGCGTTTATTACAGGATATGGATGTGCCCGAAGAGTATATGGGTATACTTGCCGACGTTTGTTTTGGCTACTTGGCCGACCCTAAAGAAGCTGTCGCCATTAAAGTATTTAGTATGAGTGTTTTATACAACATTACAAAACACTATCCCGACATGAAAAACGAGCTTAAATTACTGATAGAAGAGCAATTACACACAGGAAGTGCAGGTTTTAAAAGCCGAGGGAGTAAAATACTAAAGGCACTTGACAAACTGCCCTAAACGCCCGAAAATGATAAAATAACTATGGTAGTATTGTATACAAAATGGCAAATGCTGCTGTACCACAAATTGCGGTAACGAAAGCGCAAATAACCAAAAAACAAGCCTAAAGGCAATAACCACAACAATCCTATTATAGAAAAATGTATAAAGGCAAACAGAAAGCCTGAAGTAAATATTACCGAACGGGGCTTTGAAAACAGCAATAAATTATTGAACAGAAAGCCACGAAAAGCAATTTCTTCAAAAATGGCGGGATATACACCAATAAATAGTATTGATAACAATACAGGCCACTGTGTTTGCTCGTATATCCATGTTATTGAGCTATTATCATTAAAAAGCGCTTCGTTAATAAAATTCGCCAAAAAATGAACCCCTACTGCTGTTACCATCATTACAATAGTTAATAACAAAACCATTGGGGTGCGCACATTTTTAAAACTATATAGTTTCAATATGCTTTTGAAGTTGAATGAGGCAAATACAAGAACAATAGCCGCCATAATACCATCAACCAATAGGCTGCTCTCAAAAGTGGGGTTAAACAATTCTGTATAGCCATACAGGCTTAATATAAGCACTAAGGCAATAAAAAAGGCTATTATTTGCCCCACAATAGCCTCGTTGTTTTGGGAAGTATTTTGTTGCTGGTATTTTGCTTTAAGAGCTATGCCGCACGCGCTACAAAACTTACTTGTAAAGGTATTTTCAACCCCACAGCTTCTGCAAATCAAACCGTAGTTGGTTACAGACGGCTTTTCGTTTTCGGGTACCGGTTCTATTAAAGGGGTTTCGTCCATTAGTTTTGTTTTTGCTTACTGCTTGCAGCTCCTACTAAACCACTTATTAAAAATGAAATAATTATCATTTTTAATATAAGTCCGCTAAATATACTTGCAGGCGAAATAATAAGACCTATTACTTGTGCTGATAAAAAGATTAATAAACCTGTTAAATACGCATTAAATGGGCTTTTATCACTCCACATTGCTATTATCAAAAAAATAAAGGCTAGCACAGTATTTCCAACTAAAATTATAGCACCTTCGTTTCCCTGTTCCGAAGTCATCAGTCCCCCAACCATTAAAAGTCCTGCGATAATAAACAACGCATTTCTTGTTCGCTTAACGTTCCTTTGTCCTTCGGTTTCGTTATGAACACCCACCAAAAATTTGCCTATATATTGACCTTGTTCTTTTTCAGTACCATTAAACGGAAATCCACAGTTATTACAAAAATCATCACCCAATTTATATGGCTCTTTGCAACATCTACATAAAGGGGCGTCAACATTCTCAATTTCTTCCTCTTCCATTTCCATATTAATTTTTCATTCCCCTAACTTTTGAAGCTCCCACAACACCTTTTATCATATAGCTGATAATAATTACTTTAACAATTATACCTCTAATCAGTTCCACAGGATCATCAATTGAACCCAATATTATAAGTGATACATACATTATTAAGCCAGTTAACAATGCACCAAAAGGGTTTTTATTACTCCAAAAAGCTAAACCACAAAAAATAGCAGCAAGCACCAAACTAATTATTAAAAGAAACCCACCATCGCCTTCTTTGTTGGCTACTAAAGAATAAAGCCCACTCAATGTAGTTAAGCCGGCTACTACAAACAAAGTAGTGCGGGCATTTTTTACCTGACTTTCAACTTCGGCTTTAGTATTTTTTTGTGTGAGGTATTGACCTATAAATTTGCCTTTCTCTTCATCAGTTCCATTTAAAGGAAAACCACAGTTATTGCAAAAGCTATCGCTTTCGCCTATTTCGAATTTACAGCACTGGCAAGTTGGCTTCTTAGGAGTAATGGTGGTATATGCTTCCATTGTAGGGTTAATATTTTTTAAACATATAAAAAAACAACAATAAAGCAGCTAATAGTTATCTGTTTTTTATCGAATAGTTATTACTTATTCAGTTTTCTTAGTAAAAACTTGTTGGCAGTAGGCAGGTAAATAGTTAGCGTACCAATAGTTTATCATTTAAAACATTGACGGCACTATATCAAAGGCTATTTTGCATAGTATTACAATGGCTGCAACTATTAATACCTTAGCTAGTTTAGCCTTCTTTTCTAATACAACATTAATTAATTACAAGCGAACTACTAATGATAAATAGTCAAAAGGGGTTACATTGGCTACGGTATAACCACCTATACCTACATGATGTGCTTTGTTAATAATAAATAGTTTAATCAGCCAATTCAATAGCTCTAAATATAATACCCTCAGGCGAATATCTTTATCCTTAAAAAGAAGTGCTACTATTACTAACGCAAGTGATATTGAAAAATATACAATGTTTTTAAGCGCATACACAGGCTCTATAAATTGAATACAGCCGATTTGTTGATCGTTATCCTGATTGGTAAAGAATCCAAACAGGATAACTAAAAATAGGGCAATAAACAGCGGTGTTTGTTGGTGTACATATTTATAAAACAGGCTATTTGTGTTTTTTTAAAAATATAGTAACATTAAGAGGAGCACCCACAAAAAGGCGTATTCCCAAACAAACATTACCAAATCTTCTAATACATCATACATTTTGCAAATGTTTTTACCAATATATAGAAAAGGGTGTTAATCTGTTCCATACTCACGCTCTCTGCACCCTTCTAGTAACCTCAGAATGACAGCCGCACTGCACGCCCTTCGACTTCGCTCAGGACGACTACCACACACCACCCGACATCAGACATCTAACATCTTATATCTAAGAAACTATTCAGAAACTTTTTTAGTTTGAAACTCTTGAATAATCAAGGCAAACACAAATACCAATACGCAGCCGATAAGGTTTAGCCATAGGTATGAGGTTAGCTCAAAAACGGCAGAGAATATAATAAATGCCTCCCCTACTATAGCTGCATAAAATACGGCTGTACCGCTTACTTTTTTAGCGAAAAAGGCTACTATAAATATACCTAATATTACTCCGTAAAATAACGAGCCTAATATGTTTACGGCTTCTATAAGGTTGCCCAGTTTACCTGCATACAGTGCTACTATCATACAGAAAAAGCCCCAAGCTACGGTTGTCCACCGTGAGGCGTTTAAATCGCTCTTTTCGCTGCGCCCTTTCTTGCCAAAGCGTTTATAAAAATCGACTATAAAGGTTGATGCTAGTGAGTTTAAACCGCTTGCGGTAGAACCCATTGCTGCTAAAAAAATGATGGCTATCAGCAAGCCTATTAACCCGTGTGGCAAATACTTGGTAACGAAGGATAGAAAGATATAGTTAGAGTCGTTTTTATCGGCCAGTATATTGTTGGCGGCTATTAGGCTCACGGCAGAATCTCGCACCACTTTTTCTTGTGCTTTTGAGGCTTGCAGGGCAATACGTATTTCATCCACTTTTGTTTCATCGTCAGCTTCTAAAGCATCAACTAAGCCTGTTACATATTGCTGGCGGTTGGCATGCACTTCCTCAAATAGCTTTTCTTGTGCATTGAAAGCATCAGCATATTTGCTCTCTTTTATTTGGCTCACCTCAACACTATTAAAAAATACGGGTGGTGTATTAAACTGGTAAAAGGCAAATACCAATACCCCAATTAGCAATATAAAAAACTGCATGGGTATTTTTACCAAACCGTTCATTACCAATCCTAAACGGCTTTGTGTAACCGATTTACCTGTGAGGTAACGCCCTACTTGCGATTGGTCAGTACCGAAATAAGAGAGTTGCAAAAAGAACCCGCCTATTATGCCCGACCATATATTGTATTTATTACTCAAATCGAATTGAGTATCAATGGCATTTAGCTTGCCCATTTTGCCTGCTATGTGCAGTGCATCGCCCAAACCTACATTGGCAGGCAGCATAGCTACCACCATATAGGCGGCCATAAACAAGCCTGAAAATATTATGGCCATTTGTAGCATTTGGGTATACGATACTGCTTTTGTGCCCCCATAAACAGTATATAATATTACTATACCACCCATTATAAAAGTAGTGTAAATAATATCTACATTAAGTATGGTAGATAGTATTATAGAAGGTGCATAAATGGTGATACCTGTTGATAGTCCGCGCTGTAATAGAAATAAGAAGGCGGTAAGCGAACGTGTTTTACTGTCGAAACGCCCCTCTAGGTACTCGTAGGCGGTATACACGTTCATTTTTTTGAACATGGGTATAAACACTATGCAAATAACTATCATGGCTAGTGGCAGCCCGAAATAGAATTGCACAAAGCGCATTCCATCAGAATAGGCTAAACCGGGAGCAGAAAGAAAAGTAATAGCACTAGCCTGTGTAGCCATTACCGATAAGCCTACATGGTACCACGGCAATTTTTTATCGGCAAGTAAATACCCGTCTATATTTTTCATACCCCTGCTTTTCCACATCCCGTATAGGGCAATGAAAAGCAGTGTAACGCAAAGTACTACCCAATCTAAATTGCTCATTTAAAGTATTGGGTAAACAGGTACAACAACAGCATTACCAGTACTAATGTGCTTATTAGTAGTATGTACACATTGCGCCACGAGCCTAATATGGGCGATTTTTCTTCCTGTTCTTTTTCGTTATTCATTTTTAGGAAGACTGATTAAGTTTACAAAAAGGCGGTACGCCCCCGGTACGCCTGCGGGCAATTCTCTAAAGAATGATAAACCAGTGTATACAAAATTGCCTTTACCGTATTTGGCTATTACAAGGCTGCCGTTTTGGGTTTCCTCTTTAGGATCGGCCATTTCCAATATGGTTTCAAAATTAGGATCAAGCTCGGTAGCGAAATAAATACCGCGCTCTTGTACCCAATTTTGAAAATCGGTATCGCCTATTTTATTGGGATAGGTTAAGGCTTTGTGCTCAGGCAAAGGGAATTTAACGTTGGCTGTTTCGTCGGTTACACGGTTGCGGGTAATGGTGAAATCATAAGGGCCTATTTTACCTGCAAATGGCCCTACACGACTATTGGTATTGTATTGCACTATAAAGTTGCCGCCGTTGTTTATATACTGGTTTATTTTGGTATTAAACTGAAACAAACGCTCGTTAGTGTTGTAAGCGCGTATACCTGTTATTATAGCACCGTATTTGCTCAAATCTTCATTAGCCAAAATATCATCAGTAAGTTCTACTACTTTGTAACCTATTAAGCGCAAACTATTAGCCACATCATCGCCCGCACCGGGTATGTAGCCTACGGTAACGTCTGTTTTTTGTAGTGGAATGTTTACCAATTTTGCTTCGGCATCGCTTAGGGTAAATTGGTAAGGTATGTGGTCGTACTCTACACGGTAAATACTTTTTGTATAGGTAGTATTGCCAATTTTTATGGTGGCAATCATATCGCTATTGGCAGCTGTGGGTGTAGCTTTTAATGTAGCTTCTATTACCTGCTCATCGCCTTTTTTCTTTAGGTCGAAAGCAGCATTTTTAACGGTGATAAGCCAGCCTGCGGGTATTTGTACTTGCAATGTGCCTTGTACGTTATCTTTTTGGGCTTTTACCACATATTTTATGGTTTGTGGTTTATCATCACTAAAAATATATACCTGCTCGGCTATGTTAACGGTGGCGGGGGGCAATACCTCCAGCGGACGGTAAATTTCACCCTTAACTGGGTCGCGGTATTTGTATACCAAAGGACGTTCTACTGTCAAACTTAAACCGTTAATAGTTACGTAAAAAGTAACTTTTGCAGCCGCTCCGTTTTCAGGCATGCCAATAAGTAAAGGGTTGGTTACGGTATACAGCCCTAAGGTGTGTTTATCTTTTAACCAATAAGGGGTTGAGTAAGGGGTATTGGCAGCTAGTTTTTCTTTGTGAGTGTAGCTATATAATTTAGGCGTGAATTCAAGTCTTTTATTCATCCCAGTATATTGACTTATTACCGTATCGGCCTGACCTAAGTAGTTGATTTTTTCAATAAAAACAGACACTCCACTATTATTAACTATTTCAGTCGTAATATTTATATCCTCGCCAGGTATGGCTATATAATCATCGGCGGTGGCTTCCATCCATAAACCGGCAGCAGCCAGTAAAAGGTTTTCAGTTTCTTTCAGTTTTTGGGTTTTCCAATATTTCAGGTCGGGGTTGGTTTCATCCAACAATTGCAATTGCTTGTATATAGCTACTAAACCACCCACTGAACTTGATGGGTATTGGGCATTGAATTCTTTAATGGTTTTATCCAGCAGCTTTTGCATCGGTTTGGTGGTTTTACCAAAACGAGCCCAACTTTGGTTTATCCCTTCAAAAATATCTTGTTTAACAGAATCGCCTTTTATCTGTTGAAAAAACTCAATAATCTCTCCCCTTTGTTTTAGCGATCCAAAACCTTGGCTTTTGTGCATTGAGCGACTTTCGGCGGCTATTTCGCCATAGCTTTTACCCAATAGCGGGTTGTATACGCCTACATTTAGCTGTATTTGTTCAGGTGTGGTGGTGTTGGTACTGCCAAAGTTATACGAGTTCCAAAACAGGCGTTTGGCTTGCCATACCTGTACGTATTTCAGTTGTTCAGGGAAACGATTAGGATCAGCAGCGGCATCAAAAGCTTCTTCGGCCAATATTGCCGAAGCGGTGTGGTGGCCGTGTCCGCCCCTACCATCCGTAGGAAAACGGCAAATAATTACGTCGGGTTTAAAGTTGCGTATTGTCCATACCACATCAGCCAACACACTATCTCTATTCCAAAAATCAACAGTTTCTTTAGGGTTTTTGCTATAGCCAAAATCGTTAGCGCGGGTAAAAAACTGCTCAGTGCCATCGGTACGTCGGGCAGCCAATAATTCTTGGGTACGTATTAGCCCTAGCAATTCGCCCAATTCTTTGCCTATAAGGTTTTGCCCTCCATCGCCGCGCGTTAGCGATAGATAACCTGTGCGCAGCTTACGCTGGTTAGCCAAGTAGCCCAATAGTCGGGTGTTCTCGTCGTCAGGGTGGGCAGCTACATACAATACTGAACCTACGGTGTTTAGCTTATTAAGTTTTTGTAGTATTTCTGCCGAATTGAACTGTTGAGGCGTTTGTGCCTTTGTATTGAAAGTGATAAACAGCAGTACGTATAAGAAAAGGGTTGTTCGTTTCATTGTTGTAACGGCAAATGTATTGATTTAAGGTTTTGTTGTAAATTATTTCGATACAAATGTGGATATCGCGCACTAATCACGCCAAATTCAGAAGGGAGATGTAATTTTTTGTACTTTTGGCAATGGTGATATGAATAAGACCGTCGGTTTGAAAAAAGACACTATTCATACCCTATCGGGATTACCTTGAGGTATGAATAGCGACAGGTTTTAAACTGTCGGGAACATGAGATAAAGAAGGTATTGGATAATTAAGAAGGAAAGCCTTAGGGCTTAAACCACCCTTAATCCCTCCTTTCCCTTCACACAAGCCCTACAAGGAGGGAAACAACGCACTTGGCCATTTTATCCCGAAGGGTGAATTAGAAAGAAAAAAGACAATTAAAAAAATTGACAAACAACAGAAGAAAACGCCTAACGGCTGATGAATACTATAACGGCATATTAAATGCCGATAGGGCAATATTGGGCAAAGCCATTACTTTGATTGAGAGTAGTTTGCCGAGCGATAAAGAACTGGCACAGCAGCTTATAGAATTGTGTTTGCCGCATAGTGGCAACTCGGTGCGTGTGGGTATTACAGGCGTGCCAGGTGTAGGTAAAAGTACTTTTATTGAGGCTTTTGGTATACACTTGGTACAGCAAGGTAAAAAACTGTGTGTGCTGGCTATCGACCCTACCTCGCAGCTTACAGGGGGCAGTATTTTGGGCGATAAAACCCGTATGCAAAACCTGTCTGTACATCCTAATGCCTTTATACGTCCGTCGCCTTCAGGTGGTTCGTTGGGTGGTGTTACACGTAGCACCCGCGAAACAGTGATATTGTGTGAAGCCGCAGGTTTTGACACTATACTGATTGAAACTGTTGGCGTTGGTCAGAGTGAAACGGCTGTGCACGGTATGGTTGACTTTTTCTTATTGCTGATGCTGGCAGGTGCGGGCGATGAACTGCAAGGCATTAAACGCGGCATTATGGAAATGTGTGATGCCCTTATTATAACCAAAGCCGATGGCGAAAATGCCACCAAAGCAAAAGCCGCTATTATAGAATACAGAAATGCGTTGCATTTATACCCCCCTACAAACTCAGGTTGGGTGCCCCAAGTTGGGGTTTGCTCGGCAATTACTGGTGAAGGAATTGAAAATGTGTGGAATATTGTTACCGAGTATAAAACTTTGACCCAAAAAAGCGGTTATTTTTCTACCCACCGCGCCGAGCAGGAAAAACAACGCCTGCACGAAACTATTGAGCAATTGCTAAAAGACCGTTTTTACCAAAACCCAATGGTTATAGCCAAAATAGCAGCACTGGAACAACAAGTAGCCGAAAAGAAAATAAGTGCGTATAGTGCCGCTGAGGAGTTATTGAAGTAAGCCCAAATTATGAATATTAAAACTGTTATTCTTTTTCTTTCTTTTCTTATTTATTTCTCAGCAGCAAATGCACAGGGGAATAGAAATCCAAAAGAAGAAATTGAAAAATATGGATATATAGGTCAGCTAATTATTGCTGACGGTGAAAATGGTATTTCTAATAAAACACTTGAGGTGCTAGATAGTGCCTACGCTTTAGACAGTAACTCTTTGCTTTTAAAGCAACTATTACTTGTCTCAAATTCAAAATTAATAACCGATAGTTTACGTACAGACAGAATACCTCAGTCTATCTCAATTGTTCAATCTTTATTGCTTTACTCTTCTGAAAAAGAAAAACATGATTATTATCTTGCGCTAGCTTCATTTTATAAGCATTCTGGTGATTTTAAAAAAGCTATATCTTGTTATAATAATATTCTAAGTTCAGAGTTAAACACTCCCAATAGAAATTATTTATTTAGAGGTATTGCAAGTTTTTACTTATTGGATGGACATAATAAAAAAGCCCTTGAAACATTAAGACTGGTTCACCTACCTGATACAGCAAAGTGGTCAAGCATTTTGTTTGCTAAAGTCTATTACAAAAATAACTTGCTCGATTCTGCTCTTTTGTACATAAATAAATCATTAGAAAACGGGAACAACCATTACACAGCATATACAACCAAGGCCAAAATACTTAAAGTTCAAGGCAAAACCGATGGTATATGTACTTTAGTGCAACAAGCAATAGCCTTAATTGAAGAACAAAAACTTGAACAAATGCTAGAACAACGTGATAAAACCAACCCTTTTATTCAGTTACAGATAAAAGATGTTGAAGAAGCTAAACAATTACAAAATGAGTATTGTAAGTAACCCAAACCGTAACAAAAGTCATTTTCATCTAAAACACCTGATATTCTAGTGTTTATAACCTAAATTTTATGGTTGAGGGCTTATATTTGTTGCGTACCAAGTATAGTTGTATAGTATTACATAATGAAAGTAATTTTAGTTTACATAGTTTTCCTTTTCTCTTTTTCTACATCTATTGGTCAACATTTTAATCCTTCTGAAGAAGAACAGGAAAAGTATACACCTTATCTTATGCCGCTATTTGAAAATGGCCATATAAAAAAAGACGGTAGTGTTTCAGATTATGGATTGAAAATATTAGACAGTCTTTATTATACTGATTCTAGCTCTTTGTTTTTAAAAGGCTTATTAGGAGAATTTAACCTTAGGCTTATATACGATAGTTTAAGAACTGACCGTATACCGCAAGAAATATCAATCTTGCAATCAATGTTTAGGTATGATATTGATGATGAAACTAAAAGGCAATTGTATAATACACTAGGGTTACTATACAAACATTCGGGAAAGTATGATATAGCCATAAATTATTTTACTCAGCTTTTATTAATATCTCCAACAATTGAAGATCAAAATTTTGGAAAAAACAACCTTGTTAACACTTACAATGCTGCTGGTTATTATAAAATGGCATTAGACACAGTTCACAGTTTATTTCATTCTGGAGTAACTGATAATAAATGTCTTTTTGCGGAAACTTATTATCATAATAATTTATTAGATTCAGCCTTATTATATGCTAACCAATGCTTGGGAACAAACGGGAATAATTATAGTATGCTTATTACCAAAGCCAAAATATTAAAAGCACAAGGGAAAACCGAAGATATATGCCCACTTGCACAGCAGGCAATGGCTTTGATTGAGAAACCAAACTTTGAAGAAATATTAGCCAGACGTGACAAAACCAATCCTTTTATTCAATTGCTAATAAGAGATGTTGAAGAAGCTAAACAACTAAAAAAAGAATATTGTAATTGATATGAAAAAAATACTCACTATATCATTTCTACTATTTATCTCACTTGCCTTTACAGGCTGTTTAGATATTTACGAAGAAGTGCATTTTAATAAAGACGGTAGCGGAACGGCCAACTATCGCTATAAAATGGAAACCGATATGCTAAACGGTTTTTTGGGCGATGAATTTTTTAGTGGTTTTGATGAAAAAGACTCGTTACAATTTAGTGAGTTAAAACGCAAAGGAATTAGCAATATAAAAGTGATACAAGACGGTACAGGCTTTGGTATATCGTTTAAGTTTGATGATATGCGCTCGCTAAACCAAGCCCTTGCCATTATTTTGGGTAATGATAAAGACAGTAGCTTTATGGATAATGAAATGAAGCAGATAGAGGGCAGTAAAACCAAAATACACCGTATATCAGGTTTTTTGGGGACTGAGGGATTAAAGAAAATGATGGACGAAAAAGGCGAAACAACAGGTATGGGTAATATGGGCGATATGTTGGCCAAAAGCATCACCTACCACCAGGTGTATACGTTTGATAGAAAAATTAAAGATGTGAGTAATAAAAAAGCTGTGGTATCAAACGACAAAAAAACGATGACTCTTGATGCTTCATTTATAGAAATGATGTCAGGTGAAGCAACCCTTGAAAACACTATTAAACTGAAAAAAGGCTTTTTGTGGTGGTAGCGGCATTGCTCATTTTACATTGAGCATTTACCAGTTATTTTTTTCGTGCTTTAAACTTAAAGTACTGGTAAGCATAGATTATGGAATGTATAATAGAATAAGCTAGTAATATATTATAAAGAACACTTACCCAATAAATTTCAATCTCCCCAAAAATCCACTTATAAGCAACAAGAGGAGCAAACATTATTACGTATAAATATATCCATATACCAAATAGTTTTTTATGAACCTTTCCTTTAACAATCTTCATAAAAAGAGCAAAATCACCTGTTTCACTACCACTAGGTTTTCCTCTTGATAAATAATAGTATGCTAAAACAGGCTTATCTAAATTACTATAAATCATTCCTAGCCAAAACTTAACCTCCTTTGAATCCTTAATCTTTTTTACAACCTTCTTAAGTATGGGTAGAGCTTCTTCGTATTTTTGTTTAGCAGCAAAAGTCATCCCTATGTCCGCCAAAATTTCTAGATAAATTTCAAAATCATCTTTATCAGTTGGGATATTTTCACATAAATAGTCCTTATACTCATTGTAAAAGGCTTCGGTTTGCAATAAACCAAAAGGTTCAACCTCTAAGAAATCTGCTTTTACTTTTTCAAAGTACTCGTCCATGTATATTGCTAAGTAAGCTAGTATTATTCTTCCTCATTTTCGTCTTCCCACAATTCTGGTTTTTCTATGCTTTTATGTTCACCATTATTAAAATAGGTGTAGTACACTTTGTTAACGGGTGGTTTTTCTTTTGCAGTCATTAGCTTTTCGCCATTCCATTTATAGTAGTTTATGGTTACCCCTCGTTTTATTATACTGTATTTATCGGCATACTCACCTACTTCTCTATCATCAATAACACTATCGCTGTAAGTTATAATATATCCCTTTTCGCCTGCCGCATTCGATGGGAAAGCAATTTCGCTCCATTCGCTAAAATCAGCATCAGCAGTGCCGCCAACATACAATACATTGTGCAGTTTTTTACCGTCCCAAAAAATATAGGTATTACCTGTACTGCATCCACAACCTCCTACACATGGAGCGTGTACTGATAGTATATCGTTTACATTTTCTACACCACTACTACCCATTATGCTGGCATCAAAATAATACGGCCACATAGGTAAAGCAATTTTATTCATCAGCTTATTACCCTTTACTGCTTTTATATGCACCATTCTCGATAAATATTTATATCCATTACCATTATCAATTTTTTCTTGAGCACCATATCCTATTAAAAATTTCACGTCAGGCTGTTCGTTACTTCCAAAAACATATTGTGCAATATTTCCGCCCCATATCCATCCTATATAACCATCTGCTTTTACCTTATACCATTGGCTTTGCACACCGTTAACGGTTATTGTATCTGTTTCGGCTCTTTCAATCAAATAGCAAATACTACCAATGGGTAATGTTTTTAGTAGTGAGGCATTAACGTTAGAATCGCTGCGCAGTGGAGCATTATCATTAATAATATATTGGGGCGAAATAGCCAACACACTTACTTCGTGCGTTACCATTTGCGCTTGTGCCGATAGTATCACCAAAGAAAACAATAAAACAGCAGATAGTTTTAGTTTCATAAGAGCTTAATTAAGTATCAAAACTAGTGTTTATAAAAGTCTGTATAAATTCTATCACCAAATTTTCTTCCAAAAACAGCACATACCTAAATAATTTTATAAATTGTGCACTATGAATGCCAATCAAAATCAATTAACACAGATACAATCT
This sequence comes from Bacteroidia bacterium, assembly GCA_965249955.1. Taxonomy (GTDB): domain Bacteria; phylum Bacteroidota; class Bacteroidia; order UBA8524; family UBA8524; genus SB11. The sequence continues at coordinate 3,648,473 of OZ252261.1, forward strand.
TTCGAAGAGTATAAAACAGTATATCAACACAGTGTAGACCAACCCGAAACTTTTTGGGGAGATATTGCCAAAACATTTCATTGGTATAAACCGTGGGATAAAACGCTTGAGTGGGATTTTAACCCACCAAAAGTAGAGTGGTTTAAGGGCGGCACAACCAATATGTGCTACAATGCAATAGACAGGCATTTGGATACTTTGGGAGATAAAACCGCTATTATTTGGGAACCCAATGATCCTTCGGAAGCTGTCCGCACACTCACCTTTAAGCAACTACACGCTGAAGTTTGCCGTTTTGCTAACGTATTACTAAACAACGGTATCAGCAAAGGCGACCGTGTTATGTTGTATATGCCTATGGTAGCTGAGGCGGGTATAGCTATGCTGGCTTGTGCACGCATTGGAGCGGTACACTCGGTAGTGTTTGCAGGATTTTCGGCACAATCGCTAGCCGATAGAAACAACGATTGCCAAGCCAAAGCAGTAATAACTGCCGATAGTTTTAAACGAGGCAACAAAACAGTTGACCTTAAAACTATTGTTGATGAGGCTTTAACCCAAAGCCCTACAATAAAAACTTGTATTGTGTACAAACGTACTGGCGATGCTATTAATTGGGTAGAAGGCCGCGATGTTTGGTGGCACGATGAAATGGCCAAAGCAAGTGCAACACACGAAGCCGTGCCAATGGATGCCGAAGACCCTTTGTTTATATTGTATACATCAGGCTCAACAGGCAAACCCAAAGGCATATTGCACACCACAGGCGGCTATATGATATACAGTGCCTATACCTTTAAAAACGTTTTCCACTACAACGAGGGCGATATATACTGGTGTACTGCCGATGTAGGCTGGATAACAGGTCATAGCTATTTGGTATACGGCCCTTTGCTAAATGGCGCTACCACAGTGTTTTTTGAGGGTGTACCCACATGGCCCAGCCCATCGCGCTTTTGGCAGGTGGTTGATAAGCATCAAGTAAATATTTTCTATACAGCGCCTACTGCTATACGTGCGCTTGAAAGCTGCGGATTAGCACAATTTGAAGGAACAGACCTAAGTAGTCTAAAAGTATTGGGCACCGTAGGCGAGCCCATAAACGAAGAAGCTTGGCACTGGTACGACAAACACGTGGGTAAAGGCAAATGCCCCATTGTTGATACTTGGTGGCAAACCGAAACAGGTGGTGTGATGATTTCGCCTATTGCGGGTGTAACGCCAACTATACCCTCGTTTGCTACATTGCCTTTACCGGGTATACAACCTGTGCTGTTGGATGAAAAAGGGCATGAAATTGAGGGCAACGGTGTAGAAGGTGTATTGTGCGTAAAATTCCCTTGGCCGGGTATGGCACGCACGGTGTATGGTGATGCTGAACGTTATTTCCATACTTATTTCAGTGCGTATAAAGGCTATTATTTTACGGGCGACGGTTGCAAACGCAATGATGATGGTTATTACCGCATAACAGGCCGTGTGGATGACGTGATAAATGTATCAGGACACCGCATTGGTACGGGTGAGGTAGAAAGTGCTATTGACGAGCACGAATGTGTGGTAGAAAGTGCCGTAGTAGCCTACCCCCACGATATAAAAGGGCAAGGCATATACGCCTATATAATTTGCACAGGTGAAGTAGCCAATGATGATACCCTGCGTGCCGAAATACGCGATATAGTAACCAAAACCATTGGTGCATTTGCCAAACCCGATAAAATACAATTGGTTGAAGGTTTGCCCAAAACACGCAGCGGAAAAATAATGCGCCGCATACTGCGCAAGGTTGCCGAAGGTGATACCAGCAATTTGGGAGATACCTCTACCCTATTAGACCCAGCAGTAGTAGATAGCATTAAAGCAGGGGCTTTGTAAAAAAATGGAAGTAATTACCACCAACAATAAAGTATTATTCTATGGTAGGGTTATAGTTTTAGTCTTCATTATAAGACTTATAACCCTATATCCGTTTCACTCGCCAGAATATATCTTTTATATAATAGGTATTTTAGTAATGGTACTGCCTAACCTTAAGAAAAAGCTATGTAAAATTGTTGTTGAAGATGATAACTTAGAGTTAATTTATAAAACCATCATTACATCCAGTTCAATAAAGTTTAAAAGGGAGAACATCAACATACATATTGAAGAAAAAGGCAAAATGGTAAATGGAAAAAAAGAGAAGCTTATAATCTCAGAAAATAATACCATTATTGAGGAGATAAGCGTTGCAAGCTTTAAGTGTAGTGATTACTTGAAACTGCTAAACAGTTAAAGTGTGAGCTTTGTGATTTTTTGTTATGATTGAGCAAGTAATAACCTCAATAGCTATCGTTTTTTTAAACCTTTCCATATACTTGCTTGCATTTAGCAAAATGAAAGGGGAAATAAAGGTTCTGTGCCTACTTATTTCTAATGTGAGCATTTATATTACTTTCTTTATTAAGTTTTCCCCTGAGCTATTCTCTACTAAGCATAATGTCTTTTTGATGATGTTCTCATACTCACTAGTATTTGTGATTCCAATAAATTATTTCACATCCATTATTTTTAATTTATTAAAACTTCCAAATGATTTTGACTTATCTATAAAGTATCTAAAAGCATACTTTAAAATAGCCCCTAAACTATTTTTCCCTTTAATAACCTTTTTCCAAATCTTACTAATTTGGGATTTGAAGATGTTTGATGAAGTTGTTAGTACTTTATAGGTAAAGATTTTGTTCTATATTCATTAATCGGTATTTATCACTAAAAGTCGTCCAATCTTACATACACATTACTGCACCTATCCTTAGCTTGTTGATAGTATTAGCTTAGCTGCGTTATAATTTAATTTCATTTTTGAAGTTAAACTTTTATAAATGAAAATAGTTTTAACACTTTTAGTATTTATATTAACTCATTTGTCTATTCTTTCACAAGACACTACATCTGCAGTAGGATTCTCCTTTGAAGCTGATTCATTAATAATTAAGGGAAAAACATTAAAGGAGAGTAACTCTTATAAAATTGAAATAATAAACATCAGTAAAAGTACTATTGCTTTTGATACGCTAAATTTTCGTTGCGAATCTTTAATCAGTTCTCCTTTGTGCTTTATGACAAATGACCCTGATGAACTAGGTTTAGACGAAGCTGATAAGATTGCACCAGTATTATTAACCCCTGAAGAGAGTATTACTTTTAATAGGATTTTATGTAGTAATAAAATAACTATCCATTTCTTTTACTTTATAATAAGTTACTTCTCAAAGAATGAAATTCACATAAAAAAAACAAATAAAATTCAATACTCAAATTTTTACTGGTAAGGTACTGCTACCTGATTAATAAATCCGTCCAATCTTACATACACATTACTGCACCTATCCTTAGCTTGTTGATAGTATTAGCTTAGTTGCGTTATAATTAAGCCATACTTTTGCCGTTATAGTTGTAAAGAATGAGAAGTACAGTAAAAGGTTTTGCACTAATAATTTTCCTTTCACTTTTTATAGGTGTATACGCACAAGACACTACGCTATCGCTACCCAAAGTACTGGTAGAAAACGGTTTTGTGCCCAATTTAGCCCCTGCCAATAAGGTAACTACTCCCCCTGTGGCCGAGGCACCCACTGCACCGCTTCCTTCGCTTTCCTACTCTATTATTCCCGTACAGTTTATTACCACCTCACGCTTAGATATTCCTGCGGCCATACAAATGGGTAAAAACCAAGTTACGCCGCTAAAAAACAACCACGTGCGTTTGGGCTTTGGTAATTATACATCGCCATTGGCCGAGTTGTACTTGCACAATACCCGCGATGAGTATGGCGCTTATGGTTTAACTTTTAAACACCTATCGGCCAACGGCCCTGATAATGCTAAGTTTTCTGATAACGTAGCCAAAGCCTTTGGTAAACGTTTCTTTAAAAAAGGTACTTTAATGGCAGGGGTTGATTATGCCCGCAATGCCGTTAGGTTTTACGGTGTAAACGATTCGCTCCCTAAACCTAGTGATGATAGCACAAAACAGGTTTTTCAAACCATTGGTGTAAATGGTGGTTGGGAAAGCAGTGAGTGGGGACGAAATAAATCTCAATTTGGTGTTAATACAGCCTACTATAACCTTACCGACAAATGGGGCGTGCAAGAAAACGACCTTTTGGTAGGTGGCAATTTTAAAACTTTGATTAAAAAAGACGAGTTACGCGTACACCTATCATACAACTACAACGGCTATAAAGATAGCAGCACCAACATCAACCGTAACTTTGTAAACATTAAACCCCGCTATACACTAAACGAAAAAAACTTTAAACTTTCATTAGGTTTCAACAGCACTATTTATAAAGACACTGCAAAACCTGTGTTTTACTTCTTCCCTGCCATTGAAGGCGAGTACCAGATTGAAAAACAAAACTTGCTAGCCATTGCAGGTATTAGCGGGAATTTGCAAAAAAACACCTTTAGAAGTTATATGACCGAGAACCCGTTTATGGGTAATCAAAACAACTTAAACAACACAGTTAATCGCCTTGAGGTATACGCGGGTATACGTGGTAAAGCCAGTGAAAACTTTGGTTTTACTGCCCGTTTGTTTTACAACAGCTATAACGATATGCCTGTGTTTATTGCTGATAGCACAGTATTACGTCGCTTTAAACCTTTGTATATTGATGCTAAAGTTATTCGCTTTAATGTTGAATTGGGCTACCAATACAGCGAGAAAGTACGCATTAACCTAACAGGTAATTTCTACAACTACAACGTAGCCGATTCAGCCCAAAAAGCATGGCAAATGCCTACTGCCGAGGTGAAACTAAACGCTACCTACAATATTGGCAACAAACTGATGCTTACTGCTGATGTTTTCTTGATGAACCAAAGACCTGTTACCACAGAGTTTGCCAAAACACCTGCTGCCAACCTTAAAGCCTTCACCGATTTTAATATCGGTTTAGAATACCGTTACCGCAAAACCTTATCGTTGTTTGCTCGCTTAAACAACGTATCATCAGTGCGCTACCAACGTTGGTACAACTACCCAGTATTGGGCTTAAACGCCATAGGCGGTATTACATTTTCGTTGTAAACAACTATCTTTGATAGTGTAATGAATCTTGAAGCCGAAAAATTAAAACTGGTAAAAATGATTTTAGATATTGATAGTGAAACCACTATTAATAAGCTAAAAGCCTTTATTGGACATGAAACCGATAATACCGATTTTTGGGACGAATTGCACGACGACTTAAAAGCCGAAGTTGAAGAGGCAATTAAACAGGCTGACGCGGGAATGGCAATACCCCACCATGAAGTAGTTAAAGAATACGCTAAATGGCTAAAGAAATAGTTTGGCTGCAACCTGCAAAAAACTCTTTTTTCAATATTATAAACTACTTAGAACATAATTGAACTGAAAAAGAAATTATAAATTTTGTTTCTAAAACCGACAAAATCATAAATATAATTAGCTCGGGGAAAGTCAAATTCAGAAAATCAAACAAGAAAAGTATTTACGAAATACTATCACAAAACACAACCTACTAATTTATAGAGAAAAGGCTAACAAAATAGAGCTTTTGCTTTTCTATGATACCCGCCAACATCCTAAAAAGAAGAAATTTTAAACGATAAACATCATTTGGGCAATAAATACTGTCTATGTAAGTAAAATTGCTAATTTTACTTTTTAGATGAAGCACTTATACCTTGTTGTATTTTTTATCGGTTTATTTCAGCTCACAGCAAAAGCACAATGGCAACGCCTACCTGCCCCAACACCTGAGTATGAAGATGAAGCAGGCAATGCTACTTGCATTATTACCAACGATACTTTTGTATGGCTAGGGACTGAAAGTAGCGGAATTTTTAGGCTTGATATACAAAACGGCAGTAGTTGGCAACCCGCTAACACAGGCATACAAACTTATACCATATATACACTGGTATACAGCAATGGCAACTTAACTACCACTACAGATAGAGGTGTTTATATTTCTACCAACAACGGCAATAGTTGGTCGGCAATAAACAAAGGCTTGCCATTAGAACAAAAAATAACTTCGTTTGCAGCTACCAACGGCATTTTACTGGCCGCCACTGAAAAATACGGCGTTTTCCGTTCAACAGATAACGGGCAAAATTGGTTGGCAGCTAACAACGGACTGTTGGATAACAATATACTACAAGTACAAGCCGATGGAAACAGCGTATGGGCGCTTAGCCGTAATGCAGGCTTATTTAAATCGACCAATCAGGGGCAAAGTTGGCAAGCAGTTAGCGTTCCCGGAAATTGCTTGGAGTGTAGCCAAATTGCCATTATTGATAGTGCTATTTTTATTGCACAAGGCAGTCTTTTAGTATCGCGCAATGGTGGTGGAGTTTGGAAAGAAGACACTACAGTAAAAAATATTACAGGCATCCGCGCCTATAATGGTCGCTTATTGGCACACAATGCCTACCATATTTATGATACTTACGATACGGGCAAAGTATGGTGGCTTGATTTTGAGTTTAACACCGATTCTACCCGAAGAATAAACACAGCCTTTAGTCGCCCTGATGATGTTAAATACATTGCCACACAAAAACACGGTGTGTATAGGGGCAGTGTTGCTGCTGTAACATGGAAACCTTATAATTTTGGATTGCTTACTGCCGATATTGAGCAAATAGAGTGGAAAAACGGGCAATTGTACACCATAGCTTTCAATCGTTTGTATCGAAGCAGCAACAGAGGTTTGGCGTGGGTTAATATTAGTACATCTAGCATGGCTAAAACGACCTCTTTTTTAGTGTTGAATAATAAAATAATGACCAGTACAGATGGCGACGGAGTGTATGTTTTAAATGCCTTGCAACAATGGAATACGGCCAATAACGGTTTAGATAACAAACGGGTAAACAAACTAATACAGCACAATAATACCATTTTTGCCCTTACACAAAACGGTATTTACCGCAGCCCAAACGAGGGCGATAATTGGTTTAAGTATGCTAATGCTATCGATACGCTAACGTTTACCGATATGCTGTTTGATGGCAATACACTGTATGTGGGTACAGATTTGGGCTTATTTAAATCAGACAATGGGGGGAATAGCTTTGTTAAGGTTGATACATCAAACATACCGCGACGCTATGTGTATTCTATTCGTAAAATAAACGGACAATTATGGTTAAAAGTAGGCATTGACACCCATGTGTCTGATGACGGCATCTCTTGGCCTCGCTACTATTATGTGGGGGGTATTACGTTTGCCAACTCGGTATCGTTGGTGCAAAACCGTTTGTATGCCTCTACAAACTCCGGCTACTTACTTAAAGATACTGCCCAAGAGCAATGGCACTACATAAAAACTATTGAAGGTTTGCGTGCTAATGTATTTGAGGTTAGCGATTCGTTTTTGTATGCGGGTACTGGTGCAGGTATTTGGCGATTACCCATTAGTAACGTTGTCACTGCAATTTCAACCCAAAATAAGAACCAGTTAACTATTTACCCCAACCCAACAACTGATGCAATAACTATTGAGGGTGAACCCGCAAAAAATATAATTGTATACAATATGCAAGGTCAACAAGTAGCTGAATGTAAAAGTTGCAACGGCATTAGCTTACAAAATAAGCCCAATGGTATTTATTTACTAAAAGCCAACACGGACAAAGGAGTAGTAATACAGAAAATTGTGAAAGAGTAACTTATCCACACTATTCCGCATTTAAAATACTATTAATCAAACTATTAACATTTTATTTAGCACCGGTAAAACCCATAGGGGCTAGAGGGGCATCGTACTCATAATAGCTTAAGTATAAAGTAGTTGTCTTTTGACCTTCGGCAGCAGTGTAATAGGTTATTTGATACTCTTCTAACATCACACTAGCGTTTGAACCTGCTAGTTTATGCGGACAACATGCCTTAATCCGAGTGTATTGTATAGGTTTTCGTTTCTCATCACGTAACTGGCTCAGGTAAGCAATTACATTAACAAATCCACCTTTTGCAGTTGTGCCTACCTTTATAGGATTGTTTTGTGCAAAGCCATACGTTGCACTTGGCGATGTTTTGGTAATTTTTCCAATACTGTGGTATTGAGGGCGGTTTTTAGCCGTATCTTTATAAAACTTTACTTTATCCTCTACTTGGGTAGCACCCAAATCAAAAGCGGTTTTAAAATCATCGGCAGCACTATCCACCATATTCATCGATTCGTATACATGCGCACGATGATAAAAGGCTTCTGTATTATCTTCTTCTAAACTAATTGCAGCACTGTAATAATTTATGGCTGTATCGTAATAGGTAAGTCGCTTATAACAATTGCCCAAAGCTATATAAGCAGCAACATAATCGTGTTTATAATTGAGTACTTTTTTAAAATCAGTAATAGCCCCTTCATAGTTTTTCATTAACGATTTGGCTATGCCTCTATTGTGCAGGCTAAAATAATCATCCGGTTTTAGCTGTATAGCCATATCAAAGTAGTTAATGGCCTCTTTGTAGCTGCCACGTTGGGCATATTTCATCCCATCATTATAATAGTCAACCGCAGAACGTTCTTGACTGTGTGCGGCTAAGAAAAAAAGTAATAAAGAGAGTACTGAAATAGCTTTTTTCATTACAGGCAATTTACAATTGTTTAACGTTGAGCAAAGAAAGATATTTCAACAATTGTGTATTATCTTATCAAAAAAGCATCTTTATACTTTATCGTAAACTTATTACCGGCTGTATAATCAACCCCAGTACATTTTGCAGTCTATAGAACTAATTATTAACCCACTTGAAACTAATATAATTCGCAAATCAAAAGGCACGAACATTTAAAACAAAAGGTTATTGTTTTGGCCACACATAATTCGCCGGGGCAATATAGTATCGCCCCGGCTTTTTTTGTTATATAGGATAGTTGGCCACCAGTACTTCAGTCTTAGTTTTACTGGTCAGATGGGTAACTGCCACCTTACTATCAATTGATTTTGAGTGCCATTTGTTCTTTTTGATGAACTCGGTAAGTACAGGGCTGGGGTAGCTACTCAGCAAGAACTTGCCTTTTACCCCTGAAAGGACTTGTAATAACTCCCGGTATTGCTCTTCAGTATAGCCCTTATAGTGGCCACAGTTGCTATTGAAGTATGGTGGATCGCAATAAAAGAAGCTGTCAACACTATCCCTGCTGGTTATCACTTTTAAGGCGTCGTTGCACTCTATTTGAACGGCATTTAAGCGCTCTTTAAACCTGGCCACCAGTTTAACTTTCTTATTGTATATCTTCAGAGTTGTCTTATTGGTTTTGCGTTCGTAAGCCCACCCGCCGTGCAACATACCAGCGAACCCTTGCTGAGTGTTAACATAAAATGCCCAGGCTCGTTTTATATCACTGAATGCCTCCGGGTGTTTTAGTATTTGATTTGCTTCGCGGTGGCACTTGCGACTGTGAGGAGTAGCCAGGATAAGCATACGAAGTATGCCAAAGTCACGCTGAGCCACCTGGTAGAAATTAACCACCCTCCCGTCAAGATCATTAATTACCTCAACTTCGCTAGGCTGCTTTTGCCAAAAAATAGCACCCCCACCTACAAAGGGTTCACAATACAATCCGTGGGTTGGGATTAGCGGCAAGATATGTTTTACCATTTTTTGCTTGCCCCCATAATAAGTCAGGGGCGTTGTTAACTGTGTTGTCATCTTATACATTGTTGTTTAATAAAAAAGGCAGAGCCTATGGCCCTGCCTTTTTTGTCGGGGTTTTCGACAAGCCCGACGCGACAATATAAACTAAAAATTGATTTGGAAACTAACACCGGACAAATTTATACTGGTGCCGGCTCCGATGACAGGATCAGCCCAACAGCGGCCGTTAGTATCCACCCTTATCCAGGTGTAACCCGGATTGCCCATGTAAAAGGGAGGAGAGTCGAAATGGTCGGATGTTAGCACTATAAAGTGCTGGTTTTCTATTGGCCTAACATTTTCAGGAAACTCGTAAAACGGAGCATTGTTCAATGGTATAGCTTCAGGAAATGTAATATCACCATACGCGTAAGCTCGCCCGGACTCTATACGATAATACGGCGTTGGTACCGGGTTGGTACCGCCTACCCACCCATTGCTTAACTCTAAAACCACTTTCCCGCTGTTTTGTCGAGGCAAGGTGATAAAGTCTTCTTTGGGTTCAGCCTCAAGGCTTCCAAGTATTTTCATCTGCGCACGGCGCACCATGTGGACGTTTTTGTTTAGCCCGTCATCATACAGCTTAGGTGATTTTGTACCATCCACAGTCTCCTGTATAATGATAACTTTTTCAGATGAGTCTACAACAAAGGATTGAGCCGGACTATAAAGTACCTCGCCCCTGAAAACCATAAAACCTTCACTCAATTCATAATTTCCGGCAGTAGGCTCTGTAAACTCCATACCGGTAAGTATGTAACTGGCATCAGGACGAATACCTGAAGCAAGCCCTTTAACGACCTCATTGTAAGCCTCCTGAAGAAACATAATATCTTCATTTCGCCACCTGTGGCCGCCAGTCTGTATATTCAATTGATTACTCATATACTATTTTAAATTTTGTTGATGCGTATTTGTAATAATTAACCCATGCCCTGATGGCCGCTTCATTACCAGCCAGGGACACTGGTACATAAACAGTAAAACCTCCGTTAGTGTCATACTCCGTTCCGTAGTACGTGTAAAGCGGGGGTTTCCCTTCGCTTTCGTAATAGGTAAAAATTGGCGGCTCGCCTTCACTTTCGTAGTAAGTAACCACATCAATCAACTCATCACTGTCAGTTTGCACTCGGATGCGGTTTTGTGAAGGATCAAACAGCTTGTTAAGCAAGCTGGCCAGCACCTTTTGCTGGCTGCTGTATTTAATACGAAAATCAAGGGCAATGCTTGTGGCCACAAACTCGTTATACAGCGTTAAAAAAGGGATAAGCAGCGCTTTAAGCCACGACCGGGTAAAATCATTTCTCCACACCGGTGGAAGGACATCGTTAACAAACTTATCTATATCGAAAATGTATGTCATCGCGGTATATATTCAATTTGCGCAACATTATTAAGGGGGTAAGCCGGATCAAACTTAAAATACCCGCTGGCCGGTGGGTATTCGTGAATAACTGAAACATACGATCCTCCTGCCGGCTTTGCCCACAACTCCAACGGCCCCAACGTTTCTACTCCCGGAACAGCCTGGCAGGCATCAGTAAACTTGTTTACATCCAAAATACCGTCAAACCCTATTCCTTCTGTTATATGAAGATTAAGAGCTGCCTCGTAGGCCGTTTGAAAGTTTACAGGATCAAGTTTGCCATCGTAGTACACCTTTTGTCGTAGCCTCAATAAATCAGCGTCAGTACTAACGATGGTATGACGGATACCGGCAGGTTTAATATCTATGGCATAACTTTGTAGCGCTACCATTTGAGACGTAGACAGGGGTTCTAACTCTCCGGCGTTCAGGATGGCCACTTTAATGATTACCCTGCCCTCCGGATCGGTAGCCGAAACCTCTTCAATAATACGGGCAGCAGGATCATCTATTGAGTATACCAGCTTGCCGTCCTTTTCTACCAGGGCGTGGCCGTATTGAAATTTCTTTATCTCTTCAGCCCACCAAGACAGTTTTCCGTATTGCCTGGCTGAAACAGCTTCCAATTCGGCCTTTTTCACGTCCCAATCATCATACAGGATTTTATGGGCCAATGCGATCATGTACCGCCAAACCTTCCAAACAGCTACCTTACTGGGGCTATCCAGTACGTCAAGATTGCTGTCTGCAGCTTTGGCGGCATCAATTTCCGCCACTATATCGTTAATGCCTTTACTCATTGCTCAGGTTGTTTTTTCTCCAGGGCCTCGCGCACAATTTCAGCGAAGGCATCCACTGTACGGGCTGCTGGTAATGGGAAAACGGCCACTTTTTCAAGGGCATCAAAAATGAACTCAAACGCCTCTATTGGCGTTACATCTTTGGTTGTTTGTGTTTTGTTATCTTCCATATTACTGTAAATTTTCGGTTAAGTATTCGTTTATTGAGGGTATTACTACATCATTACCTATTGTAGTTTGTGTTCCGGGTATCACTTGTGTAAACCATCGTATTGCCCTGTTGTTGCGTTCTATATACGAACGTTCTCGAAGGTCAATAATATCCCCGTTAGGCGTTTTCCAATATTCCATATATAGCACTTCAATAAAATTATAAACGTTTGAAGGATCTGTATCTTCAAGGCTTATTACAATTTTACCGGTAAACCGAAGAAAACGCTCCAGCCCATTACCGTCAATTCCTTTGCTTATCTCCTTATACATATATTTTTTAATTAATGAAAATCAACCCATGCACCGGAAGCACGGCCTTGAAATTTTCCGGTTGTTGTGTTAAAAATTATAGCTCCGTCTGTTAGCCCTGTTAGCGCATTGCGTTGTGTAGTAGTAAGGCGATGTAACACGATATAACTTTCAGTTGTTGCGCCAGAAAAGAAAACTTTACAAGATATTGCTAACGCCGATGCGCCCGTATTAGCATTTACACCGTCAGCCGACGGGAATAGTGCAACGGATGAAGTGCCGCCGAGCAAAATTTTGTTACCTCCAATCACTCGAAGTATAGGCCCCCCGATATTATTCATAAACGCGGCAACTGTACCTCCTGCCTCCCAATGCCTAACTGAAAAAGAAGATCCGGCATACCCACTACCTATATTTAAGCCTAGGTGAATGCCGGGTGCTGACGCGCTGGTATCAACAAAAGTGCTGGCGGCCCCAGCATAGCTATACCCTGATGTACCGTATATAAGCCTATTTGCTGTAAAGTTTGGTAATTGTAAATTTTGTCGCGCAGCCTGAGGATTGGGTAAATCACTAAGGTTATTTGCCTTTACTGCATAGCCAACCCCGGAATGGTTACCCCAACTATGAGCAGCATCCCAATTCATTATTTTCTGATTGGTTACCAGGGCTGCAGGGTGTGTTGAAAAGATGGGATCATCTTCTTGCGTAAGGTACCCTGTTGGGTTATTGTTTAACGGGTAGTATAATGTGTCTGCTTGAGACTGTGTAAACGGCTCAAAGTTTACCCACTTCTGAGTAACCGCATCCCATTGAATAGCGTTACCATTCACCGGAACCGGCATATCCTTATGCTGGGCAAGGGCATGAGCAGGAAGCGCTGCGGGTACATCAAGACCCACTTTTTTGTTTTGCCTTTTAGAAACATCCACCTTCAGGTCGCTGCCGGTAGTCAGCTGTATTCTTTTTTCGCCTGCCATTACAGTTGTTTTTCGCAGTAATACAAATCAACGGTGCGGCTGGTATGCCTGCCGTCGGGAAAATCATCGTCCGTATTTACCAAGGTAAACTGGGCCTGTAATAATCCGGTACTCCAGCTGGCCTGCTGTGCTACCGTTAACAGTATTTTGCAAGCCGCCGGCTCTCCGTCCACCGGTAATACTTCCAGTTCACCCTCTCCGGGCGTTTTATCATAGGTGGCAACCACAACCCGATTAATGGCCACCACTACACGTAAGCCTTCGAGACTGTCAAATTCCACCGGTTCCCCGGCTTCATCAAACAAGTCCAGCAGAATAGGTTTATCATCCTGCTCCAGCGTTAGTATTTCTAAACTTGTTGGTACCATTATGCTATGTCTCTTGTTACTTCGTAATACACTACAGCGATATCAGCGCCGTTATTACTCTTTATGGTAAATCCTACCCCGTCCTCTATACTATCCAAGTACAAGGCTCCGGTATTAGCCCCGCCTGTTTGTGCCCACATTCTTATCTTATCGGTCGGGGTAACACCGGCATAGCTTACTGCTCCTGTACCGGCCACTAGGGTAACAGTTCCCTTAAGAACTATCTTCACCCCGCCAAAATACCCCACGGCGGTATCCAGGTCGGTCTGAACCGCTTTTTCATCTAACGCATCCTGAAGGTCGGTAACATCAGCAATAGCATGGCTATGCCCTGTATTTGATTTGCTATCCAGCGTTGTTTGAAGGTCGGTAATGTTACCGATGGAATGCGTGTGCCCCACGTCTGATTTTAAAGCCAGTTCAGTGTCCAGTTCAGCGATATCGGTGATACCTAAAGCCAGCAATGTTTTTACCTGGCCGGCGGTAAGCCCGCCAATGTTTTCCCCTTCCAAACGGCCTACCAATCGATCCTCACTAATCTGCATGATGGTAATATTACCCTCTTTATCTTTATAGATGACGGCGTTGTAACCACTCAGCAATGACACGTCCAATTTTTGCAGGTTCAACCGTCGCATATTTTCATCTACCTGCTCAGGGGTTAAATCATCTGGTTGCTCGTCTCTGTAATATAAATCTGCCATTGTTTGTTATTTTACATACCCTTCCATTACATACCCGGTTTGGACGTAGTGGCTTTGTAGTTCCACCACGCGTTCGGCAGTGGCAGGAAAAACTCCTGCAGCTGCCAGCCTGTTTACCACCGCCCGGTTATCGGTAGTAATTTCAGGCACCGGCACACGTATTTTTAAAACCCTTCCGGGCTTAATTACTGTGGCCAGTGATACGTTGTTATCCTCCCTGAGCAGGCTTACTGCCTCAGCACACCCATATTCCTGGATTGCGATGTTGTACAGGTTTTGCCCCTCCAGTGAGGTAATGGTTTTATAGTTTAAATCCGCCATTCAATTCAATATTTGTTAATGATGGCACCTTCAGTACTGCTACTACTTGCCCGTCAAACGTAATAGCGCTCTGTATGGCCTTGCGTACTTCGTCACCTTCAAAATCATCTAAAAAGAAGTTCGGCAGGCCGGCACCTGAAAGTGGCGAGTTCAAAAAGTCGCCCTTGCTGCTTAAAAGAATATGGCGCTGGTGTTGCAGGGTGCTTTCGCCCACTACAAAATCGCCGTTCTTTATCAGCGGCACCCCGGTTTCGTCCACCAGTATGTCGTGTACTTTTTTAAATTCCATTAATGTTTTACATCAGGGTTTGCAAGTTCAAGTGCCGTAGTATTAACTATTGGAGGTGCAATACTTGCAGGTGTGGTTCCTACAAATGAGGGTATCTGAGGCCAAATAGCAGCCACATCTGCCATCAGTTGTGTCAGCTTGGTTTCCATCAGGTTCATTTTGGCCACCAGTGCATTCACTTTTACCATCCCGCCGTTTACCCCGTTGTTTATTACCAGTTTGCCGGTGGCGCTGGTATCGCCGGTAATTTCAATATCACCGTTCAGCGTGTGTTTATCAGCTGTCAGCTGTATTTCACCGTCGGGGGTATTTATAATGTATTTACTTACCCTTCCGCAGCCCAGCACAAACACATCGTTTCTGTTTTCCAAATGTCCTGCCCATACTACACTGCCTACCTCCGGTATGGGAATGATGCCCAGCGGCTGGCCATCTATTACCGGCTTCAGTTTTACTTTGTAATACCGCGCCCCGCCGTCCAGCGGCTCAAGGGTGCAGTATTCTTCATCGTCGGTTATTTCTTTTACAATACCGCTGAAATTGCCCATCCGGCGCATTTCATCCTGCACAAACGTGCGCAGGGCTGCTCTTACTTCGTCGCTTGTTGCCATAGTATATTGGTTTTATGATGCTTTTCTTCCTAATTCGTTAATTCTTTTATACCCTACTGAGCCGTTGTACTCAGTGGTAACCGTATCAATAAAGTATTTGCCGTTTTTCTCCGGGTAGCGGGGGTGTTCCAGGTTGGCCACCATACTGTGTTTGGTTTGCGGTATGCCAAAACTTAAAAACGAACCCCTGAAACCGTCGAACCTTAGCAGCGGCAGCTTTTCGGTAGCTTGCCTTTTCAGTTCATCGCGGGTGAGGTTGTAAAAGTGTAGCGTGTGCTGTTCACCGCCAACATCGCCCACAGTTTCGTTGATATGTTTACCGCTGGGCAGTAAGCTGATGGCTTTTACCTGCAGCTTTATGTCTGCCTCCCGCTTAAACTCCAGCGACCGGTCTTTTGCGTTTACCCCAAAGCGGAATTTTACCTCCCCGGCGTTTTCGTAATAAGGTAACCCGGCATACAACCTGCCGTCACGGAAATACACCGCAAGGCCAAAATCGTGACGGAGCCTGTCCAGCGCCTGCGCTACATTACGGGTATCGTTTTCAATTCGCCAGGGCGAAAGGGTGATGTCCGGCAGATCGGTAAGCACCACATCGGGGGCAAGGTGTGTAATCACGTCGGCCAGTTTAATGGTACTCCAGCCGGTAGGGGAAACCTTTATCTGTTTTAGCTTCCACATTTCATCCTCACAAATCAGGGTAAAGGGCACGTCCGGTTTTTTTACACTTATATACCCCTTAAACTCCTGCTTTAAAACCCCGTTATACCCCAGGTATATAACCACTCGGTCGCCCACGTTTATCTGTTTATCCAGCATACCGCGCAGGTAGGGCAACTTTATTTCTGCAGTATCCGAGATGGCTTTCCAGGTACTTGTTATACGAACAGAATTCACTCGGTTTTCAAACTCGTAGTATTTGCCATCCGGGCGGGTAATCTTTATATAACTGTTCATTACAAGGCTCATGGCTTATCCGTTTAAGAGTAAATCAAAATCCTTGTCACTTTTGCAGGTAAGGCGTATGCCCTGGCTTTCAAGTACACCGGGTATAGCAGCAAACTCGCTTTTATAAATCACCAGTTTTTCAATCCCGAAAATGGTACAAAGCCGGTTAGTTACACTCACCGCACCGGGCTTTTCTGCTATTGCGCGTATTTCGCGCACTTGCTCTTCGGGGTAGTCGTCTTCAGCCATTACAACGCCGGTAATGGTTACATCGTAGTCCATCAAGTGAAACTCCTCTTTTTGAGTGCCCCCGGTGCCGGGTTCAAAGCCGTCCAGTTCGGTTTCAATAATCTTTTTACCACCATTTATTTCGATGATAGGCTCCAGCGGGAATTCAAACCCGTCCAGCTTCAGGGGCATATAAAACGGAACGCCCAGCAGGGAGAACTTTTGCGCCTGTGGTAGCGTTACCTCAGCATCGTTATACGTGCCGGGTATATCCACTATACGGTTAAGGTCGCCCTTGTTATACGGTGGTTTTCCAACGTAACCAAAGGCAAGCCTGTATAATTCAAGTATGTTAACTACGTTAGCCATTTGCTGCTATTGCTACCTCCGCTCCTTGTACGGCCTTTATTAATGTTTGATTGGTTACTTCATCCAGCTTGCGTACCAGTTCGTCTATATTGGCCCCATCAGCCACGTGAACATCGATTTTGGCCAACGTACCAATATGAACGGTTACTGCCCGGCTGGGGCCTCCGGTTCCTGTGGCTGTGGTTTTCAGTCCGCCTCCTGCTCCTTCTCCGGTAGATGGGCCGGCAGCGTCTGAAAATGTCCAGTTACCTTTTTTATCTTGTTTCAGCCCGAAAGTGTCAAACCTTACCTGGCTGCCAAACTTCCGGTTTGCGGCAGTAACAAGATTAGCCACTGCGCTTGCGCTGGCATTGCTATAATCGCCGGCGCCATCACCATACATGGCTCTGGCTAAATCCTGTATGCTTTTAGCCTCGTTTAATAAGCCTACACGGTCATACTGCAGGCGCACGTCAAAGGTTAGCTTGTTTTCCTGCTGTATTTGTTCAGTAAGTTTCTTTACTTCTCCGCTCCAAAGGTGTATCCACTGCTCTGCCCCTTGTATTTGCGTTTCAAGCGAACCGTCTACAATGGTTTCAAACAGCCCGGCTTCTTTTCCAAAAGCCTTCCTGCCCTGAAGTTCTAAAATCATTCGCTGCTGCTCTGCAACGGCTGTGGCCAATTCATCCCGTTTTTTACTCAGATTTTCAACTTTCGAGTCGCCCACAGCTTGCTGGTACCTGGCGGATAACTGCGTATTGGCCATCGCCTGGGCGCTGGCAATCTGTTCAATGGTGGTTTTTTCATCCAGCAGGTTGCGCAAAAACTGCGGATACATGGCGTTCATCTTTGCCCGAAGGGCTGCCGCCTCGTCTGTTTTGGGATTAAGCCGCAGTAATGTGTCAAACTGGTTGTTCATTTCTGCAGTAAGCGCATACAGAGGCTGTGCCCTGTCTTCATCCGGGAGCAGATCGGAAACAAAATTTAAAAAGCCGGCATTAAACCGTTTCCATCCAACTGCCACGTCCTCCAGCTGACTGCCCAGCCGCACCATTGTTTTGTCTATCTGATTATCCAGGCGCCCCATTTCAGCGCGGCTGCTGGCCATAGCCGCTGGGAGCGCTCCTTCAAATGTTTTCTTGAGTTCTTTAGCAAATTTTGGCAGGAAGTCTTCAGACAGCAGTTTGCCGTCGTCCATCAGCTTGTTTAGTTCCTGCTGGGTAACACCCATCGCCCGCGCGGCAATGTTAAAAGCACCGGGGATGCGTTCGCCCAGTTGGCCGCGCAACTCCTCCGCCTGCACTTTACCCTTAGACATTATCTGGCCGATGGCCAGCAGGGCACCTTTCTGATCCTCCGGCCCCCGTCCCATAACAGTCAGTGCGCCGGTGGTGGCTTCGTAAAGGTCGTTTATCTGTGAATTGGTGAATTTTGTACCGATAGCAGAGCCGCTGAGTAATGCGTACCCTTCTTTGGCTACCATAAGGTTTTGGCCCAGCTTGTTAGACATCTGCTCCACTTTTTGCAGGTTAGCTATGCCCTGGCGGCCGCCGGAAAACTTGATGGCGTTGTCCAGGCTTTCGGCCTGCATTTTAGCCTCAAAGGCTTTTTCCGAGAAACTAAGAACCATTTGTGCGCCCCCTCTTATAGTGGCCAGCCCTACGGCAAAGCCGCCAAACTTTCCAATATTTGAGGCAGAGCGCTCCAACCCGCCCACACGGGCTTCCACTTGTTTGAAACTATCTGCGGTTTGTTTTACCTCACCCTGCAGCTTATCCATTTTGGCGGTAGCACGGTCGGCCACTCCGGATATCTTATCCAGTTTGGCCGACACGTCTTCCATCATTTTAAGCCGCCATTCCGTTAGTTTCATAGTGGGTATTCATTAGGGCCACCACTCAGTGTTAAGCCCTTCCATTCGTTTTATAAACTTTAAATCTTCGTATTTCATGGCCCATTCATCTACGGGGAGATTTTCGGGGTTATTTTCACCGTAGTACAGCCGGAGCAGGGCGTTTATAACCCGCGCCGGGCTGTCCTCGGTGGTGATCTCCCACGGGCCTACAATTTTTTTACTGTTACCTCCGCAATGTCCATTGTATCGTCAATGGCACGCGCCCAGCCCATCAATACTTCATCCGTACTCATGCCGGCCTCTGTAATGGCCAGCTTACAGTTGTTAAGGATAGATTTGTGCCAGTCGTAGGTTTTGCCGCTGGATTTTTTGCTAGCATCGGCGCGCTCAATGTCGCGGATTGTAGGCTTACGGATTACCAGGATGTACTCTTTTCCCTTGTGCTTTGTAGTTAGGTCAAAGATTTCGCCGTGTTGTAGTTTGAATTTCGCTATTTCCTCTTCTGAAGGGAAACGGTCAAGTGTTTTTGCGGTGTCGGTTTCAAGTTTCATATTTAGATATTGTAAAGGTTTTTAAGTGCCATTATCTGCAGGTCGATAGCCATTTCGCCGTCGCCCTGCTTCATTGCTTTTTTAAAGCCGGTGATTTCACACCCTAGGCCCTGGTCAGTCGTTTGCGTACCTCCTGCAGGGGCATAGGATACCGTTACCGTAATATTACGCAGGTCGGTCAGGTCGGTGCCGGGAGGCATACTGCGCTGCCACGCCTCAAACTCGCTTTGCTTTATGGTTAGCACCCACGGAAACCTTTTGTTTCCGCGCTGTATTGAGTGGGGGCTGCTACCCCTACCGTAACCATAGTTTTTATCTTGCTCAGTGCCGTAATCAACACCTAATATGCCTTCCAGTGGTACACTGGATTGGCTGGTAGCTACCTGTATATCCTCCCAGGCGTATTGTACTCCTCTTACTGCCATTGTATTATGCTGTTTGTGTTGCTGCGAATGTTTGATTAACTGTGATGGTGCGGCCTGTAGCGCGGCTTACAATGCTGCTTGCCACAGCTATGTTACCGGTGGCACGAACGTCCTGCGAAGGATCTATGTACACCGACAGGCCGGATATTTCGCCGGGCATATTGGCCAATACCGAAGTGGACAATTTGCCCTCAAGGGTTTTTACTACCGATATTTCCAATAGTCCGGTTACGGCATTGGTTTCAAAGTCCTCCAAAACCTCGTCAAGGTATACCTGACGGGTAAGACGGCTCACCTTGTCTGCTACGTCGGTATCAGTACCGTAGGCGTAGTCGCTGGACAATGGCGCGCAGTTATGATCTTCGTTAAAATAATACCCTGCTTTTTGCGCGTGTTTCCAAATAAAAACAAATCTCTTTTCGTGCAATGTATCAAGGCTTGCCTCTGCTACGGCTGTAAAAGCACTGCCGTTTGAAAACCCTGGATTGGTGATCGGCAGCTTGCCGTTACGCACCCGTCCGATGTTACGCTGCACTGGGAGCGCAGCATCTATGCCTGCGGCAAGTGCCACGTTTGCGTATTTATTGTAGGCGGCTTTAAGTGCGGCCACCGTTCTGTCCTGGCTGATTACTACCGACACGTGTTTGGCGTCTTTCAATGCCAAATCCTGCGAACTGGAGGCATTGCCCTGCCAGTTACGGCCCTCAAACCAAAATTTTACGGGGCGGTGGCGGGGGGCGGCAAATTCAGAGTCGCGCAACTCCTGAGCTTTGGTGATAGCATCCAGCAAATCCTCTTCAAACTGATCGGCCAGCGTTCCCACTACGTCAGGTATACGGGTAACAATTACTTTTTTGATATCCCCGCCCAACTGGGCAAGTGCGCTGGCAGCGTAACTGGCGGTTTTATCCACCATTTGCACCATTGTTACCGTATCGGCCACCGGCATTATATACAGCTCTGTGCCTTTGGCCCCAATGAAGTCGATACCGGTAAAAAAATCGCTGCAGTGGTGCCACAGCAGCATACTGTTTGTATCGTCAAAAGCGGCATCAATTCCGGCAGCTTCCACATCTGACAAATTGCGGAAAGGCCCCAACAAATCGCCGAGGGCAAACTTTCCGGCTACAGCCACCCCGCTGCCAATAAGAAGTGAGGTGCCGTCGGCGGCGGGGGCTACCCTGCCCAAATTACCGTCGCCTTGTGTTACAATTACGTCTGGTCTTGACATTATATAAGATTTTTAATTCGTTTAAACAGTATTAAAACAGCGTTTAAAGCCAGTTGAAAGCCGAATAAAACCCACATCCACACAGGCGTATAGGTTTCGGTTTTGATTTCTGTTTTTACGCTGCTGCGCTCGCGCTCCACCTCTTTTTCCAGGTACTCTATATGCCTGTCTTTGCTTTCGCATTCTACCTGCGGCTTACCTGAAGCATTCAAATAATACTTCATGCTTACATTGCCGTCCCGGTCGCGGTATATAACCGTGTCTTTGCCTGCTTTCAGTTGGGCGATTATGGCCGCCAGCTGGGCGCTGTCAATACCGGTGGATATTTTAGCGCCTTCCACAGTAACCTTTGCCGGCGTGTAGCTTTCTTTGTAACTTTCCTTTTCAGCTGTATTTACCTGGGGTGCTATTGTTTTACAAGAAGCCAAAAAAACAATAACAACAATGAATATGACAACTGCTGCTGTTCCACCGGTACCGCCCGGCTTTTTCGGATCGGGCGCAAACAAAAATCCGGCTCCGCAGGTAATACCAATAACCGCTTCCGTCCAGCTGCTATCTCCGAAAAAGACGCTGGCCAGGCTGGCAAGTATTATCACTATTCCCAGTATGGTGGTAAAGGGGCCTTTTCTTATGTTTTTCATGGGTTAAATTTTTGTTGCGGGGGCTGGACTCGAACCAGCGACCTGTAGATTATGAGTCTACTGCTCTACCATCTGCGCTACCCCGCCAGGTGTGCCCTGTGCCTTATATCAAGAGCAACAGGGCCGTTTATGGTTAATTCAATGTTCCGGTGCCTGCGTGTTCAAACGAGGTGCCGTTGTAAAAGAAGGTTGCCAGTATGGTTTTGTCGGCAGTTACTGTAATGGCAGCTGCGGTAAAACCGGTACTGAATGTAACGGTGCGGTTGGTGCCGTCGGCTGCCAGCTTCAGGTACACCTTAGCACCTGTTTTCAGTTCACCGTGTGGACTGATGGTCATGGTAGCAGGGCCGGTAAGCTGGGCAACGGTGATGTATGTTTCCATATCATCTACAGTTGGCAACGCAATGCTGGCCGCATAACCTACGCCGTCAGTATCTGCCGGCCCGTTGGGGTGTTGTATTTTATAGTTTTGCATGATATCGGTTGTTAATTCTCGTCTTTGATGGTGATAAAAACTTTCTCGCCCCTGTCCAGCGCATTAGCTATACCGGGATAAATGGTAGTATAGGCGTCGGTGCTTCGCGACAGGGTAAAGCGGCCACTATTGGTTACTACTTTTGAGCCTACCAAAAGACAGCCCGCAGTATCCTTATCAGTATTTCCGATGTGTATCAGGATGTACTGGAAGTTGGGCACGTTTTGTAGGTGTAGCATCCCCTTATGAAAAGCATACTTTTTGCCGTACCGGGCGTGATGGCCTCCTTCCCTGCGCAGGTTAATCTCATACCTACCGGCAGGTATGCGCGTTTCACCCCAAACTTTTACAGCCCTTTTTTCATCCTCCAGGGTGAAACAAATGCGCTTGCCATCCAGGTGAAGTTCG
Source organism: Bacteroidia bacterium (assembly GCA_965249955.1). GTDB lineage: Bacteria > Bacteroidota > Bacteroidia > UBA8524 > UBA8524 > SB11. The sequence goes on from OZ252261.1 coordinate 3,671,151, forward strand.
CCCCATGTTTCATGGGCATTACTTGCTTTGCGGTATAGAATTAATTCCTTCATGGGTTAGCTTGGGTTTTCAGCTTTCGCTTTTACAGCGGCTTCGGCTTCGGTTTTGGTGATTTGTCCATTTTTGTTAGGCTCCACATCTTTGGGATCAATACCTGCAGCAGCAAGTATTTCCGCAGCAGCTTGCGACACTTTTACTTCGTCTTCGTCTGCCGCACCTGTGCTTTTGGCATAAGCCTGGTCACGGGTAACTGTTTTAGGTAAATCTTCCCCCTCAAGTACGCGTTTGCCTTTTACGGATTTTTCGTGCTCACAGGCGACGTGGTAGTTGTGGAAGCACTGCCCGTCGCTGGTCACATGAACCTGATGCAGGGTGGGGTTGGCTTCAAATACGGGTTTTGTTTTTTTGATTAATCCTTCCATAATATTGGTTTTTTGTGGGACTTCCCTTCACGCCCCTAAGCCCGCTCCCGGATATACCGAGTAGCGGGCCGCAGGACACCTAACTATGAACTGTATTTTTTACGACGATGCCTGTACAATACCGACAATTCCCTTGTTATCGCCCCTGCGCTTACGGCCACCGGCTTTAACAAGAGCGCTATATATGTCGCCATAGTACAGCGGGTTTTTAAGGTCTTCAAAAAAGTCGATGGTACCCATTGCACGGGCTACGGTGTTTTTCTGCCAGCAAAGGGCGACATCGTTATCGGTTGTAGCTGCGATGGCATCCACCGCTTTAATTACCGGAGTACCGGAGTTATCGGCAATCAATACGTTGCTGCGCTCCATGATTTTGAAGCCGTACAGCATATCGATGGTACCGTTTTTCATGTCCAGTTCGCGGGCCATATCCCTGCTCTTCAGGTCAGCATCATCATGCAACTGCTCTAAAAAGTCGCTGCTTAATAGCGCAAAACGGTCGTTTTTTGGGAGATTGTCCTTATTCATCCTGAACCTTGCGGCCTTCAGGTTCTCCTTCACAAACTTTTTACGGTTACCGGCGGCACCGGCCAAGTGGGCTGCCACATCAGTACCGGTGGTTTTTATGAAGTTGGAAGCGCCTTCAGGCCTCCACCTGTAAAGCATATCATCGCCCAATACCTCGCGAATTGTTTCTATATGCTCAGAAAGTACGCTGTCAATTTTGGCGTAACTTACCTCCATAGCCTCAGCGGCTGTGATAAGGATGGGATCGGTAGTGTACTCATCCAGTACGTAGGTGATATCGGTATCCGAGCGACGGGTAACGTTTGCGGGCAATACATTCCTGTTTTTAACTACCGTGGCCTTAGCTCCCGCCTGTGGTATATGCACTACTGAGCCAGCCAGTACGTGTTCATCCTCAATGAAACAGTTATCCAAAAACTCATTGGTTTTAAAGAGGTTGTCCATGATATACTTCACCCACAGTTCTACCGTGATATCGTTCAGCACTCCCTTTCGCTTAGGTAAAATCACAGTAAATAGAGCAATGGCCGCTATTACCAGGGTAGCGTTTACGGGGTTAATATCAAACCCTGATGCCATCAAAACTGATGTAAAGAATGCTCCTGTTAAGGAGGCCGCGATCATTAGCAACGCTGCACCAACGGTGAACAGCAGTATTTTTAGTGCTATTTTCATTTTCTATTGCTTGTTTTTAAAAATTTTGTTTAGTAACCTGTTTACCAACCATCCGCCGACACCTCCTGCCGCTCCCAGCACAATTGCCTGAAATACACTCTCCAGTGTAATCAAATTCAGGAACCCTGCACCTATGGCGGCAAGTATGCCGAAGGCTGTGGAAACGGTATCGCCGGGCTGTGTTGTCATTAGCGTTTGATGTTTTGCTTGTACTCGTCCAGTAATTGTTTGTATTTCTCCGGCTCGTTGGTTTTCATGGAGGCCAAGGCGTTGGGGGCTTCTTTTTGGAACTTATCGAAAGTCCACCCCTTGTATTTATCATCATCCCCGGTTCCGCCACCACCATTACCTAACTGGCTGGTAATGCTTTTGTGTGGTGTAATGCCCGCAATAATTTTGCGCGTATTATCCAGGTCTTTTTCGGCAAGTGCCTCATAAACGGGGCGGTCGGCTTCTTTTATTTTGTTAGCCGCCACCGCTTCGTCCAGCAGGGCTTTTATACCGGCCTTTTGCATTTCCTTAGCCTCGTTCTCCAGCTTTTCATTTTTGACCTGCAGTTCGTCCTTTTCTGCTTTCAGGGTGGCCACCTCGTTTTTCATGCTCTGAATTTTTGCAAGGAAGTCGGTGGCGGTGGCGGTCTTAGGCAGGTCTACTGCCGTAGCCAGTATTTCTAATTCTTCCATTTTATTTTTTTGGGGTTTTGGTTGCGTGATTTTGGTTACCGGCGCGCCTGCAGCAGCAAGTATTTCCGCCGTTTCGGTGTCAATGGCCACCGGTGAATTGATTACCCGGTGAATAAGGCCCATAGCTTTGGCTTCAGTAGCGGTAAGCCATTTGTCTCCTTTTCCCCACATTGCCTCGATATCCTCCTCGGTTTTTTTGAGGCGGGCTGCGTAGGCTTTACGGTAGTCACTGGTAATGTTTTTAATGGCTTGCAGGTTGCCTTCCATCTCGTCCTCATTGCCGCCACCGGGGTGCATCGGCTTGTGGATCATAAACTGCGAATTGGAACGGGCCTCGCTGTCAGTGAAATGCACTAAAAACATAGTGGCCGCGCTGGCACATATAGCGCCGATTTGCAGTTTAACGGAGCTAAGCCGATTTAATTCACCGATCATATCCTCGGCTTCAAACACACTTCCGCCGCCGCTGCTCAGGAACACTATTGCAGTAGATATCCCTTTTGCAAGGAAACCGTCCACCATTTCTGCTAATACCTCTGCATTAGCTTTGGGTGCGCCTATAAAGCCTTTTATGCGGATGTGCGCCACTCCCGACTTTACTTCTGCGGTAATGGTACCCTCCCTTTTCAACTCTCCGGAGGCGGCGAGTACTAGCTTGTTTTTCGTGCGGTTTTTGGGTGTCATTCAGGTTCAAAATTGAACCGAAAAAAAGAGGTCAAAAAATCCGCTTTCGCTGGTGCCCCTTGAGATTAGGCATCATACCCCCAAAAAAGGGTAACAGCAAAACTGCTTTTCGCGCGCCCGCGTATTCAGTGCAATTTTGTGAGGCAATGGGACGTAAAACAAAAGAAGAACTTGAGAAGCTAAGGGATTACGCTAAAATCCTGTTTATACGTGAAGGATTAAACGCAAAGGAGATAGCGTCGAAAATAGACATCAGCCAGCAAACCATTGGCAAGTGGCGTGAGGAGGACAAATGGGATAAGCTGAAGATTACCCTTACACAAACCAAAGAAGAGCAACTGCGAAACTTGTATGAGCAGCTGGCCGAACTAAATGCCCACATTGCGGCAAAGGAAAGCGGCAAAAGGTTCCCTGACTCAAAAGAAGCAGATGCGCAAATGAAGCTGAATAAATCAATAGAAGCCCTGGAGCGGGAAACTAACATCAGCGAGATCATCGATTCATTTACCCAGTTTCTCCAGTACCTGAGACCTATTGATTACCAACTGGCACACACCATCAGCTTTAAGATGGACGAGTTTATTAAATCGAGGCTATGAGGACAGAGGACAAAAACAGTATAAAGCAGTGGGACTCCTTTGTAAAAGGGTTTCAAAAATCCCCGCACATTGACTTCTTTGAAACGCCTGAGCAAAAGCGTAAGCGGATAGCTTTCCTGTTAAGCGATTTTGAAGCCTTTTGTAAATACTACTTTCCCGGTGTTTGTAAAAGTGCGTTTGCAAACTGGCACCGGAAATTTCATAAATACGTCTACAATAACCCCCAGGCTTTTTTTGTAGGACAGATTTGCCGTGACATGGCAAAATCTTCTATTGCGGCAATGGAGGAGATATTCCTGTACTTCAATGGTGAAATCAAGTCGATGATACTTGTAAGCCGTATCCAGGAGCAGGCCGAAATGTTGATATCGCCCATTAAAGTGGCCTTTGAACGAAACGAGGCGCTGATACGTGATTTTGGCTCCCAGGTGGGTAGCGTTTGGAAGTCAAACCGTTTTATAACTGTAAAGGGGGTTAGCTTCCGTGCCATTGGTGCCGGGCAAAACCCTCGCGGTGAAAAAAACGAAGAGAGCGACCGCCCGGATTATTTCCGATTCGATGATTTTGATGATCCGGAAGTATGCCGCAATCCGGAGCGTCTGGATTTCAACTGGGAGTTTGTGTTGGGAGATTGTTTCGGTGCCTTGCACGTTAGTGGCCGCAGGCGTATCGTATTTATGAATAACATCATAGACGAGGACTGTATCATCGTGCGCGCCGGCCTCCATGCAAAAAATATTAAAGACAGCCTTGTATTGCGTATTAACCTTGTGGACACCGCTGGTAACAGTAACTGGCCGGAGGCGTACTCAAACGAGCAGTGCTTTGCGATGATTGACTTGCTGGGTGATGCCGCAGATGTAGAGTATATGCAAAACCCGGTAAAGAAGGGTAAACATTTTCAAAAAGACTGGTTCGTGTTTAAGAAAATGCCACCTCTTAACAAATACAAGTTTTTGGTGGCTTACCTGGACGGTGGCTTTAAGAAAACCCGAACCAGCGACACAAAAGCCCTGCTCCTGGTTGGATACCATAACAACGAGTACCATATACGCAAGGCTTACGTGGACAATGTAAGTATTGGCACCATGATAGCCTGGCATTATGACCTGCACGAAATTTTACAACGAGCTAACGGTACGGCTATGTGGTGGATGGAAGAGGTGTTTTTGCTAAGTCTTTTGCACGACCACTTTGATGCCGCCATACCTAAATACGGGTTCCGCATTCCCATATTAGGTGACAAACGTAAAAAGCCGGATAAGGATTTGCGTATTGCAAATACCGCCGGGGACTTTGAGCGTGGCAGAGTATTTTTTGATGAAGCCATAAAAGACGACCGGGGAGTGCAAAGGCTCATAAAGCAATACCTACGTTTTCGGGTTGGGCTTAACAATATAGAAAAGGACGGGCCGGATGCCTTTGAAGGCGCAAGGCACATTCTTAATTCAATGTCGGCCTCTTCAGTGGCCAGTTTCGATATAGGACAAAGAACCCCACATAACAAAAGAATATGAGTGTATTTATTATAAGAGAGGACTACTCCAGCAACATACAAATGTACCGGCTGGACTCGCTGACAGGTTTTAACGATATCAAGCTGGGCGAAGTGGAAAAGACGGCCATAGGTTACATGAAGGGATACCTGAACCCCCGCTACGATGTAGATGCCGACTTCGCTAAAACCGGAACGGATCGCGATCCGGTATTGTTAAGCTGCGCGATCGACATTACCATATACCACCTATGCAAAGCCCTTAAACTACGGGAAATACCCGGCACTATCCGGGACAGTTATAACGACTGGAAAGAGTGGCTTCTGGGCGTTCAGTCAGGGGCCATTAACCCCACCAACCTAACGCTGAATGAAACTACCGGCAGCTTTATAATATACGGTAGCAACCCAAAACGAGAAAACCACATTTAACATGGAAGTAAAAAGAAACGCCAGGATAGGGGCAACCTATAAGCCCATCGTTCACCAGCTGGAGGTGGCTACCATCCGGATGAGCAGCCAGGACATCGGTTCCTGGAAAAAAGCCATCGATAGCGCTCGCAGCGTGATTAACCCCAACCGCAAGCTGCTGTATGAGTTGTTTGATAATATTATCCTTGACGGCCACACGGGAAGCGTGGCAGAGCGTCGCCGTATCAATATTACCAACAAAAAACTGCACTACATTGCCAAATCGGGCGGCCAGGGCGGTGATACCACAAACGACATCACCATAGAAACCCCGTGGTTTTACACACTAATCGGCCACCTTCAGGATGCTAAAACATGGGGGCACAGCCTTATTGAACTGATACCTAAAAACGGGGTAATTGCTGATGCAAAACTGGTACCTCGCGCCAACGTGCGCCCTGAAACCGGTATGCTGATGAAAAACCCATACGACTATACCAACGGGTGGCTTTACCGAGAAGATCCCTATTACAGCAACTACCTGATTGAAGCCGGTGGGGATAAGAACTATGGTAAGCTTATGACGGCTGCGCAATACGTTATTTACAAGCGCGGGGGCTTTGGTGACTGGGCGCAATTTGCGGAACTGTTCGGGATGCCGTTCCGTGTGGGTAAGTACAACCAGTACGATGATGATGCCCGGCAAAAATTATCTTCAGCATTAAAAGAAGCCGGCAGCGCAGGGTATATTATCATCCCTGAAGGTACCTCGGTAGAATTTCCTAACCCGGTGAAACAAGGTCAATCGGATATATTCAAGGAGTTGATTGAGGTGTGCAACTCGGAAATAAGCAAAATATTCTTAGGCCAAACGATGACCACCGATAACGGCTCATCGCGCAGTCAGTCGGAAGTACACGAACGGGTGGAGGATGCCATTACCCTTGCGGATATGATTGAAATGGAGTATATGCTTAACTGGGAGGTAAAGCCAAAACTGCAGGCGCTGGGGTTGCGGCTTCCGGAGGGTAAATTTGCGTATGCCGAAACTGAAAACCTGCCGCTGGAAACCCGCATCAATGTGGATGTAAAACTGGCGAACGAGATTGAAATACCGGATGAGTACTGGTACGACACCTACGGCATACCAAAACCTGAAGGCGGCCCTGCAAAAAGCAGTAAAAAGCCTGCTAAAACAGAAAAAGAGGAGGAGGACGACCAAAAAAAAAAGGATGAAGTGATCGCCCATCAGGCGGGGTGCGGTCACTACCATTACCCCGAAATTACCGCCTCAGTCGAATATGATATCACCCCTGAAGAGGAGGCCCTGCTCAAGTCTATCTACAATAGCAAAACCGGTACCTACGATTACTCTACTTACCGGCATCAGGTAGATAAGCTGGCGAAAGGATTGCGCCAGGGACTGCAAGTAAACGCCGGCTATAATGAACCGGATTACCTTGCGGCCACTCTTATGGAGGCCAATATAAACCGGTTCGGGTTTAATAAGAACGTGGCCACTGTTTTGGAACTGAACCGGGCACTGGATATAAATGAGTCGTTTAATGATTTTCATAAGAAAGCCCGGAGCATATTGGGGGTGTATAACCACGCCTACCTGGTGACTGAATACAATCTTGCTATTGCCACCGGACAGGAAGCTGCCGACTGGAACCGTCAATGGGCGCAGCGGGATGTATTTCCGTTTTGGGAATATGTGACGGTAGGAGATGACCGGGTGCGCCCTGCTCATGCGGCGCTGGACGGTAAAATATTTGCACTAAATGATCCCAGTAGCTATGCACTGGCACCCCCAAACGGGCACGGATGCCGGTGTACCCGTAAACAGCTAACTGAACTGGAGATCGACCGTAGCAAGGTAATTGACGGATCTGCCGGCAAGGGGCTACTGGGTGATGAATGGGATAAAATGGAAAAGGGCGGATTCGCAAAAAACCGGGCCATAACTAAAGATGTTTTTGACTTAAACACGGAGTACATCGACCGGCTCACCAATGGAAAGCGCCCCGATGTAAACAAGCTGACGTATGCTGATGCCGGTTTACCTTCTTTTGATGCGATTCCGAAAAAGTATAAATCAGCCAAACTGAACCTGAAGGACACCCCCCTTTCCGAGGTATGGACTGATTTTAACAGCAAGGCTGCTGATTATGGCATAGCTGCAAAAAGAGTGGCTACCTACACCGATTATACCGGAAGACCGGTGGGTTTAGATAACGTGCGCCTGATGGATCAAATGGGTGCAAAATACGTGGGCGATGATGAGCAGCGCCACCTGCTATACCAAAAGCTGGGAGACATACTGCAAAATCCTTCTGAAGTTTATATGCAACCCCGCAACGCAGGCGCTGTTTATACCTACCTGAAGTATTTTGCCGGTCGCTCGGTGATGGTTTCGGTGATACTGGATGCTACCGGACTGATGGTGATTGACAGCTGGCAGTTTGTTAGCGGGGTGGATGGATTAAGGGTTGGTATATTAGTAAACAAAGGCTGGTAATGAGCAGGAAGTTTCCACACCCGTTCGGGGAGTTTAAAAAGAGGTACGCTACCTTTAAGCGTACCCTGCCGGCAATAGTGAGCAATATCGCCCTGAATGATTTTAAAGACAACTTTAAGCGGCAGGGGGTACGCACCGGCTCCGGCATGACAATAAAGTGGCGCAAGCGTAAACACTACCTTAGTAACCGAAAAGACAGGGGTCGTGCTTTGCTGGTGAAAACAGGCCGATTGCGTAGAAGCCTCCGGGCGGCACCCCTTCCCGGAGTGGCGCGTGTAGTTACCAATGTGCCCTACGCCCAGGCCCACAACGAGGGAGCCAATAACAGGGTACAGGTACAGGCGCACACCCGCGCCAGGTACGGTACCGTTAAATTCATGCGTAAAAAGGGAAAGGGCTTTGCGGTGTATAGTGCCGGTAGCAAACAATACATTAAACAGGTGGATAAGAACTTTAGGCGCAGAAAGTTTCGTGCCGGTACCGGCCACGTGAGGGCACACCATCGCAAAATGAATATACCGGCGCGGCCTTTTATGATAACTACGCAGCCCCTGCTCAATGATATTGATACACACATCGCCAACCAGTTGGACAGGCTTTTCAGCAGTATATAAACGGTATTTAAACAGTATTTAAAATGGGATTAAACGAGTTTTATTTAGCAATAAAGAACAGGGTGGCCACCATAACCGAAGTGGCTTTTTTTGACTGGTGGCATGAACAGCCCTTTGACGAAGAACAGGATATACCCTACGGTAAGCCGGCAGTATTTTTTGAACTGCCCAGCCCTATAAAAACCAATTCGCTGGGCCGCAAGCTGCAGGATGGTGATATAGTGTTCAACCTGTACCTGCAGACAGAGGTTTTCCATCAAACCGATAGCCTTGCTCCTGAAAACATCACTCCCCTGGGACTGGACTATTTAATTATAGCCGATAAGATATTCGCAAAGTTTCACGGATATAACGGCCACCAGGAGGGGGTATCATTCGGTACCATTAGCCGGCAGGATATCGAGATAATCGACTTAGGGCCATATATGCTGGTGCGCCAGGAGTTTAACTGCAAAGGGGTATTTGATGCGGCCCAGGACGCAATGGGGCAGATAGACAAGCCGGACATGACCGTAACCACTACGTTACCGGTATAAACTGCTTACGCACCCGGAGGGCGGGTACATCCTTTGGTATGTACCCGTCGCCTTCAGGTATCATCATCCGGTAATACTCTGTCCCATTATGGGCAAATCGCTGTATAAAAGCACAGCCCTTTATAAATTTACCATCACACAGCACCTCGTAAACAGTATCGGTACCCCAATACACAGGCTCTTCTTTGGGTTTTTTCATGGGGTAAAAATCGGCGCTTTCAATTGCTCCAGGTAATTACTTTTCCCGGCAGCCGGTTTTCTTTTCCCAAAACCAAACTTGCGACAAACTTGCGACAAAAAAGCCCCGGCGATATACCGGGGCTGATATTAACTCGCGAAAATCTTGCGACATATTTTCAGGTTTTATTTATTACATCCTCTATGCTTTTTATGGCGTTTTTTTCGTGAAATTCTATCAATCTGGACGCTGGTATACTCATGGCATTGACGTCATCCTCTGAAAACATTAACTCTGAATAAAAACCATTCTTTTCAATATAAAATCGGTAAACGTATTTACTCCAAGTATTTTCAATCAAAAAACTAAACCCGTTTTCTTCTTTGGTGTACTTATAGGTTCCGTCCCCAATTTCTTCGGGGACATAACCAAGTTGCTGTAAAATTTCAGGAATTAAATATCCGGCCATACTGTTAACTATTAATTGATTTTGGGTTCTGCTAATTTACGCTGTTCGCAAATTATATCCTGTATTCGGGTTTCGGACAAAAAAAACTTCTTTGCAAGCTCGTTCAGGATGTAAGAGTATGTCCATTTACCAGGCTCGTTCAGTTCCAGGTACCTGTTATAAATAGCTTTATCCCTTTTTTTCAGTCGATCCTTACGGCTCATAATAGTCTGTGTATTCGCGAATGAATACATTTTTTTTTAATAATTATTCACCATGTAATTACATACCCTACAATATTAGCAGCGGGTGCATATCTGAAAATGTAGAACGTATAAAGTTTACACTCCAGGGGTTTTGTGCTTTGTAGGTAATTAAACCACGCTCCCAAAACTCCCACAAGGCACAGGCGCACGGTATTGACAGGGTGATAGTGTTTTCCCACAGGTTTTCGGCCTGCTTTTTTTTTAGCTTCACCAACGCCTGGTGTACAAGGTCTATCAGCAGATGCTCCATTGGCTCTTTGGTGAGTGTGCCGTTTCCCAGTCCGGGCACACCAGCTTGTACTGCAGCTGAGTAACCGTGTTGTATTTCGGCTATCAGTGCCATTAGTTCTTCAGCTGTAAGCCGCAGGCGAAGGCCAGCTTCACTTGCTGTTATCTTCGGTTTGCTCTTTTTGTGCTTCATCTACTTTTATCATTTTAATTGAGAAATCAGGGTTTTGCGCCTTTTTTTTATAGAAATTGGGCAGCCATGTTTTTTCCAGTACTGCCACAATAGCACCCAGCTTTTTCACAGGTATATCATTAAAACGCTGGTGCCAGCGTTGCATTATAAAGCTATATATAAAAGGCATATCAGCGACCCCGGCATTGGTTACGGCTCCCATTTCTATCAGCTTACTTATAATATTGCGACGGATGCGGTTGCGGGCTTCCGGGGTGTCAGTATTGTCAACTGTGGACTGATTTCCATCCCTCACCCAATCCCATTTTCCAGCTGCAATTCCACCGATAAGTATGTCTAAATCGTCCTCGTTTAAATCGCTTGTGCTGTGATAATAACCGTTTGTAAATCCTATTACAATATCGCCACGGTAAGCGGTTAGCTCTCTTTCTTTAAGTATTACAAACAATTTACCGCGCAGACGCTCTAGTTTGGTTTTTTGCTTCATATTTCCTCGCTGTCTTTTAACCAATTTAAATAGGTGTTAATGTGCTTTTTGGCCATGAACCGGTTTTGAGGTTGTGCCAGGTAGGGCAGGTATTCTTTATCGTGGTGTTCATGAACAGCGATGCGTTGGCTCTCGTTCAGGGTTTCCCAAAAAGCTGCTGCAACTTTCTTTTTGCCCAGCTTATCGTTGTACTTTTTGTAAAAGGTTTCAAAGGATAGGTCGGCAGGCAGTTCAGTTATAACTGCCTTATTTCCCAGCATATTTTTTACCATATCAATATGCTCCAGTTTAGTTGGGAACCTCTCGGAGAGCCAATCGCACTGCTCGTCGTTCAGTTCGGCCTGGCACTCGTACCAGGACAAAAACCAAAGTGCGCCCCGCTGCGTGTATTTAAACACCAGCTTACCAGGCACCTTATTGAATGTAAGTGTAAAGGCTTTAGTCTCCATACCTCAAAAGCACTTACTTACATTATACGATTTGCCTTCCGTTACTGAACCCCAAAAATCTACACAAACAGACTTTTGAACAGTATTTAACCCCTCTTTATACACGATATGGTAAACAAGCCTTTGCCCATATTTGTCTCCCACTACAATTTTATTAACTATAGTTATCTGTTTTTCCCCAGCACATTTCTTTTGGTTATACCTGCCTAATAGGTAAAAGAAGCCAATTATAGAGGCTATGATTAATGTTATCTTTATAGTTTTCATTAGAATAATTTTAGGTTATTATCAGGTGTTGTTTTAGCTGCCATTGTAATCCAGCGCGCTTTTAAAGCCATGTGTGTGCGTATTTGCTTGCGGTAACTATCCGCGTCGCCGGGCTGTGATTTTTTAGGGGGAGGGTGTAGCAAGAGCCTTTGCAGGTGTTGTATTTTGGCCTGCTCATCGTTTGCTTTTTGTAGATAGGTGTTCATCAGAATAAAGTATTTTGTAGTTTTTTGGCGTTGGCCGTTCTAAAATCATTATTGGCTTTTCTAAGCCGCGCCTCCATCTCTTTACTTTTTTGCAGTAAATTGCTCTTAACCATTGGTTGTGTTTTGGGACACCTGAAATACGCCTCTTGCGCATCCAAGGTGTCTTCAACTAATTTAACGTAGTCCTCTATTAGCATATAACTAGGTATTATTTATTTAAGTGGATATGTAATACAGTGGCCAGCAACCAGGCATTATGGAAAGGCCGTTTTTTTTGTTTGGCAAAAAAGCCCCGACACCAGTTTCTAATCCCGCGCTTTTTCACGTCGGCAACAAACATGGCATTGTTAAATTCCTGCTGGGCGCTGGTAGCTTTCATAAACTCGTTGTAGCAGCTTTCCAGCATTTCTTTTACTTCCTTATCCTCAAGTAGCGCCCCAATGGCCGCGAGTTTCTTTTGTTCCATTCTTTTCAGTTATTAATAGTTACTTTCATTTTTACCCTGCTCGTACATAACCTCGCCATATTCTTTCATGGCTTCGATACATCCTTTAATCATGTCCGCAGCATCCTTATCTGACTTAACTATCTCCCAAAATTGCTCCTGCTCTTCCGGGTTGAGTTCATCGCCGGACATAACGTCGGCCAGTTTTTCCTTTAAAATTTGTTCAGGTTTTTTCATATTGTTAAGTGTTATTGATTTGTTGTTACAATTGCATACCTCGCAACGGGGGCAGAAATTTCGCCCACAACGCTCGCAGGTATGGTATCTCATACAGTGGTTACCCATTACAGCACCCCCTCCGGTTTATTGGGTATATATAGTATTTCACATCCGAGTGAGATAGCGTAAAAATCGCGGCATTTCATTTTGCGGCGTTGTATCTTTTCAATTTCAAAAACCATAGTTTCGGCGGTATAACCCTTGTAAAAAATTACATGGGTGTACTGCTTACCCTCAAGCCTTTTAATCCAATGGGGTTTAGCCTCTCTAAACTCTACCCTTTTACGCCCGCTGGCTATACGATCGTACCAATGGTATTTTAACACGAGTTTTAAGGGTATCATAGGTTGCCAAACAGGGTCTATATACAACCCTCCACAGTTCAACATCTTTTTTTGAGCCTCAATTATATCTTGCCTAGTAAGCCTACGGTTAATATTCGGTTCAGCGGGCGCGGTAGTTACCTCGTGCTCATCGAGTAATCGCTTTTTAAACTCTTCTACCTCATTAATGGGTGTAACCAAACCCAAAAGCATCAAACCCTGCTCAAAATCACTCATTGTAAATGGGGTTTTACCGCAAGTATGCTCAAATGCAACACGAGATTTTACCCCGTTTTTTCTTGCATTACAGGCCGGGCAAACGTTTATACGGCTCATACGGTTACCTCCATACCGTTTTCCACTTGTATAGCCCTTATACGATTATCACAGCCTGTTACGGCCTTATCCAGCTGCTGCAGGAATGTTGTGTTCGGGTACCGGCCACCTATGCGGTATAAGTTGTTTATCAGGTTCCTTTCGCGATCGATGCTCTGCTGAGGGGTAAGAGGTTTAGGCTCTTGCTCAGGCGCTGTATTATTAGTTTCCATAGTGGTTTATTCTGATTTGTTTAATTCCCTGTTTAATAGCAGCTGCTGGCGCTTTACCTCCAGCAACTGCTTGTTTTCCTTTATGGCATCAAATAACTCCGGGTTATCTTTAACATTCCTGCTGCCTACAATGCACTGAGCAATAAATCCATCCTTCATATTTACCGATGATGAATTTCGTCGCATATTTTCCTTACGGTCTATCATTTCAAGGTTATCTAGGTCGCAGTTCATGGTGTTTTTATCCTTAAATACTATTATTTTATCGCTTGGTACCGCCCCGTTTACCTCTTCCCACACATACACATGAAGCATTTGCCACATGGCCTTCGCTACTCGTATGTATTGATAGGGAACACCTTTGTGCTTTCTTATTGATATAGCCCCGTCATGCTTTGTATTGTGTGGTGCATTACCCTTTTTAAATTGGGTTTCTACCCCTCCCATCTGCAAGCCCTTCATTCCTTTATTCCATGGAGGTTGCCCTTTTTTAAAACGGGTTTGGCAACCTATTACGCCGTCAAGACGGTTACCATGTTTTTTCAAATAATGATTACTTTTCTTTAAGTTTAAGCTGCTGGCTCTGCTTGATACTGCGCTGTAGCTAACTCCAAAGTAAGCGGCCAGCGCTTCTGTTTTGGTGTTGGCAAAATGCTGCTGCAGGTAGGCATCATCTTCCGCTGTCCATGCTTTCTTTTTATACGTTTTCCTTGTTTTTTTCATGGCTATACTTTTGCACCCTGCAGGGGAGTTGCGCCCCTGCTTTCGCGCCTCGCTGGGTTATTTTTTTAGTGATGAAACGGCCTTGTACAATTCAACTTCAGTTTTGGCCATATCAATCAGAGCCTTTGCATTTTCGCTAATCGTTTGCGCCTGCGGGATGAAGTTTTTATCAACCTTTACCTTCTCTATATTATCCATCAGGATGTCGCGCAGCCTGCCCATCGTGTCGCCTGAAAAAACAGAGTTGGCAGGCGCATTAAAGCGGGTAATGGTTACGGCTTTGGCTTCCGTCTCCCCTTCTACCGGCAGGAATTCTTTTAAAAACTCTGCGACATTGCCAAAACTACCCTCGATGATAACGCCCTCTCTTGTTTCAATTACGATATTGTCTTCACCGTAAACCTTCCAGCTTGTTACGGTAAAGTTTTTTTTCAATGGTGAATAAAGCCATTCACGGCCTACCAGGTTGTTCAGTTTTTCTTTAAAATTCATATTATTAGGTTTTATTGGGTTTTTAATTCTCTACTCAGTAGTATCTGCTGGCGTTTGGCTTCTAAAAGGGGTTTATTGGCTTTTAGGGCGGCGTTTAACTCTGCGTCATTATCCCATACCCCTGTAAGGGTTCGTGCCACAAACCCATCGGTAAGGTTTAGGCTTGCTGAGTTGCGTTTTGCCAATTCTGATTGGCTTACCAGTTTCAGGTTATCCAGTACACAATTATGGGTATCACCGTCTTTAAAGCAAACCACCATGCCTTTAGGTATAGGGCCGTTGGCCTGCTCCCATAGGTAGCGGTTGTATCGCTTCCACTTGCCACTTATGCGTATATGCCAGCTTGCCCCTTCTTTAGTCCGGTGCAGGCTTACCACACCGTCCTTTTTAATATTGTGAGGGGTATTTCCCTTTTTAAATGCGCTATGTGGCGCAGGGCGGCTTTTCCAAGCCCATGAATACATAAACTCTTGTGTTTTTTGCAAGCCCAAACACTTTGCGCGTTGCGAAACCGCATTGTAGCTACGCCCCAGCTTTTTAGCTATATCAGCAGTGCGCTTGTGCGGGAAATACCTGCGCATATACGCATCGTCTTTTTTTGTCCAAGTTTTACCGTTCATTTCTTTACTTTTTGCACCCTGAAGGGGAGTTGCACCCCCTCGCGTACCTTATCTACAGGGTAGTTTAAATGTTTGGGTGTACTGGGGTTTCGTTTTTATCCCACTCATCCGCCGGTAGTTCCAACTGAGCAAAGCGCAACTCAATATTTTTGTACTGGTCGTCTGCGTCTTTCTCGTATGCTTCTATAAATGGCTTGCTTTCTATCGGAGCGTAGGCTTCCATAATTATGTCCACGCCATCGGTAAACAGCTTGTTGTTGATTTTCTCCTTCAGCTTCACCAGTTGCATTATCCTGTTGGGGTTTAGGTTACCTGCCTTGTCGGGATTTAGTAGGTTCATAACAAGTTCAGTAAGCTGGGCGCTGTTATCGTCCTTCGCTAGGCTACTGATGTACTGCTTCACTTTTTCTACCCCTGCGCTTTCGGTACCGTCCCAACGTGTAAGCATTTTCACACCGATGATAATTCGGTACTTACCATCCTGCGTAGTGAAGGTGTGCGTTTTTTGGTTGCTCTTAACCTCGTAGACTTCCTGCTTTGTTTCCAGCAGGGCCTTCAGGTCGTTGTAGGCTAATGTTTTGGCATCTGCCAGCAGGTTAGCCGCCTGCTGCAGCTTTTCTATTATGCTGCCTACGGTACTGTCTACAATGCCCTTGTATTGCTGCTTTTTCTCTTTTTCAGCCAGCTGTTCGGCCTCAAGTTCTTTCATTAGTGCGGCCTTGTCTTCTAAAGACAAATCGGCCAGTTTTACGTTATTACTCATGTTTATTAAAGTGTTGAAAATTGGTTTTCGGGTTTGTTAAAGCTGTACTCGCGCGTGATGGCTGTATTGTCTATTCCATGCTGTGTTAGTTCCAAAAGTTTCCCTTCGGTTTCAATCAGCAGGCGGGTATTTTCGTAATACTCGGCGCTGCCGTACTCGCACTCTTCAATCGCTTTGTTAAGTGCGCTGACCTGGTTGGTCAGTTCGGTAATTCGGTTTATTAATTGTTGGTTATTCATTAGGCTGTTTTGATTTTAATTGCTCCAGTTCGTCGTTCAGTTCCATTTTCTTTTTAATGATAGCATAACGAACCTCAACACTTAGTCCGTCGGCGGTGGCCAGTCTTTCGGCCAGTTGCATTATCTCGCCTTCAATTTCTACCATGCGCTGTATAATCTGCGGGGTGGCGATTACATCCATTTGTTTTAGTGCCTGGTCAACAAAGGCAAGAAAGTCAGCCCATTTATTACGGTATGCCGGCTCGGTATCGTAAGCATCCTCAAAGCCCTGTACCAGGTTTATAACCGATGTGTGGTCGCGGCCACCTATATACTCGCCTATGTTTTTGAGACTGGTGCCTGATTTCAGCTTCATTACCATTGCAAAAAACTGGCGGGCTTTTACCTCTTCACCCGTGCGGCTCTTTGATGCAAACGCCTCTTTTGATACTCCCAGCTGGGTTTCAATACAGTGGTAAAGCACTATCGCAACCTGATGCGCAGTGGGGGTTATCCCGTCCTCTTTACGTCCCCGGTCGTAGTATATAAAGCCCAGGTTTACACCGTGTTTTTGACGGATGTTCTCTTCAAAGTATTTAATCTGCTCAAGAAGTGGTTTTAACTCCATGTAGCTTAATTGTTCAAGTCTTTTCATGCGTATATCTCCTCTCTGTGTATTTCGTCTATGGCTTCGCCCATCATAGCCGCCCAGGCGGCATCAATTACATATTTACCGGGGTAGCTGTTCATCTGCTCAGGCTGATGGGCAGTTATCCATTCGTTTTTAAGCCACCGCCTTGTCGCTTTGTCGGGATGGCCCTCACCGGTGTACCGGTAGCTGTTCAGAAATTTCAGGTCGATGATGTCCCACTGGTTGTTATACCACAGCCAGTATGCTTGTGTTCGGCAGGTAAGGTTTACCCCCAGCGTATCGCCTCCGGTATAGGTAAACAGGTAGGCAATACCCAGCTGCTCCTGCTGTTCGGTATATTCATCCCATGTAATGCCGGTTAGGCTCATTACTGCAGCTTGTATTTCACCCCTTAGAAGAGTTGGGGTCGGGTTGATGGTTGGTTTCATATTCAGTTATAGTTTTGGTTATTATTTATTGTTATCCGGTTACTCCGTGGTACTGTGCCGCCCCGTCGGGCCATATATCATAATGGCCTCCGTTGGAGCCGTAAAAGCGCCCTTTGCTAAAGGCTTTAAAGCCCTTCACGTATATTTTCAGGTCGGAGTGGTAGGCTACCTTTTTGGCCACCCGTCCATCGGGTTGGGTACCGTCGGCATGGCTGGTGAAAATGGTTAGCTTTGTCTCCTCAAACCGGCGCTTATAGTCCTGCACGTCCCTGTAAGTCATATCGGCATATTGCAAGCTATCCACTATCACTATGCGTGGGCTGCGCTGCTTTTCAAGTCTCCGTATCAGTTCATCCATCGGCTCGCAGATAAAAAGTATCTTACCTGGGGCGCTGGAAAGGCCATTGCGGATGGCATTTTCCTGTACTGACAGCCTTGTTTTCTCCTCCAGTGCATTAAACAATACGGAGCCTTCACTACTCAGCGCCTTTGCCAGTTGCATGGCTAAATCGCTCTTGCCGTTAGCACTATCTGCCCATAATGTCCATATACCGGTAGTTTCGGGGTTCCCGAATGCTTCCTGCAGAGGGCCTTTCCAGCGCAGCGTCTCATATTTCTTTCGTAGTAAATCCTTTACTGTTAAAGCCCTGGTCATTATGCCACCTCCTCATTAAGGATCAAAACACTTTCAACCCGTCGAAGTCCCGGAAGACCGGCGCGACCTTTCTCTGCTTTAAAGCATTGTTTAAGTAAAGCTGGGATATTTGCTGTGTTCTTTACGTTGCTACTCAACACGTCGTTAAGTAGCTTTTTGTAAAACATTGTGCGTTCATTAGGATCGGTTGGAACAATACTTTGATAAGCGGCACTAAACCTGTTATAAGTAGCTATAAATCCAACCTTTTTAGCCTCAATGCCTGTGTTAATTTTCTTAATTAGGCTATCATCACCTATGGCATACCATCCGCAATAACCTTCAGTAGCATCTTGCAACTCCTTTATGGTTAAAAATGCCGGATAGTCAAGATATCCCGCATCGTCAAGTATTATTAGTGGTTGATGAAGGGTTTGCAGGTAGTATTTTAAATCAGCTAAAACATCGGCATACCTTCCGGTGTTATCTACTCCTACCGTTTGCGCTATGGTTCGCACAAACAATTGCTTTGTTTTACATTGCCCGCAATCAATTCTAAAACTGTTTTGTTGCGTCATTGCAAAACGGCGGGCAGCAGTGGTTTTACCGATATCACTGTCGTCGGCAAAAATCATTGACTTGCTAAACTCTTTACAGAAGAGCATCTCCTCTTCCATTTGTGCAAACACTTCCGTCCGCACTATGTTCCAGTTTCTCTTCTTTGGAGATACACCTAATCTCCTACCTAATTGGAGCCATTTCTGTTCGCTAAGTATGCCTTCAGTTTTTCCGTTTACTATTTGGCTGTATGTTGAGCTTTTCAGCTGTACTGATTTTGCAAACGCATTAGCGCTACCGGTATAGTTTGCACGGGCGGTTTTAAGTGCATCTAACACTCTTTCTATAAAGTCGGCGGGAAGGTTTAAATTCATAGATGTGTGGGTTTTAGTTGTATTAAAATCTATCTCTTAGTGGTTTTCTGTATGTGTTTTGCTGGGTCGGCACCAGTTCGTATTCATCCTCCGGAAGTGGAGGCAGTATTTTTGCAGGTTCTTCTGATGGGTTGTATTTGCGCAGGCCGGGTATGGTAAATTTGAACTTGTTGTCCTGCTCTTCCTTTTTCTCGATAAGCAATACCGGCTCTATGGCTTTTGCTGTACGTTTTATGTAGCTTAATACGGTATTGGTATAGGCGCTGGTAAGTTCCCGGTTACGGATATCGCCAGCGGTACGCTCAAGGCTGGAGCGGTTGTATGCTAAATCTCCCAGCAGTTCGCAAACCATACGCCCGTCGGAGCCATACACAAGGGCTTTCAATATTTCGCCCTCGTTATCGTCTAACCAGTACACCGTTACCTTTTCCCCTTCAATCTGCTTCATCACGTTTATAAGGGTATCACCGGTGGCCACTTCGCCGTCAAAACCTACTACACGGTGTTTGCCGCGCAGGGTGATGCGCCCTGCCTTCATGCTTGTTTCTGTTTTGTAGCCTAGGTGGGGCAGTATAGCTGCCCAGTTGGTGCTTACAAGGTCAGGGTGTTGGTTTTGTATAAACACCTGGTAGCGTGTCATACCGGGGTATAACTGCTGGTTGCTGTGCAGGCTGTTATTCCAGTCTTCAATGTCTTGCAGGCACTCCAGTATTAACTGGTCTTTGGGTACCATAGGTACCGGCTCGCTGCCTTTTTGGTTGGCCTCGTCAAGGGCAAAGGGGCGGGCCAGCCATCCGGGGCGTCCCTTTTCTATTTCGTATCGAAGCGTTTCATAGTAACGCTCTATGCGTTTACCGCGTGCGTTGTTGGCCTCTATACGAACGGCCTGGAACATGGCGCCGGGTTGCAAAAAGGTGTTGGTGTACGAAGAGTTCAAACTCTTTTCCGCCTCCAGTTCGTAGGGCATTTTAAGCCCCCACTCTTCAAAGTTGCGCACCAGCTGGCGGTAAAACTCAGCTATGATGCCCTCTTTGCTTTCACCATACACCCATGCTACAAAAAACTCCGAGGCAAGGTCTATACCGTTGTAAAACCATATCCTGCGGCCATGCGCATATTCAAAGGGAGGCTGGCGGTCATCTATGGATATCATACTGCCGGCAAAGCGGGGTTGGAAGAGTTTGTGGTAGGGTACATATTTGCCCCTGAACACCTGCGCATTTCCGCTGCGTTTAAGGTGTGCGCCCACTTCATTTTCCCACAGGTTTTGGTAGTTAAAAACTGTGGTTTCGCTTACCTCCCTAAAATCGGGGTGTGTGGGGTCATACAGTTCACCGGTGGTTTGGTTTATGATATCCAACCTGCCGGCCATAAAACCGAGGTACCTGCGGTACACTTCTGTATGGTTGGGCTTAAGCCCGGTTTGCCCGGCATATATACTCATCCACAGCTGTATCATCAGCGGGGTTACCTGGGCGGCGTTGTTGTTTTTGTTGTTACCGTGTATAAGGCTGGCGTAGCTGCTTTTCAAAAATTCGGTATAGCGTTTTTTTAGCTTGTTGCTGTGCGGCAGGGTGTGAAAGGTGTTATAATTTGCCTTCAGGTAGTTATTAAAATGCTCTACATCATCTATTAGGCCCTTCCACATCCTTTTTGCACTGCCGCCCCTGCTTTCACGATCAATAAGCCGGTGTTCAGCTTCTTTTTTTAGCGCCATAAGCACACTGGCGTTTACGGTGTACCGTTCAATCTGATGGGGCTTTAATGAAGTATCGTCATCAAATTTGAATGAAGTATAAAAACGGCGGGCATCGGCATCAGGCGTGTAGTGTTGTTCCAATGGGTTGGCTACCACAATGGGGTTGCCAAATTTTTGCAGCAGTATATCCTGCTCATCGTCTCGCAGGGCTTTCCAGCGCACCAGTGCCTCGCTGCCCTTACCCTTGCCTTCTTTCAAGCGAAAATCTTCATATCTAACACCCCTTTTTTGATACGCATCATAGCTCATTAATTGCACGCTATCCGGGTGCATACGCGGGTAGGTTTCATTAAGCAGGTAGCTTATGCGCACCCCGTGCTGTCCGTTATGTTTTTCGTAGGCTTCGTGCATTGTTTAATTCCTCTTTCCTATTTTTGCCGGTATGACTAAAACACACTGTGTAACCGGCTGGGTTATTATTAATACTGATGATTTGCATGTAGCTGAAATACAGCGCAAATGCTGCAATAATTTCCTGAAGGCTTTTTTTGCCACACAAAGCGCCCACAGGAGCGATAAAAACACCGTAGTTGATGGAGGTGGTAATATTGCGTATAAGTATAGCGTTGCATTCATGTATCGTGGTAATTATGCTGAGTGTGCGTGTTTTAGGGATGCCTTGGTGGCTTTTACTTCGTTGTATTGTTTAACCCTTGACCGTGGGTTGGATATCCGCCTCTTAAAGAACCCCGTGCGATAGCATACTCCTCCTCATATCGCTGCTTTTTTGTATTGTTGATAAAATCGCGGGCATCATTAAAGGTTTCGAGTATGCCGGTCATCCTTATTTTCAGGTAATCGTTATCTTGTTCCGCATTTATTTCCAGCCCATTAATGCGAGGGCGGTATTGGGCCAGCCATTCCAAAAACAAAAGCGGAAATTCATCGTCTTTGGGCACCCATAGTATCAGGCCGCTGGCATAGCGTACTTTTGCTTTTACTACGTCCAGCCTTTCAGTTAGCCCTCCATTTTCTGTAGTGTGCTGGTGTCTTATCTTACTAAAGTAGTGTTCTGTTTTTTCTGTGTGTGTTTGCATGGCGTTAGTTAGTTTTGGGTGGGGGCTTCGGTTTCAGATAGTTTTTTAAGCATCGCCTCCTCTTCCCTTTTGTTTTTTTCGGCAAGGGCCTCCGCCGCCTTTACTACCATTTCGTTATTTCGGGTACCATCCAACACTTTTTTAATAGTAGCATAGCTTTTTCCGGTAGCTATCACCAGCTTGGTATAATCTCCGTTTTTTAACCCTTTTTTTATTACTTCCAGTTTGTCCATATTTGTAGCTGATTGTATAGATACAAAGTAAAAACGCATTTTGCAAACATGCAAGAGAAAAATACGCAAAACGTAAATTTTATAATAGAAAGGCTGATGCAAAGTTTGCAAATTGCAACTGCTGCGGGGCTTGCGGATTATTTACAGGTAGCAACCAGTACGGTTTCATCGTGGAAAAATCGAAATACCTTAGATTACCCCCTGATAATTGCAGTTTGCAAATCGGAGGGTATTAGTTTGGATTGGCTATTGAACGGTGAAGAGGAGGTGACTGCCAAAGAAATAGTTAAAAAATATCCAAAAGAGAAGGTCGTGATTAGTGAGGTCGGGGAACCATTGCCCAATTACAAAAAGCCGGGGTATTTACCGCTGATACCGTCCGCAGCCTTTGCTGGGGTTGGCGCAGGAGATATGCAGGTGATGGATAAGGATGTGATTGAGACCTATTACGTACCGGAGTTTAGTAAGGCAGATTTTTTAATCCCCGTAAAGGGCGACAGTATGAAGCCCAGTTATCAGGCTGGTGATTTTATTGCCTGCAAAAAGCAGCAATTAGACGAATTTATAGTATGGGGCAATATTTACCTGCTGGACACCACCAGTGGTATATTGCTAAAACGCATCACACCAGGCGGTAGCCTTACTAGCTGGATATTGAAAAGCGATAATAAAGACTACAGTGATATAATAGTGGAGGTGGGGCGAGATATATACAGCATAGCCCGTGTGCTGGGTGGTATTAGATTTGAAAGTTAATTACAGGTGTAAATTGTTACAACTTTAGCTTGATTAGAATGCCCGTTTATTTCGGATCTTGTTTCTATTACATCTCCGTTGTCATTAATCTTTTCTAAAGTAACAACAGGGTTTATTGTTCCATTAGCAATAAGTTCCTTTCTCCTCTCGTATTTTGAAGTATAAGTCCATTTGTACACTGTTCTATAATTAGGCGTAGATGGAGATGTAATAACAATGCTATCCTCAAAGCCATCTGTGTAAAAGTATTGTGTTAAGGTTATAAGGTTGCCAATGCTATCGTAGCTTTTTGCTTCGGTTGGCTTGCACCGTTTCCCAGTTCCGCTATTATTACCCCCTGTATTCTTGTTGTTTGGGGCGGTGGTGGTATCCTCTTTAGTGCAGGCTGCAGTAATCAGTAAAAGTGCGGCGGCAATGGCTAATAGTTTTCTCATAGCCCACAAAGAAAGACCTTTTTTCACAATCCCACACACGTTTTTTCACCCTATTTTAATTCAATACACTGTATATCAGTTATTTAAACTTAAATACTTATAATACTATCCCTGTATTATGGGGGGGGTACTGGCGTATTTTTGGCGGTAACTGCCTATTATTTTTGTAGCTAACAGGGGTATACTCAAGGGGGTATTTTATACAAATGTGTCCACCTAAATGTCCACCTAAATGTCCACCTTAAACAAAAAGCGGGTGTTTTTGGGGTAGGTGCAGGGGCAAAATAGCCCGCACACAAAAAAGCGGGGCAAACGGGCGGCAAAGCCAATAAAATAAAGGGTAGTTGCAGGTTTGTTGGCTATAAACAAAAAACGCCCGCAGGGGGCATTTAAAGGGCGTTTAAGCCGCAATTAAAGGGCTTGGGGCTGGTTGTGGGTATTTAGCGGCAAAAATTAAAGTATAATACAACCACAATTAAAGAAAAGGTACGTTTTGTTTTGTGTGCCGTTGTGGTTTCATGCGCGCTGTCTTATAGTATTTTCGGGCGTTTTCGGCAAAAATATATTAATACTCTATTTTACTTTTTGTTTAGGGGGGGGTACTAATACGGGTTCAATTTTATTAAGATACCAAGAAAAATCAGTTAACCTGTTACTGGATGATTCAATTTCTTTTCTGTAAAAGTTAAGGTCAAAACTTATATCCTTAGATGATGCATTATAATGCATCACTATGCCATATCCATCATTTTTAAAGCACAATAAAATAAATTCGTCTTATTGATACTTTTTTTCCAGTATTTTTAAAACTTCTTGTTCATTTTCTTCACTTGCAATTTGCCAATTATACATCCCATTATCATGTAAAGGGATATACCTAATTTCACCATCAATAATGTAGTGCCAGTTGTGCTGTTTGAAAACGCCTAAAAAGTTAATAAAATCAATAGGTAACTTATTTTCTAAATGAATTGATATAATTCCCTCAAAGCTCATAGAGAAAGTAGAAAAACTACTCCAACCCCAACGATGTGATAATGTGCTCTATTTGGTAATCTTCCATTGGGTCGAAAGTATCTTTCAAATCGCCACCAAAAACCTTAGCAGTGGTATTCCACAAAAAGGTTTCAAACGAGCCTGTAAACTCGTTTAGTATTTCGTAGGCTGTTTTGCCTGTTTCACGGTAAAGCAACTTGGTAAGCAATACCCCTTGCGAACGCGGCATTTTTTTAAGAAAGCCTGTAAACTCTTCTTTAAAGGCTTTTTCTGATGCCTTAATGTATTTTTTTCGTTCTCTGCCCTTTAGTTGGCGCAGGTTATCTTCCATAAGTTGCAGGCGAAAGGCCGCCATTTTAGCATAGGGAAATACTGCTTTTAGGTTGTATACCAAACGCAGGTAACGCTTTTTGGCTTCAGGGTCGGCAAGCTCGCTGTATACCGTTTCTGAAAACTCATATACAGGCAGCGAATCGCCGTCAACATACTCGTAACGGATAATTTTTTGCGCCTCTGCCTTTTGGTTATAGGCAAATAGCATGAAAAAGAGGGCTAAAAAGGGGATAAATCGTGTTTTCATGGCCTATGCTTTTTCTTATACATTCAATTTATGTGCCACTAGGTGTGGTTACCTTTGGGTTGCGTATAAAATAAAACGCTAAACCTAAGCCTAAAATTACCATGCCCACTGATATATATTCGGCCTGTGTGGCTTGTAAGCCCATAAAATCTATAGGGTTGTTTACCCTTATTTTTTCGATAACAAAACGCTCTATACCCGCAAATATTAGGTATAAACTGAATATCATGCCCGGTGCAGGCAGTTTTTTGCGTACTGCCCATATAATAGCAAAAAGGGCAAAGGCCATTAGGGTTTCGTATAAAGGTGTTGGGTACACAGGGTCGAACAGGTACGGTGTAGTAGCAAAATCGCAAGCTATTTGTGCTTTTTCGCCATCAACATAAGGGTTACAAACTTGGTTTACGTTGTTAGGATAGTTATATGCCCAAGCCCAATCGGGCAACCAACTCAGCGATGATGGTTTTGGGTTAAGGTTTACTATACCCCAATCGCCATCGCCTGATACATGGCAACCAACACGCCCCATACCATAGGCCAGCATCATGGCTGCACCACTCATATCCATAGCATATCTCCAATGGATATTAAACTTACGGGTATACCACAACACGCCCAAACCGCCGCAAATTAAACCGCCATAGTAGGTTAATCCGCTAAACGATAATAAGGCATCGATAGGGTGTGCTGATGAATAGCTCCAGTTCTCGAATATGTGAAACAATTTTGCACCCAACAAACCCGTAATAGCAGCTATAAAGGTAATATTACCCATTATTTGGTAAGGGTGTACATCGCGATCTTCTTGAAAAGCGGTTTTACCTTTTACTTTTTGTGCTTCGCGATATACCATATACAAGCCCAAGCCTCCAAGTACTAGGCCGCCTATAAAGTTTCCTCGTGCAGATAGTATAAACTCTTGTGGGTTACTTGTTAAATCGTGAAAATTAAAAATACCTTCTACTATTTTAAAGCCTGCTAGAAAATAGAAAACGAAATTCATTATATACTCGCTAGTTTCGGGGGCTTTATTTACCCAAAATTTACGACGAACAGGAAATATTTTCCACTCGGCTTCCATACGTTTTAGCTCTTTTGACATTACCCAATAGCCTATCAAAAAAGAGATAGCCATGAATATGCCGAACATTTGAAATATTTTGAAAGCTTCTATTTCAATACCAAAAAGGTCTTTTACCAGATAATACAGATTTGGGTACACGCTGTTAAGTTTTGTTAAATCGGCTCGAATATACAGCTATGCGCTGTATAGATTAGTTATTTTCTATGAACAATTAGTGTACTAAAGGTACAGCTACTTCCTCTACCAATACCTCACCATCGGCATCAATGCCTGTAAGTTTCACTTGCACTAGCTCGTTTACTAAAAGTGGGTCGTAGGGGGTTTTTACTTTAATATAGTTTTCAGTAAAGCCGTTCATCATGCCGCTGTTTTCTTCGGCTTCAAACAATACGGTATAGGTTTGGCCAATGTGCTGTTGGTAAAAGGCACGGCGTTTTTTATCTGATAGTATACGCAACATTTTTACCCTGCGGTTACGCTCGTGCTGAGGCACAACACCTTCCATACGCACAGCAGTGGTATTGGGTCGTTCGCTATACGGAAATACATGCAGGTACGCTATATCCAGCTCGTTTATAAAATTGTAGGTATCAATAAAGTCTTCTTCGGTTTCACCGGGGAAACCCACTATCACATCAACGCCTATGCAGCAATTGGGCATGGTGGCTTTTATACGCGCTACACGATCAGTATACAACTCGCGCACATAGCGACGGCGCATTAGTTTTAATATTTTGTTGCTACCACTTTGTAAAGGGATATGAAAATGGGGCACAAATTTGTTGCTGTTGGCCGCAAATTCGATAATCTCTTCACTAAGCAAATTAGGTTCGATAGATGATATACGAAAACGGCTTATGCCCTCAACTTGGTCTAATTCTTTTACTAAATCAAAAAAAGTCTCACCGTTTTGACGGCCAAAATCGCCAATATTTACACCCGTTAGCACCACTTCTTTTACCCCTGTTTGAGCTACTTTTTGGGCTTGCTCAACTGTGTTGGCAATGGTATCACTACGGCTAAAACCTCGCGCTAGGGGTATGGTACAAAACGAACAGAAGTAATTGCAGCCATCCTGCACCTTTAAAAAAGTACGGGTACGGTCGCCAAACGAATAACCCGCCACAAACTCGTTGGTTTCTTTTATAGGGCTATTGTGTATTATGGCTTTAGGACTATTACCAATTTCTTTTAGATGATGGGCTAGATTAAATTTTTCAGCCGCGCCCAATACCATATCAACACCGGGTATTGATGCAATTTCTTCGGGTTTTAGTTGGGCATAGCAACCAATTATTACCACGCGTGCATTGGCATTGTGTTTTAAGGCTTCTTTTACCACCTTGCGACACTTTTTATCAGCATTATCAGTAACCGAGCAGGTGTTTATCACATACAAATCAGCACCATCGGTAAACTCTTTGCGAGCAAACCCCTCCCCTTCCATTTGGCGGGCTATGGTGCTGCTTTCGCTAAAATTTAGTTTACAACCGAGGGTATAAAAGGCTACCGATTTCATATAAGTGTGCAAAGGTAAGTATTTTGGAATTTGAAATGGACAGTTGGTGATTTGTTACTGGCTATTGGTTTTTAGCAGTTAGCTTTTAGCTTAAAACCAATAGCCCTCTAAATGATTAATGAAAAATGGTAAATGTCTAACTCACCCTAAAAAACACAACACCGTCCGTCTACCCAACATTTCCCCTCTCTTACAAAAAGAGAGGGGCGCATATCGTCAAGTCAACCAAAACAATACTTCGGGGTTAGTTAAAAAAAAATCATGGCAGCAGCTTTCAAACCTATGATAAAGCAGGCTGTCACCCTGAGCGGAGTCGAAGGGCGCGGAGCCAACCCTACTATATTTCGACTTCGCTCAATATGACACCTACCTCAACATCAAAACACTAAACAATAAATGATAAATGATAATTGTAAAACGTTACAGCAGGTTAATTTTTACACCACCCCAAACCCATGTACCCGGCATGGGCACAAAGCCAGCTTCTACATATTTGGTATTGGTTAGGTTGTTTACATCAACAAACACGCTGTTTTTACCTAGTTTGTATTCAATACGTGCATCCAACAAGTGGTAGCTGGCAAGGTTTAGTCGCTCTACATAGCGGTATGCAGGGCTTATAAACATATTTTCGAAGCATTTAATGGTTATACGTGCCTGTACTTGGTGTTTTATATAATTAAGCGCGTAGCGGCTAATTGTGTTGGCGGGCAGTTTTAGGCTGGCATCAATACCTGTGTAGTTTAGGGTGATTTGTTGCGCTATGCCAATATTGCGCACAGTAAGTTCGGCTTCTATGCCTGTAAAAACCACCTCATGGAAGTTTTTGGGCTGAAAAGGCAAAGTATCATTATTCCTTACCCAATCGATAAGGTTTTTTGATTGACGGCGGAAACCTGTAAGCTGCGCATACCAGCGCCCGCGCCCGTATTTTACCCCAACTTCACTATTCCATGCCTGTTCGGGTTTCAAATCGGGGTTACCAATGTTTGAGGGGCCTTTGTAGTACAAATCGTTATAGGTGGGCACGCGGTAGCTTTTGTTGCTATTGGCATAGGCGGTAAAGTGTTTCAAAAAGCGTTTTGATACATCAATACCGGGGAAAGCCTGCCAGTTGTAGCTGCTCACGTAGTTTATGTTTACACCGGGGTTAATAATAAAACCTGCTAGGGTAAATCTATGCTCAAGGTATACATTATAAAAATTGCGTTTTCTAATACCCAAATTAGTGCTGTATATTTCGTCTTGTCTTGCATCAATGCCAAAACCTGTAATACCTGCTTTGCTTTGGTACGAGCCTTGTATATCGGCATTAAACAAGTGTGTATGGTGCTGGTTTTGAAAAACTTCGGGCTTTAGGCGAATATAGGTATACTTATCATCGTTATACCTCCAACTTAGCGATCCGTTTATTTTAAGGTTATTGTGCTGGTAGCCCAGTTTAGCAAAGGTGAAAAAAGTACCTGTTTTTTCATACTCGGTACTGTTTTTCACATAATAGCCTGCTGCACCCATATTGCGCAGTGCGCCTGTTGCTAAAAAATCAACCGTAAAATTACTATCGATAGTATGCGATAGTTTGTACAAGGCACTGCCGTTGCCAAAATCGTTACCCGGTCTGTACCCGCTTGATGAGGTATACCCTACCGAAAGCATTTGCTGTGTTTTTTGGTTTCCGATAGCTACATCAAGGCTACCGCCACCGTAGCCAAAATCGCCACCAAATAGTTTTACACTGGCAGCTTTTCCAGTAACTTTTTTGGTAACAATATTTATAGCACCGCCAAAGGCATTAGCTCCGTATATCTTAGCTCCTCCGCCACGTATCACCTCTATGCGTTCAATATACTCAATATTTAAAGGCAAATTCATAAGATGATGACCTGTTTGAGAGTCCATTACCTTCACGCCATCAATAAGTACAAGAGTTTGATCAAAATTTCCGCCACGTATGCCTACATCGGCTTGCGACCCCATAGGGCCGCGTTGGCGAACATCAACCCCGCCTACATAAGACAGTACCGAGCTTATAGATTGTACGGGTAAGTTTTGAATTTCTTTTGCAGAAACTACTGATATACTGTGTGCTGATTGCGACAAAGGTACTTGTATACGTGCAGCAGTTACCCTTACCTCGCTAACATTTAACAGTGTATCACTTTGGGCTAATGCAGGTGTTAGGCACAGCATAGCCATAATGCTTAAAAGTGGTGTTTTTTTCATGTGTGTGTTATTAAAAAACGGGGCGAAAATATTGGATACTTGTATGCCGCTTTCCACAACTTGCTTTATGTATAGTGGTCTGTATTGTATACTTTTGATGAAAAATAGTGTTATGCCCCCAATAGAGTTGCAACATCAAATAAAGGCTGCTATACGCAATGTGCCTGATTTTCCGAAGGTTGGAATACAGTTTAAAGATATTACGCCCATTTTGCAAAACTCGCAGCTGTGCACCCAAATGCTTGATTTTGTTGCTCAGCAATGTGCAAAACTCAATATTGAAGCAGTGGCAGCTATCGAAAGTAGGGGCTTCATGTTTGGTTTTCCGCTGGCGCTTCGCTTAGGTGTTCCTTTTGTTCCGATAAGAAAAAAAGGAAAACTTCCCTACCATGTGTATACTTACGATTATGCGCTTGAGTACGGCACAGCGACTATTGAAGCGCATACCGATGCAATAGCTCCAAATACAAGGGTTTTAATACATGATGACTTACTGGCCACCGGCGGGACAGCGGGAGCATCGGCAGAACTGGTGAAGCTATTAGGAGGCACTGTAGCAGGTTTTAGTTTTTTGGTTGAGCTTGGCTTTTTGGGCGGACGTAAAAAATTGGAAGCCTATACCAAAGAGATAACTACTTTGGTGAGTTATTAGAAAAGACTAAGGAAATTTTTAGTTCATGTATACCGAATCCCTTCCTCTTCGCTTAATATTACACCTGCCTATCCTCTACCATCACACATACAACATCAAAACAATTAATGATTAAACTAAAAAGGACAGCTATAAATAGCTGCCCTTAACACTGTGATTGTATTACTAAAAGTTTTACCGACTATTCTTTAACTACTTTATAAAAACTGCTTATGTTGTTTTGTTTATCCGTAAGCTCTATCATATAAAAGCCGTTGGGAAGTGAGCTTAAATCAATAGTTGCACTATACCCTGCAATTTCACCCTGTTTTAATACTTGCCCCGTAATAGTGGTTAGCTTGTACGTACTATTACTTGCGGTAGTTATGTTTAATACCCCACTTGTAGGGTTGGGATAAATTGAGGTTGCCCCTAAATCATTAAACGGATTATCACTTTCTGATCTTGCAAAACCTCCACCTTGAGGTGTATTTCTATCACCTTTTGGTGTGTTACTAACAAACTCTTCAGGAGTACAGCTTGTATAACTGCATGATGTGATAAATGCAACAAATTTTGAATTAACGGTGGCTGTTGCTCTAAAATTAGGCAACAAACGAATTACCGTCCCTCCTTCAAAAATTACATCACCACTTGTTGATGTAGTTACTGTGCCTGATGATATAGAACCACCAGCCGCACTACTACCTGCATCAATGGTGTATTTACGAGTATAAAAGCCCGCAGGAACTACTCCCGATGATGTATTTGTTGTCATATTAAACACAATTGGCGGGTTACATATTTCATACACATTAATATCATCGACAAATAACCAAGCAACTTGACTATAATCTGAAGGACCTAGAGGATAAATCCAAAACTGGCTATAGTCATCATCGGCAGTAAAATCAAAAGTAATTTTAGTCCAAGCTGAACTCCAAGCTAATTGTTGCTGAAAAATTACCTGAGTATTTGCTGTAGAAGGGATACTTTCACCACAATCTCCATTAGTATTAGAACGTAGAGCTAAATTTTTAGCTAACCTAATCACTATATCTCCATCATTTATATTGTTATTCACCCATAAACATACTCTATAGTTTCTATCTTTAATAAAGTTTTTATAAGTAAATATTCCTTCTCCAGAACGTCCAGATGGATAATCTCTTTTATTCCACATAGCCATAAGGTTATTACCCGCAGGGGTGTTACCTACTGGTACCTCAGGCCCCGGAGTAATGGGATTACTCCACAATTGCGGCGTACCGTGCGAACGATACCAACCTGTTACACAAGTATTTGTAAACGTTTCACAAGAAAGGTAGCTTGGGTCTGTGGGCGTTAAAAAAACGGTAGACCCACAAAAACTTTCAAAGCTTTGGTTGGTTAGTTGTGCTTTTCCCTGAAAGGCTATTAGGAAACTCCCCAAAAAGCCTAAAAGTATTTTTCTTTTTAATACCATAATTGAAATAAATTTTAAGATTGAACATTGTAACAACTACTACTTGGTAAGCTCTTTTAATTGCTTATCAAGAGCTTCAATCTTTTTATTCATTTCTATTATGTACAAGGTCATTTCTTCAATTTTTTTCATGTGCAAAGCCTGCATTTCGGCCAATTTCAAACCATTGGTTTCAATATCTTGCTGTGTAGGTATTTCGGGCAAGTGCTTGTATTGGTTTATGTAGCTTTCAAGCATATTTAGCGGCATTAGTGCATAAGAAGGCTCAAATACATAATCGCACCAGCCTGTTTCTACACGCACTTCTTTTGCACGTATAGTACCGCAAACATCCAGTTTATAAGCTGGGCTACCTGTGCCTATACCTACATTACCATTATCTTTAAGAAACAAAAAATAATTACCTGCATTTACACTGGGGAAAGGTTTCCAAAAGTTTAAGCCCGCTGCGCCCGCTTCATACTCCAAAGCCCAATCACCATTTATGTTAGCCATATTTGGTCTGAAAGAAAGGTACTTGCCAGCAGCATTAATTACAATATTTCCGCGTACATCCAACGTATGGGTAGGGTCGGGAGTTCCTAAACCTATATTACCATACATGTTTATTTTGCTAATAGCTCCATAGCCCATATTTCTACCAATGGAAATACGATTGGCAGTACTGCCTTCAAAATACAGTAGGCTTGATGTTCGTGTGTTATGGTCGTGCACCGCAATTTCGGTATTGTCTTCACACTCCATTAGTAAACCAGCAGTATTTGCATTCCACCCACTAGTTCCACCTCCAAAGTCGGCATCAATATTACCAATTGTAAAAGAACCAGCTGCCATTCTATTTGCTGGAATAGCATATCTGCTTCCCGACCAAACCGTTCCTCTTCCATAAACATCTAAAGTTACTTCTGGATTAGAAACTCCAATACCTACCAACTGGTTTGTTGGGCTTGCGTACATTTTTGCTCCGGGATAAGTGGTTGTATTCCACTGTGCAATTGAGTTTTGTGCTGTAAACAAAAGTGCTACAGCTGCGATTGATTTGATAGTTTTTTTCATGATAAAAAAGTGTTTAATTGATATATGCCATCAAATCTCACACATAAAAAAAACTTAAAAGTGCCATATCTAATATGCGGTATTGATTTCGGCATAAGTGGTATGTTTTATCTTATAAATGGATTTAAAGGTGGGGTTGTGCGGCAGTTGTCATGGTGAGGTCGCCCAAACCATACGTATATTGGCCTACCCTTCTCTCCCTTCTTCTTCGCTCAACATAGCATTCTCCAATATCAGACATCACACCTCTTACATCAAAACAATAAATGATAAATGATAACTGCTAAATAATTAATGCTAACTGTAAAATGTAAAATCCAATGCCCAACCATCCAACGCTTTGTGTATTTTTGTACTCTTTACATTAATTTATATAGTGACAGCAACCGCAACAACATCAGTATACGATAAATACGAAGCCGTTATCGGCCTCGAAGTCCACGCCCAAATGCTCACCAAAAGCAAAGCCTTTTGTGGTGATAGTACAGAGTATGGCGCTGAACCCAATACACAGGTAAGTGTTATATCGTTAGCACATCCGGGCACACTACCTCGCCATAATATAAAAGCAATAGAGTATGCCATAAAAATGGGCTTGGCAGTAGGTGCAAACATTCGCGAAGAAAACCAATACGCACGTAAAAACTACTTTTATGCCGATTTGCCCAAAGGCTATCAAATTACCCAAGATAAAACCCCTATTTGCACAGGCGGCAGCGTAAAAATTAAACAGAAAGACGGTTGCGAAAAACACATTAACATTACCCGCATACACATGGAAGAAGATGCGGGTAAGAGTATGCACGACCAAGATTTGTACGATACCCTTGTTGATTTTAACCGTGCAGGCGTTGCCCTTATAGAAATAGTTTCTGAGCCTGATATTCGCAATAGCGACGAGGCTTACCAATACCTTACCGAAGTGCGTAAACTGGTGCGCTACCTTGATATTTGCGACGGCAATATGGAAGAAGGCAGCCTACGCTGCGATGCCAACGTGTCGGTTCGCCTAAAAGGCGCTCAAGAGTTTGGTACTAAGGTAGAAGTGAAAAACATGAACTCTATTAGCAACGTAAAACGAGCTATTGAGCACGAAATTATCCGTCAAATAGATGAGTTGGAAGCCGGCCGTACCTTTACTACCGAAACCCGCAGCTTTGATGCCACCAAAGGCACCACCTTTAGTATGCGTAGCAAAGAGTTGGCAAACGATTACCGCTATTTCCCCGAGCCCGATTTACCGCCATTAATAATAGGACGTGCTTGGATTGATGAGGTACACAGCCAAATGCCTGCCCTTCCCGATGAATTGTTTAACCGCTATACCAAAGAGTTTGGACTAAGCGAATACGATGCCAGCGTGCTAACCGATACCAAAGAAATAGCACAGTTTTTTGATGCCGTTTGCACCCACACCGCCAACTACAAGGCAGCAGCCAACTGGGTAATGGGCAACGTAAAATCGTACCTAAACGAAAATGCAATCGACCTGTCTGATTTCAACCTACCCGCCCCATCAATAGCACAACTAATAGCTTTGATTGACGATGGCAAGGTGAGCAACAGCGCAGCATCGCAAAAAATATTTCCGCAAATGGTAGCACAGCCTTCCAAAAACCCTTTGCAAATTGCCGAAGAACTAAACCTGATACAAGAAAGCGGCGCAGACTTTTTGCAAGAAGTAATAAAAACAGCCGTAGCTAAGTACCCCGATAAGGTTGAAGAATACAAAAGCGGTAAAAAATCGCTATTGGGATTGTTTATGGGCGAAGTGATGAAGCAAAGTAAAGGCAAAGCCGACCCAAAAGTGGCAAGCCAATTGCTACAACAATATTTAGAAACATTATAAAAGTATAGTTAAGGAACAACACCAATATGAGAACCTTTAAAATTTTATATCTATTGCCCATATTGCTATTTAGCTTTTGCAGCTCGAAAGTTGGAAATGAAACCAACACCACAGCTACCCAAACACAGGGGCAGGTGTTTAAAGTATCAGGCAAAATAAGCAACTACGGCGGCACACAACTGGTGCTAAACGAAATTACCCCACAAGGTATGCAACCGCTTGATACATCAATAATAGATGCCACAGGCAACTTTAGCTTTGAAGGTTTTGTGCGTGAAAAAACCTTTGGTATTATCAGTCTAGGTCAATACCGTAATGTATTTTTAATATTAGATACAACCTCAAACATAAAACTGGATATTGATGGCGGTGCAACCGTTACCTACCAAGTAAGCAACAGCCCTGAAAGTGCTGATATTCAAAAAATAGCCAACATCAACTCTGAGTATAATCAGAAGATTATTGATTTGGATGCCGAGTTTCAACGCGACCCTACTATGAGTGCCGAAAAAAGAGCAGAAATAGAAGGCAAAGTTAACAGCCTAATGACTGAATTGAAAGACAAACTGGCTGCTACAGTTGGTACACTGCAAAGTCCGTTAGCTCAAATATTTTCTATCGAAATGCTACAAGTAGTTGCGGATAGAGCAACCGAAGAAAAAATAATAGCCAGCATTGATAAATTGCCCGCCAACAAATGGTTTGCTATTTACAAACCCAAAGCACAAAGCCGCATTAAAACTGCAGTAGGCTCAGTAGCACCTGATATTATGCTAAACACCCCTGATGGACAGCCATTAAGCCTTAGCTCACTAAAAGGTAAATACGTACTTATCGATTTTTGGGCTAGTTGGTGCAAACCTTGCCGTGCCGAAAACCCCAACGTAGTGCGTATGTATAACCAATATAAAGATAAAGGCTTCGAAATTTTGGGCGTATCGCTTGATAACAATCAAGAAGCATGGAAAAAAGCCATTATGGCCGATGGTCTTACTTGGAAACATATTAGCGATTTGGGTGGCTGGCAATCATCAGCAGCACAATTGTATAGCATAAGCAGCATACCACAAACCATTTTGGTTGACAAAGAAGGTAAAATTATAGCCAAAGGTTTGCGTGGTGCGCAACTTGAAGAAAAGTTGAAAACCCTGTTGAATTAACACCCCTTGTTTAGTTTTGTATACGGCTTTTGTGGGTAAAGTGTTTAAAATAACCTTTTTTTGAGGTTGTTAATAATTAGTTAAAGTTATCTTTACATTGAATTCATTACCTGCCGATAACCTTGTACCAAACAAAGAGTATGGAAAAAAATACTTATAAAATATTGGTAGTAGACGACGAGCCAGACATCTTGGAATTTATCGACTACAATCTTAAACGCGAGGGTTATGAAGTATACCTTGCTCCTAACGGACAAGAAGGTATTGAAAAAGCCAAAGAAGTAAACCCCGACCTAATAGTACTGGATGTAATGATGCCCGTATTGGATGGTATAGAGGCCTGCCGACGCTTACGTGATATGCCTGAGTTTAAATCTACTTTTATAGTATTTTTAACTGCACGCAGCGAAGAATATAGCGAAATAGCAGGGTTTAATGTAGGTGCTGATGATTATATCTCAAAACCAATTAAACCACGTGTGCTACTAAGCCGTATCAACGCAATATTGCGCAGAAAAGACCAAAACAACGCACCATCAAAAATACAACTTGGTGATTTGGTGATTGACAAAGACAGTTTTGTGGTTACCAAAGGCGGACAAAAAGTACAAATGGCCAAAAAAGAATTTGAGCTACTGTACCTTTTAGCCGGCAAACCCGGCAAAGTATTTACCCGCGAAAACATACTTGAAAAAGTATGGGGAGATGATGTTTTGGTAGTTGATAGGACTATTGATGTACACATTCGTAAAATACGCGAAAAACTAGGCGACGAAAACATTAGTACCGTAAAAGGGGTTGGGTACAAGTTTGAAGCATGATAAGAAACCCCACACCAAGTAATATATCATTACTTACCTCATTAGTATTGGCATTGTTAGTTTCAGGGCTGGTTTACCTAGTAAGCCCCGAAATTAATGATGCCTTTATCACTTTTGGTGTTGTATTGGTAACATCATTTACCCTGTTTTTTTTAGCCATAGAAATATTTATCTATCGCAAAATAAAACTGATTTACAAAACCATACACCGCCTCAAAACCAACAGGCACCTTAGTGATGCTTTGCGTGAAACATCGCTAAACCATAACCCTATTGAAGAAGTTAATAACGAGGTGCTAGAATGGGCACGATCACAAGCCAACGAAATTGAGCAACTACGCAAACTGGAAACCTTTAGAAAAGAGTTTTTGGGTAATGTATCGCACGAGTTAAAAACGCCCATATTTAATATACAAGGCTATATACATACCCTTCTTGATGGTGCTATTGACGACCCTGAGGTAAATATCCGTTTCTTAAAAAAAGCAGGTAAAAGTTTAGACAGATTATCAGACCTTGTTGAAGACCTTATTAGCATTAGCCAACTGGAAACAGGACAACTGAAAATGGAAATGGAAAAGTTTGATATCCATGCCCTAGCTGTAGATATTTACGAGGCTCTTGAAATGCGTGCAGGCGAGAAAGAAATAGCATTAACTTTTAAAGAAGGATGCGACAAACCATTTTGGGTATATGCTGACAAAACTCGCATACGCCAAGTAATGGTAAACCTAATTGTAAACTCTATTAAATACGGAAAACGAGAAGGTAAAACCCTTATTAGCTTTTACGATATGGACGAAAACATATTGATAGAAGTAGCCGATAATGGCGAGGGAATAGAAGCGCTGCACTTACCCCGATTGTTTGAACGTTTTTACCGTGTCGACAGACACCGTAGCCGTGAGGAAGGTGGTAGCGGACTAGGGTTAGCCATAGTAAAACACATTATTGAGGCACACAACCAAACCATAAATGCCCGTAGTAAAATAGGTTCAGGCACTACATTTGGGTTTACCCTACGCAAAGCAAACGCCGAAAAATCTGCGGCCGCTGTTTAAAAATCACATATAAACCCTACATAGTATTAGTTTTGTGTCATGTTTAAGCAGACACTTTTTATCTTTTTACTTCTCTATAGCTTTAATGTTTCCATAGCACAATCCGGTCAGGCAAAAAAATCAGTAAAAAAAATAATACAGCTTAATACCGAGTTAGAGTTTACTGATTTGGCTAAGATGTTTGATACGGCTAAAGGGCGAAAGATAAACCCTTACATACTTCATTATGTTTGGACTGATTTACGCAATAAGCATGGGCATTTTAAAGGCTCAGTAACAAAAAAAGCATATACCAGAAACACCACTGAATATGTTATTGAAGAGCTACAGTTTGATAGTGGTTTTGTGCAGCTAAAAATTGGCTTCAACACCAAAAATAACCTCATTTTATCATACCGCTTAATAAAAGACCAAACTAGGGAAATGTATGAGTTGGAAAAGAAATACAAACTTCCCACATACGCACAAAAAAGCAAAACCGTAATAAAAGAAGCACAATTTGGTAATGATCCGTTTATTATGCAAGGTGAGCTTACCCTGCCCATAGGATTAAAGCGAAGAGAAAAAATACCAGCCGTTATATTAGTTCACGGTAGTGGCCCGGGCGATATGAACGAGCAAAATGGCCCTCAACAACCGTTTAAAGATATTGCCTATGGCCTTGCCACTTATAAAATAGCTGTTTTGCGATACGATAAGCGTACACTAACCCACGGTGAAGAATGCGCAAAAGACACCTTTTTTAATGTAAACAAAGAAACGGTTGATGATGCACTTGCCGCAGCCCAATACATACGCCAACAAAAAAACATCGACCCTCATAGAGTTTATATATTAGGGCACAGCCTTGGCGGTATGATGTTGCCACGTATTGCACTTAACGATACTGCTTTGGCAGGACTAATATTTATGGCAGCACCTGCAAAAAGCTTTCCTGATAAAGTAATAGAGCAAATGGATTATTTAAGCACTCTTTATCCTGAGAAGAAAGAAGAATATGCTAAAGGAAAAGAAGAGTTTATCCGCCTAAAAACAAAGTGGTACGATAGCACCACACCGGCCAGTTACCTCCCTTTTAACTCCCCACCAAGCTATTGGATGGATTTGGATAATTATAACCAAACTGAAGTAGCACAAAAAGTAACGCAACCAATGTTGTTTTTGCAAGGTGATGCCGACTACCAAGTAACTGTAGAGGATTTTGAATTATGGAAACAAGCCCTAAAAAACAATCCACTAGCAACCTTTAAAGTATTTAAAAGCCTTACCCATAATATGATTTATGGTGTACACTCCCCTCCCTCTCCTGATGATTATAAAACAGTTGATAATGTACACGAAAGTGTGATACAAGCCATTGCCCAATGGGTTTTAAAACCCTAAGCAAAAAAAAGTTAAAATTTTACTTGACTCTAACGTAACGTCATACCCTAAGTTTGCAATATAGTTTTATAGCAAACCAAAGGCATGGAACAATACACGGTAAAAAAACTCTCAAAAATAGCAGGTATTAGTGTGCGCACGCTACACCACTATGATGAGATAGGGCTTCTTAAACCATCCATCCGTACTGATGCATCGTATAGGTTGTATGGCCATAAAGAGTTAGTGAGGTTGCAACAAATACTCTTTTATAAAGAACTCGATTTTCCCCTGCTCACTATTCAAGAATTATTAAACCACCCCTCGTTTGATAATCTACAAGCCTTGCAAAACCATCGCAAAGCACTAATAGAACGTAAAAACCGCCTTGCCACATTGTTAAAAACTATTGATAACACAATTTTAACACTGAAAGGAGAACAAAAAATGTTGACAAATGATGAGTTATATGCAGGTTTTTCAAAAAATACTGCCCAAACA
The DNA here is from genome assembly GCA_965249955.1 of Bacteroidia bacterium. Taxonomy (GTDB): domain Bacteria; phylum Bacteroidota; class Bacteroidia; order UBA8524; family UBA8524; genus SB11. The sequence continues at coordinate 3,710,625 of OZ252261.1, forward strand.
ATACGCCAAGAAGCGATAGAAAAATACGGTGTAGAAACCGTGCAAACAACAGAAAACAATTTGCGCAAAATGGACAAAGCCCAATTTGAAGCACTAAAAAAAGAAGGCGAAGATATTGCCACAGCAATAGCCCAACTGATGCACCTTGCCCCTAGCGATGAAAAAGTACAAGAACAAATACATCGGCACCACCTACATATAGTACAAATGTGGGGTGGTGCAGTAGAGAAAAGTAAAGTACTTGAAACCTACAAAGGTTTAGCTGATTTATATGTGCAAGACAACCGTTTTTATGCTGATATTAAAATGGGGTTCAATAGTTTCATTAGCCAAGCTATGCTGCACTATGTAAATACTAAATTATAGTACCAACCAATAAGCAAATTTGTTTAAACCGCCTATCGGCGGTTTTTTTTATTTAAAACAAAAAATTAAAAACGTATTTGTTAATATTTTACAACTAACACAAAAACATTACAACCGCCCCATTTTTACTACTTTTGTAATTGCAGAAAAGAAAAAACAACTAATTTAACATCGCTATAATATTAGGGCATACTTGCCAGTAAATGAACGAGATTATAACCCAGACCGAACGAATAGTACTTGATGATAGCGGAATTGTAAAGTGTAAGACTTTTAAAGGCGTGCTATTAACCTTAGCAGACGCTAAAGAAAACATTGCAGCCGTAAAAGCAATAGCAAATGGCAAAATAGTACCTGTACTTGTTGATATTACAGAAGCAAAAGGGGGCGATAAAGAAGCCCGAGCCTATTTGGCAGGCAAAGAAGCGGGAGCAGTGCAAAGTGCCTGTGCGCTTCTAATAGACTCTCCTCTATCTCAGTTGATTGGCAACTTCTTTTTGGGATTAAACAAAACTCATTTTCCAACACGGCTTTTTAACGATGAGGAAAAAGCAATGAAATGGCTTAAAAATTTTTTATAACAGGAAATGACAAAGGGGAAAATAGAACTGACTGATTTGATTGGGATGATAGGTAGCATGGCCAGTCTTGATTTTTCAAAACGTTTGGATGTTGAAATAAGCGAAGACCCCATAAACGTAATGGCTTATGGTTTAAATATGCTTAGTGAAGAGTTGGAATATAATGTGGTAAAAAAATCAATGCTTGAGGAGATAAATCGCAACCTTGAACAATTTTCTTTTACCGTAGCCCATGATATTAAATCGCCACTAAGTTCTGCATACACACTAATTACATTAATAGAAATGGAATTAGAGGGCACAGAAAATCAAACCCTAAAAGAGTATTTCACCCTACTGAAACAAATAAACGAGCGTACGCGCAACATGATAAACGGTATTTTAGAATATTCTAAAACCAACTTTAACGACATTGTTACCAAAGAAATTGAATTGACTAAAATTTGTGCTGAAATAGCAGACGAACATAGTTTGAATGAAAATGTAACAGTTACATTTCAGAAAAGTATGCCCACAGTATACCACAATGAGTTTGCACTAACACAAATTATTAACAACCTTGTTAGCAATGCTATAAAATACAACGATAAACCATTGTGTGAAATAGACATTAGGTATGCCGATAAAAATACTTTTTATGAAATATCTGTTACCGATAATGGCCCGGGCATTGACCATAAAGACAAAGAAAGAATATTTGATTTGTTTGAGAACCTCAACAATTCTGTTAATGATAGCCATGGTATTGGGCTTTCAATAGTAAAAAAATTAGTCAACCAAGCCAATGGAAATGTTTGGGTTGACGACACCTACACGCAAGGGGCACGTTTTATTTTTACAATAGAAAAAAGAGAACACAGTTTCCAAAATACACTCGCCATATAGCTTCTCTCCAACACATTTTCATTTTTAATTGAACAAAGTTAAAGCTAATACTGCTTTGCTATTGCTTTGCATAAAGGCTACCTTTGCAAAAATTGATTCTTACGGTCAACTTTTAACGTAAACTGGTATTAATAGCAACCCTATACCCTATTAATACTAGAGTAAAAGCAAACTATTTGGTTTGCAAAAACACAACTAAATGAAGAAATATTTAAACCTTTTCGACCTAAAACAGAAAGTCGATTATAAATCAGAAATACTATCAGGTATTACTGTTGCACTAGCACTAGTACCCGAAGCGGTTGCCTTTTCATTAATAGCAGGACTATCACCACTTACAGGTTTATATGCCGCCTTTATGATGGGTTTAGTTACCTCAATATTAGGTGGTCGCCCCGGTATGATTTCAGGTGCAACTGGTGCAGTAGCAGTAGTAATAGTAGCACTGGTAAAATCGCACGGAGTTGAGTATATTTTTGCTGCTGTAATATTAGCAGGTATACTACAAATAGCAGCAGGCGTATTAAAGTTGGGTAAATTTATTCGCTTAGTCCCCCACCCCGTTATGTTTGGGTTTGTTAATGGTTTGGCATTAGTAATTTTTCTTGCCCAATTAGATCAATTCAAAATGCCCGATAGCGCAGGTATGTTGCAGTGGATGACAGGTTCAACCCTTTACGTAATGCTTGGCTTAGTACTATTAACCATGCTTATTATATGGGGGCTACCCCGTATCACAAAAGCCATACCCGCATCATTAACTGCTATTTTAGTAGTATCGGCTATTGTATTAGGATTTAATATAGACACGAAAACGGTGGGCGACATTGCCTCAATAAAAGGTGGCTTCCCTCCTTTTCATATACCCAATGTACCTATTAGCTTTGAAACCTTATCTGTTGTTTTTCCATACGCGCTAATTATAGCAGGTGTAGGTTTGATTGAAAGCCTTTTAACATTAAACTTAGTGGACGAAATAACACAAACACGCGGACGTAGCAATAAAGAGTGTGTGGCACAAGGAACAGCCAATGTGTTAACAGGCTTATTCTCAGGCATGGGCGGTTGTGCTATGATAGGTCAAAGTCTTATTAATATATCATCAGGGGCAAGGGCTAGGTTATCAGGTATATTAGCATCAGTAATGCTATTGGTATTTATAATGTTTGCTGCCGAATGGATTGAAAAACTACCTATGGCGGCTCTTACTGGTTTAATGATAATGGTAGCTATTGGTACATTTGAGTGGGCTAGTTTAAAAACGTTTGGTAAAATGCCCATACCCGATATTATTGTAATGGTATTGGTAGCTCTTATCACTGTGTTTTTGCACAATTTGGCTTTGGCAGTATTGGTAGGTGTGGTAATATCAGCCTTAGTGTTTGCATGGGAAAATGCCAAACGTATACGCGCCCGTAAGTATATTGATGAAAAAGGTGTGAAACATTACGAAATTTTTGGGCCTTTATTTTTTGGTTCGGTAACAGCGTTTAATGATAAATTTGATGTTGCTAACGACCCCAAAGAAGTAATCATCGATTTTGCTGATAGTAGGGTTGCTGATATGAGCGGCATTGAGGCACTTAATAAACTTACTGAACGCTACCAAAAAGAAGGAAAAACACTTCACCTAAAACACCTTAGCCCTGATTGTTTACTATTGCTAAAAAATGCTGAAGATATTATTGATATCAATATTTTTGAAGACCCTACCTATAAAGTAGTGGTTGATAAACTGTCTTAATTTACTTCACCTTAATCACTTCATCCCGAACTTGTTTCGGGATCTCGTTACCCAATAACGTTTACACAGAATGAGATGCTGAAACGAGTTCAGCATGACAAACAGTGCTACAAAACACTTACTGCTTCACAAATTTAGTGTATATGCTTTGTTGCCCATTGCTAAGCTGTAGTATGTAAATGCCTTGCGGTAAACCCGTTACATCAATGGTAGTGGTATTGCCCGTAAAGTGTTGCTTTGCCAAACATTCTTTTCCTTGAATATCAGTAATGGCAAGGGTATACAAAGCCTCGTTGGGCAATTGTATATTTAGGGTATTATTTGTTGGGTTAGGGTATAACGAAAGCCCTTCAAGAGTTTCATGTTTGGCTATACTATTGGTTTTATCCAACATACAAAACACTGAGTTAGTAGCATTGGGCACATCATAATCGTACAATATATGTGCTTTGTTTACTACCAGTGTGCCAATTGGTGTTGTAGCACTAAGACGCATTTTAAAACGTATATGTCCGCGGTTATCCGTAAAATCATTGCTATTGGTTGGGTTTGGCGGTAGTTTAATATTGCTAAATGTCCAAACCAAAATACCTTTTCCATACTGCGGCGCAAGGTTAATTACCTGTGTAGTATAGGGATGGCTGGCACCCAGCTCTTGTATATACTCAAGGCTCAAATTCAAATCAATGGTATCAACCACTACCACAGTATTTACAGTATCCGCAGTTTTGTTTTCAAAGCGTATCAGGTATTCTACCTCGTGTTGTCCTTTTTCAGGAAAAATAGTAATGCTATCGCCTGTTACAGGTTCAGGAAAAATGTATTTACCACTAAGTGTACTATCCTTACTTACTGTTTGTTGCAGTGTGTCGTAATTATCATCGGCAAAAGCATCGTTAGTGCTTTGGGCTTCGGCCGTAAAGGCTATACTGTTGGTATTGCTGCTGTTTACTTTTCCTCTAAATAAAATGCCCTTCACTTCTCCTGCCGCAAGGTTAGTATAGTTCCACTCGGCAATTCCATTACTTACTGATGATGGCGGAGGGATGGCTATAAAATTATCAAGACTATCGTCAATTTTAAGCCGTATTTTACCCGTAGGTATGGTTTGTCCTCCATTGTTACGGTATATTAGATTATACACTTCTGTATACCCTCTACGGACTTTAAAACCTGTATTGGGCACTATTTTAACACTTACATCTTGGATGCTTAAATCAAGACGAATGGGGAAATCGGCTGAATCAAAAATGGGGTTTGAAACAGACGGCGAATATAAATACTGGCTGGGCGTACAACTGCTTAGCGACCAATATTTTCGCAGTAAAGTATTAATTTGATACGAACCGCTTTTGGGTACTACAAAACTATATACCCCATCTCTATCAGTATATGCTACAACAATACCATTCCATAACCTTACTACCTGCCCTACTACAGGTCTTTCGCCAACATCCTGCTTACAGTTGTTGTTAATATCAACGTATACTTTACCTGTTATTATAGCCAAGTTTTCATCGTACTCAGCTATGTGGTTTAGTTGTATCCTACGGTAGTTAACAAAGTTTCCTGCAGCAAACAGCTTATTTCTAAATGCTTTGATAAAACGTACTCCGTTTAGGTTTATGTCGTCAAGTACCACCCAACCTGTATCAGCCCATTTAATTATGGTGTTGGTTTTGCCACCTATATCTACACTTCCGCACGCCCAAAATTCATTATTATAAAAAGTAGCATCAGCAAACACAGCGGCTTGCAAATTGGGGAAGTTTTTCTCGCGGTTGTGCCACCCGCCATTTTTATACGATTGTATGGTTTTAATAGCTGCTGCTTCGCCAAAAACCATCAGTTCGTTTTTACCTGCTTGTAAATGGCGTACACTTTCAAAAGGCGAGAGTGTATCGGGCAAAACTGTAGCTCCCTTTATTTTTATTATTGGCGATGGAGCAGTAAGCAGTGTGTAATTTCCACTCACAAAAAGGGTGTCGTTATAGGTTTCTAAACTTGAAGCAATACCTACATACTTACCTTGAAAATTGCTTACTGCCTCCCAACTTACTCCATCAAATACGGCTAGGCCATTGGCTCTTGTAGTATCAATACGACTAAACGCACCCGCCGCATACAATTGATTTTCAAATACTTCTAAATCGTTTATGCGTAATGGACTAAAATCGTCAACACGTCGCTGGGCTATATTTTTCCATTTTTTATCTTCAAGTACTAAAAGCCCTGTCCGCGAGGAGGCGAACAACACGGTATCGAAAAAGCCGCCTACATATAGTTTGTTTTTATACCATGCCATTGTAGTAAGCTGCGAGCCTTGACCTGCTATAAAGGTGGATAAATTTTGCCAAAAAAAGCCGTTCCACCTAGCTACTAAAAAAGCTTTTGCACTACCTCCAAATGATGTAGAATCAACAAAAGCAAAATACATATAATCAGGCGTTGAGGTAACTGCCACAGGCACTTGCTCAAAACCCTGCCCCACCGGCTTCCATATCTGTGCTACAAGGGCTTGGGGCTTGGCTGCCCAGCACATCAATAGGGCTATAACTATTTTCAAGCTCTTCATTTTCATTCCACTTTTTTACGCATTAAATTATATACTATGCCCGCATTTACACCTATGCTCTGTAAGCGAACATCGGCACCAACACTATTACTAAATATACTTTTACCCATTTGTTGCAGCTGCAATACACCTTCAAAACGCCACTTACTATTTATTGTATAATAATAGCCCATTTGTATGGCTACACTAAAGTTTAGTTTTCTAAACTGAGTATTACTTGCAGTAGCCTTTTGACTATACAATGTATTAGGGTTAATGTATTCTCCCCCTGCCATTGCCAAATAGTTCAATTGTACGTTGCTACCCAACAATACACCTGTTTTTTGATTTATTGGGATATTATACCAGGCCTGTACAGGTACGCTGATAAATGTATAAGCACTGCTAAGGTTATAGTTATGAGCAGTATCTCTAAAGTTGGTGTAAAAATATCCTTTAATCTCGCCACCAGGCCCAAACACAGGTATAGAGTCGTAAATCTGGTGGGTATAGTTGTAACTGCCTCTGCTTTTAATATTGCTTACATCAACCCCCGAACCTATCCACCATTTATCAGTTAGCCTAAAATCAGCAGTAAAACTTGCTCCCACACCATAGGCTGCTTGCCTGCCTTGTTTCATTATTTGTCCATAACGAGTATTTTGAGGTAGCTGCCAACTACCAAAGGCTGGGGCAAAGCCTAAACCAAAACGTGCGATAGATGGTTTATTTAATAATTTAACAGAAGAAGGAGTTGCCTCTTTTGCTTGTTTAGCCTCTTGTTCTTTTTCACTGCTATTATCATTAGGTATACTATCAATAGCCGCATTTACTGCTGACTGTTGGTTTGCGGCTGGCGTGGGTGGTATAGGGTTTTCATCGTTTGGTTTTGGGCTTTTGTTACTTTGTAAAGTATTATCTCCTTCATCTAAATTCTTACCATCCCCTTTTTTAGTATGGGTATTATTTCCATCATCATCACTTTGGTTTTGTTTTGTAGTTAACGGGTTATCTTTATCAGTAATGGTTGTACCGGCAGTATTGCTATTCAAACCTTTACTTGATGTTGAGTTATTGTTAAGCTTATTATTATCGGCCAATGTATTATTTGCATTGGTGTTGTTTTGCACTTCGGCAGCTCCGTCTTTTGCAATAGTAGAATTTTGTGTATCAAAAGTTTCATTTTCAGCGCTGCTGGTTATTCCATTAGCACTTTTATTTTGGGGTAATGTTGTAGATGTTTCTTCAACTATTAGCTGAGAAGCAGCACTTTCTTTATTTTCTAAAATAGAATATACTGATAGCGAACCACCCGCAACAACCAACAAGCCAAACAGCCACCACCAAATAGCACGGCGGCGTTTGCGTTTTTGCTGTGCGGCAGCTAACCGGGCTTGCATCACTGCCCAATCATCACCGGCAACGGGCATTTGCATATTGCCCAATCCCCTGCGGAAAAGCTCGTCAATATGTATTCTCTTTTTACTCAATTAATTTATTCTCTTTAAGTGCTCTTTTTAGCAATTCTCTGGCTCGCGATAATTGCGACTTTGATGTCCCTTCTGATATTCCCAGCATTTGTGCTATATCCTTGTGTCCTAAACCTTCAATTGCGTATAAGTTAAATACTAATCTGCTCCCCTTTGGCAATCCATCCACCAATTTCAGCAGGGTTTCTTCACTTACATCAGTACCGGGGTCATCAACCTCATATTCTTCATTATATTCTTCACCGTCTTTCATGTTGTCAAACAGTCGGTTCAGCTTTGTTTTCTTCTTAAAAAAATCAATAGCTGTGTTTATCATTATCCGTGTTACCCACGTTTCTAAACTACTGTTAAACTTAAACTTGCCAATATTGGTATACACCTTCATAAACGCTTCGTGCATAACGTCTTTGGCATCGTCCCCATCATTACAATAGCGATAACAAATAGCCAGCATTTTTGGTGCAAGCCTTTGATACAACTCCTGTTGTGTTTTAGGGTCGTTGTCAACACAGCCTCGTACTATATCGTTATCATTCCACACGTAGGTTCAACACTATTTTGTCTTTACAAGTAAAAGAAGGTTGGAATTTTTTTATAAAGATTTTTTGTTTGACGAATTTAAGCAAGAAGGTTTTAATAGTAGCGGTGTTTAATATATGTTATTTTTAGGCTGATATGAAACCAGCCGTCAATATTGTCAAATAACCACACCAAAGGTTTTACTTATAGTTTTTTTGGCTTTATTTTGATGTTTTATTAACATGAAGATTAAAACCCTACTCTTTTCTCTATTTGTGCTTTGCACGTTAAGTTTAACAGCACAAAATCCAAACTCTGATAGTGCTGTTATACGAAGATTTTTTGATGAAGCTCTTTTGCGTGGTAAAAGCCATAGCCTATTGGGCGAGTTGTGTACCAAAGCCCCGCACCGACTAAGCGGCAGTGAAAACGCACAACGTGCAGTAGAGTGGGCACAAAATACCATGCAAAACTTAGGTTTTGATACCGTTTTTCTTCAACCATGTATGGTGCCTCATTGGGTGCGTGGCGAGGCTGAGGAAGCAAAAATTATCAGCAAAAAAACAGGAAAAAAGAAAGTAAATATTTGTGCATTGGGAGGTAGTATAGGCACAGGTAAAAAAGGTATAAAAGCGCAAGTAGTTGAGGTTAAAAGCCTTAAAGAACTAGAAGAACTTGGCAAAGAAAAGGTAGAGGGAAAAATTGTTTTTTATAGCCGCCCCATGGATGCTGCACATATATATACTTTTCATGCTTATGGGGGATGTGTAGACCAACGGGTTTGGGGTGCAGTAGAAGCAGCTCGTTTTGGTGCTGCGGGGGTAATTGTGCGCTCGATGAATTTAAGTACAGATGAGTTTCCACATACAGGATCAATGGCTTACGAAGACAGTGTAACCAAAATTCCTGCTGCGGCCATTAGCACGCTTCATGCCGACCAATTGAGTTTTATGTTGCAAAATGAACCTGAATTAGAGTTTTATTTTAAAATGAACTGCGAAACTCTGCCTGATGTATTATCGTACAATGTAATAGGCGAAATAAGAGGTAGTGAGTTTCCTGATGAATATGTAATTGCTGGCGGGCACTTAGATGCTTGGGACAATGGCGAAGGTGCACACGATGATGGTGCAGGTTGCGTTCAATCGATAGAAGCATTGCGTTTGTTTAAAGTAATGGGCTTGCGCCCCAAACGCACCCTACGCGCTGTTATGTTTATGAACGAAGAAAACGGGTTGCGTGGCGCAAAGGCTTATGCCGCTATAGCCGATAGTTTAAATGAAAAACACATTGCAGGTGTAGAAAGTGATCGAGGAGGTTTTGCCCCGCGTGGTTTTCATCTTGATGGTGATAGCTTGCAAATAGAAAAAATACGCAGTTTTAAAGAGTTACTGTTGCCCTACGGACTATACGATTTTGAAAAAGGCGGCAGTGGTGCCGATATTGGTCAGCTGAAAAAAGGACAAGAGCGAATATTATTGGCGGGCTATGTTCCCGACTCTCAACGTTATTTTGATTTTCATCATGCCAACACTGACGTATTTAAAAGCGTCAATAAAAGAGAATTAGAGTTAGGTTCGGCCTCAATAGCTGCGCTAATGTATTTAATCACTCAATATGGGTTTTAATATTAAAAAAATTATTGCCGCCGTGGTGTTTGCCACCGGGGTACTTTGTTTGCAAGCGCAGCCTGTGGCTATTAAACAACAATTACCTGCTGTGGGCGGTAATGCTACGTATACAATAAGCGGTTATACTTCAGCACAGTTAGATGCTGTTGATAATGCGCCAAGTAACAAACCACAACCGCTAAGTGTGGGCAGGCTTATGATGGCCAACTATACACCGCAAAGCACAGGGCAATGGGAAAAAGTATACAACGGACGTATTTGGCGTATAAAAATAGTAGCACAAGGTGCAAAAGGAGTATCGGTTTACGGCAAGGTAAACTACTTGCCTAAAGGCTCGCAGCTAAATATTTATAATGCTAAAGGTACACAATGGGTAAATGCCTATACCAATAAAAACTTTAGCAAACACAATATACTATCGTCAGAAACGGTTTTGGGTGAAGAAGCTATAATTGAGTATTTTGAACCCGATGGTGTGAATGAAGAACCCCAATTTGTGATTGAAAAAGTGGGATATATGTTTCGTGAAGAAAAAACACATACAGGGTTTCAGCGTAAAGATTTTGGAAGTTCAGACGGATGTCAAGTAAATGTAAAATGTCCTGAGGGTGATAACTGGAAAACACCTGCCAGCTCGGTAGTGCGCATAAAGGTATTAAACGACCTTTCGATAGTTTGGTGCACGGGTACTTTAGTAATGTCGGCCGATAAAAAGTTTAAACCTTATATACTATCAGCCATGCACTGTGGTTTAACCGCCAATGAACAAGATTTTATAAACGATACTTTGTTTAAATACTGGGTGTTTTATTTCAACTACCAATCGCCTACCTGTGCCAACCCTATGAGTGAAGGTAACTTAGCCGACAATAATATTGTTGGTGCCGAAGTAAGAGCTACCAGCGATGATTTGGGAGGCGAGTATGGCTCTGACTTTTTATTGGTAGAGCTTAGTAGCAGAGTACCTCAAGAATGGAAAGCTTACTATGCAGGCTGGAATTTAGATACTACAAAACAATATACACAAGGGGTAACCATACACCACCCTGCCGGCGATATTAAAAAAATATCAACCTATACATGGCCATTAAAATTTGCGGCTCCTTTTTCAACCTCGCCCGATAATACCCATTGGGAAGCTTTTTGGAGTGCAACAGCCAACGGGCACGGCACTACTGAAGGAGGCTCATCAGGTGCTGCAATTTTTGACAGCGATGGCTTGATTTTAGGTACACTTACAGGTGGTTTATCGTCGTGCAGCAATAAAGGTGGTACAGACCTTTTTGGCCGTATGGATTGGCATTGGACAAAAAATGGAACGGATAGTACACGCCAACTTAAGTATTGGTTAGACCCAATGAATACAGGAGTTGGCAGCCAGTTTGGGGCTTATGAAGAACCTGAAAGTATACAAGGTATTACCACACTACCATTGGTATTGTCTCCAAACCCTGCAAGTACAAATTTGATGTTTGAAAGCGTACTATTAACCAATAGTCCGGCACAAGTGCAAATACTAAATGTTTTGGGGCAGCAATTTTATAGTATGCCCAACAGCAATAACACCATTGATATAAGTGCCCTACCACAAGGTGTTTACTATATCAGTATAAAACAAAAAAATAATTATTTCACCGCCAAGTTTATAAAACAATAAATGTTTAGAACAGCACTAGTAAGTTTACTTATCATTTTTACTGTTGTAGGTTGCAAAACCAAGCAAAAAGCAGCAAAATACCAAAGCCCACATACCGATACCATTAAAATAGCCGTAAGCTATCAGCCTGATTCGGTAGAACTTTTTGTAAAAAAAATTATAGTTAGCGATAGCCTTTTTGTAGCTAGCGAAGGCGATATAGATTATAATATTGTTGATGCTGAACAGAAAGACAGCATACTATTTATCACACTTCAAAGTCAAAATGGTTGTGATATAATGGATTTTGATTTATACCAAAGCCCATTTGCTTTTAAAACCTATCCTGTGCGTTTACGTTGCAGGTTGGGTAAAACCAAACAAGAAGAATGCGGCGATATTCCTAATTTAAGAGCCTTTACTTTAGCCTACGATATTCGCCCAATACTAAATGAATATAAAGAGGCAAATATTATGTTTACAGGCTCATCAAAAATAGTGTTACTTAAAAAGCAATAAACCTATTTTTTCATATTGATAAAGTATAGTGCCAAATCATCAGGTATTGTACTAAACTGGGCTACAAAAGCACTCCAAAACATACTTTTTGTTAACCTTACTTTTTGACGAAGGTACCTGCCGCCAAGGTGTGTCATGTTGCTGTTGTATACATCAAAATGTACATCAAGGGTATAGTTTTTGGTTGCAAAAACATTTCTAAAAAACCCTCCTCCAACACTTATTTTATTTATAAAAATAATATAATCAGCACTATCGGCGGTGGTATACATATTATAATAGCCTTTATTCGTTTGGTCAATAGCTGCGGCTAAATAGTGCTTTTTTTTGTGTTTTTTTTGTGTGGCACTATCTGTAAAAAACCAATTGCTACGTTTGTATTTACTGGCCGCGTTTACTTTGTCGTTAAGTCCACCTATTGGGGTATAGTTGTTTTCGTTAAGGCGTTGGGTAAAAACATTATAAAACTGGTACTTAAGTGTTAGAAAACGTAATACGGCCGAATCGCCCAAGCCCTTTTCGGGTGTTGTAAGAAAACGTTTAGGTATATTTATTCGCTCATCATCAGGAAAAATAATTAACACTCTTTTTTGGGCATTAATAGCCAATGGAGCTATAAAAAACAATAAAGCAAACAGTAAAAGGCTTTTATATTGTAAGTGCATATATTAAATATCGCTAAGGTTAAATTTTTCTTTAATCACTGTGCCACGTTCAGTTTGGGTTAGTGTGGCACATTCGGTTACAGGGTCGTGTTCAAAAAACAGTATATAATTGTTTTCAACTGCCTTTTGGTTAAAAGCTTCACGTTCGGCCATTGTATCTAGTGGGCGAATATCGTAGCCCATTGCATAGGCAGGTTTTATGTGTGCCGATGATGGCATTAAATCGGCCATATACATCACAGTTTTGTCGCCATATTTTATAATGGGCATCATCATAGCTTCTGTATGGCCATAACCTAAAAATGCGTTTATGTTATCGGTAATTTTCAAATCGTCGCCCACAAACTTCAAAACTCCGGCCTCTTGCAAAGGCACAAAGTTTTCTTTTAAAAACGATGCTTTTTCACGCGGATTGGGGTTGTTGGCGTGTTGCCAATGTTTCTGGTGCGACCAATACACGGCATTTTTAAAAGCAGGTTGGTAGCCTGTTTTGTCGGCATTCCACTCCACAGCACCACCGCAATGGTCAAAATGCAGGTGAGTTAGCAATACATCCGTTATATCGGCTTTGCTATAGCCTAGTGCATTTATCGATTTTTCAAGACTATCCTCTCCATTAAGATAGTAGTAACCAAAAAACTTATCGTTTTGCTTAGTACCAATGCCCGTATCAATCAGTACCAATCGGTTACCGTCTTCTACCAACATACAACGCATAGCCCAATTGCAAAGGTTGTTCTCGTCGGCAGGGTTTAGGTTGTTCCAAATAGTTTTAGGTACTACGCCAAACATCGCACCGCCATCCAGCTTAAAATATCCTGTATCTATGGTGTGTAATTTCATAATCGCCTCCGTGCCTTCAATATTAGTGAGATTGTAATGATATAGCAAAAGTTCTTACTAAAGAGTTAAACGTAAGTTTTATATTGGCAAAAAAAAGCAGTATGGCATTTGGTATACCTTCAAAATCTTTTAAGGAGTTTTCGTATGATTTAAACCGTAATCAAATAATGGGGCTTTCGCTTTTTACTTTTGAAAAGCTGGGATGGCATGTTTTTATGGGGGGTGAAGACACTTTGTTAGCCGAAAAATATATTGAAGAACTTGCAGAAGGGTATGTGATTGAAATAACTGCCGAACCACAAAAGATATTTGTTAAAAGCTCATCAAACAAGAATAATAAGGATAAATGGGAGGTTAACGAAAAAAATGTAACTCTTTTTATAGAGACATTTAGTGAACTGAAAGGGATATATACTAATGAAGATCTTTCAGGAAGATTTACTGCATTTAGAGAACAACTTGAGGAGGCTGCAAAGCAACCCAAAGCTAGTACTAAAGAAAAGTTTACCGAGTTTATAAGCTATTTTATACCGACAAAAGAATACTTTGCTACGCCCTTACTGGCACTAATTAATATTGTAATTTTTACTGTGATGGTGGTTAGCGGTGTTCATTTTTTTGAACCCAGCACAGCCGATATAATAAAGTGGGGTGGAAATTTTGCATCTAAAACACTTACAGGGGAATGGTGGCGATTAATAACAGCCTGTTTTGTGCATATTGGCATTTTTCATTTGGCACTTAATATGATTGCATTGATTTATGTAGGTGCAATATTAGAGGGGTTGATAGGACGTGTGCTATTTATTTTTTCATACCTATTGGCTGGATTATCATCTAGTGTGGTAAGTATGTTTTTCCATGCTAATAATGTAAGTGCAGGAGCATCGGGGGCAATATTTGGAATGTTTGGAGTATTGCTGGTATTGTTGCTTACCAATTATGGCGATAAAAGATTAAGAACAAATTTTTTGGGAAGCGCAGCATTTTTTGTCATAGCCAATTTAGCTTATGGTATGAAAGATGGTATTGATAATGCAGGCCACATTGGGGGCTTAATAGGTGGTGCACTTATTGGTTTAATGATATATCCCTTACTTATAAAACCTCGTGAACCAAAATTCATTTATAAGGCAATTAGTATTATTGGAGCAGTGTTTATAGGGCTTTGTGCTTTTGCAACAACATTTGTGCCCAGTAATGATATAGTTAAATATGAAACCTTAATGCAAGAGTTTGCAACAATAGAAAATGAAGCCATAGATATGGCAAACAACTTGGACAATATTCCTGATGATTCGCTAACTATTTATATTGATACAAAGGGCATAAAAAAATGGGAGAGATGTATAGAGATTACCAAAGAAGTTCAAGGCTTGGACATTAATAATGATTTGAAAAAAAGATGCCAAACATTAGAGCAATATTCTACTTACAGATTTGAATCTTTTAAAATACTTAAGAAAGCAATTGAAGAAAATACCAATGTTTATGATGCGCAAATGCTAGATTATAATAATAAAATCGATAGCTTGTTTAAGGGGAATAAATAGACAATGCCAATACAAGCCAAAAACAACATTGAACTAATAGGTGCAACGCAAAAATCTTTTTTTGGGGTGGCAATTCTTATTGCCATACAATTGGGGTGGAGTATTGAGCATTTGGATGAAAACGAGGTGGTTTTTGCTACTCCTACCTCTTTTCCTACGTGGGGTGAGTTGGTTACTATGCGTACTGAAAATGGGGAGTCTATTATCAAAAGCCAAGCAGTATTTCAGTTACTTTTTTTTGATTTTGGAAAAAACAGAGAAAATATAAAATGCTTTGTGGAAGAGTATACCCAACGCATAGACCTTAGTAAAATAGCAGAATTTGAGCAACGTTTTGATGATGCTTTACGACTTTGGCGACAAAAGAAATAAAATATTTAATATATAAATTTACCACAATCAAACCTACCGTTTCTTACTCTAATAGTATCAGTGTTGTTGTTTTCATTCACAGCATCAAACTCAAAAGTGCCTGAAATTATTTTATTGATGGTATCGATATGGGTGATGTGTATGGACCCAAACATTTCTTCAGTGCAAGAGTATTCTGAAGTTGCATTAGATATAACTGTTCTCCTTTTATATTTATTGTTAACAAACTGTCTGTCCATTTTGTGAAATCCAGTGTCAAAAACGCCCTCGTAATTATGGTATGTAAAACCTTTCCCGTTTTGCATATTTCCTGTGCTAGCTATAAGAACAAATGTGCCATAGTTAGCTTTTGATTTATTAAAGTAGTATTCGCATTGGATATGGCTCGTCTCAAAAGGAATAGCAAATATTTCTTCATCTACTAAACAGCCAAATGTATTTTTCCCTTCATGGGTAATAGGAGGGAGCTCGGGAGTTTTGGGGGTATTATCGTGTTGTTTTGTACAATGGGTAAGAGATACACCAAGAAAACCAGCTATCAAAAGTAAAGCAACACTCTTAATGTATTTTTTCACCTAGATAAAAATAAACTACTGTGTAAAAACAAACTGTAACATATTAGCGCCCATTTTTAAGGCTTGTGCACGTTTTTCTTCGCTATCGTTGTGTACGCCTGCATCTTCCCAGCCGTTGCCAAGATCGCACTCGTAAGTGTAAAAACAGACCAAACGACCTTCGTACAGCAAACCAAAACCTTGTGGCGGTTTATTATCGTGCTCGTGTATTTTGGGCAAACCATTAGCAAATTTGTATTGCTGACTGTAAATAGGATGTGAGAAAGGCAATTCAACAAAATCCAATTCGGGAAACACCTTTTTCATTTGCGGGCGCACAAAAGGATCGAGCCCGTAGTTATCGTCAATATGTAAAAAACCGCCACCACTAAGGTAGTTGCGTAGGTTTTCGGCTTCTTGGTCGGTAAATACAAAATTACCGTGCCCCGTCATGTGTATAAAAGGATAGTTATAAAGCTCAGGACTAGCGGGTTCTACCACTGCTTCATCAGCATCTATATTCATTCCCAAATTTTGATTGCAAAATAAAATAAGGTTAGGCAGTGCCGTTTTGTTGGCATACCAATCGCCACCGCCACCGTATTTCAATCGCGCTATTTTAAACGATGGTGGGGCAAGGGTTAGTGAGCTTAACAGACCAAAAACAGCTAATAATATAACTATGCGGAAAGATTTTTTCATGCTTGTGTTTCAAATTTACTATTTATAAGCGTTGCTGCCACTATTGCTGCGGTTTCAGTACGTAAGCGACTTTTTCCCAACGATATGGGTATAAAACCCGCTTGTTTTGCCAGTTCAACTTCAGCGGGGCTAAAATCGCCCTCCGGCCCTATTAATACAGTAGTTTGGCCATGGGTAAACGGCTGTGTGGGCAAATAGGCTGTGGCTTCGGTTTCACAATAGCCAATAAATAGGTTCTGGTTTTTGTCTATACCCTCTATAAATGTTTTAAAAGGGGTTAATTCATCAATAACAGGCAAGTAAAATTTTAACGATTGTTTTATGGCCGATAGTGCAATTTTTTGCAGCCTGTCTGTTTTCAGTACTTTACGTTCAGAGTGTTCGCAGTGTATAAAGCTAATTTTACTTACCCCAATTTCAACCAGTTTTTCTACTGTCCATTCAATACGGTCGGTATTTTTGGTGGGGGCAACAACTAGGTGCAACAAATGAGTTTGTGGTTCAAAATGTTGTTGCTGCACTATAGTAGCAGTGCATTGGTGTTTGCCTACCTGTGCTATCAATGCTTTGTATAGTGTGCCCTTGCCATCGGTTACGGCTATTTCATCGCCAACGGAATGGCGCAATACTTTTATGCAATGCCTGTATTCTTCTTCATCAAGGCTTAAGCTGTTGTTTTCTATACTTTGCGAGTAAAAAAGCTGCATGGGGGCAAATGTACTAGCTAATTGGGAAACCTTTTAAGGTCGATATTTTTAAATGTCCATTCGGGAGTATGTAGCTCGTAGCCAAAGTTATTGTAATACCAAGGGTCGTTAGCTTTATCTGGATTTTTCAAAATATGTATTTCTTGCGCAGGCATAAAACTTTGCGCCAACATAAATGCTTTTTGTCCGGTTTGAGGGTTTGTAGCCACATCTACCACTGTTACAGCATGGCCATAGGGGTAACCCGTTTGTATAAATACATCACCGGGTTGTATTTCATCGGCATCAATCTTCCACAATTCACCGTTTAGCGATATAGTGCCTGCATAAGTAAATACCATGTCTAAATACCTTCTAAACGTTGTGTAGCTGTAGTCTTTCTTGGCGGTTTTTGCCCATTTCACTTCATTGTTTATCAATACAGCTCGTTGTCCCTCGGCATAATTTATATAATCGGCTCGTTCGCCATTTGTAAAATTAAAATGTATTTTTTCGTAGTCATTTTGAGCATATAAATATTCAGCTCTTAAGCGCATTACCGCATCGGCACATTGTTGCAAATCGCGCGTGCCAACATCCATTTTTATAACGGCATACTGGGCACTTTGATTTTCTTTTTCTTTACCGTTGTATAACAATACTTTATTGTCGGGCTTTAATTCCAAATTGCGCAAATAATAGGTAAAGCTATTGGTATCGGCTTTTGTACGAACAAAACCATTAGGTACCGGTATTTCTTGCACGTGTTTGTAATTGCCTTTGGCTATTTCGTGCGATGTTTGTTTTTCATTACACGCAATACCTATTGTAAGTGCAATAAACCATACTATGCCCATACCACTATAACGGGGTTGCCATGGTTTTATTTTAAATAGGTATACGACAGGTAGGTTCATCTAAAATTCAAAAATAGCTAATAGGGTTTAGGTAAAACATTTTTTTCCACCCATGTACCGCTGAATCAGCATTGCCGAATTTAGGTATAAGCGAAAATATAGAAAAGTGTAAATGTGGCGATTTGCCTTTTGCATTGCCCGAAGTACCAACAGTGCCAATGGTTTGCCCTTGATTTACCATGCGTAAAGTGTTTGTTTTTATTTGATGCAAGTGCGCATAATAGGTAAGTCTCCATTTGGCTCCTAAAATTAGCACATAATTTCCGCCGTATTTATTTTGCCCTGCTGATACTACTACCCCACCGGTAGCCGCTAACACTTCTGTGCCTTGTTTGGCGAAAATATCAACACCTTTATGTACTACTGATTTACCCCACGGATAATACCAAAACGAATTTTTATTCCAATCGCTTGCTGTTGCGCCTTTTACTGGGACTATGCAATTGAACGAAGGCAGTATTCCCACTACAAAAATCAAGATAATTGATAGTATAAAAAATCTAAATGTTCTTTTTTTCAACATAATGTTGGTGAAAATTTATTCACACTGCTTTTTTTAATACAAATGATGTGTACATTTGTCTAACGAAATTTAGTGATAAAAATGTCTGATACTAAGAAAGAAAAATTAAAAGTATTACAATCTGCGATAGAGCGTTTGGAGAAAGATTACGGAAAAGGGATTGTGATGAAAATGAGCGACGACCGTGTGGTAAATGTAGATGTAGTATCTACAGGGTCACTAGGGCTTGATGTTGCACTTGGCGTTGGTGGTTTTCCGCGCGGCAGGGTAATTGAGATATACGGCCCTGAATCGTCAGGTAAAACTACACTGGCTATGCATTGTATTGCTGAAGCACAAAAAAAAGGTGGAATATGTGCTATTGTTGATGCTGAGCATGCTTTTGATAAAACCTACGCACAGGCATTAGGTATAGATACTGATAACCTTTTAATTTCTCAACCTGATGACGGGGAGCAAGCTCTTGAAATTGCTGATAACCTTATACGCTCGGGCGCAATAGATGTATTGGTAGTAGATTCTGTGGCGGCTCTTGTGCCAAGGGCAGAGATTGAAGGCGATATGGGCGATAGTAAAATGGGGTTACAAGCCCGTTTAATGTCGCAAGCCTTGCGTAAACTTACAGGTACAATAAATAAAACAGGTTGTATTTGCATATTTATCAATCAGCTGCGCGAGAAAATAGGCGTTATGTTTGGTAACCCTGAAACTACTACGGGTGGTAATGCGCTTAAATTTTATGCTTCAGTACGTTTAGATATTCGCCGTATTGGCCAACTAAAAGAAGGTTTGGAAATAGTGGGTAACCGCACCAAAGTTAAAGTAGCTAAAAACAAAGTAGCTCCTCCTTTTAGAGTGGTTGAGTTTGATATTTTGTACGGACAAGGTATATCACGCATTGGCGAGATTATAGATATGGGTGTTGAGTACGATATTATAAAGAAAAGCGGTTCGTGGTTTAGCTATAACGAAACCAAATTGGGACAAGGCCGCGAAGCGGTGCGCCAATTGCTAACAGATAACCCTGAACTTTGCGAAGAAATAGATCTTAAAATTCGCGATGTGGCCAAAGTTGGTACAAAGGTTAAAGTTGAAGTAGAGTAATATCCGCTATAACTTATATTTTAAAAAAACCTTAAGTTAAATTAAAATTTAGCTTAAGGTTTTTTTATGCTATACAAGCATGGCCTGTTTATATATGCTATTGTGCCTCCTTAATAGTTAAAAACACATTAATTTCCAGCTTTTGTTCTTTCAATTCCGGTTTATTCATGTATTCGTTAACTTTCATTTTTCGTGAAGCCAATTCTGATATTTTACTCTTATAATAAGATAAATCAGTGTTATGATTTCTTTCCCATTCGCTCAATTGCTTAATATTACAAAAGTTAATAGCCCCATCAATCATTGTTAATAATATCCCCGATGCTTCTGAAAGTGCATACTCCCCATCAACCAAAGTCATTTTTTTTGTTTGCTCGTCAGTTACTATTTCTGTAAGGGGGTATTGCTCATTACTTTGCTTATTCTCCATATTTATTTTAATAATTTCATCTACTCAAAAGCAAAAATGAATACTTACTTTCATATATTTACATTTATAATTTATATACAAAGCATAAATATATTTTATGAATTATACTTTAAACCAACTAAGGGTGTTTTTAAAAATTGTTGAACTGGGCAGTGTTACAAAGGCTTCTGAAGCACTTCATTTAACGCAACCAGCCGTATCAATTCAATTGAAAAACTTGCAAGACCAATTCGAAATTCCTTTAACCGAGGTTATAGGTCGTAAAATTTATATTACAGAGTTTGGAAATGAAATTGCTGAAGCTTTTAACAAGATTTTAAACCAAGTAGATGAAATAAACTATAAAGCGCTGCAACATAAAGGGCAAATTGTAGGAAAGTTAAAAATATCAGTAGTATCAACCGGTAAGTATGTGATGCCTTATTTTTTAACCGATTTCCTTTCAAAAAATACAGGAGTAGATTTGATTATGGATGTAACAAATAAAACAACTGTTATAAGCCATTTAGAAAACAATGAGGTTGATTTTGCTCTAGTATCAATTGTACCTCAAAATATTGCAATTGATAACATAAGCTTGATGGAAAACAAACTTTACCTAGTTGGAAAAAAAACACCTACTACTCCTTCTCGGCTAAATGTTAAAAAATTAGAAAACTTACCTTTGATTTACCGCGAACAGGGGTCGGCAACCAGGCAGGTAATGGAGAAATTTCTCTCTAGTAATAATATTAAAGCTCAAAAAAAGCTAGAGCTAACATCAAATGAAGCAATAAAGCAGGCAATTGTTGCCGGTTTAGGATATTCGATAATGCCGTTGATTGGGATAAAAAATGAATTGAAGGAAGGAGACCTTGCTATAATAGATGTAAAAGGGCTTCCTATTATAACTCAATGGAATCTTATTTGGTTAAAGGATAAAAAGTTTTTTCCGGCGGCTATGGCCTATAAAGCATTTTTACAAGATAATAAGGTTGAAATTATTAGTAAGCAATTTGATTGGTACAAAGACAAATAGCTATTAAATGATAAATGAACCAACCCTTCATCGACACTTTAAAACCTGCCGCCATTAATACCCTATCGGGATTGCTGTAAGGTATGAATAGAATAGGGTTTCAAACCGATGAAAAATCACAAAAACCCGAAGATGATTTTTTTTTTCGCAATGGTAATGAGCATGTGTAGAACTGTCATACTGAGGCCACTCGAAGCATACGTGTAGTATGCCTGCCCTCCGCACTCCTTCGACTCCGCTCAGAATGACAGCACACATAAGAACACCTAAGGCAACAAAAATTCAGTGGATTTCTAAATCAAGAAATCAAAAATTTCTTACACCGCCACACTATGCTCTCTTAGGGCATCGTTAAGGCTGGTTTTAAGGTCGGTGCTAGGTTTGCGACGACCAATAATTAATGCACAGGGTACTTGAAAATCGCCGGCAGGAAAACTTTTGGTATAACTACCGGGTATTACCACGCTGCGAGTAGGCACAACACCTTTGGTTTCTATGGGTGTGTTGCCGGTTACATCTATAATTTTAGTACTTTGGGTTAGCACAACACCTGCACCTAATACAGCTTCTTTTTCTACACGTACACCCTCAACCACTATACAGCGCGAGCCTATAAAGCAGTTATCTTCTATAATCACAGGGGCAGCCTGTACAGGCTCTAAAACTCCACCAATGCCCACACCCCCACTTAGGTGTACATTTTTACCTATTTGCGCGCAACTGCCCACAGTAGCCCAAGTATCAACCATTGTGCCTTCATCTACATAAGCTCCAATATTTACATAGCCAGGCATCATTATTACACCTTTGGCAAGGTATGCGCCGTAACGGGCTATAGCGTGGGGAACTACACGTACGCCAAGTTCGGCATAGCCGGTTTTTAATTTCATTTTATCGTGAAACTCAAAAGGGCCAACTTCAATAGTCTCCATTTGGCGAATGGGGAAATACAGTATCACAGCTTTTTTAACCCAATCGTTCACCTGCCAACCATTTTCAGTGGGTTCGGCAGTACGTAAACGCCCTTTGTCAATCTCTTCAATTACAGCATTTATAGCGTTTTGGGTTTCTGTTTCTTTTAGCAACTCACGATTTTCCCAAGCAGCATTTATTATCTCTTTAAAATTTTTCATTGTAATCAACTATTTCTACGGCAAATTTGTTATATTATTTCAATCACACCAAATAAAATTCAATAACACTTTATGTCGCAAATACGTAGGTCAAGAAAACCAAGATTAAAACAACGTAATTCTACACCTGATGATTTTAGTGAGCTGATAAAGCTATCAAAAGTTTGTTTTCCTGAGCATAAGCCATGGAAAATGGAGATGCTGGAAAGCCAATACGCTCTTTTTCCCGAGGGAATGCAGTTGATTGAATACGATGGCGAAATTGTAGGTAGTGCTACCAGTTTAATTGTAAACATGGAAGACTATACGGATAACCATACTTGGGCTGAGGTAAGTGATAACGGATACATAACCAATCACGATCCTGAGGGCGATACCTTGTATGGTATAGAGGTAATGGTGCACCCTGAATATCAGGGTTTAAAAATTGGAAGGCGTTTGTATGAAATGCGCCGACAATTGTGCGAAGATTTGAACTTGAAAGAAATTTTGATAGGTGGGCGTATACCCAATTTTCATAAGTATGAAGAGGAGTTTGGAGCGCGTGCCTACCTGAAAAGGGTGCTGGATAAAAAAATTAAAGACCCTGTAATAAACTTTCAGCTTTCGCAAGGTTTTCAAATCCGTAAGATTATAAAAGACTATTTGCCTACTGACTGGGAAAGTGGCGGATATGGGGTGTTGATGGAGTGGAACAATATTGACTACGTGCCTGAAACGCCTGAGCGTAGCGTATTGATGAAAAATATACGTATTTGCTGCATACAGTACGAGTTGAGAAAAATAGAATCGTTTGATGATTTTGCTACACAATGCGAATTTTTTACTGATGTGGCATCAAACTACAAGTCAGACTTTGCATTGTTTCCTGAGTTGTTTACCACGCAACTGCTTTCGTTTATGGACTCATCAAACATAAGCATTGAAGATAGCATACGTCAGCTAGATGATTATACGGGCGATTATATCAATTTGTTTTCTCGTCTTTCGTTAGAATACAATATAAATATTATTGCAGGTACACACCTTGTGGTTGAGGGTGGCGATTTATACAATGTATCTTTCTTGTTTAAACGCGACGGTACATTTGAGAAACAATATAAAATACACGTTACGCCAAACGAATCGAAATGGTGGGGCGTGAGACCGGGTAATGAGATAAAGGTATTTAATACCGATTGCGGTAAAATAGGTATCAATATTTGTTACGATTCTGAGTTTCCTGAAATTTCTCGCATTATGGCTCAAAAAGGAGCTAAGGTTATTTTTGTTCCTTTTTGTACTGACGAAAGACACGGCTACCTACGCGTAAAATTATGCTCACAAGCTCGTGCTATCGAAAATCAGATATATGTGGCTACTGCGGGTACAATTGGTAATATCCCCTCTGTAGAAAATATGGATATAAACTACGCCCAAAGTGGTATATATACGCCTAGCGATTTTGCTTTTCCTCCTGAGGCTGTGGCGGGTGAGTGTAGTCCTAACTTAGAAACCGTTGTAATTGCTGACCTTGACTTAGCTACTTTAGAACGCACACGAAAAAGTGGTACTGTAACCAATTGGCGCGATAGAAGAGACGATATGTATAAGGTAATTGAAGTAGAGTAACCAATGCCAAACTGTATAAAAGCCACAGTAAATTTTACTGTGGCTTTTTGCTTTTAAAATTAATTATAAATAAAACTATGCTTAATAACATTACAAGGGTTTTATTTGTACATATTTAGGAATTGTACAGTATGAAAAAATTACTTGTGTACTCGCGTTATTTTACCGAGGCAATAGCAATGGGCAATATGCCTTTGCTTATAACTGCATTACGCTTTGCATTGCAAAAAAAACACCCTACAAATGATGTGGTGATTAAAAACCCTAAAATGGGTACGGTGGTATGCCGTAAAAATACAACCGATTTTATGTTTAGTTTTTACGCTTATGAGTATAGTGTGAAAGAGTTTTTGATGAAACATAAAAACAACTATACCCATTTTTTGGATATTGGTGCTTGTATTGGCGACTACAGCTTGCTAATGGCTAAAAACGGCATGAAGGTGGTTGCTTTTGAACCTATTGAAGAGAACCATCTTCAATTGCAAAAAAATATTGAAATAAACGGGCTGAATAAAAATATTGAAACAAAAAAACTGGCTTTGGGTAAAGAAGCGGGTTCAACCGTTTTTAATGTAAGAGAAGATAACAAAGGTGCATCAAGCAGGGATAATGCCTATAAAAGTGCTTATACCTATACGGTTGAAGTTGACACATTAGATACTATAGGCTCATCTTTGGGTGAAATTGAAAACTGTATTCTTAAAATTGATGCCGAAGGAATGGAGGTTGAAGTATTGCTAGGTGCAAACAGTTTTATTAAAAATCTTAAAAAAGCACTAATAATTATAGAGGTTACCCTAACGCAACGTACAGAAATTGAGGCAATACTAAAGGGTTATGATAACTATACCGTTGTACCAATTGATGAGTTTAACATGGGTATATTTATTAACTAATATGGGTAGTGTGGTAAGGCTAATCTTCACCATTTATAAGAGCTTATACTAATTGCCATGTTTTCATCTTGGCCTAAAACAAAAAGACCACTGCAATGCAGTGGTCTTTTTGTTTATAATACTAACAATTGGTTAGTCAATTAGTGGTCGTGTCCATCGTGTCCGTCTTCGGTCTCGCCTTCTTTTTTAGGAGGAGCTACATATTTTAAGCCCAACTCATCGTATAAAATTTCTTTTAGTTGCTCGGCACCAAGGCGTTTAGCCAATATCTTTTTGTTCTCGTCTAACAAAAATATTTGTGGTGTACTATTAATATTATACGATTTACGGAAACCCGAAATATTCCACGAGTCTATAACGTTTATCCATTTCAGTTGGTTAGTTCGTATGTAATCCACCCAGTGCTCAGTATCTTGTTCCACACCTACAGCATACACCTCTACACCCAGTTTTTTCACCGTATCGTAAAAACCTTTTATCACAGGCATTTCTTTTTTGCAATGTCCACAGTCTGGATCCCAAAACACCAAAACAGTATACTTAGCATTAACAGCGTATAAATCAGTTGTTTTTTCGCGTGAAAGTAACAAACCTAAATCGTTAGCGCGTTTGTCTTCATCTTTCTCAGCATCAACAATTTTATCAATCTTACGTTCAAGTGTCGAGTCGTACATTCTCAACTCAGGCGCAAACAAATTGCACAGTGTAGGCAAAAACGATTCAGCATTAGCCCTAGTACGCATTATCTCGGTAGTATCTAGCCAAAAGCAACGCTCTTTGGTATAATATTTCACAGCCAAGCGCACAGGCACAGCATCCATACAGATAAATTTCGACTTCTCGTATTTGTTCATTATCCATATCAACGTGTAGCGAAACATCTCTTTATTTGCCAACGTTTTATCAATAATGGCAACGGCTGAGTTGTATATCGAATCAGGATTTTGAACCGTTAGTTTTTCAATATAACGCTCTAATTTGCTATGGAATACCGGTGAGCGAAGCACACAACCCGAAGTAAAGTTTACATTATCCCAATAGTGGGTTTTATACCAGTAAAACTGCCAATTGCTATCAATAATATTACCGTTCTCGTCTTTTGGTGCATCAGGCACTTCAGGCTCACGCATCGAGTTGAATATTTGTGTTAGCACCGCATTTGGGTAACGTTTCATAAACTCTGTGCGGTAGTTAAACATATCTTGTGGAATTTGTTTTAACTTTTCTTGTATTTTCTTTACAGAATCTTGGCGGGTTGGGTCGTTAGCCCATTGCCTTGCCACTTGTTGCAGGCGATTTTCCTCAACACTTGCTTCGTAAGCGTGTTGTTGAAACTCAAAAAAGATTTCGTTCTCTTTAGAGTTTTTCACCTTCATATTCATCAAATAATCCAGCGTATCGGTCTCCAACTCAAATTCAGTTTCCGACACCACAAACTCAAACAACTTTACACGGCCAATAGCCAACATATAAATACCGCAACCCAAAGTAGTGTCGCGTTGAAAAACAGCTACACCTTTGTTATTAATCCTTGCCGAATCCACCAAATAGGTGTCTTTACCCAAATAGTTAGCTAAGTATACCGTAGTATCTTTTAGCCCTTTTATCTTAATTTTAATGTTGTAGCCGGCAGGAGTTTTGCCTGCAAACGCCTTGGTTGGGAATGTGAAAATTAGTAATGATACACTAAGTAGTAAAAGTAACCTCTTCATCTATATCTTTTTGGTTTTTAAGGTAAGATTATAATTTGTTCGTATACGTTGCTCAATACTAACACACCGCAATTTTTTTGCCAAATGCAATTATCGGGGTTTAAACGTTAAAACGAACAAATAAAATACTTGCAACAAACAAAAACAAACAGATGTTAGTTAATACTTTAAACCAATACTATTATGGCCTTTTATCAGCTAAAAACCTTACAAAAATTACCCATTAGCTTAGATGAAGCTTGGGATTTTTTTTCATCGCCAGCCAACTTAAAACAAATAACCCCAGCGCACATGGGTTTTGATATAACATCGGGCTATGCAGCAGGCGATAAAATGTATGAGGGCATGATAATTACCTACAAGGTGAAACCTGTTATGGGTATACCCCTAAACTGGATGACGGAAATAACCCATGTACACGATAAGGTATATTTTGTTGATGAACAACGTTTTGGCCCATACGACCTTTGGCACCACCAGCATTGGTTTAAAGCCATTGATGGTGGGGTTGAAATGCAAGATATTGTAAACTATAAAATACCTTTTGGTTTTTTGGGTGATATAGCCAACAGCATATTTGTACGCAAGCAACTAAAAGGCATTTTTGATTATAGGTTTAACAAGCTTGAGCAGATGTTTGGTAAACTTTAAACATTGGTCATTTAACAAGTATCATTTATCTATAAGCTAGCACTAGTATTCACTCGTGCTATAAAAAATAAAGCATCCGCCTACGACTATAAAATTGGGCTTCGTATTTCATTTCAGCAGGTTGTTTTTCAGGTTCAATCTTTAATTTTTCATTCTCCGTTTATCAAACCTTGTTTATTCAGTAGCAATAATGCAAATTGCCTAGCATGAAGATTGAGTTTTTTGGAGCTGCACAAGTGGTAACAGGTAGCAAACACCTAATCACTACCCAAGGAGGCACGCGTATATTGTTAGACTGTGGTTTGTTTCAGGGCAGCGACCAAGATAGTAATTATATGAATCGCCATTTTGGCTTTTCGCCCTCAAGCATTCATTATGTGATACTTTCGCACGCCCATATAGACCATAGCGGATTACTGCCCCGCTTGGTAGCCGAAGGTTTTACAGGAAAGATATTTTGCACGCCTGCTACAAAATCGCTGTGTGAGATAATGTTGTTGGATAGTGCACACATACAAGAAAATGACGTAAAGTATGTGAACCAACGCCGCAAAAAACGTGGAGAAGAGCTATTAGAACCTTTGTATGATGAAAAGGATGTGCAACGTACAATGGCATTAATGCACACGGTACGTTTACATACCGATTTTACTATAAACAATGAAGTGCGTTTTCACTATACCGATGCAGGGCACATACTGGGTAGTACTGCGGTGCATCTTACCGTAAAGGAAGGTGAAAGAGATATAAAACTAAGTTTTACGGGTGATATAGGTCGCCCCGGTGATATAATATTGCGTTCGCCTGAAAAATTTAGGCAAGCCGATTATATAATTAGCGAAAGTACCTATGGCGATAAACTACACGACCCTATTGGCAATACTCAACGCCGTTTGATGGAAGTGGTACAACATACTTGTGTAGAAAAAGGCGGTAAACTGATAATACCCGCTTTTAGTGTAGATAGGACGCAAGAGCTTATTTACCAGCTTGACCAACTGAGCAGCACAGGCAAGTTGCCACAAATAAAGGTTTTTGTTGATAGCCCCCTATCGGTAAAGGCTACTATGGTGATGAAAGAACACGAAGAGTGTTTTAACCCTGATATATTGGCATATATAGAAAAAGATGGTGATGCTTTTGGTTTCCCTAACCTACACTATATATCAAAGGTTGAGGATTCTAAAAGGATTAATGACCTTAAAGAGCCCTGCATTATCATATCATCATCGGGTATGGCTGAGGCTGGCCGCATAAAACATCACATAGCCAACAGCATACTAAACCCTAAAAATACCATTTTAATAGTAGGCTATTGCACGCCAACCAGCTTGGGTGGTGCGCTAAAACGTGGCGACAAAGAAGTGCGGATTTTTGGTGAACAATACCCGGTAAAAGCTGAAGTAGAAACTATGGAGGCCTTTAGTGCCCACGCCGACTATAAAGAAATACAAGAATTTTTAAGCTGCCAAGACCCCAAAAAAGTGCGTAAAGTATTTTTAGTACACGGAGATTTGGAGGCACAAGAATCGCTAAAAGAAAAACTAATTGTACAAGGCTTTAAAAATGTTGAAATACCCGAAATGGGTGAAGAATTTGAGGTTTAAGCTATAAATAAGAAATTCTAAATACTAGAGTTCGTATTTAGAATTTCTTTATTGTGGTTTAAAATTTTTCTTTCTAAAAAGGAACATCATCATCATTATCGTTCATGCGAGATTGTAGGGTGATGGTTTGTACGCCTTGATCTTCGGTAAAGCTAAAATTACCGCCTCCTTCGGGCATTCCACCCATACCATCAATATCGGTAAACTTAGCAAATTCACCCTGAAAGCGAACCCTAAAGTCGCGAACGGCACCGTGCCTGTGTTTGGCCAGCATTATTTCTGCCAAACCCTGTGTGGGCATACCGTCTTCAAACTCAGTAATTTGGTAGTATTCGGGTCGGTATAAAAACATTACCATATCCGCATCTTGCTCAATAGAGCCCGATTCCCTCAAGTCACTAAGCATAGGTTTTTTAGTTCCACCCCTCGTTTCCACCGCACGACTAAGCTGTGCCAATGCTATAACAGGTACATGCAGTTCTTTTGCCAAACCTTTTAGCGAGCGCGATATATAACCAATCTCTTGCTCACGATTACCCTGCCCTTTGCTTTCCTCGCCACGCATCAACTGCAAGTAATCAATAATAATCATATCAATCCCTTGCTGTGCCTTTAATCGTCGGCATTTGGCTTTTAGCTCAAATACAGAAATACCAGGGGTATCGTCAATAAAAATTTTAGCATCAGCCAATCGGCTAATTTTTGTATTCAAGCGTTCCCACTCTTGCGGAGTAAGGTCGCCATTACGCATTTTTTGACTTATAATTTCTGTTTCGCCCGATATAAGACGGCTAACCAACTGCTCGCCACTCATCTCTAATGAAAACACAGCAATAGATTTTGCAAACTCAACCGCTGCATTTCTAGCCACTGTTAGTGCAAATGCCGTTTTACCCATACCGGGACGGGCGGCAATAATCACCAAATCCGATTTTTGCCAACCGCTCGTTTCCCTATCCAACTCAACAAAACCCGAAGGAACACCTGTAAGAGTATTCTCGTGGTCTTTTATCGCCTCAAGGTTTTTAATGGTTTTTTTCAGTAAGTCGTCAATCTTCTCAACATCACGGCTAATAGTGCCCTCGCTTACCTCAAAAATCTTTTGTTGTGCAGTATCCAACAACCCAAGTGCATCAGCACCGTCTTCAAAAGCCTCGTCGTTAATTTCTCGGCTAATGCGTATCAACTCACGTTGTATGTGCTTTTCAGATATAATACGGGCGTGATACTCAACGTTGGCTGCCGATGCTATACGGTTGGTAAGTTGGGTAATGTAGTATGCACCGCCTACGCTTTCCAGTTCACCTGTTTTGCGCAGCTCAGCAGTAACGGTAAGAATATCTATGGGGTCGCCACGCTCAAAAAGCTCACGGCACGCCCTAAAAATAATTTCGTGTTTTTGTTCGTAAAATGCTTCAGGCTTTAAAATTTCAAGTACCGATGTGTAGGCATTTTTTTCAAGCATCATAGCGCCCAAAACTGCTTCTTCTAAATCAGGAGCTTGGGGTGGTATTCTGCCGCCTTGCAACTGGTCTTCAGTGCCTATTCGTTTGGTGTTTCTACGTGTAGTTGTTTGTTTTGCCATCTCTTCACAAGTCTATAAATTTCAAAAGGGGAGCGAAGATAATACATCAAAGCTGCACCAGTGAAATTAAAATATCCTTTGTTTACAATGCCCTTTTATATGATAACGTACAAATAATTGAAATAATACCATGACAGTTACCCACTTTTTAGTTTAAAATAGTGTACTACTTGTTAGTAAATTTTTTTAGACCTACTCGTTTGGGAAAAAAAATGTGTAAAACAATAAAAATGTCGCAGTCGGTCTTTGCGAAACCCTTTTCGTTGCTAGATTTTTGCTTTTACGTATCGATGTTGTGCGTTTGGTTTTGCGCAAATAAAACAGTATAAAATGTTGGGTACGCTTAAAAATATAATACCTATAATGATTTTATAAACTGCCAACCACCATACTAGTATATTCGTTTTCAAATTATGAATGTAAAATACTTTATATCCTTTTTTGTTGCTGCATTATTAATGGCTTGCACACCGCCCGCAAAACCTTTAGAAGATATTTTTTGTAATAAAGAATTAGAAGAATTTATAGGCGGTGCTGATAGCCTTCCTTTAATACCCTTGCATTATAAAACCTTTAAAGATTCTATTACCCACTATATGGCACCTTTTATTAAAATGAGTACTGCCGATATTGAGTATAGAGTACAGATAATACCCGATAGTAATTTTAAACCCATTAATGTAAAAGTATGGTATACTAATCCTAATCGGCCACCTGCTATGGAGAAACGCGATATAATAGAAGTGCGGCTAAATAGTGCTGGGCAAATATTATTTGAAGGTGATTTGCTTGAACGGGATAGTGTGGTAAAGGGTATTTACTCTTATTTTAGAAATAGATACGATAGAGATAATTACTCTTTTGAATCAATAAAGCATACTGGTATTTATTTTATGTGGGATAGCGGTGTAGACCAAATGTATTTTGATGAAGTGCTTTGGAGTATTGTTGTGGGTAATGTTGATTTTTTAGATTATGTGTGCATGATGGAATATGATAAAAGTATTTGTGAAATGGATGAAGCGGAAAAGAAAAGTGTTTTAGATAATATGGCTTTTAAATTGTGGTTACATTGTAAAACACCATATCCTGCCCCTCCTATACCTGCACCCCCTCCGCCACCCTCATATTATAATGGCGAATAAAAGCCAAAAGCTAATAGCCAAAAGCAATTCTCAAATCAACAAAGC
This sequence comes from Bacteroidia bacterium, assembly GCA_965249955.1. Classification (GTDB taxonomy): domain Bacteria; phylum Bacteroidota; class Bacteroidia; order UBA8524; family UBA8524; genus SB11. Next base: position 3,742,305 of record OZ252261.1, read on the forward strand.
AAAAAAAAATAACGTATTTGCAGGCTATGAAAGTAACAGGCTTTTCTTTTGTACGCAATGCGGTAAAGTTTGATTATCCCGTTGTCGAGGCTATTAAGTCAATACTACCTATTTGCGATGATTTTATAGTGGCTGTAGGAGATTCGGAAGACGGTACAGAAGAACTTATTAAAAGTATAAATCCTGATAAAATAACCATTGTGCCTACCATTTGGGATGATAGCTTGCGTGAAGGTGGTAAAGTACTTGCCGTAGAAACCGATAAAGCCATACAAGCCCTGCCCAATGATAGCGACTGGGCTTTTTATATACAGGGCGATGAGGTGGTACACGAAAAGTATTTGGATAATATAGTAGCTGCAATGCACAAGTGGAAAGATGATGAACGTGTGCAAGGTCTTTTATTTGATTATAAACACTTTTACGGTTCTTACGATTATATAGGCTCGCCTGTAAATTGGTATAGACGTGAGATACGAGTGATACGCAACGATAAACGCATACACTCTTACAAAGATGCGCAAGGATTTAGGTACGATGGTACAGAAAAGCTAAATGTAAAGCACGTTGATGCCGAAATATTTCACTACGGTTGGGTGCGCAAGCCTGAGGCTATGCAAAAGAAATCGGAGATAATGAACCGCTACTGGCACAACGATGAGTGGATTGATAAAAATGTGAAGAAACGCCAAGAGTATGACTATGCCGAGGAGCATCGAAATTTGTATCCGTTTACGGGTACGCACCCGCAATTGATGCACGAGCGTATTGAACGATTGAATTGGGCATTTGAGCACGATACTGCAAAAAATCACTACCCATTTAAAAAGTGGCTAAAACTAAAGATATTTGAACTGACAGGCTATATGCCGGGTGAATACAAAAACTATAAAGAAATATAGGCTATGAAGGGATTATTTAAGTTTTTAAAATGGTTTACCATTATAGTTGTTTTGTTGCTGCTATCACTTTTGATAACAGGCAATACACATCTTATAAAAGGGGTTTCGCTTACCTACTTACGCGGCAAAACAGGCCCTACCATTGATGATTATACCCATTTTAAAAACAACCCCGTACAAGCTTCTGCTACGCCTCAACTTTGGCCTGTTGCATCAACATACAATAAAACGCCTTTAAAAGCTGAGGACGAAGCCTACCACCAACAACTGCAAAGTGTGGCTTACTTAGTAATAAAAGACGGTAGCATAGCACACGAAAGCTATTGGGATGGATATAGCGATAGTTCACTTACCAACTCGTTTTCGGCTGCAAAAAGTATAGTAAGTGTTTTAATAGGTTGCACCCTACAAGATGGTTTGATAAAAGATATTAACGAGCCTGCGGCAACTTATTTACCTGCCTATAAAGATGTATTGGGTGATAAAATAACCATACGTAACCTACTTACCATGAGTTCGGGCATCAACTTTGATGAAAGTTATGGCGACCCTTTTGGTATGATGGCAAAAGCCTACTATGGTAGTAATATTCCTGATTTGGTAAAAGAATACCGACCTGAAACAGAAGCAGGTAAGCAGTTTAACTATTTGGGTGGTAATACGCTTCTGTTAGGCTTTATAGTTGAAAAAGTTACAGGCAAAAAGTTGGCTCAATATGCTACTGAAAAACTGTGGCAACCGATGGGTGCAAAAAATACTGCCCTTTGGACAAGTGATAACGAAACAGGCAGCGAACGCTCTTACTGCTGTTTTTATAGCAATGCCCGCGATTTTGCACGTATAGGCAAACTATATCTTGATAGCGGCAGATGTAACGGCAAACAAATAGTACCCCAACAATATGTGCTTGAAAGTACAAAACCAGCAAGTGATGTTATGGACGGCAATGCCCCGCTTAGTGTATATGGCTACCAATGGTGGTGCTATAACAATAACGGCGAACACATCTTTTATGCGCGCGGAATAAAAGGACAATACATAATAGTTCGCCCTGAGAAGAATATAATTATAGTGCGTTTGGGTCACCAACGAGATGAAGAAAAACAAAATGGCACACCCTTAGATGTTCCCCGTTGGATAGCTATGAGTGATTACTTACAATAAAAAAGCACAATCTCTTGGGGTTGTGCTTTTTTATTGTGTAGTATTAATCTAATTAAGACATTGACCAACCCACCGGTACAAGACCTGTATTGCGGGGAACTATACACATAACAGGCACACTAGAGTGATAGTTTACAATTTGTTGAGCGTATGAGCCTAGTAAATACTCACTAAAGCCACCTTTTTCTTGTTGTGTCATCACCATAATAAGGTCGGCATTAATTTCATCCGCATACTGCAAAGTATCCATATAAAATTTACCGGGGTATTTTTCATCGTCCAAAACCTTAGTGGTAAATTTCACTTTATTTTTAGTGAATACATCTTCAATTGATTTTAGGTTAGCAAACAATCTTTTGCGCAAAAAATCATCGTCTTCGTGCTCGCCAATAATATGTATCGTTGAGTCGAATTTTTGAGCCAAATGTATAGCCCACCAAGTTTTTTGTTTACTTTCAAGCGATAAATCAACAGGAAAAACTATATCCTTATAGCCTGCGCCAATTTGTTTTTCTTTAACAACAACAACCGGTACAGGCGATTGTGCAATAACCCTTGATGAGTTACTACCCATAATTTGTTCAAAGCCTTCGGCACCATTAGTTCCCATTACAATACTATCCAGCTCCATCTCTTCAGCAGTTTCTAAAATAGTTTTGTATATGCGTCCTTCTTTAATAATACCCTTTGCTGCAACACTATGTTTTTCAGTTATGCTTTTGCAAAGCTCATTAAGCTTTTCTTGCAACATTTGCCCCACTAAACCACCTTTAATATTTTTGCCGCCTATAATCGAGCTTAAAAAAGTAGCTTCTACGGTGTGCATTAATAGTATATCATTTCCGTATGTTTTGGCTATTGCCACTGCATGATCTAATGCGTTATTAGCTACATCAGAAAAATCGGTGGGTACTAATATTGATTTGTTACTTTTTGGCTCTTGCATAATGATGTATAGTTTTTTATTTGAATTGTGCGCAAATTTAAAGAATTTACACCGGTATAAAACATGACAAATCTCAGCGCGTCGGAACTAATACTAAACCCTGATGGTTCAGTATACCACTTACACCTTGTGCCACAAGAGGTAGCACCTATTGTTATTTTTGTGGGCGACCCTGAAAGAGTCGATAAAGTATCAAAATATTTTGATAGGGTAGAATTAAAACACCACCATAGAGAATTTGTATGCCATACTGGTTTTATTGGGCATACCCGTTTATCAGTAATAAGTACAGGCATTGGCACCGATAATATTGATATTGTGATGAACGAATTGGATGCCTTGGTAAATATTGATTTTGAAACCCGAACACCGAAAGACACACACACTGCACTCTCTATTATTCGTTTGGGCACATCGGGTAGTTTACAAAAACATATTGAAGTTAATAGTTTCTTGATATCAGAATACGCTGTTGGGCTAGATGGATTGCTCAATTTTTATGATTACAAAAGCGATGAAAGTCTTTTAGAAACAATTAAAACCAAAGTTAACAAGTTGTGGGATATAAGTCATTTTTATACATCTGAAAGAAGTCTTCAGTTAAACGATGAAGGCGACTTTATTAAAGGCATCACACTAACTTGCCCAGGGTTTTATGCCCCTCAAAACCGCAGTTTGCGGATAGAAAGTAAGTTGAACCCTATGTTTGATGCACTACGTGCTATAAAATGGAACAACTTATACCTAACCAATATGGAAATGGAAACAGCAGGTATTTATGGTATGGCAACAATGTTAGGGCACAAAGCCATATCGGTAAATGCAATACTGGCCAATAGAGCAACCCACAAATTCTCTTCTAATCCTGAAAAAACAGTAGAAAACATGATAGAGAAGGTGCTAGAAATTATTACTATAAGTAAGTAGAGTTTCAAATCCTATTCTATCAAGAGTATAAACTAAAGGAGGGCGAAAAATCTTGTAATTGCAAAAGCAGATGGTGTTAACCTGCTATAAAAAACCAATCACCAATAAAACCCACACTAAAACGTTACTTTTCAACGATTTTATGATTATACACGTCATTTAGTCGAGCAAAAAGATGTCTTTTACCGTATTTTGCCGACTGATAGATTTTTTGGAATAAACCTTGTGATAACTGTTTATAGAGAACATATTATGTTGAAGAAATTTTTTGTAGCCGTTGGAGTGCTTTGGATGCTAGCTGCACAAGCACAAGATACCACATCACTAACATCAATAAAATTAGAGCCTGAAAGCAGGCACTCAAATATTTGTGAAACCGTTACCGCCCTGCTAAGTAACAGTGCTTATAACAAAGTGGAAGTAAACGACGATTTAAGCAAAAAGGTGTTTAAAGAGTTTTTAACGGATGTTGATTATACGCGTAGTTTCTTTTTACAAGCTGATATTGACGATTTTAAAACGGAAGAAACCCGACTTGACGATTACTTAAAAAGTGGGAAAGTTAGCTTTCCATACAAAGTATACAACCAGTTTTTGCAACGTGCTAACAGCCGCATACAATACACCTACGAGTTATTGAAAGATTCAATGGATTTTTCGGAAAATGATTCGTTTGAGGTACGCCGACAAGATGCGCCTTGGTGTAAAACTAACGAAGAATTAGACCGCTTGTGGAGAAACAAAATTAAGTACGAATGTTTGGGTATGCTTGCCACAGGAAAAGACTGGAAAAGCACTTCGGATGTAGTGCGCAAACGCTACGAAAATTTTGAACGCCAACTAAAGAAAACTAAAAACGAAGACGTGTTTGATATATTTATGAACGCGTTTACAACCATTATTGACCCACATACCAACTATTTTTCGCCACGTGTAGCGCAAGATTTTAATATCAATTCATCACTATCGTTAGAAGGTATTGGCGCTACCTTGCAAACTGAAGGTGAGTATACTAAAATACGTGAAGTGGTAAAAGGTGGCCCTGCCGACCAAAGCAAACAGGTTTTTGCTAACGACCGTATAACTGCCGTAGCACAAGGCGACGATGGTGAATTTGAAGATGTTGTTGGCTGGAGGATTGACGATGTAGTATCATTAATAAGAGGTAAAAAAGGAACTGTGGTTCGCCTAAAAATTATTGATGCCAAAGCCTCCGTTACCGATAAGCAAAAAGAAGTACGCATAGTACGCGATAAAATAAAACTGGAAGAACAAGCCGCCAAAGGCACTATTGAAGAAATTAAACGCGGCAAAAACACCTACAAAGCCGGCGTTATAGTTGTCCCCTCATTCTACTACGATTTTCAAGGGGCACGTAACGGCGATGCTAACTACAAAAGTACCAGCCGTGATGTAAAAGAAATTATTGATAGCCTAACTAAAGTAGGTATTGATGGCCTAGTAGTAGACTTGCGCAACAACGGCGGAGGTGCTTTACTTGAAGCCATAAAACTTACAGGGCTGTTTATTAAAACAGGCCCCGTGGTTGAGGTGCGCAACCTTGACGGCAGTATAGAAGTGGAACGCGACCGCGACCCATCTGTAGCTTACGATGGCCCAATGGTGGTATTGGTAAACCGATTTAGTGCCAGTGCATCAGAAATTTTTGCAGGAGCGATACAAGATTATAACAGAGGTATAATAGTAGGCGAGCAAACACACGGTAAAGGAACTGTACAAAACCTTGTAGACCTTAACCCGTATGTACTATTGCCCGAAGATGAAAATGCAGGACAGTTAAAAATAACCATTGCTAAATTTTACCGTATAAACGGAAGCAGTACACAAATAAAAGGGGTAATACCCGATGTGGCTTTGCCTAGCTTATATGCTGATAAAGAATACGGTGAAGACGAAAGCGAATACGCTTTGCCTTGGGATCAGATTAAAGGCACTAACTACGAGAAAACCGACGATTTAACACCCGTGCGTGGTACATTGGCTGATAACCACAACAAACGCATGAAGAAAAACAATACTTACGAGTTTTTAATTGACGATATAAAAACCTTTACCCAAGCGCGCCAACGCCAATATGTAAGTGTTGAATTTAACACCTATAAAAAAGAAATAGAGCAAAACGAAAAAGAGAAAAAAGAGCGCGATGCCGAAATAGAAAAACTGAAAGAAAAAGGCAAATACACCAAAGACCTTATTTTGAATGAAGGTTTAGAAGTGTTGCTTGATTTTAAATTGCTAAAAGCATAGCTCATATTTATAAAAACACCACATATAAAAAAGGAAAGCCCGCTAAGTTAGCGGGCTTTCCTTTTTTATATTCTTCTTTAGAATTTAGATTTTAACTCATTTAAAGTTAAAGATGGGCTACCACCATCCCCACGACCAAAAATCATCTTCGCTGTATACACCAAAATTTCTAGCACCAAAGTATTTAACATAGCCACCATTAAGGTAGCCGTTTACCTCTACCCTATACTCACCAATTACAAAAGCATTTAATTGTATCCAATAGCCTGTATAGTTGGGGGTAATAGGAAACTCAAACTCACCTTGGTATACCCAATAGTCGTAATCTTTTTTACCATTTGTGCTGTCTCTATAAAAAGCTTTTACTTTTAATTTGTTGCAGTTAATAGGTTTTTTATCGTCGACAATTACGTAAAAAGGAGTTTTTTCTTGGCTATCAAATAAAAATATATCGCCGTATAAGGGGTTACTAAGGCTATCTAAACCATAAGCAACAGTAACAGACGATTGTGCCTTAGCGGCTACGAAAGAGAAAGCCACAAAGGCCAATAGTAATATTCTTTTCATAGGTAAACGTGATTTGTTTCCAAAACTATAATAATTTTTCATTTGTTTTTAATAATTTGGTTTGATAAGCATTAATAGCCCAAACACTAAAAAGGTAAATAGGGATACAAAAAAATTATAAGTCTTGTTTTTATTGATTTTGCAACACCATCACAGTTTTGGTTTGTGGGGTTATTTTAAACCTATCGTCCACCCTTAGTCCTGCAATACATACCAAATGGTTATTGCTAAATAGCAAGGGATATTGGGTTTTATCAAACAAGGGTACTTTTTGGTTCACAAAAAAATCGCTCACCTTTTTCTTTTTGCGCATACCCAGCGGGTAAAAATAATCGCCTTGCTGCCATGCTCTCACTTGTAGGGGAAATTCTAATTTATCGGCATCCAGTTGGGCTATTGTAGGGTCTTGCTTTAACTCGTACCCTTCATAAGGCACAAATTGTATAGTATAGTTTTTCCCGGCAAAAGAAAATCCCTCTGCCCCATTTTCAATACTAAATACCTGTGTTGCTGTGCCGTCTGTTTTAGCTCGCACCACAATAGTATCACGGTCTATCAATGCCTCCCCCGTTTCACCGTAAAACACAGCCCCGCTTTGCCCTTCAAGTCCTTGTGCCATTTGCGCTACAACATCGTTATTAAACCCGTAAGGTTTAAGCCATTCGTACAAATACAAATGCAGATAGGGCAAGGCTAACAAAGCATTTTTATCAATTTTTAGGGTCTCTCCTTCCCTTTTGGTAATCTCTTGTGTTTTAGAGGCAATAGTATCAGCCAAAAGCAAACGGTATTCACCCACCAGTTTTGATAAGTTGGCAAAACTTTCCTCATAGCGGGGGTTTAACCCTTTTAGCACAGGCAACACGACATGGCGCAGTTTGTTGCGACTATATTTATTTAGGCTATTGCTGCTGTCCTCGCGCCATTTTAGTTTTTTGGCTTTGGTAAACTGTTCAATCTCAGTGCGGGTCGCCGTTAGCAAAGGGCGTATCAGCTGCCCTTCCTTCGGTTTCATGCCTTGCAGGCCTGCCAACCCTGTGCCTCGATTGATATTAAACAGCATAGTTTCTACTTGGTCGGTTTGATGGTGGGCTGTGGCTAATAAGTCATAACCTTCTTTTTCAATCAATTCGTAAAACCAGTTGTAGCGTAGCTCACGCGCGGCTACTTGGGTCGATATTTTGTTTTGTTTGGCATAGTATGGAGTATCGAACCGAATAGTAAAAAAGGGCACTTTTAGTTGGTGGGCAAAACTGCGGGCAAAATCTTCATCGCCATCGCTTTCGCTTCCCCTCAAACTAAAATTACAGTGGGCTAGGGCAAAGGCGTAGCCTGCCTCTTTTAATAAAGTAGCCAGCACCACGCTATCAATCCCTCCGCTAAAAGCCAGCAAAACCTTCTGTTGGGGGGCTATTATAGCCTCTTGTTCTATATACTGCTTAAAAAATTGTAAACTTATTGGCATAGTTTATGGGCAAAGGTGATATAAAAATTACTTTTGCCAAAGTAATGGCATTAAACCCTATGGGTAAACACATTTTTAAAACTTTATTTATCTTTTTTTTGGTGGGCTGTGCTATTAATGCCAACTCGCAAACCAAAATTGAAATTAAGCGTGCCGACTATGGCGATTATAATAAAAATGCCTACGGCGATGTAAATAGGCTGATTGGTAATGTGGAGCTAAAGCATGAAGATATTACCATGTTTTGTGATAGTGCCTATGTGTACCGCGAAACCAACTCGTTTACGGCGTTTAACAATATTAAGATCTATCAGGGCGATTCGGTATCAATGTTTGGCGATACCTTGTTTTACGAAGGTAATACCCGCCAAGCCTTGCTAAAGGGTGAAACTGTAACCCTAAACGACGGACAAATGACGCTTACTACCGATGCCATTCGCTACGATGCGCTTAACGGTGTTGGCTACTACACCACGGGCGGCACTATTGTGAACCGCGAAAACAACCTTGTAAGTAAAATTGGCACTTACGATACCAAAAGCAAAACCTTTGGCTTTAAGAAAGATATTACCCTAAAAAATCCTGAATATGTAATGTATAGCGATACGTTGCAATACAATACAGTGAGCCAAATTGCATACTTTTTTGGCCCTACAAACATATATGCCGAAAAAGACTCTACCCATATATATTGCGAAAACGGCTGGTACAATACCAAAATAAACTACTCGCAGTTTAGCATCAACTCTTATGTTGAAACTAAAGATAAAAAGCTAAGTGCCGATAGCATGGTATATACCGGCAAAACAGGTATTGACAGGGCTTATAGAAACATACTACTGGTAGATACTACCAACAAAATAGAAATACGCGGCCAACTGGGGCAATACAACCGAAATACTAATATTGCTTGGGTTACCCGTGCCCCTAACGCACAAATGATGTTTGAGGGCGACACCTTTTTTGTAACCGCCGATACCCTAAAAACATGGTTTGATAGTACCCGCCAAAACCGAACGCTGTATACCTACCACAACACAAAGTTTTTTAAGAAAGATTTACAGGGCGTATGCGACTCTCTGCAATACTCGTTTAACGACTCGGTAATCAACCTTGAGGTAAACCCTGTGGTGTGGAGCGAAAGCAACCAAATAACAGCCGATACCATTAGGTTGTATATGAAGGATGGACAAATGAGCAGCATTAAAATGTTTAAAAACACCTTTATAGCAGCTGAAAAAGATAGCGGCTTGCGCTACAACCAAATAAAGGGAAGAAATGCCGTAGGCTTTTTTACCAACAAAAAACTACGCCGTGTGGATGTAAACAACGATGTAGAAAATATTTACTACGTAGAAGAAGACACTGGAAAATACTTGGGTATGCAAAAAATAGCTTGTGGTAACCTAAGTATAATAATAGCCGACAATAAAATAACTGAGGTGCGCTACTACCTCGATCCACAGGGTGATTTACACCCTATGGATCAGATACCTGCGGGCGAGGAACAACTAAAAGGTTTTACTTGGCTGGCTGAACGCCGACCAAAAAACCGTGCTGATGTTACCCCCACCTACATACCCCCCGTTGCAAAAGCCGAAGCACCCAAAAAAGAAAACAAGGGCGAAAAAAAGCCAAAACCAAAGGGTAAAAAGTAAGTAAGTACTCACTACTATTTGTTTGTTTTCAAGCACTTTTAGGCCAATAATGAGTGATCACTCACTTTTTTCACTTCTTAGGCTGTTTAATTTTGAATTGTTTAATTAACCCTAAAAAACATGGCAAATTACTCCCAATTTAAAAACTGGCTTCTGCAATCGTCATTAGTAAACGAAGATGATTTTGCAATGGTAGAGCCTTATTTGACCGAAAAGAAAATAAAAGAAGGCGACTATTTTCTTACTGAAAGGGCTATTTGTTGGCAAATTGGTTTTATAAATACAGGCTGTTTCAGATCGTTTTATCTAAAAGATGGTAAAGAAATAAATTCACGGTTCTTTTTTGAAGATGATATTGTTGAAGAATACGATAGTTTCCTGCTTTCAGCTCCCAGTAAATATTTTGTACAAGCCTTAGAAGATGCCGAAATAATCTGTTTTGACTTGGCAACGCTGCAAAACGCTTTTGATAAATCTAAAAATTGGGAACGATTAGGTCGACTAATGGCAGAAAAGGCTTGCACCAACTCGGGCAAGCGAGTAGAAAGTTTGCTGTTTTATACCGGTGAAGAACGCTATACAAATCTGCTTAATGAAGCTCCTGAAATTTTTAACCGCCTGCCTTTGTTTCACATTGCCTCATACTTGGGCATGGAAAGAGAAAGCCTTAGCCGAATAAGAAGAAAAATTAAGATTGAACCTGTTTTGTAACATATATCAATTTTTATTAAACAGCCCCTTTTGACCTTTGCTGCATAGTTTTAAAAAAGGTCATGAAAAATATACTAATCATCAACGGACACCCCAACAACGATAGTTTAAGTTTTGCACTTGCCGATGCTTACAAAAAAGGAGCCGAAGCAACGGGAGCTAACGTGCAAAATATTACTATTAGCCAGCTAAACTTTAACCCCAACCTTAGCAAAGGTTACAAGCAACGTACAGAGCTTGAACCTGATTTATTGGATGCTTGGGAAAAAATAAAATGGGCACAACACTTAGTTTGGGTGCATCCTGTGTGGTGGGGAGGTTTACCCGCAATTACCAAAGGCTTTATCGATAGGTTGTTTTTACCGGGTATGGCCTTTAAATACAGGCCTAACTCATTATTTTGGGATAAACTGTTAAAAGGTAAAACTGCTAGAATTATTACCACTATGGATCAACCATCGTGGTACTATCATTGGGTATACAAACAGCCCAGCATTAACCAACTCAAAAAAACCGTATTAGAATTTTGTGGTATTTCACCCGTAAGAGTAACAGCGTTTGGCCCAATAAAAACATCAACCGAAAAGCAACAAGCCAAATGGCTTGGTAAAGTTGAATTGCTAGGCAAAAAATTGGTGTAGTAGCTATTAAGTGTATCTTTTAACGGCTAACACAATTATGCAGGCATGAAAACCATTTTAATTTCTTGCCTGTTGTTATTTGCTCTGCTACCTGCATCAGCACAATATAAAGTGGTTGATAGCACCAACTACCACTACAATGCTCCACAAATGGGTGATTATATCACCTTTAGACCGTTGATTGGTTGTTCAAGATTACTAAGTCCTGATGTGGCGCATCTACTTACCGATTATATAATACCTGTACTGAAACAAAACCCCGAAATAAAATTCCAAATAGAGTACCACACCGATTGCAGAGCAACTGCTGAATTTAATAGAGATTATAGCCAACGTGTTGCCGATACGCTTAGAGCCTACATAATTTCTCAGGGAATTGACAGCAGCCAAATAATAGCCAAAGGCATGGGCGAAGACGACCTTTTGTTAAAAAAATGTGATTGTGATTTAAGCGATTATAAAAACAAATGCACTGAATATGAACATCAACTAAACCGTAGGGCAATTTTACGCATAATTGGCCTTGTGGAAGAGAAAAATGAATAGGCAGTAAAATAAAATACTGATATTGTACATTATATACACATGAAAAAACTAATACCTATTCTTTTCTTTATAGCCCTGTTTACCTCACCCGCTTTGGCACAACGTTTTTATCAAGATTGGCCACAAATAGAGTCTAAAACCTCGCACGCTGAGTATAGCAAATGGGCACAAAAAAACCGCGATAGTATTGTTCAAAATAACATTCATACCGCAGTAACTTACGTGCAACAGTTTGGCAAAAACGGGAATATTGAAGGTTCACAATTAAGAAAAGAAGAACACTACGATAGTATTGGTGATATAAGGGTACTACTGGTATATAATCACAAAGGGCAGTTTAGATATAAATACCAATATACTTATAGCCCCGAAGGTATACCCACTAACCAAAAAGTATACAACCGTAAAGGCAAGTTTGTACGCGGTTGGCACCTTACTCTAAACAGTGATGGCTTAATAACAAAACGAGAGATATTTGCGGAAAATGAAAACAACGCATTTAGGAGCGAAGAGCTGGAATACAATGCTGATGCTAGAGTGATTAAGAAAAGGTTTTTTGATAAAAAAGGAAGAACAACATATACCGTTGAATACGATTATTACCCCGACGGCAACAAACAAGAAACCCGCACCTACAACAAAAAAGGAAAACTAAAAAATGTAGTAAAGTACGATTGCCTGCCCACAGGCACGCTAAACAATGGCCGAAAAGCTGATACTACTACCGTTTGCAACAAAAGCGTATACGATGCCGATAGCAACCGAATAGAAACCTACGAAATAATAAAACAAAATGGCAAAGTATGGCGTAGTGTGAACACAGTAAACAAAAAAGGGCAATACATTGCCTATGCCTACATTGACCCTAAGGAGAAAACCGTTTACGACTATACTAGAAACTATACCGACAAAGGCATTGTAACTGAGTTTAATATACAATATTACGGTCGCAGAAGTAAACACTGGAGTTATAGAGAAACTTATGAGTATACCAATAACGGCAGAAACAAAATTTCAAACCACTACAACTATAAAAACCGATTGATATATAAAGAGTATACGGTGGTGTATTAGTCTCTGCTTAATTTTAGCCATAAAGCCGGCTCGAGCATCCGCTCGTGCCAAAAATCTTAAAGCGTCTGCTTCAATATAAAATACAAAGCCTCAGGGCTTAAACCTCTCTTAATCTCTCCTTTCCCTCCCCACAAACTTAGCAAGGAGAGAAACCTCACGCACAAGCCCTTTAAATTTTCATCAAAGTGCCCCCAACAATAGTGCTTGCAACACACTTCACATCCTAAGAGTTTATTTTGAATGTGGTGTAGAATCTTTGCTAGAAAAAGTATCACTCAACAACCATTCAGATTTCGCAAGCCAATAAGGAATTATAAGGTTAACTTTTTCTTTATCTTGCTTGTATTCACTCACACCAATACCTTTATTATTTAAATAAAGAATGTACCTAGTAAAACCCTCACTCATCTCTTCATCAACCTTAAGTATCGTGCCTCTTTTTATTTCTCCAATATCTGAAATAATCACATCCTCTTGAAGCTCGACATACTTAGGGTATTCTATGCCCCACAAATAAAATCCAATCGATAATCCTAAAATAATCCCAAGTATTAAAATAAAAAATTTACCCATAGCAGTTTGTAAAATTTGAAAATAATTAGTATTAATCTTTCAAAACTCCAACAATAGCCTCAGCAACACGTTCGCCGTCCATAGCGGCTGATACTATACCGCCTGCGTAGCCTGCACCTTCGCCGCAAGGGTATAAACCTTTTACTTGTGGATGTTGCAAACTCTCTTTATCACGTGGTATACGCACCGGTGATGAGGTACGTGACTCCACTCCCACCAACACCGCATCGTGGGTAAAATAGCCCTTCATTTTTTTACCAAAGGCTTGCAATCCACCCCTCAATCGGGTGCTAATTTCGGCAGGCAAAACCTCATCCAATTGCACAGGCGTTACCCCCGGTATGTACGATGTTTCAGGCAACGTACCCGATAGTTTCTTGTTTACAAAATCAGGGACACGTTGTGCAGGGGCAGTTAAATCGCTACCGCCTTTTACAAAAGCCCTTTTTTCAATTTCAGCTTGCAAATACATGGCCGCCAACGCGCCGTGCTTGGCATATTTTTGCCAGTCTTTTTCCTCCACACTCACCACCATACCGCTATTGGCAAACTTACCGTTGCGTTTGCTGGGGCTCCAACCGTTTACCACCACCTCGTTCGGTGCTGTGGCGGCAGGAGCTATTATCCCACCGGGGCACATACAAAAACTAAATACCCCGCGCCCGTTTACTTGGTGTACCAAGCTATAACTACTAGGAGGTAGGAATTCGCTGCGTATATCGCAGTGGTATTGTATTTTATCAATCAACTCTTGCGGGTGTTCTATGCGCACACCTAGTGCAAAGGGTTTAGCCTCTACCTCAATACCTTTTTTGTGTAATAGTTCAAATATATCGCGGGCACTATGTCCAGTGGCTAAAATCACTTGTTTAGCGGCAAACTCTTCACCATCAGCAGTGTGTACACGGTGCATACTGCCATTTTGGGCTACAATATCAGTTACCCGTTTATCAAACAGCACCTTACCTCCAAAACGTTCAATAGTTTCGCGCATTGCGCTAACAATGGCAGGTAATTTATTCGTCCCAATATGTGGATGGGCTTCATACAAAATATTCTCAGCCGCGCCATGTTCAACAAATACCTGCAATATTTTGGCTACGTTACCACGTTTGTTGCTACGGGTATATAGTTTCCCGTCGCTATAAGTCCCTGCTCCGCCTTCGCCAAAGCAATAATTACTATCGGGATTCACAATACGGTCTTTGTTTATAGCTGCTAAATCGCGGCGACGTTCGCGCACATCTTTACCCCTTTCTAAAACAATGGGGCGTATTCCAGCTTCCAACAAGCGCAAAGCGGCAAACATCCCCGCAGGGCCACAACCTATAATTATGGCCTCGTTTTTGGCGTTGGTGCAATCAATATATTGGGTGGGTGTATCAAAAAGAGGTAAAGTGGTTAATTTTCCAGTATTTTCTTCTTTCAGCACATATTCTATCACCAAACGAACAAGAATATTTGATTTTCGAGCATCAATTGATTTTTTTCTAATCTTCCAATCAGAAATCTTATCAACATTTACACCTAGCTTTTCAGCCAGCCTAAGTATTGTTTTTTCGGCAAAAAAAGCCTCTTCAGGCGACAAGTATAATTCAACGGTAGTGTTCATAAGTTAGGTTTCTATCCTAAAACGGTACTGCAATTTTAATTAAAATTTTAAAAAGCCCATTTTTGCACCAAAAATCCCGCCATGAGAGATATAGAGCATCTAAAGAAAGTAGCTTCACAAGTACGTCGCGATATAGTACGTCAAGTACACGCTTGCAAATCAGGCCACCCCGGTGGTTCATTAGGTTGCGCCGATTATTTGACCGCCTTGTATTTTGACGAAATGCAACATACACCACAACCTTTTGATATGAGTGGAAAAGGTCAAGATGTGTTTGTATTAAGCAACGGCCACATTTCACCTGTGTTCTATTCGGTATTGGCACGTAGCGGCTATTTTGATGTAAAAGAGTTGAGTACTTTCCGTAATATCAACTCACGTTTGCAAGGCCATCCCGCTACACACGAGGGTTTACCGGGTGTACGCATAGCTTCAGGATCATTAGGTCAAGGCCTATCGGTAGCTTCGGGCATAGCTTTAGGTAAAAAGTTAGAAAACGAGAAAAACTTTGTATTTGCTCTTTGTGGCGATGGCGAGTTGCAAGAGGGTCAAATATGGGAGGCCGTAATGTATGCCGCACATAATAAAGTAGATAACCTTATTGTTGCTGTTGATTTTAACGGACAACAAATAGACGGTAGCACCAAAGACATTATGGGCTTTGTGAGCCTGAAAGAAAAGTTTGAAGCCTTTGGTTGGCAAACGCTTGAAATGGATGGTAACGTAATGGAAGAAGTTATTGCTACTGTTGATAAAGCAAAAGCAATGGCCTTTAACGGTAAACCTACTATGATAGTAATGAAAACCGAAATGGGTGCGGGTGTTGATTTTATGATGGGTAGCCACAAATGGCACGGTATAGCCCCCAACGATGAGCAATTGGCAGCCGCTTTGGCACAATTGCCAGAGACTTTGGGAGATTATTAGTTTCAGTTTTCAGTCTCCTGTTTTTAGTTTTAAGTTAAAATCGTTTACAAAATTTATCTTTAAACAGTGAAACAACTGTAAACCAAAAACTTAAAACTGTAAACTTTTATAATAAAAGGCACACTATTTTCATTGATAGAAGGTAAGAGACAGATACTTAATGGATAAATGTAAGAAATATGTACTAGCTACCCTGCTATTGTTGTTTGTGTCGTCGGCATTTGCACAGCAAAAAACACGCATTTTGTTTTTGCTTGATGCTTCGGGCAGTATGTGGGCACGTATGGAAAGCGATAACCGCATCAACGTGGCCAAAAACCTACTGGGCAAAATGGTAGATAGCCTGCAACAATTTGATTTTGTTGAAGTAGGCTTACGCGTATACGGGCATACCAGTCCCAAAGCTGCGCAAAACTGTAAAGATACTCGGCTTGAAGTTCCCTTTGCTAAAAACAACGCTGCTACTATTAAGCAAAAACTACAAAATATTAAACCCAAAGGCACTACGCTTATTGCCTATTCGCTTACCCAAGCTGCCTACGATTTTCCCCAACAACAAGGTTGGCGCAATGTAATTATATTAATTACGGATGGATTGGAAGAGTGTGACGGCGACCCTTGCGCAGTATCAGAAGCCTTGCAAAAACAAGGTGTTATACTACGTCCTTTTGTTATAGGCGTTGGCGGTAACGACCAATTTGCAGTTGAATTTGAGTGCGTAGGTCGCTATTTTGATGCTCGTACCGAAGAAGATTTTGAAAACATATTAGGTAATGTGGTATCACAAGCACTTAATGCCACCACGGCACAAGTAAACTTGTTAGACATTAACGGCAGGGCTACCGAAACCAATGTGAACATGACTTTTTACGATGCCAAAAGCAACAAAATAGTATACAACTACATACACACTATGAACGATAGGGGCGTGCCCGATACGCTAACGCTAGACCCGGGATATAAATACAACCTCACCGTACATACTATTCCTCCAGTATATAAAAGCGATATTGAAGTATTGGCAGGCAAACACAATATAATAGCAGTAGATGCCCCACAAGGTGATTTATTGCTAAAAATGGAAGGTGTAACCAACTACGAGAAACTGCACGCCCGTGTAATGAAAAAAGGTAAAACCGAAACTATAAACTACCAAACCTTTAATAACCAACGTAAGTATATAGTGGGTAAGTACGATTTAGAAATTTTTACTACTCCCCGCATATACTTAAATAATGTTTCGATAGACCAAAGCCAAACCACTACCGTAAACATACCCCAACCGGGAAAGTTAATACTATCGGTACGTACAGAAGCTGTTGGCGGTATATTTACACTAAACAAAAACAACTTGGAGTGGGTGTGCGATTTTGACCCCGCTAACTCAAAACAGACCATAATATTGCAACCGGGCAAATACAAATTGGTATTTAGACCCTTGCGCGCCAATTTGACTGTATTAAGCTCTGAACGTAATTTTGAAATAACATCAGGAGGCTCTACACACCTAACCTTAAATTGACGATTATTGATTTAAGATTTTATGAATTTAAAAAAGAAACAACCTATAAACCTGCTATTTATTAATCATAACTCTTAAATCTCAATTCATAAATAAGAAAAATGAAACACTACGATATACTGGATAAAAAAGATACCCGCTCAGGTTTTGGAGCTGGTTTGTTAGAATTGGGACAAACTAACCCCGATGTGGTAGCCCTTTGTGCCGATTTAACAGGCTCATTAAAAATGGATGCCTTCCAAAAAGAATTTCCCGAAAGATTTTTTCAGGTGGGTATAGCCGAGGCCAATATGATTGGCTTGGCAGCAGGTTTGTCTATTACAGGTAAAATACCCTTTACAGGTACATTTGCCAACTTTTCTACAGGCCGTGTGTTCGATCAGATTCGCCAGTCAGTAGCCTATTCTGATAAAAACGTAAAAATATGCGCTTCGCACGCTGGTTTAACACTGGGCGAAGACGGTGCAACCCACCAAATACTTGAAGACCTAGGGCTAATGAAAATGTTACCCGGTATGACAGTAATAAACCCTTGCGATTACAACCAAACCAAAGCAGCTACCATAGCCATAGCCAATTACGATGGGCCGGTATACCTGCGTTTTGGTCGTCCCGTAGTCCCTAATTTTACAGCTCCCGACCAAAAATTTGAAATTGGTAAAGCTGTTATGCTAAACGAAGGTACTGATGTAACCATAGTTTGCACAGGTCATTTGGTATGGAAATGTATAGAAGCAGGCCACATTTTAGCCGAAATGGGTATAAGTGCCGAAATAATAAATATACACACCATTAAACCTTTGGACGATGCAGCCATCTTACAATCAGTTGCAAAAACCAAATGTGTAGTAACTGCCGAAGAACACCAAATGAATGGCGGATTGGGCGATAGCGTTTGCCAACTGTTGGCGCGCAATACCCCTACCCCTGTTGAAATGGTAGCCGTAAACGATAGTTTTGGCGAAAGCGGCACACCCGAAGCATTGATGACTAAATACGGACTTGATACCCCTAATGTGGTAGAAGCCGTACAAAAGGTTTTGCAACGCAAAGGGTAATACCGCGTTAACAAAAACCTAAACGCTTGAGCGACGAACAACAAGTAATAGCTGACGATATTGATTTGGTGCGCCAATTTAAAAATGAGCGCACCCGCAACTATGCCTTACACCTTATCATAAAAAAATATGAAAAAAAGGTGTATTGGCATATCCGTAAGATTTTAATTGACCACGACGATACCGACGATGCCTTGCAAACCACCTTTATAAAAGTGTGGCAAAACCTTATCAACTTTCGCGAGGATAGCAAACTGTATACATGGATATACCGCATAGCCACTAATGAGGCATTGGCATTGCTAAAGAAAAAACGCACCCGATTCTTTTTACCATTGGTTGATGTTGAGGCCGAACTAAGCCAAAAAATTGACGATAGCAGCCACTACACAGGTACTGAAATAGAACGCAAGCTGCAAAAAGCCCTTTTAAAACTTCCTGAAAAACAACGCTTAGTATTTAATATGAAATACTACGAGGATATGAAATACGACGATATAAGCGAAGTATTAGGCACCAGCGTAGGCGCTCTTAAAGCATCGTACCATATTGCAGTAAAAAAAATAGAAAAAATTTTAGTAAGCGATTAAACCTTAGCGCAATAAAGTAATCTTACTTATAAATGAACGCCAACGAAAAACATATACGCAAACTTACAGGCGATAAAAACCCCGAAGAAAACTACAAAGTGCCTAACGGCTATTTTGACAACTTCTCTTCGCAGGTAAAAAATCGTATTGAGGCACTACCCAAAAAAGGGTTTCGTTTTGAACAACTGCTTCGCCCTGTATATAGTATACCTGTTGCGGCAGCCATTATACTATTGGCTGGATATTTTGTTTTCTTTAGCCAAAACAACACTACTATACCACCCCAAACAGCAATAGCCGCACCTAGTGATACAGATACCTTAAGTGCCGCAGCAATAGAAGAGTATTTAGTGCAAGATATAAGCCTTATAGGTATTGATGAAGAAATAAGCCAAGATTTGTTTGCACTGGCCTTTGATGTTGATTTTGAAACAGAAAACACTACACCTGTCAGCACAAAACAAGCACCTAATACTGATACATCATCACAACCTAGTGACGAAGAAATAGAAGAGTATTTGCTGTATAGTATTGACGAAAGCCTAATAGAAAGTCTTTAATTTTTAAAAAAGTATATAGTTATGAAAAAAATAATATTGGCAACTCTGGTAGCCGTTTTTGCCCTTTCGGCATTTGGTCAGAAAAAAGATTTTAAAAAAATACGTGAAGCAAAGATTGATTTTTTAAAGCAGAAGCTTGCCCTTACTGAGGAAGAAGAGAAAAAATTTATCCCTTTGTACGAAAAGTTTATGGATGAAAGTGATGCGCTAAGAAAAGGATGTAAGGATGATGTTAACTTGGCTGAAGTTGACCTTACTTTTATGAGTGATGCTGATTGCGAAAAGTTGATAAACAACACTATTGAGTATAAACAAAAAGAGGTTGACCTGATAAAAAAGTATACAGTTGAGTTTAAAAAAGTGCTGCCCGTTAAAAAAGTAGCCATGATTTTTAAGGCTGAAATGGAGTTTAAACGCCACTTACTTAAAAAGCTACATAAAAACCGTAAAGGTAAAATGGGCGACAGAAACAACGACCCTGACGAGGACGAGAAAGAATAATCATTTCCATTAACAATTATAAACTTTATACTACCCTTTCCCTTAAGCCCTGTAATCACAGGGCTTTTTTGTTTCTTTACCTTCGGTTTAGTGTACAGTTTTGCACATAACAGTTTTTAGCCAAAAAAAAGGGTTCTGATGTTAATTTTTTATTAGTTTTGCGCGGGTTAAAAAAACTCCATCACAAACTTTAATCATTATCATACGTTAGCCCATTAGGCTAACTTTTTGATAACAAAACATGGGTAAAACTATAAAATTAAAGAAAGGGTACAACATCAACTTAGTTGGTGAAGCATCCCTCGTTGTTGGAAGCGCTGATGCGCCCAAAACATACGCCATTAAGCCTACAGACTTTAAAGGGCTTACCCCAAAACTGAAAGTAGAAGTAGGAAGTGAAGTGAAAGCCGGCACGCCTCTTTTCTTCATTAAAGAAATGCCTGAAATTATGATTACATCACCCGTTAGTGGTGAAGTAATTGAAATTAACAGGGGTGCTAAAAGGGTAATACTTGATATTAAAGTACTTGCCGATAGCAAAATGGCTTTTGAGCAATTTACATCAGGTAACCCTGATGGTATGGATGCAGCTGGGGTGAAACAAACATTGCTAAACAGCGGTGCTTGGGCTACCATTAAGCAACGTCCGTTTGGTAAAATTGCCAATCCTGAAGAATCGCCTAAAAACATTTTTATATCAGGTTTCGATAGCGCACCTCTTGCCCCCGACTATGGTTTTATACTAAAAGACCGTATGGAGCATTTTCAATGGGGTATAAACGCACTTAAAAAACTTACAGCAGGAAGTATTTTCCTTAGCTTACCAACAGGTGTTAACTCTCCCCTAACATCAACTAAAAACGTAGAAGTGGTAAACGTAAGTGGCCCACACCCTGCGGGTAATGTTGGTGTACAAATACACCACATAGCACCATTAGGTAAAGGTGATATAGTATGGGCAGTAAACCCTGAAGATGTTGCCAATATTGGTAAACTATTTAAAGACGGCACATACGATGCTATACATACAGTTGCCCTTTGCGGTTCAGAAGTAAACGAAGGCGCACGCAAATATTACACCCTTAAAAAAGGTGCATGTTTAGACACTTTAGTAAGCAACAACCTTAGCGAAGTTAATAGCCGTATTATTAGCGGTAATGTGCTTACAGGCACTAAAGTTGAGCAAAACGGATATCTTGGTTTTTACGATAGGCAAATAACTGTGATACCTGAGGGCAATGACCCTGAGTTTATTGGTTGGCTTGTCCCTTCATACGCTCGTCCAAGTATTTCAAAAACATTCTTATCATTCCTTACACCTAACAAAAAGTATAAGGTTAATACCAATATGCACGGCGAAGAGCGTGCCTTTGTGGTAACGGGTGAATACGAAAAAGTATTGCCTATGGATATATATCCTCAGCATCTTTTCAAAGCTATTTTGGCTAACGATATAGAGGCTATGGAAAGTTTAGGCTTGCTTGAGATAGACGAAGAAGATATAGCCCTGTGCGAGTTTGTTTGCACATCTAAAATGCCTTTGCAACAAATAGTGCGCGAAGGTTTAGACTTAATTGAAAAAGAAGGTTAAACCATAAACTGAAGTAATACTAAACAATGAAGTTTCTTCATAAACAATTAGAAAAAGTAAAGCCCAATTTTGAAAAAGGGGGTAAGCTCTATTTTCTGCATTCAACATTTGATGCAATAGAGACTTTCCTTTTTGTACCGGGCGAAACCACACACAAAGGTGTACACATACGTGATGGTATAGATTTGAAACGTACCATGTTTACGGTAGTAATAGCAATGCTACCCGTAATGCTATTTGGTATGTGGAACGTTGGTTACCAACACTACATGGCTACCGACCCAACTGTTGCTCCTGCCCTTATGGATTGCATAGGCTATGGCTTGCTACAAGTATTGCCCATAGTTATAGTATCATACGGTGTAGGTTTGGGCATAGAGTTTTTCTTTTGTCAAATAAACGGACACAAGGTAAACGAAGGCTTTTTGGTTACAGGTTTACTAATTCCGCTTTGTTTACCCCCTACTATTCCTTTGTGGATGGTAGCAGTAGGTACTGCATTTGCCGTAATTATCGGTAAAGAAGTATTTGGTGGTACAGGGATGAACTTATTAAACCCCGCACTTACAGCCCGTGTATTCTTGTTCTTCGCTTACCCTGCATTTATGTCGGGTGAATATCGCGCCGACCAAGAGTATGTTTGGTTTAGTGCCAACCGTGCCGATGTGGCCGACGGTTTTAGTGGTGCAACCATGCTTTCACAAGCTTCTGAAGGAAAGGAATTAAGTTTTAGTGCTTGGGATGCCTTTATAGGTGTAATACCCGGCTCTATAGGCGAAACCTCAACCCTAGCCTGCCTTATAGGTGCATTAATACTAATAGCTACAGGCGTAGGTAGCTGGCGTATAATAGCTTCAACCTTTATTGGCGGTGCAGTAATGGGCTGGTTACTAAACGTATTGGGGCCTATAGTAGCGCCTGATAACGCCTTTATGGCACTTCCCTTCTATTACCATCTTATTATTGGTGGTTTTGCTTTTGGTGCTGTGTATATGGCTACCGACCCAGTTTCGGCAGCACAAACCAGCAAAGGCAAATGGGTATACGGTTTCCTTATAGGAGTGCTGTGTGTACTTATCAGGGTATTTAACCCTGCTTACCCTGAGGGTATGATGCTTGCCATATTATTTATGAATGTTATGGCACCATTAGTAGATTACTTTGTTATTAACGCAAACAAAAAAAGGAGATTAGCACGTGCAACGGTCTAATACATATATAATACTTTATACCTTAGCCCTTACGGTGTTTTGCGGCGTGGTACTTTCTCTTACAGCAATGGGTTTGCGCCCGTTACAAGATGCTAATAAAGAGCAAGAGCGAAAAATAAATATTGTTAGTACTGTGGTGAAAACCGAGGGTATGGAAAAAGACAATATTGTAAAAGCCTACGATGAAATGATTGAAGGTTTTGTGGTAGATTTTAACGGAAAAGTGGTAGAAGGAATGCTTCCGGGTGCCGTTAATATCCCCAAAGAATATAAAAAACCTTTACAAGAGCGTGTATTCCCTGTATACACATCAAAAAGTAAAGAAAATCCTGATAAGGTTGAGTTCTATATATTCCCTTTATATGGTTTCGGTTTATGGAACAATATATCTGGATATGTTTCTTTAAAATCAGACCTTAACACCATTAACGGAATCAACTTTGGTCACGTAAGCGAAACCCCTGGTTTGGGTGCACGTATTACCGATGACCCTGCGATTTCTGAAAGGTACAAAGGCAAAACCTTATTTAATGAAAAAGGCGAGCTACAATCAGTAGTGATGCAAAAAGGTGAAGGCAATAACTACGATGATGCCCCACACAAAGTGGATGGAATGAGTGGAGCAACCTTAACCGGTAAAGGTGTAAACAATATGTTGGAAGACTATTTTACAGCTTACCAAAATTATTTTAAAACAGTAACAAACACCCAAACAACCCAAAAGTAATATGAGCACTGAAACCCTAACTGCCCCTGCTGAAAAGGTTAAAGAGCCAAAAGAGCCTTTGTTTTCAAAAAAGAACAAAAAGCTTATCTCTAATCCTTTGGATATTGATAACCCTGTTACCGTACAGGTATTGGGTATTTGTTCGGCACTTGCCGTTACAGTTCAACTAAAACCATCGTTTGCAATGGCTTTAGCATTAACTTTTGTAACTGCATTTTCAAACCTATTTATATCACTACTTCGTAATACAATACCCTCGCGTATACGTATTATAGTTCAATTGGCTATTGTATCACTTTGGGTAACTATAGTTGACCAAGTATTGCAAGCCTTTGCTTACGATATATCAAAACAACTTTCTGTATTTGTATCGCTAATTATTACCAACTGTATAGTAATGGGTAGGCTTGAAGCCTTTGCATTGGCTAACAAACCTTGGCCTTCGTTTTTAGATGGCTTGGGTAATGGTTTAGGCTACGGTGCAGTACTTATGGCAGTTGCCTTTTTCCGCGAGTTACTAGGTTCAGGTTCACTATGGGGCTTCAAAATATTTGAAGGCATGGGCTTGGCTTATCAAGGCAATGGTGTAATGCTTATACCTGCGGGTGCTTGCTTAGTACTAGGTATATTAATTTGGGCACAACGTGCACGTAACGGCTATTTTGAAACTGAATAATTAAGCAGCAAGTAACAACAATGGAAAACTTAATTAACATATTAGTAAAGTCGATATTTATCGACAACATGATATTTGCTTACTTTTTGGGTATGTGCTCTTATTTGGCCGTATCTAAAAAAGTATCAACCGCCTTTGGTTTAGGATTAGCAGTAATATTTGTATTAGGTATTACTGTGCCCATTAACTGGCTTATAGTAGAATACTTTTTGAAAGAAGGAGCTATGAGTTGGATTAGTGCCGATTTTGCATCAGTAGACCTTAGCTTTCTAAATGCAATTGTATTTATATCTGTTATTGCATCAATGGTGCAACTTACGGAGATGGCTGTAGAAAAATTCTCACCATCATTATACAACTCACTAGGAATCTTCCTTCCACTTATAGCAGTAAACTGCTCAATATTGGGTGGCGCACAATTTATGTCAATCCGCCCCTACAACTTTGCCGAAGCCACTGTTTTCGGCTTAGGTTCAGGTATAGGTTGGTTATTGGCTATAGTAGCTTTAGCAGCTATACGTGAAAAAATGAAATACTCAAACGTACCCAAACCATTACGTGGTTTGGGTATCACCTTTATTATAGTGGGCCTAATGGCATTTGGGTTCCTTAGCTTTATGGGTTTTGCAATTTAAAATACTGAAAAACAACACGCTATGACATTATTAGTAATAGATCCTTCTGTAATATTTGCCAGCGCAGGTATTTTTACCGCAGTTATTTTGCTGTTGGTAATTATACTTCAAATTGCAGCCAAAAAATTGGTGCAACAAGGCGATGTTAAAATAGAAGTAAACGGTGAAAAAGTGATAACCACAGGTGCTGGCGGCACATTACTTTCAGTATTATCAAACGAAAAATTATTTCTTCCTTCAGCTTGCGGTGGCGGTGGTACTTGCGCCATGTGCAAATGCCAAATTTTTGAAGGCGGAGGCGATATACTTCCTACCGAAACCGGGCACATCAACCGTCGTCAGCAAAAAGAAAACTGGCGTTTAGCTTGCCAAGTAAAGGTAAAAAACGACATGAAGATAAAAGTACCTGAAGAGGTATTTGGTATCAAAAAATGGGAATGCGAAGTGGTTAGTAACTACAACGTAGCATCGTTTATTAAAGAATTTGTAGTGAAATTGCCCGAAGGTGAAAACCTTGAGTTTGAAGCAGGCGGTTACATACAAATAGATGTACCACAATGTGAAGTTAACTTTAAAGATATAGACATTACCTCTCACCCACGCATGGGCAAACCAGCCGATGAGTTTCAGGGCGAATGGGATAAATTTGGTTTGTGGGATTTGAAAATGAAAAACCCTGAGCCTATTTTCCGTGCCTACTCTATGGCCAACCACCCTGCCGAAGGAAATATAGTAATGCTTAATATACGTATTGCTACCCCACCTTGGGACAGGGCTGCCAATAAATGGATGGACGTAAACCCAGGTATATGCTCATCGTATGTATTTGGTTGCAAACCCGGTGATAAAGTAACTATTTCAGGCCCTTATGGCGAGTTCTTTATTAAGCCTACAAAAGAAGAAATGATATACATAGGTGGTGGTGCCGGTATGGCTCCGTTACGCTCACACCTATTCCATTTATTCCACACCCTTAAAACTACCGATAGGCAAGTAACCTTTTGGTACGGTGGTCGCTCAAAACGCGAGTTGTTTTACCTAGAAGATTTTAAAGAAATTGAAAGAGAGTTTCCAAACTTCCGTTTCTATGTAGTGCTTTCAGAGCCTATGGAGCAAGACAATTGGAAAGTGAAAACAGGTATGGACGACCGTGAAGGTGATGGCTTTGTTGGCTTTGTTCACCAAGCCCTTATAGATAATTACCTAAGCAAACACCCCGCTCCAGAAGATATTGAATACTATTTCTGTGGCCCTCCAATGATGAACGCCGCCGTTATTAAAATGTGCGACGATTGGGGTGTACCTAAAGAAAACGTATCGTTTGACGATTTTGGAGGCTAACCTCTAAAAACACCTATATTCAAGCCCCTTTGTAGTAACTACAAAGGGGCTTATTTTTTATTGCATATCCACCTTTTCATTCACCACAATTAGTTATTTGCACTTACTTTTGAAAGTGTAATACAATGAAAAAAAATCTATTCCTCCTCCTTCCTACCCTATTTATAATTTCTTGTAAGCAAGAAACAAAACCTACAAAACACAGTTTTCAGGGAGAAACAATGGGCAGCTATTACAGCATTACCTATTTTGCACCAACCGAGGCTGTAACACAAACACAAGTAGATTCGTTTTTAGCCGTTTTTAATAAGTCACTTTCTACTTGGGATACTTCTTCTTTAATTACAAGCATAAATAAAGCTGAAACCGTTTGTATTACCGATAGCCTTTTCAGACAGTTGTATAGAATATCAAAAGAAGTAAATCATTTTAGTTCGGGAGCTTTCGACCCTACGGGCACTCCCCTGTTTGAAGCATGGGGCTTTGGCCTTAAAAATGCCGAAACTATGGATAGCAGCAAGGTAGAGTCGCTATTGCACTACGTTGGCATTGATAAATGCTATTTGGCAGGCGATAGCCTGTATAAAGCCCAAACAGGTATTAAGTTTAGCTTTAATGCTATTGCACCGGGTTATGCGGCTGATTTAATAGCACAAATACTGCTGCAACACGGTGTTGAAAGTTTTTTGATTGATATAGGCGGCGAGTTTTCATCACACGGTAAAAAAGAGGATGGAACCGACTGGATTGTAGGCATAGAAAAACCTATTGAAAACAAAAACCAACAAAACGAGGCACAGGCCTATATCACCCTTCAAAATAATGAAGCATTAGCCACATCAGGCAATTACCGTAAGTTTTATTATAAAGACGGAAAGAAATACAGTCATACCATTAACCCCAAAACGGGCTACCCTGTCAATCATAATTTGCTTAGTGCTACTATAATTGCCAAAGACGGTGCTACGGCTGATGCCTATGCTACAACCTGTATGGTATTAGGGCTTGAAAAAGGAAAAGAGTTTGTAGCCCAACAAGGTATTAAAGCCTATTTTATATACGATGACAATGGCGAACTAAAAGAATTTGTTACCGAAAACCTTAAAGCACAATTTTCTAAGTAAGCATGAAAAAATATCTTAAAACAGCCCTTGTAGTAGTATTTGTTGCTATTTCGTCGTGGGTAAGCGCACAATACAATATTGTAGGTGAATGGTGTATTGTTGAGGATAATGATACCTCCTCTTTTGTTTTTGATACTGATGGTTATGTAACTATGAAAACGGAAGGAGAGGTTTTAAATGGACATGATTACGATTATAGTGGAGAAAGGGCTGCGGCAAAGTATATTGCCAAATACAACGGTAAAATATGCAAGTTGGATTTGTATATTTTATTGTTAGACAATGATAGTACAATAGCCTTGGTTGCACCTGCATTAATAGAGTTTATTGACGCAAATACTATAAAGATTAATTGGAATATGGAGCATGACGAAATTGGGGAACTTTCATCTGAAATGTTAGAACAACTTCGTCCCAAAGATTTTAGCGACCCTGAAGAGACTGCAATACTAAAAAGGTTTATAAAAAAATAAGCCCTATTCAACATGACCACTATAAGGCTTGAAACTATAATAAACGCCCCTATTGAGGTTAGTTTCAACCTTGCGCGCAGTATTGATGCCCACCAATACTCTACCAATCAAACCAAAGAAAAAGCAATATCAGGTCGCACAAGCGGCTTGATACAAAAAGGTGAAACGGTAACATGGCAAGCCCGTCATTTTGGTATAAAACAGCACCTTACTGTGCAAATAGAAGAAATGGAATTTCCTTTATTTTTTAGTGATACCATGCTAAAAGGAGCATTTAAAACCATGCACCACAAACATAGCTTTGCACAAATAGGAAACAGCCAAACCATAATGAAGGATGAATTTACTTATACTGTTCCGTTGGGAATATTGGGCAAGTGGGTAGACGTTTTAATTCTCAAACGGTATATGACGCAGTTTTTGCTGCAACGCAACCAAATACTGAAGCAAACTGCTGAAAGTGGAGCGTGGAAAAGGTTTTTTGATATTACGGTTTAAAACAAGCTCTTTAAAGGGTCTTTATCATCGTCTTTTAGGTATTTACCAAACTTACCTTCAATATCGCCCAGCATATCACCACCTAGTGTTTGCATAATATCGCGCAACTGCTCTTCCCCTTCTTCGGTTTTGGTAACAAGACTTCCCATAACACCGGGCACTATTTTACCTGCCAAAAGCTCGGCTTCAACCTCTGATATTTTCAGTTGTGCTGAAAATGTGCTTTTTAGCTTTGTAATTGCTTCGCCCAAAATAGAATTATCGGGTATAGGCTCTTTGCCGCTAAGTATGCGCACTACCCTATCGTTTTTGCCTTCGGCAATAGCTTTTTTAAGGGTTTGCATCAAGGTTTCTACCGTTTGCTGTATAGCACTTGGCTGTTCTTGCACAGGAATTTGAGGGTTTTCCTCTACCTCTTTTTTGGCAAAGTTTTTTATCAGGTTTATAATGCTCTCCATTGGATTACAATATAGCTATTTTTAAAACTTTTGCCAGTTGTAACGTATTCATCAATAGTGAAAAAGATAGTTTTCTTTTCATATATAATAATAGTATTTGTTTAAATAATGTGTTTATTTTCGTTTCCCAACAAAAGTATAGGGTATATATTTATAGTCGGGGGCTGGCCCCTCTACTGCATACTCTACAACAATACTGTCTTTATTTTGTGGAAAAGTATACGCTATATATTTGAATACACAACGACCTGTATCGGTTTTACGAGTGTAAGCCGCTTGTCCACTCCACATTATATACCCAGACATAGGCCTTCCATCACAGGAACAACTATTGGTAATGTTAAAAAGATAATTCCTCCATTTCCCCAAACTGCTTGATAACGAGTCTTTGCTGGCTAATACAATAGAATATATACTATCTCCATATTGTGTGCTTTTCCCCTCCCATTCGCCTTGTAAAGATGATACCAAACGGTTATCTATAATATTTTCTACTATATCTATAAATTTTTCAATAGTATCTACCCCGTCATCACCAGCAAAGCAATCTGACATTGGCTCACGAGTGGCAATTAAACGCACCTTTAACTTACCTTCGGCTTGAGAAAAAGATACTGTAGCATTTTTTTGGCTACTCCAATTCATATTAGTACCCACCTGCCACAGGTATGTTTTATATCCTTCAGGGCCGCGCAAAAATAATGTATTGCCATAGTTCATTTTATCAGTTTCAAAATACCGCTCTTCCCCATCAAGTTTTTCAGCTAGTATAAAATCAGCCTTAGGTAATTGCTTGCCTGCACAAGGGTTTGCTGGTTGGGGATCTTTTTTACAATCGCTTAGCAGTGCTAGTGATAAACTAAGGCAAAGTACAATCAGTAGTTTTACTTTCATTTTTATACTGCAAATTAAAAAGTGCAAGGTCGAACCTATAAACTTAGGCTCATTTCATCGAAAACTAAAACTTTTGCCAGTTGTAGCGCATACGGTAAGGGTCGCCTTTGCCCAAAAAAACAATATCGTTTACTTGGGCATGGTATATTATCAAATCACCATTTATCCAATAATCAGTTACCAGCTCGTGCGAAATATTTTTCACCTCACCATCTTGGTAGCGCATCAAGTGGTTATATTGATCGTAAAAACAAAGCGTGTGGTTAAACACCTTTATACCTTTTGGCACAAAAAACGACACAAAATGTATTTCGCCTCTATCAAACACTTTCAGTCGGTTGTTTTCATCCACATAATACACCAAACCGTTATCTATATGGTAGTTGTTGGGCAAAAAAGTCTCTAACAAATAAGTGCTGTCTTTATAAAAAACTTTAAACTCTTTGTTGCGGTTTTGCCAAACTACAATATCATCGGCCACTGTATAAAAAGTTGGGGTAAGCTCCTCCAAATCGTATACTTCACTGCTATTGTAAGCCTTTAACCGCCCCGTTTGATCAAGATAACCCACAGTATTCAAGCCCACTTGGTAGTTGTTTACTTCATACTGTTCAAGCGTGCGCACCTTACCCCTTAAAAACACCTTAAATATATAGGCGTTAGTATTGTAGGCAGCTATGTTGCGCACCGCTTTGTAATCTCGTACAGGTATGTTATTTATATTATAAGTAATGCCATCATAAAAAATCTTAAAAGCATTAGCCCTATCGGTAAAACAAACTATGCTATCGTGGGTACTATAATTGGTATAATAAAAACTTAGTCGAGTAACCCTGTTTTTCCAATACACAAAAAGACTATTGCTTTGCTCAAAAGTGAGCATACTGCGTGAAAAAGTCCATGTTTTTGGTGCTACTTCGGCAATAACTTGGCTACCTGTACCGATAGATATTTTAAACTCGTCCAAATTGTTAACAAAAGCTACGTCTTGCGTACCAAAACTGTATTTTGAAATAGGCTTATCGTCCATACGGCGTATATACCCTTCGTTATAAGTATATAAATAGCCAAAAGTATCGCGGTACGAATAAAAATGCTGTGCTAACAGTGGTGATGCAATAGCCCACAACAGTAAAATCAAAAACAGCTTAGTAAGCAGCCAATGATTTTTTTTTAATTGATATTTTGATGTTGAAAACAGAAGGAGACTATTATGTAGTTGCTTTTTCACAATCTTCTTGAACCTCTTTGCCACAAACCGTGCATACAATACCATCTTTAAGCAATAATGGATTTTTTGATGCGCAGCCGCCTCTTACTTCGGCATCTTTAAAAAAGAATAAGCGTATGGCAAAAAGAGCAAAGCCAATACCCAAAACTGCGAGTGCTAAAAATATTGTAACCATATTACAAAAGTAGCAAAATAAATGCCACGTATGTATGTTTTGCTATCGTGTAAAAGCTTATTGCATAAAGTTGTGTACATTAAGTTTTGTTATATTGTAAAAAATGGCTATATATTTGCAGTAACATTTATAAAAATGAAACTAGCAAAAGCTTCAATAAAATTTATTTTCCATCGCAATATTCTTATACTGCTTGCTGTGGCTAATGTAACAGCTTTTTCTTTTACGCATAGTTTCTTTTCTAATGTAGCAACCAAAGAAGAAGGCCAACAAAAAGATTTAGTATCAAAAATGTATACAGGTTGGCAAATGCTTGATTGGAGTTTTTCACTTATCGATTATTTTCGCAACGCCGGCGACAGGTAATAACCAAACTTAAAAAGTTTAGTTATTTTTCTTAAAAGTCGTCGATACACAATGTTTCCATCCAAATTTTCCAAGTACAAATTAGAGCACATACTTTTTTGGTTCTTTTATGCACTCTTTTGGCTTTTAGTTTCAGGTAGCTTTAAAGATTACAGCCAAATAGTAAACACACTTATAGTGGTGTTTTTTCATGCAATAGTAGCGTACTTTAATATCTACTTTTTAATACCTACCCTACTGCAAAAAAGACTGTATGTTTCATACGCACTTAGTCTTTTGCTTTCAATATCATTAATATGCTTTCCGCTGGCAATAATTATTTACCTGCTAAACCCAGATAATGCTGTTGAGAACCAATACAATATTTGGACTCTTGATTTTTTCATTACCAATAGCTTTTTCACATCGTATGCGGTGGGTATTACTATGATTTTGAGGTTGATACTGCAATGGTACCAACGTGAGAAAGAGAAGTCAGAACTGCTAAGAATCACTTCTGAAACAGAACTGAAGTTTTTAAAATCGCAAATAAACCCACATTTTCTATTCAATTGTTTAAATAGTATTTACGCTCTAACATTAAAAAAATCTGACGATGCACCCCAAACAGTTTTAAAACTGTCTGAAATGTTAAGGTACTTGCTATACGAAGCCGGGGAAGAAAAGGTAACTATTGATAAAGAAATAAACTACCTGAACAATTACCTGGAATTGGAAAGAATAAGGCTAGGTAACCGAGGAAAAATTTTGTTTGAAAACACTACGGATAGCGATGAGTATCTTATTGAACCTATGCTACTTATGCCATTTGTTGAAAATAGTTTTAAACACGGGCTTAATAAGCAGGCAACTGATGGGTGGGTAAAAATCATCTTATCAGTAAATGATGGTAAATTACACTGCTCAATAAGTAATAATAAAAAAGAAAGTTCAGCAAATAAAACAGGCATAAAAATTGGTGGTATAGGTATTGAGAACGTAAAAAGAAGATTGGATATACTATACCCAAATAAATATACGTTAGGTATTAAAGAAAGCGATATTACTTTTGAAGTTGAACTTCATTTGATAATTATTTAATTTTTTTAGCCTAGTTTTACATCCATTTCTACGTTTTAAACGTTAATATTAAGCAAGCAATTATCAGTAACCTAATACTAACTAACCTGCCACATGAAAATCAGTTGCCTGATTGTTGACGATGAGCCCCTTGCCCAAGATGTGCTGGAAGCTTATGTCAAAAACACACCTCAACTAAACTTGGTTGGCATTTGTAACAATGCTATTGAAGCATTAGAAAAAATGAAGCTAAATCAAGTAGATTTAATTTTTTTAGACATTCAAATGCCTGAAATTACAGGTATTGATTTCTTACGAACACTTAAAGACCCTCCGATGGTAATTTTTTCTACTGCCTACCAAAACTATGCTGTAGAAGGCTTTGAGCTAAATGCCATTGACTATTTGCTAAAACCATTTTCATTAGAACGATTTCAGAAAGCTGTAAAAAAAGCTGATGAACTGGCTAAACTAAAAGAAGAACACCACCAAAGGGAAGACGAGTACATTTTTATTAAATCAGATCAAAAACTTCAAAAAGTACATTATAATGATATTCTTTTTATTGAGGCATTGGCTGATTATGTAAAAATACACACACCCGAAAAACGATATATTACCCTCCAAACTATGAAAAATATGGAGGAAAAATTGCCCGATAAGTACTTTAAACGTGTACACCGTTCGTTTATAGTATCGTTAGATAAAATAATGTCTATAGTTGGTGGTTCAGTAGAAGTAAGCGGTCAGCGTATACCTATTGGCAAAAACTACAAAGAAGCATTTTTTGATGCTTTAGAAAAAAATAATATTCTTAAATAGACCTTTTCAAAAAGGTAAAGTACACCAAAAGCCTCCAATTGGAGGCTTTTGTGTTTATATATACTTGCTCCTTCTATATTTTTTGCAACTTTGCAGCATGAATGATGAACGACTGATTGCTTTTGAGCGACTGCTTACTATAATGGATGAATTGCGCGAGCAATGCCCTTGGGACAGGGAACAAACTATTGAAACCCTAAGACATCTTACTATTGAAGAGACCTACGAACTTTCTGATGCCATATTAAATAATGATATGGAGGAAATAAAAAAAGAACTGGGGGATGTACTGCTACATATTGTTTTTTATGCCAAAATTGGGCAAGAGAAGGGTGCTTTTGATATAACCAGTGTTATAAACCAACTGTGCGAGAAACTGATAGTACGTCATCCGCATATATATGGTGATGTTAAAGTAACAGGTTCTGAAGAGGTGAAACAAAATTGGGAGCAGATTAAACAAAAAGAAAGTAACGGCACAAAATCATTACTGGCCGGGGTACCCAATAGTATGCCCAGTTTGGTTAAAGCCTACCGTATGCAAGAAAAAGCAGCACAGGTAGGTTTTGACTGGAACACCAAAGAACAGGTTTGGGGCAAAGTTGAAGAAGAATTGCAGGAGTTTAAAGAAGAGCTTGGCACAGAAAATGCGAAAGGGGAATTTGGCGATGTACTTTTTGCTTTGGTAAACTATGCCCGATTTGAAGGTATAAATCCTGATGATGCTTTAGAAATGACCAACAAAAAGTTTAAAGCCCGCTTTGAATACATTGAGCTGAAAGCAAAAGCACAGGGCAAAAACATGAAAGATATGACACTGGCTGAGATGGATGTAATATGGAACGAGGCGAAAACCTTTGAAAAAACTAATTAAACAAAAAAAACAAACATGAAAAAAAGTATCTTAATTGCAATTGTATCATTTTTTGCATTTTCATCAGCACAGGCACAAACAGAGCAAGGTACCGTATTTGTTGGCGGTAGTTTAGGCTTAATGTCATCAAACTCTAAAACCAAGGTTGGTAATAACGAAACCGAAACAAATAAAAACCTATCGTACAATTTTTCACCAAGAGTAGGGTATTTTATTGCTAACAATACTGCTGTTGGTATTAGTTTAGGCTACGGAGGAAGTAAACGGGTTAACTATGGCTTAGTGACCAAAAATACATTTACTGCATCAACAATTAATGCCGGCCTTTTTGCACAGCAATATTTTATGCTTTTACCTCAATTTGGACTTACTGGTGGACTAAGTGCAGATTATTTCTTTGGCCCTTCAAAAAGCGAAAACGAAAACACAATTACAGGTGTAATAACAAAAACCGAATACAATTACTCAAACCTTATATTTGGTTTAAACGGAGGTGGTGTTTGGTTTCCTACCCCACAAATTGGTGTTAGCGCAGGCATAAGCATATTAAACTATAGCATAACTACCCAAAAAGAGAAAAACTCTAATCCTGAAATAAAAGAAAAAGATTCAGCATTCGAATTTGGTATACGCTCAACCTCATTTGATATAGGTTTCAACTACTACTTCAATTAAAAAAAACACAATATATTAGCCTTCTATACCGTTGGTATAGAAGGCTTTATTTTGTAAAAAACTTAGCAAAGTTTTATATTAAACCCACTTAAAATCGATGAAAAACGCATATACACTACTATTAATAGCTTTAACCTTCATAAACAGCAAAATGGGCTATTGCCAAACCCAAAAGGGTAGCTTTTATATTGGGGGCACCGGTTCAGCTGCAAATTTGTTTCAAGGTGAAGATAATAAAGGTACATATCAAAAAACGTTTACCCAGTACAACTTTACAGGCGGAATAAACGCTGGGTATTTTATAAAAGATAAACTTGCAATAGGTATTAGTGGCGAATACAATAGTGTGCTAAACAGAACCCCAGCCAACACTCCTATTACAAATGGTCTTACAAACGTATCGTGGCGCAGGCCTATAAGTGTTTTATTGCATGTGCGCCGCTACCACATGATATTACCCAATTTTGGCTTTTACCCACAAGTTAGCGGGGGTATTGTTACAGGGTTATCAAGAGAGATGCTTGAGACGGAAAGCAAGAGCTTGCTATTGTTAGCCGAAGGAAAACTTACAGGATATACAGCTAATGTAGGTGTTGGTTTTACATGGTTTCCCTTTAAAAAAGCAAAACGCTTTAATATTGAAACCTATGTTAACATTTTTGGATTCAGGCACATAAAAAACGATTATAATGACCCTAGCACACGAAACACACAAATAGCAAACACCTTTAGCTTTTTTAACACCTCAGTGGGTATTAACTACTTCATTTTTAAACAAGCCAATACACAATAAAAGTATACAACAACCAACTAACATTAATAAACAACAGTCTCAATAATAAAACCCAATGTTTTTTCGATTACTTTTGAGACCAATAAACACTATTTAGTGAAAAAACTTTTTCTACTTCTTTTTTCAATAGGCACACTTAGTGCTTTTGCTCAAATAGGAGGCAATGGCGTATACCAAGTATTAAATGTTACCCCATCGGCACGCATAGCAGCACTGGGCGGCAACCTTATTACGGCTTATGATAGAGATGTAAACATAGGCTTTCAAAACCCCGCCATGCTTAACAAGCAAATGGATAAGCAATTGGCTATAAACTACCTAAACTACTTTGCCGATATTAACCAAGGATACTTTGCGTATGCCAAGCACTACGATAGTGTGGGCACATTTGCAGCAGGCGTACAGTACCTTAACTATGGTAATTTTGTAGCTACTGATGAAGCAGGAAACATTACAGGCAACTTTGGAGCATCTGATATAGCATTTCAGTTGGGATATGGCAACAGTATAGGCCATTGGTCGTACGGAAGTAACCTAAAAGTAATTTACAGCCAATTAGAAACATACAACTCACTAGGTTTTGCTTTTGATGTTGCAGGTGCTTATGTAAATACCGAAAAATTGTTTACAGCAACAGTAGTAGCCAAAAACATTGGTACACAAATAAAATCATACATACCGGGCAATACCGAGCACTTACCTTTCGAGATACAAGTAGGTATATCAAAAAAGTTAGAGCACGCACCATTTAGGTTCTCTATCATTGGGCACAACCTTCAAACAGCTGATATATCATACGTCAACCCCAATGCACGCAATGTGCAAATTGATTTTGCTACACAAAAACCAATTGCCGAAAAAATATCAACAGGTGACAAAATAATGCGTCATTTAATAATCGGTACTGAAATGGTTTTTAGCAAAAATTTTAATATCCGTTTAGCCTATAACCACCAACGCCGAAAAGAAATGAGCCTGCCCGATAGTAAGGGTTTCACTGGTTTCTCTTGGGGATTTAGTTTAAAACTGCTTAAAATGAATGTTAGTTATGGTAACGCAGGTTTTTTTCCAAAGCGTGGCAGCCATCACTTCTCACTACTCATCGATACTGAAACGTTTTTTAAACGCAAAGCAAAAACTGCAACTTCAGCCCCTGCCCTTCCATAGTATGCTACAATGCCTATATTTGCGCCAAATATTACGTAGTGAAAAAAATTATTATAGCCATTGATGGATACTCATCGTGCGGAAAAAGCACCATGGCTCGCGCACTAGCCAAGCAATTAGGTTATGTTTTTATAGATTCGGGCGCAATGTATCGTGCAGTAACCTTGTACTTTATTAATACCGCTGTTGATATTAACAATGCCAACCAAGTGGCTGATGCATTAAGTAAAATAACCATTCACTTTGAATTTAACCCCGAGAAGGGAACTGCCGACACCTACCTAAATGGTGCTAATGTAGAAGCTGAAATACGGACTATGCAGGTAGCACAGCAAGTAAGCAATGTTAGTGCACTATCGCCTGTAAGACGTTTTTTGGTGAAACAACAGCAACAAATGGGCGAAAAAAAAGGGATTGTGATGGATGGGAGAGATATTGGCACTGTGGTTTTCCCTCAAGCTGAGTTAAAAATATTTTTAACTGCTAGACCTGAAGTACGTGCTAACCGACGTTTAAAAGAGTTGCAGGATAAAGGTGAAAACTGGGCTTTTAACGACGTTTTGAAAAACCTGCAAGAAAGAGACACTATTGACTCGAACAGAGCTGACAGCCCTCTTAAACAAGCTGAGGATGCGCTTGTATTGGACAATAGTGATATTACCCGCGAAGAACAGTTGAATTTAGCACTAAAATGGGCTAACGAACGTATAAATTAAGCATTAGTCTCTTCTTGAACTGTTGAGGTTAGGTTTGGTACTTCTAAAGTAAATGAGGTGCCTTTACCTTCTTCTGATTGAACATCAATTTTACCTTCAAGTTTATCTATAGATTCTTTGGTTACATACAAACCAATGCCCGACCCTGCATTAATAAAGGTGGCGCGATAAAACATATCGAAAATATGGCTTAGACTATCTCCCTTTATGCCTATACCATTGTCAACTACTTTTAAAACAACTCTATCTTCATCAACCGTACCAGTAACGGTTATTCGTTTATCAGGATTATCGGGACGTTGAAACTTAATTGCATTGCTAATCAGATTGTTTACTATTGAGCGAACCCGAAAACCATCACTCATAAACTTTGAAGTCTGTACTATATTTATATCAAACTTTATAGTGTTTGCACCAAGGTAATAGCGCAAGCTGCTCACCGTTTGATCTATCATTTCAACAAAATCAAGCACCTCAAGTCGGGCTTGTTTCTTATTGTTAATATAATAGTCAATCACATTATTATTCAAAACCTCCATACGCTTCACACTCACTTCCACCATGCGCAAATACTCGTGCATTTTTTCATCAGTGGTTTCTTGCTCAGCCAAGTTTACAACCCCTAAAATTGAGGTTAAAGGCGCGCGCATATCGTGTGAAGCACTATATATAAAACGGTTTAGCTCATCGTAGGCTTTTTGAAGTTCATCAGTACGTTTTCGCAATTCCCTGCGCGAAACGGCCAAATCAACACCGTTTTTTATAGCAATCATTATGTCCTCATCTTGCCAAGGTTTTGCTATATAGCGGTATACCTGCCCTTTGTTAATGGCATCAATAACAGTGTTAATATCAGCGTATGCTGTTACTAGTATTCTAACTGTATCCGGATATTCATCTTTTATAGACTCACAAAACTCAACACCACTCATTTCTGGCATTCGTTGGTCTGTAAGCAAGACATGAAAAGGTTTTAACGCTAACTTTTCTCGTGCCTCTTGTGCAGTTAACGCTACCTCTATATCAAAAATTCTTCTGAATTGGGCTTTGAAACCGGTTAAGTTTCCCACCTCATCATCCAGAAATAGTACTGAAGGTTTTTCCTGTTCCAATGCTCCCACCTATAATTATTGGCAAATTATCACAACTCTATCAAAATAATGCAAAAAAACTCGAAAAATAAAACAATAAATTACGTTTTGCCTTGAGCAAGTAGACCTTACTACTTATTTGCAAAACAAGCAATCCTCTCTAACTATTGATTTATAAGTGTTTAACTATTTAAACTTGATAAAGGCAAGTTAACAAGTGCCAGATGAATATTGAGTGAGGCGGGAAGTGTACTTCTTGAAGAATGAGTTCAGAGTTCTATTAAGGGCATAAAAAGCGATAGCGAGTAGCCCAAAATTAGTAACAGGGGAAATGATTTTTATCTTGAATAACGACGTTAACTAGTAATTTTCTTCTCTCAGTATCGTTTTGCCATCAGGTTTATAAAATAGCCATTTTCCTGCCCTGCGTCCGTTTTCGTATTGCCCTGTTGCTTCAATACTGCCGTCCTCACGGTATAATATACATACACCATGCCTAATTGATGTTGGAGTGGGGCTTATAACTGTATCCCCCGTGGCTCTATCAATAGTAAATTGGTAACGTAAAATATAATGGTATATCTCTTTGGCCTTTGTTTGCTTAGCATCGTAGTAAACATGGCCTTCGTATTCAAATTGTGCATTGGCTGCAGTAAACAAACCTATGAAAAAGATGCAGAACAGAAATCGTTTCATATTAGTAATTACTTAACGCAATCTTAACAAAAATATTCTATTTCTTTCTAAACAAAAAGAGGCTGCCCTACGGGCAGCCTCTTCATATATCAAATTTTATTTTATTAGTTGGCAGTAGCCACGCCTAATACTTCAGCCATTTTTGCACCTATTTCGGCTGGGCTTTCTACTACGTGTATACCACACTCTGCCATAATTTTCATTTTAGCGGCAGCAGTATCATCAGCACCACCAATAATAGCACCTGCGTGCCCCATACGTTTACCTGCTGGGGCAGTTTGACCTGCAATAAAACCAACAACGGGTTTTGTGCCGTTTTCTTTTATCCAGTAAGCGGCTTCAGCTTCCATGCTTCCGCCAATCTCACCTATCATTATAATACCATCAGTATCAGGATCATTCATAAACATTTCAACTGCTTCTTTGGTGGTAGTTCCAATAATGGGGTCACCACCAATACCTATAGCAGTACTTTGTCCCATACCTGCTTTGGTAATTTGGTCAACAGCTTCGTAAGTAAGTGTACCTGATTTTGAAATAATACCTACACGACCCGGTTTGAAAATAAAACCCGGCATGATACCAATTTTAGCTTCACCCGGTGTAATAATACCTGGGCAGTTAGGCCCTATTAAACGGGTATTTTTACCTTGTAGATAGGCTTTTGCTGTTATCATATCTTTAGTAGGTATACCTTCGGTAATACAAACTACTAGGGCTATGCCTGCATCAGCAGCTTCCATAATAGCATCTGCAGCAAAAGCAGCAGGTACAAAAATTATCGATACATTAGCACCTGTGCTATCTACCGCATCTTTTACGGTATTAAACACGGGCTTATCTAAATGGGCTTGACCGCCTTTGCCGGGGGTAACACCGCCTACAACATTGGTTCCGTACTCAATCATTTGGCTGGCGTGGAAAGTTCCCTCGCTGCCTGTGAATCCTTGTACTATAATTTTTGAATCTTTATTTACTAAAATACTCATGTGTACTACTCTAAATTGAGGGCGCAATTTAGCTTATTTTACTAAAAATGGCACATCCTTTTAAAACAAAAAAAGCCACCCTTGGGTGGCTTTGTATTTTAAAGTGCAAAAAAGCTACTTATTCAGCTACAACTTCAACGGTTACCTCTACCGATACTTCGCGGTGAAGGTTAACAGTTGCAGTGTATGTGCCTACTGCTTTAGGATCTTCGTTAAGCACCACTTTGCGGCGATCAACTTCAAAACCTTTAGCTTTAAGTGCTTGTGCTACTTGAAGTGCGTTTATAGAACCAAAAATTTTGCCGTTTGCACCAACTTTGGCACCTAACTGCACTGAAACACCGTTAAGTTTTTCAGATAGTGCAGTAGCATCATTTTTAATTTTGTCTTGTTTAAAGGCAGCTTGCTTAAGGTTTTCAGCTAAAACTTTAAGATTGCTTTCAGTGGCTAATGAAGCCATACCTTGAGGGATAAGGAAGTTATTGGCATAACCGTTTTTTACAGCTATCACATCATCCTTAAAACCTAGGTTTTTTATATCTTGTTTTAATATAATTTTCATTATTTGCTCCCTCCTCTTATTTTAAACCGTCGGCTACGTAAGGTAATATAGAAAGGTGACGCGCACGTTTGATGGCTTGTGCCACTTTACGTTGGTATTTTAATGATGTACCAGTGATACGGCGAGGAAGTATTTTACCTTGCTCGTTCAAAAATTTCATCAAAAAGTTAGCATCTTTATAGTCGATGTACTTAATACCGTTTTTCTTAAAACGACAGTACTTTTTCTTAACGGCAACATCGGGTTGATTGTTGAACACGAAGTTACCTCTTCTGTTTGGCCTACTCATTATGCTACTACTGCCTCCTTATCTTTTTTGGGTTGGTTAAATTCGCCGTTACGTTTACGTTGGTTGTAAATTACCGCGTGCTTGTCTAAAGCAGTTGATAAGAAACGCATAATACGTTCGTCGCGTTTTAATTGAAGTTCAAGCGCGGCAATAAGGTTACCTGGTGCTTTGTATTCAAATACTTGATAAAAACCCGTTGTTTTCTTTTGGATAGGATAAGCCAGTTTGGTTAGCCCCCAATTTTCTTCGTGCACAATTTCACCTTTGTGCTCTGTAATCAACTGCCTGTATTTAGCTACTGCATCTTTCAGTTGCTCGTCAGACAGCACGGGTGTAAATATGATTACAGATTCATAATTTTTTAAATCCATGTGCTTGTTTAAAATTTATTTTACCCCTTAACTTTTAAGGGACGGCAAAGGTAATATTTCATTTCACATTAAACAAAAAACAATTATTATTTATCATTTAGTAGTAAACAATGCACAAAAAACGCATTAGAATTACTCTTCAACAATTATTTTTTGTCCAAGTCTCTTAAACAGATGATGATAAATGTTAAATGCCCAATGAAAAAACTTTTATCTCACCCTGTAAACCCGTAAAATTGCAATGGGTAAAACAGAGATGGAAAACTTTATAGTTTCAGCAAGAAAATACAGACCGGGTACTTTTGATACTGTGGTGGGACAAAGCCATGTTACCAACACACTTAAAAATGCCATAAAAAACAATCACCTAGCACAAGCCTTTTTATTTTGTGGGCCACGTGGTGTGGGCAAAACTACCTGTGCACGTATTTTGGCAAAAACAATTAATTGCCAAAATTTACAACCTACTATTGAGCCTTGTAATGCGTGCGATAGTTGCCGTGCTTTTAACGAAAGCCACTCGTTTAACATATACGAGCTGGATGCTGCCAGTAACAATAGTGTGGATGATATACGCGGCTTGGTAGAGCAAGTGCGCTACGCCCCCCAAGGAGCAAAATACAAGATATATATAATAGATGAGGTGCACATGCTTAGTAGTGCAGCCTTTAATGCTTTTCTTAAAACGCTTGAAGAACCACCTCCGTATGCTATTTTTATACTGGCTACCACAGAGCGTCATAAAATACTACCTACCATATTATCGCGCTGCCAAATTTTCGATTTTAAGCGCATACAAATACAAGATATTAGCAATCACCTGCAAAGTATAGCTACTAAAGAGGCCATAAATGCAGAATCTTTGGCTTTGCACATTATAGCTGAAAAAGCTGATGGTGCGCTTAGGGATGCTCTTTCTATTTTTGACCAAATGGTGAGCTTTGGCGGTAGCTCGCTTACCTATGATGGTGTGATAGAGAATTTGAACATTCTTGATTATGACTACTATTTTAAGGTAACGGATGCCCTAAATACGGAAAATGTACCTCTTGCCTTAAACTTGTATAATGAAATACTTGAAAAAGGTTTTGACGGTTTGGTGTTTCTTGAAGGGCTTGCACTTCATTTCCGTAACCTATTGGTGTGTAAAGACCCTAATACTTTAAAACTGTTGCAGGTAGCTGATAATGTAAAAGATAAATACAGTGCACAAGCTTCATCAACCGAAGCAGGGTTGTTGTTTAATGCGTTAAATATAGCTACACAAGCAGAAGTAGGGTATAAAGCCAGCCGCAACCAACGTTTGCACGTAGAGTTGGCATTAATTAAAATGTGCCTCATCACTCAAGCTATTAAGGTTGATGCGGGCATAGAAGCCCCTAAAAAAAAAATGATATAGCTGTCGAAAGTGCTGCAACCACTGCAACACCGCCATCAGTAGCAACCAATACACCTGCACCCACAACCACAACTATTCCAACAGTTGATAACAAGGTTAGTAGTGTAAAACCTGCTTACGATAATAGTAAAATACCTTCGCTAAAAAGCTTTAGTACGTCAACTCCCCCACCAGTTTTAAATACTCTTAGTGAAGAAAAAAGCAACGAACCTGTTTTACCTTTACACGAGACAATTACTAACGAAAGTATTGTTTCATTTGAACAGGCTTGGGCTGACTTTTTAGATTCGATGCGGGGCAATGGCAAACGCATGCTTATCAGTTTACTAGAGCGTACAGAACCTGTGTATGATGGGGTGCAAGAGTTTGTTATACAAGCTCCGCACAAAGTGGCGGCTGATATGATTGAGGATGAAAAGCAGGATATGCTTATTTACCTTAGACGAAGGACAGGTAACAGCTTGTTAAGTTTACGTATAGATATTTTACAAGCCGAGGTATCAATAACCCCCTATACTAACAAAGAGAAATTTGAGAGTATGGCAGAAAAGAATCCTCAATTAAGAGAGTTGAAAAATGCTCTAGATTTAGAAATTGAATAGTATTTTAGTTTAGTCTTTCTTTTCTAAAATCACAAAAAGCTCGTTGCCTTGACGCTTCGGTATAGAGTTATAGCATAGTTCCATCGTTTTTGCTTCAAAGTAGTTTTTCATCAATGCCTTATAATCATTGGCATTTCCTC
The DNA here is from genome assembly GCA_965249955.1 of Bacteroidia bacterium. Classification (GTDB taxonomy): domain Bacteria; phylum Bacteroidota; class Bacteroidia; order UBA8524; family UBA8524; genus SB11. The sequence continues at coordinate 3,786,162 of OZ252261.1, forward strand.
CAAAAGGAGGGCCTTGTTTTTCAAACTCAATACCAAACATTACACCCGCTATTTTACCCTTAGGTTTTAGCAGGCTGTGCATTTTGGGGTAATACTTCCCCCTCAAATCAGGATTAAAAGCACAGAAAAAAGTTTGTTCAATCACCAAATCGTACTGCCCTTTATGGGTAAAAAAATCTTCCGTTATCACCCGCACATTAGGATATGCTGCAAAACGGTCTTTTAGCTGTTGGGTAATATTACTAGCCAAATCAAGTAAAGTAATATTTGTAAAACCTTTTGATACTAAATAATCTGCCTCGTGTGCACTACCGCAACCGGGTATAAGTATTTGTATTTCTTTCGATTTTAATTGATCTATATACTCTTTTATAGGTGTTGATGCAGCACCTATATCCCAACCTGCTTCACCTGCTGTATACCTGTTCTCCCAATACTCTTTATTTAGTTCCATAGTAGTTAATAATAAAAAATCCTTGCCCAATAACTGAACAAGGATTTTAGCGTAAAAGTTTTATCTAAACTAGGTTGTTTGAACTTTTGGTAATATAAGAACAAACTCTGTTCCCTCCCCTTTTACAGAGTTTACCTCAATTTTTCCGTTATGGCTTTCGTGTATAATATTAAACACTATAGATAAACCTAAACCTGTACCCTGCCCTACTTCTTTAGTAGTAAAGAAAGGCTCAAATATTTTAAGTCTGGTTTTCTCATCCATACCCGTACCATTATCTCTAATGCTAATGCTAATATTATCCCCTAAGTTTTCTGTGGTAATAGTTAATACACCTTTAGGTGTTACATTTCTATTGGCTTTTATAGCGTGTATGGCATTACCTATAATATTCATAAACACTTGGTTTAGCTTGCCCATATAGCAATCAATCTCAGGCAAATCACCATAGTTTTTAATTACATTAATATTATCCAGCTTATTGCGCAATAGCATCAAAGTACTATCAATACCCACGTGTATATCACCGCGTTTAAGGTCTTGCTCATCCACACGAGAGAAATTGCGCAACCCTTTTACAATTTCAGAAGTACGCTGTGCGCCATCATCAATAGTTTTTACCAAAAGGTTAATTTCTTCCTTCAAAAAGTCAAAATCAATCTCTTTTTTATAGTTAGCAATTTCTTTTAGTTGTTCCTCAAGCCTTTCAGCACCACTAATATCCTCATACATTTTCACTAACTCCATAACATCATGTATATCACGATGAAGAGGCTTTATGTTTGATGTAATAAAGTTTACAGGGTTATTAATCTCGTGTGCTATACCTGCTGTTAACTGACCAAGAGACGACATCTTTTCTGCATCAACAAGTTTTGTTTGTGCGTTTTTAAGGTTGGTAAGAGCGTTGTTTAATTCAGACGTACGTTCAGTTACCTTTTCCTCCAACATCACATTTTGTTCACGCACAATACGTTCATTCTCTTTTACAGCTTCAAGTGCTTTTAATTGATTTTCCTGATTTTCTCTAGTTAGCAGGTTAATTTTATTAGCAAGTGCAAACGACAGTAATGCTACTTCTAATGCCGACCCTATAAGCAGTGAGCTATTAGTAAATAGGTTATAAGGTAGTATTCCAAAATCTTTTAGCACATATATTATTATCCCTACCATTAACAAGCCCCAAGCCAAAAGATAAAATTTTGCAGGTGCAAAGCCTTTACGGTATATAAACCAACCGGTGTATAATATATATGATGCTATTAATGATTGTGTACCTAGTATAAGCTTATATGTAAGGGCATGTATACCCAACAAACTCATAATTGTGTAAACAACATACAAACCCGAGAATATATAAAGCCCTTTATGTAATTTGGGGGCATTTTGTTTTGAATGAAGAAATACTTTTAAGAACTCTATTCCGGCCAAGCTAACTAAACACGTGAAGATAAAAATACTATGATTGGCCATCCATGTAGAATTTGGCCATAAGTATTGAAAAGCATAGCCTTGCAAACTAGCCTGCGTTAAGCCCACAAACAGGGTATGCAATACATACCACATATAACTTTTATCACGCGTACTTGCCCAAACAAAAAAGTTATAAAAAAACATAACCAAAATAATACCCGCGTATACACCAAATAGTGTACGTTTATTATTTTGGCTTTCGAATGTTGCTTGACGTTTACCTATTGATAGCGGCAATAGCAATTGTTCTCCGCTATGTATACGTAAGTAATATGTAGAGCCTTCTATTTTTGGATTAATATCAAAAATAAAGCTCTCTTCTTTATACTTTCTATCGTTAAAACTTAACTTTTCTCCACCCTCAATTTTTTGGTAATTTCCGTTTGAATCCGGATAGTAAAAAGTAATATCGTCCAATACAGGCTGTGCTATATTTAGCACCAAGTCTGTAATATTATTTGAATCGTTTACAGTAAAACGCAACCAAAATACCGATGAAGATGTGTTAAGATTAGGAACTACATCGCTTAGTTTTCTGAAGGTGTTGGCCTTTTGAATCTCTTCAAAAGTCAATACTCCATCGGCATCTTCTATTAAATACAAGTATTTTCCTATCAGCACAGGATCCTTCTCGGCTGAAAATACAGCTTGAGAATTTTGAGCACTAACGTGAAAAGAAAGTATTAATAGACTAACGAACCATAGATTGGTTAAAATCCTCTGTGGCATGAAATGGTAGTGGGTTAATTTTTTTAAGTTCAAGGTCAAATTCAATTTTCAACGGTCCGCGCGAAGTCTCCTCAATAATAATTTGATGTGGTTTGCTGCGTAGCTCGTGTATTTTTTCACGATGTATAGCATCAGCAGTAGTAAGAGCAACCGGATCTCGCACTACAATAGATGTAGCTATAAGATCAATTTTAGGATAAAAAAATGTTCCTCTATTACCTAACCCCATCTCAATAACAAAACCCTTTTCTACACTAATTTTAAGAGTGTGTTCTGCACAAAGTGCATACAAAGCATTTAGTTTTAACTGAGATGTGATGGCTATACCTGCCCACATTAAAAATATTGTACCTAAGCCATAACCTGCAACCTCACGGGCATTCCATAAACCGCAAAGTTCACCGGCGCCTGTTTTGGCCTTCTCATTCATAAACTCGTATACATTGTCTTCAACCTGCCCTATGGCTACTTCCATAGGTAAAGGTATACTGCCGTTTGATACGTGTACACGTATACCCCCAACAGCAACGCCATCAGGTGTTTCAGCCATACAAACATATACATCAGGATTATCCATCCACTCATTGCTTGCTGATGTTACTTTAGTAACACCGTAAGCATTAAGCACATTTGAATGCCCCTCTGCAAACTTTATGCAGGCATCTTTTTCATCTACTGCCCTAAAGGCTTTTATTTTAATTTCGTTGTTCAACGGTTTTAAAAGTAAAATAGAACATCGTTTAATTTTCGCCTGAGGGATTTTACTTCGGGTTCTTCAGCCCTTCCCAAACGGAACATAAATATATGACCTTTTTCGTCAAATCCCTGCAAAATACGGCTGTAATCGTTTTTAAGTTTATTTAAGTTTTCCATATCATGTACTGAAAAACCTACACCTTTACCTTCAGTAAGCCTTCTAAATAAGAATAATGGTACTGAAACCGGCTGAAAAGCATAGCCCAATTTTGTAGCCATTAGCCAAGCCCTCTCTACAGCTCTACCACCAATTAAATAATCAAGTGCAGTGGCCGAAGGCAAACTTATAAGCCCTATACCCGATGACACAGCCGCTACTTTCATAGTTAATTTTTCAAAAGCAGCACCTTTTCCCCACTCTTTTAAGTAGCGTATTGCCCTGTAGTCTTTTGCCATACTTAGCCCAACGGCTTCGCCAGCACTAACCCCCACAGTAGCTATATCTATACCATCACGTGTGCGCTCAGCCTCTTCCTCATTCCAGCGCATTTCATCAAAAAAAGTATCGTGATGACCTTGCTCGTGCATCATACGTACTTTATCTGCTCCAGCTACAATAGCTCCAATTTGATTTATTAAATCTCTATCGGTAACAAATTGCATTGTAGCACCTTCTATGCCATTTATTGATTCTCTTAATTGAGTTTTATCATCCTCACTCAAAGGCGAATATTCTCCCCTGTTTCTATTTGTATACCTTGTGGCTATATAATCAGTAAGCGGGTCGTTTTTCTTTTCACCCTCGCTCAAATCAACAATAGCTATTAATTTATCGTTAGCACCATTAGGTAAATACTGTATAGCAGTATTATAACCTAAACTATTGGCTTTCAGTTCAATATTTTCAAGTGCAGCACCCAAACCAACATACGACCCGTAATTATTATAATCTAACAACGAAAATGAATAATGCTCATCGTGAAACAAATACAAACTATCGTTTCTGTTTACCCATTTCCACGGCTGTACATTTCCACCTGATGGTGCTAAGCCTGCAGCAGTAACCAATTGGTTAATAATATCACGCGGTATAGTTTGGCTTGTTGTTTTTGAATTAATTTTTTGTACCAAATGCCTCAACTCGTCCTCGGTAAGTGGCGCCGGCTTTTGGGGTATTGTAGGTAGCTGCAAAGGCTGTTTGTCGCTAATAAGTTCTTCTAAATCAATATAATACCTTCCCGAATCATGGTATTGATTTAATAATATACGCCTACTTACATCGGCACTAACTGCACCTCCTAAAATAACTGAGGTAGCTAATTGAGGCCAAGTATTAATACTTTCTTCCACCTCCATCATAGAGGCTTTTAAACGAGGCGAAATGTTTTCGCCCCCAATCATAGGCAATATATAAGGTATTTTTTGCTCGTTGGTAAGTCCTTTAATCTTGCTTGGGTCTACATCACCAACTAAACCGTGCAATAAAGGTCTGTTAGGCTCAAGGTCAAAACGCTCAACATCAAGCATTCCCCTATCGCTTGTATCCATTATTACAGGTATTTGCAGTGCTTTGGCTTTGTGGCGCAAACGAATTTTCATATCCAATCCGTCGCACTCATCAACTAATAAATCTAATTTTCCTCCTTCACTAAAAAAGGCATCAATATTATCTTCAGTAAGCCCCTCATCATAAATAGTAAGTTTAAGGTATGGGTCAAGCTCAGCAATTTCACGAGCTACGGCAACAACCTTTTTTTGCCCCATATTGTGCAATGGAGTACGTATACGGTTTAGATTACTTAATTCTAAATCATCAAAATCAGCCAACCGCAACTCTCCAAAGCTGCGCTCCATAGCTAAGGTTAATGCAATAGATTGCCCTACCGATAAACCAACGATACCAATTTTTTTAGTACCCAAAGCATCGCGCTCTTCTCGTGTTATTTTATATTGGTTGCGGTTGGTACGCACCTCTATAAACTCTTTCTCATCAAGCAGATGCACCAACCTATTAGCCCAAGGGTAGTAAACCCACACGCCATAAATATTAGGATCAACACCATTTAAATGGCTTTGGATAGCATCGTTTAACTCTTGTTTATTAAATTTGCGACTGGGATTTAAACTTTTTACAAGTTCTCCCAGTTGAGAATATATTGTATCAAAAACAAAAATATTGGTATTTTTGATAACTAATTCATTAAACGCAACAATATCATTTTCATTAGTAAGCCTATGAAAAACAGGGATATAAGACGAATCAGAAGCTAAAGGAGGTAATTGCACGTTTGCTTTCATTTGCAGGTGCAATATAAAATTTTTTAAAGAATTATTTTAAATTCCGAATACTTTTATTGAAATTTACGCTCGCTAAAATACATGGAAAACCAAAAGATTAGAATCCTTTACGTAGACGACGAAGTGGGGAACCTTGTGGGTTTTAAGTCTACATTTCGTCAGTTGTACGACATTAAAACCGCAGTATCAGGCAAAGAAGGCATTGAAATATTAGATGCCAATCCTGATATTGAAATTATTATTACCGACCAAAGGATGCCGGAAATGACGGGCCTAGAGTTTTTAAGTGCTATTAAAGAAAAGCATGCCGAACCTATACGTATATTATTAACAGGATATACAGATTTTTCAGCACTTGTTGAAGCCATTAACAAAGGCCAAATATACCGCTACCTCCAAAAACCGTGGAATGAGGAAGAGATAAAAGTAGTAGTAAACCAAGCCTACGAGATTTTTGATTTGCGACGTAAAAATAAAGAATTGATGAAAAGTCTTGAGCGCGCCAATGAGCAGCTCGAATTTTTACTTCGTCAGAAACTAATCTCATAACAATACCGTACTGTTTGCTGTATTTACAGCACTCCATTATGCACAATTGTGACTAAGTATAAGTGCCCCGTTTGGGGCATTTTTTTTTATTTCGTAGTTAGATTTATATTTTATTTTTATGAAAAAAATACTCTTTATACTATTAGTAGTTCCTTTTGCTGCTTGTGTGACCCAGAGGAAGCACCAAGATCTTGAAAAGGCATATAACGATGCAGTAGAAAAAAATAAAAACTGTAATACCCTGCTAACTGCAGCTAATGCAGAAAACGAACAATTAAAAGAAGCAAACTATTACCAAGAAAAGGCAATAGGCAGGCTTCGTATTGATAGTTCTGAAAACACTAACCGATTGACAAAAACCCGTGAGGATTTGAAGCAATTGAAAGAATCTTACGAATCGTTGCAAAAAAATCTTGAAAAAGAAAACTTGAAAATGGACAAGGAATTGCGCGAGTTGGAAGCAAAACTAAACCGTAAGGAAGTTGAGTTGAACAAAAAAGAGCAAGACCTTAGTGATAAAGAAAGGTCGATTGGCGATTTGCAAAACAACCTAAAACAAAAAGAAATGCGTGTTAATGAGTTGCAAGCAGTGCTTAATGCTAAGGATTCTGCTGTTAATGCGCTTAAAACCAGCCTTACAAAAGCATTATTATCATACAAAGACAAAGGCTTATCTGTAAATGTTAAAAACGGAAAAGTTTATGTAAGTATGGATGAAAAACTATTGTTTGCCAGTGCAAGTATAGCTGTTGATAGTAAAGGAAAAGAAGCCTTGCTTGAATTTGCAAAAGCCATTAATGAACAACCCGAAGTAGGCATAATGATTGAAGGCCATACAGACAATGTGCCCATTAAATCAGGTCAAATAAAAGACAATTGGGATTTGAGCGTGCTAAGGGCAACATCAATAATTCGTTTTTTAACTGAGGAAGGTAAAATTGACCCTACTCGCATAATAGCATCAGGCCGTGGTGAGTACTCTCCAATAGTTGAAAATAAAACCAAAGAAGACAAGGCTAAAAACCGCCGTACAGAAATAATACTTACCCCAAAATTGGACGAGCTTTTCCAAATACTGGGCAACTAAGCACTTCATTAATTAGTTATTATGGGCGGTTCAGCACAGCTGAACCGCCCATATTGTTTTATGCCCACAAAGGCACTTAAAACCTTAAATTTGCAACCTTGCAAAACAATAATATAAAAGTACTTTTTTTACCTGCATGGTATCCCAACAAAACCGACAGTATGGCGGGGTTGTTTGTAAAATATCATGCCCTAGCCCTTTTGCCCTATGTGCAAGTAGCTGTTTTGCATATTATAACTGTTGGTACGAAACAGAAAAACACTGTTGAATATAACTATATTGAAGATGACCGATTGCCCACGGTTATAGCTTATATACAAAAACAACCTAATAACTTTTTAGATAAATTTCTATACCCATTCAGGTATTTTTTGGCCAATTATAAAGGCTATAAACTTATTAAACAGCACTTTGGGCAACCCAATCTTCACCACGTACATATACTTACCCGTAGCGGCATATTAGCCTTGTATAAAAAAATAACAACGGGTACACCATATCTTATTACAGAACATTGGTCGCGCTATTTGCCACAAAATAGGGGCAGTTATACAGGCGGTTTCCGCAAATGGCTCACCCAAAGGATAGTTAAAAATGCGTCGGCAGTTACCACCGTTTCAAAACACTTGGGCAAAGCCATGCAATCGCACAGTTTAAACAATACCTACTACCAAATATCAAACGTGGTAGATGTAAACTACTTTAAACCACTCAGCCCAAAACCTGTAAATGCAAAACCTGTATTCTTACACGTATCGTGCTTTGATGAGAAGCCCAAAAACGTAAAAGGTATTTTAAATGCTACCAAAACATTAGTTGAAAAGGGTTTCGACTTTGAGTTAAGACTAATTGGCGATGGCAAAGACCACCAAATGTGTGTGGATTATTGCAATAATTTACAACTACAAAATGTAGTCTTTACAGGACTGAAAACAGGTAATGATTTGTTGAAAGAATACCAAACGGCAGATGCTTTTGTTATGTTCAGCCGATTTGAGAATCAACCTGTGGTATTGCTTGAAGCCTTTGCTTGCTCGCTACCTGTTATTGCCACCAAAGTAGGCGGCATACCCGAAATTGTACAGCCCGATTTTGGCTTTTTAATAGATAGTGAAGACGAAGCCGCACTTGCACAAGCAATGCAGCAAGTGATAGAAGGCAATACACCGTTTAATAAAGAAGCTATGCGACAACACGCTGTAAAAAATTATAGCTATGCAGGTGTAGGGCAACAGTTTTACGATATTTACAAAAACATAGTAAAGCAATAGAGTTTGACGGATAAAAAGCTAAAATTCGGGATATTGTGCAATAGCCCAGCATTGCAACAATGGCAAGCCAATGCCATACAGCAGCTTTTGCAACACCCCAATTTTGAGCTTTGCCTTATACTTCAAAACAACAGTGAAGCTGATAAACCTCAAAGCCTGTTTAACAAACTATTTTCTCGCACCTTATTTTTTCGTCAATACGAAACCCGCTTTTTAAAAATCACCGCAAAGCAATCGGTTGATATGTCGGAGGAATTTGCTCCTATTCCTCTTTTAAAAATCATACCAAATAAAAAAGGCAAATACAGTCAATACTTTACCAATGATGATGTCGAGACCATAAAAAACTATGGTTTAGATTTTATAGTGAGGTTTGGCTTTGGCATACTAAAAGGTGAAATACTAAATGCTGCAAAACAGGGCGTGTGGAGTTTCCATCACGGTGATGAAAACCACTTTAGAGGTGGCCCCCCCGGGTTTTGGGAGATATTTTACAGCAAACCCACAACAGCAGCCATTTTGCAACGCCTCACCTCCACCCTTGATGGTGGTGTAGTGATGAAAAAAGGCTGTTTTAAAACCATACACCACTCTTATGCCGAGCAGGTTGACGCTCTATTCACTCATACATCAAGCTGGATAAAACAGGTTGGTTTGGATATTCTTTATAATGATAAAACGTTTTTACCTCCATCACCCAACAAAAGCAAAATACACAAAGCACCCACCAATACAATATTTCTAGTCTTTCTACTAAAACTACTTTACAACAAAATTGCCTTTAAACTTAATGCTCTTTTTAGAGTTGAAATTTGGAGCATAGGCCAACTACAAAACACAGTTGATGACTTAGTAACCACCAAAAACCTAAAAGCTAAATGGTGGAACGACAATAAAAAACTTAGCTACCGAGCAGATCCTTTTACAACAAAAATAAATGGCCGTCGTGCTTATTTTTTTGAGCGTTTTAACTACAATACACACAAAGGTCATATAGCGATGGCATGGGGTGATAATGACGAGGAAAAAGCCGTTATACAAAACAACAGACACTACTCATACCCTTTTATATTTAGCCATGAAGGTGAAAATTATTGCCTGCCTGAATGTTTTGAAAGCAATGGTATAGAAATCTATAAAATTGAAACTGACGACACTTTTACCCTGCAAAAAATCTTACTTCAAGGCCTACAGGTTGTAGACCCTACCCTGCTATATTATAATAATAAGTTTTGGTTGTTCTTCACCCTAAAAACATCACTGCCCAATGCAGAACTGTATATATACCATGCAGATAGTTTACTGGGTAATTATATACCCCATAAACTCAACCCTGTAAAAACCGATATAGCATCGGCAAGACCTGCGGGAAGAATCTTTACTCATAATAATAAATACGTTCGTCCTGCCCAGAACTGCTCAACCACTTATGGCGGCAGTTTGGTGCTCAACCATATCGTTACCCTTACTGAAACTGAATTTAAAGAAGAAAAGCTAACCGAGATTTTGCCCTTTGATACCCAACTAAACAAAGGCATTCATCACGTTTGTGTTGATGGTGATACCATAATTATTGACGGGAAAAAGTATATTTACTCACTGCAACAAGCCATAAAACGTATAGTTGGGCAATAGCCGCCATGAAAAGTAAAATACTTGTAACATTTCTTTCACGCTTTGGCAGCGCAGCAGCGGGCTTTTACATAGCAATACTATTATCACAGTTTTTAGGTGCTGAAGGTAAAGGACAAGCCTCACTACTTATCCTTAACATATCATTTATAAACCTACTTACTAATGTAATGGGAGGTGCAGCATTAGTATACCTTGTACCCCGTTTTCATACCTTCACATTATTCTTAGTATCGTATATATGGGTACCATTGGCTGCACTGGCTATTGGTTTTGTGTATTACCTCACAGGTTTTAATGTTCAAGGCTTTGACATACACACCATACTACTGGCAATAATTTTAGGTTGGTTTCATACCAATACCAATATATTATTGGGCAAGCAAAAAACCCATACCTATAATATATTAACCGTAATACAGGTATTTATCACCTTACTATACCTTGTATTAGGCTTTTATGGCAATCTAAAAAGCCATGATTACTCGCAATATGTAATGGCATTATACGCAGGTTATGGACTATCGTTTGTAGCCAGTTTATTTTTTACGCTGAAAGAAATTGATACTCGCTTTGAAATAAGCGAGCTAAAAGAAGTTTTATACAGATTTATCAGACACGGAGGCTTTATACAACTGGCCAACTTGGGTCAACTGCTTATCTACCGCACCAGCTTTTACATAATTGGCTATTATCATAGTTTAAAAGCACTGGGCATATACTCAAATGCTATAGCTTTGGCCGAATCTATATGGATAGTCAGTCGAAGTATAGCTACCATACAATATGCAGAAATTGCAGTTGAAAAGGATATTAACGTATCGAAACAAAAAACAATGAAGCTGCGCAAAACCAATGTATTTATTGCTATTGGCTTGGCGGCAATCATCTGCATACTTCCCGATACTTTCTATACCTTTTTGTTCGGAAGAGATTTCAAAGGATTGCAACAAATTATATGGTATTTAGCCCCTGGTATCATAGCCTTTGCGTATGCTAATATTACCACGCATTTCTTTTCGGGCATTGGAAAAAACCACTACAATACCATAATATCGTTTGCAGGGTTTGGTGTCACAGCCATTGCTGGTTTTATTCTTATACCTGTTTATAGTGGAATTGGAGCAGCGATAACAGCCAGTATAGTTTA
>OZ252261.1:3802500-3813695 GCA_965249955.1 Bacteroidia bacterium
CTTCTTACGAAGGCAGTCTCTCTAGTGTGCCCAGCTTAACCTGATGGTAACTAAAGATAGGGGTTGCGCTCGTTGCGGGACTTAACCCAACACCTCACGGCACGAGCTGACGACAGCCATGCAGCACCTAGTTTCGCGCCCCGAAGGGAAGCCACCTTTCGGCAGCGGTCGCTAACTTTCAAGCCCAGGTAAGGTTCCTCGCGTATCATCGAATTAAACCACATACTCCTCCGCTTGTGCGGGCCCCCGTCAATTCCTTTGAGTTTCAACCTTGCGGTCGTACTCCCCAGGTGGAATACTTAATGCTTTCGCTTAGTCGCTGACTGTATATCGCCAACAACGAGTATTCAACGTTTAGGGCGTGGACTACCAGGGTATCTAATCCTGTTCGCTCCCCACGCTTTCGTGCCTCAGCGTCAGTTACAGTTTAGTGAGCTGCCTTCGCAATCGGTGTTCTGTATCATATCTAAGCATTTCACCGCTACATGACACATTCCGCCCACCTCAACTGTACTCAAGACCACCAGTTTCAAAGGCAATTTTACAGTTAAGCTGCAAACTTTCACCTCTGACTTAATGGTCCGCCTACGCACCCTTTAAACCCAATAAATCCGGACAACGCTTGGATCCTCCGTATTACCGCGGCTGCTGGCACGGAGTTAGCCGATCCTTATTCTTACAGTAATGTCAGCCCTCTACACGTAAAGGGGTTTCTTCCTGTACAAAAGCAGTTTACAACCCATAGGGCCGTCATCCTGCACGCGGCATGGCTGGGTCAGACTTGCGTCCATTGCCCAATATTCCCTACTGCTGCCTCCCGTAGGAGTCTGGTCCGTGTCTCAGTACCAGTGTGGGGGATAATCCTCTCAGACCCCCTAGACATCGTAGCCATGGTGAGCCGTTACCTCGCCATCTAGCTAATGTCGCGCATGCTCATCCCTAACCGCCGGAGCTTTAATTACAAAACGATGCCGTTTCGCAATGTTATGGAATATTAATCCGACTTTCGCCGGGCTATCTTCCAGTTAGGGGCAGATTGCATACGTGTTACGCACCCGTGCGCCACTCTCATGGTAATATTGCTATTTCCAATCCCGTTCGACTTGCATGTATTAGGCCTGCCGCTAGCGTTCATCCTGAGCCAGGATCAAACTCTCCGTTGTAAAAAAAGTTCGAAAATTGGCTATTGTGAATTTAATCTTCTCAAAGTTATAAAACTCTGAGGTCCGCTATTTCTTCCAATACTTCAAAGAACTTAAATCTATATATATAATAATACTAGATGTCTGTTTTCAATAGGTCAACTTTTGCAATACTCCTCGTCTCTTTTCTCTTCTCTATATCGCTAAAATCTGTCAACCGTTTTAAAGAACTTTCTCTTTATTAAGAGGGGGTGCAAAGGTAATTCTTTCCGTTTAATTAGCAAGAATTATTTTTTCTTTTTTTAACCTCTCTCGTAAAGAACTTTCGATTATCTCGAAGGGGGTGCAAAGGTAATTCTTTCCGTTTAATTGTCAAGAATTATTTTTGACTTTTTTCTACCGCCTTCGTAAGAACTCCATCCGTTTTTTTTGATGGGATGCAAAGGTAAGGCTATTTTCATAACCCGCAAGTTTTATTTTTAATATTTCTTGCAACTCGCCTTTACTCGTATCCAACCTTTTACCAGAACGGGGTGCAAAGATAAGTACATTTTTAACTTTACAAGTACACATGTTGACTTTTTAATAAAATCATCGTTTAGGTACTGATTATCAGTAGTGTTTTCTTTAGTAACCTTTTGCTAATAGCCTGCATCTACGGCTTTAGCACTATTATTGTAGGCTAATATAAAAGTATGAAACCGTATACCTATATATATATAGTACTGCTGTTTTGCTTTGCTATTCCCAGTAAAAGCAAGGCTCAGGTAGAAATTACAGTGGGTGATTCGCTTACGCTTGGGCAATGCAGCCATACTGAATTTGGCTTTTTGCATATAGATTTGATTGTTAAAACCCGCTGGGTAGATAGAGGTTTGGTGTACGATACCGCTACGGGGGATGGTTTCTATCCCTACTTTTTTAATGAGGGTGATGTAGATAGTCGTCGTTTGCCATGCGAATATGCGGGTCGTAAGTTTAGAGTGGCTAGTTTGGACTGGCATAAAAACGATGACGGCAGCAAACGTTTGGTGATTTTGGGACAGATTGACAACGAAAATACGGTGTTGTGGATTGAGGTTGACGAGGCTGTTGCTACAAAAGAGCTTACTTTATAGGTATATTGCACCCGTTTTGAAGCTACTAATCGTACGTTTTAGTTCTATTGGTGATATTGTACTCACCACGCCTGTGGTGCGCTGCCTTAAACAACAGGTGCAGGGCATTGAGGTGCATTATCTTACCAAACCACAATTTCAATCACTTCTTACTCCTAATCCTTATATAGATAAGGTATATACTTTGGGCGCATCGCTAAAGGAAACAGCCGCCCAATTGAAGTTGGAGAACTACGATGGGGTGATTGATTTGCACAATAACCTGCGCACGCTTAGGCTAAAACGCTTGCTAGGCAAGCCTTCGTATGCTTTTAACAAATTGAATTGGGAGAAATGGCTATTGGTGAAGCTAAAGCTACACCGTATGCCCGATATACATATTGTAGACAGGTATATGAAAACTGCAGCCCGTTTTGGCGTGAAAAACGACGGACAAGGGCTTGACTATTATATACCCGATACTGAAAAACTAGATACTACTTCCCTACCCGATGCTTTTGGCAATGGCTATATAACGTTTGCCATTGGCGGACAGCACCGTACCAAACAACTGCCCAACCACAAAATAGTGGAGGTTTTGCAGCACCTAAACTACCCTACTATATTAATAGGAGGAAAAGAGGATGCGAAAAACGGTGAGGAGATACTAAAGTCGGTATCGCATTTACCTATTATAAATAGGTGTGGGCAGCTTAGCCTGCATCAATCAGCGTTGATGGTGCAAAACAGTAAGGGCTTGATAACACACGATACGGGTATGATGCACATTGCGGCGGCTTTGGATGTGCCTATATTATCGGTATGGGGAAATACTGTGCCACAATTGGGGATGTATCCTTATTATAAGAAAGACTCACAAGCTGCACTAAAGGCTGAAATGTTTGAGGTTTTGGGGCTGAAATGCCGCCCATGTTCTAAAATAGGCTACGATAAATGCCCCAAAGGCCACTTTGACTGTATGGAAAAACAGGATAGTGGGGCGATAGCGACGAAGGCTAATGGCTTTTAGCCAATTGCTGATAGTAAACACAAAACTAATTCTTCCTATTTATAATATCCTCAAGTTCCAAGAACGCTGGCAAAAAGGCATTATACACTCCACTAAAAAACCATCGAATGCAATTATACCAAAGAGCTAATATCAATAATCGAACTCCAAACACTTCACTTGACAATTGAACCTTTCCGACAATTAGCCCATCAAAAAAAATGGCTGGATGAAAAATATTGTAATTATCAGTATCAAAAGTAAAATATATTATCAAGATACCAATACTTATTGCTCTTATTGACATACTTAACTTCTTAAGATTATATTCTATTTTTTCACCATCCCTTGATACATTTCTCTTTATCCTTAAAACAGGTGGAAGTTCATCAGATGAAATTGTGAATTGACTTTTTTCGATAAAATAATCTTCAACCCCAAAACTTTCTTTGACTACACTGGTTTTTGATTCTTTAATAGAATCTTCGGATATATCAATTAAAATTTTATCGGTCAATAGAATTTTAAATGTAAACTTTTCTTTCACATTTAACAATGGGAAAATAAAGGCGTATATGTTATCTTCTTGTTTTATTAATTCAACTTTACGTTTTTCGGGTTCTATCGAAATAACTTTAATCTCTAAAACCTCAAACTTATCTGCAACCTCAAAAGTTAATGGTGTAATAATATCTCTTATTGCTTTATTACCTGTATTAGTAACTGAAAAAGTAGTTTCATAAAGATGTTCAATCTTTTTTCCTTTATAACTTACCTTTAAAACATCTTTAAGTTCAGTGTCTATATCATTAAAAATTTGAGAAAAATTCTCTAAATAGATATTGAGTTTTTTAATCTTTATTGATTTCCTATGAAAGTAATATGCCACCACAATTGTGACTAGCGCACCAAATAAAAAACTTGATAGTCCGTCCATTAAATACTATTTATACAAAAATAACATTTAATCTTACATAACTAAAACTTCTTCAAAGCCATCCCTGCAACGGTTTTACCTATTGATAGTGATGATGTGGCTGCGGGTGAAGGTGCATTAAGTATATTAATGGTTAGTTCATCCTCAACAATTTTAAAATCATCCAACAAACCACCGGTTCTATCGCAGGCTTGTGCACGTACTCCCGCTTCGGCGGGTATTAGGTCGTCTTCAGTAATTTCAGGTATCAAGCGTTGCAAGGCTTTGGTAAAGGCAGCTTTTGAAAACGAACGATACATTTCGCCCATACCTGTTTTCCAATACTTCATCATCACTTTTTGGAAACCCGGCCACATTAGCGACTCGAACATCTCTTTAAGGTTGATGGTACTTTTGGTATAGCCTTCACGAGCAAAGGCAAACACGGCATTGGGACCTGCTTCTACCCCACCCTCAATCATACGGGTAAAGTGAACGCCTAAAAAAGGAAAATTAGGATCGGGCACAGGATATATAAGGTTTTTCACCAAATACTTACGGTCTTCTTTCAGCATATAATACTCGCCCCTAAAAGGTATTATGCGGGTATCAAGGTTCTTTTGTGTGTATGCAGCCACCTTATCACAGTACAAACCTGCACAGTTTATCACCAGCTTGGCCTGCAAAGTGCGTTTTGGTGTGGTAACTTCTGAAAATCCGCTTTTCTCGTCAATTCCAGTTACGGCTTCGCCTAAAAACAATTCACCATCGGCTTGTTTAAACAACTCGGCCAACTTTTCGCATACTTCTGTATAATCTATAATCCCCGTGTAAGGAACATTAAGGGCTTTTATTTGGTTTACATGCGGTTCTATCTCGTGTGCTTCTTCTTTACTTAAATAGGTAATTTTATCTAAGCCGTTTTCCAATCCGCGTTTGTATAAATTTTCTAATAGTGGTATTTCATGCTCTTGTGTTGCCACTACCAATTTGCCGCACAATTCGTACTTAATATTGTGAGTATCACAAAATTCAAGCATCATAGCGTAACCGTCAATACAGTTTTTTGCCTTCAGGCTACCGGGCTTGTAGTATAAACCACTGTGTATCACCCCGCTATTATGCCCTGTTTGGTGACGAGCCACCGCGTTTTCTTTTTCTACAAGAGCTATTTTTAGTTCGGGTTTTGCCTGTTTCAATTGGTAGGCAGTTGCCAAACCCACTATTCCTCCACCTACTATTACAATATCGTGCTGCATGGTTTTGTACTTTAGCGCAAAATAAACCAATTTGCAACGTTTGTTGGATATGAAATTTAAAGTTGGTGATATAGTGTGTTGCAAAAACTCATCGCTAAGGGGCGCGGTGGTAAAATTACTGGATAGCCGCCACGTGATGTTGTTGGAAGATGAAACGGGTATGGAAATTGACTATCCTATACATACCCTTATATTGGTAGAGGCTTCTTATACTGAACTAACAGCAACAAATCCAATATCAAAAGAGATACCTACTACTATTGCACCTAAAAATATAAGTATAGACTTACATACTGAAAAGTTACCTCAAAACTACCGCACCACTCCCCCACTATACGGCCAGCTTGATTTTTTAGATTATAAACTTGCCTTAGCCATACAACAAGGGGTAAAACAGGTTACTATAATACATGGCATTGGTAGCGGAGTGCTAAAAAACGAAGTGATGAAACGCCTGCGTGCTTTCCCTCAAGTAAAAAGCATTGAAGACCCTGAGAAAGTTTTATCGATGAAAAACAGCAAATTGAGAGTGAATTTAAAATAAAGTACTTCGGCACAGTTTTAGTTAACATATAGTTGACATAAATTACTATTGTTATGAAAAAACCTTACCCTGCCTATTCGCTACGCATTATTATAGCTGTATTGCTGTTGGTATTGTTTGCCTTTAGCCTACAAGCTCAAACCCCTACACCAATAGCTAAACAAAAGCAACTAAACGTTGCTGATATAAATATGCTAAATGCAGCCAGCCAGCAACGCCTACCAAAAGCACAAGCGTGCATGGGGTTGAAGCAAATGCAAGTGAAGTTGGTTTTGTGGGATTGTGGGATTGAGGATAACGACACGGTTTCTATAAACTTAAACGGTGTTTGGATATTACACCATTTTCGCCTTACCAATGCCAAACAAGAAATAGATATTACCCTAACCCCCGGTGAAAATCAGCTTACTCTTTTAGCAAATAACTTGGGCGATATACCCGACAATACTGCTGCAATGGCTGTAAAAGAAAACGGTGTAGAACAAAAAGCTACACTTAGCAGCAATATGCAAACCAACGGTACACTAAAACTTTTGGTAAAAGGGGGTGCAGGTATGCAAAGTATTTTGACAGACTGCCCCAAAGACCAAGTGTATATGGACGATGAAAATCAACAGGTACGCGCAAATCCTGATTTGGCAAACCCTTCCTTTAATTTCCTATACTCAGGTGTAAGAAAAAACCCGTACGAAACTCCCCGCCAACTTGAAATGCAAGGCTGTACCAATATTGCCGATAGTATAGTAACACTATATTTTTGGGACAGCGGCGTTGAGGATAACGACACTATATCAATAAACCTAAACGGTGTATGGGTAGTAAACAACCTGCGCCTTAGCAAACAAAAACAAAGTGTACAGGTAAAACTGCAATCGGGTAGTAACTATATAATAATGTATGCAAACAACTTGGGCGATATACCCAACAACACATCGGGCATTGGCGTAAAATACACTTATGGCGAGCGCGATTTGGGCACATTGTACAGCGATAAAAATACTAGTGGGACTTTCCGTTTCAATAGCACAGTAGGCAGTAATAGTGTAGCGGCATCATCAGCACCCTGCATAAAAACCACTACTACCAGTGCAAAAGCCAAAAACGACCCTGAAATGCAATACCTGTATGGGCAACGCACCAATAACCCTACCAACCAACAACCTACACAATACAACCCAAAAAGCCACCCCAACTATGCACCCGCCATTAGCACAGGTGTTGCCATTGGCGTTGGTGTAATAAGCACGCTACCCCGCAACGATGGCGGCAGCAAACCACAAAGTGGCAATACAGGCAGCACGCCCCGTCAGCCCACTGGTAACACCCCCGCCCCTAAACGAAATCCTGATAAACCCGTTAATTATTAAAACAATCTTTTCGGTAGATATAACATTATCGTTTGTATAATTACAATGCCCATAAGGACTTAAAGTCCTTATGGGCATTGTAGTATATATAGAATAAGGTTTCAAATCTTATTTCTTTACTGTACTAATTTTAATTTCTTATAAAGAAATATTTACCTTTATCGCCATTGATTAGGGAATGAAGAAAGTTTTTACACTACTATTAGCATTATATAGCCTGTGCGCAACCGCAGGCGATACACTTAACCTAAAGGTAAGTTTTCCTGAAATTGCTATGCAAGGAACGGAAACCGAACTAACGGTTGAGATAGATACTCCCCTCACAGGCAACATCCATGGTGGAGTAAACAACAACAAAACCCTTTTTATTTTTAATGATGGTGTAGCCAAACTAAAGCTAAAACTAGCCGAAGACGGTAAAACCACCGTTAGCATTGGCAACGCCACACAAAGCGGCAACACTACTATGATACCTTTGTGGTTATCAATACTTCCGCCGCTATTGGCCATAGGTATGGCTTTAATTTTTAAAGAAGTTATCAGCTCACTATTCTTAGGTGTACTATCGGGCGCATATATATTATACCTCTATAAAGATGGTGCAGCAGGTTTGTTTACAGGTTTTATATCCGTAGTAGATAAATACCTCGTCCCTGTTTTGTTAGATGAAGGTCACATGTCCATTATAGTATTCTCAATGCTTATAGGCGGCATGGTAACTATCATCTCAAAAAATGGGGGTATGTTTGGCTTTGTTAATATACTGGCAAAATATGCCCGCACCGCTAAAAGCGGACAATTGGTAACGTGGGCTTTGGGTATAGTTATCTTTTTTGATGATTATGCAAATACCCTTGTGGTGGGTAATGCTATGCGCCCACTAACCGACAGACTTAAAATATCACGCGAAAAACTAGCTTATATTGTTGATTCAACCGCTGCACCCGTAGTGTCAATAGCTTTTGTTACCACATGGATTGGTGCACAGCTTGGCTATGTACAAGATGGCATTGATAATCTTTCTGACTTGAACGAGAACAGCTACAATGTTTTCCTTAACTCGTTGCAGTATGCCTTTTACCCTTTGCTAACCATTATATTTATGTTGGTGCTGATACTAACAGGTAGAGATTTTGGCCCCATGCGAAAATACGAGGTAGAAAGTCGCCAACGCGATACGGATGATTTTATTGATACAACAAAGAGTAGTGAGGACGAAGAGCTAAACTCTTTAAATCCCGAAGAAAATATACCTAAACGCGCTTTTAATGCAGTAATACCTATAGTGGTTTTAATACTGGGCACTATGGCAGGCTTGTACTATACAGGTAAAAGCGCCGTTGATTGGGCTGACCCTGAGTTGGGTTTGTTCCGCAAAATATCAACCCTTGTAGGTGCAGCCAACTCATACCTTGCATTGCTTTGGGCAAGTTTGGGTGCAGTAACGGTAGCTATTGCTCTAACCCTTAGCCAAAAGCTGATGAATTTGGAGCAAACCATGACGGCTATGTTAAAGGGTTTTAAGTTTATGCTTAATGCTATTATGATATTAGTATTGGCTTGGGCACTGGCAAAACTTACGGATGAATTGGGTACTGCCAACTTTATTACCGATAGTTTAATCTCACTCAAAGTAAGCCCGTATTTAATACCCGCCATCACTTTTGTTTTGGCTGGTTTTGTAGCCTTCTCTACAGGTTCATCATGGAGTACTATGGCAATTGTATACCCTATAATGCTACCCGCCACTTGGTTGCTTTGCAAAGAAACAAACTTTGATTACAACCAATCGCTAAGCATATTCCATAATGTTGTATCGGCAGTATTAGCAGGTGCAATTTTTGGCGACCACTGCTCGCCCATTAGCGATACTACCATACTTAGCTCGTTGGCCAGTAGTTGTAATCACATTAACCACGTAAAAACACAAATGCCCTATGCCCTCACCGTTGCTGGGGTTTCTATATTTGTAGGCACAATACCTGCAGCATTTGGCATACCTTTTTATGTATCGCTACCACTAGGAATAGCAGTTTGTTGGCTAATAATTCGCCTTGTAGGTAAAAAAGTAGAAAGCCCACAATTGTTTGTTGAATAAATCTTATTTCTTAAAATAACGTAAGTAATAAGATTTGAAATCCTATTCTATCCAAGTTACAGCGCAAAGGGAGACTTAAAGTCTCCCTTTGCGCTGTAATTTTAAAAGCGGCAGGTATTTAACCTGTTGTAAATACCACCAAAAAAATTACCCATTCATCAAACTAGCCAAAAGAAAATGGAAATGGTGCACCCCTTTTTCCATAGTGGGCGAAAACCTTCCTTTTTGGTATAAGTGTGATTTTACACCGCGCTGTACAGATTCAACAATATTTTGGTCTTCGCGCTCCACCTTTTCCAAATTTCCCCCTGCCCCACTGTTTAGTTTGGTTTCATCCCAAACGTAGGTGCGGTAACTAATGCGCGAAAGCTCAGGCGCAATAGGTTTAACTATATTTATAGATAATCCCCAAGGATAAAAATTGAGCATTAAGTTGGGAAACAACCAGTAATAATAAGCAGCAACATTTTTACCATAATCAGGCGAAGTGGCGGGCAAATCAAACAAAACATCCCCTGTTTTACCTATACCCAGTTGCAAATTAGCAAACTCGTAAAGTTCCGATGCATACTCGCCAAACTCTAATGCCTGTGCTAAATCTTTATGTATAAAAGGAATGTGAAATCCCTCAAGGTAATTATCTACATACAATGCCCAGTTGGCTTTTACCAAATAATCTTGCGAGCGGCTGGCATCAAACCTAAAATCTTTAACAGGCATCCACCCTATTCTTGCCTCAATATCATCCATCACAATTTCAAAATCGTACGCAGGGTTTATACTGGCAAACAAAAAATTAAACCATTTTTTAAACGGAGCCTTTGGCAAACTATCCGTAGCCGAAGGAAAATTTTCCATTCCTTGCGTACCGGGCATGTGTTTAAAATCACCATTCAACCCAAACCTTCGGCCGTGGTAGCCGCATTGTAGTTGCGGCGCATTGCCTGCATTTTTCACCAAAATATTACCTCTATGTGTACATACGTTTGATAAACAATGTATCTCCCCTCTCTCATCATGGGTAAATAATAAAGGTTCATCAACAAAACCATCTAAAAAATTAAACGGATATACATCCCCTTGCAGTTTCACCACATCAGCATCGCATATCCATTGCCACGAACGAGCAAACACCTGATATTTTAACTGCTCGAAAATATCTTTATCAGTATAAAATTTTGCAGGCAAAGTACTGGCACGTTCAATAGCACTGTCAATAGTAAATAGCGGCATAGTGGTGTAATTTAGCGTGTAAAATAAACAAACACTAAAATATTTATATAGTAAACGTATCTTTTTACACGTTTAACTATTAAGGGTATATACAAGCTGAACATTTGTGAAAGTTGTTGACCCTAAAAATACGCACAGCATGAACCCATCGCCTGGATACCATGTTCCGCCTCCGCAAATAAAAAGCGAAGAGGAACAGATAGATGCGGCTAAAAAAGACCCTAAGGAATTTGAGCCGCTGTATAAAAAGTACTTTGAGCAAATTTTTCGCTTTGTATATCAGCGTTTGGACGACAAAGACACTGCAAAAGACATTGCCCAACAGGTTTTTATAAGTGCCCTTGTAAACTTAAAAAAATACCAGCACAGGGGGCTTCCCTTTTCATCGTGGCTATATCGAATAGCGATAAACGAACTTAACAAATGGTTTAATGCACAGAAAAACAACCGAACACTAAATATTGAAGATGCAGGGCTTGAGGAGATGATGGAAGAGATGGACGAAGAAGTATACAAAGAATACTACCCAA